>JAXLZO010000001.1:0-1283673 GCA_046350815.1 Candidatus Altimarinota bacterium | reverse complement strand
AAATACCGATGATTATACTCGAATGACATGAAGCAGATGATGTGATGGCAAGTATTGCTCATCAATATTCATCAAGTGAGTGTGAAATATCTCTTCTTTCAAGCGACAAAGATATGTATCAAGTGCTCTCTGAGCATGTGAAGATTGTTGATGGCATGAAAAAGATCGTTGCCCGTGAAAAAGAGTGTGTTGAGAAATTTGGTGTTGGGAGCAAGTATGTCCGTGACTATCTTGCTATTGTCTGAGATAGTTCGGATAATATTCCTGGTATCAAAGGTTTTGGTCCGAAAAAAGCAGCTGATCTTATTACTCGCTTTGGACATTTGAGTCAAATATATGAGCATCTATGAGAGTTGCCTGAGAAGACGCAAAGTGTATTGTGTGCAGAACGTGACAATGCTTTTCTCTCACTTGATTTAGCAACAGTTATGATAGATTTAGACGTCAAGTTTTCGAGTGAAAATGCTTATATCTGATCAATTCATCGTCTGCAACTACCATCTTTTGTACAGTTTCTTACGAAGATGGAGTTTCATTCACTTTTGAAAAAATTTTCATCAAGTACATCTACTCCTTGAGTTAAGAATATTGAGGATAAAACACTGGTTCCTTTTTCTACGCCTCATATTATATCTCATAGCAATATGTGGCAAGAGTCTATTGATAACATGAATGCTTCCTCAAAAATATGGATAACATACGAAGTTTTTGCTTCAAATGTAATTGTGGTTTTTTCTGATAGTATAAAGTCTTACTCTGTTTCTTCATCTATCATTTCACCCTGAGAGCTTCTTAAAGTACTCAATACTTGGATGATGGACCCAGACGTCATACTTTATGTGAATAATCTCAAATATCTCTTTTATTCACTTGAGATATTTTCTCAAAGTATCGAAAAAACGATAGCAGAAGAGGTTTTTGCATAAACTCTAAAATGTACCACAAACTATGCAAAATATTCGTCTACTTGAAACATCACTTCATCCGTGATATTTTTTGCATTTCTGCTGAAAGTATGATGAAACAAAATAAATAGTATTTTATCTTATCAATTCTATTTATGAAAGACTTAAGTAGCTCAAGAGTTATATTTTCTCTCTCAAAGAAACACTCCTGATTCACCCTCGTAGAACTCATCATTGTCATCACCATCCTCTCCATCCTTGGTTTGGTAGCATTTATTATGATGAATGATGCTACCGTATCTGCTCGTGATTCAAATCGTTTGGCGAGCATTAAGAATATCTATGATGCGAGTCAGCTTCAGGCAGTACAACAGAGAATGCTTCCTCTCCCAGATCAAGCTATTGCACTTACCGTAAGTGGTATCGATATTGGATGGCAAGGATATATGTCATGATACGTAGCACAAGCCTATGGATACTCAGATAGTGTCTATGATCCTCAAGACCATACTCCCTATATCTACCGGGTAGGACAAGCAAGGGACAAGAGTCAGTATCTTGCCTATCTTGAAAATGGCTCGTCATCTATCTCTCGAGGTGATATTCTTCTTGCTGATTTTTCTACCTTTCTTTGAATCAATACTGCTCAAGCAACTGATTTCTCCAAGAGAGTTCCCTATGTCTATGGAGATAAGCTCGGTATTATTTTAAGTAGTACCACCAATGAGCCAGCAAATGCATTAATCTACAATACAAATACCAATACAGGCACTCTTGATCTTGGATCATCTGGTATAGATACGAACTATTTCCTCTATGTGAATGAATCCCTTAAACTTTCTGCTATCGAAGGAACTGGAACTACTGCTCTCAAGACGAACAACGGACTTGATACCTTGCTTGCAGGCGCTACGATCGTAGCATCAAGTTGATCGAGTAGTGGTAGCGGGTCGGGATCAGGTGGTGGATCGAATGATCCAACATGTGGACTCACAAGTCAAGAAGTAATTGATCTCAACGCTGTAAAGTGAGAGAGTTATACAGCTGAAGATTGGTGTGCGATGACCAATCTTCAATGGAATAATCTGGGGCTTACAGATATTCCAAATGCTGTTGCGAAGTTGCGGGATGTAGAAATACTTGATCTTGGAAATAATTCATTCACAGTAGTTCCATTAGAGATTCAATCTCTTACTGGGCTACAAAAACTCTATCTATCTTACAATCAAATCTCTATCATACCTGAGTTTATTGGAAATTTATCAAATTTAACAGAACTATCTTTCTGGCATAACTTAGATATAAATACTGTTCCTGATTCTCTCGAGAATCTTACCCATCTTACCTATCTTGATTTTGATGAAAATGTACTTCTTGGGGATTTGGGAACATGGTGGGCGACAACGGATACTGATTATTGAACAAGTTTTGAACAAAAAAGCCAATCTAATATAACACCCAACGGGCAAACCGTTTCAATCTCCTCATCATTGTTATTTCCTTATATTCAAATTCAGATTGATCCTCCACCTCCGCCACCACCAGTCATTCATTTTTCTCCAATTGTAACAGAAAAACGTATTGCAGCATGAGTAGATCATACTTGTGGAATTAGCTCCACCGGATGAATTATATGCTGGGGTTACAATTGGTACGGAGCAAAAAATTTTCCACCATGAATCACAAACGCAACACATATTGATGTTGGATGATGGAACGGATGTGTTCGCACAAGCGATGGAAATGTTTCTTGCTGGTGAAGTGATGGGTATGACAATGAGTATAATAACTGGGATGAAATTGAAGAGATACCAACTGGATATTTTAGCAATGAATCAGGCATAGATATCAATTGGCAACATGTATGTGCACTGAATTCAAACGGTAGTATAAAATGTTATGGGCAAGATGTTCCAGCTGAAATAACTTCACGAACTGATTTTGTTCAGGTAACAACATGAGCAGAACATAGCTGTGCTCTCGATAATAGAGGTTGAGTGGTTTGCTGGTGAAGTGAAAACGAAGCACCTTGATTTGCATTCGATTTTATATCTGCTGGCTGGTATGATACCTGTGGTATACGTCATGATGATCAATCTGTGATGTGTTGGTGACGCAAGGCTAACTGAAATCAGTGGGTAGCACCATGGACAATACCAAATACTACTGGTATTACTAAGGTAACTGTTGGTGACTCTCACGCATGTGCGATTACATGATGAAATGTTATATGTTGGGGTGACAACTGATATGGACAGACAAATGTTCCAGTATGATTGAGTAATGTAGTTGACATCGATGCTTGAGAGTACCATACTTGTGCTTTAAAAAATGACAATAGTGTGGCTTGTTGGGGGGATCGTACTAATGGTTACAACACACTCCATATAGAACCACCTCTTACATGATTAAATTAGAACTTATATCTAAATGCTCCATATCCCCATTATTTTAACATATACAAAATATACGTAATAAGATTGCTTCCCTCTCCAAGAAACATTCCGCCTTCACCCTCACCGAACTCATAGTAGTCATCACCATACTCTCTATACTATCCGTGATAGGGTTTGTAGTGATGAGTCATCAGTCATCAGTAGCAAGAGATGGAAAGAGAATTAGTGATATTAAGACATTGTCAGAGAGTGCAAGGATTACGAGTGCACAACTTCGAAAGCTTCCTACTCCCATAGCAGATAGTGTATCTCTCACTGTCAGTGGAACATTCATTGGATACCAAGGATTCATGAGTACGAGTATTGTGAATCCTCTTGGGTATGGATCAGATAAGATCTTTGATCCCAAAGACAATATACCCTATACCTATCGAGTCAATCAACACTACGACCAAGCACAGTTTCTTGCATACCTTGAGAATCCAAGATTTGAGAGGACTATAGAGATTGCTGGAAGAAAGTTTCATGGAAATGAGAAGATTGGAATGAATGAAGGATGATTGGATGGTGGATGAAGTGGAAGAGGAGATGATAATCTGAACAGGGGGAATCAAGAAGTTGGAGTGGATAAGTTTGGAGGACAATTGAAAGGAATACAAGAGACTGCTTCGCAGTCTCTTCTTGGAACCTTCTCAGACTTTTGAGGTATGCTTTCTGCTTCACTTCGTGAAGCAACAGAAGGAACAATGGAAGGAATGAAAGTATCTCAGGCGTACGCCTGAGATATAATGTATCCCTTCAGTACTGCCTATGCACTCGACAGTAGTACTGTTGATCTCTCCTCCAGATATCCCTACTCTGCAGGAGATAGACTCTGAATCTTTCTCTCCAAGGGAAGTAAGCAACCTCTTCAGAATGGAGTAACGGGTACAGGAAGTAGAGATATCTCTTTGAGTGATAGTAGTAATTATGATATTCTTGTTTGATCTTCTTGAAATGATGAATATTTCTCTACCTCTATTTCTACTGGATCACTCAATGCTCTGAAGAATGGAAGCTTTGATGAGAAGAGTCTTTTGGGGATGAATAGTGGTACGGGGAGTGGATCAGGTTCTGGGGGTGGTGATTCTGGAGGTGGAGGAGGATGACCGGTAAGTCATATACTTACTATGGGAGAGTATAGTATTATGGGGAATACCTACTATGGATATATAGGGCCTCTTACTATATCTCTCTATGCAACTTATGGAGTGACTATTACGACGATTACTCCTGGGTCACTCATAGATGATACGGTGGATGGATATGTGATTGATACATTCATTCTAGATAGCAACTATCAATCTCCCGTTACTATTCTTGCTGGCAGTACTAATATGCCATCGAATATAGCATTTGAGACTCCATATGCGAGTATAGCTTGTACTCCACAGTCAAGCTTTCTCGATGTTACTCCCTATGGTTGTACAGGATCAACGAGTTCAACTGATTTTTATGTGGGGTCTCAACATGAACTGGAGATTAGTCTTCCACCTCCAGAAGTGGTGTGTACCAATGCATCAAATGTGACAGATGAAAGTTATTTTACATTTAATGCCTCCACGAAAACTATTACAGCATATAATGGTCCATCTGATGTTGTTATTCCGTGTAACATTTGATGAGTTAATGTGACGGCTATTAGTTCTTCGGTTTTTCAAAATAAAGGTCTCAACAGTGCTGTTATACCGAATGGAATTACAAATATCGGTAGTTATGCATTTTATGGAAACAATATCTCAATACTTGATCTTCCTGATAGTATCGATCAGGTCGGTAGTTATGCATTTGCCTTTAATCAAATCAGTTCTCTTACTTTATCACAAAATCTGCTCTACATTCCATATAATGGTTTTCGAAATAATCAGCTATCTTCGTTGACGATTCCATGAGGCGTTGTGGGTATCGCCGAATGAGCTTTTGTAAATAATCAGATATCTTCGTTGACGATTCCATCAAGTGTAACGAGTATTTGATGAGGTGTTTCTGGGTGAGCTTTTCAGTATAATAATTTTACTCATTTGACGATTCCATCAAGCGTAACGAGTATTTGAGATCGAGCATTTGCGAATAATCAAATTACTGATCTTGTGCTATTGTCAACTGGAGCTTCAATATGAAGTGAAGCCTTTCGTTATAATCAAATATCATCGCTATCATTTGCTCCTGGCACCACATTTATTTGATGACTGTATGAATGATTTTATGCATTCGCAAACAATCAACTTACTACGGTTGTTATTCCTCAAGGGATGGCTACTATAGGTAGCTTAGCATTTGCTTATAATAACCTTACATCTGTTACGCTTCCAAATACGATTACTCACTTAGGAGTTCAAACATTTGATCACCAATTTTCTGATCCTGGAACTGGAACTATATACGGTCCAGCATCTGGATATGTGAAAAATACATATTGAAATGCATTTGATATGTATATATTTACAACTTATATTGATCAATTTTAATATAAAACTCCGCTTAAGCGGAGTTTTATAGACTTTCTTTTCCTGCAATATATCCTTGCCTCATTGCATAAAGTGCTTTGTTGATTTGGAGGAGATTGACTCCATCAACATTGGGTTTAATTAGGGTTATTTTCTCTCTTTTCTCTCAAAATTTTGCGAGTTCATTTTGCATAAGCATGATCTTGAACGCTTGAATGAGATCTTCGTAGGCACGATATGGCGTAAAGATGTTGATTCAGAAAACGGAAGCCTTTTTTCTCTTTGATTTCTTCATGATGCTGCCACCCACTACACTGACTGCAATGATATGCTCGTAGCTTGCTTCACTGACAGCAAGATTGTCGACAATCCCACCGTCAATATAACGATACTTATCAATAAGAACTGGAGTAAAGAGGCTTGGTATAGCAGCTGAGGCTGCAATAGCGGGGAGGAGAGGTCATGAGGTGAGGATCTCTTTCTCTCCTGTATCAAAGTTTGTTACGACAATCTTGAGTGGTATATGAGCATCTTCTATTCGTGCGGATGTGCCAAGAAACTTTGAGAAATACTTGATCATACCCTTTTGAGAGAGAAGCCCAGTCTTCAAATCTGGTGAGAGAAGAATGGTGGTCGGAATACTCTTGATAATATTTTCCATATCATCCGCAGAGAGTCCAAACGCTATAAATGCACCAACAATTGCACCAATACTCGTTCCAACAATTTCATCTGGTTGTATTCAGAGTTCACACATTCTTTTATAGACGCCAATGTGTGCACATCATCGGATACCACCACCGCCTAGTACGAGAGAAGTTTTAGTATTGACTCACATAGTGTGGATTGAAAGATTGTATATTTTGTAGCTGGTCACTTTTGAAGAGATCTCTCAGACAATAGGGCTTGAGATCGATAGTACCATTTGCTATATCTGCAATATCTACCCAGAGAATTTCTGAAATTTCGAATGCGTGAGATGATGTATTGTTCTCTTGATTTTGAAGTGTAAGAAACTCGTGAGTATTTTGAATAGTGTAGAAAAACTCGATTCTTCGTCCGCCATATATTGGGTGTATAAATTCATGAACAAGTGCGAGAGGTCCAATCTCGGCATTGATATTGAGTTCCTCATAAATCTCTCTTTTGAGTCCATTAATGAGTGATTCGTCTCATTCGAGCTTGCCACCTGGGAGCGCATAGTATGTTGAATGTGGATTTGAATGACGAACAATGAGAAGTTTATTTTCATGAATAATGAGAGCTCGAGTAGTAAAAATCGCTTGATATTCTTTTACTGTAGACATAGTATTGAGTATTGAAGGAAGATTTCTATTGTATCGGATTCAGAGTTTTGTCGAGAAATAATTTGCGAAAATCTGAATAAATATCATAATCTCAAATGTGTATCAGTAGTTCAAGAAGGAGAAGAACTATGTCTATATTTCTTGAAAATTTTGTCTTCTTATTTATTGGATTCATTTTGGGTATTGGTATGACGCTGTGGTTCCGGAGGAAACAGCTGATACCACCTTATTTATTACCGGAGATATTACTGAATGTGGAGATTCAATATCGCATTCTTGGGAATAATAAGGTGACGAAAGTGTCATTATCCACCTTAAAGGAATTGGAGGTACATCTTGTAAATGGTGATATGAAGATACCAAGCTGTGATTTACCGTTCCTTCCCATGGCTGATATGCAATTAAATATCCGTGCTGTGGATCGGAATCAAGAACAAAAATCCCCCTAGGGGGATTTTACTTTTCTTCGCTATCTTCGGGAGTTGGGGATTTTTCGAGAGCTTCCTTTGGGAGATTCTCTGCATTTTTACACTCTGGATATCTGCTACATGCGAGAAATGGTCATTTTTTACTGAACTTTACTTTCATAATACCTTCTCAACATTTATCACATTTGTGTCAACCATACTTTGCAGTGAGTTCTGCCCCTTCGAAGTCGCTGATTTTCCCTATCCATTTTACTTCCGGATAGAGACTTGATGAGAGAAACGGTCCAAATCTTCCGGTACGAACAATAATAGTTCCACCAGCTTCACAAGGGAGTCCGTCGTATTTGTCTTTGAGTGCTTGAAGTTTTGGATTTACGACGGATTCGAGATATTTACACTCTGGATATCCGGAACATCCTACGAACTTTCCACCGCGACTGAATTTATAGACAAGTTCTTTGCCACATTCTGGACAATTTCTACCCACTTTCTCTTCAATCTTCCCTTTGATTGCCCCAGATCCTTCAATCTGTTTTTCAAGTCCCGTATAGAAAGTGGTAAGCATTTTCTGCCATTCGAGCTTTCCTTCTGCAATGGTATCAAATTGTTCTTCGACATTTGCTGTGAACTTATAATCCATCATTTGCTCAAAATACTTTGAGAGAAAATCAGTCACTGTCATGGCAATATCTGTAGGCCTGAGGCGTTTTTCTTCTTTTTCTACATAACCACGGTCGATAATAGTGGTTATAGTTGGGGCATAGGTTGATGGACGACCGATCCCTTCACTTTCAAGTTTTTTAACCAGAAGAGCTTCGGTATATCGTGCTGGTGGTTTGCTCCAATGTTGTATGGCTTTGAGTGTTTCAGAATTGAGTATATCTCCATTGTTCAGAGCGGGAAGACGCGTACTGTCTTCACTTGTCTCTTCGTCATCCGTTCCTTCTGTATAGAGTCTCATAAACCCATCAAACTTGATGACTTCACCTTTTGCTATCCAAATATCCTCCTTTTGAACTTCCGGTGCAAATTGATAGGTTGTTGTTTCCACTTCTGCATCTCGCATTTGTGATGCAATAGTTCGTTCTCGTATGAGTCGATAGAGTCGTGCGTCACTTCATTCCAGTCCAATTTCTTCTCATGATTTTTCCATGTGTGTTGGGCGTATTGCTTCGTGTGCCTCTTGAGCGCTCGATTGTTTTGTTTTATATTTTCTTCCTCATTTGACACTGTATTCACTTCCAAATTGCTCTTCGATATATTTTGAGCAAGCACTGATCGCGAGATCGGAGAGATTGACGGAGTCGGTACGCATGTAAGTAATGTGTCCATTTTGGTAGAGCATCTGCGCTATCGTCATGGTTTGTGACACGCTATAACCTAGCTTTCGAGATGCTTCTTGTTGGAGAGTTGAGGTAGTAAATGGCGCTCCCGGTGAACGTTTCGATGCTTTTTGTTCTTGAGATACAAGCGAAAAAGGTGTAACAAGATTCAGATCAATCGAGAGATTTCCTTTTTTATCCTCTTTTGCCTCGAGATTTGCTACTGCGACTCAGAGAGTGGCAAGATATTTTTGTACGCTGACAATATCTTTGAGCGTTTTTGCTTTGCCACCGATTTTTGTGAGTTCTGCAATAATATTTTCTTCTTTTGTTGTTTTGAGATTGGTTCGAATCTTCCAAGATTCCTCCTTAACGAATGCAAGAATTTCCCTCTCTCGTTCAACGATAAGTCGTACTGCAACGGATTGAACTCGTCATGCGGACAGGCCACGTTGAATTTTCTCCCAGAGTACTGGTGATACTTTGTACCCAACAATACGATCGAGGATTCTACGAGCTTGCTGTGCGTTGACGAGATCAATATCAATCGTTCTCGGATGTTCGATTGCATGCGTGATTGCTGGTTTGGTAATCTCATGAAAGACAATACGAGCAGTTGTCTCAAGATCAAGTCCAAGTGCTTGACAAAGGTGCCATCCGATCGCTTCTCCTTCACGGTCTTCATCGGTAGCAATCCAGACTTTCTCAGCTTGCTTGACGAGTTTTTTAAGTTCGGTCACTACCTTTTTTTTGCCATCTGAGATTTCGTAGGTTGGTTCGAAATTATTCTCGAGATCTACTCAAAAACCCTTAGCGGGGAGATCTCGAATGTGTCCTACTGATGCTTTTACTACAAAGTCTTTTCCAAGGTATTTTTCAATGGTTTTTCCTTTTGCGGGAGACTCGACGATGACAAGATTTTTCATATTTTTTTGCTACCTTACAAAGATGATGCCATATTGTCAAAATTTTTTCACTTTTCATTGATTTGTTTTACTTACATTTCTTGAGAAAGTTTGGAGATTTGATACAATGATACTATTACATAGTATGATGAAATATGACACAAAAAAATTATTATGAAACACTCGGGATTCCAAAAACAGCATCGAGTGACGAGATCAAGAAGGCGTATAAGAAAATGGCGATGAAGTATCATCCTGATCGCAATAAAGGATCGAAAGATGCGGAGGAAAAATTCAAAAGTGTCAATGAAGCATATCAAGTGTTATCAGATGAAAAGAAGAAAAAGAATTATGATCAATTCGGATCTGCTGAAGGTGCATTTGGTGGATTTCAGGGCGGATCTTCACAGGGATTTTGAGGATTTGAAGATATCTTCTCTCAATTTGGTGGTGCACGACCTGGATCCCATAGTCAGAGCTCATGAATGGATTTTGACTTTGGTGATTTATTCTCACAGTTTGGTGGCACCCAATCTTACACATCACGTACAGAATCTCGCCAAAAGAAACAACCAGAGTACTATGAAGAGAGTGAAAATATTGATGTGATAGAGACTCGTGAAATCCCGTTCTTTGATTTTATTCTCGGTACAAAGATTGATATCAAGACGGTCTATGGTAAACACCTCACAATCACGATTAAGCCAAATACGAAGCCAGGAACCAAGCTCAAAGTTGCTGGAAAGGGGAGGGTAGTCAATGGAAAAATAGGTGATCTCATCGTGACACTTGAAGCAAAAATGCCTCAAGAAATACCCGAAAATGTTCGAGCATTTCTTGAGAGCATGAGAGGAATAGTAGGGTAATTCTATATTATTCTCACTATATCTTTAACTTTTCTATTATTATGTGAAAAATACCCACCGTAATTAAAGTAGTTCTTATTTTTTGCTTTGGATTATTCGTATTTTCTTTAGTAGGATTTCCTTTTCTTCTCACAATGGCTCTCAGCAACTCTGGTGGAAGTGATCTAGATAGGGCGTGATTTTTCTTTGGGGTAATACTTTCTATTTTGATTACTGTTCATCTTTTGTATTCTTTGTTTTCGCCTAGTGATTATAAATTTAGTTATGTGAATTTACAAATTAAAACATTACTAACATGTTTACTCAATAAGCTTCAAGGCATATCTATAAATTGGGGTCTAAACCAGTTGACAGGATAAATTATCCCATAAACTTGGCTCTATGATCAGTAAAACTACCTATAGGAAAAAATCACGAATTTGAGATGCAAAAATAAGAGAAATTGTGAAATATTTTTCTCTGGATTTTACTTCAGATAAAACAGCGGTATTAACAGGTCTCAATCCAAAAACAACACAGGATTGGTATAGATATATCAGAAAGGCGATAGCCTTTCTCTGTGAGAGAGAAAAGAATGAAATATGGACTGGAAATGTTGAGATAGATGAGAGTTACTTCTGACCAACAAGAGTCCGATGAAAGAGAGGAAGGTGAGCTGGTATGAAGACAATAGTCTTTGGTTTACTCAAAAGAAACTGAAAAGTATATACTGAGATAGTTCCTGATGTAAAAGCAAGGACTCTCGTGCCAATCATTCGATGAAAACTTCGTATAGAAGAGTCTGAGATTAACAGTGATGGATGGTGAGCTTATGATGGGCTTGTAGATATTGGATATGAGAAACACTACCGTGTTCATCACGGAGCAAATGAATTTGCAAGATGAACTCAACACATTAATTGAATAGAGTCATTTTGGAGTTATACCAAAAGAAGACTCTCTCAATTCAATGGAATCAAGAAAGTCTACTTCTACTATTTTTTGAAAGAATCTGAATTCAGATATAATTGTCGTATTCAATGAAAAGATATTTATAAGGAAGTGCTAAAGTTACTTCGTCAATATAACCCGTAACTGGTTTAGACCCTAAATTGAAAACAAAGATGATTGATAGGAATTATTTTCTTGATGTCCCTGATGCTAGTATTTAAAATTATAGTAATTTTAGACGATAATTATTTACGAATCGATGATAAGATTCATGAATTAGCTATATCTGAAGTGATAACTCTTCAGCTAGAAAGGGATGATAACACAAAAATAATAATTGAATGATCACTGTGAGAATTACAAAGTGATCAAATGAGTAAATCTTATAATTTCACGAATGAGCAGTTGGTATATATTAAGGAAGAATATGTAAAGCGTTATGACACAATAACTTTCAAATTTTTAGTTCTTGTATGAGCTATTACTTTATTCCTTGGATGATTACTTTCTCTATTAGTAATGAAATTTATAAAAATATACTAGATAATTTTTAGTATTACAAATAACTCATTTTCAGAAAATACGATTCATAACCATCAAGTGCGCATGCAAGATTTTTTCTCATCAGATGAATTGGTGATGAGAAAACAATAGTACATATTTGAAATTTCCCAAATGAGAAAATCATGGATAATTTTTGCCAAAAAGACATGATTATGTTATATTCGTGGCAAGTTAAAAAATATGAAAAAACTCCATCTCCGTGTTTTATGACTCTCTCTTAGTATCGTTCTTTTATCTGGATGTAATATCGATTCTCATTCTGAAAAAACTCATGTAGGAGCGAATACATCTTTAGTTGGATCTTCTGAAATAGGAACCTGACAAAACAATGCAAACATTGCTACCGGTAAAGTAATATTAAACTCTTCGGGGGAAGTTTTGCAATACAAATTCCGCGACCAATATGATGCGGTGTTTTTGCCAGATTCCAACGGATCTATGATAGTAAAAAAATGAGAGAAATTTGGTCTCATATCACAGTCAGGAAGTGTAATTCTTGAAGTATCTTATCAAAAGGTGCAGTATGAACAGAATGGATGCTATCTTTTTGATGATGGGTTTGTGCTTCCTGATGGGTCCATCATTCGTCTTGCCAATCACCCAAAACTTCAACTATTTCAGCCGGAACCATTCAAAGATAATATCCAACTTCGGATTCTTGATTCAATTTGAGAAAAAGTAATTTTTGAAAAAATAAGTGGTCCCAATAATACACGATCAGTTTTTGTGTATAATATACGAGAGAAAAATATGTGGCTTCCACCAGTATACTCCTCCATACGAAAGGTGAACGATAATACTATTCTCGCTCTTCATAACAAGGCTGTTCGCATACTGAAAACTGATGGAACGGTCGTATATGAATCTCTGTGATATACAGGCTGATATCGATTGTTTGATCAAAATTCAATCTTTCGTGATGGAGTACTCATTATGCAAAACGATCAAGGTCTTTATGGACTCATCCGTGAAGATGGAACATGGTTCCTATCCGCAGAATACAATATGCTTATCACTACTCAGAGTGGAACTATGATTGCCTTCAAATGAGATAATGAATGAGATAGTTCTTGATGGGAATTTTTTGAAATAACCACCAAAGGGGATATACGGACAATGGATAAGGATGAATGACTCAGCCTGATACAGCATCAAAATATGCATCCTGATTTTATCATTACACAAGAAAAGAAACTGAAGAATAAAAAAACATGAGAGATATTTGATAGCCATGATAGTATACGCACTAATATGGATGGTTCACATATCGCATTAAAAAAATGAGATAAATGGTGAATATATGGATTTGATGACTATCGTTATGATAATATTCTCTTTTGAATAGCGACTCATGGTGGTGGGTTCATGCTTTCAGATGGACTTGCAATCGCATCGAGAGAGCATACTATCTCTCGTCGATGAAACAAGACAGTTCTTTTGAATGCAAACAGCAATAAGGAGATATTTACTTTTGATGACGATGATGAGGGAATCTTTGACCTCTACGGTGAAGCACGATGATTCTTTCAAATTAATAGAGATATGATCGCTGTTCGTGACGGGAAAATATGGAAAATTATCAATAAAGATGGTCAAAATATCTCCGATTGATTTAGTGAACTATCTCTTATTCAAGATAGAGAAATGATTCGTAATATGAGTTCCTTTGAATATTCAATGAGACAATATTTGCTTGCAAAGAAAGAAAATAAAAGTATCTTATTGGTTGTTGAAAATGAAATAACACGGGAACATGCACTTACTCTACCCGCTTGATCAGCAAAATGAAATAATGGGGTTATAAGCCTCTATGATGTGAGTGAGAATCAAACATTTGATGATCAAAAATGCTTTAGAAATCCAGAAGAAGGCACTGCAAAATGTTTACAGGAAATACAAAAAATGAAAGAAAAGAAGCCATCTCTCCTCGGGTATGCGTATCCAGATGGATATGAAAAATCTATCGTATTGAAGTAAAAGTATAGAGTTATCTTGAATCGTACAAAAGAAATAATAGTTTTAGCATAATCTCATTTTTACCTCTTTATAAGCATCACGAAATGATTTTTACTGCATGACCAGCTTGTAGACTGCTTCCGTTGCAAAAAGATCTTCTGTCATTGAGTCCTCTAGATTTGTTTCATGGATTTGAAGCTCTTGAATCACGTGTGTCATAATCTGAATGATTTCATTCCAAGTCTTGAATCCCGAGAGAAAAATACTTTTTGTCATCTGGAGATCGCGTTGATAGCCGGAGATGAGATGAGTGTAGAGATTTCGCATTTGGTCGTGATAGCCAAAAAAGAGAGTGATTTTCGCACGGATGAGCTCGAGGACATCGTAGTTGCGTTTTTGTGGCATGATAGATGAGCCGGTCGTCATGTTCTCTGGGAGAGAGAAAAATGAGAATTCTCCAGTCGTGAAGAGGAGGAGATCATTGTTGAGACGTCATAGGATCAGGAGAAAATTTCAGAGTACTCCTAAAATATTTGTCTCAAAGAGTCATCGGGAAATCCCACAATAGAGAGGATTTTCTTGTACTTTTGCAAATCACATAAGCTCTGCGCTCAGTGCACGATCATTGGGAAAATTCGCAATGCCGAATCCTGCAGCAGATCCAAGAGGTGATTGATCGAGTATGGATTGCAGTGGGTCAAAGAATCTCATCTGATCTTTGAGTGCATCATGGTATGAGTCGATCCATGTACCGACGGTCGTTGGCATCGCTTTTTGCATGTGGGTATATCCGGGCATAGCTATATCCGAGAGGGCTTGCTTTTTACAGACGTCTATGAGTGTATTGAGGTTTTCTTCTGCTACTTGTACTTGATCCTTGAGAAACAGGCGGATCATCGTGAGTGATTGATCATTTCGTGATCTTCCCGTGTGTATTTTCTTTCCAATATCTCCATATTTTTCCGTTAAAAATACTTCGATGGCGGTGTGACAGTCTTCTTGAGAAGGTTCGATATGAAAATTCCCTGCTTTGTGAAGATCGAGGATTTCTTGGAGTCATTTCTCGATGAGAACAAGCTTGTCCCCACTGATAATATTGATTGATTGAAGCATTTGTGCATGCGCGCGAGATGCTCTAATATCATACGGAAGAAAAATCTGATCAATGAGGTAGTCATCTCACACGGTAAAAGTTTCGATGAGCTTATCGAGGTGAGTATCGGTGTGCCAGAGAGTGGTCATAGAGGAAGAAAATTACGGATACATGAAGATTTTTGAGTCGGGATCAAGTCGCTTCGGAGTTTTTTCCCAGAGTTGTTTCCCGGGTGATTCAGCAAGTCTCTCACTGTACTCTTCTGAGTCGCTTTTATCTTCCCAGTCCTTTCTCTCCAGACACTGGGTGAGACAGGAGTGGACTTGATTTTGAACAATAGCAATGACTTTTTTCTGTTTCAGCATTGCTTGATATTCAAGCATACTGTATGAGCGTGGTAGAGACTCATGGTACTATTGTAGGCGTGATTTTCACAAATGATCCCATCTCGACCGTGTGTGGTGCGGTCAGTGGTGTAAAGAGTCTCATAATACCAACCGTTGTACTATCCGATAGAATAGCGAGCACGAATTCTTGAACATTCTGCTGTATATATGTAGCATCAAGGTGCTTGAGGTTGCTTGCTCCTGATCGAATCTTGAGAATAGTATCAAGATCGTGCGCAGTTGCTGGCTTTATTTCTATAGACGTCCCATAAAAAGAAAAAGAGAAAAAATAAAAAGCTCTCAGATATCTGAGAGCTTTTTTCAAGATTCGTGCCTATATCACGACGCCAGAAAACAACCCTCAGTGAGAGCTCTGGCGACGACGTGAAACGATAAGTGAGAGTTGATTCATAACTTCGAATATACCAATGACGAATATTTTGTCAAAAAATTCTCTTTTTACCGATGCGTATTTGAGCAAATCAGTTGATTTTCCTCAAAATATACCTATCTTTCTTTTTATACCTATCTTTCTTTTTATGTTGAAGATTATCAATTTTTTCAAGGCTCGTCCATCAGACCACACTATTAAAATGCTTCGAATTCTCATTGGTTTGTGGTTATCTGCTCTCCTTGGGCTTGGTTGCATGACATATGAAATCCTCCCTGGTCTCCTTTCTCATACAGCTGAACTCGTTGTTAAATATGTGCTTATTTTAATAGCACTTCTTCCTGCTCTTTGGTGAATATGGGATATTCCTCTCGCAAAACGAAGAGCAGTGAGCTATGGTATTTCTGCTTTTGGTCTTTTTTGGCTTGTTATAGGGAACATGATGAATCCTGTTTCTCATGATGCAAAAACCATCGTATCTTCTCAAAATACGGGTGTGAGCTATACGATGATCGCACAGGCAAATAAAGATGTTTCAGGTGCTTATATCGATGTTGGTTTTTGGGTTGCACTCATCGGTTTTATCATCCTTCTTGCAGGATGGACTGGAAAATTTGTCACGCATCGTCATATCAAGCACGGTGAGACGATTACAAAAATTCGTGTTTAGCATATTATGAAAAGATGGATCACTGCGCTTGTTCTCCTCATTCTCTTTTTTGTGATTTGTCTTGTTCCTTTTCTCCCTTTTTCTCATTGGATTTCTGTTATGAAATCCAAAATATACAGAGGATCGACAAATATAAATTATCAACAAGGGAGATCTCATGCTGACAAACAAGTACCTCTCGTAGCTACCGGTGTTTCGTTCGAACCGATTCTACTCTATCTTCTTCGACCACCTGAGGATGATATGAATGGCGACATAGGACGATATCTCGAACCTATTACTATTGGTTTTTGATCAGGTAGTGTCTCTGAATCAGAGAAGATCACCAATGTGCTTACGGCACTTTTCAAGATCAAGACCTATTACTATGGTGAGACAGGGCTTCATAATGTGCTCTATGCGTCTGACCTCAAGGTTGCAAAAGTAGAGCTGAAGAATGATGTTTATCAGGTTGATATTACTGGAAAAGTCGTATGACTCGGAGTTGTGGCTGATGCATTCTATAAACTCCAAATTACTAAAGTTATCGAGCAATATACGAAAAAATATAAGATTACTCTCAATGGATCCGAAAATGCTTGGAGATGTGCTCTTGATATGAGTGGAATGTGTAGGTAAATTTCTAACAAATCCTCATAATTATGAGGATTTTTTATTTGATTCTCTTTTCATCTAACCAAATATCCTCTTTTTCTTCCCGATTTTTTGAATTTTCATTCCATTTTGGATACGGCTTTACAGAAACGGTCCGAAGGTTGTTAAATCGTACTTTGCCACTCTTCTGAAATACCTCGCTCCAAGCGATGCTTTTTCTCTTGTTACCGAGAGGATCACTCACCCATATACTCTTATTGTCGTAACTGTAAGCAACCGATACATGACGTATGAATTTTCATGATTTGAGTTTGATCTCGGTGCTTACCAGGACTGGTTCTCATTGATTAAGAAGTTTTATTAGGTCTTTTTTGCTACTGTATTCATGGACTCTGATATGGGTGAGATCGGAGAATCGCTTCTTGTAATCCCATGTAGCAAGGCTTGTCCCATCAAAATCAATTATTTGAAGCACCCTTTTCATACGAATTTTTGTTCCGTATTTTGCTTCGACAGCGATATTAACCGAATTGAAATAGCAGGCATTCTGTGATTGATTGGCAGTTGGAAATGGGTGAGTGGGCTCGAAGTGGGGTGCAGCAGAAGTGATGGTTGGTGTGAAAGCTATGCACAATGAGAGAGCAAGAAATAATTTATTCATTTTTAGATATTGAGGCTTTAATTGGTTCAATTAGATTTGGATGTCCAGTAAAGTTATACATTGGATTAACCAGAGCTTTCCTCCATAAATCAGCGTCCACATCATTCCTATTTCTCCATGAGTCTATAAAGGCTTTCCATGAAGTTATATCAATAGGAATATTGACAATATGTTTATATTTTTCTCGCAATCTATTGTACGCATGTTCAAATCCACCAGAAGTTCTCACTATATCAACAATTTCTTGTTTTTTGATACCGAGAACTAATAGTACGTGTAGAATACTGTCTATTATGATGACATTGTCCATATTTTCTCCGAATCTCTTTAAGACTTTTCCATCGCTTCCTGTTGATAGGTATGAATCAATTGTTTGTGGTAATCTCCCATTTCTCTCAAGATATGATGCAATTTCATCTTTCATGGCTTCCCATTGATATTCGAGCTCACGGGATTCATTCAGTTTCTTACCAAACCTTGTTTGAAAGGCGAGAACATCGTTTGTGCTTCCAAGCGATTTATCCAACATTTGTTTTTCGATTGGCTCTAGAAATGCAAGATTTAAAAAGTGTTGATATTCATGCTCAATAGTTGAGTTCATATCTTTTTTTCTTCTCCCACCCTTGATATATATTTTTCCAGTTCATAGATCCATGTGTCACCTTGACTCTTGCTCAATATAACTACTTGCTTTTCTAAATTCGTGAATAATGCAGGTTGGATGAGAGCTAATATTAAATTTGATAGTCGTAATTCATCATTCAAGATGCCATACTAGTTTTTCTTTCTGCGTTTGCGTGAGATTTTGTACATCCCCGTTTAATCATACGCTCCTCATTATTTTTAGAGTTGCATTCTTATTTCTTGCAAGAATCATATTAATGTAATTTATACCTCAATGTCTTATGGAATAGTTTTTCCATTCCTCAAATTGAATATTTGAATTCGTATTCATCATATATTCAATATCTTCCAACTTTTTTGGTATAGCAATTCATGCTTTTTGAAATATTTCTTCTAGTTGTACCTGTCTCTTTTGCTTTGCTTTTTCCAGTGATGCTGCTGTTATCTTTAACATTTCTTTTTGATCTTTGGAAAGTTGGACTCCTTGTTTTATGAAATGATCCTCGATCTTTTGTGCAAGACCAGTTCAATCTATGTCTGGATTTTTTCTCAGAATGTCTTCCCCGATATGAAACATCTCAGCTGATCTCTGAAAAGCTCTCTCTAAAATAGCATCTCTTTTTTGTTGATATTTTACTATTTTTTGTACTGAAATATTGTTTTTGTATGTTTCTATTACTTGCAAAATTTCTTGCCTTTTTTCTGTATTTGTCTCTCTACGATATGTGTTATCCAAATCTTTCAGAGTTTTTTCTAATAATTCAATTTTTAAACCCATCGATTCTGTTTTATTCTCAAAGAACTCTATGGCTGGATAAAGTTGTTTAGTGAGCACTGCTCCTATCATACTCTCTGCAACACCATTGAGTGCTATATTTGCGATTGTGAGAGTTTTTTTAGTTTGATCAGCAGATTTTAGGAGTCATTTCAGTTTTTGTGTACGTACTAAGTTTGGAGTATCTTTGTTTATTTCACGAGCAAGAAGAATCTCTCCACGTTTCGTTTGCTTGCTTATTTTTCCGATTTTCTCAACTGCTACTGTGCCCGCTTTCATAACTAGCAGCATACCAATTATATTTCCAGTAATATTACCGATAGCTTTTGCTTGTTGTTCTTGTGGAAGCTTACTGATTCTCTCTATTTCTTGATTAAAAAGTACCACAGCTTTTTCTTGGACTCATCACATACCCTCTTTTTTGAGATATCCATAGAGTTTTTGAGCTTGCGCGTTTACCTTGTCTTTATATTCAGGGTGATAACCGAGATAACTGACGCTGTATTTTCCCAGAAATTTGAGTAAATCGAATGTTCAAGTAATAATGGAAACGGTGCTATGTACCACTCCATTTATTTCTCATTGCACACCAGAGACTGCATTTTTTCCTGCTTGTACAACATCGGTATTTTTTGCGGCTTGCAAAAAAGAGGTATCTTCCAGCTCTTGTTTTGCGATTGTATTGAGTCGAGTAAGTAATGGTGCGACTGTCCGTTGATTGATTTGTTTGTCTGCAATGGCTTTAAGAAGTTTTTTCCTCTCCTCATTTGCTTGTTTCTTTATAAGATTTATTTGTCTGATGTATTCATTTTTCACGGTTTCACCACCGGAGAGTCATACTATTTTATCAACTCACCCACCAATAAGATCAGTGCTCTCATGGTATGATTTCTGAATATTTTGTGCTCGCTCCTCGAGGGATTGTATATGAGATTCTGGCGATGTAGACATCTTAACATATTATTTTGCTTGCATTGTCTCATATCATTTTCACTTTTGCAAAGATTTTTGATTGACAATTTGTTTTACTTTCTGACCTTTCTCCCTATACTTCCCCCGTCCTTGTTCACCTTTTTTGAGTAATTGTTGCGGTGAACAAATTTTTTAGTATATAAACTCGAAGCATTCCATGGCTCCAAAGTCTCCGCGTACGTACAAGGCTCGAACCCAAGAGTCTATACATGTTCCAGCTCAGATTCGTGAGAGTGATCTTGATCCTCGACTTGGTGGTCTCTACCACATACGAGGTCGATATTTCTTTAGCGATGACCGATCGATTATTGAACTTCCAGAAATGATTGAAGTTCAACTCGAGAGCTATAAATACTTTCTTGATCATCTCCTCAATCAGGCGTTTGTTGATGCATTCCCGATTGATGATTTTTCTGGTGAAAAGGTTTCTATCTATTACAAGAGTCTCTCTATCGAAGAACCAAAGTATTCGATTTCTGAGTGTAAGAGAAAAAATCTCAATTACGAAGCACCTTTCAAAGCAAAGTTTGAAATGCTGAATAAGGTTTCTGGTGAGATCAAGGAGCAAGAGGTTTATATGGGTGGTATCCCACTTATGACTGAGCAAGGTACATTTATCGTGAATGGTGTTGAGCGTGTTATCGTCAATCAGATTATCCGTTCGAACGGTATTTTCATGGTGAATGATCCAAAGACTCCTGGTTCTTTCGCAATGAAGATTATACCAGCAAAGGGGTCTTGGTTTGAGGTTGAGATCGAGAAAAAGGGTGCTATTATGGTAAAAGTCGACAAGAAGCGTAAGATCCCTGTTACGGTTCTTCTTCGTGCTCATGGACTTGAATCTGATGCTGAGATTATTCAGGCATTCTCTGGAAATCCTGAGTTTCTCTCGAAACATATTGGTCCGACTATTGAGAAGGATAAAACAAAATCTCGTCTTGAGGCTCTCTATGCTCTCTACAAACTTATTCGCCCAGGTGATCTTGGTACTGATGAACGTGTTGAGCAACTCTTTGCAACAACATTCTTTGATATCAAGAAATTCGATCTTGGTGAGGTAGCTCGTATGAAGATCAAGAGAAAATTTGGTGTTGATATTGCCTATGAGGGTGACGGACGATTCTTGCAACTTGCAGATCTTGTTGAAGGTCTCAAATATCTGATGAGTCTTCAGCTTCGTCTTCCTGGGTTTAGTGTTGATGACATTGATCATCTTGAAAATCGTCGTGTGCGATCGGTTGGTGAGCTTGTATCTGATCGTATTAAGGTGGGTATTACTCGTCTTGAGAAGATTGCAAAGGATCGTATGACAATACTTGAACTTGATGATGCAACACCAGGTACATTTATTAATGCTCGTCCAGTGACCGCAGTACTCAAGGAGTTCTTTGGTACTTCGCAGCTCTCTCAGTTTATGGATCAGTCAAATCCCCTCTCAGAGCTTGCTAACAAGCGTCGTCTGACTGCCCTCGGTAATGGTGGTCTCACGAGAGAACGTGCTGGGTTCGAGGTTCGTGATATTCATCCGACACAGTATGGTCGAATCTGTCCTCTTGCAACTCCAGAAGGTCAGAATATCGGTCTCGTACTTCACTTTGCGAGCTATGCACGCGTCGATAAATATGGATTTATTACAACTCCATTTCGTAAGCTCGGTCATAGTGTCGTAAATGATGGAATATCGTCAGTACATCGTGTGACTCGAGAGGCTCTCTTGGATGCAAAGGGCGAGATGATTATCGATGAAAAGATGCTCATTACAGCAGAGATTGCGCAGGAGATCAAATCTCGATATCCTCATGAAGAACTTTGGGTGAGAGCCTATCTTACTGATACCGTTGAGTATTTTGATGCATATGAAGAGAAGGATCTTATCATTGCGGAGGCAAATGCTCCTGTTGATGAACATGGGAATTTCCTTGAGACTCGCGTAGCTGCTCGTCGCCACTTTGAAGCAACAACAGAGCACCTTCGTCAGGTAACACATATTGATATCTCTCCAAAGCAAATATTCTCTGAATCATCTTCTCTTATTCCATTCTTGGAACATGATGATGCAACTCGTGCGGAAATGGCGACAAACATGATGCGACAGGCAGTTCCACTCATTCGTGCTGAGGCGCCGGTGGTAGGTACTGGTATGGAGCGACAAATTGGTGAGGCTTCTGGGTATGTGATCAAGGCAATCGATCATGGACAAGTTATTGGAGTAGATGGCAAACATATCACTGTTATCTATGATAATGGCCAGAAAGTGACTCATGAGCTCATGACTTTTGAGCGATCAAATCATGATATGCTCGTTCATCAAAAGCCACTCGTTTCCGCTGGTCAGCGAATCGAGCCGGGTGATATTCTTGCTGATGGTCAATCTATTGAAGATGGTGAACTTGCGATTGGTCGCAATCTCGTTGTAGCATATATGCCATGGGGTGGTTATAATTTTGAGGATTCAATCATCCTCTCTTCTCGTGTTATGCAGGATGACTACTATACATCAGTGCACATTACTGAGTACATCATGGATGTTCGTGAGACGAAACTTGGCCCTGAGCAGACAACTTCTGATATTCCAAATGTATCAGCAACAAAGCTTCGAAATCTTGATGAAAATGGTATTATTCGAGTTGGTAGTACGGTTGAGGCTGGTGATATTCTCGTTGGTAAAGTTACTCCAAAGGGTGAAATGGAACTCTCTCCTGAAGAGCGTCTCCTTCGAGCTATCTTTGGTGACAAGTCAAAGGATGTAAAGGATTCATCACTGGTTATGCCTATCGGAACATCTGGTAAGGTTATCGGTGTTCATATTCTTCGTCGTGAGAATGGGGATAGTCTCTCGACCGGTGTATTCGAAGAAGTGAAAGTATTCGTAGCTCAAACTCGAAAAATTGAGGTTGGTGATAAGATGGCGGGTCGTCATGGAAACAAGGGTATTGTCTCTCGTATCATGGCTCTGGAAGATATGCCACATATGGCAGACGGAACGCCTATTGATATTGTGCTCAATCCACATGGTGTCATATCTCGTATGAATATTGGACAGATTCTTGAGGCACACCTCGGTCTCGCAGCGAAAAAACTCGGTATTAAGGTAGCGACCCCAGTACTTAATGGTCTCTCTATCGAGCAGATCGATAAGCTTATGGAAGAAGCTGGTATTGATAGTGATGGAAAGACTCAACTCTTCGATGGTCGAACGGGCGAACCATTTAAGGAGAGAACATTTGTAGGTCTCACCTATATGCTCAAGCTTCATCACCTTGTTGAAGATAAAATCCATGCTCGTAGCGTCGGTCCTTATTCGATGGTAACACAACAGCCACTCGGAGGTAAAGCTCAACGTGGTGGTCAGCGTCTCGGAGAAATGGAAGTGTGGGCTCTCGAATGATATGGTGCGGCAAATATCCTTCAGGAAATGCTCACGATCAAGTCTGATGACATCAATGGTCGTGCTCAGGCATATGAAGCGGTTGTGAAAAAGAAGCCAATCAAGCGTCCAAATATGCCAGAATCATTCAATGTATTGTTGCGTGAACTCCAGGCACTTAATCTTCAGATCGAACTTCTCGATAAAGAAGGAATTGAAACGATTGAGACAGAACAAGCAGCTCGCTATGATGAGCTCGAACGCCTTGAGGGACAATTTGATATTGAAGTCGATATTCCAACGGGTGATAACAAGGAAAGTGCGGCTATTCCAGTGACATCTGGTGCACTCAGTGATGAAGTTTAGTTTTCTCATTTCTCAAAATCTATGTTTTCTGATAAGCTTCTCGAGAATCTCCTCAATGATAAAATCACCGATTATACACAGATTGGAAAAAATGCTGGTAAGAAGGATATTACTGCAGGTAAAACTCTTGATAATCTTGTGGGTATTGCGATTGGGCTCTCTTCAAAAGAAGAAGTTCGCTCCCTTTCCTATGGTGAAGTTCTCATCTCTGAGACGATCAACTATCGTACTCAAAGACCTGAACGTGGTGGTCTCTTCTGTGAACAAATTTTTGGTCCTCGCAAGAATTACGAATGTGCTTGTGGTAAATACAAGCGTATTCGATATAAGGGTGTGATTTGTGAGCGTTGTGGAGTAGAGGTTACGACATCACAAGTGCGACGCCAACGAACTGGTCATATTGAACTTGCGGCTCCAGTTGTCCATATTTGGTATCTCAAATCCGTTCCTTCACGTATTGGCCTTCTTCTTGATGTTTCTGCAAAGAAGCTCGACCAAGTTGTCTATTTTGCGAGCTATATCATCACTGATGTTTATGAGGATAAGCGTGATGAGGCTCTTTCAAATTTGGATAATGCCTATAAAACTCACAAGACGGAGCTCCAGAGAAAAATCCAATCATCTCTCTCTGAGGCAAAACTCAAACTCGAGGAAAAAGCGATTACAAAGAAGATGTTCTCAGAAGTTGAGGCTGGTCTCATGTCTCAACTCGATGTACTTGAAGCAGAGTATCAAGGTCTTAAAACACTCCTTAAAGATCTCGCTCCAGCGGTCGTCATTGGTGAATTGGACTATCGTCATCTCTATGATAAGTTCCCTCATGTATTCAAGGGTGGAACGGGTGCTGAGTATATCAAGATTCTCCTTGATCGCATTGATCTTCGTGCTTTCATAGCGGAAAACCAAGCAGAACTTAAGGCTGCTCCAAAATCTCGTCAGAAGAAAATTCTTCAAAAATTGAAGCTTGCATCTTCTCTCTTTAAATCTGATCAAAAACCAGGACAGTTTATCCTTGAAGCACTCCAAATTCTTCCGCCGGATCTTCGACCAATGATTCAGCTTGATGGTGGACGATATGCTTCGTCTGATCTCAATGATCTCTATCGTCGCGTTATCAATCGAAACAATCGTCTGAGAAAACTAACTCAACTTGGTGCTCCGGATGTGATTCTCAAGAATGAGAAGCGTATGCTTCAGGAGTCTATTGATACACTTATTAGTGGTGATGTTCGCTCAAATCGTCCAGGTTACACTGCAGCAAATCGTAAGAAGCTCAAATCCCTCGCAGATATTCTCAAGGGAAAACAAGGTCGATTCCGCCAGAACCTTCTCGGTAAGCGAGTTGACTACTCTGGTCGTTCAGTAATCGTCGTAGGTCCAACACTTAAGATGAACGAATGTGGATTGCCAAAATCTATGGCACTCACGCTCTTCAAGCCTTTTGTTATCGGAAAACTTATCGAAGATGAAGTTGCATTTACCCCGAAAATGGCCGAGAAAATTATCGAAGATGGTGGACGAGAGGTGTGGGATGCACTTGATGAGGTAATTAAAAGTAAACATGTACTTCTCAATCGTGCTCCGACACTTCATCGTCTTGGTATTCAAGCTTTCCGTCCACGGCTCATCGAAGGAAAAGCAATTCAACTTCATCCACTTTGTTGTGGTGCGTTTAATGCCGATTTTGATGGTGATCAGATGGCGGTACATGTACCAATAACTGATGAAGCACAGGAGGAGGCAGCGCGACTCATGGTTACTTCGAAGAACATACTCAATCCATCAAATGGTGAACCGATCGTATCACCTTCACAGGATATGGTACTTGGGTGTTACTATTTGACTCGAAAGGATGAAGATACGGAGGCAAAGCATGTTTTTGCGAACAAGGAAGATGCAACCATGGCGTATGACAACGGAGTTATTACCTTCCATATGCCTATCAAGATTCGTATCGAAGGTGTGATTCTTGAGACAACATATGGTCGTGTCTTGTTCAATGAGGTTGTTGATCCTATTCTTGGGTTTGTGAATGAGACCCTCAATAAAAAAGCTCTTAAAAAACTTCTCTCTCGATCTTTTGATCTTAAGGGTGGCGAAGAGACAGCATTCTTTGCTGATCGTATCAAGAATACAGGCTTTAAATATGCAACTGTTTCTGGTCTTTCAATCTCAAAATCTGACATGTTTACTCCGGCAAACAAAGATGATCTTGTACGACATGGGGAAGATAAAATCAAGCTTATTCAGCGTGCTTACTGGCATGGTCTTCTGACTGACAAAGAACGATATGAACAGACTATCAAGGTGTGGAATATCGTAAAAAATCAGGTTTCCGCTGAGATGAAAACATCGTTCAATCAACAAAACTCCATCTTCAATCTCATTGATTCTGGTGCACGTTGAGATTGGGGTAACGTTGCTCAGATGTGTGGAATGAAATGATTGGTAGCATCTCCAACTGGTAAAACTATCGAGCTTCCAGTTAAGGGTAACTATAAAGAAGGTCTTTCAGTGCTTGAGTATTTTATCAATACGCATTCCGGTCGTAAAGGTAAGGCAGATACGGCGCTCAAGACAGCACAATCTGGTTATTTGACACGTCGTCTCGTCGATGCTGCTCAAAATATTCTCATTCGTGAAGAAGATTGTGGAACTCTCCAATATGAGACAGTAACTCGAGAGCTCTCAAAATCTGTGTTCCGAGAATCATTTGATGATAAAATCAAAGGAAAGCATGTTGCTCGTGATATTATGCTTCATGGACAGGTACTTGTTCCATCTGGGGAGTTGGTTACGAAGGAAATTCTTGCTATACTCAACGAACATGAGATCCCTGAGGTACACGTTCGATCGATTCTCACTTGTGAGACGGCAGAGGGTGTATGTCAAAAATGTTATGGTCTCGATCTTTCTTCGAATGCTCGAGCGATCATGGGTACTCCAGTAGGTATTATTGCAGCTCAGTCTATTGGTGAGCCAGGTACACAGCTCACGATGCGTACATACCATTCGGGTTGAGTTGCGACACAAGGTGGTGATATCACGGTGGGTCTTACTCGTGTAGAAGAACTTCTTGAGGCACGCGCACCAAAGGGTGAAGCGGTTATGTCTGAGTTGACCGGAAAGGTCGTTGGACTTCGCTATGATTGACAGGTTGTTATTGTGACTATCAAGGCTGATGAAGTGAATCGTTATGAATATTATATTCCTGATGATACATACTCAGTTGTTGTGAAGAAATGAGCTCATATTGACCCCCGTCAAGCACTTGCTCGATCTACAGAACATAAAGGTAAACTCCTCTCTGAGCATACTGGTATCATTCAAGAGGTATCGAAGCATACGATTGTGATAGTTGATGAGGCACCTCGCACGATCGAATATTCTATCGATGCATCTCGCTCTATCCTTGTGAAAGAAGGGGAATCCGTAAAGGTTGGATCCAAACTGACAGAAGGACATATCAACCTTCAGCGACTCATGGAACTTACTGATCCTCTCTCGACAGAACTCTATATTGTTAATGACATCAAAGAGATCTATGCATCTCAGGGTCAGACGGTAAATTCAAAGCATATTGAGCTCATTGTTCGTCAGATGTTCTCAAAGGTAAAGATTACGAATGCTGGTGATTCAACATTCTTTCCTGGTGACATTGTTGATGTAATTGAGTTCAAAAAACAAAACAACAATCTCATGCAAGATGAGAAACGTCAGGCAATTGGTACTCGACTTCTTCTTGGTCTCACGAAGATTTCTCTCTTTACGGAAAGTTGGCTCTCATCTGCATCGTTCCAAGAAACGGTTCGTGTGTTGGTTGAGGCTTCAACAGCTCGAAAGATTGATAAACTGGAAGGTCTCAAAGAAAATGTGATCATTGGTCGACTTATTCCAACTCTTGATTATTTTCAGAATAATCGAAATGTCGGTGAATACTTTGGTCAAGAAGATCTCGAGGAAACTCCATACTATCTTCCAGAAACCGTTTATGACGGTCCTATGGCGATTGAATCGGTAGGTGATGATGATTTGGATAGTGGTGAATTAGTTGCTGCATTTGATGACGCAGGTGAAGATGAATATATTTCCCTTTAGTCTTATTCCCATAGCAATAAAAAATACGTGGATATCCACGTATTTTTATTGTTTCATTTTTTTTCTTCAGTACAATGATTCCATATTGATCGTATATTCCATATTTGTATGAAGCGTTTTTTTCAGATAATAGGAAGAATAAGTACCGTTTTTCTTGTCGTCCTTATGATGAGTATTATTGCATTTGCAGCAACCGCGAGTACTTCATGGCCCAACCATCCACCCACTTGAGAGGTGCCTGGTGGTGTACTCAAGACATATTTTCAGAATCTTCTCGGGAGATGTGATGGAAATAAAGTACTTGTCGCTATTAACAAAGCAACGGGCATAAAGGAATGTGCGAATGCAAACTCACTCATATCTGTAGCAAATTTTGGTCTATGTCCAGCTACTAACTCTTACCCAAAACTTGATTTTACATTTGGTAGTAGTCCTGTATCATCCAAAATTCGTTTGATTTGGTCATCTGAGAATACCACGCAGTGTTCTATCTCTGGCATTTCAACGACTGCTACTGGATGAAGTATTGATGTTCCTGCGAATGGTAGCTCCTATACTCTCTCTTGTTCTGGTACAGATGGATCAACCGTATCTCAGACAATGAACACAGCATCTATCTGAGCAATTGGTGGTGGTATTGTATGGCCTACAATGAATCCAGGTGGCGAATCTACATGAGGAATTTTTGGTAACTATCTCTCGAATCTTGGATGAGAAATAGGAAAATGCTCGAGCAATGAGGTGATTGTTGGTTTTGAGGCAAATGGTAAACCAAAATGCGTTGTGGCGAGTTCATTGATGTCCGCAGGTAGCTGTCCTGGCTCCAGTGATCCGTATATTAACTTTACTGCCACACCATCAAATATTGCCCCATGAGATCCAGTCACACTTGCATGGCAAGCTGGAAATCTCACGAGCTGTACGACGAGTGATGCCTTTGCGGTCAATGGAAGTGCCTCATGATCTGCTTTGATCAATCCAACAACAACTTCCACCTATCGTATCACTTGTTCCGATGATGCTGGTCGCCAAATGCAAAAAAGTGTTTCAGTGACTGTGACACCTCCACCTATTCCTGGTGGTTGGTCAAGTTTTGGTGCATGTCAGACGAGTTGCACCAAAACTCGTACCTGTACGAATCCAACACCTCAAAATGGATGATTGACATGTCAAAATGATGCTCAAGGTGGTGCTACGGTCAGTTGTAATGATGGTCAGTGTAGTTTTATTGATCCACGATGTTTTACGTATAGCTTTGTTGATTACATTTCCCCTACTGATGGTCGGAGTTCTTATTGGATCAATAAGTCTTCTTCAACAATTGGTGTACATATTGATTCTGCGCCACAAAATCAATATGGGAATTTATTATGTGGAGCATCATCCATAACACTTAGATTCCCATCGTTAGTTGAGTGATATCCAATTGTTTCTATTGGAGATGATGCTTTTTCTGACCTTTTATGATTTGACTCGATCATTCTTCCATCTAGTCTTGTATGGATTTGAAAAGAAGCATTCCGTGGTGCACATTTGAGTTGAGATTTGGTAATTCCAGATAGTGTTAAATATATCGGAACAAAAGCGTTTGCAGCTAATTATTTTTCATGAGTAACTATTTGAACTAATGTCCAACTCATTGACGAAAGAGCATTTTCTTCGTCATTCAATATTTCATTAATTATACGTCCTTCATTGGTGCCTTTAACGATAAGGCAATATGCATTTAAGTTGAATAATATTAAATCAGTTGATCAAGTTCTCTTAAGCCGACCTAGTATTACTTTGTCTGATTGAGCATTTATGGCGAATAACATATCCTCACTAAATATTCCAGATAACATATATACTATTCCAAAATATACATTCTATGGAAATTGACTTGAATCACTTTCATTATGAAATAATATTCGTTATATTGGTGAATCCGCATTCTCAAATAATTCCTTAACATGAGTAGTAATTCCAAATGGGGTTGAGTCCATTTGAAATTGAGCTTTTTATGAAAACAAACTGCAATCTATTAATCTTTGAAATGGTATTGTTTCTATATGAAGCTATGCATTTTGAACAAGCACACATGGATCGTTTCGAAATTGAATTGTTTATTGACCATCTTCTGGTTATGTTAAAAGCACGTATGATTTAAATTCACTTTCTCAATTTGATAAATATGTTTTTCCTAACTATATTAATAAATAACTTTAAATCATATTTAATTTTATGCATAAATATTTATCCTTATCAGTATTGATAGTTCTTATAAGTTTGATTTATTCAAATGCAATTTTTGCAACACCGATAATCTCTTATCCAACTGGATCAAATATTCAGTGAAATCCCATTGTTTCTCAGTTTCAGAAGATTTTAAACTCTTCATGTGATTCTCTTATGGGTGCGACGGGTGGAGTGGTGATGGGATTTTCGAATGATGGAACGCCTGCTTGTGAGAAGTTTGAAAATTTGGTGACCCCACCTTCTCCGACACTGACACTTCAGGCGAATGATAACGATGGCAACCGTCTTGATAACGATCCGAGCCGTGTGGTTCGCTGAGGTGAGACTTTTACGATCACGTGGAATCCACAGTATGTTCGGTCGTGTCGTGTGGATTGGGATGTAAGTTCTTTGGGTGCAAATTCTGGCAGTCTGCTACGTGTTAGAAGCAGTATGAGTATCGTTGTACCTTCCGTAACATCCAACATCTCTCAAACGTATACTATGAGCTGCGTATGATTGGATGGGACGAATACCGGAGATCGGACTATTCGTGTAGAGATGATCCCATGACCACCTTCCCTAACATTTGAGGTCTCGGCAACGCAGATATTCTCTGGTCAGACTGTTGCACTTACATGGACTGGTGCAAATCTGAGATCATGTTCATGAATCACAGGAAGTGGAAGTTATACATCTTGAGCAGTGAGTGCTACGGGAGGTACGTATTCGAGTAGTCCACTTCGTAGTAGTACCTACTTCACTCTCTCTTGCACGTCGCTACAAGGAGATAGTATTGTTCGAAGTACGCCGCAAATAGAAGTTATCCATCCGACTACTCCCACGATACTCTTCGGTATGACATGAAGTACGACGAGTACGGAGATGGATCTCTGAGAGAGCCGAACATTGGTATGGATGGCATCGAATGCAGATACGTGCGAAGCATCGGGTGGCTGATGGAGTGGATCCAAACAACCTATATGAATGGAACAAGTTACTCCTGATAAAAGAAGAGATTATATTCTTGAATGTTTTCATACTCAAAGAATAGGATCAGAGACAAGAACTGTATCATCTCAAGCATATGTGAGTTTATATATTAGGACACAGCTTTCTGTAACTATGCAAACTTCAGCTGGATGAGATAAAATTATGAGTGGTCAGCCAATACAAGTGAGCCTGTTGGCCAATGGTATGAAATCATGCACAACAACTCTGAATGAAACGACTGGTAATAGCTCATCAGATACACATATTTTTTATACGGCAACAGGTTGATTTGTACCTCAAGATAAGTATCCAAATTTTACCGTTAAACCAGAATGGATTCAGCGATCGTATGATCCGATTCGTCATTATAAGATTGGTCAAATGAAGTCCTATGTTTTTACATGTATTGATGTCAACAATGGTGAGCATACTGTAACCAAAAATATATATGTATTTTTGCCTCCTACTATTGAAGTTGCTGTGAAGTTTGCTCGGGATTCTGTCGCGTATAATTTATCTAAACCAAGAGATGAATTATGAACCGCTGAATTATCATGGACGAAACTTCCCAATGATTCTATTCCTATAATAAATAAGAGCCTTACTAAATCTGAATTAAATTCATTAGATCCCATACATGCATATGTTTTATGGACATCAGATGTGGCTGATGATAGCCTTATTTGCAATGGTCAATCGAATTGATGAGGTACTTATTATGCCTTATCATGGCCTATCGATCCAGATCCAAAAGAAATTATACATACTTTAAATTGTTACCAGATTGCTGATGATAATACAACTTTTCCACTTCAACTAGGTGATTCTTCGGTTCATATCAAAATATCCGCCACTCATCAATGTTGAGATGGTACGGTCGGATGAACAGAGGTGTGTGATGATGGATTGCAAAATGGAATAGCTGGCTCGTGTAATAGTAGTTGTACCGGTATTGTTATTGCTGCTGCATGTGGTTACCGAATATGAGAAATCGGTTCTGGACAGTCGGCAACGGCTACATCAGTTGGTAATTGTGCTGAAGGAAATACTGTGCAAGATTTTCGAACAGTAAATAATCAACTCTATTATAGGAGTTGGTCATGGTATTGCGTTGGTAATACAAATTCAGTTGAGCGAGTTCATTGTAGTGCAGCCTCTTCAGATACGCCGCCATCAAGTCCAACAATAACTCCAACCCCACTTCGAGACACCTGTCTTCGTGGTGAATTTAGAGCACCGAGTGGAAGATTTTGTATTGTTGTTCATAGTAGGGGAGATGCATGAGGTGCTGGTGGCGCACCGACAACGACTTCATCTTTTACTAATCCTTATTAATTCTATGAATACAAAGAAGATCACCGTTATCAGTCTCATATGTATCTTTGTGATCGTTTTACTAGGGATGTTCATGGTATATAGGCAGACTTACTATCAGCGTGATAGTGTCACTATCTCTGAAAACATTCCTGCAAAAGTTCATTCATGAGATCAAGTTTTGACTACATATTCCCTATCTGAAGAGTGAAAAACATGAGAGCTCCTTACAGAAACTATCATCGTTTGAAGTTGATCACTTCCATTTATTGGACTTCATGAATCACTTATCGGAATGAAAGAGTGAGAAAAAAGAGAGATAAAACTCTCACCAGATAAATTATATGGTGATGTTCGCGAAACAAAGATACTGCGTTTGAGTCAGATACTCCCAAGTATATCTGAGGCTGTCTCTCTTGAATCTTTGAATGCGAGCGGAAGTGCTTATACTTTTTCTGATGAAAAAATTCGTGTCTGATCTCGTGGGACGAAAAACTGATTTGATGTGCTTGTTATGAAAATAAAAGATGGAAAAGCTACTCTCCGAATCTCAAATCCACTCTCACCTTTTCGTGACCCTGTCTTGAAGGTTTGATCTGAAGGGGAGTGGAATGGATGAAAAATTCGCATTGATAAAATCGAATGAGAGTATGTTACCGTGTCTTATCCTACTTGACATCCTCTTGCTGGAAAAAGTATGACTCTTTCATTAGAGGTAAACAAAATAGAACGAGGAAATAATTAGGATTTATTTTTGTAGAAAATTCAGTTTATTTGATCGGGATCTTATTTTGCTCAGAAATGCATTCTTCTTGTAAAAATATAAAATTTTATATGATGAATGTGTTTGGTTTTTGAAACAAGGAGTCAGACCAATGAATATGCCACTTGCTATGGGTTATGAAGATCTTGAGATCCAACGTAGATGTTTTGATGGATACCTTGAGTCGTTTTTTAAGTCAGAGCTTGCAAGTCCGCAAGAACTGTACAAGACTGTCCCGGAAGATATTCAACATTCATTCTATGTTATCGTTTTACAATACCTTAATATCATTACAAAAGGAGATGATTTTAAAGCAAATTGTAAAAAACTCACAGTTCGTATCGAATTTGAGCAGAAGAAAAAACAAGAGTCATCTCAGGCAGATTTAGCACTCACCATACTGCTAAATTGTACTCGTAAAATGAAACTTGATATTACTCATATTTGATACAGCTATACCACTTTGCTCACGAATTTCGTGAGCTTTTTTAGAGAAGAATTTTTTGGACAACTTGTGTACAATCTTCTGTATATTCAAGAGAATCTTCGGCTATACGATCTATTCATAAATATGCGCATATTTATGATTTCTTTTTTTGGTGTTCCACGCATGGAAAAATGGTTGTCGAAATATATATCCTTGATATTCTTACCAAAGAGTTTTTCGATGATTGCCTGAGTATGGGGTTCCATATATTCAGGTCTCGATGTGATAATATAGTTGTCTTCACCACGTTCATAGAGCGATTGAATCACTTCATATATACCATCGATGATTTCTACATTTTTTGCAAAATCATGTTTCATGATATTCGAGTATGATCTCGGTCATACGCTCTCGTGTACCACCAAGAATCTCCCAGAATCGATAATTATGAAATTCTCTTTTCTCATGATTTGTTCCGTATTTTTCGTTATAGAACTTCAAAAATGCTGGAGTAAATTCAATGAGTGTATCATCGAGATCGAATCAATTTCTTCTTTGGCTCTTCATTTTTGTAGATGAGAATTCTTGTATATAAAATACATAGATACATAATTTTGTCAAAATTCTTCCATTTTCCCTATTTTTCAATATAATCCGCGCATTATTTTTGATTTGTTTGTTATGTCGAGTGGGAATTCAGTCTTGAGATTCGAGGATGTTTATTTTGGTCATAGTGAAGATCGTCTCCTCATGGAGAATGTAAGCTTCTCTCTGAGAGATGGTGCAAAGATGACTGTGATGGGGCAAAATGGTGCTGGAAAATCAACCATGTTCAAGCTCATTCTTTGAGAGCTTGTTCCATTTAAGGGTCGAGTAAATCGCGAGGCTGGTGCGACTATTGCCATCGCTCGTCAGGTCATGCCTCATGAGGATAGAGAGTTGACTCTTCAAGAGTATTTTCGCAAATACCACCCTGATAAAGAGGCTCATAATGTGGATCGTGATATCAATAAGGCACTTCAGGCGGTGAATTTCTCTGCGCCACTTGATCGTGTTGTAAAGTCATTTTCTGGAGGACAACAGGCACGACTCCTCCTTGCTGCTGCCATTGTTCAGGATCCAGATGTTCTTCTCCTCGATGAGCCGACCAACAATCTTGATACAGCTGGTATTGAGCATCTGACAGATTTTCTCAAATCATACAAAAAAACAGTGGTAGTTATTTCCCATGATGCAGAATTTCTCAATGCCTTTACGGATGGAGTCTACTATCTCGATGTGTTTACCAAAAAGGTGGAGACCTACATGGGGAATTATCACAAAGTAGTAGAGGATATTGCTGCACAGATTGAGAAGGAAAATCGTGCGAATGCACGCCTTGAAAAAGAAGCAATCGCAAACAAAGAGCAAGCAAATGTCTTCGCTCATAAGGGTTGAAAACTTCGTCTTGTGGCAAAGAAGATGCGCGAAAAAGCAGAAGAACTCGAAGAGTCTATGGTAGATGTTCGTCGTGAAGATAAGACTATTCGCGAATTCACGATCCCGATGCAAGAAGATATTGGTGGAGTGATTATTTCACTTAAGGAAGTAAACATTATTAAAAACCATACTCCTACCCCAAAGACTGTCGAGGTATCACTTGGAAAAGATCGTCACCTTCTTCTCTCTGGGCCAAATGGTATTGGTAAATCTACCCTTCTTGAGTCGATCGCGAATGGTACGGCTCCGAAGATGTTTATGAGTTCTGCCGTGCGAGTGGGGTACTATCGTCAGGATTTCTCTACGCTTGATTTTAACCAGAGTGTTCATCAATGTCTCTCAGATGCACTCAAGGCGTCGGGTGATCCCGTCAAAGAAGAGGTAATCCGTAAGACTGCAGCTGGGTTTCTCATCGATAGCAAGCTCATCATGTCTCGTATCGGTGATCTCTCCGAAGGACAAAAAGGTCTTGTATCGTTTGCGCGACTTGTTCTCCTCAAGCCAGGACTCCTCATCCTCGATGAGCCAACCAATCATATCAATTTCCGACATATCCCTATCATTGCTCAGGCACTTGATCAGTATGAGGGTGCGATGATACTTGTATCGCATGTGGATGAATTTGTATGGCAGGTAAGGATTGATGACTATTTGGATTTGGATTAAAAAAAATATCTCATTTTATGAGATATTTTTTTTAATTTCTTGATCTAGAATACTTGCATGATATTCATAAGTATGTTATGGTTACTCGGAAATATTTAACTTTATGCAAAAAATATATAATCAAAATGAAATAAATAATAATTTCAAATGATTGTCAATTCAATGAGTATTGAATCAAAAGTATCAAGAGAGATTGGAGATGGTAGAATCGATATTTAGTAAGTATCCACTCTTACTTCGTCAGAATCAAAAAGATTTCGCTCAAATCATTAAGTCATTTATTTTTGCTCCGGTGCTGCATTGGGGTATTTTGGCTTTTGCATTTCCATGACTATTTGGAGTTGGTGGGGCTATGCTACAGACTTACTATCCTATGTTATTTTTAGGAGAGTCGGGCAAATATTCGATACTTGCATTTTTAGTTATATATATTGTTATCATTATCAAATTTGTGGTCGTTGTCATAAAGCTTATAATAACGCACAGTCTTTATAAAATGATAGATCACAATGCTTGATATAGTTGGTTATTATTTTTTCGTGGCTATTTTTTTCGTATTCAGTCGATTGTGTCAGAACAAGATTTCGCCCAGATATCATCACTTATGGATGATACAGAGTGGCTCTACTGACATACAATAGCACTTTGTGATCATGCTGATGACCTTACACCAGAGAGTATGGAGTATCTTCCTGATGTGATACAACGTCTCATTCCAATAATCCATCAAACACTGCAAGATGTGACGGATATGATAGCTATTCAGATAGAATCATCCATTGTGAATCTCAAGATGGGTATTAATGAGTTAGAAAAACAACAGGATAAAGTTTTGCTACCTGATGCAAAAAAACGAATGGAGGTCTATCTTGCAAATTTTGAGAATATCCAAAAAAATATTGGAATAAAAACATAGGTACATATTATATCGTCGTAATGAATTTGAATCTATCCCAAGGGGAACTATTTTGCTCATAAAAAGAATATTACTCTATTTTATGGCCATATCATCGAGACTTTCTTTTATCCTCAAAGAATTCACCGCATTCGTCTGGAAGCAAGGATATGCATGTATTTTTTGAGGGTTTCTGCTTTTCTGCTTTATCATCACTAAATTCTTCTACCCAATAGATTTTCTCTATCGATATGATGCTTTACTTCTATTGGCTCTCGGTTTTCAGATAGCACTCCTTGCTCTCAAGCTTGAACAATGGAGAGAGGTGATAGTTATTGGGATATTTCATCTCGTTGCACTCTGTATGGAGATATTCAAGACCCTTCCATCGATTGCTTCTTGGTCGTATCCTGAGCCGTTTGTGATTGGGATCTTAGGTGTTCCACTGTTTGCTGGATTTATGTATAGCGCTGTCGGGAGTTATCTTGCTCGTGTATGGAGGATATTTGATTTTCGATTTGTGAACTATCCGAACATATCTTGGTCTGTAGCTCTCGCACTCGGAATTTATGTGAATTTTTTCACGCATCATTTTATTGCTGATGTTCGATATTTTTTGGTCTTATGAGTATTATTCCTTTTTTGAAGAACAAGGATCTATTTTACTCCACGCAAAACTCCTTATTCGATGAATTTGGTATTGTGATTTGGCTTGGTAGCAATATTTATCTGGTTTGCTGAGAATATCGCAACTGCTATGAATGTATGGATCTATCCGAATCAATCAATCTCATGGACACTCGTGAGTCCTCAGAAGATACTTGCATGGTTTTTGCTGATCATTCTCAGCTTTGTTCTCGTGAGCCTCATTCATAAGCCAAAAAGTATCTAATATGTCGTATACTCTCTATATCCTCCGTTGTGCGGATAACACGCTCTATACTGGTATCACGACCGATATTGTTCGTCGCCTCATCGAGCACAATAGCTCTAATCTCGGTGCTAAGTATACTCACTCTCGCAGACCATGTATTCTCGTACATAGCGAGGGATGATATACACACTCCGAGGCACTCAAGCGAGAGATTATTATTAAGAAGATGAAGAGGGGAGAAAAGCTAAAAATCATACAAAAGCAGTAAAACTATTTTTACTGCTTTTATTTTTGACAATATTTCTGAGTTCTGCTACGCTTAAGAGGTAATTATATTTTTGATCATTTTATGTCTGATACTACTACCGTTACAACTACGAAATCCTGGGGATCTCGTATCAAATCAGCGCTTGCTGGAATTATTGTTGGGCCAATTCTCATCATTGGTGGTTCTGTACTACTCTGGACGAACGAAGGAAACAATGCTCGAATGATTGCCGGTATGAATGAAGGACGCAAGTCTGTTGTGGAGATCCAAGAAAATTCTATCGATCCAACAAATGAATGAAAACTTGTTCATCTTGTGGGTGATGCGACGACCTCTGATATACTTCGTGATCCGGAAGTTGGCCTGAGTATTACGGGTATTGTCCTCGATCGTCACGTAGAGATGTATCAGTGGGAAGAGAAGAAGCATACCGAGTCACATGATAATGTCGGATGAAGTGAAACTACGACGACGACTTATACGTATTCAAAAGTATGGGATTCTGATAAACATAATTCTTCCTCATTCAATACTACAACTGGTCATGAGAATCCAAAAGATTGGAAGTATGATTCACAGATGTGGCATGCCACCCAAGTCAATATAGACCAATACAATCTCACATCAGAATTGATTGGCAAGATTGATCCGACTACTCCTATCAATCTTGCATCTCATGGGATGATGACGCAGAGTGGTGAAATCATTTCTGGAAATACGCTCTATGTTGGCGCGAATCAAAATAGTCCTACTATAGGAGACCTTCGTGTTACTTATAAAGTTGCCGAGAGTCCTCTCAAACTCAGCATTCTTGCAAAACAAACACAAAATTCTCTCTCTACCTATATTGCAAGTTCTGATGCGGATATCACTCGTGTATCAGCTGGTAATAAGAGCGCACAAGAGATGTTTGCAGATATGGAATCAGAAAATACTCTTATGACGTGGATATTTCGCGGTCTCTGATTCTTTCTTATTTTCTTCGGATTTGGCTTGTTTCTCTCGATTCTGCCAATGCTCGCTATGTTTTTGCCATTTCTTGGGCATGTTGTTAACTTTGGAGTATCCTTGCTGGCTTTTCTTGCGACCGTTGTGCTCGGTGGATGAGTGGTTATTACAGCTTGGTTTGTATATCGACCTTTGCTCGCCTTACTTATACTGACGATTGTCGGCATTATTGCTTGAGGAATTATCTATGTGCTTCGTATGAAACAGAGAGAAAATACTCGAATACTTACTTCAACTGATGTACCTACAACATCAAATTCCAACCTTCCACCCACACAGCTATAATCAAAAACTCACCGGAATCGGTGAGTTTTTCTATGAAGTGAAGTTATTGAACTTTTCGTGTATTGATAAGTACTCGCATGGTCTCGATACTGGCGAATATGAGTATGAAGAGGAGAGAATAATTGATTGCAGGATGTTCATTGAGGAAGTGTGCCGTGAGATTATGTGCGAATGTATTTACGAGTAGTAGCCCAACGAGAGCAAAGATAATAACCGGACTTTTTGCGAATATGAATCACTCAATCTTCTTCTGTGCTGCTGGTGGAGTGAGACGTTCTTGAAGAATATAGAGTGCAATGGTGAGCATGCCGAAGACCATTGGGAAGATGTTTGCGCCAAACGTTAGTCCGCTGATGTCACCGGTTCCTTTGAGGATCATTTCCATAGCAACGAAGAATATCATCATGAGACCGATCCAACTAATAGCTGGATATTTTGTTAGAAGGTTTGCCATAGCAGTGGCTGCAAATCCCATAAGTATGATCGATACAAAAAGACCAATGACGAGTACGAGAAAATTGCCATGAGCAGCCCCAGCAACTCCAAGTACATTATCGAGTGACATAGAAAGATCTGCTATGATAATTGTCCAGAGTGCTGCACCAAGTGTTGCTGGAGTTTTGACGCTGTCATGATGTTCTTCTGTGCCAACACGGAGTTCCTGGTAGAATTTGAAGACAACATAGGCAAGGAGGAGTCCACCGAAGAGTACGAGTCATTTGACTGCAAGGAGCTGAAGAGCAATGATAGAAAGAAAAATACGCAAGACAGTCGCTCATGCAATACCAAAAAAAATTGCTTTTTTCTTGTCTTTTTGTGCGAGCTTTTGCGTCGCAAGACCGATGAGTATAGCATTGTCTGCACTCATGACGATATCAATCATGATGACATTTACGAGCATAGCAAATCCCGCAGGAGTAAAGAGATCGTGCCAACCGTGCGCAAGACTCTGCATAATTTCATTCATAAACCCTTCCATATATTGAAATAATAAATACGAGAGCATTATATATTTTTCCATGAATTGCAAAGTTTTTGAAAAACAATTGCGAGAAACGCTCATTTTGCTATAATCAAGAGCCATTTTTGGAAATTTTTTGCACGCTCTTTTTCTTCTTGATTATGTCAAAACTCACAAAACCTATTAGCTTCGCGAATACTCTTGAAATCGTTCTCTTTGTTACTCGTGCTGATTCATTTTTGATGCTTCGAAAAAAACACCCAGAAATTGTATCTGAAGCATGGGATCTCCCAAGTGGAACTCTTCAAAATGCTGAATCAATTGCAGCAGGAGCCAAGCGAATCGCACAAGAAACACTTGCTCTCGATCTCAAGAAATTCTCCATACTTTCTTTTGCAGATCCTATTGAATCTACGGGTTTTTCGTATAGTGTTGGAATTCTTGTTGATACTTATGCTGGGGCTCCTGTCATCGGCGACACAAAAACATTTGAGGAGATTCGGTTTTTTACGGAAGTAGATATGCCTGATGATATGACGCCACGTGCCGTACAAGTCATTGAAAACAAGCTTCTCGGATCGATACACTCTCTCAACCGTAGCGAATAATTATGTCATCTCCTCAGAACACATCGCTTATTTCCCCAGAATTCCTCTCGTATTTCGGTGAGGAATTTTTCAAGGACCCAAGCGAACTTGAGCAATTTGTAAGCGCTCTCAAAAAACCACTCCCCAAGACGATCCGTATCAATACAAATCGTATTTCTCTTGTTGATTTTGAAAAGCTTGCTAAGAAGAAAAAATGGAGTCTCACTCCCACAGCCAACCCTCGTGTCTATCGAATTGATCGAATAGATATGAGATTAGCACTTGGATCCACCCCAGAGCATCTTTCGGGGTATTTCTATATTCAGGAGCTTGCTGCATCTTTTTCGGTTCAGGCTTTTGAAAAGACGCTTTCTCCTGAAGAACTTGCCTCTCCAAGCGTGATTCTTGATATGTCTGCATCTCCAGGTGGCAAGACGACTCAACTCTCAGAAACATTTCCAAATTCTTTTATTATCGCGAATGAGCCATCAAAAGATCGGCTGCCACAGCTCATCGAAAATACCGAGCGAATGGGGAATCTCCGCATCGGTATTACTCCGTATAATGGTCTCACATATTCTTCTCTTCCAGAGTTCTTTGATCATGTGCTTCTTGATGCTCCATGTTCGTGAGAGGGTACCGTCTTCAAGAATCCAAGCGCACTTCAATATTGGAGACTCAAATCTGTCAAAACACTCGCACGACTTCAGTCTAAACTTTTGGTTGCTGCGCTTACAACTTTGAAAGTAGGTGGAACTCTTGTCTACTCGACTTGTACTCTCAATCGTTTTGAGAATGAGTGAGTGCTTCAGGAGGTGGCAGATCTTTTTCCTGGAACTTTCGAAGTGCTTTCTCAGGAACGATCTTGGCCGCATAAAGGTGACAATGGTTGATTCTTCGTTGCAGTTCTCAAGAAAACAAAATCTCTCGGTGAAAACTGAGATCGATCACTCAAACCATCGACTCATATTTCACCCATACGATCATTGAGCCATGCTTTTGAGAGATTAGTACCTGCCATTCGCTCGGGCATGCAATATATGGAGCATGCAAATACCCTCCTTGCAACGAGTTATTCTGGAGATATGAAGAGGATTCTTGATAGTGTAAGTTTTATCCGTTGTGGTGCGAGCATCGCTCGAAAGCAAGAAGGCGGGGGAGAGGTCCTCTATACTTCTGGGCGCGATGATATCTATAAGCCAATGAAGACTTATATTCTCTCAGAAACTGATACGATCGCGTGGCTGATGGGTGAGGAAATATATACAGATCGTCTTATGCCTGATCTGTCTGCTCCTTTAGTATGAGAGAGTGATCTTGCACTTCTCAAGACGGAACATGGTGTGAATCTCGGTATTGCTCGAGAGGATAAGTGAATACTCGTTGCACGAGTACCGAGAGAATGGCAGATCAAGAAATACGATACAAAGAAACCACGATAGATAGAGGGCTATTTACTCATCTTTTGTTTATGCGTCAATCCACACTTGTTTTTGTCTTCAATGAAAAAAATCAGATTCTTCTCGCTATGAAAAAACGTGGTTTTGGCGTGGGTAAATGGAATGGTGCAGGAGGGAAGGTAGAGCCAGGAGAAACACTCGTTGCTGCAGCGGTTCGAGAGGTTTTGGAGGAGACAGCTATTCAATTAGCTCCCGAGAATCTTGTATCATCAGCACTTCTGCACTTCTATTTTTCTGATCATCCAGAGTGGAATCAAGATGTGAGTGTGTTTCTCATACATAATTACAGTGGTGCATTTGTTGAGACAGATGAAATGAGGCCTCAATGGTTTTCTCTTGATGAAATCCCATATCATGATATGTGGGAAGATGATATATATTGGCTCCCAAGAGTAATTGATGGTGAGAAGGTAGAATTTGAATTTTATTTTTGAGCAGATCAACACCTGGAGAGATATGTGCAGGTTGATATTTCCACGTAGAGAATATTTGCCTTGCTCATAATTAAAATACGCAACTTATAAGTTGCGTATTTTAATTATTTTTGTATCTCTATATCATTTTTGACGCAGTATTTTATATGTATATACGAATTATCTAGCGTAGTAATTGATTCAAACTTCAATGCTTTTATATTACTTAGATCCTTCTGAGAATTGAGAGAACTTCCATCTATTAAAGTCGATGTATTTCTTCCTCCTATGAGTGCTGGGGCTATAACTATTGAGATCTTATCAATTAGTTTGTTTCTCAGTAAAACACTATTGAGTTCCTCACTACTTTGAACAGTAAGATTTTCAACTTGATATTTTGTTTTTAGCTTTTCAAAAAGATCTATAAAGTTAATTTCTTTTTCGTAGTAAATAACTTCAATATTTGCTCATAGTTCTTTGAGTGCTGGGTGATTTTTATTTGTGGTAACAATAAATAATCACTCCGTCCTTGCACATAAATTCCTTATTCCAACTGAAGTAAGATGCGGTTGATTATCTACAATGATGAAGTTGACTGGTAGCTTCTCAATGTTTTCTTTCTGGTTGTTCCATCCGACTTTTGCTAGTACTTTGCTTGAATTGAATGAGTATAGATCTGTTTGTTCTTCCAGTTCATAGTATTGATGAAGTCCCTCTTGAATTCCTGGTATTTGGGGTAAATCTTTGTCAAAATCACGCTCATCGATATCTCCTGTGGATATTTTTCCGTCTACGCTCATGAGCATAAATAGTGTTGTTTTTGGTTGTTCATAATTTTTCAATTTACATCAATTTCTTGCGTTTTACGTATAAATCAAATTACTTTTGTTCTTTTTTCATAAACACCACCTCTTCTGTCTGCTCCATCTTTGCTTGTATTCTAGTTTTTTGCGTTCCAGCATGGAAGAGAACTCTTGAGAGGAATAATCGGAATGACTCACACACCTCACTCGTGACATCATTATTTAGGTGAGATCTCAGTGACATAATGATGAGATAACTTACAGAGAGTGCAAGAAATCATCGAAGTCCAAAATACCAAAAGAGTATTGTGAGAACTCCTATTACACTTGACGCAAAGAGAGATCGATAGAGACGCATTTTTCGGTGTTTCGTCACCATCGCGGCAATAATGGATATAACTGGAATATGAAGAAGAGGAATGAGTATATGAGTGCTGATTTTTGGAAACTGTTCTAGGTAGGATTTGCTTGTTTCCGTATATTGTTGATATATATTTGTTGTGATTTGTCTCAGAGATACTGGACTCGTGTGCTCTTGGATACTCGATCGAATATAGGGAATGAGACTCAGGAAAATAAGTTCGATTTCTTGACGAGTGGGAATCTTGGTAATAATTTCGTTAAAACTTTGTTTGTGGAGGAAAAAAGCATGAATAACCATATAGCTCGCAAAGGCACAGTAGAAAAACCCAAGAATCACAGCAGCACTTGATACTGAGCTTGAAAGTAAAAGTATGAGAAAGATAGTAATAAAATATGAGGAAATTATATAACCTGTCCGGATGATTTCTCGTATATCTCTACGATCGAAGAGGGCTGCAGAGACAAATGGAATATATGAGAGAAGTGTCAAAGTTCGAGATTGTTCAGTTGGGAGATCTATTTGAGATAGATGGTTGTTTTCCTCTTGGGTGAATATTGATTCAGTCGTTACCTCTTTTGTCATGAGTCCTTGTAATGCTTGGTATGCTCCACGAAAAAGCATAGTGATGATTGAGATACTAATAACCATATTTCCACACTTTGCGAGGCTCAGTGCAATGATGGGGATATGAAATTGAGCAAGAGAGCTGCTAAATGCAAAGAGAAAAAGTCACCATAAGATTGCCCCGATGATGAGTATTTTTGAAGCGTTCTTTGCATGTGATCGCACAAAAGGATGAGCAAGGTTTGGATTTGAATGAGCCAAAAGAAAAATAGGTCCTAGTAAGAAGTAGGATAGAACTGCATTTATTTTAGTTTGTTCGGATAATTCGTTTTGCATAAGTGTCATTTTGGGTATATTACCACATATTTTCTGAGAAGACTTGTATTTTCTCTTGATTCATTCATCATTTTCCCTCTTATGAACCATTCACGCGTTATTCTCCGCACCAATTATGGTGATATTACTCTTGAACTCACCGATGATCTCACTCCTCGAACGGTAGAGAATTTTCTTGGACTTGTTCGCAAAGGGTATTACGATGGTGTTATTTTCCATCGTGTTATCAAGGATTTTATGATTCAATGAGGTGATCCTACCGGTACAGGACGTGGGGGTGAGAGTATTTTTGGGGAAAAATTTGATGACGAGTTCCATCCGTCTCTTCGCCATAATCGCTGAGTTATATCTATGGCAAATGCTGGGCCAAATACCAATGGAAGTCAATTTTTTATTGTACATGCGGATAATACATACTATCTTGATGGTCGCCATAGTGTCTTTGGAAAGGTTGTTGAGTGATGGGAAGTGGTAGATGACATTGCAAATGTTCCAGTTGACCGATCTGATCGTCCAATGAATGATGTGGTGATTGAACGGGCGATAGTTTTAGAGGATGAGATATAGAACGTAGAGATATTAAAAAAATCCCTCAATTTTGAGGGATTTTTTGATTCATTTGTCATTATGCAATTTCTTGTAGGATAAGCATCACAAGAAAAACTATGTAAATACTCACAAGGACTCCACCCCCGATACGAGTGAGGGTGTGATGCTTTGTCAGATGACTGCGTCCAAGGTATCCGAGGATGAGTATCATGATTGGTGCCATGAGCCCAATGAGAACATCTCGAACTCCCGACTCGAGAAAAGGGAGCGGAGCAATCGCACTAGATACCCCAAGTATGATGAGGATATTCATGATATTCGACCCAACAACATTACTGAGTGCAATATCGCTATTTCATTTTCTTGCTGCAATGATCGAAGTTGCAAGCTCTGGAGCACTTGTCCCTACGGCTACGATCGTGAGTCCAATAATTGTCTCAGAAAGTCCAAAACTCGTAGCTACCGTGACTGCCCCATCGACCAGGAGTTTACCTCCGATGAGGAGTGCTACTATGCCTCCGCCAATCCATATGAGTGTCTTTCCGAGAGAGTAACTTGCCTCGATGAGCTCTTCATCTTGATGATCAAAACTGTGATGCTTGATAGAATAAAGGATGTATGCAATAGCTACAGAGAGGAGTATGATACCATCAATACGACTCAGAAAATTGCTACCTGCTCCGTCAATCAGCTTATCACTGGTCATGAGGAGAAGCAGAAGGGTAGTAAGGATGACAAATGGAATATCGAATCGGCGCGCAGTTTTTGATATCATCACCGGTGCTATCAAAGCACTCAAACCAAGGATGAGAAATATATTTGCGATATTCGATCCAGTGACATTTGCAATAGCAATCTCTGTATTGCCTTGCAGACTGGCTGTTACGGAGACTATGAGTTCTGGCAGACTTGTACCAATCGCAACGATGGTGAGACCAATGATTGCCTGTGAAATTTTGAATCGCTTGGCAATGCTGACAGCTCCATCGACGAGGATATTGCCTCAAAAAGTAAGGAGTCATAGTCCACCAGCGATTGCAAGGAGGGCGAGGGGAAGGGAAAGTTCCATAAGCAAAAAATGGTAAATGTGTTCTATTCTATAGAAAAATGAAAAAAAGAAACTCCTCCGTTCGGAAAAAGTGTTACAATTGCCGCAATTAGGTTTACATCATTCCCTTCTTGCCATGAAATGAGGGAAATGAAAAAAGAGATAGAATTGTTGGGATGTGTCCAAACCTTTTACTCGCATGATTCTATTTGAAGAATACCATCTATTTCTTGCGACTTATGAATAATTAATCACTCGATGTACAGCCTGTTTTGTTCGCACTATTTTTCATCGGGCATGTATATAATTTTAATGGAATTCTTTTTTATGATTTTACTTGTTCTCTCGCCAAGATTTCATAGAATGGCTTGTTGCCTCGTATATTCGTTATTATTATTATTATTTCATGATCCATATTAGCAATCTTTCATACCGACACCAATCTGATGGCTCTGACCTTTTTCATAATCTTGACCTTGTGATTCCATCAGGTGATTTTGTTGCCTTGATGGGAGCAAGCGGTGTTGGAAAGTCGACTCTTCTCTCAGTTATGGCAGGACTCAAGACACCCACAAGTGGTTCAGTATTACTTGGTTCAAAAGATATCACTACCATTATTGGTGATGAACTCTCCGATTTTCGAGCAATGAATGTATCAATGATTTTTCAGTCATTTGAACTTCTTGATCATCTCACAGTATACGAAAATATTGAACTCTCTATCGAGATATGAAATGCAAAACGTCGATATGCAACGCTTGATATACTCGATCGAGTAGGTCTGAGCGATAAAGCGGGGAGATATCCAAGTGATTTATCTGGTGGTGAGCAACAACGAGTTGGTATTGCACGTGCATTTGTGAAAGATGCCCCATTTCTTCTTGCTGATGAACCGACAGGTAATCTCGATGAAAAAACAGCAGAGCCAATCATGTCTATTTTCTCAGAGTTATCTCGTGAGCATAAAGTCACAACTGTCATGATCACACATGATCATCATATTGCATCTTTCGCTGATCGCATTTATCTTATGCATGATTCCGCTCTTTCACTTCATCATGTATAAGATATGCTCTTTCGTCTTTACCGATCATTTTTCGCTTCACTCTCTTTGATGTCCGTTGCGATTATTTTCTCGATTATCATTTTCTCCATACTTGGCGCAATACAGTCTAGCATCACGAAAGAGATTGATAAAGAATACAGACCTATTTTTGGGAGCGAAGTGCAGTTTGATATACCTTATGGGTCGAGCTGAACTGAAGATGTGATTACCTCGCTCAAGAGTGACTGATACCGTGTTGCACGGGTCCGATCCCTCAATACCACTCTTCTCTGAGCACAAGGCAATACTTATGGGGTTCAACTCATCACGTATGATGGGGACTTTCCACAGTATGCACGACTTGATGAGAGAATAATAACTACATGACAAAAAGGGGCAAGTGTTACTCCTTGAGTATTACCGATTGTCATGAGTGGCATGCTCATGATAGACCAAAAATCGATTCCTGTCACTCATGAAATTCTCGATACAACGATTGGATGATTTACAGGGTTTGGTGGTGATACTGGTAAGGTCATCCTTTCACATAGTTTTTTGAGTGGGTCTTCACTTTTTGAGTGATCTTCACGATTCAGCGACAGCGTACTGGTATCTCCTCGAGATCAGATGGTTTTTGATAGGGTAGGTGCATCAGAGAAGATTGAGTCAGCAGGATTTAAGCCACGATTTATTGATGCTCGATCAGACCGACTTTTGGAGCGTGTAAATGAGGTATTTAGTGTTATTACTGCGGTATTTGTTGCTATTCTTCTCTCGAGTGGGATCATTATACATTCTCTCTCTGCTCGCATTCAGGATCGACTCACTCGCCCATATCGTCAATTTTTTCTTTTGGGTATGCGTTCCTCTCGTATAGTCTATGGTGAGATATTCTTGCATACGACTTTACTGATTATCTCGTCAATACTCGCTAGTGCTATTGTGTTCATACTTTTTGTGTGAGCATCGACAATGTCACTTCCGATTGTTTTTGATAGTGAGGGAGTAATGGTTGCAACGAGTAGAGCTACTCTTCTCATCTGTTTGGTTTATATATCAATTATAATATTTTTGCGGATTGGTCATGGGCTGCTTTCTCAGCGATCAAAAATAGGATTGATCATTTTTTTTGCTTCTATTATAGCATGCATTGTAGCACTATTATTTCCTACACTTTTTGCTCTTTGAGTTTTTCTCATTGCTTGTATTTTGTTCTTTATTTTTGGTTGGGGTATAGTTTCTCTCTATCGTTTCCTTGGGGTTTGAGTAATGAAGACTCGATTGAGTTTTGGTATCAGAGATGGCATACGCACCTTGAGTCGTAGATGATTTCCAGCCGTCTTCTTAACATTGTCATTTTTTCTTTCTGCCCTTTTGATTGTGAGTGTTGGTGGGTTGAGTGCCAGTTTTTACCAGACACTTCAATCAAGTGATGATCTTGGTGTTCAGCTTTTTGCTCTCAATATCACAAGTCGTGACTATGAATCGCTGAATGCAGCATGACTCATTGATGAGACGAATAGCTATCCAATCATTCGTGGTCGTATTACGAAAATCAATAAACAATCACTTATTGATCACCTGAATGGGTCCGATACATGAGAGTTTCGTAGAGAGTTTAATATTACGCCGCAGCTCGCACCAGAGCTTCTTCATTCTGGCGATATACCTTCATGAGCATATATTTGAGTAGATGAAGAGTTTGCAGATCGACTAGGAGTGAAGATAGGAGATAGTATTGAATTTTTGGTTGCTGGACGAAACATTACTCTTGAGGTATCAGCACTCTATGAGAGCGTACGATCAGGAGTGACGCCATTTTTCTATTTTCGAGTTGATCCTGAGTTTTTTTCCTCTGCACCCCGATCATATTTTGCTACTTTTGAGACGAATAATATTGAGGAGACAAAAGCACGTATTCTCAAAAATGGTTCGAGTGCTATTACATTTATAGATGTGAGTGGTGTTGTGAAGCAAATTCAGATAATTACATCTGATATTTTGCGAGTTTTATGAGTTGTAAGTATACTTTTTGTTATTGCTCTCGCAGGAGCACTCTACACTCTTTTTGCAGATTATCGATCTCGAGAAGAGATCCGTTTTCGTCAGTATCGACTTCTGGGTGCCTCGAGGTTTCTCTTGGATGAAATTCGTCTTACTACTCGTATTGTGCCGATCGGACTTTCGATTTGATCTGGTATAATTATAGGTATGATCTTGCTTTGGTGGCTATTTGCTCGAGTGAGTCTGATTATTTGGGATATAAAATCACAGTGAATTATTATCGCTATACTGTTTGCACTTTTTTCTTTTTATGTCATTTTTCTCATCATGGGTAGTCAGACTCTTCGTTCTCATCTCACTCATACTTTTCATCAGTGGTTGCAGTCTCTCTCAAAATCAAAGTGTTAATAATATCACTCCTCTCTCAGTTGATAAACCAGCACGCATAGTAGCATTGGGTGATTCACTCACTGCTTGATATGGACTTGATATGCGTCAGAGTTATCCAAGTCAGCTCGAGAAAAAACTTCGTGATAATGGGTATTTTTATTCAGTAGAAAATGCAGGCGTATCAGGAGATACGACAGCACAGCTGCTTGATAGGATAGAATGGGTATTGGCAGGTGATGATATTACAGCTATCATCCTGACTATTGGATCCAATGATGCTTTTCAGTCAAAAAATCCAGCAGATATCAAGGCAAATATTGTCAAGATCCTCGATCGAATCGAACAAAGAGGCATTCCTGTGCTTCTTGTGGGTATGAAAACTCCACTCAATCTTTGAATACAGTACACATCGAGTTTTGAAACAATATACCAAGATCTCTCAAAGCATCCAACTGTCAAAGGTTACATACCATTTTTACTGGAGGGAGTAGCAACTCGTTCAGAGCTCAATCTCGCAGACCGAATACATCCGAATGAGGCAGGATATACAATCGTTGCACAAACGGTCTATGATGCACTTCTGCAAAATAAATTTATAGAAAAATAACAAAAAAGAGCTTATAAGAAAGTTCTTTTTAATTGGTGAGATGATTTGTAGAATGGCTGTCCTTGGCGGACTTGTTTCGAACGAAATATTCACGTGAGATTTTAGATCTTGGGGAGTTTATCAAATACAGTAAGATTGATTCAATAATGGGGAAATCTTCATTTATACATCAAAATGTTTTGGGAAAATTATCCTCAAACTTGGTGCAAATCTAATCTTCTATATACTGATTTTCATAATGTTTTCCTCAACTTTACTGTCACTATATGACTCAACAGAACAACTCAGTTATCATCAATTTTATCTGGAAAATCGCTGATGATGTCCTTCGAGATATCTATGTGAAAGGAAAGTACCGAGATGTTATCCTCCCTATGACCGTCCTCACTCGCATAGATAGTGAGCTTATCGAGACAAAAGAAAAAGTTCTTGCAGAGTATGAAAAATTCAAAGACAAGATCACCAATATCGAGCCAATTCTGGAGCGTGCTACAGGATACGCTTTTTATAATACTTCTCCTTTTACGCTCAAGAAACTTCTCAATGATCCTATCAATCTTAGAGCAAACTTTAAACAGTATATCAATGGATATAGTCAAAATATCCAAGATATTCTTCAAAAATTCAAATTCGAGAATCAAATTCAGACACTCGAAGAAGCAGATATACTCTTCCGACTTATCCAAGAGTTCAGTGGTGAAAGTGAAAAGCTCTCTCCAAAAAATCTCTCCAATCACGATATGGGATATGTATTCGAAGAACTGATCCGAAAGTTCAATGAAGAAAACAATGAAGAAGCCTGAGAGCACTTCACTCCTCGTGAGGTAATCCGTCTGATGACAAATATACTCTTCCTCCCTGTACAAAGTCAGATTAAAGATAAGCCCATCACTATCTATGATCCGTGTGTAGGAAGTGGTGGTATGCTCTCGGTATCAAAAGAGTTTATCCAGTGAGATGAGAGCAAGATTCAATCAAGTGGAAATATATTTACATTCGGACAAGAGGTAAATCCTGAGACATACGCACTCTGTAAGGCTGATATGCTCCTCAAGTGAGAAAGAGATAATAAAGTTGCCTATGGTTCAACCCTCTCGGCTGATGGATTTCCTAATGAGAGATTTGATTTTATCCTCACGAATCCTCCTTATGGAAAGTCTTGGAAGACTGACGAAGATAAGCTCGCTACAGGTAAGAAAAAGGAAATACTCGACCAGAGATTCTCTGTAGGTACTCCTCGTATCAATGATGGACAGCTCCTCTTCGTCCTTCATATGCTCTCGAAAATGAAACACGATACACCACTCGGGACTCGTATCGCCTCAGTACACAATGGTTCTGCTCTCTTCACAGGAGATGCAGGAAGCGGAGAGAGTGAGATTCGTAAACATATAATCGAAAATGACTATCTCGAAGCCATCATTGCTCTCCCAAAAGAACTCTTCTATAATACTGGAATTGGGACATATATCTGGGTAATGACGAACCGAAAACCTACTCACAAGAAAGGTAAAATCCAACTCATCAATGCTACAAGTAGTGAGTTCTTCACGAAGATGACGAAGAGTCTCGGAAGCAAGAGAAATGAGATAAAAGATGCAGGAATCCAGAAAATTTATGAGCTTTTTGATGGATTCAAGGAAACAGAATACTCAAAGATATTTGATAATGAAGACTTCGGCTACACTCAGATCATCGTCGAACGACCAAAGAGGGATGAGAATGGAAATATCATCACAAAGAAAGGAAAACCAGAACCAGATGCAGACCTGAGAGATAAGGAAAATATCCCACTCAAAGAAGATATACAGGAATACTTCGCACGAGAAGTCCTCCCATTTGCTCCTGATGCTTGGATCAGCGAGAAGGAGAAAAAAGTAGGATATGAGATCAACTTCAATAAATACTTCTACGAATACACTCCACCTCGAAGTCTCGAAGACATCACGAGAGATATACTCGCTCTCGAAGCAGAAACGGATGGGGTTTTATCTGCGATAATCCAATAAATCTATGACAACATACAATTTTTATTGTGATGAAAGCTGTCACCTTGAGAATGATAATTCTCTCAATGGACAAAATAAAAAAGTAATGGTTCTTGCAGGTGTACAAGTGCCTCAAGATAAGAGATTTGAAATCTTTACACGGATAAAAGAAATCAAGAAAAAGCATTGAATATCAGAATTTCAAGAAGTTAAATGGACAAAAATATCGGATTCAAAAAAAGATTTTTATCTGGATTTGGTAGACTATTTTTTTGATGATGATGATATTGTACTTCGAGCCTTAGTCATAACAGATAAAGACACTCTCGACCACGCTCAATTCAATCAAACATATAATGATTGGTACTATAAGATGTACTGGCAACTTTTATCTATTATTGATCCTGAATATAGCTATAATTTCTATATAGACATAAAAGATACAAATGGTTGAGAAAAAATACAAAAACTCAATGATGTTCTTATAAATTCGATGTATGACTTTAATCATAGGATCATAAAGAAAATACAACTCATACGATCTCACGAGGTTGAAATAATGCAACTGACTGATATATTTGCGTGAGCACTTGCCTATGTTAATCGAGACCTTGAAACCAGTTCCGCGAAAATAGAAATTATAAAACGGATTGAAGAACGAAGTAAGTATTCACTCAGAAAAAGTACACTAAGATGAGAAAAGAAATTTAATCTCTTTTTCTGGAAACCTCAAAATATAAGCTGTTAATTATGCCATTGCCAAATCTTGAACAAAAACTCGATACTGAGTGACTCCATAATTTTCTCGGGAGGATTTATCCTATATTTCGATCTACCCTCTGAAATAAATCGGCAATTTTCCTTGATTTTCCTGTAAATCTCAAGAAAAAACCATATTTGGATCTTGATGGCATAATGTACGAATGGTGATTTCACCATATTATAACGATCGAAAAACTATGATCTGAGGATCGAGAATTTTGTCTTCCAAGAGCTAAAAGAATACGATTCCCACGACACTATATAGACAGCGTAGACACCTTGAAAGTTTGGCAAAGAGCAAAAAATAATGAACAAAAATACTATATTTCAGATGAAAATTTTGATTACCTGGTAGTCTTGTCTCAGAGAAAAGATTATATCGTACTTATTTCTGCATTTCCTATAGATTCGAATAGATACAAACAAAAAATGCTCAAAGAGTATGAGCATTATAAGATAGATATATCCTGATAAAAGCGGGAACCGCCCCAACAAGTGAGACGGTTCTGATGGCTCCTGATACAACAAGAGGTATCTGAGACACAGATAATATACTCGAAAAAGACTTAAAAGTCAACTAAAATCCCTTGACACCAAAAAATAATTCCTATGACTCAAAGTCCTACAACATCCCTAAAACAATCAAATATCCCTTGGATCTGAGAGATTCCTGAGGATTGGGAAGTGAGACGATTGAAATTTCTGGCTAGAATTCAAACTTGAGATAAAGATACTCAAGATAACTTGCCCGATGGAATCTATCCATTTTTTGTAAGATCAGAAAATATTGAAAGTTTGGATTCATATTCTATGGATTGCGAGGCTGTGTTGACTGCATGAGATTGAGTTTGAGCATGACGAGTATTTCATTATTTTCAATGAAAATTTGCGTTTCATCAAAGAGTATATGCCTTTACCGATTTTCGGAAAGTAACATGAAAATATCTTTATTACTTCATGAAATCGAATTTTTATAATGAAGTCTTGCGTATATCTGCAAAATCTACAGTGGACAGCCTGAGGCTCCCAATGCTACAAAATTTTCAAATCCCTCTCCCTCCTCTCTCCACTCAAACCGCCATCGCTAACTTCCTCGACCAAAAAACGACTGAGATCAAGAAACTCGTCGAAAATAAAAGAAAACTCATCGAGCTTCTCAAAGAACAAAAACAATCTATTATCCATCGTGCTGTCACGAAGTGAATTGATCCAAATGCAAAGATGAAAGAGAGTGGAATCCCGTGGATTGGAGAAATTCCAGAGGATTGGGAAGTAAGGAGATTAAAAATGCTTTCAAATATAAAAAGATGAGCCTCGCCACGTCCAATAGATGATAAAAAATATTTTGATGATAATGGAGAATTTGCTTGGGTTAGAATATCAGATGTAAGTGCGAGCAATATGTATCTTGAGACTACAGAGCAACAGTTGTCCGAATTATGAGCATCTTTGAGCGTAAAACAATATCCCTGAGACCTTTTTCTCAGTATAGCTTGATCCGTATGAAAACCAATAATTGCAAACATAAAATGTTGCATTCACGATTGATTTGTAACTTTTTGAAAGCTAAATGAGAGAATAAATAAGATGTATTTATTTTATATCTTATATTCAGGATTAGCCTACTCTTGAATTTGAAAAGAATGAACACAACTCAATCTAAATATCGACACTGTATGAAATATAGTGATTCCATTACCAAATAATTTTACCCAGAATAAAATTATTCAGTATATCGAGCAACAATTATCTCAAATCGACTCAGCCATAGCAAAAATAGAACAAGAAATCGCTCTCATCGAAGAATACCAGACCAGTCTCATCTATCAAACAGTAACAGGGAAAATCAGTATTTCATAACCGCGTATTTATGTCTACCAATACTCGTGAATCAGGATTCGAGCAATTATTCACTGAATCCCTCATCAAACAAAATGGATTCGTCCAGAAATTCTACTCTGGAGAACATTCAGGACATTATGACCGTAAGGAATGTATCGACCTTGTGGCATTTTGGGATTTCGTAGAGCGAACACAGCCAAAAGAGATCGAAAAACTCAGAGTAAACTATGGAGAATCATATCAATCAAAATTCCTCCAGAGACTCCAGAAAGAAATCGCAGAAAAAGGAATCATACACGTGATGAGAAAATGAGTGAAAGATAGAGATGCCCATATTATGGTTTTCTTTTTTGAGCCAAATTCGACTCTGAATCCAGATCTCATAGCTCTCTGGGAAGCCAATACCTTTATCGTGACGAGACAGCTATTTTTTAGCCTCCAGAACAATAAGTCCATCGATATGGTACTTCTTATCAATGGACTCCCAATCACAACTCTCGAACTCAAAAATCTCCTCACAGGACAAAATGTAAAAGATGCTATCGAGCAGTATAAAACTGATAGAAGTAGTCGTGAAGAGCTTTTTCGATTTGAGCGATGCCTTGTGCATTTTGCAGTCGATACAGAGCTTGTCTATATGACGACTCGACTCGAAGATAACAAGACTTGGTTTCTCCCATTTAACAAATGATACAATGAGTGAGCAGGAAATCCTCCATTAGAAGATGGTATTCGTACGAGCTATATGTGGGAAGAAATCCTTACAAAATCCAATCTCTCTAAGCTGATACGAGACTTCGCACAAGTCATCATCGAAGAAAAATGAGGCAAGAAAGTACGAAAGCTGATTTTTCCTCGCTATCATCAGTTCACGGTAGTAAATAAGCTCCTTCAGGATGCAAAAGGAAAAGGAACAGGACAAAAATACCTCATACAGCATAGTGCAGGAAGTGGAAAGAGTAACTCTATTGGATGGCTCGCTCACCAACTCGCAGGACTCTATATGCAAGACGGAGTGACCAATGTATTTGATAGTATCCTTATCATCACTGATCGTCAGGTACTCGATAAACAGCTCAGAGATACAGTGAGTGGATTTGATCATACTCGTGGACTCGTAGAAGCTATCACAGATGGAAGTAAACAGCTCAAATCAGCATTGGAGAGTGGAAAAAGAATAATCATCACAACTATTCAGAAATTTCCGATGATAGTCGATACGATAGGAACACTCTGAAGTCAGAGATTTGCTATCATCATCGATGAGGCTCACTCCAGTACCAGTGGTGAGACAATCGGAAAGATGAATAAGACAATGACACTCGAAGAAGAAAAAGACGAAGAAAGTGTAGAAGAGTATACCGATGAGGATGTAGTCCTTGAGACTCTACAAGCTCGAAAGATGCTTCCAAATGCAAGCTATTTTGCCTTCACTGCCACTCCAAAGAATAAAACTCTCGAAATATTTTGAGTACGATGAGATGATGGAAAATATCGGGCGTATCATAACTATACGATGAAACAGGCTATCGAAGAGGGATTTATAATGGATGTGCTCTCGAACTATACTACCTTCCAGAGTTATTATGAACTCATCATCACAGGTGATAAGGATCGTGAGTATGATAAAAAACGAGCAAATAGACAGCTCAAAGGATTCGTGGAGACTCACACGGCAACCATAGAGAAAAAAGCAGAAGTGATGATAGATCACTTTTATAATCAGGTATATCTCAAGGGACTTGTAGGGTGAAGAGCAAAAGCAATGGTCGTATGTGGAAGTCGTAAGAGTGCGGTAAAATATAGCTTTGCCTTCAAACAACTCATCAAAGAAAAAAATCTTCCTCTTGCTGTAATTGTGGCTTTCTCAGGAGATGTGAATATCGATGGGACTGATTGGAACGAGTCGAATCTCAATCACTTTAGCTCCAGTAAAATCCCTGATGAGTTCGAAAATGGAAATTATCAGATTCTCATATGTGCTAATAAATTCCAGACAGGATTTGATCAGCCACTTCTCCAGACGATGTATGTCGATAAGAAGCTCGGATGAGTCAACGCTGTGCAAACTCTATCTCGACTCAATCGAGTCCATAAAGACAAAGAAGGTGTATTTGTCCTTGATTTCTACAACACTGAAGAAGATATTCAGAAATCATTTGAGCCTTATTATAAGACTACTATTCTTGCGAGTGGCAGCGATCCAAATAAGCTTCACGACCTCAAAGATGCTCTTGATGCTTTCGGAGTATATGACTCATTTGTGGTCAATAAATTCGCAACCGATATACTCTCAGGCGTGTCAGTCGAAAAGCTCCACGCTATGCTCGATAGTGTAGTCGAGAATATCAAAAAACTTCCTGTCGATCAGATAGATGACTTCAAGGATAAAACAAAATCATATACAAAGTTCTATAGCTTTATTTCTCAGATAGTTGATTATGATGTCGTTGAATTTGAAGAACTCTATCAGTTCCTCAAGGTTCTCTATAAAAAGATTATAGAACTTGGATCGAAAGAAACTATCATCAGTCAGGATGTCCTCGATGCTATAGATTTTGAGTCGTATAGAAACGAGAAAATGACTTCAAATGCTCGTATCAGCCTCGCAGAAGATGGAGAACTCACGCCGATGCCAACAACACTCATTGGTTCAGGAACTGATATACCTACAGATATACTCGATCATATAGTCACTGAATTCAATACTCGATTTGGTACGAATTTTAGCAGTGAGGACAAAGTAAAGAAGATGATTTCGGATATATCTGATGAGATAGTGGGAGATCAGAGAATGATTGATTCACTCCAGACAGATAGAGCAAACAGAAAATTAGTTTTTAATAATCTGATAAAGGAGAAAATTGTCACAAATGTAGATGATCATTTAGAATTCTATAATAACTACCACGATAATAACGATTTTCAAGAGCATCTTATTCGATATCTTGATAAAATTGTCACTGAGAAGCTGCGAGAAAAAGTATAGATATTGTCTTTGCTAAAACTGTATGATTTTCAAAAGACCAAAAACAACCAATAACTTCACACTTCAGAAATCCTTCGTTGCATTTGATTCATCTTTTGCACCAAATGCAATGGAAGAGGGCTTTGACCTTGAATGGAATACTGCTTTTTAAGATCCAATATATTTTTGGTATTTGATGCAAATTTTTGAGGCTTTTGAATCTGAGCCAAGCACACCTTATACAGATGCTGAGTATTATTTATTTATTGCTTGCTTGCTGACTGACATTGGAGAAGTAGAGTGATATAAAAAAGTGATTCAAAAGTTCGATGATGAGTTGTGGAATGATTATGAACTTCATGATCATCTTTTTTATGCAGGACGAATATTCATTGATGATGTATCATATTGCGCGTTTGTCTGGATTGCTTTATGCTTTTGATACTCATCAGATAAGTGATTCTGATCTCGATGAATTATATTATATTTATGCGGAAATATGAGAATTACAGCCAATGAATATGACAAAAAGATACAGAAGCTCAAAACAAGAAGAGTGAGATACTTGTGAACAACTCAAGAATCATTTTTTATATCGTCTTCGTACGTACTGGAACTAGTAAATCGAGCCCACATGCTTTTCAAGGGTTCGCAAATCTCAGAAAAAAAAATGAGAACTTATAAATTTTATATTTGCGAACTTGGAAGCAGATGGTAGTAACCTAGCCTACAAAATAAAAGAGCCGTTCAATGAACTACTCTTTTGTGGACAAACTAGGAAATGGCTGGGGATGTAGGATTCGAACCTACGCATGGCGGAGTCAAAGTCCGCTGCCTTACCACTTGGCGAATCCCCAATATGTTCGAAAGACTTGGAGAAGTATATGGATTTTTGTTTTAAGTCAATCTTTTGCAGGCTAGCTTATTTCTATCATCTACTCTCCATTATAATAACTACAGATAGATCTTGTGCAATATGAAAAATTCCTGATTTTTGACGCAAAAGTTGAAATATTGTACAATGGCAATATTTATTAGACCAGTATGAATCGATACTTTCCTCTTTCTCTTGCGGTATTTGTATTGCTTGGATATTCATTCACAGCATCAGCACTTGATAGTCGTTGTTTTACGGAATACGCTGAAGTTCCATCTGATAATGTAGGTAACATATTTTCTGTTTGAGCATGAGACAATATTTTCTTTGTGCAAGACGGCATTATTATACCATCATGACTCAAATCGAGTATTGTTCGAAAAAGTTATGACTATACTCTCTCAAGCTCTCTTGCTAAGAATGTAATTGACCAAAAATCTGCACTTATTGATGATCTTCGTGAAACACAATTGCGCATTGATCCCGTAGATGCTCCATCTTGATTTGATATTACGCTCTCTTTTGAGAATAAGCTGGAAAAAAGAACCTTCATCCCTGTTATTGATATTGCTACAAGTAAAGCAATGAAATTTGAGATAGCATCAGATGATAGGGTATTCATAGAGGTTCGTCAAAATGATCTTTCGAATTATTCATTTTCTTCACTTCGTATCTCCTTTGCAAAAGAGGTTTGACCACAAACAAGCGTATCTATAAAAACACTTCGATTTGATCAGCGAAATAATGATATTTATATTATCAAACCTCAGCAAAAAAATCCCATTCTTGCTTATCGTAATTGGATATGTAGCGATGATGAATTATTCGCACTTACGAGCAAACAATCGGGTATAAGCCAAGATATGAATCTTGATGTTCCGACTGATAGTGCTGTTCCTCTTGAATTTCTTCCTATTCCAACTACTGGTCGTGATACTGATAGTGATGGAATCATCGATATGCGTGATAACTGTCCTTCGATGGCAAATAAAGATCAGAAGGATCGAAATTTTGATGGCATTGGTGATGTATGTAGCGACGATGATGGTGATATGATTGTTTGAGATCGTGACAATTGTCCAATAGTCAAAAATCGAGATCAAAAAGATCAAAATGCAAACAATATCGGTGATGCATGTGAATTTGATACCGATCGTGATGGAGTTCCAGATGGTGTTGATAATTGCATTCATACTTCGAACCCAGATCAAAAGGATAGTGATAACGATGGAATCGGAGATGTATGTGATAGATGCGCACTATTTGATCCAGATCAGCTGGATCTTGATCAAAATGGTATCGGAGATGTATGTGATGACAAAGAAAAATATCTCAAAACTCATGACAGTGATAACGATGGTATTCTCGATGCCCAAGATAATGCTCCAAAGATTGCAAATCCAGATCAGAAAGACACCGATCAGGATAGCATAGGTGATGTAGCAGATAACTGTCCAGCAATCAAAAATCCAGATCAGAAGGATCAAGACAAGAACAAAATAGGCGATATGTGTGATGATAGTGATGGGGATACGATCGAAGGCTGGAGAGACAACTGTCCAACCATCAAGAACAGTGATCAGAGAGATGCAAATAATGATGGTATCGGTGATATGTGTGAAGACAATGATCATGACAACATCTACAATGCTCAAGATAATTGCCCAAAGATCTCTAATAATGATCAGAAAGATACCGATAAAGATGGAATATGAAATGTCTGTGATGACAAAGATGATCGTCTTATCGAGTCGAATCGTGGTGTGTTTATAGCTCTCTTCTCAGCTATTTGCTTGGCTTTTATCGCTTGAATTGTGTATTTTGTTCGTAAACTCCAACTCTAATTTATCTCTCTATGTTTTCTCTTCTCAACCGTATTGCATGGATTCTGTCCATATTGCTCTGAATGGTACTTTGCGCTACGCTTATTGGGTTATTTGATTCTCGTAGTACGATGGCAGATGCCTTCATTTCTGGAATTATTTGCTGAGCGATTCTTAAAGCAGTGATTTTCTCAGAGTCTACTATCCGTTCATCACTTGCTGAGTTCTCATCTGTGTGATCTTCTCTAAAACATCTAGAGTCAGTCTCTTCTCAAGTGAATAATCTTTCTGATGTTGTTCAATCAGACGATTCAGGGCAAAAATCATTAGTCAATCCTCTTGAGGTACTTGTTCTTGCTCATCAAGATCAAGAGGAGGAGCAGAATGACCAATCCTGGGAGGACACTCGTGTACAATCCGAACAGGAATACCAAGATCAATCAACTCCTGAGATTGTTCCAGAAGAACCATCCAAATTCATTCGCTATATTCGAGAATTCTTTTCTGATCGCCCACTTGCCAAGATCGGTGGCATTCTCTTATTTCTGGGTTCACTCTTTTTCCTCTACCTTATCTTTGATGGGGTTTCACCTTTTGGAAAAGTGATTATGTGACTCCTATTTTGATTTGCACTTATTGGTGTTGGTATTTTCTTGGACAAACGTGGTATCACGACAGAATCTCGAGTACTCTTTGGAGTTGGGATTGCTGTAAACTACCTTTCTATTCTCGCTGGGCATTATATTCTTGGGATGTGAGCGGTGAATGGAAATTCTCTCTTTTCAGATATTGCAACAACTATTTTTCTTCTCCTCAACACGTGACTTGCAGTGATAATGGCACTCATCTATCGATCTCGAGTATTACTCTGATTTGCATTTATCTTTGCATATCTTACACCATTTCTCGTTGGTGCATCATCACAAACTACCTATCTTCTCTCGATCTATACAACTCTCATAACTCTTGCTATTGCAGTGATTAATTTTTTCTATTCAAAGATGGATCAATCAGAGAATAGAAACTATCTTGAAATGATTGGAATTATAGGTATGGCAACATTATTTTCGCTTGCAGGCATAGCCTCCAATGTTATGAATGAAGTTCTTGTTATCAGTGTATGATTCCTCGTGAGTGTTGCTTGTCTTGGAATCTTTGCATGGAAGATGAAACGGTCGCCAATGATGCTCTTGATCGCCTCATACATTGTTATCTTTGCTTTGGTAGGTTCTGGTGGATGAACACATACGTTTGTGCTACTACCATTTCTTATCGTCTCACTCCTTTTTCTCTCCATGGCTTTTGTGTTCGTTGGTACTCTCAGTTTGATCTCATTATCTGGACTTTCCGTTGGGATATTCTTTCTCTCAATAATTGGGTATTTTGTTGATGGTGTAACTGCAACGAGTTTTATGACGCTTCTTGCGGTAAATACCTCTCTCTTTATTTTGCTCGGAGCGCTTATTCTGCGAAGTGCTTCGATACTCCTTGGAAGTGTTGTGTTGGTTGGCATGACCATCTCACTTCTTATTGGCGCAACGGCTCTCGAGAGTGCTAGTATGGATTTCTGATCGCTTCTTGTATTCAAATCTTTAGGTATTGCTGCCCTTATTGGATCGAGTGTATTTGCAATTCGTACTCGAGAATCGGTACTCTTTCTCCTATCTCTTGTGTTGAGTGGTATTATTCTTCTCTACCCAAGCATCAGCACACATCTGACAATATTTCTCATATTTACTGCAATATTCACTCTTGTTGCTCTTGCAACACCAGCTCTCCTCTTGCAGCAAGAACAGACGTCGTTGAACAAATCTTTCTTGATTGCCTCACTTCCAGTTGGTGCACTGGTTCTGATGACAGCTATCTATCAGATCACCTCTGCTTATGATATTGGCTCAATTGCAAAATGATTTGTCTATCTTCTCGAAGCATGAATCTATCTCATCTATGCTCTGGTAGTAGGTCGTAAATTGATGATTTCTGATGAGAAACATACTATATCTGCTCCGAATAAAACAACACTTCTTGTTCTTTTTGCTCTTCCGCTTTCTCTTGTAACATTTGCTCTTGCATTCATCTTTCAAGAGAGTGCGAGTGTGATGAGTCTTGCTTGGATGATTGAATCATCCATCCTCTATATGGTCTATAGTCGTATGCAGGATCGCAGAATTCTCCTCTTTGCATCGGTGGTATTCTTCATTGGCATCTGTAAATATCTCTTGCTCATCGGTGGTCTCCATACTCGAGATTATCTCGCACTTGGGATTTCACTCCTTGCTATGATATCAGTATTTGCGAGTCTCTATTTCTTGCGCCGTGATGAGTGAAATGAACGCACAGGGTACGATATTCTCCATATTCTTGCCATTCTTGCTATTGGATCTGGTATTGCGCAGATTATCCCGTCAACAGGAACTGGGTGGAGCTTGCTCGGTATGATAGGATTTCTGACTCTTGTAGCTCCTCTTTATACACACTATGGTAGAACTATTCATAAGGTATTCTTGAATATTACATTGGCAGTCTTTGCATTGGTATTTTTCGCAAAATTTGATGGACTCCATCATGATACTTTGCTACCATTTGTGGTTCAATGGAGTGCACTTGCTCTCTTCGTGATGGTAGGATATATCGGACTTCGATCAAAAGAACTCTACGGATATATCAATTTTACAACGAGTATTCTTGGATTCCTTATTCTTTCTTCGCTCTATGTGAACGAGTTTATCAATACATTTGCGGTATCGATTTATCTCACGATTGTTGCAACATTTCTTATTATTCGATGAATCACTAATGAAAATCCCAAATTTCGCACGATTGGTCTCTATATTGGAACATTTGCACTGGCTAAAATTCTCTTCTTTGATATTTGGACAGAAATTGATGATAGTATTGCAAAAGTAATTGCATTGATGGTGTCTGGAGGACTTATGATATACCTCTCACAACTCTATGGAAACTATGTTCATCGAGGTTGGAAAGAAGAGTTTTCTCTTTCTCAGATATTTTGATACCTTTATAGAAGTGATGATAGTATTTGAGATACGAACTCGCTCATTTTAGAAAATAGTCCAGAATCAGAAGTAAATCCCTATCATCAAGACCTTGCAAAAGAGCTGAAAGATATTTCTGTGGCTGAATTTTCTGGTGTAAGATTTGTTTGTCTCTCAGGTTCATCATTTGTTGTGAAGCGAGCAAATGTTATACGACTCGTTCGATATATCACGAATCTTATGAAAAAAGAATCATTTACTCCGGGTGAACTCACTCAGATATACAATCGAGTTGTTGAGCATCTTCAAAGTAATATGAATCAAGAAGAGCTCAATAAAATACTTACTCAAATTTCTCTCTGGATTCAAGAAGGTGGTAGTGTTGAGTTTATAGAAAAATAGAGAAAACATCTGAATTATAATTCTTCCTATCTTGTCTATACTTTTCTTAATTCATTGCCATACATATATGTCCCACAATCGTATTGTTGTCCTCGAAGATGAGGAAATCGCTCTCGTGGTTCCTGAAATGTCTGATCTCGAAGTCATGACCCGTGGCATCAATCATCTTGATAATGCGAAATATATAGTCCCAGATCTTCCACGCTGAGTGATGGGCTATAAATTGAAGAGGAGTTTTTGAATGAGATGATATCCAAGCCTCAGAAACATAGCTTTATGATTATGCTCAAGAATATTGCGTGAACGCCTATTGTTGGTTCACTTGGATTAAACAGTGTTTCAGTGTTTAATAGAAATGCAGTTTTTGGTATTCTTCTCTATGGAGAAAATACTGGAAAATGAATTGGTGCAAGAGCGATAACATTACTTCTTAAGTATGCATTTCAGTATATTCATCTTCATAAGGTGTCTCTCTGGGTTCGTTGAGATAATCTTCGGGCAATTGCGTGCTATAAATCATGCGGATTCCAAGAATGTGGACGACAACGAGAAGAGGTCTGGATATGAGATCGTTATGAGGATAATGTGAGTATGGAGATACTCCGAAGTGAGTGGGCATCAATTTCTCAAAAATAAAAAGGGTCTAAACCAGTTACGGGTTATATTGACGAAGTAACTTCAGTACTTCCTTATAAATATCTTTTCACTGAATACGACAATTATATCTGAATTCAGATTCTTTCAAAAAATAGTAGAAATAGACTTTCTTGATTCCATTGAATTGAGAGAGTCTTCTTTTAGTAAAACTCCAGAAACTCTCTATTCCGTTGATATGCTGCGCTCATCTGGCGAACTCATTACTCCCATGATGAACACGGTAGTGTTTCTCATATCCAATATCTACAAGCCCATCATAAGCTCACCATCCATCACTGTTAATCTCAGACTCTTCTATATGAAGTTTTCATCGAATGATTGGCACCAGAGTCATTGCTTTCACATCCGGAACAATCTCTGTGTAGACCTTCCCATTTCTCTTGAGCAAACCAAATACTATTGTCTTCATACCAGCTCACCTTCCTCTCTTTCATCGGACTCTTGTTGGTCAGAAGTAACTCTCATCTATCTCAACATTTCCAGTCCATATTTCATTCTTTTCTCTCTCACAGAGAAAGGCTATCGCCTTTCTGATATATCTATACCAATCCTGTGTTGTTTTTGGATTGAGACCTGTTAATACTGCTGTTTTATCTGAAGTAAAATCCAGAGAAAAATATTTCACTATTTCTCGTATTTTTGCATCTCAAATTCGTGATTTTTTCCTATAGGTAGTTTTACTGATCATAGAGCCAAGTTTATGGGATAATTTATCCTGTCAACTGGTTTAGAGCCATAACAAAAAGAATTATGAAACATATTGATCATCTTTTTCAGCTCCAACAACGTAATCAGCAATACAATGGTTGGTTCAAGGATTCGAGTGAATTCTACTATTTTCATGGGATCCTCGATGAGATGGAAGAAATTCGCAAAGAACTCATGCTCCAAAAACTTCCTGAACTGGAAGATGAGGTAGGGGATCTCGTATGGTGTGTCATGAACTTTGTGGGGAAGCTTGAGGATAAGGGAATGATTGATATTGAGCGAATGATGAAAAATACCCATCTCAAATTCTCAGAACGACTTCCATATGTTGTTGAGTGAAGATTCGAGTGAGATCATGAAGAACGCGAAAGAATATGGGCGGAAGCAAAAAGAAAACAAAAGGAAAGAAAGATGGAAAAAATATAACTGAGTTAGATCAAAATATTCATTCTCATTCAGTAATGATGATATAAAAATTCCGAGACATATGTGCCTCGGAATTTTTATATCATCGTCTTTGTTTCTAGCCTCTTTCTCCATTTCAGAATCTCCTGAAAGAGAAGTGGTAGAAGTGAAAATCATAGCACTATACCCCAATCAAACCATCCAAGTGGCACGGTATGAAGAAAGGTATTGATAGGTGTATAGAGCATAATCATAACCATGAGGAGAGATGTGACCATGGCAACTACGAGGAGAATATTACCCCCAAGTGGTATACGGAATGCTGATTGTGTGAATGACCGAGCGGAAAATGTATTGATGAGTTGCACTACAACAAGCGTTGTGAATGCAACAGTGGATGCATGATAACCGATCTCTCCGAGGTCATTCATTCACCATATCCAGCCATCACGAGTGAGTGTGAGAATAAATGCCCCCATGACACATGCTCCAATAAAAAGTCATGTTGTCAGAAAGTGCATAACAAAGGGTCTTTGCATGATTTTCTCTTGTGGATTGCGAGGCGGTCGGCTCATATTCTTTGGATCACCATTATCAACTCCGAGTGCGACTGCTGGAAGAATATCTGTACCAAGATCGATACAGAGTATGAGGATAGCTGTGAGAGCAATGGGGAGATTGAATGCAATCACTGCAAATACCGTGAAGAGCTCGGCAATGTTGCATGAGAATACAAACCAGACGAATTTCTTGAGATTGTCATATATTCTTCGTCCTTCTTCGATAGCGGTCACAATCGATGCAAATGAATCGTTCATGAGAATCATAGTCGCTGCTTCCTTGGATACTTCCGTACCAGTAATACCCATAGCTACTCCAATATCTGCTTTTTTCAGAGCCGGCGCATCATTGACTCCATCGCCGGTCATGGCGACGATCTCTCCGTGAGACTGGAGGAGCGAGACGATGCGCATTTTTTGTTCTGGAAGTGATCGTGCAAATATGAGGGCACGAGTTTTGTCTTTGAGAATTTCTCAGAGTTCTTCATTATTCATATTTTCGACTTCAGCACCTGTGAGGAGTTTGAGATTATCACCATGAACCATACCAAGTTCTCGCCCAATGGCCGCTGCAGTTGGCCCATAATCCCCAGTGATGATAATGGTTCTGATACCGGCATTATGGCATTTTTTCACAGCATCTTTGACTTCATCACGAGGAGGATCGATCATTCCCACAAGACCAATGAATATGAGATCACGTTCAGCATCTCACTCTGTTTCATAGTTATCTTGATCATTTGCACGATACGCACAAGCAAGGACTCTCAAAGCATTTTCTGCCATATGTCCATAAACTGCGAATATTTCCGCTTTTTTCACTTCTGTCATTTCACATATTTTTCCATCAGCATCTTGATAGTGGGTTACTTTTTCCATGACATGATCAGGGGATCACTTCACGAGAATGGATTCTTTGGTAATAACCGACATCAATTTTCGGTCAGAATCAAATGGGAATGACTGGAGAATATCAGTTTTCCATCGCTGTTCACTTGAGATCTTATGAGTCAGTGTGAGGAGTGATCCTTCGGTTGGATCTCCGAGAATTGAGTATCGCCCATTTTTCTCAATCAATTCAGCATCATTACAGTTTTCAAGAATAGTGAGGAGTTTGACGACCAAATCTTGCGTGAGCAGGTTTTTTTCTGGGGTATGTCCACTTCATTTGGTGATCAAGCTATTTCGTGGATCATATCCACTTCCAGATACATGATAGGTTGTACCATCTGCGAGGAGAAACTCTCGTACGGTCATTTCATTTTTTGTGAGCGTTCCTGTCTTGTCACTACAAATAGTCGTGACCGCGCCGAGCGTCTCGACAGATGATAATTTCTTAATAATTGCCATTTTCCGGGCGAGTACAGATGCTCCAAGAGCGAGTGCAATAGTGATTGTTGTTGGGAGTCATTCTGGTACAGCTGCAATCGCTGTTGCTACTGAGAACATAAGGCTATCAACGATTGATTGATTCCGGAGAATACCGACAATGAAAAGGAGAATACAAATAACAAGCGTTACTTTTGCTACGAATTTTCCAATATGCTCCAGCTCTCTCTGAAGCGGAGATTGGGTTTTTACTGTTTCTGTTGTGAGTCTTGCAATAGATCAGAATTTCGTCTGCATGCCAGTCATTTTTACCTCAAATGCACCACTTCCACGAGCGATCGCAGTCCCCATAAAAATATCTTGATCTTCTTTTTTTTCTACAGGAACACTCTCTCCAGTGAGAGCTGATTCATCCACTTTCAATCGATTGGATTCTCAAATAATTCCATCTGCAGGAACCTTGTCTCATTCCGCAAGAATAACATAGTCTCAAGGCACAAGAGCTTCTGCAGATATAATCTGTTCTTGCCCATCACGAATGACACGAACCTCTGGATGTACCATTTTCTTAAGTGCTTCAAGTGTTTTCTCGGTTCGATATTCTTGAAAAAATCCTATTCCACCATTGAGGAGAACAATAATAAAGATAACAATAGCATCAGAAAGTTCACTATTGAAAGCTGAAATGAGAGCTGCACCAATGAGAATAAGAACGAGAATATCCGTAAATTGTGAAACAAGTATTTTGTACCACGGATTTTTATTGGCGGCCGTGAGGATGTTTGGTCAGAATTGCTCGAGGCGTTTTTTTGCTTCTTGAGAAGATATTCCAAGCATAGATATAAAAAGGAAATATATAGCCTATGTTGCCATATATTTTTGATACGAGCAAAAGATGTGATTAATTTTGGTTTGCTCTTTCTTATAGAGATTGTTTGATGTATTTTTTCTGATTTGATTTTTTGAAATATATACGCTACACTCTCATCATCTTTTGTTTCTATGGAATCTTTTGATATACCAATCGTTGCGAATTTCCCAACCAATTACCCTTGGTATAAAAAATGGTGATCGAATATCACGTATTGGGTAAGTCAGATTCCGTACTTCCCACGTCGGAATTCACTTTCTCGATCAGATATTTGTTGAGTAAAATCTCTCATTCATGCTTGAGATGTAATCCTGGTATGAAATTTTCAACATGCATCGTCTCTCTTTATTCCATGAGTAGTTACTCACGCGGTCGCTTATATTTGAAAATGACGATGCATTCATGCGTTTGCACATGGAGTGTCATATATTTCTCTTCGCAAACTTTTACGAACATATGATAGTATCATGATTCTGCGTCCGAGACGAAGTGATTTTTATCGGAGATATTTTCTTTGACTCATTGAAAAAATAGGTAAGCCATATGATTTTTTCTTTTGAGTTGATGATACCAAAGAAGAAAAATTTTTCTGTACCAAACTCATTAACGACACGATGATTTTATCGGGTTATGATACCTGATTGAGTTCCGTTCGATCTCCTAACAATGTTGCTGATGTTCTTCTCGACACTACATTTCGCGCTCATCGAGTGCTCACACCAGAACAAATGATTGGTGGAAACTTCTCGGTGGTATTCCATTCGGAGAATATAGTCAATCAGAATGGAGTATATATTTTACAAAAGAGCAAAAAGAAATAACAGAATCCATTGATTTGAAAAAAACTATAGAATTTAGACTTTGATTTTATTTATTTCAAGGATTGGATATAATGCAAGTATTGATTGATTTTGTATATTGTAGATTACAGCACTTGATCGTTATTTATGAATAGTAATATTTTGACTTTAAAAGGTTTAACTTCCTCAGAGGGGGAATTTGATGCTTTATCGGTGATGAATTGAGAATTGTTAGCTGATCAAGTAGAAATATGACAGAGATGACCACGCCTCGTATATTCCTGATCTGTACAACAGATTAAGAATAATATTGGTCAAAATATAAGTGAAGTATTGCGTGTAAAAAATGCTGATTATATTTTTGATGCAGCAGCATTTCAGAGTCGTGAGGATATCTTGGATATGCGTCGTGATTTTGTTGACTATACTTTTTTTCGTAAATCAAATATTGATTTACGAGATTTTATAGACTCACTGATGCATGCTGCAGAGATTGATATTAAAGTAAGTGAAGATATTCAAGTTGGCAGTTTAACGTTTTTGGTTGGTAATCCATTTATCCGACAATGACTCCTGTATAAACTTCGAAAACACCCCCTCCTTCAGCATTTCACTTTTGAAGGAGTGAATGTAGAAGGTGATTTGAAGAATGGAGCTGCTATAATGGTTGATTGGTCTTCATTGATTACAAGGAATGTTCCTCAAAGAGATGCATCTAAAGCTGTTTGATTAGCTACAGTGAATGATAATGATATAAAACTCTGATCTTGACTCTTGGATGATGGAGGGGTAAAAAATACGACTATTTATACAGATTTTGTTAAAAAAGCTGTGCTTGATGAGTCGGTGCACATCCAATATCAGGATTATCCTATCTTATCATCTACGGATGATACGCTAAGAGATCAGCTTACAGATCTCTATACAGCTGCCGAAGACGCTCTTCATATGAAATCTATCTCAAAGGGGCATATTGATTTTAATATCTTTCATCCCATATTGTCTCATCAGAATAATAATGTTCTTCATTTTCCTGTGAACAAAAAAAATAGTGTCATTCATGAAAATAATGAATCTATTTGAACAGATACTTCTCGTTCTTGATGACAAAAGTATATTTCAAAAGAGAAATCCTTTGTGGCGAGACTTGGTTCAAAAGTAAAACAATACTCCTGAAGAATGTTTGATGGTTTGTCACATGCACTTTCATCATTTTTCACAAAATTTAAATCGAAAACAAAATAAGAAAATCATAAAAATAGAACTATGTAGTGTTCTATTTTTATTTATTGCTTTTTTTAGTAAAAACACTATCTTTTCGATCGCTCAGAAAGTTAGTATGAATATTTTCAGAAAGTTAGTATGAGTGTTTCTTGGTTAGAGAGGAGTTGTGCATGCAGCGGATTATTATTTTTTTGTTAAGTTGCTTGTTTTTGAAAAAAGATAAGCAGAAACAAGCCCCCTTGAAATTGCTATTTCCAACTGGAAGTCGCATTGAAGCGATAATCGTTAGTGATATAGCGTGCGTTGAAACCACGATGAGTTTGACAGGTACTGCATATATGCTTTTGCCGGACATTCTAAATCAAGTAAGACTGCGTATGTATCCTGCTAATACGCCATTAACATGGCATATTCAGCAGATTACTCCTCGTAGTGTTCGATTGCATATTCCGCCAGATTGTTTGTTAGATCTTACTTCCGTAGGGTTGGCATTAGATTCTGATTGGATGAAGGCTCGGTATAAGCTTTTGGATGGACTAAAAGGGCGATTTTACACCGAGATAGCATTTATGTTTATTGAAAGTGGCAATCGTTTGGTAAGTTCATGTTATTTTACCTTACCAAAGCAAGCATTGTTTCAACTCATGAATGCTTGCCTGAGTGAAATGCAGTTGAGTTTGTCACAACCACAAGTAATGTACTTTTTTCAGTCTCGGCTGAAAGCGGTAGTATTTGAAGAGTATTGTACGAACTGTACCATTGATTTAGACGTTGTGTTTTTTTGGGCAAATCAAACTCAAAAATCTGCATACGCTTTCACTGCTCGAAGTGATGCAAAATCTCTGGAGAAGGCACGTATGAATGTTTTGTATGAGCGTACATTTTGGGAAAACCAGTATCATAAATACCGAGCTCAGTTAGTCCGCCGGACTCAATTGGATTGGTTGGCTACTGTCACGGAGGAGACAGTAGCTCATGTAAATGCCATGCAAAATATGGCATATGATGCTTACTTAGAGGCAGATACTACTTTTAAAACTCTTTTCTCCGGCGTAACACCGGAACAACAAAATGCCCGTATGGAAAAATTTTTAGCTACGTTGAAGGAGGCGTAGTCTTGTAATCTTGAAAAACTCGCTAATTTTAGCGAGTTTTCTTTTCTTTTTCTTTTTCTTCTCTATACTGGTAGTGATAAAAGCATCTGAGCGGCTATCATCCGCGAGCTGGAGGAAGAAAGGATTTATCCGAATAGAACCTCCCGGAGTTGAAATACTCCGTCAACAACCTAGCATTAAGCATCCGCTTTCGGTGGTACCTCTCTGGACTTAACCCTCCGCCTTCGGGCATCTTCTCATTGGGGAAGACAAGAGCCAAAAGCACACAATTTTTATTTTTTGTGTGCTTTTTTATATATGCATTGAAAAACGATTACAACTTTTCTTGTTGATGGGAGTCCGACGGGCGTAAAAACTACCGAACTATCCTGATGGATTGGTAAAGCTATTATGGTACCTCGAGCAAAATTAAAAGATGTGAAAAGTCGTCCGGAGATGCAGCAATCTTGAGTTTATTTTCTTTTTGGGAAAGATGATAATGAAAGTGATGTTGCTTATATCGGTGAAACGGAGAATCTTTTTGATCGTATAGCCAATCATGATACAAATAAAGATTTTTGGGAAATGGCTATCGCGTTCACATCGAAGGGAAATGATCTCACGAAATGAGATGTTAAATTTCTGGAATCTCGAGCTATTGAAAAAGCAAAACAAATAAAACGCTTTAATTTAACTAACAATACAACTCCACCTCGGAACAATCTTCCAGAATATCAACAAGCATCGATGGAGGAATTTTTAGAGAATATAGATCTGTTATTATCTGCAAGTTGATATCCGATCATAAAAGATATTTTGTCTACTCCAGATCAGAATCTTGATGAGAATTCATTTTATTCTATTAAGACTCGAGGTGTTGATGGAAAATGATTGTATACAAATGATGGGTTCATTATTCTTGCCTGAAGCAAGGGGAAGAAAGAAGTTGTAGAATCGTTCAAATGAAAAGCAAAGCGATTGCGTACAGAACTTCTCGAAAAATGAATTCTTCAGGAAGTTGCGGATGATATTATATTTGTTGAAGATTATATTGGTAGTTCTCCATCATTTGCAGCATCTATATTGACATGAAGACCCACAAATGGATGGATTGAATGGAAAATGAGCAATGGGAAAACACTTGATGAAATGGAGAGAAAGAATCTGTCATAAATAATGTAAATATGAGAAATATTATTTGTCATGACAAAGATGGAAATTCCTTTGAGGTTCCATCTTCTGAGCTTCGTTTCTGTCCTTCGGTCTATGGTGTCATTATTCAAGATTGAAAGATACTCCTTATTCCACAACATGGTGATGGTTATGGTCTTCCATGATGACGGATTGAACTTGGTGAATCTATCGAGGCAGCACTTGTTCGAGAAGTAAAAGAAGAAACTGGATACGATATCGAAATAGAATCATTGCTTGATTGTCAGAGTGCATTCTTTCGAACGAATACTTCGAAGCGATATATTCAATCCATTTTGATTTTTTATTCAGCACATATTCTCTGATGAGAACTATCAGATAAATGATTCGAAGAAAGCGAGAAGGCTTGGATGAGTCAGGCAGAATGGATAGATATTGGTAGAATTTCTTCGTTGAAGTTTTACGGATCTGCAAATATTGAACAAATCATCCGAAAACATACATTTTTTCATAACTAACATATTATGTTTCCACAAATCAATTCCCGTCAATCATTCCCAGCTCTTGAAGAGGAGATCCTCGCATATTGGGATACACACAAAACATTTCAAAAATCACTCGATATCCGTAAGGGTGGAGAAGAATTTAGTTTCTATGATGGTCCTCCGTTTGCGACTGGTACTCCTCACTATGGTCATATCCTTGCTGGTACGATCAAAGATGCTATTCCTCGCTATCAGACGATGCGTGGCAAGTATGTTGAGCGTCGTTTTGGTTGGGATTGTCATGGTCTTCCGATCGAGAATATAGTCGAGAAGAAGCTCGGAATATCTGGAAAACGTGATATTGAAGATCGTGTAGGTGTTTATGAGTTCAACGAGGAATGCCGAAAAAATGTCTTTGGTTATGTCGAGGATTGGCGTCGTGTCGTTCGTCGTATTGGTCGATGGATCGATATGGATAATGATTATAAAACCATGGATACAGACTTCATGGAGTCGGTATGGTGGGTATTTGGTGAACTCTACAAGAAGTGACTCATTTATGAACGTGATCGCGTAGTACCGTATTGTCCTCGATGTGCGACGCCACTTGCGAATTTTGAAGTGAATCAAGGGTATGAGAACAAACAGGATAAGGCTGTAACAGTAAAATTTAAGGTTGTTGGAAGTAGCTCAAAATATATTCTTGCTTGGACAACAACTCCGTGGACGCTCCCTGCGAATCTTGGTCTTGCGGTGGGTGAGGGGATAGGGTACTCAGAGATTCTCGATAAAGCATCAGGTGATACCTATGTGCTTGCGACTGATCGCATAGCGACTTACTATAAATCACCTGATGATTATACTCTGGTACGTAGCTACCCAGGATCATGTCTCGTTGGACTCAAATATGAACCACTCTATTCTGACTGGAATGAGATGAACGAGCTTCCTCGTGGTATGAATCTCGGATCAAATGTGTATTCGGTTGTTGTCGGTCATCATGTGACAACAGATTCGGGTACGGGAGTCGTACATATTGCTCCCGCATTCGGTGAGGATGATAATATTATCGGTATTGAAAAAGATCTTGGATATGTTGGCCACATCAATATGACCGGAAATGTCGAGCATATTTCTTTTTGAGTTGGTGAATTCGTCTTTGATTACAATGATACCGTTATTAGAGATCTCAAAGATCGAAAAATACTTGTCCATGTAGGCACGATAGACCACTCATATCCACATTGTTATCGATGTAAAACCCCACTTATCTATCGCGGAATATCTGCATGGTATGTGGATGTTGAGTCACTTCGTGAGAAGATGCTTGCAAACAATGCAAAGACGAATTGGGCGCCAGAAATGCTTCGTGATGGGCGATTTGGCAAATGGCTTGAGGGCGCGCGTGATTGGAATATATCACGTAATCGCTATTGGGGTTCGGCAATTCCTGTATGGAAAAGTGATGACGGGGAAGTACAGGTTTGCATCTCATCTATTGCGGAGTTGTATGAACTGAACAAAGATTTTGGAGATATTTATCAGAAAGATGGACAATATTACTATACCTTTACCAATGAGCTGGTTGATATTCACAAACATTTTGTTGATAAGATTCGACTCAAAGATCCACAGTCCGGTAAAACTCTTACTCGTGTCACGGAGGTATTGGATTGTTGGTTTGAATCATGATCGATGCCATATGCACAGAAGCATTTTCCTTTTGGCGAAAAGGATCGATTTACGAATACTTTTCCAGCTGATTTTATCGCTGAAGGCCTTGATCAAACTCGCGGTTGGTTCTATACGCTCATGGTACTCTCAACTGCACTCTTTGATGAGCCACCATTTCATCATGTCCTCGTTAATGGACTGATTCTCGCTGAAGATGGCAAGAAAATGTCAAAGTCTCTCAAGAATTATCCAGATCCAGAGCTTCTTCTCTCAAAACATGGTGCGGATGCATTGAGGTTCTATATTCTTTCCTCTCCTGCGACTCGAGCAGAAGATCTTCGTTTTAGTGAGCAGGGGGTTGAAGAAGTTGTTAAAAGTGTACTTCTCCCCATTTGGAATACATACAGCTTCTTCACGACCTATGCGAATATTGATGGTTGGTCACCGAGAAAATGATCTATTACTCTGATGCGACATGCTGAGAGTGAAGCAAATGCGACATGACGTGTGAGTGATAGTGGTGCCGATGTTCATATTACTGAACTTGGAAAACAACAGGCATACGAGACAGCAAAACGACTCAAGTTACAAGGAAAAACATTCGATCGTATTATCGTCACTCCCTCAATTCGAACTCAGGAGACTGCTGAAATCGTACGTCGGGAACTTGGATTGGAACATCTTTCTCTTGAAATTCATGAAGAACTTCAAGAGCGAAGTGCATGAAAGTTCTCTTCTCTTACTCTCACAGAGATGCAAGCGCTTGATCCAAGCGTAACCCATGCGAATTATTTTGAAAAAGCACTTGCGTTTGGAGCTGAGACAGAGGCTGAATTTCTCCAGCGTGTAAATACATATATTGACATGTTGGAGCAAAAATATCCGAATGAACGTATCTTGATGGTTGCACATGGTGGTACAGGTCGCGCTGTGGGTGTATCACGTTTTGCTCGATCATCAACGACTCATGAGCATGCGCTTCGTCTCGTGAATGCTGAAGTTTTAGAATTACCACCATATCCACTCGTCAATCCACTCGATATCTGGATGTCGTCTCGTCTTCAAGTCGCGATTGCAGAGGTGACTTCTGCTCTTGATGAATACCATCTTCCTCGAGCAACTACATCAATCGTACGACTCATTGATGATATCACGAATTTCTATGTTCGACGCTCTCGTAAGAGATTCTGGAAATCAGGAAATGACAGCGACAAGCTCTCAGCGTATGAAACGCTCCATCGAACACTTGTAAGCGTGACTCAGCTTCTTGCTCCGATCTGTCCATTTATCAGTGAATCTCTCTATTGTGGTCTTACATGATCAGAGAGTGTACATCTCTCGATGTGGCCAGAATTTTCGAGGCATCATGTCAATACTCATCTAAATGCTGAAATGGAGGATGTTCGCAGTGTTATCCGCCTTGGTCTTTCACTGCGGGCACAGAAAAAAATACGTGTTCGTCAGCCACTTTCACGCATTACTATCTCTCGAGAGTTTGATGAGATGGCAAGTGAAATTATCCGTGACGAGCTCAATATTCATGAAATCGTCACTACTTCGCCAGATACGATTGCGCGTTCTATTATCAAGGTAGATGCGCGTCTTCTCGGTCCAAAATTTGGTAAGGAAATTCAGTCGATTATTCAATCTGGAAAACAAGGAGTATTTGAATCTCTCGAGGATGGTAGGGTTGTTGTTGCTGGTCACATACTCGAAATTGGGGAATTCACGAATGCGTACGAGCCATATGTGCAATGATCTGACGTGGCGGGTGAAGGACATATGGTTATTGCTCTCGATACATCAATCACTCCGGAGCTTGCTCGTGAATGATATGCTCGTGATCTCGTCCGTATCATCCAAGATATGCGAAAAGAGGCAAATTATGATGTATCAGATCGTATCGAGATTGCTCTCTCTGGTGCAATCGATGATGTAATAGAAAGTCATGGTATGTTTATACAGAATGAAACACTTGCAATATTTGTATCTGAGATTTCACAAGCAGATCTTCGAAAGAGCGAAGAATTTGATGAGCTCGGTACGCTCGAGATAGCAATAAGACGACTCATATAACATCCTATGATAGATCATATTTTTGGCGTTATTGCCTTATGGGATATGTATTGGGTTGAGCAGGCAGCCTCTCTTCATACTCCTTTCTTGGATCACATTATGATATCTATGACTCATCTTGGGGACTGGGGAATGGTATGGATGGGAATGATTGTTGGGTTGTTTTTCTATCAAAAGTTTCGTATCCAATCTTCTATTCTTTTAGCTGGATTATGTGTGAATATTCTTTTGTGAGAGGTTATTCTTAAACATATCTTCCACCGTGCTCGCCCTTTTGAAACTATTGATTCTATCCATTTGCTCGTATCCCCACCGATTACATCTTCTTTTCCATCGGGTCATGCGAGCGCTTCGGTGGCATTTGCATTACTTTTCACTTGGCTTTTCTCTCGGAAATATCCGATAATTACATGAATTGTCTGTATCCTTGCTTGTTTGATTGCTTTTTCACGATTCTATTTGCAGGTTCACTATCCAAGTGATATCCTTGTATGAATTATTCTTGGATGTCTGAGTGCTGGTATTGTTATGATTGGCTCTATGAAATGACCTTTTCGAAGAATATAAATTGAGAATAACTATAAAACCCTGGAATATTCCAGGGTTTTATAGTTATTTGATACACAATCATGCTTGTGCTGTATCTTGGCTTTTGCACATATAGATAGATAGCTTCTCCATTCACTTCAGTTTTTCATTGATCATATAGACTTCTTGGTTTATCGCTTTGAGATTATCGATTGATGCTTGGTCGGTAAAATCAGAACTACTTTTTGACCGGAGGGTTGTATAGAGATTCTGTGTTGTGAGATGGATATATTCCAAATCTTGTGAATAGTTACTATCGGTAATGATGGATTGTGTATCAACATCAGGTACTGGTATAATGATATTTTTCAAATTCTTGAATGCACCTGCGACCCCACCTTCTCATTGGTATGATTTGAGAGCATTGGCGTATTGAGTCTGAGTTTCTTTGGTCATCTTTCGGAAGTTTACCATAGTTGATCTCATATCAGTATAGAGACCTATTGCTTCATTTTTCATTTGCACAATACCATCAATACCACCAAAACTCACTGGTCATCCACAATTACTTCCACCTTTTTGTTTACAGTCTAACTTGCTCATAATATTATCTCGTGCATCACCCGTGATACCATTTTCTGAGAGATAACTTGAGAGAAGTTTCTTTTGTTTTGCATTGTAGTTTGGATCTGTTCCAATGAGAAGTGAGTAAGCATCCTGCCATGCTTGGATTCATTTTGATATACTTGCTCCTCCCGTCCATATTTTGACAATTCTCTCCCATGTTCCCATCATGGTAGCTCCTTCTTCGTAGCATGGTTTGAGTCATTCTGGTTTGTAGCTGCTGGTAATATTTGGGAGCCAATCTTGATTGTCACCTATCACTTTTGGAGTAATAGATGGTAGCGAGAGTCAATTCCATCCAGATGCAACTGATTCGAAATAGGCAGTAAATCGGACATGATCAGCATATATTTGTGAGAGATTTGATCGCAGTGTTCCGTTCTTATAGGGGAGGTCCCCAGCACATCGTCCAAACATTTCATCTACAGTCTGCTCGATTGCTTTTGCTTGGTTCGTGAGTGTATTTCGCTCTCTTCGTAAAAGTGGAAGATCATCTGAAGAGAGGAGTCTAGATATGTTGAATCGAAACGATGATTGAAGTGTATTGAGATCTCGTGTTTCATTGATGATCGAGTACATGAGATCAGTTCATTTTGATTTTTCACGTTCAATGCTGGTATTGGAAAATGGTGTGGCTCAGCAGGTTTTTGCTGCCATCTCACCACGGATTTTTCCAAGCTCTGAATTGAGTTTGTTCTGATATTCTCGAAATTCTGGACTTGCTTGATTACTTACACTACATGTTTCTGCTGCAAACAAAACATTATTCTGAAATCCTATTCCCATAAAGAGAATGATGCTGAGTACGAATCGATAAAAAATAAACATACATTTCTAGTTGTTTTGCGGACTATGAGGTTTTGCTTTTCCCACAGCGAAAGCTGCATTGATATTGTCGATAGCTTGATAAAGACTTGTAGTAAAACCTTGAAGTGCTTTTAGATCTTCGTTCCATGCATCACTGGTGACGACATAAGCTGTTTCTTTGATACTATGTGAGCTGAGCGATGTGCTAGTTACATCTTGATCTAACCTGTTGAAACAATGGGATGTTGTATCTGTTGGCGAACAATTGAGTGTAAGATCAAGTTTGGTTTTGTCGCCTTCTCATGGTCGGTAGGGCGCATTATATTTGAGTCCATAATTTCCAAATATTTCCCCTGCAATTTTATCAAAGTTTTTATCAAGTTCTGATGGGTCTGATTGACTGGATGATGGATCTTTTGCTTTTCTCTTGTTCACATTGGCACTTGGCATAGGAAGAGTATTGGTGATCACTTGGAATGAAAGATTACCAGCGAGATTGATGGAGGACCGAGTTGACTCAAAAAATGAACGCGTTACTTTTCCTGGAGTAAAATCCGCTTGAGCATATTGCGATGCTATATCTGCATGACGTGAAAATACTGAGTCGATACTCACGGTTTTTCCCCCTCAGAGGAGGAGATAGTTATATTTTACTGCTTCCGTGACGATACAAAATTCTGAGCTTGGTCCGCATTTATCACTTCCTGTTGGTTCGCTTGTGCGACTAATAGGGATACCAAAAGATCCGCCAGTTGTACCATTCGTTACGCTACGACTTATAGTTGTTTCACTTGGGTGATTGATGGATGATGCTACATTGATAGCCACCTGATCACTCGGCAGACACATCAGCGTTGCTGATGGACTTTGTTCGTTGAATATTGAGGAGAGTGGTTTTGCATCTGGTGATGGCACAAGACTGTTTTTTCCAGCTACTTCGCTGGTATTGCTTGCGCGCGTTGCTACTTCGGTAGCTTGTAGATTACTCGCACTTGATCTCACAGCATCTTTGAGACTATCGAGTGCTATATTTTTGGTACTTGGGTAATTGGTTGTTTGACTGAAGAGAATCGTGTTGATATTGTCGATATCGGTCATGAGATCAAATCCTGAATTTTCTTTATTACCATCAGCATAGATCCCATAATTGATCGCTTTTGAAGAATCTTGTGCTTCTTTTACTGAGTCTGCATTGATATCACGTAGCATTCCTACTGCAGTATTGCTAATGAGTTGTAAATCCTCCGTGTTATAAGCCACGCTTCCATTCACACCGATCATGCTTGGAGTCATGTATTTGCTCAAATATCCCTTGCTCAAATCGGTGATAATCCGTGGAGTAAATACTGCCGTTTGCGAAAAACAAGGTCCATAGGAACACTGAATCTTGAAGAGATCATGTGTTTTTGATTTTGATAGCGCACTAAATCGTCGTGTTGCGGAGTCACTCTGTCATTGGGACGTTTTTGTAAGATTCGCTCGATAAATATCAAGATCTCCAATCGCATAAACTTGGCTCATCTGTCCACCCAAAAAAATGCTCCATCAAATAATTCCGATGAAATGAGCAAGAACGACAGATGAGCTTCTTTTTTTCATTCTCTACACAAAAGATGATTTGTTGGTTTTGATCACAATTTTTTCCTTCTCAAGAGTGAGAATAAATTGTGTATCTTTTGGATGATTAATGAGATGATCTGCAATCATATCTTCCACATGATCTTGAATATATCGGCGGACACTACGAGCTCAGAATTTTGGATCGAACGTTGCCTTAGTTATATGATGTACACTCTTCGTATCAAATTCAAACATCATTCCTACTCCCTCAAGTCGCTCTTGAAGTTTTTGAAGTTGAAGTGTAACAATCTTTTTGAGAGATTTTTGAGTAAGTGCATCGAATACGGTGATTTTGTCAATACGATTGATAAGTTCTGGTGCAAAATAGTCATCAAGTGAGCTGATTACTTTTTCTCGAATCTTATCAAAATCTCTCTTGATTTCACCTTCTTCTTCATTGGACATACTGAAGCCAATTTGTGCTGATTTTTCTCCAAATTCTTCACTTCCAATGTTCGACGTCATGATAATAATCGTATTTTTGAAGTTGATTTTTCGACCGCGACCATCCGTAATAACTCCATCTTCGAGAATCTGGAGAAGAAGATGAAATACTTCAAAATTTCCTTTTTCGATCTCATCGAAAAGTACGATAGAATATGGGCTTTTTCTGACTTTTTCAGTGAGGAGTCCACCATCATCATACCCAACATAACCAGCTGTTGTTCCTATGAGTTTTGAAGCACTTGATCGCTCTCCAAACTCGGACATATCGATCTTGATGAGCGCTTTTTCATCTCCGTAGAATTCTCGCGCGAGTACACGTACTAATTCTGTTTTACCTACCCCCGTTGGTCCAAGGAAGAGGAATGATCCGATTGGACGATTTGGCTCACCTATACCAGTTCTCGATCGTTTGAGTGATGATACAATAGCGTCAATAGCACTCTCTTGATCAATAATTTGTGATTTGAGTGTTTTTGGGAGTTTTTTCAGCCTCGAAATATCCTCGCTCTCAAGATTGGCTGCTGGAACGCCGGTCATTTGATGGACGATTTTTTGTATATCCTTTGTTGTTATGATGAGTCGCTTACTCTTTGGGATTGTTCGCTTTGCCTTCATGTTTGTGAGCTCTTCTTCGAGTTTATGCATTGCTTCTTTTACTTTGAGTGCCTTATGAAGCTGCCCGCTTGTCACAAAGGCATCAATATCTTTTTGATGTTTTTCGATCTTTTCGCGAATAGCATCACTCTCATCATCGCTGTGCGTGTAGGTCATAGATTTAGCACTACAGGCTTCATCAATGAGATCGATTGCCTTATCTGGTAAATACCGATCAGTGATATACCTTGTCGAGAGATCAATGCTCGCCTTGATTGCTTCATTCGAAATATTGAGGTTGTGAAATTCTTCAAATCCTTCTTTGATCCCGGTAATAATCGAGAGAGCAACATCATTAGTTGGTTCTTCAACATTAATTTTCTGAAATCGACGTTCGAGAGCGGAATCTTTCTCAATATGTTTACTGTATTCATTCTGAGTGGTTGCTCCAATAACAGAGATTTTCCCTCTTCCCATTGCGGGTTTGAGAATATTGGCTGCATCGAGCGATCCTTCTCCAGATCATGCTCCAATAATCGTATGAATCTCATCAATAAAAAGGACAATCTCGTTCTCCATTTTTGATGCTTCATCGATAATTTGCTTGAGGCGTGATTCGAACTCTCATCGGTATTTTGTTCCCGCTACCACACTTGATAGGTCGATAGCGATGATCTTCTTGTCGCGCATAGCAAGAGGGACTTTGCTTTGTGCGATTCGCAGCGCAAGTCACTCAACCACAGCAGTCTTACCCACGCCTGGTTCTCCGACGAGACATGGATTGTTCTTCGTCTTTCGGTTGAGTATGGATACAAGTCGCTCGATCTCGGTGTCGCGACCAATGATATGATCGATCTTCCCATTTCGAGCTTCTTCTGTGAGATCTGTACCGAAGAAATCGAGAGCTGGCGTATTTGATTCTTTGGCTTTTCGTTTTGGTGGAATATTTTGTGCGAATACATCGTGCTCTTGTCCACCATCAGAGATATCCATATCTCCCTCGAGTGCTTCAATAATTCCATCAAGGGGGCCAAATATATCTTGATTGCCACTCTGGCTTCCGGCAAGAAATTTGTTAATTTCATTGATATTTCCCTCGAGATCACTGGGGCTTATACCTACAAATGCAAGTGCATTTCGGATATGATTTGTTCCTTCATTCTGCAATATTGCAAGAAAAAGATCAAACACATCGATGCTTGTTTTTTGAAAGTGTGCTGCTGTTTTGGCAGAATTCACAATAATATCTTTGACAACCGTGCTCATTCCTGTGTATGATCCTGGGGTTTTCTTCTCATCTTCGCTTGAGTTCGTATCTTCTTTGAGAACTTCTCTGATGATCGCTGAATTCAGGCCATGGGTCATACAAAAATCCTGGAGTTGCGGATGATTACTTTCAAGGAGCGAGAAAAATACTTCGCTGCTCGTCACCCAGGAGAGTCATAATTTTTGGACACGGAGCTCACTATCTATGAGAACTTGGCGACATTCTGGGGTGAAATTTGGAAATTGCATAGCAAAAAAGACAACTAAGACTATAGTATATCTCTTATTGTTTGATAATCCAAAAAAATGCAAACTTTTCTTTCATCTTTGATGACCTATTTGACTGAAGCAGATATAGCACTCATTCGGGAGGATCTTGCATTCAAGCGTGACGCATCACTACGAGTCAACACACTTCGTACGACGGATAGTGAAGCACTCAAGTCACTTGCATCTCTCGGTATACATCCAGTAGCTTTTCCAAGTATTGATCATGCCTATACGATCACTCGTGAGGAGGAGTATACGATCAAAGGAAATCCAATATTTAATAGTGGAAAAATCTATCTACAATCTATCTCTTCACAGATACCTGCACTCTGCATGGATCTCTCTCCTGGTATGAATGTGCTTGATGCATGTGCTGCACCAGGATCGAAGACCTCACAGATTATGGCTCTGATGAATGGATGTGGTCATCTCGATGCACTTGAGCCATCTCCTGTGCGCTTCTCAAAGCTTGAGCGAACTATAGATATGCTCAAGGTACCAAATACGGATGCTCACAAAATGCGATTTCAGGATTTTCACACTCAGAATCCGGACAAGATCTACGATCGTATTCTCCTCGATGTTCCTTGCTCTGGCGAAGGTCGTCTCGATACACTCGATGGTGAAGCAGTAACTATATCACTTCACAAACATCAGGCAGAGAGAGGCTTAGAGATTCTGACTCTTGCTTCAAATCATCTGTCTGAATGATGAAGAATTATTTTCTCGACGTGTACAATGCATCCGATTGAGAATGAAGAAGTGGTTGCACGTTTTCTCGAATTGCATCCTGAATTTCAAATGGTAACGATCGATCATGCTTTTGTTGTTCATCTGGATCGTTGCTCACTCAAAGAACGAGTCGCAGCAAAATTCCCGAAAGAAGTTCTCGAGAAATCTCTTCGCATCCGCCCATCTCGAAAGCTCGAAGGATTCTATGTTGCGGTGTTGGAGAGGAAGAAATAATTTGGATAGTAAATAATACTCAGCTGAAAGCTGGGTATTATTACGTGAAAAAGAGAGAAATGAGTAATATTAGATTTCGGGATGGCAAATACTGAAAAACGAAGTTGAGAGTCTCTTATGATCTCCTTTTTAGTTATTATTCAGTCCAAAGGAATTTGTACCAAGCTTATTCTTAAAAAGCCGTTCTTTCTTGATGGCTTCATCAGGCGTAATTGTCCGTGGTAATAACATTAAAATAGAAAACTGAAAATTATTACCATACTCAGGATTATGAAGAATTAATTCTTTTAGAGTTTTGTTGTTTCAATGTCAATTTGTTAAAACATAGGTACTCCAGCGTCCCCATATGCCTTCATCTCCATATGCTGATCAGACATAGAGTTTTCAAGTTTTATTATCGTTGATAAGATAAATTCCTTTTGTTGCTGAAAGCATTTTTCGCCAATCACTATACTCTTTGTTTACGATCTCTTTAAGTTCATTAAAATTTAAAATAAAATCAAAATAATCATTAAATTGTTTATAGTGAAGTCATGGATGAATTTCAATTACTTCCATACAGTTTTTAATCCACTGATGCCAAGAGATTGCATTTTCCCACTTGATAATTACTCTTTCCTTAAGGTCATCATATTGTTCTTTTACTTCTTCAAGTTGGTATTCAAAATGATTATCTGCGAGTTGCTTTCTATCAACCATCTTATACACACCAATAAACCTTGATCGTAGACCTTCTTCCCCTATAAAGGAAACAACAAAATCAAGATCTTTGAAGACATCTCTTGATTGTGAGTTCTGGTACGCTAAAAAACTTTCTCTATCAGTTCTGTAGAGATTGTATAAATTCTGTCCGTTATCTTTGTGTCTTACGAGTTTCACTCTTGATCTTCTATCAAGTCCACGGTTATAAAGCAATTCTTGAATTGTGATCATTGTATTTGACTAAACTACACTGATATCATAATAGCATTCTTCTTGTAAATCAAGTACATTTGTACGTGCAGAAATAATAGTGATCCGATTTTAGATTATGAGAGTCGTATATACTCTCCTTGAATTTCCCTTCATTCTCTATAGAGTAGAAGAATAATTTTTCCTATGACTCAGCCACCTTTTTTTATTACGACACCGATTTATTATTCGAATGATATTCCTCATATTGGACATGCGTATTCGACCTTTATTGCGGATATTATTGCTCGTGATCGACGAGCGTGCGGATATGATGTGCGATTCTCTACGTGAGTGGATGAGAATAGCCAGAAAGTCGTCGAGAAGGCTCTGGAACGGGAGATGGATTTGCTGGAGTATGTAGACAGTATGGCGACAAAGCATCGTGGTGTGTGGGATGCTCTGGATATCTCTTATACGGATTTTGTGCGTACGCATCATCCATCCCAGACTGCGACGGTACAGTATATGTTGCAGAAGTCCTTTGATAACGATGATATCTACCTAGGTGAATATGAGGGTGCTTATTGTGTAGGTTGTGAGGCGTTCAAGAAGCCATCTGATCTCACTCCAGATGGAATGTGTCCTACCCACAAGAAGCCGGTGCAATTTCTCAAAGAGAAGAATTATTTCTTTCGACTCAAGAAATATGAGCATGCATTGATTGAATTCTATCAGAATACTCCTGATTTTATCATGCCGGAGAATCGTCGCAATGAGATTGTTGAGTTTATCAAAGAAGGGCTTGAGGATTTCTCTATTTCTCGAGAGGGTGCAACTTTTGGTATTCCGCTTCCTTTTGACTCAAGTCATGTGACGTACGTATGGTATGATGCACTCTTTAATTATGTTTCCATCGTGGTCTCAGGTGGCGATCTTGGTGATGGTGGTAGTATAGGTCCACATTGGCCTGCTGACGTGCATGTGATGGGAAAGGATATAACGCGGTTTCATGGAATCTATTGGATCGCTATGCTTATGAGTGTTAGCTTGGATCTCCCAAAAAAATTGCTGACAACAGGATTTTTTACGATTCATGGTGAGAAAATGTCCAAGTCACTTGGAAATGTGATCAATCCAGTCGAATATATTCAGGCATATTCTCGAGATCTTCTCGTGAATTATTTTATTATTGGTACATCGATCGGTGGAGATGGTGATTTTTCAGAAGAAGAATCAGTCGTTCTCTATAATGCGCATCTTGCAAATAATTTTGGCAACCTCGTCAATCGTCTGACGCATCTCTGGAAGAAAGTGTATGGAAATGCAACTGAAGCCAATGTTCTCTCTGACGAGGCTCGTGAAAAAATCGAAACAATTCAAGCGAAGAGTCGAGTATTCGGTGACGTCTATGATCTCAGGTGAAAATTGGAGTATCTCTTTGAGTCCGCACGAGACATCAATAAGTCACTCGATACCTCTGCTCCGTGGAAGCTATCACTCGATGATGAAGATGCAAAATCTCAATATCGCAGCATTCTCTGAAATGCACTCTTTGAGATTATCATTATCTCTCAAGAAATGACTCCCTATTTTCCAGCCAAAATGGAACATCTCCTCTCATGCTTTGATCTCAATTTTGAGAAGGGCAATCTCACTCTGTGTGCTGAAGTTTGAGTGCTTTTTCCTCGATTTGAGTCTCAAAATGTTACAAAAAAGGGAGAAAATAGCGAAAAATAGGAATTATTGCAAAAAAAATTTGCATTTTTCATCATTTTTCGCAAAATTCTCTGTGTTGCTTATTACTAATACATTTTCATATGAAAAAGCAAGATCTTATTAAGGCTATCGCTACTGAAGCGAACCTCAGCATCGATGCATCAGGAAAGGCTCTCAATGCATTCATCGATGTAGTTGCTGCTTCTCTCAAGAAGGGTGAAGAAGTAAATATTACTGGTTTTGGTGCATTCCGTATTTCTGAGCGTGCAGCTCGAAATGGTGTGAACCCAAAGACTGGCGAGAAGATTAAGATTGCAGCTACTAAGTCTCCTGCATTCCGTTCTGGAAAAGGACTTAAGGACAGTGTAAAGTAGTTCTTGGCTTCCCATTCAAAAATCCCACTCTTGAGTGGGATTTTTGAATGGTTTTTGAAGTCTTAGGAAATTCTACCACCCTTATGTATTTATTGACAAGTATAGATTAATGATTACCATAATAGCCATTCATCGATATTATTCCTGAGGAGGAGGTACATCATGAAACGGTATAAGTGGATTTGGCTCGTGATGAGTATGTGCCTGTGGATTGTCTTTGCGGGTTATTCATCGATTGAACTCGCCGTTACGACGGTACGTGTCTTTCTTAAGAAGGAAGATCTGGAAACAGTATATGTTATTTGGCATTATATACTCATTCTTATGGGTGCTCGAATTGTCAAAAAATCCAAGATTTTTCAGTCGCGGATGGTTCCATCTTTTTGGTCTATGTTGATTCTTGTATTGATTCTGCTTGGTTTCTACTTTGAGTCTTCCTCTAAATTCGCAGGAGCCTTGATTATGATTTTTGGTGCAAGTGCAGCATATGCAACGATTTTTTTGTCGATCTTCATTAAAATCGAACAAACATATCACTCACTCATTCTGCGGTTTTGTCCGTCTGTATGAACCTCTCTCACAAAAACCCCCGATGTCGGGGGTTTTCTATATTCCGAGTGTATAATAGACAATGAGTCCAAATACTGATAGCACCATTCCGATAAGCCAGAATCGCATCACAATGGTCTCTTCACTCCATCCCATTGCTTCGAGGTGATGATGATAGGGCGCGATCTTCCAGATCTTACGACCAAGTAGTCTTTTAGAGAGGAGTTGCATGAATGATGTTGTGAGCTCCCAGATGTAGATGGCTGATATAATCAAGAGAACCACAAGTGTATCAGTGAGCATCGCCATGACAGCGAGATTAGCTCAGAGTGCGAGTGATCCCACATCGCCCATATAGAACTTTGCCGGCTTGATATTGAACCACAGAAATGCAATGAGTCCTCAGACAATGATTAGGCAGAGGGAAGCAAGAATATTGAGCCCTTGATGGTAGGTGATGATTGCATAGACACTGTAGTTGAAGAGGAGGAGACCACCAGCAAGACCATCAAGACCATCGGTTATATTGACTGCATTTGCGTAGGTAATAATGAGAAATATGAAAAGTGGAATATACCACATCCCGAGTATGAGATGATAGCCACCTGGTAATCCTACACTATTGTGTCCGAGATTAAGACCGAACCAAAGAGCTCCAACCGTACCAAATATGATAAGTGATATCATTTTTACCCTTGCAGACATTCATTTTGTTGTTCATTTTCCAAGTGTATTGAGTAAATCATCTGCAAATCCCACTATTCACATGGATAGAAGTGTAAAAATAGAGAGATACGTCTCCTCTCGACTCCAGAGTGAGTTATTGATACGTATTCCTGTAATATCATGTATAGCATCACGAAAATACCATGCAATGATCGAGAGGAGTATGAGTATCACCATACTTGCGAGTATCGTGAGTGCACCCATACTTGGAGTTCCTGCCTTGTGTTCGTGAAGGAGTTTGAACATTTCTGCTTTTCCGACAAGTGCATTATCTCGTATTTGTTTTCCAAGCTTCAGACGAATAATGAGTCTTAGAAAAGGAGGAATCAATACAAAGGTTAGTAGGAATCCTATCAGAAGATAGCTTAGGAGTATGGGGAGATTGGTAAGCATGGGATGTGCGAGAGAGTATATGATTATTTACTGATGTATTTAAATACTTGCAGTGAAGAAAGAGCTTTGTTCTTGTTCTTTTTTGGATTGGTGCAAGCACGATAGAGCCATTCGAGCTTGAGAGTGCGCATCCATTGGGGAGCTCGTTTTTCCCGTCCGCTGAGAAAATCAATGAGTCCGCCCACCGTAAATACAGCATATCATCGTTCTTTGAGAAATTCTTTATTTGTTTCCACCCAGAGTTCTTGGTGAGGACTTCCTGTTGCAACCATGAGTACATTTGTATCATTTTCTCATTGGAGGGTTTGTTGTTCTCATAATTCCTTTCGAAAGCTCTCATTGTCTCGCGCTTGATATGCTACGTTGTATCCACTCACAAACTTCGCTTTTTTCCATCTTTGTTTGAGTGCTTCTATTTCGCTCTGAATAGCTGTTTTTGGTTTGTTGATATTAGTGTCGTAGGCGCTTAAAAGTGTGATGCTATAGTTGATTCATCGTTCTTCAAGAGCATCGAGGAACGAGGGGATAAAATCAGTTCCATTATGATTTGGGAGGGCAAGATGAGAAAAGCGTGTCATAAATGCAAGAATTTCAAACCATTTGATAGGTGATTGTCGCAGATAATGCTCATAATAGAGTGCAAGTGCGATACCATCAGGGAGGAGAAAATCCGCAGAAATGAGTGATTGAGTATAGTCTCGATCCGAATTAGGTACATTTTCTCTGAGGATTTTGAGGAGTGATGCAAAATAGAGAAAATGAACAACTATCCATTTTTGATCTTGATAGTGACAAATAATAGAGTTTATGAGATGTCCTCTATCGCTGAGAGAAAGTTTGTTCAGGATTTTCGCTTGTGGAGATTCGTTCTTCATAGTAATGCGGAAGATAGACAATTTTTTCACTCGGACATTTGATGGTTCGATGTGCAATTTCTTGCATAAATTCTCAAGGAACAAAATGAAAGTCAAAATCTTGGATGATCTTTAAGAGAAATTTGATCTGAAGATAGCGAAATGCCTCAAAAATAGGAATATATCGCTTGATACCATGAAGTCACTCAATCCAGTCGATGAGACTCATCTTGTGCAGAAGCTCATTGATTGACTCAATTTCTGACGGTCGTGGGGAAAAGTAACCAAGGTCATGATAGGTAATAACGCGAGTGCAATGCTTTGGTATTGCTGTGAGTGCATATGCTCCAAAGTATCTTGATACGCTGTGACACCATACAACTTGCGGATCAAATTCTTTTATTTTTTTTGTAATATCTCGATGTGCCTTGATATTCAAGCTCGATGCAACGATTCCAAGAAGACGTTTGATCGTGAGTGTCCATCCTGACCCTTCGAGAGGCCATCAGAGTATCTCCACTTCGTATCATTCACGCTTGAGTGTTCGTCGGATCGTCTCAACATGCGTCTCTGCGCCACCGATGAATGTTGTATAGTCCATAAGCATGAGAATCTTCTTTGCCTCAGGTGGTATGCATGCTTTTACGGTCGATATCCACTGAGATTCCCGAAAACGATGAGTGAGCTCGTATGCTTCGCTCGAGAGACGTTCGTATCACTCATCATCGAGTCTTCGCAGAAGCCTCGCAATGGTTGCGACAACATTGGCAGGTGTGAGTTCACTCAGCCGCGCATCATCGAGGATCAATGACTCAAGTCATCATTTTGCGAATGCAATGGTCGGTGTTCATCGGCTCGCTGCTTCAAGAGCGACCAATCCAAACGTCTCGAGACAACGTGATGGCATCAGTACAAAATCTACTTGCCCCATAATCTCGAGTACATTATCTTTGTTCTGATGTCCCAGATAGAGACACTGTGGGAGACTATCAAAATCAAGCTCGGATATAGCTTGGTTACGAGCATCCACGAACCATGGCTCCATGTTGTATCTTTGGATAAAACCCTCCGTCATGGATCCATTGGCAAGGATCACAAACTGAACTTGTGAGAATGTTTCTGGAAAATTGCGTCTGAGAAGTTCGATAGAGTCAACCACAATATCAAATCATTTTTCTCTCTCGTGACGACCGGCAAAAAGAAATCGATACATACTATTTTCGATGATTCATGTGTATATGCCCGAGCTTGAGACCTACAAATATGGAGAGGAGGAGTGCTACAAAAGTTGCCTCATATATATGGAGGAATACCGCCATAATCACAATAGAAGTCCAACTCACAAATAAGAATGTGTCGTACTTGATGAGTTTGTAGGCTATGAGAAGGAGAAATGTGATAAATGCAGCAAATCCAAAGATTCCACCTTCCATAAGAATTTGAATATGCCAACTTTCTGGAATCTTGTTATCTTCCAGTTTTTTATTGTTTCCTTGTTGGAGCTCTTCTTTCTTGGTAAAACCTTCACTTGATACATAGCGATATGCTGGTCCTGCTGTTGCAAGGCCTTGTCCGAGCGGATGCTCGAGAAATGAGCGCATTCCATTTTCCATCCTCAGAGCATGTCCATCGGTGGATGATTTACGAAGAATGAGCTCACTGAGTCGATCATGGAATAATCCAACAGAAAGAAGCGTAATCAGGGATACGATGCCCCCTATCACAAAGAAAGTCTTTCTATGTTTTGAGAGAATGTTTTTCCCATGATAGATTGCTAGTATAGCACTCGCAACGATGAGACCAAGCACAGCTGATCGGGAATAGGTATAGAAGAGCGTGATGATCAATACAATTCCACCGAGTGATGCGAGGTAATGGTAGCTCTTTCTTGGAAGAAAATAGGCTACGTAGAGTGGGATATAGAGCAGGAGAAATGCTCATGCTGGGTTAGGTCCATCAAAAATACCTTGAAAACGTTGAACATTTGCTCCCTCAACACCATGATAGATCGGTATTTGTCATCCGAGTGTCCAGTTCGAGAGATTAGCACCATATCCAAAATACAGAAGTGCATCTACGCCAACAACGAATCGAATAAAGATTCAGAGTGCAAGAGCTATTCATCCACTCCAGAAAAATATATTCATGAAACGTGCATATGACCAACTCAAGAGGGGAGCAGTATGTTTGAGGAGAATGAGTGCAAATATCCACTCGAAATCATATCGTCCACCATAGAAATAATGCCCGAGAGAGAGGTTATTAAAAAGACTGATTGCCGTTAGAATTACCACAAAACTCAGAGCGCTCATATCAATGAGATCGAATTTTGGTATGAGTTTTCTTTGGTAGTATTGCCATCCTACGAGAGCTGCGACGAGAGCAAGAAGGAGTTCTTTGATAAAATTGACCCCTGGAATATGGAGTACATTCCCAAAAAAGATCCCAGAAAATATACTCCATGGGAGAAATCCAATAAGGATTGCAAGAATTTTATCAAGAATGGGAAGTTGTCTGAATGAGAGGTTTCTTTGGGGATTTTTGGACATATTTTTTGGAAATAATAGCGATTTTTGTATAATTGGCAAAAGCTAACTTTCTTATCGTTTTATGATCGATCAATCAAAACTCCAAACCCTCAAGGGTATTGTCAAAAAACCTCATGTGAACTCAACATGTATCGGGTGTAGCTCGTGCGCTGTGATTGCTGGTGATGTGTTTCGTATGGATGACGAATGACTCTCTCGTGTGAATGACGGTGTCGAATATCCTGAAGATGAAGTAAATGACTCGATTGCTGCATGCCCGGTCAATGCGATCTCTTGGCAAGAGACAGATGCTGCGACTGGATGTGTCGGGTATTCGAATGGTGCCGTTGAGCATCAGGATGTGTAGTACATTCGCATTGTTAAAAAAAGAAGCATTTATGCTTCTTTTTTTAACTTGCAGGGAAAACGAATATATCCACCTTCTTCTTCGGGATCTACAAATTCTGAAATGAAACTCTTCCAGGATAATGCTTGTATATGAATACAACTCCTCCTAACCCCCTCAATAAGGGGGAACAGGACAAAAGAAGGAAGATCCTGAATCACGTTCAGGATGACGATTTTTGTTTTTTATCCCCCTGAGAAGGGGGACGAAGGGGGTTTTGTATTGTTGGAGGGGGATGATAGGAGAGTTTGGCATTCTTTCCCCTTTTGTGATGGGTGGCACGTAGTGACGGAGTGGATGCACTCTATGTACAAAATATTCTCACCAGACTTCAAATATAAGGGATCTCTCATTCCTCGAGATGACAAGGGCAAAAAGGTAAATCTCGAAGAGTAGACCTGGTTGTTTTTCTTTTGACTTGGTGAGAAAAGCAATACAATTCTCGAGCCAAGACGGTTATATTCTTTCTTCTATTCATTCCCTTTTACACGAGCTATTTATTGCCAATTATATTTAATCTTAGACAAGGGCGGTCGTAGACCGCACCGTCCTTTTTGAAATTAAATTTAACTTGAAAAAGTAAATTTTTCGTGGGGAAGGAGAATGGAACTGTCTTGGCGGATTGTTCACATGAAAGCTGGTCTCGACCGTCCTTTTTTGTTTGTTTTCCGCCAAGACACCATACAACAATTGTGTTTGTAACATGATTTTTGAAGCAAGATTCACACTTGGCATTTACTTTGGTAAGTGCCTTTTCTTATGTCTCAAATTTCTGATCTCACGTTCATTACAAATGAATCAGGAAATACGCTATCTGATAGATTCCGAACGCTTATAAAAGATACTCAATATTTTGATGTTCTCGTGTGATATTTCTATACAAGTGGATTCTGGCAGATATATCCAGAAATTGAGTCAAGTGAGAAGATTCGTATTCTTATCGGGATATCAACTAGTCGAGAGGTATATACAACTATTCAACAATCTCTCGAATCATCATATAGCGAGATCAAAAATATATATTCTGAGAAAGTATGTAATGAAATTGAATGAGTAAAAGAATCAGAGAAAGTAGAACAGTGAATCAATATATTTATTGATTGGTTGCGTTCTGGAAAACTGGAAATCCGGGCATATTCGAGTGGAAAAATTCATGCAAAACTTTATATCATGAGCTTTCATGAGGGTGATAGAGATATCGGGCGAGTGATTACCGGATCGAGTAATTGAGGAACTTGCCTATCGTGATACCTGGTGAAAGTGAGCAGATAGTTTCATCTCGATGATCTACGAGAGACTTCGTCTCATGCGAGACCTCCTCGCCGATGATGGGAGTATTTACGTACACTGTGATTATAGAGTAAATTCATACATGAGAATAATTTTAGATGATTTATTTTGAAAAAATAATTTCCAGAATGAAATTATTTGGTGATACAGAATTCAGGGTGTATGAAAAGAATTTTGGGCCTAAAAAGCATGATAGCATTCTTATTATAAAAAATCAGACAGTTATATTTTTAACCCTGAAAAAGAACGAAATATCTACAATTGACCATTCATTGATACACAAGTTGAGAAAATAAAATCAACGAGTTACTAGAAAAAGATGCAAAATCAATGAGTGTTTAATAAATAGGGTAAGTCTTAACCTAAGGAATGAATTTTGAAGCGATTATTCTAAATGAAAATTGAAAAGTACCTGAAGATTGGTGGGTGGATATTCAAAGATCAGCAAGATATCCATGAGAAAATATTTGATATCCAACACAGAAATCAGAGAAACTACTGGAGAGAATTATTAAAGCATCTTCAAATGAGTGAGATATTGTTTGTGACTTTTTCTGCTGATCTGGTACTACTCTCGCCGTCGCAGAGAAGCTCTGACGTAAGTGGATAGGTTCTGATCTCGGGAAGTTCGGTATACATACGACTCGTAAGCGGATGATAGGAGTCCAGAGACAACTCAAGGATGCAGGCAAGGACTGGAGAGCATTCGAGATACTGAATCTCGGACGATATGAGAGAAGTGCATTCCTCGGAAATATCGAGCAAAATCCCCCTAGCCCCCTTTCTCAAGGGGGAACCGATACCGTCGAAGACAGACTCAAAAATGAGAAACAAGCTCTCCTAGAGCAAAAGACTCGAGACTTCCACTCGCTCATCATGCAGGCATATCGTGGAGAGGGTATCACAGGAGTTCGCACACTTCATGGGCAGAAGTGAGGTCGAGTATTTGCGATTGGCCCAGTCGATACGCCTGTCGGTCGTGACTTCATCGATACTATCATCGATGAGTGCAAGGAGAAATGATTTACAAAAGTCGATATCCTCGGATTCGAGTGGGAGATGTCGGTCGGTCCTCATGTCATCGAGGAAGTGAAGAAATATGGTATCGATCTCGCACTGAAATATATCCCCAAGGATGTTTTCGATAAGCGTGCTATAGAGCGAGGACAAGTACGATTCTTCGATATCGCCTATATCGAGGCTCGACCATATGTCGAGAAGCGAAGTGTCGCTATCGAGCTTACAGACTTCAGTGTATTCTATACGCAGGAGGATATCGATGTTGTCATCGAGAAGCTCAAAGATGGAAAGTCCTCTATCGTCATGGATGGCGGACAGATTATCAAAGTATCGAAGTCAAAGGAGTGAATCGTCGAGCGTGAACTCCTCACGAAGAAGTGGACAGATTGGATTGATTATTGGTCTGTGGATTGGGACTATGAGTCCAAGGATGAGATCATGAATATCCAAGATGAGAAAGGAAATTGGCAGACGGTAAAAACAGGGAACTATGTCTTCGAGAATGAGTGGCAATCGTTCCGCACCAAAAAAGAAAAAACTCTCGAACTCATGACCCCTTCTCGTGAATATGCAAATCCAGGAAAGAAGAAGATCGCTATAAAAGTGATCGATATTTTCGGGAATGACAATATGAAAATTTTAGAAATTAATGTTTAAGTTTGAATATATGACACATCTAATGGAAACTATTCCGCAAAAGTACAAAGAATGAATACAAGAAGCTCAGGCTATACAATTCGAATGAGATAAAATATTTCATGAATTCATGGATAAAGTTTCTGTATATAGCTGAGGCATACTCTCAGTGTCCCTAACAGCGTTTTTGGCCTTGAAAGATAAAACGAGCTTTACCTATTTTGAGAAGAATATCTTTTTTACTTTTATTCTTTGTTTCATAATAGCTTTAATTTCTTCAATATTTGTGAAATATTTTTCCGCTTATCAGAAATTTTCTCAAAAATCAGTGAGATTAGCCTTATTAGAAATTAACCTGCAAAGTATTCAGCTTGAGAGTTTAAGTACTTCAAAACTAGTAACAAAAGAGTGAGAAAATATTTCTAGTGAAGATATTCAATCAAATATTAATAGAGCAAATAAAACACTCGAAAAGTTGAATCAAAGTGAGGATTATTTTTGACAAATAACAACCCTGCTTATACGCATTTCAATATCTGCTTTTATCATTTGAATTATAATGATGACTTTTTTAGCATTTTGAATTACTTATAAATAAATATGCCACTCCCAAAAAACTTTCCCACATCCCCACATGAGATCCTCGAGCCATCTGTGAGATGGTATCCAGGGAGTGAGAACCTTCTCTCCGATGGGAGATATGCTCACCTCCCACCTCTCGTAGCGAAGATACGGGAGGAGATATATGAGTGGCGGAAGTCTGGATATAGTGGATGTTCTCAGACGAGCCTCGCACTTCTCAAATGGTGGTTCCTCGAAGAGCATATTATGTATGATGCGGATGGAAGTCCGTATCAATTCCAGTACTACTATGCTCAGCGTGAAGCACTCGAGACGGTCATATATCTTTATGAAGTGAAGCAAGCTCGAGATAAGTACTCACTGCTCAGATATGATGCGAGTGGTGCTATATCTACAGGTATGTTCGATGAGGACTGGACTCGATATGTCGTGAAGATGGCGACAGGTGCAGGGAAGACAAAGGTGATGAGTCTGGTACTCGCGTGGAGTTATTTTCATCGTATATATGAAAGTGAATCAAAACTCTCGAAAAACTTCCTCGTCATCGCTCCAAACATCATCGTACTCGACCGTATACGTTCTGACTTTGATGGACTCAAGATTTTTTTCACTGATCCAGTCCTACCAGATAATGGGTACATGGGTCGATACTGGAGAGATGATTTCCAGCCAACTCTCCATATCCAGGATGAAGTCGGCGTGGTTTCTGATACAGGGAATATCTTCCTCACGAATATCCATAGAGTTTATGATGCTGATACAATAGCATCATCATTTGAAGATGAGAATACGATGAACTATTTCCTTGGAAAAAAACCAGTCGGAAAGACGAATGAGAGTAAGATTGATCTCGGTGATATCGTACGTTCAGTCGATGAGCTCGTGGTGATCAATGATGAAGCTCACCATGTGCATGATAGTGATCTTGCGTGGTTCGGGTCTATACGAGATATCGCAAATGAACTTCGTATGAAGTGAAAAGATCTCTCACTCCAGATGGATGTCACTGCAACTCCAAAGAGACAAGATGGTACAGTATTTCCTCAGGTAGTTTCTGATTATCCTCTCGTCGAGGCTATCGCACAAAAAGTCGTGAAAGCTCCGATTATCCCTGATGACCAGAGCCGAGCCAAGCTCGAGGAACATCCAAGCTCAGTGTATTCAGAAAGATACCAAGACTTTCTCCATCTCGGATATGAAGAGTGGAAGAAATCATATCATGAACTCCTTCCGACCGGAAAGAAATCAATCCTTTTTGTGATGACTGATGACACAAAGAACTGTGATGAGATTGCTTCATTTCTCGAGAATACCTATTCGGAACTTCGATGATCAGTCCTGACAATCCATACGAAGAAAAATGGTGACGTATCAGAAAGCGATAGTAAACAAGATAAAGAAGAACTCGAAAAGCTCCGTAAACTCTCAAATGAAATTGATAGTTTTGATAGTCCATATAAAGTAGTAGTATCAGTCCTCATGCTCAGAGAGTGATGGGATGTGAAGAATGTGACGACTATAGTAGGTCTCAGAGCTTTTAACTCCAAGAGTGACATCCTCCCAGAGCAGACGATTGGACGATGACTCCGTCGCATGTATCGAGGCAATGAGATCGAAGAAAAGGTGAGCATTATCGGGACGGATGCATTTATGAATTTTGTGAAGAAGATCGAAGAAGAATGAGTCTCTCTTGAATGAAAAGAGATGAATAGTAGTTCACGTGCTCAAACTCCATTGGTAATCGAAGTCGATAAGGATAACTCAAAGAAGGATATCGATTTACTTGATATCGAACTCCCTATTCTCACCCCTCGAATCACGAGAGATTATAAGAGGCTCGAGCAACTCTCAGATGATTATTATCAGTTTCAAACTATAGAATATCTCACTTATGATGATTCTGATGATACAAAGGAAATAAGTTTCCAAACTATCACTTGAGAACATGATCATAGCATCGAAGTAACTACCATGATACCAAATGCATCGAATGTTATAGGTTTTTTCACAAGCTCTATAATGAAAGAACTCCGATTATTTAGTGGATATAACATCCTCTATGGTAAAGTAAAAGAGTTCGTGAAGTATCACCTCTTTGGAAAAGAAGTAGATATTGAGAATATAAACACTCTCAAGAATCTCACAAATGTAGAAGCCATTAGAGCAATCTATATTACCTTTCGAAAGGCCATTAACAATCTAACAGTTATAGACACGGGAACTTCATATATCGCAAGTAAAACAAGAATTAGTAAAACTCGTCCATTTGTGGTAAAAGAACAATGATTTCTTGTGCCTAAAAAATCACTCTTTAATAAGATTATTGGAGACAGTCATTTTGAACTCTTGTTTGCTGGATTCCTCGAGGGATGTGAAGATATTGTTTCTTATGCAAAAAACTATTTTGGCATAGAGTTTAAGATAGATTACCAGAATAGTGACGGTTCTATTTCAAATTACTATCCAGACTTTTTTGTGAAAAAAGACGAAAAAAATATTTATATCATCGAGCTAAAATGACGCGAAGACATGGATGATATCCTGAAAGTGGAGCGACTGTTTCAATATTGTGATGATCTCAAAAAGCTTAATCTGTGAATCAATTACATTCCAGGTTATATTAAGCAAGACGATTGGGATAGATATTGACCAAAAACTTTTGATGAATGCATACGAATATTTCACTAAAAATCCTTTAGGGCATTATTATTACCCATTGTTCTTCTTCAATAAAACCAATTACCACCAGATCGAATTACTCGTTGATCAGATATTGAAGATCAAGTCACAGTCAGCAGATCAGGATACTCTTGTGAATACAGCCACCCCGTCACTACGTGCCACCCCTCAAGAGGGGAATAAAACCATCGGCACCCCTCAAGAGGGGAATTGTGCGGATACAAGTGAACTGGAGTGAGAGATCAATCGGCTCGTGTATGAGTTGTATGGATTGACGAGTGAGGAGATTGCTGTGGTGGAGGGATCTAGTAAGGAATAAACAATCCAATTGAGAATATCTGAGAAATACAGAGTATAGTACTATACTCTGTATTTCTCATTCCCCTCTTGTGAGGGTTGGTACACAGTGACGAAGTGGTTTACTTCCCGATAATACTCTATCTCGAGCTTCTTTTTTTAGTTGAAGTTATGTTCTTGAGTCAGATCAAAAAGTGAGCTCTTGAGTCATGCAATATTTCTCTCTGATTTTGGCATACTTGCAAACGAAACAATTGCTATCATCAGGAGAGCAATAATCATGAGAAGTACCATATGAGATTGTGGTCAGATTACTTTTTTCTTTTTCTTTGGAATGGTCATAGTAGCACAAATAGAATCTATTGTTACCATTAGACACTATTTTTGTAAAAAAAGCAAATTCTTTACACAATCTTCTCATTTCCCCTCATTTCAAGTGGTTTTTCGAGCAAAAATTGCATATGTACGCTACTACGAGGAGTGTTTTTCTTGTATGATATGCCAAGTTCTTCTATGATTTCTCTTGCGAGTGTATAGATTTGATGATCATTTTTGAGTTCTCAGAGTGCTGCTTTGATTTCATTGGTTCGAGCAAGAGAGAAGATGTATCTATATTGAGCGTTGCGTAGTTCTTGTCAGATCGAACTATTACTGAGGGTAATGACGGGTGCTCAAATTTCAAATGCATATGCAAGTGTATCGCTGATCCCTGAAGTGAGATGCATATCGAGCAGTACGACTCATCAGGTAAAATGGTTTGGTTTTGATGCGCGATTTAGAGCATCTTGGTCTCGGATGATACGTGGAGCATTCAGAGTTTCTCAGATTTCCAAGGTTGCTTTTTTTGCTCATTCCCATATGTGAATCTGTCGAAACAAATGGGTGGTGGCATTTTGATTAGATGAGAGTACTACAAAAGTTATATCGCCATTGGTTATATCGAGACATTCTGCAATATTCGCATTTACATAATCATTGCCAATGATACAAACTGTTTCTGGTGCAAAAAGAGAAAAACTTCTTTCGAGCTCGGCATGATCTTCTTGAACGATAGGTGGGAGATGTGCTGGGAGGCAATAATGATTATCTACATTTTCGCTTAGGTCGTCGCAAAGATGTTTTCGAACAGACGGATGCAATGAAATAGTTGCACATGCTCGCTTGATCCACTGCTTTCGTTGCCGCTCTTGCCACCAAAATAAGAGTACAGATGTCTTTTTTTGAGGTGGATAGAGTATGTGATCAGCATTCTCAAAGACAATCAGATAGGGAATGTTTTTTATATGTTTGTATTCATTTGGAATTCACCAAAAAATAATCGTATCGTAGTGGGACCGATGTATCAATCTATCAATATTCGCATCGTATCGGTATTTTTGTTTTTCATCTTCTCATCAGTGAAAAAATACATATTCGTACGTATGATTACCTCAAGATGACTCGAGGAATATGTGAGCTCGCTCAAGCTGACTGCGCGATCTGGCGTATACAAGTATGTGACTCATGGTTTTCATTTCTTGAAGTATATATATTTTTTGAATTCTTACCTGTTTTTTGTATCTTTTTGCGGTGATATGTATGTATCGCGGTTGAGTTGTTGTATTATTAATTTTTCTTGTTCTTGATTGATCCAGTCCTGGTCGATACCTTGGTATTGTACTTTTGACTCAACGGTAATGGTATTATGCTCTTGTTCGTGAGGACTTCATATATTGGCTCACCCTGTTTTTCATTGACTTATTTTTGTCTCATTTTCAGGAGTTGTATCCGGGGGTTTTTTGGTGATTTGCTCTGATAGTAGAGCTATGTTATGTTTGATTCGCTCTGATTGTTGTGTATTGAGTTTTGATTCTTGTAATGAATGAAGTATGAGTAGTGCTCTTTGAATATTGTTGTTAGATGCTGCGCAGAATGCTTGATATTCTTGTGTATGTATGGGGAGATAGTTGTGATAATATCATTGCTGTGGGAGATAGTTACAAATGATACTTGGATGTCGGAGAGTAGCGATAACACATACCATCATAGTTACGCCTCATAATAGAGTTATTATGAATATTATGCCTTTTGTCTTCATATTTGGAATATCCATAGTGGCGAAATAAGCATACACATATTTGCAAGTATGATTCATGAAAGCGCTATTATATCTACAATATTTTTTGTCTGTTCCTGTTGTCCTATTTTTCCTGTGATTTGCTGTTGAGATTCCCTATATCACTCGGATCAAACTGCATCAGATGCGCCCAGTGATTGTATGAGGTTCAAGAGAGCTTGCAAGTCGCTTGTTTGGGTTTTTCCTTGATAGAGAGTTTGTGTCGTTGTGTCTCGGTATTGGATAATGATATTCTCCTCACTATGCAGATTATTGTATTGCTTAATAGCTGCTATTGCTGCACTACGATCTTTGTTGCGATCGATAAAAAATACCGTCGCATTTGTATCTTGCTGAAATGATCGTTTTGTTGTGTGAGTACTCAAGAATACCAAGGCGGATAAAAATAAACAGAGTCCTAGACAAAGAATCCATAGAATGATGTTGCTGTGAATATACCAATCTCTTCTTAAAAGATAGAGATATGTTATAAATAATAGTATTGTACTGACTATGAATCCTCTCTCGATCAGCCGGATGGATCAAAAAATATTTTGTTGTTCTGATTTTATGGTCTTGAGAGAATTGAGGATGGATGATGGAGTATCTCAGATATTTCATCAGCTGATTTTTGTAATATCAGAGAGAAGTTTTGTATTTGTTGTCAATATTACGGGATTTCCATCTATCTTTTTCTCTGGTGCACCATGGATGGTAAATATCTCACCGGAAGATGATCCGATGGGAAGTATGAAAATCGGATGTGATATATATCTCATTATTTCATATACATCTACTCATCGATTATGATCACCATCGGTAACAATAATTGTTTTATGATTGGTTCATATCACGCCTCCATGAAGCTTTTGTAATGTCTGAGAGAGGAGTAGGATTTGTGCCATGTCGCTTCCATCATAGCCATCTTGCTCTCGATTGACCATATCAGGGTTGATTTTCTCAACTCCCTGTATGAGAATATTTTTTTGGTTGGTTGGAGATACTACTTCAAAGCTTCGACCTCAAAAGACGATAATATTGATGTGACAAGATGCATCTTGTCTAAGTAATCCTCAGATGAGCTCTTTTGCATAATCCTGGGCAAGATCCGACCGAGCATATTTCCTAGTGCCTCATTCCGATAAAACATCGGATTTCATCGATTCGGATATATCAATAGCTATTGTATAGTTTTCTCATCATTGACTAGTGTCTTGAGTCGTACGAGCTTCTTTATTTACTATTATTGCGACCAAAATAAGCTGCAATATCACCAAGAATCCAAGAATCGGCTTGATATAAAACGCGATACTAATATTTCTTCGATACTGATAGATAAGCCTCGTGATAATAAGGACGATACAGGTAGTTACGATGACGATGAGTGTCATGATGAGTGCTTGGTAGAAGGAGGTGTATAGAGTGGTGTTCTATCAGGAATGATTTCACCGAGCATGATTGACTCGGCTACTTGGTGGTAGAGTGATGGGTGTGTATTGTTCTGATTTCAGTATGATTTGCTCGCTTTCCTCCTTCCCCATACTACCTTCACATATATCTTTTGAATACAGTAGATGCTAGCGATCATGATAAGTATCATCGGAATTGTGTGTTCCAAAACAATAAAGAATGGAAAGTCATATTTATCGATAAGAATTGCCATAGAATCGTGGATAAAGTACGCTAAGATTTTGCTGGCATGCTGCTATTTCATTACACACAAATATGCGTTTTGCAACCCGAGCATCAATATAGAGCGCGTTCTGAAATCAGGTTGGGTTCTGTGACGCAAAAAGTTCTAGATTTTGTATTTGCTCATTTATCTTATTATTCATGATGAAAAACAGCGACCCCTTTTGATATTTGATATGAATCTCTCGTTCTTGCTCGAGAAGTGTAACCTCTTGAACTTTGAGTCCTATCATGTTCCATTCATGAACTGTAAGGTAATTGATGATATATCTAAGACTCTCAAGAGTGGTGGTATCGAGAGTTGAAACTCCTGGCTTTATTCGTTCTTTATCACCCGGAAGGAGTGCTATCTGCCCGAGCATCGTCACATCAGCAAGTCCTCGATCTACATTCATAAAGATTCCACTTTGTGAAAGTACTAGTGGTATTTCTTTATCTCCTGTTTTGATACTCACCAATGGTTTTTGTGCGGTTATACTGATGCGAACACCATTTGGATAAAGAGCATCCACAGACACAGTTGCTATTTGTTTTTGATCTTTTTGTAAGTTTTTTGTTATCTGATCTTTATCTAGAAGATAGAGTTTTTTTCGATAAATGCTCGCTATAGAATCATATGCTTTGTTGATATCAGTAAAACCATCGGTTGATTCGATGATAACATTACTTGGTGCAATATCAAAATAAGATGAATAGTATGCCCAATAAGTAAAAGTGGATAGACTTAAACAAAATGCAAGCAAACTTAAGAGAAAAAATACTCCACGTTTTGCACGGAATAATTCTCGGAAGAGGAATGCCTGTTCCGATGAAACTCCTATATGTTCGTACCATTTTTTCCTGAGTGCACGAGAGGAAGTATATTTTTGATACTTTGGAAGATAGTGTGATGTTTGGGACGAACTATACGTTCTTGTTTTTCATGATTTTTTTTCTTGAAACAGCAAAAAACTCTCGAGAAACTGGTTCTTTTTCCTTGCGAGATACTCTCGTACGGTCTCATGTTTTTGCATGGATTCTTATTTTTTTGTCGATTTATTCATTTTCCTCGTTTGCATTTTTATTACTTGTATTGAGTGATTCAATGAGTGCTACAAGATTCACAGGATCATCATTTGTTGTTGATACAACCCATTTGATGCGAGGGAGTTTGTATTTATGGAGATTTTTCCGAATGATTTTCATGAATATTTCTTCTTCATTCTTGAGTGCTTGCACAAAAGATTTTGGTGTCCCATTTGCATGTGATACAGTTAATATGAGCGTCGATCCGTCCGCTTCGAGCTCTGCCTTTCGAAGGCTGGATATTCCGTAGAGATCAGTCCATTCGCTGGTTATCTGAATAAATGTTGGTGAGAGGAGTCACACGAGCGCGTGTGCCTGACGGAGTTGATTTTGATTCATATTTTTTGATATTATAGAAAACTCTTGGATAAGAACAAACAAAAATACTCATATATGAGTGGATTTTTCGCTGATTTCATTAGTATATGTACTCTTGTCTCTTTTGCACGGATTTTATGACTTGCCCACAAGACTATTTTTACGATCTTCCGGAGGAACTTATCGCTCAGGATCCTGCTATTGAACGTGATCTCTCCCGTCTCCTTCTTCCAGATGGATCGATTCATCGATTTCGTGATATTGTCTGATTGTTTGATTGTGATGATGTCTTATTCTTTAACAATACTCGCGTTCTCAAAGCTCGTGCTGTATTTCCATCGCTTGTCCATATCAGATGATGAGTTGAAAAGATACGAGATGCTGACATTGAAATATTTTTTGTAGAATATCGCTCAGAATATTCTTTTGAGGCGCTTATTTCTCCCGGAAAATGGTTTGCATTAGGCGATATCTTACAATGAGATGGTTTTCGTATTTGTGTCAATGATATTACAGAAAATGGGCGCATACTGTCGATCGATGGTATGAATGTCAAAGAGTTCTTTGATCGATATGGCAATCTTCCACTTCCACCTTATATTGCTTATGATATATCCAAGGAAGCACGATATCAAACGGTCTTTGCTTCTCAGGAGTGAGCTCTTGCTGCTCCGACTGCTTCACTGCATTTTACTCATGCTATTCTTGATGAACTTACCAAGAAGGGTGTTGAAAAGCACGAGCTTACACTTCATGTAGGACTTGGCACTTTTAAGCCTATACCTCGCAGTGAAGAGGCACATAATATTCGCCTCCATCACGAAACTATACAAGTATCTATTGATCTTCTTGAAACACTCTATCGTTTACGTCAATCATCGAAGCATATTGTAGCTGTCGGTACGACTGTTGTTCGCACACTCGAGAGTCTCCCGATACTCTATACGATCCTTCCTTCATCGGTGAAATCTCTGTTACCACCTGAGGTAGCCTCATGGTGGTCGTCGCTCTCTCATCAGGTACTTGATCGCAACTATCAAGAAAGACCACTGCCAAATATGTGATTTCTCTCTTATGATACTGAGAGCCGGATTATCACAGCGAGCACGGAGATATTTATTTATGAGCCGTATGAATTTTTGCTCGTGGATAAACTCATCACCAATTTCCATCTTCCAGAGTCATCACTTCTTATGCTTGTCTCTGCATTTGCTGGTCGAGAAAAAGTTCTGAGTCTCTATGAAAAGGCAGTAAAAGAGAAGATGAGATTTTTCTCATTTGGAGATGCGATGTTTCTTGAAAAGAAGATTTGATAATAATTATTTGATTATGCGATATTGGTTGATGAAATCAGAGCCTAGTGAATATTCTATTGATGATCTTCAAAGAGATGATGTCTCAAGTTGGTTTGGTGTGAGAAATTATCAAGCCCGAAATTTTATGCGAGATAGTATGAGTGTGGGTGATAAAGTTCTGTTTTATCATTCGAATTGCCTCATCCCAGGAATAGCTGGGATTGCGGAGATTGTCGGAGAGTCTCATGCTGATGAGACTCAGTTTGATCCGACATCTGAGTACTACGATCCAAAATCCCCACGTGATAATCCAAGGTGGATATGCCGAGCTGTGAGATTTGTGGAGAAGTTTCCAAATATTGTATCACTTGCTATCGTTCGGTCTATTCCGGAGCTCGCGAATATGAGAATACTACAAAAATGAAATCGCTTGTCTATTACTGAGGTGACAGGGAAGGAATATGAAATCACGGTGAGTCTAAAAAATATTATCTAAATTAAATGGTTGCGGTGTATTATTTTTTTGAATTTATTCTATTTTATCTGATTTCGCTAGGTTGCATTTAGCACAAAGTAATCTAATATTTTTAGCTGTTAAACTTGAACCTCCTTTTGAAAATGGTAAATCATGATCAAAATGTAAATTCTTCATCGATTCACAAAGCACACATTTCCCTTTATCCCTTTTCCAAACTTCCTTTTTTACTTCACTCGGTATAAGTCTCGTATGTGCAAGATCTATATGCTCATTGCTGATTAAATCTTGTTCATCGCATAATTTTAGGGTCTAAACCAGTTGACAGGATAAATTATCCCATAAACTTGGCTCTATGATCAGTAAAACTACCTATAGGAAAAAATCACGAATTTGAGATGCAAAAATAAGAGAAATTGTGAAATATTTTTCTCTGGATTTTACTTCAGATAAAACAGCGGTATTAACAGGTCTCAATCCAAAAACAACACAGGATTGGTATAGATATATCAGAAAGGCGATAGCCTTTCTCTGTGAGAGAGAAAAGAATGAAATATGGACTGGAAATGTTGAGATAGATGAGAGTTACTTCTGACCAACAAGAGTCCGATGAAAAGAGAGGAAGGTGAGCTGGTATGAAGACAATAGTCTTTGGTTTACTCAAAAGAAACTGAAAAGTATATACTGAGATAGTTCCTGATGTAAAAGCAAGGACTCTCGTGCCAATCATTCGATGAAAACTTCGTATAGAAGAGTCTGAGATTAACAGTGATGGATGGTGAGCTTATGATGGGCTTGTAGATATTGGATATGAGAAACACTACCGTGTTCATCACGGAGCAAATGAATTTGCAAGATGAACTCAACACATTAATTGAATAGAGTCATTTTGGAGTTATACCAAAAGAAGACTCTCTCAATTCAATGGAATCAAGAAAGTCTACTTCTACTATTTTTTGAAAGAATCTGAATTCAGATATAATTGTCGTATTCAATGAAAAGATATTTATAAGGAAGTGCTAAAGTTACTTCGTCAATATAACCCGTAACTGGTTTAGACCCAATTTTAAAATGAATATAAAAAGATTTCGTTTTCAATCATTTTTAATTTTGTAATCAATTAGGTTAAATAAACCTTTTAGAGACCAAACACCAGGTAATATTTTTTCATAAACCTTTACTTTCTCAACGTCTGAGGTTCCTTCTTTAAATTTTTCAGCTGCCTTAATAAATTTTCCATTTTGAGTTAATGTTCCATTTTTTGTTTCTTGCTGTTGATCAAAATTTTTTGGATTCATTTCATGAGAAATCTTCGGTTCATCATGACCTTCGTACTCAATGGTGATGCCATCATTGGAAATATTATCGCTGTATGGCGCATTGGATCTGCGTGACATCAAAACAACCGAGTATCTTGGATTCATGCGAAAATTCATACCTCGTTGTAGAGTCTGAACATTTTCAATATCACACATTTCTCGATATGAATATATTTGATCTATCATGTTTAATATTTATTTACTATAATACTTTCCATTTGTTAAATCTACTAGTCTAGAGCCTTTTATTTTTTGAATAAAATTAATGTTATTTGTTTTTCATATTGCGTCAAATACTGTAAAAATGTTAAAAATTTCATTTTCACTGAAATTTTTTTAGTATAACACAATTTTTTATCTATACTTCCTTCTCATTTTTGGATTACTTATGAATTCTCTATACTCCATCCTCAAGCAATATTTTGGCTACGAGAGTTTTCGTCCTCAACAGGAGGAGATTATTACCACACTCCTCTCCGGTCAGGATGTTATGGTGCTCATGCCGACAGGTGGAGGAAAGTCGCTCTGTTATCAGATCCCGGCGATGATGAAATCAGGTGTGACGATTGTCATATCACCACTTATCGCACTGATGTATGATCAGGTCGAGGCACTCAAGGCAAATGGTATTCATGCAGTATGTCTGAATTCAAGCCAAAATGCATCTGAACAAAATACAGTATTGCGCCAAGTGGAGAGTGGGGAAGTGAAGATGCTCTATATTTCCCCGGAGAAACTCTTCTCGGATAATATCCTCTCATGGATCTCGACGATCGATATTGCGTTCTTTGCGGTGGATGAGGCTCACTGTATCTCATCCTGGGGCCATGAATTTCGTAGTGAATACCGTAAACTCGGGAATCTCAAGTCACATTTTCCAAATCTTCCCATCATTGCGCTCACAGCGACAGCAGATGCGACGACTCGCCGAGATATTCTCACTCAGCTCTCGATTCCAGATGCTCAGGTCTTTCTCTCGAGTTTTGATCGTCCAAATTTGTCCCTCGCAGTGCTACCAGGACGCAAGCGAATCGAACAAATAGAAGAGTTTCTCACTCGCCACCGCTCTGAATCATGAATTATTTATTGTCTCTCGCGAAAAACATGTGAGAGCGTGAGTGAGAAGCTTCAGGAGAAAGGCTACAAGGTTGCCTACTACCATGCGGGTATGCCGAGTGAGGAACGTATGATAGTACAGGACGCATTTCTCAAAGATGATGTCGAGATTATCATAGCAACCGTTGCCTTTGGTATGGGTATCGACAAATCCAATGTGCGATTTGTCATACATTACAATATTCCATCCAATATGGAGTGATACTACCAGGAGATTGGTCGTGCGGGTCGTGATGGTGAGCCATCTGACACTATACTTTTTTCAAGTATCTCTGATATCATCTCACGTCGAGAGATGATAGAACAATCAGAAGTAGTGGCGCCAGAACAAAAGATTCTTATGCAAGCTAAACTTGATCGTATGGTGACATATGCAGAGTCAAATATCTGCCGACGTCGAGTATTGCTCTCCTATTTTCAAGAGACCCTCAAAGAGGATTGTGGAAATTGTGATGTTTGTCGCAACCCGCGTAAAACATTCGATGCGACGATCCTTGTTCAGAAGGCACTTTCTGTCATTGCACGTACGAATCAAAGTGTCACTATGAAGACTGTGATGGAGATACTCCGATGATCACAGGCACATCATATTTTGCAGGCATGATACCATGATCTTCCTACTTTCTGACTCGGTCGTGAATACAGCTATGATCAATGGGAGAGCTATCTCTCTGAGATGCTGAATGCTGGTATCATGTATATTGCCTATGACCAAGGTCATGCACTCAAACTCAATGAGCGATCAAAAACAATACTCTCTGGCAAAGAGCATGTATTGTTGAGTGAATATGTGAGCCCAGAAGAACGACGCAAACAGGAAGATGTGATCGTGTCACGCACAAAAAAACGTGATGTGATCCGTGACGAACTCTTCGAAGAGCTACGAAAAGTGCGAAAATCACTCGCAGAGGAGCATGAGGTCCCACCATTCATCATTTTCTCGGATGCGACACTCTCTGATATGGCGCAGAAAAAACCAATTGATGAGAGAAGTATGCTTCAGGTGTCATGAGTCGGTCAGGAAAAATATCGACGATTTGGTGAAATATTTATCGATGCCATCAAATCATTTGCCCGCAAAGAGATGAAAGAGGGAAGGAGGATTGTTCCTGGTATTACTCATCAAGAAACTCTCGAACTTTATAACATGGGATTTAGTATCGATGCGATCGCTGCCAATCGAGAACTCAAACCAAGTACGATTCTCTCTCATCTCTTCAAACTCAAGGAAGAATGACATGCTATTGATTTTCGTAAATTGGTTACAGATGATGTTTTTGATGGAATTTCCGAGGGGATCCGTATAAAATGATTCACACAACAGTCGAAACTTCGTGAGATCTATGAATATTTTGAGGAGAAGTATAGTTATGATGAGATTCGGATTGTGATGATGATTGGAGCTGGAGATTAAATTTTTGAATGATATGCTCCTGAAGAATGCTAATTCCTGTTTTCTATTTTTACTAATTCTTTAGTCTGATCAAATGAGTGAAAACCCTCTCCACAAAGCACGGTTCAATATATAATGCTAATTGTTGCTTATTTAAGCTTGCAAATGATTTCTACGTTTAAATGTAAAAATTAAGCTGTTTATCTACATAAAAAAAGAGCTTGTAATTCAGGAAAACAAACTCTTTTCTGAGATAAAAAACATGGATTTTTCATTTGGTCTAACAAGTAAGGAACAAATTAGAAACTTTATACGGCAGTTTTTTGCTTCCGATCTCTTTTAATATCTGGACTTAAAAACAAAAAATACCGTTTTCAAATAGCGGTATTTTTCTTATACGGAAAATTTCATCTTTTTATGTAGAAATGCTAATTCTTATTTTGTATTTTTGCTAATTATTATTACTATGTATGAAATCAAATATCCTTTTTTATAAAAGGATAAAAAGCATTATATGCTAATTATTGTTCCTATGGCTTCGCAAATCACCTATGATACACTTCGACTCTTAAAGCCGGACTTTGATTCTCCACTGATTGAGCAGATTATTCATCTCGAAAAACTTCGTAGCAAAAGTATCACAGGAAGTAGCCATCCAAAGATATTCTTCCAGCTCAAGAATATCTTTCACACTATGGAAAGCATCGGATCAGCTCGTATCGAATGAAATAGAACAACCATTGCGGCATATATAGAATCAAAGATCTCACCACCAAAAGATCCATCCGAAGATATTCAGGAAATTGCCAATATAGAAAAAGCACTTGAATTTATTGAAACAAATATTGAGAACTATCCTCTCGGGAGAATGTTCATCAGCGAGATACATAAGATCGTTGTATCATGACTATCAAAAGAAGGAAGTAGCACTCCAGGAGACTATCGATCTGGAAATGTTATCATCACTGGATCAGGACATACCCCACCAGACTATACACAAGTTCGTGCTCTCATGGATGAGTTATTCGCATTCACTGAGAACAAAGACTCTGAAAAATATGATCTTCTCAAGATAGCGATTAGTCACCATAGATTTGCATGGGTGCATCCCTTTGATAATGGTAATGGGCGAACGGTCCGTATGTTCACCTATGCCCTCCTTATGAAATATGGATTCAATGTTCATATAGGACAGAGACTTATCAATCCAACGGCTGTATTTTGTAACGATAGAGATAGGTATTATGAGGCTCTTTCCTTTGCGGATAGCGGAAGTGACCAAGGTATTCTTGCTTGGTGTGAGTATGTTCTCTCAGGTCTGAGTGAAGAAATAGAAAAACTCGATAAACTTCTCGATTATGGATTCTTACGAGACAAGATTCTTCTTCCAGCTATTACCAATGCTCACGAGTATCGGCAAATTACTGATAAAGAAAAACTTATACTTGATCTCGTTGCAAAGAAACAAGTTATCGAAGCAAAAGATGTGAAGAGCCTCTTTCCAGATCTCCATGAAACTGGTATATCTCGCTATATTCGTGATCTTAAGGAGAAGAAACTTCTCATCCCAGAGAGTGGAGAGAATAGCAGAAAATATCTTATAGGATTTTGAAATAGCGCACTTCTCAGGGGTATTATCTATGTACTGAGAAAAGAAGGGTTTATTACTCTTGAGGAGAGTCCAAACATATAAGATATATACTTATGATTCAAAACTTCAATAACAAAACTCAAAAGGTTTGAGATGACCTCAAGAAAAACATAAAAAAAGGCTCCAGACTCAATATTGCAGCTTCAATATTTTCCATATATGGATTCGATAGCCTCAGGACAGAGCTACAAAGTGTAGAGAGGATGAAATTTATATTTACTGATTCAGCCTTTATTGAGAGAGAGTCGATTAAAAAGGAGCAGAGGATGTTCGAGATCTATGCAAACAATATTAAGAAAGCTGTAAGTGGTTCAGAGTTCGAAATCAATCTCAAGAATGAGCTTAAGTGACGAGCTATCGCAAAAGAGTGTAAAAAATGGATTGAGTGAAAGGTAGAATTTAGATCCAATGTATCAAATAGATACATGCAGACTCAGTTTCTCGTGGAAAATGAGAATGATATTACAGCGTATCAGTGAATCGATGAGTTTAGTAGTGCAGGTTTTGGATTTGAGAACGATAACTCTCTTATCAGAAATGTGATGAAGATAGACGAATACGAGATGACAAAAAGTTTTCTCGATACTTTCGAGCAAGTATGGAATGATAAAGATACTCTTCAGGATATCACGAAGGAAGTTGAGGAATATATATCAAATCTCTATAAAGAAAACTCTCCTGAGTTTATATACTATCTGACTCTCTACAATATCTTCGATGAGTTTCTGGAAGACATTACTGAAGATGAGCTTGCTAATGAGAGAACTGGATTTAAGGAGTCTGTTATTTGGAATAAGCTCTATGATTTTCAGAAGGACGCGGTACTCGGGGTTATCAACAAGCTCGAGAGATTTAATGGTTGTATCCTTGCCGATAGTGTCTGACTCTGAAAGACCTTCTCAGCACTTGGTGTGATAAAATATTATCAAGAAAGAAATAAGAGCATCCTCGTCCTCTGTCCAAAGAAGCTCGGAGATAATTGGCTCACGTTTCTGAATAACTATGAAGACAATCCGCTCGTAAAAGACCGCTTCAATTATGATGTTCTGTATCATACAGACCTCTGAAGGACACGCTGAGAATCCAATGGTATAGACCTCTCTCGTGTAAACTGGGGAAATTATGATCTTGTCGTGATCGATGAGTCTCATAACTTTCGTAATAACTCACCGAGAAAAGATAAAGTCACACGATACCAAAAACTCCTCCAAGATGTAATGAGGGCTTGAGTGAAGACAAAAGTGCTGATGCTCTCAGCAACACCTGTAAATAATCGATTTACTGATCTCAAAAATCAAATCGCTCTGGCCTATGAGGGGCATACAGATATGGTCGATGAGAAGATGGATGTGACAAAATCTATCAATACCATACTCGCCAATGCACAAAAGACATTCAATGAGTGGTCTAAGCTCGATATCGATGAAAGAACTCCAGCGGAATTACTTCGAAGACTCAATACCAATTTTGATTTCTTCAAGCTTCTTGATTCTATAACGATAGCGAGAAGTCGCAGGCATATAGAAAAATACTATGAAACTGAGAAGATAGGAAAGTTCCCGAATCGACTCCCTCCGAAAACAATCCGTTCTGGTATCACAGATATTGCAGGCTTCATGGAGATCAAGGAACTCTATGGAGAACTCTCTCGTCTCAACATGGCAGTATACACGCCATTTGATTATCTACTTCCGACGAAGAGATCTTTTTATAGCGAACTCTATGATACCAACATCACTGAGAATAGTACACTCAAGCAGACAACCCGAGAAAAAAGTCTCCAGAAGCTCATGAAAATCAATCTTCTGAAGCGTCTCGAGAGTTCAGTGGATTCATTTCGTATCACACTCACGAAGTTTATCACGAGTGTCGAGTGAATCATCAAGAGTATCGATGACTTCGAGAGAGATGGCATACAAGTGCAGACAGAATTTGTCCAAGTCGATGATGCGAATCTCGATGAAGAGAATGATGATTGGCTCAGCGATGACTTCAGTATCTGAGATAAAGTTAAAATCAATCTCGCAGATATGAATACTCTCGGGTGGAAGCAAGACCTCTTGCAGGATCTTATCGTTGCTCGGGAAATCCTCGAAGAGATGGAAAAAGTCACACCTGCACATGATAGCAAACTGAATGATCTGAAAGACCTGATAGCTCACAAACTCAAGAATCCTATAAATCTAGGAAATAAAAAGGTTCTGATATTTACAGCCTTTGCAGACACAGCGAACTACCTCTTCAAGCATCTTACACCATTTACGACCTCACTCTGACTCGCATCGGCGAAGATCACAGGAAGTGGTACCAATGAATGTAGTATCCCGCTCGATAAACAGTTCAACAATCTCCTCATACACTTCTCACCAATATCAAAACAACGCAGAGAAAGTGAAGCTCATAAGCAGGAACTCGATATCCTCATAGCAACTGACTGTATCTCGGAGTGACAAAATCTCCAAGACTGTGATATGCTCGTGAACTATGATATCCACTGGAATCCTGTACGTATCATCCAGAGATTCTGACGAGTTGATCGAATAGGCTCGAAGAATACAGATATACAGCTCGTGAACTTCTGGCCACAACTCTCTCTCGATGACTATATCAACCTCAAGTCTCGAGTCGAGAATCGCATGTATATCGTAGATGCAACCGCTACAGGTGAAGATAATGTCCTGACAAATGAATCGAGTGATCTCCTCTTCCGTAAAAAACAACTCGAGAAGCTCCAAGAAGAAGTCGTAGATATCGAAGACATGGATAGTGGTATCTCGATCATGGATCTCGGACTCAATGATTTCCGCATGGATCTCATCAACTACATAAATGAAAAGTGAACTTTCGAATGAGTCCCAAACGGTATGCACACGGTCTGCAAAAAAGATCCTGCTCGTGGTATCGAAGAGGGTGCGATATTCGTCCTAAAGAATATCAACAAAGATATAAATATCGAGAATACGAATCAGCTCCATCCTTTCTACATAGTCTATATCAGTCGAAATGGTGAAGTCCTATCGAATCATCTGAATGTAAAAGCAACACTCGATATCCTCAAGGTTCTCTCGAAGTGACATTCTGAACCGATACGAGAAGTATTTGAAATCTTCAATGAAGAAACCAATGACGGAAAGAATATGGACGAATACTCGGCTCTACTCTCAGCATCGATCGAGTCTATCATCCATGTGAAAGATGAATCAGATATCGATAGTCTCTTCACTCCTGGTGGCACGACTGCACTCCTCGGTACGATAAAGTGACTCAAAGACTTCGAACTCATTACCTTTGTTATCATACGATAATGGAACTCCTTCTCCCTCCATCTTGCAAAGTAGATAAGCCTATTCCGAAAATTACATTTTTCAGAAAAGGTTCTCTTTGAACGAGGATAAAAGACGAGTTCACTGATGCTATCGCAAAGATCACTTGGAAATATAAACTCTCACACGAGACACTCTCTATCCCTCCGACTCCACTGGTCGAAGAACTCCAGATTTTCGAGATAGAACTCAAGGAAAAAAAGATACCTATATCCGTCCTGAAGGTCATAGATACACTCATACCATATCCGATACTCTATCTCTTCACCTATGCGGATAGTAGAGCGTATGGTATCACTCTGAAGAATGATCCAAATAAATCCTACTATTTCTCCGAATGGGACGAGCAAATCGATTTCGATTTCCATGGTATCACACTCGAGAAAGTCTACCAAAATATTATCAAGAAATTTATCCGAGAAGCACCGATAGACTCGCATGACTTCGAAGAGATAGTTGCCACAGAACGAAAGATTACGACACTCAAAAACGAAATCCAAGCACTCCAGAATAAGATATCCACCGAGAAACAGTTCAAGAAAAAAGTATCCCTGAATGTCCTCCTAAAGGAAAAAGAAAAAGAACTCTCAAATCTCACCATCTCATAACCTCTCTCCCTATGCAAAAACTCGACATGCTCACTCCTGATATCATACAGGCAAATATCGAAGCTCTCGCCAAACTCTTCCCGAATATCATCACCGAGACTGAGAACGCTGATGGCACTATCACGAAAGCTATCGACTATGATCTCTTCCGTCAGATGTTCTCGTCAACACTCGTAGAGTGAGGAGAAGAACGATATCGTCTCGACTGGCCAGGAAAGCGAGCGAGTATCCTAAAGGCAAATACCCCGATCTCTAAGACTCTCCGTCCAGTAGTCGCGGACAGTGTGAACTGGGATACGACAGAGAATCTCTATATCGAGTGAGATAATTTCGAAGTCCTGAAGGTCCTCCAGGAATCCTATCTCGGGAAAGTGAAGATGATCTATATCGATCCTCCGTACAATACTGGAAAGGATTTCGTCTATACCGATAACTTCAAAGTATCGAAAGATGAATATGAGGAGTGACTCGAGATAGTAGATGAGGAGTGAGGACGACTCGTGAAAAATACAGATACCAATGGTCGATTCCATAGTGACTGGCTCTCGATGATGTATGAGCGACTCGTAGTAGCGAGAGACTTACTTTCCGATAACGGAGCTATTGTTATACATATGGATGAGAATGAATATACAAATCTCGATAAAATATTAAGTGAGATATTTGGTGAAGAGAATAACCTTTGAACAATAATATGGGATAAAAGAAATCCAAAATGAGAAGTTGTCGGAATTGCACAACAACATGAATCCATTTTATTTTATTGTAAAAACAAAGAAAGTTTCAAAAATTGAAATGATTTTAAAAGAAAGAAAGAAAATGCTGAGAAGATAATAAAAAAAGCTAAGCAACTTATATCTAAACATTGATGAATTTCGGATTTAGTTAGATTTGAATTTAAAGATTGGATATCTATGCAAAACTTTAGCGAATGAGAAAAGGCATACAATTTGATATCCGATAGTTGAAGAGTGTTTCAATCTGTATCTATGGCAGCTCCAGATAAACCCGAGACACGTTCACATAGACCATTAGTCCACCCTATAACAAAATTACCATGTCCAACTCCTGAAAAATGATGGAGATTTACTGATAGTTCTATGGATGCATTATTAAAACAAAATCAAATATATTTTGGAAATGATAATACTGTCCAACCCAGAAGAATGTACTTTCTTGAAGAGAACCTATTTGAGAATGTATCATCTCTATTATATTTTTGAGGTAGTGATGATGCTCTTGGATTACCATTTGACAATCCTAAACCAGTAAATGTAGTAAATAAAATGATCGATTCGTTATGTCAAAAATGAGATATCATTCTCGACTTCTTTTCAGGCTCAGCTACTACAGCCCATGCAGTGATACAGCTTAATGCTGAAGATGAAGGGAATAGGAAGTTCATCATGGTGCAGATACCAGAGGAAACAGATAAGGAGAGTGAGGCATATAAGGCAGGATATAGTAATATCTGTGAGATCGGCAAGGAGCGCATACGCAGAGCCGGGAAGAAGATAGTCGAAGAGAATAAAGATAAAGAGGGTATCGAAAATCTGGATATCGGATTCCGTGTGTATCGTCTCGATACATCGAATATGAAGGATGTCTACTATCATCCAACAGAGGTGACTCAGGATAGACTCTTCGAGATGGAGAGCAATATCCGTGAAGATAGAACTGGAGATGATCTCCTCACTCAGGTGATGCTCGACCTCGGTCTCACGCTCGATCTCCCGATAGAGAAGCGAGTGTCTCATGGTGCTACGATATACTCCGTGGCTTGTGACTCTCTCATAGCATGTTTCGATGATCACGTAGACTTCGCACTCGTCGATGAGATTGCCTCACTCCGTCCACTGCGAGTCGTATTTAGGGATTCGAGTTTTCAGAGTGATGCCGATCGTATCAATTTCGAGACAAGATTCTCGAAGCTCTCACCTGAAACAGATATCCGAGTTATATAATCGCACCATACAGAATCTATGAAACTCAAATTCAAACAACAATGATATCAAAACGATGCTACCAATGCGGTGGTGAATTGTTTTGTATGACAAACCAAAGGATTCCGAAAGGATATCGCAGATCGAAGAGTGATAGATGATAATCTTTTCGGAAAAAGAATCGAAATAGAAGAGATGTTTTCGAATAAGCCACTCGAGATATCCGAAGAAACTCTCCTTTCCAATATCAATAACATCCAAAATGAATCATGACTCCCTGTCTCGAAGAAGCTCGAGTGAGGAAAGAATTTTACTATCGAGATGGAGACAGGAACAGGTAAGACCTATGTCTATACGAAGACGATATTCGAACTCAACAAGCAATATGGGTGGAGTAAGTTCATTATCATGGTACCATCGATTGCTATCCGTGAATGAGTGAATAAGTCACTCGAGATCACCGCCGAGCACTTCCAGGAACTCTATGGAAAGAAGATTCGATTTTTTATCTATGATACTGGGAACAAATCCAATCTCGTAAACATCAAGAACTTTTCATCGAGTGCCAATATCGAAGTGATCGTCATGAACTATCAGGCATTTGCGACAACCAGTAAAGAATCAAAAAAGATATACCAAACTCTTGATAGTCTCGGATCACAAAAGCCTATCGATATAATCAAGTGAACTCATCCAATACTCATTATCGATGAGCCTCAAAGATTCTGAGATAAGGCTGAGAATACCCTTCATGAATTTCATCCACTTTTCACCCTAAGGTATTCAGCGACACACAAACAAGACTTCAATAAAATATACAGGCTCGATGCTATCGATGCATATAATCAAAAGCTCGTAAAGAAAATCAATGTGAAATGAATCGAAGTAGTCGGAAATGTGGGGACAAATAGTTTCCTCTTCCTTGACCGTATCAATATCAGCACCAAGAGTTTTCCATCCGCACATATCAAGATGGAGATGGAAATAAAGCAAGATTCAGGGATCAAGAAAGTACTCAAAAAAGTAGAAGAATGAGACAATCTCTATGAGCTATCAGGTGAACTCGAACAGTATAGAGGATTCATCGTGAAGGAGATCAACGGAATTACGAACACAGTATCATTCACCAATGGCGTCACTATCCGAGTCTGACAAGCTATGGGAAATGTGGATGATAAGCATATCCGACGTATCCAGATACGAGAGACGATCAAGTCCCATATCGAGAAAGAGCGTACTATGTTCCATAAAGGGATCAAGGTACTCTCACTTTTCTTCATAGATGAAGTGGCAAAGTATCGTGGGTATGATGAATCAGGAAATCCTATACCAGGAGAATATGCTCAGATTTTTGAAGAGGAATACGAGGATATACTTCGTGAGCAAACTCTTTTTGAATGAGACTATCGAAAATATCTTGAGAGATTCAAGGCGAGTGATGTTCATAATGGATACTTCTCAGTAGACAAGAAGTGAAAATTCATAGATTCGAGTGAGAAAAAATGAGAAGGCGGAAGTGATGATATCTCAGCCTACGATCTCATTATGAAAAAGAAGGAAGTTCTCCTTGGTTTTGAGGAGCCGACCAGGTTTATTTTTTCTCATTCTGCACTTCGTGAATGATGGGACAATCCGAATGTATTCCAGATATGTACACTCAAGATGTCACAGTCTACTATCAGTAAGAGACAAGAGATAGGACGATGACTCCGAATTTGTGTCAATGCAAACGGTGATCGAATGGATCATCATACTCTCGAGAATGAGTTCTTTGACTATAACACTCTCACGGTAGTTGCGAGCGAATCGTATGAGACGTTTGCGAGTGAGCTACAGAAAGAGATCCTAGACACTCTCTCGAATCGTCCGAGAAAACTGACAACCGATGTCTTTAAGGGTCGAGTACTCAAAAATGATCTCGGAGAGAAATTTATATTTGATGACTCGAGTTCTATGAACCTTATCTTCGATATGAAGATGAAGGGATATCTTGATTCTGATTATAAGGTTACAGAGAAATGTATCGCAGATATCGAATCGAAAATATTTGCAGTCCCGACAGAGTTTTCTTCATTCACTCCTGAGATCGTGAAGATAGTTCAAGATGTATACTCGACAGATAACTATAAGGCGGTAGATGATGGTCGGGAAGACAATGTGAATGAAGCAATACTAAAACCAAATGATAACTTCTCGAAGAAAGAGTTCCAAGATCTCTGGTCCAAAATCAATACCATCACTGCATATGAAGTAGACTTTGATAGTAAAGAACTCATAGAGAAAAGTGTCGAGAGTTTGAATGCTCACTTAGAAGTTAATCGAGTTACGGTTAGTGTTACAATTGCAACACAAAATGACACTATCGATGAAGAAAGCTTAAGATCACATACAAGTCTCACAAAGCTCGAAAGGCAAACCAATCTTACTTCAAATATCCTCGGTAATATTCGCTATGATCTCGTGTGAGAGATTGCAAAGAATACCAACCTTCGCAGATGAACTATTGCAGAAATCCTGAGGCGGATACACGAACTGAAGTTCTCACTTTTCCGTGAGAATCCTGAAGACTTTATCAAAAAAGTTTCTCGACTTATCGAAGAACAAAAAGCATCCACACTTATCAGTAATATCACTTATACAAAAACGGATCAGAAGTATTCGACTGATATTTTTACACTTAAGAATTTTAGAGGATCTCTCAAGGAAAATATCCTCCGAGTGAATAAGCATATCTATGACTATGTAAAAACTGATTCGCAAGTAGAAAGAAGTTTTGCCTCAGAACTAGAGACTGAGCAAGTACTTGTATATGCGAAGCTCCCGAGTGGATTTAAGATATCTACTCCTGTAGGGAATTATAATCCTGACTGGGCAATCGTATTTGATAGGTCTGATGTGAAGTACATATACTTCATAGCTGAGACAAAGTGAAGTTTGAGTTCACTTGATCTCAAAGGTACAGAAGATCTGAAAATTCGATATGCAAAAAAACATTTTGAGTCTCTCTGCCACACTGATGTGAAGTATGATGTGATACGAAGTTTCGATGATCTGGTTCAGAAGATTCTTATTTAAGAAAAAACTTTAGAGATTAATATTTGGTATAGAAAATTTAATCATGAACCAACACTTCACAAAATTCCTTAAATATTACAATACAAAATCTTCCCTTGAAAAGATGATAATACGAGATCTATTTCAAGATATTTTATTGGCTATAAAGACATCTTATTGAATAAAAGTGGAGATTCAGAAGCTTCGGAAAATATACGAGGAGGAGAATGGTGAAGATATGCCATTGCCTGAACAAGATATGCTCGATGGATGCTGCTTATTAACCTATAAGAAAACAAATCACTATTCTGAAAATATTTTTAGTAATCAGTTTTTTCCAGATGCAACCGCATTTGCACGAATAGCGGGGGAAAGACGTAATACCATCAAAGAACTTCACAATATTGGTGTCATAGAAATAGTTCATAAAAATATATCAGAAAATATCCTTCAAATGGGAGAAAAAGAAGGGTATTTTACCGTCGATAAACAAGGGAAAAGACAAATTCAGCTCTCTTTTGAGAAGTTCATAAAACCCATACCTACAACCCTGCCACCAATTATGGAGACTTCTATTTCTCAAACAGAAGTCTCAGAAATATTAGACTTGATAAAAGAAAAGATTGAGGATGATATTGGTGAAGATGAACTCAATAGGCAACTCAATCTTGATAAATCATATCATGCAACTTGTTCATTTCATGCCGATAGTGAAACTATACAAAATCTTATCGATGACTTAAAGAGATCAGAATCAAAAGAATATGTCTCTCAGGTTTCCTTTAGGGATTGAAAGCTTTTCATTAATAACCATATTTTTATTCTTAAAAAAAGTAAGGCTAGTGAATTTCTCTCTTTTCTTGCTCAATATTTTACATGCTTTCCAGATACCAAGAAGATAACTGTTTGAGAATTGGTCAATTTTTGGGATCAATGCAGTAGAAGCACATTTAAATATTTGAGTGCAAATGATATTCAAGGAGAAAATATTAGAACTTCGCTCCTTCGAACTATTCGGAAAAATCTTCGGAAAAAATATCAAAATTGAGATATATTCGAGATAAAAAAAGACATGATCTTCCTTCATTGGGAAGCCCAAGGATAATTTTTCATCCCGGGGGAAAACTCGATTTCACATCAAAAGATCCATAATGGGAGTTTGTGCCGCACACAAGCTCTCTTTTTCTTTGTTAGATGCTGGTATTCGAAAGTTTGTATCTGGGTCAAGTCGCGGTTGCTCGTTTGCATGTCCGCGACTCACAAGTCGAGACGGTTCAACCGTTCGACTTGTACGCGGATGCAAACTTTCAACACAATTGAGCATCAAAGAAAAAGAAGTTCTTCTCAGGAGTAATTACCCTTCTTCGATCCGACAGAATAACGTCGGATCAGTAAATATCTAGATATGCCTTTATTTTTGGCATTGCAATGCGCTTTTCTCTCTTAACATTATGAAATATGTAAAAACTCATCAGATCTACCATTTTGGTATCGATCATCTAGAAATATATACCTCGTTTCTCTCTGAAGAAATTTTTGAAGGTGTCGACTTTGATAACTCTAATTCTTTCACATATGGAGAATATCATTGTACGAAAGCTGAAAATCCCAAATTTGCTTACCAAATCATCTTTGCAAAGAATTGAGTTACTCTTTTTTCGTACTTCAAGTGAGCACAAAAAGGAAATATCCCCACGAGAGATTATGTTGCTCTCTATTCTTCTTGTTTTCGAACGGAAGGAAAAGAATGATGCTACGATATACTCCTATCTCATTTTTCACCACTTGGAAACAAACCCCTCAGGCGTTTTGATATCTGTATCGATATTCTCTCACCTATATCCACCATCTTGAAAAGTTTCTCAAAGCTTACTCAAAAAGGAGCTATCTTCTTTGGAAGAGGTGGAATAACTGAAACATACTATATTGGCAATAAAAAATCCTCTGAGAATAAACGTAGTCTTATTCGTATTTATAACAAGAAAGAAGATATTCTCAAAAAGTGAAAGAATCGCCTTTATCAAGATTATCTTCTTCAAGATGATATAACACGAGTCGAACTCGAAATAAGACGTGAATTGGCTCAAAATTACACAATAGATGAGCTCTTCGTAGAAGATAACCTTCTTGGTCTCATGAAGAACTATCTTAGTAATCATACTTCACTCTTTGAGAAGTTAGTTGCTCAAGCTATAACACTCTATAGAAAACCTGAAGAAGTAGAATTCTCTCTCATTCAAGAATACAGCAAGAGTATGATGAGAGTTCATATATTTCTTGGACACGCACGGTGATTAGTAGAACGTGGCATCTGTCCTGTGTATGCACTTCTCTATAAGGAGATTATTCATGCACATACTAAGAATGTACTGAAGAACTCCTGAGAGTTCCTGACACTTATGAAAGATATGAAAGAAGATGCTGAGCACTGGACTCAAATACTTGAGAAAATTAAAATCTCTGATCATGATGTCGATTGAAGAATGTAGGAAATATTTCCCTACAGATTGGTCGGATGATCAAATCATTGAATCAGAAGAAATAATTACTAATTTTATCGAATGATTGCTGGATATAATTGAAAATTCACAAGAATAATTTATGATATATTTATAAAAATAATTTTGAGGATATGAATAGGGCTATTATATACTGTAGAAAGTCTACGGATAGGGATGATAAACAACAAAACTCTATTGAATCTCAGCTGTCTGCTTGTACTCGAGTTTTAGAACAAGAGTGATGCTCTCTCATTGATACACTTTTTGAATCTGCAAGTGCGAAGAAGAGTGGAACGAGACCAATTTTTGACTCCATGGTATCGCTTTGTAAAAAATGAAAAGTAGATTTCATCATTGTGGATGAAGTGAGTCGTCTTTCTCGTAATAATACTGATAGTGCCAAAGTTCTTGGCTTACTGGAAGAGGGATATATTAAGGGTATTTATACATCATCTCAAAAATATTTTTGAGAGCAGGTGAGTGAACTCTTTATGCTTCTTCTGAATTTTTGAATGGCAAAATTTGATAATGATACTCGTGCTAGAAATGTAAAAGCAAGAATGATTACTTGTGTAGAGAAAGGGAAGTGTGTTTATAAGGCTCCTTTTGGATACCAAAATGTCACAAAAGTTCAAGATGGCAAAATAGTTGGACGATGAGTTGAGATAGATAAGGAAACTTCCAATATTGTGAAGGAGATGTTTCAAATGCGGTGAGAACAAAAAAGAAGTACACCTGATATATCTACATATTTTCAGAATAAATATGGATCCCTCAAGTGATTTACCTTTTCTTATCAAGCACTTGATCGTACGTTTAAGAATCCATTTTATATTGGAATGATGCGTTACTCTGGGAAAATATATCAAGGGGAGCATGAGCCAATAATATCATCTTCTTTGTTTCAGAAGGTTGCAAATTTAGAAAGAGGATTCTATTCGTATAACAAGGAAATTAAGATTGATTATCTCTATAAATGAATGATCAAAGATGAATTTGGTATTACTTTGACCAGTGAGATCAAGAAGGATAAATACATATATTATCGCTCTCAAAACTTGAGATCTTCAGCTCGTGCAAATATTAGTCAAAAGAAGGTTCAAGAAGCTATTATTCAACGTCTTAAGGAGTTCTATATTCCTAAGGACATGTATCCGTTATTTGTTCAAATTGCCAAAGAATTATTATCTGAAAGAGTAGCAAGTCATGCGGAGCAAGCAAAGGGAATTGATCTGGAAATTTGAGAAATTCGAATCAAAGAAAAAAGGCTCATGGATGGATATCTAGAATGAGTTATAAGTAACGAAGATTACAAAGCTCAAAAAGCAAATTTTTCTGAAAAGATTGTTATTTTACTCGCTCAAAAACGCGAACTTCAGAGCAAAAATAAGTACGATATTGAGAAGAGGGTATGAGAAATGTTCGAACTCATAGAAAGCCTTTCTGAACGCTACGAAATGGGTAATTCCTCTGAAAAAGCTATCATCCATGCAAAACTAGAAATCGAACTTTTTATAAACACGAAAAAAGAGCTTGTAATTCAGGAAAACAAACTCTTTTCTGAGATAAAAAACATGGATTTTTCATTTGGTCTCCCCGACAAGGATCGAACTTGTGTCTAAGCCTTAGGAGTGCCTTGTTCTTCCACTAAACTACAGGGAGATTGGAGAGATGATATAGAAGACAGTCAAAATTCAAAATGCAAATTCTCTGTGAATTGTATATCAAAATTTGGGAAAAATGAAATTTTCTCTATACTCTCACCGTTTTTACTCTCAAATATAACTCTATGATTGTCGAAAAGAAACAACTTTCTCCTGTTGAAGTGGAGCTCACTATCAAGGAAAATAGCAAAGCTTTTGGTGAATATATCAAAAAAGCTATCGATGCAGCTCGTACAAATGCTTCTATTAAGGGTTTTCGCAAAGGATCACATATTCCTGATGATGTCGTTCTCGCTCAGGTCGGTGCTCAGACTATTCAGAGTGAAGCTCTCAATATTTTCCTCGATAAGGAATATCAGAAGGCACTTCGTAAGGCAGATGTAACTCCATCTGCAGCTGGTGAAATTCAGGCTGTTGTATCGATCGATCCACTCGAAATCAAGCTCGTTGTTGAGACGACTCCTGTTGCTCTCCTTGACGCTGACAAAGTAAAGGCGGTGAAAGTAGAAATGAAGTCTGTTGATGTGACTGATGCGGATATCGATGCAGAGATCAAGGCAATTGAAGATCGATTTACTCATTTTCATGATGCTCATGGTCATTCTGAAGATGGTTTTGAGGCTTCATCAGAGGTTGCAGAACAAGGGGATCGTGTTACCCTTTCGTGCCAAGGATATGAGGCAAAAGATGGCAAGGCCCTTACTGAGACAAAGGTAGATCATTTTCCTCTTGTCATTGGTAGCAATTCATTTATACCTGGATTCGAAGAGAATCTTGTTGCTCACGCTGTTGGAGACAAATTTGGATTTGATATTGTATTTCCACAAGAATATCATTCTGATGAGTATAAGGGAAGAAAGGTTTATTTTGAGGTAAGTATTGAACAAATCGAAAAGCCACACCGACCTGAATGGAATGAAGAATTTATCGAACAACTTCGTGGAGTCAAGACAGATATGAAGGGATTCCGTGATATTATCAAGCAAGAAATCTATAAGAAAAAAGAGTCAGAAGCTCGTCTCGATACAGAGATTGCGATTATTGATGCTCTCAAGGCAACTGGTGAGATTCATATCGGACCAAAAGCCACTGAGGCTATGATTGAGGACACCTACAAGCAAGAAAATGCTCGTATGTCTGAACAAGGATATCAACTCAAGGATTACCTCAATCATACAGGAAAGTCGGTTGAAGATTTCAAGTCTGAAACACTCTCACCAATTGCCAAGAACCGTCTCGAAACTCAGGCAATTCTTCGAGCGCTTGAATCTATCGTTGAGGCTCCTATCACTGATGAAGAAGTAGCAAAAGAGATCGATATGGTAATCGCGGAATATCAGAATGAGACTGTGAAAACTCGACTTCGAGAGAAACTTGTTCCCGGTGATGCCTACTACGAAGACCTCAAATCTCGTATCAAATCACGAAAAATTCTTGATACTTTTATGACGAAATAGGGAGAGCTGAGTCATGTTTAAACCACCCAATTGGGTGGTTTTTTGGTTGGTGTAATCCCTTACTTTTGTTGGCTCTCGATATATTCTTGAGCCATTCTATATATGTCAATATTTTGTCAAACTAAATTCGCTCATTAATAATATTCTCTCTTTCTCGAAGAAGACATGTCTCAGGAACAGGATCAATATCGAGATGAAGTGTAATAGTGGCACTTGGAAAGATATTCATGAGTTGATTTTCGATCTGATCAGATATTGTGTGGGCTTCTTTTAGGGAAATATCTTTTTCACGAAAGACGATATGACTCTCGATAAATACATCATCACCGGACATGCGAGTCTTGAGGAAGTGGTATCATTCGAGTGATGGGTGATTCTGAAAAAGGGATTCGATTTTTTGTACTTCTTCCTCTGGAAGTGATCGATCGAGGAGCATCGAAACACCGCTCCAAATAATTTTTGAGCTACTCACGAGTATCCAGAGTCCTATGATGATTCCGAGTACTGCATCGATCCACCACAATGAAGAGAAAAATATATTCAAACAGAGGGCACTGAGAATTCCCACATTCATAAAGAGATCGGAGGTATAGTGAAGCATATCCGATCGGACGATGAGCGAGTTATGCGATCGCAGAATCATTTTGAAATTCCAGACAATGAGCCCTGTACCAATACTCGCGATAACCATGGCAAGTATGATCGGTATATCGATTTCGGGAGTATGATGATTGAGGAGTGATTGTATACCACTCACGAGAAGAAATACCCCAGACGATAATACAATGAGTCATTCAAAGATAGCAGCAAATCATTGTGTTTTCCCAAATCCATAGGTATATCGCTTGTTGCGTGACCTTTCAGAAATCTTGATCGTGGCATGATTGACTCCTGATACAAACATATCAAGGAGTGAATCAAGCGCAGACCCAAGGAGTGCGAGACTTCATGAGAGGAGCCCAATGACGAGTTTAATCGCTGCAATAATACCCGAGATAATGAGCGCAAAACGGATTCATGATTGTGGTGATGAGTGGAACATGTTTTTTTATTCGCTATATTGATAAGAGAGATCGTTGTATTCTTCTGTATTATAGACACAAATACCTTCTTGATGAGAGAGTACAAATTCGGCTATACCCACATCAAGTGCCATCTTACTACAGATCGTACAATAGGGTTTTCCAGCAAAAGATGGCTTATTCTCTTCATCGAGACGGATAAAATAGAGTCGTGATCCATTGATTTTGTCTGGATGGTTTCGGAGAGCATCGAGAATAGCTCGCTGTTCCGCATGTATACAACACGTTTTATCCGTTACTTTTTTATGATATCCGTCTTTTGAGCAGCTACATCTTCTTTGTGATTCATGGCTTTTTGGTGGAGTATTGCATCATATTCCGATACATTCGTTGTTTGAGACAATAACACATCCACATTTTGATCGTTCGCAGGTTGCTCGGAGAGCTATTTTTGCGGCTTGATTGAGCCACTTTTGTCCGATGATTTCATCTTGTCCCGAGAGAAAATACATATCTTGATTGATTATTGCCTCATGGTAGTGTTCTTATTTTTCTCGTCAAATCATAATCTGGAGAGAGCCTTGAAAAAGTACTTGACATAATGCTATTATTTTTATCATATCAATGATTATCTTATGGTCTGTTACTTATCGGTATGCAGCATGGGTAATTTGTGAAAGAGGTAGATGTTATGACCGAAAATAAAACTGATCCTAGCGTGAAGGCGCTAGTGCAGTCTTTAAAAACTGATGCTTGGGTGAATAATTTATTCGTGCCCAAACATATATTTTATGTAGACGAGATAAGTGATTTTGAGTGGCTTCTATTTTCCAAATGTTTTGTTGACCCAAAGCATAGAACTTGGGAAAATAATCACTACAAGCACCATACGTCGAAATCGAAAGATGGTACTAAAATAATATACCACGTTTCGTGTGTTCGTATGGTACAGTACGTAGATGGATATGTAAACATGCGAAATATTCGCATAGAAAAAAAACATTATCTTACTGATCATTTTGCTATGTATCACTTACTTGAGCAAAAAGTGGTTAATCGAGAAAGCGTATTGTTTTGTAACAAAGATGGTAGTAAAATCTGCTCTGATCTCACACGAGATCAATATGAGCAAATTATCAAAACCATGTCTTTCTTTGCGAAGCCGTGTACTTGGTTCACTCCACTCAATCAACCCCATGTAAACCTTATTGCAAAGTATCGTTTAATTGGTGTCACCAATGAGAATCAAGTTTTGATATATGATTTCTTTGGCGAAGATAGATATAAAGTGTACCCACTTAATGAGTATCAAAATATTATAGATGCAAAAGCTTTAAAAGCATTTGTGGTATATGATGATCAAGGTCATCTCTGTAGAGCTTGCATGAACGATGAGTCATCGCAAGTGATACAAAAATATATCGAAGATCACGAATTCTGATCTTCATCCCTTCAGCTAGCCCCAGCAATGGGGCTTTTTCTTTCTCTGAAATAATGATAACAAGTTTTTGACATAATTGTAATATTGATATCATATCAATGATTACTCTCTGGTCTGTAGCTTATCGGCGCAGCATAGGTAATCTTTGAAAGAGGTAAGTGTTATGGATAAAGATAATGAGATAGATTTAGCTTTAGGATGTAGATTAACAGATATTGGCTGGGAGAACAATATTTTAATTCCTAAAGAAACAGATCCTGACAATGCAGATATTATGCTGCCTTTGGTGAGGGTAATTCAATACCATCAGGAAGGGTATATATCAATTCATACGGCTCGTATTATTGGAGTTCGAAATCGTTTACATTATCCACATCATCTTACATTTGATGATATAAAAATGATGTTAGAAAACGAGCAGGTATTGTTTTGTGATAAGCTTGGTGAGCAAATTAGTTCCAGCTTAACTGTAGATCAGATTATAGATTTTCAGAAGCGTGCTGCATTTTTTACACGACACAACAATCTCTTTAATCCAATTCATGAATTTGGGATGAGGATATCAGGGTGGTTCCGAGCAATTTATATTACCAATACTGGTGTTGTACAAGTACAAGATTGGTTTGATAAAGCTCATCGAGCAATTTATATTACCAATACTGGCGATGTAAAGGTGGAAGATTGGGTTAGTGAGAGATATCCTATCTCTCCTTTCTCTTATTCTCCTGAATATCATTCAGCATGTCTAGTATTTGATCAAAACGGTCATTTGTATGCAATGCATATGAATGAATCATCATCACAAATCATACAAAAATATATCGAAGATCACAAATTCTGATCTTTTGTATATTTCCATTCCACATGCCCCAGCAATGGGGCTTTTTCTTTTGTTGTGTGCATAATTGAGATTCTTCAATATAATCTCTCCAAAATTTTTCCATGGCTTTTACTCATCTCCATACTCATTCGCATTATTCATTTCTTCAGTGACTTGGTACTCCTGATAAGCTTGCAAAAACAGCAAAATCTCTCGGTATGCAGGCAATTGCTATGACGGATTCTGGCAATCTTCACGGAGCATTTGAATTCTACAAGGCATGTAAGAAGCAAGAAATAAAGCCAATTATCTGAGTGGAATGCAGTATCTCTCGACTTGGTCGAGCATCGAAGGAAAAATCAAATGATCTCTACCAAATTGTTCTTCTCGCTACGAGCATTGAATGATATCGTAACCTGATTCAGATTGTGACTATTTCGCAATTGGAATGATATTATATTGATCGTCCTCGTGTTGATCTTGATCTGCTTCGAAAGTATCATTCTGATATTATCGCGCTTTCTGGTAATCATCTCTGAGAGATTGCACAGCATATTACCACTGGTCGTAGTGAGGAGTTTATCCTCGAGAGAATTCGTGAATATCAAGATATATTTGGTCGTGAGAATTATTATCTTGAGGTGATGAGTCAGGGTGATATTGCTTATCAAGGACATATCAATGATGAGCTTATTCGTATCGCTGCAAAATATTCGATTCCTATCGTTGCGACCCATAATGTCTTTTATTCTAAGATAGATCTTTCAGAGCCACAGGATTATCTTCAGGCGATTGCTTCTGGTCGATCGATTGATGATCCGGATCGGCCGTCGAAGTTGGAGGGTAATCACGCGCTCCTATCCGAAGATGAGATGAAATCTCTTTGGGTGCAACATCCAGAGCTTCTTGATCGGACTCAGGAGATTGTTGATCGTATCGATATCAATATTCCCTACGGACTCACACTCATTCCGCAGTTTCCTCTCTCGGATGATCAGCGTGCCGAGTATGAGAAATTTCGCATTACCTGCACTTCTGAGGAAGTTGTGCTCGATAGTGAAGAGTGGCTTCTTCGATCAGTGTGTATCTCGGGTATGCTTGAACGATATGAATTTACTCTTAGTCCTGCGGAGATTGATATTTGTATCCGTAAAAAACTCACATCACCACCAGAAAAGAAACTCAAAGATATCCCGGTAGAAGAGCTGATTCAAATTGCACATCAGAGCTTTCTTCCTCGCAAGCGTGAGATTTTTGATAGACTTGGAGAACGTGAACAAAAAATATTTGAACGCTTGGAATATGAATTAACGGTGGTGAATCTCATGGGATTTAACGGATATTTTAATATTGTTTCTGACTATATTCAGTGGGCAAAAGATCATGATATCCCTGTCGGTCCAGGTCGAGGATCAGCTGCGTGAGCGGTACTTGCTTATGTATCTAAAATTACCGATGTTGAGCCGATTCGATACGGTCTTCTCTTTGAGCGATTTCTCAATCCTGCACGTGTGTCTATGCCGGATATTGATGTGGATTTTGCTGATGATGAGCGTGAGCGAGTACTCGAATATGTGAGTAAAAAATATGGAGCGGATCATGTAGCTCAGGTCTGTACCTTTGGTACGATGGCTGCAAAAGCAGCATTTAAGGATGTAGGGAAGGCCCTTGGTATTCCTTTTGCTCAAATGAATACTCATGCAAAACTCATCCCTGCAAAACCCGGAACAACGATTGAATCAGCACTCAATGACTCACCCGAGTTTAAGACACTCTATGATGAGGATGTTCAGATTCATAAGGTTGTTGATACGGCTCGAATACTTGAGGGTACCGTTCGTCAGCTTGGTGTACATGCCTGTGCGGTGATTATTGCGCCTGAGCCGATGACAAATTACTGTCCTCTTCAACATCCACCAAAAGATAGTGAAGGCATTGTGACACAATTCTCGCAAAAACCTTTGGAGGATCTAGGTCTTCTCAAGATGGACTTTCTCGGTCTCCGCAATCTCTCGATCATGAAGCGAGCACTTGCTATTATCAAAGATGTACACGATGTTGATGTTGATCTCCTCAAGATTTCCTTTGAAGACCCAAAGGTATTTGAAGTATTTGCGAATGGAGATACAACTTGAGTATTTCAATTTGAGTCCACCGGTATGCGTAAGTATCTGCGTGAACTCAAACCAAGTGTATTCGAAGATGTCATCGCTATGGTTTCTCTCTATCGTCCTGGTCCACTCAAGTATATCCCAACATTTATCGCTCGTAAACATGGCAAGGAAATAGTGAAATATCCTCATCCCTCATTAGAAGCCATCCTCGCGCCAACCTATGGTATTGCTGTATACCAAGAGCAAATCATGGCACTCGTACAAGCATTTGCATGATTTTCCCTTGCTCAGGCGGATATCTTGAGGCGTGCTATATGAAAGAAACTTCTTGAAGTTCTTATGGAGCAGAAGCAAATTTTTATCAATGCTGCTAAAAAAGAATGACATCCGGAAGATCTTGCTGTGTATATCTTTGATGATATTATCCTGCCATTTGCTGATTACGGTTTCAATAAATCCCATGCCGCATGTTATTCTCTCATTGCTTACCAGACTGCTTATCTCAAGGCGTACTATCCGACAGAATTCATGACAGCGCTTATGTGTAGTGATGAGGAAGATACAGATCGTATTCGTATGGAGATCGAGGAATGTCGATCCAAAAAGATCGAAGTCCTCCCCCCAGATATTAATGAATCCCGTAAACATTTTACCTTTTTGAATGCTGGTGAAATTCGCTTTGGTCTGAAGGCATTGAAGTGACTCTGAGATACTCCCATCCAAGATATTATCGAACATCGAAAGGAGAAAGATTTCGAGGGAATTCATGATATGATTGCTCGTCTTTCAGGTGATGTTATCAATAAAAAATCACTTGAAGCATTGATTCACTCCTGATGTCTTGATCGTTTTGAGAATCGTCGAACGCTCATTGAAGCAATGCCTCAAATACTTGCCTATCATAAGGAGCATCAGAAAAAACAATCAAATTCACAGGTTGGGCTTTTTGATATGTTCGATGATGAAAGCTTGAAAGAACATGATTTTTCCATACGGCGTTTTGACGAGTTTGATTACGTTGATAAGATGAATAATGAGATTATGGTGATGTGATATCCAGCTTCTTGATGACCATTTCGCTACCTTGAAGAGGTGATACGATCTCAGATGAAATGACTTGATTTGATTGATGAGATGAAGGATGCGCAGAATTCCATTGAGGATATAGATCAAATGGATGAATCTCCTCTTCCAATTCCATCATCAGATACTTTGGATGATTCAAAGAAAAATTATCGACAAAAACTTCCATCAGCACGACTCATTGGCTATGTTGAGAGTATTCGAAAAATGCCAACAAAAACTGGAAAACTGATGGGTGTAGCAATGCTTTCAAGCGTATGATTTGAATTTGAAATGGTAGTATTCCCAAAGGATTATGATCAGTTCGAGCAATATCTTGTGGAATGAAAAGTGCTCTTCATCGATGGAGATCTCAAGATAGATGTGGAAAATAATCGTGTGCAAATCTTGCCAAAAAAAGTGCTTGCACAAAGCCTCAGGGATTTTCGTGCTCGAAATGAGCGAATCATCGCACATGAACAATCGGAGCGTGAATCAAAACGCATGGAACAGTGAGAGTCGACATATACCATATATGTTCCTCCATCTGCAAAAAAAGAAGACCTCATAACATTAAAATCTTTTCTTCAGAGTCTCCCCTCAGGAGAAATCCTCATAACTCTCTCAATAGCTTGATCTCTGGTCTCGACAAAAATTTCTCTTCAGGATACGGTATCGTTGAAAGAATTTATAGGGAAATTATGGGCGAATTCATATCATTAAAATCTTCTAATCTTGTAGCCTCTGAATCATCAGTGTTTACAAATGTAATCAATTGTGATTTATATTATCGAGCATCTGATGCCTTAGGGCTATCCTCAAATGTTGTATCTGAAGGTTAACAGTTTCAACTTTCATTCTTTGTAATCTCTTTTGCTGAAGGGGAGGCAGCAAATAAAATCCTAATTCTTTAAGAATTAGGATTTTTACTATTTTTTCCATCTTGGTGCAAAACGAATGCAGAACGTATAGAACTTTGCGAGAATTGAGTTGATTCACATTTTAATCATTGAATTATAACATATTTTCTGGAATTCTTTCAGGTTATTTCCTTTGTAACAGAGTTCACCATTTTTAAAACAATAACTACAGTATTTTTCTGATTCTCTTTTTCCAAGATCTTTGCTAAAAGGCATAAGGCAACTTTCACAGGAGTTTTTAGTACAGGAAGTTCACATAGGGATATTGAAGAGAGATACGATGGCTATTATATCTCTTCTACTTTTCGTGACAATCTCTTTTTTTGAGTATACTTTTGATGTTTTATAGTATTTTCCTTATGTCAGGTACATCCATTTTTTCGCGTATCATTTCACGTGATATCCCTGCATATATTGTCTATGAAGATGAAATATGCATTGCCATCCTTGATATATTTGCAAAGGCGCCGGGTCATACACTTCTTATTCCAAAGGTGGAGATAGATCAATGGGTGGATGTGCCAAGTGATGTATTATCCCATCTTATGATAATATCTCAATCTCTATCAGAGGCGTTGCTTGCTATTTTTCCTAGGAAACGTATTATTTTTGCAATTCAGGGTTTTGAAGTACCACATACACATATTCATCTGATTCCATCAGATGTTGAGTTGAACCATATTCCACAAAATCCCAAACCAGAATCGACTGAACTTGAATTACTCCGTACAAAAATCATAAATCAGCTCTCTCATGTCTCCGCGTAAAACTATTTTCCTCGTTGCTATTGTCATTGCTATAATCAGTATTGCTCTGGGTTGGTTCGCTATTAAGGCATATACTGCAAAGAATAAAACACCACTCGTTGGTGGTCGTATTGATATGTGGATTGTTGGTGAAAATAGTGCTTGATACAATGCTATTATTGAGCGATTTAAACAGGTGCGTCCACAGTTTGCAAATACGGACATTGTTATTACCAAGTTTCTTTCTCAGGCGGATTATGAGAAAAATCTTATCAGTGCTTTTTCGGATAATCGAGGTCCTGATATCCTTATGGTCCCATCGGTTGGTGGAGAATATCTTGAAAATAAGGTAACAGCCATACCACCTGATGTTGTAAATGTTGGAGAATTGTCCCAAACATATAATCCAACTATTCTTAAAGATCTAACTATTTCATGAAATGGACTGGATGCCGAAGGAAGAAATATTGTTGTTCTTGCTCTTAAGGGCATAGCGATGGGTTATGAATCACTTGGATTGTACTTTAACTCCAGTTTGATGCCAGTGCCACCAAAAACTCTTTGAGAGATGGAAACTCTTGCAAAGAATGGTTCGGAAGATGCTTTCCCGCTCGGATTTGTATTATCCCCATCTACTCCCCAGATCAATGAGATATTGACTCAATCACTTGTAAGCGTATGAGTCAACTCATTCTCTGGACTGACTAATGCGAATGCACTACAAGCAATTAAACGTTTTGAAGTGTTTGAGAAATCACAGCTTACAATACAGAATTCATCGGATAATACCTCATCCATACCATCAGATTTTGTGGAAGAGTGATCTCAGGGTAATAACTGAGATAGCTCCCTCAATAACACCTCTACCAATCAAAGTGCTGGATCAAGCTTGCTTGAGACAATCAAATCGGGTAATTCTAAAATGAATCAACTCGTTGATCTCTTTGCTATGGGAAAAGTCGCATCAATCATTGGTACGCCAAGGCTTATAGATAGTATTCAGCTTGCGACAAAACGAGTGGGCACAAGCAATGTTTTGATGAAATGAAATTTTGCAACAGCACCCCTTCCTCAGTTTGGGACTCAGAATCAGAGTGTTATTTTTTATTCGTATCTTGCTCTCTCTCGAGACACGGATAATCCATCTGGAGCAGTTGCATTTCTTGCGTTTCTCTCCACTCCCGAAGCTCAAAAACTCTATTCTGTATGAGAGCCAATGATGATTTCAGCGAATAGAAATATCGCGAATTCCCAAGCAACCAGTAATCTCACAACGAATTATCCACGTACATGATTTGCTGCATTTATACCAAAGGATAATAATATTGTATCATTTAATCCATGATTGTATCTAGAGTATACCATGTGACTTACAAAAGTTATCAAATCGAGCGATATTTCATGATGACTCAATCAACTGGTTTGATATATAAATTGTCAGCGTGCACAACTCCTTTCCCAATCAGCCTTTGACAAGGTATGTAGTCTTGATATTCAAGAGTAATAACATAAAGACGATCTTCTGCAAGAGCGTCTTTTGCTTTACGCGGCAAGATAGGGTAGAGTAGTGAAGACAAATTTCTTTCTATGCACCGAATATCTCATTCTACGCGCCTGAGCGTTCCACTCGTGTGACTTATCTTGAGTCTCTTTTCACTCGTTTCTTTCCTTTTTCCATTCATCCATGGGAATTCTTGAGTATCACCTCTTTGATTTGTGAATACTACTTACGCAGCATGTACTGCAGATTCACTCTATACGGATGCTGATTGTGGTGCGACCATTATTAATCAGTGTGTAGGTGATGCATGTACTTCTGGAATTGCTAAAACTGAGCTTGAATGAGCTCTTAAAAATAAAGTAGCAACTGGATGAACTTTTACTGATTATATTCAGTCGATTGTGGTTTATCTTCTTGGTTTCGTAGCTCTTATATGTGTACTCCTTATTATTTATCAAGGTGGTAAGATTATGGTTTCATGATGAAATGAAGAGGTGGTGAAAAACGCAAAGAAAACCATTGTTTATGCTTTTCTTGGAGTCATACTTATTTTTCTTGCATACTCTATTACAATATTTGTGATCGGTGATAAAGATGGAAAAGGTGGTATTCTTCAAGCATGAGCAACTTCTTTTCGTAGTACTATCGAGCGTCAAATCGGATCAGTGATTGGTGTGGACACAGCTCAAGCTCTCCAAGATCCTGAAATTCCTGATGTAATGCTTGGCACTTTTGATGAGTACAAGTTTCATTTTGATCGCTTGATGATCAAGGTATTTCTTGAACAAAATAGTACGGGTGTAAAATCTGAAACCGTACAAGAACTCACTAATCTTATCGATCAATCGAGTCTTACACTTCCTGACGATGTCAAAACAGTAAATGCTGCAAAAATTGCAAAGATTAAAGTAGCTCTCTCAAAGGTTCTTGCGAATCCAAAGAGCAAAGATGAAGCATCCGGACTCGAAGGTCTCATAAATGGATTTAAAGAATGAGTAAATATTGGTCGGATATCTTGAGAGATTGGTTCGAGTGTAAATTCTGGTAATGCCCCATTGACGGTTACATTTCGTGCTAATAACGTAAAAGATCCTTCTGGAAAGAAAATTCCAAATGAAAATTATGTTTGGTGGTTTAAGTGATCACGTAATGAAAAAGTTATCATTGGACGAGGCGTGTCTTTTCTTTATTCGTTTCCAGATGAAAAAATCTATACGGTATTTCTTGATGTCACTTCTGATAGTAAGAATGTAAATGGAAAAACTGACGTGCTTCCGCTACATATCCGTACGGATATCAATGTTCTCCCAAAGCTTGCAAATATTTCTCTTTTTATTAATGGTATTAACGTTAATAATTTGAGTGAGTTGAAAGTGACTCCAGGACAAGCAAGAAATGGACTTGTTATTGATGCGACTGCATCAACTTCAAAAGATGGCGCACAATTTGTCTCTACAGAATGGGATTTTGGGAATTGACGATCTACTTCATATTTTCAATGACCTCGTCTTGAGCGTCAAATTTATGCGCGAGAAGGTGATTATAATATATCACTTGCTCTTAAGAATAACTCAAGTGAAGTAACAAGAAAAACTATTACTCTCAAGGTTCGTGATCCTATTGCGAGTATTGTTACCCCAAAAACTTCTGGATCTCTTCAAGATGATTTTAGATTCACTACAACAACTGCAAATTCTCGTCTCAATCTGGTTTATGATTGGATTATTATTGATAACAAAGATAATCGTGACATTGCAAGAATCAAATGAGGAACTCTTAATTATCGATTTAAGAAAGTCTGAGAATATACAGTAAAACTGAATGCTACTACTGTTGATAATAAAACCGATACAGATTTTGTTGTCATTACTATTGATCCGCGGCCACCAGTTGCTAATTTTGCACTCTCCAAATTTTCAAGTGAACAGCCAAATGTTCTTCGTCTCAATGCGACTCAAAGCATAGATCCTGATACTAATTCGGCAGATCAGCTCAAATATCGATGGAAAATTGACGGACAACCACGAGAGCTCATAGATACACAGAGAAATGGTGCCATTGGTGTTTATAAACTTTCCGAAATAGGCGAACATACAGTAGACCTTGAGGTGATCAGTCCAAATGGGCTCAGTACTACAACGAGCAAGAAAATTACCATTGATTCTCTCCTTGGTGCTGATCTTAAAATAGCTCAAAAAATTGTGCGAGTTGGTGATCCAATGTTGTTTGTTGCAAATGCGCCTGAAGCGAAAATATTTGTTTGGAATTTTGGTGACGGTGTTACAACGAACCCTGTTCCAGATAGTAAAATGTCGCATGTGTATAATCGATCTGGTATCTATACGGTTCGCTTGACTATACGTGCTGATAATACTGGAATTGCGAATACGGTTTCGCGAGTGGTCTATGTTGGTGATTCGGATACGCCAGTTCCACTTATCAGTATATCTCAAGCTGGTGAGACCGTTATTCCTGAAGTAGGTGTTTGTGGGGTTGGGAAGGAAGGATATACCATTTCTCGACTATCGAGTATTGATATATCTGCTCGGGATAGTCTCAATGTTGATGGTACAACTCAAAATCTCTCTTACTCTTGGAAAGCAAATGGAAAAACTTCGAGTCTTCAAACATTTCCATATTCTTTTGATGAGCTTGGTTGTTTCCCTATACGACTTTCCGTTCGATCAAATCAGTCTGGTGCAAGTGCATCTCGTGAAATATGGGTGAAAGTTGATAATATTCCACCAACACTGTCTGGTTTGAGTGTGACAAGCGCTGACACCACGAAAGATCCAGTAATTGTGAATGTGAATGCGATTAATGCACAGGATCCAGATGGAGTTATTACCTCATATATTTGGTCGTATTGGACCAAGACAGATAGTGAACCACAATGACTTCGAGTGACACGCGCTCCACAGACAACCTTTGTCCTCCCACGCATTGATGATACATATTATTTTGGAGTCATTCTTGAGGACTCAAATGGGGTAAAATCAAAAAGTGTTGATCTTTTGTCACAAGATGCAGCGATCACTCTCCAGAGTGACAATAGCAATACCCCTTTGATTACACTTAAATCGTCACTTGCAGCACCGGCAAATACGGTGATAGCTTGAAAGCAGGTTACATTTACTACAAACACTACAAATCTCCTTGATGATAATATCACGGATCGTACCATATTTAAATGGGATTTCGATGGCGATGGGTTCTATGATAAGAACGCTACATGATCAACGGCTACTTATACATATCAAAGACCAGGTATTTACCGAGCGAAGGTGAAGGCGCTCTACAAGGGTGTATCAAATACTCGAACCATTACCATCACGGTAACAAATGATCTCAAACCAAGCTTTGACTATATTGCTATCGGTCGAATGATTGTTCTTGTGAACTCGACCCGTGGTGTTTACAATAATGTAACTTGGGAACTTCCAGACGGTGCTACTTCAAATGAGCTTGATAGTATTACTATGATTCTTCCAGAGTGAAAGGACCAGGCGGATATTACGATGAGAGTTTCTGATGGTGATAAAGAAGTTACAGCAACTGATAGTGTGCATGTTGATACTCGAAATATAAAGACAGCTGCATCGAGCAATGGTACTATTCTTCTGAGTCAACCACGAGCTGTGAATAACTCTGTCACGATCGACTATCCTGATGATAAAGTAACACTCTATATTTCTTCCCAAGGAAATGTTGCGAAGTATGCGATTGATGATAATCTCAATGTTGACTCGAATCTGAACGGTGATGCAGCGGATGATGAAGATAATCGCAATTCCCCGACGTATAGAAATGGTTGAGTTTATGTAGTAAAGTGATTCAATGACCGTGATGCAAGTCGCACGGTTCGTGTGACATTCTATGACTCGAACAATCAAAAAATTGATAGTAAAGAAATTGTTATTAAATCCAGTTTTGTTTCGGCTGTAGCTGTTGATCCTGAACCAAATCAGGAGATTACAGAGATTCGAGAGCAAGATCGAGCGAATCTTGAGGCACTTCGTGAGATGATCCAGTCCCAGGTACCTGAAGCATCTCGAGCAACATTCATGAGTTATTTTGGTAAACTTAAGGATGAATGGTACGATCAAAACCAAAAAACAACAACGATTATCGAATTTGAAAAAGCAATTGCAAGTGCGGGTCTTGATCCAAAACTTGTGACTGATATGAATACGATTCTTGAGAGTTTTCTTGCGACTGACGATGCTCTTGGTAAGGAGGTTTCAACAGCGCTGAATACCATACGTGGACTCATACCACCTACGAGTTCATATGCTGAAGAAGTGATGTGAAAAGATGGTAATGGAGGTCTTCTCAAGGAAATTATTGATGCACCAAATAATCTTGAGGAGAATAAAGCAAAAGCACTCAAGATTCTCTCTTATGTTAAAGATGATCCTCAGATTACAGTTGAGAATAAAAATATTCTCAAGAGTCAGCTCAAGATTATCATCTATCATGGATCTGAGAATATCCCATCAAGCGATATTGATCCATCAACTGAAACACCTCGAGAATCATCATCGAGTGGATGATTTATGGGGACAATTATTCTGATTGGTCAAGTATTAGGCATTCTCTTCTGAGTCGTTGTAGGACTTATTCTCATGCTTCTTGTTTTCTTCAAGATTACGAATAAAAATGATGCGATTTGATTTCAAGATTGGATTATTGAAAAGCTCTTCCAACATGGTCACGATGATGGCTTGCCTGGGACACCGGTAAAACCGAGTACTCCATCCCCGGTGACTTCTACAGTAAAGCTTGAATCAATACCTGAGAAATCCTTACCTGAAACATCCATAACCCCCTTGGTTTCTTGAGACTCAGTTGTGCCTCAAAATACGGTTGATCCTCTAGCTCAGGTATCGAGTGTTCCATCGCCATCATGAGTCTCTGAAACTCAGTCAGCATCCACCGAATCATTGCCGTCTTGGCTCAAGAATGCTGTTGATTTTAACCCAACACCAACAATTCCTCCTAGTGATCCTCTTGCCTCCTCCGATTCCCTTATGCCAGAAACAGTAGTTCAGAAGGATATTCCTGTTGAATCAACAACACCACCTGAGATACCGGACTGGCTCAAGTCGATTAGTTCTCCATCTCCAACAGAGGAATCAGTTCTTCCTTCGATGCCAATTTCAAAGAGTATTAATGAAGGATTAGATACACAAAACTCATCAAATAATGTACCATCGAGCGAGCTGCCATCTTGGTTGACTGGTACGAGTGATGCGAATGATTCAGTTGAGACTCTGAATGCTACAGTTGCTCAAGAAGATCTTACAACTTCAGAGAATCAAAAAGTAGAATGAGGCGAATCAACTCCTTCATCAGAAAAACAAGAAATAGTTCTTCCTTCATCGGAAATCCCAGATTGGCTTCAAGGTGATGTATCTGTTGCTGAGAATGAAAGTGCTACTCATCCAGATGTTATTGAAGAGTCTATACAAGAAACATCTCCATTCAGTCTATCACCTATGGATGTATCCCTTGGAGTTACATCTCAAGACACTTCTGTAATTAATACTGCTTGAGAGCAGCAATCATCTGAGAATCCATCGACTGATACTACTACTGACACAACCGAGTCAAAACCAAGGAAGCCACGCAGAAAATCAAAGGTACAACTCCAAGAAGAACAATGAGATGTATCTTCCGGATTCTCTCTTAATGCTCCTGGTCAGGTTGTTTCCGATGGTACTACAGCAGCGAGTCCGAATGCTTCTGTCCCAAATAGTGATCTTCCTGAATGGCTCCGATCGTAATATCTGTTTTCATTTTTTAGCCTTGTTTCATGATTTAGTTAATCTGTATGCAAACTAATAACTCTCCTTCAGAATCGTCCTCAACTAGTGGTAGTCTTCCTCTCACGTGAGATGTTCCTTCGAATCCTGTATCAGCGCAACCACAAAGCCTTGCTGACCTTGTTCAAGCATCGCTTTCTGACTCACAAAAAGCAGCTGTTGAGGCGACACCTGAAGGTGGAACAAATCCTGGAGCAACGAATGCTATAGGGGCTACCGGTGGCAGCATGCCACCAAAGAAGCCAAAAAAATCTCTGAGTCCTGCTGATGCTTTTCGCGCACTTGCATTTCTCACTCTTTCCATCACGATTTTTGCCTCGGTAGTACTTGGTTATGTTGTGTTTCATCCAGAAGATGCTTGATTCTTCAATTCTCTCGGTATTGATCCTGAGAATATTGCTCAAGTATTGAAACAGTTGATTTCTGCAACATTTTCGATTACGACATTGACATTGTCGATCATTGCGATTATTTGTCTCTATAAATTTCTTTCGTTTAAGAATCCTGAGCAAAAGAAACAAAAACTTCTCTATGGTGTTGGTACGATGATCGTGTTTATTCTCCTTTTTGGTGTAGTAGCTGCGTGGGCTGCACTCTTTCGTCAAATCGGCGATGTAGACTTTGCTAATCCGAATGGTGGCATTATACTCTATGATAATGATAAATATCTTGATTCTATCAACCGAAAGCTTCCAAATAACCGATCAGCCATGATCAACACAGACCTCACTCTCATAGGTCCTGTGACGATACGTTATGATATTAAAGCAAATGCAAAGAAAGTCTCTCAGGTAATGAATATAACGAGTTTTGAAATCAATTTTGATAATAATGATCAAAAGAGTCGAAAAACCTGAAAAGATCCACGCACCGACGATACTTTGATTGCTACGTATACAAGGCCTGATATTACCTATAGACCAACTGGATTTTATGAAGGAATTGATCGAGTAACCAAAAAGACGATTCGTATTGAGATGGTTCTTCCAGCTTTTACTATGAACAAAGTGGTAACTCTCGAATCAAAACAAAATGTTATAAGTCTCAATGCTGATACTCTCTTGCCTCAAGGAGATATTGAATGGTATCGTGATGGCAAAAAGGTAGGTGATGGTGCAAAGTTTACTGCACCTATCGAGAATACTGATTATGGTGTATGTCTTGCTGTAAAGGTAAATAATAAGTACCCTTTTGCTGGAGGAGCTTTCTATAGTGCACCGTGTAATAAATTCATTGTAATCCCCGGGAAAGATCGTGCTCCTATCACATGAGAACTTGTTATCCAGCCATCTGAGAAAGGTTGACTTGCTTATGATTTAAAAGTACAAGATCCAAAGACGAAAAAATGAGGTGAAATTCAAACCTATGAATGGCTCATTGATGGTGTGAAAAAATGAAATGGAAAAGAGTTTACTTATACATTCAATCAATATGGTGATTATGAAATCGGTCTTCGTATGGTAGATGGAAACAATGAAAGTGTGACTCTCACACAAGCTCTCAATATAAAACAACCACGTGTACTTAGGTCTGGAAATAATTCACAAAGCTTGCTTGATCTTAGACGTGCCTCAGATGATGGATCTATTCAACCGAATCTTCTCCCGTTTAATTATAATCGTGAGCTTGGCGCATCGGTTATTCGAGGTATTACTGCGGGTACGAGATTGAGCTACAATGCTGAAGAAGTTCGTATCGATGGTCTTCCGGGTGAGAGTGTTACTCTCAAAGATGTTGAGGTTTATTTTGATGATCAACGTGTTACAAATGGTATCAGTTGAGAATTTTTGATTCCACAATCAGCAAAGTACAATATTTATTTCAAGTATCTTATTGAGACGAATCGATGAGATAAAGATGCCGTAGTTCAAAAAATTATTATTGAGAGTAGTGCTCAAGCGATGAATCCTATAATGGAGCTCCATGTTTCGAGTGATTTTGCCCCCGTGACTCTTACTGTTGATGCATCTGCCTCGAATGTTCGATCTGGTCGTATAGCAAAATATCTCTTTGATTTTGGCGAAAATAAACCACCTGTTGATGAGTCGAAAGCAGTTCAAACGTATATCTATGATCGCCCAGGCGAGTACTCAGTGGTGCTCACTATTGTGAAAGATGATGGTACTAAGGCAAGTATTAAGCGAACTGTTATCGTGAATACCCCACCAAAAACTCTTTCTATTTCTCGGTCACTTTCCAGCGCTCAACCTGATCAGAGTATTGATTTTAGCCTTAATACAGTATCAAATAATATTGCAAGTTACTATTGGGAGTTTGGTGATGACATTTCTTCTCAAGAAGAATCACCAAGTCATTCCTATAATAAAGCGGGTGAATATAATATCCTGCTTCGTGTGCGATATGTCGATGGTACTACCGCAACAGCAAGTACGAATGTGAAGATAGAATAAGATGAAGGAAATGCTCCAAAAATCCTTAGATTTGATCTAAGGATTTTTCTTTCTTTCGACCTTCATACTATAATGAACAGATTTGAATATACTCAAAAAATTCCTATTGAGAAGTTTTTTATCACTCTATCTTTATTATGGAAGCGTTTTTAATCGTGTGACATTGTATCATTGTATTTTCGCAATTATCTGGTTCTGCAGATATAATCATGTTTACGCCGGTTCATGATGAATATGGATAAAATTGTTTACTGTCCTCTTTGTTGAGATTGATTCCCCATTTTTTTCCTTCAACACCACAGAGGTCATTATAACATGTAACCGATCCTATCTTAATCTGTGCCTTTTTTTGTTCTCGGAAACCATTTTCCACAAAGTCATCTACGGAATAAATCTTCTCTCATGCCTTTTCTTGCCCTGTGAGTGTTGTACCTATTTCATTGCTACTGTTTGTTTTATTGGTCATATTTTGTTCTAGCTGATTGCAACTGGATAAACCGACGCTAAGAATGATTATCGATACCAAATATATTCTCATAGAAGTTGAATGATTATGGAATGTAGTCTAATCTTATGCTGAGTTTCAGCAACAGTTATGTTTTTTATTTTCTCAACTTCTATTTTTCTATATAATCTCTTCTCATTTTCTCTGATAAGATGCTCAATAGTGCACAACAAAAAGCAGTTCAACATTCCACTGGCCCACTCCTGATCCTTGCTGGTGCTGGTGCTGGTAAAACTCACACATTGACTGAGCGGGTTGCACAGATGATAGAGTTTGGGGGTGTATCGCCTCGCAGCATATTAGCGCTGACTTTTACGAATAAGGCCGCAAAGGAAATGCGTGAACGTATGTCGAAACGACTTAAGTTCGAGCATACGTCCGGGCATCCTTTTTTGCAGAGTGAGCTTCCTATTATCGGTACATTTCACTCGATCGGAGTTTTCTTTTTGCGGCGTTATATTGAGCGACTCGGTGTATATACTTCGTCATTCAGTATTTTCGATGAAGATGACAAGCAACGACTTATTCGATCGATTATGGATGATCTGAAGATCGATACGAAGCAAATGCCACCACGTCAGGTAATGTACCAAATTGGCGAAGCAAAGAACACATGAATTGATGCTCGAACTTTTAAGGCAACATCGGATAATTATGCTCGTGCATTGGTAGGGGATATCTACTCTCAGTATGAGAATCGCATGCTTGAGATGAATGCAATTGATTTTGATGATATTCTTATCAAGTGGCGAGAACTTCTTGCTTATCCTGATGTACTTGCTGTTTTTCATGACCGTTTCACTCACATCATGGTTGACGAGTATCAAGATACGAATGATATTCAGTATGATATAGTCCATAAACTTGCAGCAAAACATCGAAATATTGCTGTAGTTGGTGATGATTGGCAAGGAATTTACTCTTGGCGCGGTGCAAATGTCGGAAATATTCTCTCTTTTCAAAAAGACTATCCTGATGCTACAGTTGTAAAGCTGGAGCAGAATTATCGATCGACCAAGACGATTATTGCAGCTGCAAATGCTGTGATTAAAAATAATAAAACAGCTCTCGAGAAGACTCTCTGGACCGATAATACTCTTTGAGAAAAAATTGTCCTCGAAGTCGCCAATGATGAAAAAACAGAAGCTCAGAAAATTGCATCAATTATCTCAGCACATGAGGGTGAGTATGAAGATTGGGCGATCCTCTATCGAACAAATGGGCAATCACGTCTCATAGAAGAAGCACTCCTCCGCTCTTCAATTCCGTACAAGATCTATGGATGAGTGAAGTTTTACGAACGAAAAGAAATTAAAGATATTCTCTCCTACCTTCGACTCATCGCGAATCCAAGTGATGAAGTATCACTTGGACGGATCCTCAATGTACCATCACGAAAAATTGGTGATAAATCTCAAGAAAAAGCTCTTGATTATCTCCGATCACAATTTATCACGCTTGATACTCTTACCGAGGATATGGTACCAGCGATGGGTTTGCCCGCACTTGCAAATCGTGGTATGATCTCATTCGTTGCAAATTATCGAACTCTCTATAGTCTCTCACATGCATCAGGAGTTGAGGAGGTTGTGATTGCTCTTATCAAGACAATTAAGTATGAAGATTTTCTTAAAGAGGAATATGGAGATGATGGTGCGGAGGCTCGAATGGACAACCTGCGTGAGCTTGCGAATCTTTCTTCTCGATATGCTGGACTCTCTCCACGTGAGAGTTTGCAGGCATTTCTCGAAGATATTGCCCTCATTACTGATCATGACACGGATGAAGCAGGATCGAGTGTTGTCTCTCTAATGACTGTTCATAGCGCAAAGGGTCTGGAATTTCGTAATGTGATTGTCGTAGGTCTCGAAGAGTGACTCTTTCCACATACACGATCACTTGTTGACCCACAGGCTCTCGAAGAAGAGCGTCGACTCATGTACGTAGCACTTACACGGGCGAAGGAGCAGCTCTATTTATTTGCTGCGAGAGAGCGGTATAACTTTGGCTCTTACTCTGCTAATCCGTTGTCTCGGTTTGTCAAAGAAATTCCAGAAGAATTTATCGAAGAGGTTCATCCAAAACAAGATATATTTGGACAAAAATGAACAAAACCTACATTTGGATCGTTTGGTGTGGATGTAAATAGTTTTTTGAGTACGGCAAAAGCTCGCAGCAAGAATGACATATCAGTCTTCCATGTTGGAGTGAGAGTAGAGCATGCTCAGTTTGGTGCGGGTGTTATCATCTCTTGGTCGAGCCCAATTGCAGAAATTGCTTTTGGTGGTGGACATGGCATACGAAAACTCAATCTTGAAATGGCTCCTGTCAAAAAAGTGTGATAAATTTGATTTATTATAAATACTATAGTATGATTTGTCTATAATCATTCGTTGTATGAAAATTCAATCCTGAATTATCACTTTTGCTACTTTTGCAATATCGATGAGTTTTTCTTCTCTTGCTTTTGCTCAAGATGATTTTGATGCTGATCGTGTGCAAAATGCTTGGATAGAATGGACAAATACTGAGCGCTCTCTCGTGGGTGTTCCAATCATTGCCTCGTATTCTGGACTCACTCAGACAGCAAAAGTATGGAGTATCGAATCAGAAAAACGTGGTGACATGAGTCATAAACGAACAAGTAAATCATCGTACTATGACTACAAGGAGATAGAGAAATGGTTTGGTGATCAAGGATTAAAGTTCAAGAATGTATCCCGTAAAACCTTCTCTGAGTCGATCTGATATTGAGTAGTGAAGTGTCCAAAAGAAGGGGATTGTACTGATACTCTGATTGCTGCTACCAAAAGCACATGGAAGTTCTTCATGAGTGAAAAAGGGAGACAATATGCTCCGCACTACAAGGCAATTGTGATGCCTGAGTTTCGTCTCATGGGCGTCGGAGTGGAACTTGACAGGATCTCCAAGCGATACTACATTACGGTTCATTATGCGACGGAAGTGATAGGTAATACTTCAACAGTTGCACCAAAATTTCTCCCAAAATCTGTAAAAGTGAGTGTAGTTCTTCAAGAAGATCCATTTGATGTGGTGTTACCAAGTTCGCTTGCTCGAAAGATTGAGGTAGCGAAAAATAATTTATAGTATATGTGATATTCTCCTTACAAATTTACAAGTAAAACTCATCTTTTTCTCATAGTATTTATTTTGATTTGATTGTTTATTCCATCTATAATTTCAGATATGTTACTTTCCTATCGTTGAGTTCAAGTTATTGGACAAGTGGAAACTATTGTTTCTGAGTCTGAATTTTGTACAGTTTGAACTCGAAGTAATTTTAGTATGTGTGACAATTTTTATGCATATGTTGGATTTAACACCCCAAATGGACATTGAAAAGTGAAAATGCGCATCGATAAAGATAATACAAGTACAGTGATTGGAAGTCATATAAATATACTCTATGATCCATATAATTTCGATCGTTTTAAACAAGGTGATTCTGTCGATTTTAGTACCAGTTATATGCTTTTATGTATTTTAGGTATTCCATTATTCTTGTTTGTTTCTAATTTTCTTAAGAACCTCTAATGAACCTTTTACTTTTGAAATCAAGATAAAACGATCAAATATCCTCTCTCTCAAATAAGAAAAACCTCAACCAATTCATTGGTTGAGGTTTTGGTGGTTGTATGCTTCCATCACAGATCTCAGATACTGAGAAGGGGAGTGGAAGCTGTGTTTGTTAGATGAGGTAGAATTTGCACTTCATTATCGGATGAATCCGTTGCACATCAAATACTGCTGCACTTCGCGCTCGATGTAACCATCTTTTGCCCATGCAATCTTGGTGGCAATTGCGCGGATTTCTGTTTCCAGCGATGCGGTAAGAATTTTGCCGATCACTGCCCATTTGTGAGCGAACATAATTCGCTTTGCTGCCCAGCCAGCTCGATCTCCATGACCGGAGAGTTCGGCGTGTGCACGTGCCATCTTCATGACTTCTGCAATGGCGATGCCTGCTTTGCTTGGATCGAGATGTATAGCGAGGTCATTGTATTCGAAGTATTGACTTTGAATCAAAATACTGGTAATGGTTTCAAGGGTTTTACCGCTCAGCTCATTCAGCATTTCCTTGATTTTTTTAGCATTGCCAATGTTCTGAACGAGCACCGAAATTTGTGAAACCACCTCTTTTTCCTTTTCTTGCCTTGCGTATTCGGGCGAGAGAGAAAGCTTCACCTGATGGATCAATGAATTCAATGAATCGAACATTTTGCTCTCCTATTCCCGAGTATTCGGGAGAATGTGTTTTGGAAGTTCATTGCTATTGCTAACAAGGACACTATATATAATATAAATATATTATATATAGTGTCAATTCTATTTACGAAATGTGGATCATCATTTTCATTAGCATAATGAGTTGTATGATATTATTCTCTAAAAATACTCAATGAATAATTCATTGAGTATTTTTCATACAGATGTCTTATTCTATATTATTTCCCCCATCTTCCCAATATCGCTCTGGCTCGTTGTCCTATTGTTTGTGTTCCTTTCGTCTTGCTTTCCACTTCTGTATTTCGCTTGTTTCCTGTTAAAAAATAATCTTTGCTTGCATCTCAAAGTTGCTTGATATATGCTTGAAAAGGTTTTGATTCTCATATGTGCTCTAACCTCTCTCGGAGTCTGTATTTTTGTCATGCAGATAGTATCGTATCATCCATCACCTCTTTGATTAAATCAAGAACTTTGTTGATTTCTCAGTACTTTGCCATATCTACTCCCATTATTTTTTCGTTGGGTAACAACATAAGCATATGTTGACTTGATGTTGTTGTGAAAAAATGATGGAGACGAGTCATGACATGAAGTTGGCCATGCTCTTCTTCTCCTTTAAGATCGCTATGAATCATTGCCTCCAATCTTTCAACAAAATAACTCGTCTGCCACTCATCGATCTGCTGTGTGAGTGTCGGTGTTTTTAATGCAACAATTTTATCGTTGTAGTGATCAAAGAGCTCCATTTGTTCATCGGTTTCTCCTTCGTATTCAAATTGTCGTGATTCCATAAGAAAATTATATATAATATCCCTTATGGTATACAAAAATATATTTTCTCAAAACATTATTTCAATAATAGTCAAGTAATATAATTTACTTGACTATTATTACCCTCGTCCCCTCATAGCGTTAATGAGTGTGAGATCATCAGCATATTCGATATATCCTGCATTTGGCAATCATTTGGAGAGTCGTGAGATTTTGAAGGTATCTTTTTTTGGAATTCTTCCTTCGATATAGAGCGCAGTTGCTTCTCACTCAAGATTGGGATTGACGGCGAGGATGATTTCTTTGATTGGTTTTGCTTCATCTTGATATTGTACTCGATCAAAGAGTCGGTTGATCGTGAGTTCTGCGAGAGGCTTGCCGTGGATAGGGGAGAGTGATCATCCGAGTATGTGGTAGTAACCCTTATATGATCAGCTGCGTTCAATAATCAGCATATCAATATATTCTTCAACAACACAAAGCATACTACTATCACGGTTTATATCATCGCATATTGTACAAACCGTTCGACTGCTATCCGTGTATCCGTAGCATGTTGGGCAAATGGTTAGATCTTTGTGAAGATTTGCAATAGCGCTGCTCATCTCATCACTGAATTGTTGGTTGGCTTCGAAGAGAAAAAAGGCAAGCCTAAGTGCTGTTTTTTCGCCGATTCATGGAAGGAGTGAGAGGGTATCTTGAACGCGTTTAAGTGCTTTTGGTAGCATATTTTTTATACATTAAAAATCATTTTGCTCAGAGATATATACATCCGAGTATTATATAAGACCAATCTTGTGTTATGAGAATCGCATGTATGAGTCAGAAGAGTAATGCATAATAACTTCATTGTTGTATGAGCTTCCATTTTTTCCCAAGCATTTTTTGTGATAGATTGTTCGATGTGAGTGTAAGTGCTATGAGAATTACAGATCCTATACATCCGCTCAGAAGAGCTGTACTATAGAGAGTAAATTCCCAATTCATAACTGCCCAGAAGAGATAGTCAATGTAGTGTATAGCATGAATACCAATGAGAAGACCGCTGCATATACCAAATGGTCTACGCATCGTCTTGAAAAAGAGTGGAACTTTTGATTTGGTGAGCTCTGCAAGTGGGGAGATGAGAAGGAGCAAGAAGATAAGGTAGAGTCCTCCACTACCCGCAGATTTAAAAATCTCTCCCGCATTTTTGGAGTCCTGATTTATGCCAAAGAAAAACCAAATAATCGGTATGAGAAAAGCTAGGATAAGAAGGGTAAGTTCAATGTTTTTTCTATAAGGAAGAAGTATTCACTTCATGATCTGGGTGTCGTAACTGTTGAATTTTTCTTGCAGGTTTGAGAAGGAGAGATTCATAAGACAAATATATTATTCTTTCTCGATGACGTACTTTGGAGTATCTACCGAGTGCATGCGTGCAAGTATTGGAGAGCTCTGTATGTTATCTATTGATTGACTCTCAGCGATCTTGATATTGAGAAGCTTTTCCTGAAAGAGCGCATTTTTCCGATCATTTTCAAGAGTACGAATCGCATATCATCTTGTTGCGTTGAGATTGAGCAGATATACGTAGCTTACAGCAAGTATCGTGATGAAACATCCAGCGATAATATAGCTATGACGAAATGAGAGTTTTGAGCTCTCACGTTCTGTTTTTCGTGAGCAATCAAATGGGTTGTGGTTTTTTTTGACGATGAGGATATTTGCATTCATAGATGAATGTTATTTATTTGCTAAATGGTTTTTCATAGGTTCTGAGTTTTGCGGATCTCGATCGTGGATTAGCTTCTGTTTCTGCTTCTGTTGCGATAATTGGTTTTTTGCTGATCTTTTGGAGAGGAGCACTTTTTTTGATTTTACCACTCCATGAATCTATTTCATTTTCGAGAAATATTTTCATATTTTCTTTGATGAGTCGATCTTCCAAGGAATGAAATGAAATGAGGGCAATTTTTCATCATGGTTTGAGTCATGAATTGATATGTGATATGAGATATTCAAGTTCATCGAATTCATGATTGACAGCTATGCGAATTGCCTGAAAGACGCGAATGCTTGATTTTGGGTCAAAGCTTGATCATTTGATAATATCAACAAGATCTTCAGTTGTTTGAATGGGTTTTATCGCCCGTCTTTTCATAATAGCATCGACGATAAATCGAGCCTTCTTTTCTTCTCAGAATTGATAGAGTACTTTGAGTAACTCTTCAGATGACACTGATGCGAGGTATTGGGTAGCGGTCTGAGTAGTAGATGTGCTTGTGCGATCAAACCTCATATCGAGAGGTCATTCATGACGAGTGGAGAATCCAAGCTCACCTCGATCATAGTGAACACTTGACACTCAAAAGTCACCAAGAAGAAAATCAAAATATATTTTTGAGTCAATGATATCACGATATGAAGCGTGAGTTGTTATGAGCTCAACTCATCTCTTTTGTGCAAGAGGCTCTAGTATTTCTAGTGCTTTCTTCAAATTATCAGCATCTCGATCGTATCCAATATAAGTGTCTCCACTTGAGAGTCGTGAAATGATGTGATGAGCATGACCGCCGAGTCAGAGAGTGGCGTCTACACAAACAACGCCTCACTTATTTGTAAGTCGTTGTGATGTGAGCCATGTGTCTGAAAGAGTTTCCAGTACTGGATCAAGAAGGACGGGAATATGTTCATTATACATTCTGTGTATTATAAGAGAAAATGAAAAAATGCGACTCCTTTTTGGAAAGATTTTTGGCAATTCACCCTTTTTCTCTATAATTTCTCGGTCTTTTATTGAGTTGTTATCATGCCAAAGTTTCGTCGACAAAAAATCTCTTCTGGTGCTATTAATATTGATGATGATATTATTTCTCCTAATACTCTGAGGAGTGAAAAAATATCTATTCATACTGATGATGAAGCTGATCAACATCAGCCAATAGTTAAATGAAAAAAAATTATTATTTCAAAAAAAGAACATCTTCCTCAAGTAGAGAGGCATACTGAAGATCGTTATGGTGAAGATAGATATAATCATGGTTTTATCGACAGAGATGGTGATATATATGTGTCTTCCCATGATTTAGAGAGCAAACATCGTACGCCTAAGATACGTCACGAGTCATCGTTCTCTCTTTTTATACGTTCTTTCTTTTCTTGGATGTGAGTTTTTGCGACGATTGTTGTTGCGAGCATCTTTATCTCTCGTATGCTTGGCGGAGCTTATTGGTCATGAATACAGTCATTTTTTGCGCCGATTTTTGTAAACAATATCGAAACTCAAGAGAAAACATGATTCTTTGATAATCTTTCTCTTCCAAATATACTCAAAGACCTTCCTCCTGTATCAAAATTTGCAAATACAACTTTTCTTGTTGTTGGAATTGGCGGTGCTGGCCATGATGGGGGTAATCTCACAGATTCAATACAAATCATTCACCTTGCAGACAAACCTGATCACGCAACTCTCGTATCTATACCACGAGATCTGTATGTCAGCATGTCGAATCTTGGACTTGGTAATCCAGCAAAGATCAATGAGCTCTATGCGCGATCACTTAAACTACATAATGGAGATAAAGAGCTGGCACTTTGAGATTTGTCCAAGAAAATCACAGAAATTACTGGACAGCAGATTGATCATGTGGCACTTATTGATTTTTCATGATTTATTCAATTTATCGATTTGATTGGTGGTATTGAAATTGATGTACCAAAATCGATTGTAGATATGAGTTATCCAGATAATAATTATGGGTATCAGGTGTTTCGTATTAATGCAGGTAAGCAAATACTTGATGGGAAGACAGCACTTAAATATGTTCGATCTCGGCATTCGACGAGTGATTTTGATCGATCTGTTCGTCAGCAGCTTGTTCTTCAGGCTATTCGTGATAAGGTGTTTTCTGTCGATACACTTACATCTCCTTCAAAAATTCAAGATCTCTACGACTCACTCAAAGAACATGTGTGGACAGATCTTGATGTAACTGATCTTGGCTTTCTTGCTGTTCGAGCAAAAGATGTTCATCGTGACGCTATCTATGCTACTAATATCAATGAGTCATGTTATGCTCTCAATATGGCATGTCAGGCAGGGGGTCTTCTCTATACGCCTAATCGTGATTTAACAGCTGGTGCATGGACGTTGCTTCCTCAGGGTGCTACTCTCACACAAGTTTCAAAATATGAATATATAACACAATTTATCACAAAAATATTTGCGCAAAGTAGCATTCTTTCGTCCGATTATCGTATTCGGATGTATACAACTCAGAGCGCTATGGCACAAGCATATACCCTCCGACAAGCACTTATTCGATCCGGATATCAATTTGATCAAGAAACTCTCAAGCAACTTCGAACACCTAAGACAACGTCGACTTGATCTATATCGGATAGTATACCTTGATTTGATAAAAATGGATTTGAAAAATCTGTGATCGTTGTATTACCAACAGCTTCGGATGCTATGAAAAAAGTTGCTGAATATCTCTCACAAGATACGCATCTTCCTGTGATTGAGTGAGATATAAGCAACTTTCCTTGGTATGATGGCGTATGATCTGTACCAGATATATCAATTCTTCTTGCACCAGGTTATAAATTTTCATTGGAATAGTTTTCAAATATTGCTATGCAGTCATCACAACAAGATAAATACTCGTCTGATCGTCGATCAAGACGTGCATCTTCTCTCAATTCGAGTTGGAGCTATCAGGCAGCTGATAGTATTTTGCGTTCTATGAGAACTCTTTTTCATGGAACGGTCAAACATTGAAGGGGGCATATCGGTCGATTAAGGTGACTAAAAAGAAAACACGTTGTGTATAAATCTGATAGTCACCAGAGTGATGCATCAAAATTTGTATCTGGGAATAATGATCGCTCTTTCCCATGATCAAATGGATCACCAAAACGACCACGTCAAAAGCCACCTTTTCGAAAATATATTCTTTGAATCTTTCTTGCTTTGGTATTGGTGTGAATGATTACGGTTCTTGGTATTTATGCGCTCATTATTGCACCACTGCCTGACATCAAAACTATTGAATCAAAATCACTTGCCGAAGCTTCGGTTATCTATGATAAAAATGGGGGAGAGCTCTATAGATTTTGAGATGAAAAGCGTACATATATTCCTGTTGCAGCCATCTCTCAACCCATTAAGGATGCTATTGTAGCCATTGAGGACAAGACATTTTATGAAAATAAAGGAATTGATTTTTTTGGTCTTGCTCGTGTTTCTGTGAATGCTATTGGTAATCGTCTCTTTGGACTCCATCTCATAACTGGTGGGGCATCGACCATCTCACAGCAACTTATCAAAAATATGTTACTCACACCTGAGAAAACTCTTTCTCGAAAAATCCGAGAGGCGTGGCTTTCGTATGAATTGAATCAAAGTTATTCCAAGGATCAAATTCTTGAGCTCTACCTCAATAAAATTTCTTTTGGTCACAACGCTTATGGTATCGAAGAAGCTTCAAAAACATATTTTGGTAAGAGCGCAAAGGATGTTGGCGTATTTGGAGCATCTATACTCGCATCTCTTCCAAAGGGTCCGACTCTCTATTCACCTTTTTCCAATCGTGATCGCGTTATAGGTTATCCCTTTCTCTATCCTTCTACGAGCGTCTCATCAGTAACAGCATCAAGTGATTTTCCAGAAGGAAAAATTAATTCTGCTGATCGTATGAAAACTTTTCAAGATGACCTTCTTCTTATGAAGAAATTCTTGAATGAGATCAATGTTCAAAATGAAAATAGTATAGATGTGACGCTCTGTAATCTTAGTGAAAAAGATTTTGTTGATACTTCAATAGCATCGATTGATAATGGATGTATGACCATTGCACGATCCAAGTTTTTCGATTTTTTGACGAAGATCCGCCTTGATGCACACTACGAAGGTGGTTGAGAAAACCCATCAGGTAAATATTTTCTGGAATATTATCCCGGTCGCAAGGATTCTGTCATTGCTCGAATGTACGAAGACCAGAAGATTACCTTTGAGCAAGCTCGTGATGCAGTTGTTGCATGATTCGATTATCAGTTCATTCGTTGAAAGGAAAGCATTCGAGCTCCACATTTTATCTTTTATGTGAAAGAATATCTTGAGTCGAATTTTGGAAAAGATTTTGATATTGAATCATGAGTAAAAATCTATACAACACTCGATCCTGATTTGCAAGCAAAAGCAGAATCACTTGTAAAAGCACAGGTTGAGAAAAATAAGTCTCGAAGTGCTAATTCAGCAGCACTTGTATCGGTGGATAATTCGAATGGAGGAATCCTTGCTATGGTTGGAAGCCATGATTATTGGGATACAGAATGAAATGGTCAAGTGAATGTTATCACATCTCGTCGAGCTCCAGGTTCAACATTCAAGCCATTTAGTTATGCATATGCTATGTCTAAATTTCCAGTCTCTCCCGATACACCGATTTATGATGTGGATACAAAATTTGGTGATTGGTCACCTAATAATTGGGATGGTAAATTTGAAGGAAGAATGTCACTTCGAACAGCATTGGATCATTCTCGAAATATTCCAGCAGTAAAGATTTTTCTTTATGCTTGATGAGTTGATCCGATTAAAAAATTTGTTCAAAGTATCGGTATTGATTCTTTGAACATTGGTGTAAAACCTGACTCCACTATATCATTGTGAGCAAAGGATATTAAGCCTATTGAGATGGTTCAGGCATATTCAGTGTTTGCTAATGAATGATGGTATAAACCAATAAATCCTATTAATAAAATAGAAAAAAAGATAGATGATACTCTCGGTGGTGGATACAATATAATATATGAAAGCAGTCAGGATAATTCTAAAAAGCCAATTCTTGCTTTTAGTCCAGCGGCATCATATTTATTATCCGTAATATTATCTGATAATGAAGCTCGTCCAGCTGGATGGGGTCTACCATTAACCCTTAAATGACGTCCGGCAGCAGCAAAAACATGAACGGCTGATAAAAAATTAGCTAAGTGATGAATAGCTCCACGAGATATATGGAATATTGGTTACACACCACAAATTACAACAGCAGTTTGGATTGGTAATTTAGATTGAAAAGAAACATCTCCCTCATGTATTTGATCTCAATGTACTTGATTTATTTGGCGAGATTATATGAACTATGCTCATGAGAAGTTGCCAGTAAAGAATTTTGAGCGACCAAAAGAAGGTATCTATGATGTCGCAATATCAAAAATATCAGGAAAAATTGCGAGCGAAAATACACCAAAATCCCTCACTATCAATGCGCTTTTTGCTGTTAAACCACAGCAGGCGGATGCTGGAAATCAGATCGTAGAATATGATACGCTCTGTAATGGTCTTGCGACGGATGCAACACCTGAATGATCACGTCGTAAGGGTATGATCCTTGCTGTTGAGCCGATTATTGAGTCTTTCCAAGCGGCATGGAAAAAGTGAATCGTTGTTGACGATTGACTCGAGAAATGAGTGAAAATCCTCACGGACTATAAAGATACTCCATGTACGCGCCCGAGCGAATGAGCCCAGCTTCTCAAACTTTCTGGCGATCTCCCTTCAGGTTCTATTGGTTTTGGGAGATATCCAATTGTTTTGAATTATGAGGCACAAGCATTTGCTTATAGTATTGCATTGTTCCTTGATGATAATTTGATTACATCATATGATATTAAGAAAGAATTAGGTAATCAATCAAAATGATCTATCACGCTCACTCCATCTTTTGATAATGATAATAAAGGGCAACATACTCTTCGAGCGGTTCTCTATGATCGATTTGGTTATGCGAGCTCTCTCGAATCAAATATTACTATTTCGCGTGGTTGAGAAATTGCTCCTATCCCTGCAAGCACTGGATCAACTTCTTCAGAGAGTACTTCGAATTGATCTTCTGGAATTAAGATTCTCTCACCACTTCTTTGAGAGGCGACCATCAAATCATGACAACCCGCAGTTGTGAGTTTTGAGGTTATAGGAACAGCTGCTGATACGATCAAAGTATCAGTTGATGGGGGTGTTGATGCTCGTAGTTTTCAGACCAATCAAGAGAAATATCAGACGAATTTTTATGGTCTTACACCAGGTGATCACATTGTGACGATTGAGGCTGGATCACTTCGAAGAGATGTTATCTATCATGTTCGTTAATATACTCCCCCTTCATGAGTATGAAGCTTCTTCGTAATACGCCCCAAATATCAATCGTTTTGATTGGTATTTTCTTTATCACTACTTTTGGATGGATTTCTTTAAAAGATATATTACTTCATTTTTTTGCTCAGGAATTTGACTCTCAATTTTCAAATCGTAATGAAGCTCATTGGGAAATGGTTCATACGAAGACATTGGGCATTCTAAAAGATACCCCTTGTGATATTACCTATCCGATTTTTTTATCATGATCATCTCACATAAGCTCAGGTGAACATTTGTTTAAGGCTATTTTGAAGAATGAATCGGAAAATGTACCCCTGCAAGATTGTGTATGAGAGATAGATCGCCCAGTTTTTCGGGATGATGGATGGTGATATTCAAGTGGCTCGCTCATACTTACTTTTTCCTGATGAGTTACATCAGCATTCAATCTTGATCTCGCGTTTGATACTGGAGGTTATCTTCTGGAAAATGATCATGATTTTCATATCAATAGTCATGATCTTACTTATGATCTATCACCGTATTTTGGAAAAAATATTGTCGCTACACTTGAAGAAAAAATAAGACAAATGAATGCTCAAGGACGAGTAATAGCAACAAGTGATCATGAGAGAATTCTTTTTTTCCGAAAACCTCCAGTAGTATCATGGCCTTCAGATTGGCAAGAAATTCGCTTTGTTTGATCAAAAGATGCGTGGCATATTGTACTTCCATCAAATCTCACAAGACGCTATAAAATTGAGAATTCCTTTGTTCGTCCTGATGTACCTGAAAAAACTTTGTCTATTACCTTCGATGATGGTCCAAGTAAGGAATATACACCAATCCTTCTTGATATTTTGAAATCTCATCACGTCAAAGCAACTTTTTGTGTACTTTGATCTCAGGCTATCAAATATCCTGAATTGGTTCGACGTATCTATGAAGGGTGACATGAAATTTGTAATCATTCCGTAACACATTCGAGTTTTACTTCGATTGGTATTATGCAGGTACAGGATGAAATTGTTCGTAATGAGAAAATCATCAATGATATACTTGGTATGAGTATGACTCTATCATTCGTGCGACCTCCCTATGGTGCAATATCTCTTGATATGGAGCGAGAGCTCAATACACCTTTTGCTCTTTGGTCTGTAGATACGCTTGACTGGAAAGATCAACGTCCAAAATCGATTATGAATCGTGCTTCGGTTGCTCGTTCTGGTGATATTGTTCTCTTTCATGATATTCATCCAGGTGCTATAAAAATGCTTGATGCATATATTACAAAATACCAATCTGATGGATATATATTCACAACATTATCACAAATAATAGACTCATGATCTTTGTCCAATATCTCTGGACAATCCCTTTTTCGATCACATATGACGCGATATTCACGTATTACAAAATAATGTGATCCGCTATCAAACAAATTCCTTGCCCTTCATTGGATTGTCACTATACTTTTAGTAAAATTTTCTATGTCTTCTTTTGTTACTCAGTCAGGTGATGTTGATGGTTTTGGTTCGTATTTTCGGCAACCAAAAAACATCGTTCGTAATTATCTTGCTTGGGCTGCACATCGCGTGATTACTCGCCATAAGCCTTATGTTATCGGTGTCACTGGTACCGTTGGCAAGACAACAACAACACATTTTGTCTATGAATTCCTCTCTCAGGTCTATCATGAACATGTGTATATGTCTCCACATAACTATAATGGTGAATGGGGGCTATCTCTCTCGATTCTTCAGTCTGAGGGTCCATGAGTCAATCCATTCCGTTGGATGCTTCTTTTATTGGGAGCTTTTTGGATGGCTTTTTTTTCAAAATCGTATCCAAAATATCTGGTGCTGGAATATGGTATTGATCGGATAGGTGAGATGGACTTTTTATTATCCATTGTTGAGCCAGATGTAGCTGTGCTTCTCAATATTTCTAAGAATCATATTGTTAATTTTGGGAGTTTTGATTTATATGCGCATGAGAAGGCAAAAATCATTTCCCGGTCACGCTCTATTGTGTATTCTCATGATGACGAGATAGTTACCAGTCTTGTACAAGAAGCACTTGCTATGAAGAATATTCCGTCTATATCTTATGGTACCCCAAAAGAAGGTACTGACATTGTTGTTGGAGATATCAAGAGTTCACTTGAAGGAATTTCTTTTGATATTACTTACAAGAGTGAAGTTATCCATTTTGATATTCCATTGGTTGGAAAATATCAAGCATTCAATACTTGTCCAGTCGTTGCTATTGCTCGCAGACTTTCCATGCCACTCTCAGATATTCCAGAGCTCCTCAAGAATGTGCATCCGAATCGGGGTCGTTGAGTGTTACTTGATGGACTCTCCTGATCTAAAATCATTGATGGAAGCTATAATGGTTGATATGTATCAATTGTCGCATGACTGGAAGATATGATTCGACTTCCAGAAAAATATTATCGAATTCTTCTTCTCTGAGATATGCGAGAACTAGGGAATGAAGCAGAAGAGATGCATATAAAACTTGCTGATCGCATCAAAGAGTCCCATCCAGATGCTGTCTATCTTGTTGGCCCTCTGATGCGAGAGTTGGTATATCCTCGTTTGACGGAAGCGTTCAGTGGAGATTCTCAAATTATTGTTGAGAGTTTTCTCAATAGTATCAATGCAGGTAGAAAAATAGCACAGCTTTTGCGAATGAAAAATAATGATGAATCAAAGGCTGTTATTTATGTCAAATGATCACAGAATACTATTTTTCTTGAAGAGGGAATTAAAGAATTTCTTTTTGATCCTTCTGATGAACAGTATCTTCCACGTCAGAATGCTCGTTGGAAAAAGAAAAAACAAGATTTTTTTGATATCGTGTGTAGTGAGCTTACCTTTGGTGAATCGGATCTTTCATAACGTTCGTCTTCTATGTGATATATTGTTCCTATACTCATTGCACTGATATTTTGTGTATTTGTCATAGTTATTCTTGCCATTTTTCTTGCTCGAGTGCTTCCTGAAATACGATCGAATCTTTTTTTTCGTAAGATGCTCATTCTTTGGGTTGGTACGATCCTCGGCTTACTCCTTCTGCTTATTATTCTTGCATTTCGATTTGATGGTGATTGGCGATCAAATTCGGTACAAAGTGTTTCGGATTATTCCGCAGAACTCATTTATTAAAATATTTTTCTATGAAAATCGGTATTGTTGGTCTTCCAAATGTTGGTAAATCTACTTTATTTAATGCTCTCACAAAATCATATGCTGCAGAGGCTGCTAATTTCCCTTTTTGTACGATTGAACCAAATGTTGGCATTGTCAATGTTGCTGATGAGCGACTTGAAAAAATTCGTGCTACCGTGAATGGAGCAAAGATTATTCCAGCTACGGTTGAGTTTGTGGATATTGCATGATTGGTCGAGGGCGCAAGTAGGGGAGAGGGGTTAGGTAATAAATTCCTTTCTCATATTCGTGGTGTTGATGCGGTACTTCAGGTTGTTCGTGCTTTTGGTGATAAAAATGTACATCATGTAAATGGTTCTATCGATCCAAAACGAGATATAGAAATTATTAACACCGAGCTTATCATTGCTGATCTTGAAACACTTGAGCGACGAATTGGTGATAATATGAAGAAAGTTCGTTCAGGTGATAAAGAAGCAAAAGCTCGAGAGGATATATATGCCCGTCTCAAAACACATCTTGAGACAGGTAAGATTGCATCCAGTATGGATATGAGCCGCGATGAACAGGAAGCTCTCCTTGATCTTCATTTGCTTACGAACAAGCCTTTTGTATATGCGGTCAATGTGGAAGAAGAATCATTGCTTCTTCAGGGGCAATGAGGTCTTGATGTTGGATCTCAAAAGACTCTCCGAGATATCACTCATATCACTGATGAACATATTCCAGTTCTTCCGGTGAGTGCAAAACTTGAAATGGATATGCTTGAGTTTAGCGAAGAAGAAAGGTCTGAGTTCCTTAAGGATCTCGGTATTGAACACAATCCTATGGATATTATCATTAAGACGTGTTATGATCTTTTGGGGCTACAGTACTACTTTACTGCTGGAGAAATAGAGGTGCGAGCTTGGACTATTGAGAAATGATGGAGTGCACCTCAGGCTGCTGGAGTTATCCATACTGACTTTCAGAAAAAGTTTATCAAAGCTGAGACAGTGAATTGGAGAGATCTTGTTGAATTTGGCGGATGGTCAGGAGCTCGGGAGAAAGGAAAAGCTCGAATGGAAGGGAAGGAGTATATTGTACAGGATGGTGATGTAATGTTGTTTAAGTTTGGTGCATAAAAAAATTAGGCAATATTGCCTAATTTTTTTGTTGAAGATTTTTTGAATTTTCCTTGAAATTAATGCAATATCGCATTAATGAACCATACAAAAGCTATAACTCCAGCTCACATCATAGTAAATAATGGTCACCATTCTTGACCAAATCCTCTGTTAAATGTAATAACAGCTAAACCCATTAATATAACTATGCTGATTTTTATTTCCATCCTTGGGTCCAAAACCCCGTTTGCTTTCAAGCCGATTGTAACTAGAGTGTCAAGTGTATACATGACTCAATATAAATCAACATGGTGTACCGAAAAGCATCACATGCTGTCTATGACTGCAGGTATCACATAGTATGGATTACGAAATATAGAAGAAAATGTCTTACGAAACCAATTCAAGAATCAGTACAACGAATCATAGAATGAATCTGCAAAGAACTCTACATCACACCCATTGCTATTGGTATGGAAGAAGATCATATACATGTATATCTGAGTATTCCTCTTGTACATCCAATTCCATTTGTAGTCCAAATGTTTAAATGAAGAAGCTCACACCATATATGGACCGATACAATATTTAAGTCTCATCTAAAAAACTTCTATTGGTGAGAAAAGAAATCTCTCTGGGCAGTGTGATACTTTTGTGCAACAGTCTGAGTAGTAGATGGAGATATCATCAAAAAATATGTAGAACAACAATGAAAAGAAGATGTCGAAGGTACAGAAATAGAAATTTAAAGCAAAACAAAAGCCACGGCGCTTTAGACCGTGGCTAGATCGGTTGAGAGATTTTTACAAATATTTTTATTTTTGTTTATAGACACATCAAGATCCATGACTGGGCTAAATAAATTACTCGTAATGATACGAGTACTATTCATGTTATAATAATAAAATCTATCATAGTATTGTAAATAATCTACCTAATAATGAGCATCCATAATGATCTCCTCTCGTATAACATGAGAGAGGTTAATTATTCCAGTTTTTCTATGAATAATATCAAGAGAACCAGGATCGTTCATATCTTCTCTCTCAAGAAATACTCGCTCAAATGGTGGAATATCTATTTCATATTCGATACCGTCAATATCTGCAACTGTTTCAAATCTTGTAAAATGCACCTCAATACCACCCTTGATATGAGTAAGTTGTATATCTAGCTCAAGTGTATCTTTAAGAATAAGACCATCCCATGTATTCTCTGGTACATCATCATGAAATGTAAGTGATCTTGTATCACCTTCATAGCTTGTGAGCAGTTCCCCTACAGGTATTTCGAACATATTTTGTTTGAGATTTTGATAAATTGATGGAATTGAGTATAGTGATCGGTCAAAAATTTCAATCTTCTTTTCAGATTATTTTTTTATGCATCATCTCATCACTCGATATCGTTTCCCTGTTATTCTTTCTACTGCTTTCCTCGATCTTTTAGGTGTTGGTGTACTCCTTCCAGTTCTTCCTGATATCCTCAAATTTCTTCATCTCTCAGGCGAGTGGGCTTGATATTCACAAGCACTCTATGCACTCTCAACATTTCTCGTTGCTTTTTGGATAGGGTGAATTTCTGATCGTGTGTGACGTCGTCCAATGATATTTCTGACGAGTTTTGCAAATGCTCTTGGGTCTATCCTCTTACTCCTTAGTCTTCTAGGTATTGTACCACTTCATATAGCTGTCATACTTTTTCTCCTTTCTCGCTTGGTTGCTTGAGTCAGTTGAGCATGATTTTGAGTGGTACAGGCAATGATTAGCGATATTGCTCCAAAAGCAGAACGAACAAAATATTTCGGTATGATGGGCGCAACGTTTGGGTTCGCATTTCTCATAGGTCCATTTATTGGTGGTCTTCTCTCTGTTGTATTTGGGCTCATCAGCATACCGGTAGTTATGATGGTTGCTGCATCTCTCAATCTTCTTTCTATTTATTTTATACTTCCTGAGACACACCAGCCATCTCTCAAACATAGAGTAGAGAATTTTGTAAAATCCTCACTCATTCGCCATGATCAATGACTTCTTCTCCTTTTTGTTTTATCCGCTGGAGTAGTTTTTGCATTTAGTATCATGACAACACTCTCTTCTCAATACTACACTGATTTATTTGGAATGAATGCTCATGAGATTGCGTGGGTGTTCTCATGAGTTGGTTTAACCTCTATTATTTATCAGGGTGCTATTACCCGACATCTCCGATCTCTTTGTAGTCATCAAACATTACTTGCGATATCCTTTCTCCTATTCATTATATCATTTTTATGATTTTCCTTGATGAATAGAGAGTGGATGGTGTACATATGGATGATACTCATGCCGATTGCTATGTGAACTCTTAACCCAACGATTAACTCTCTTCTCACTATAGGTCGTGAGTATGAGTCTGGGCGAATTATGGGTATTAATATGAGTCTTGCTGGGGCGGCAAATGTACTCGGTCCAGTTCTTGGTGCAATGATGTATGCTCACTCTATTCGCCTTCCTTTTTTCTTTGCAACTTGTGTATTTGTTGTACTGCTTTGAATATTTATGTTTGGAAGCAGATGGATATTTGTATCAAAATGTTCAAGATAAAATCCCTCACAATTAAGGGATTTTATCTTATTGAAATGCCGGATTAATCGTTGCTCCTGTGTGTCAACTCACATTTCCAATAACACTATTTACGGTACCACCTTGAAGAAGAAAATCAAGTTCTTTTTGTGCTTTTGCTCGATACGTTGGATCTTCGGATCCGCTATATCCGTTTACATCATTAGCGTTATAGTTTCTGATATTGAATCCAATCGTTCTTCGTAGCATACTGTACCAATTTGGATGATTGTTTGTCTTCATCAATTTCTCGATGACATCATCACTGAGTTCCCCCATGATTTTCTTGAGTATTTCATAGTGCATTTCAAAGAATTTATCCTTTTGTACCTCTGGATCCTTAATTTTTTTAACACGTTGAAATGCTTGTTGAAAAGACATAAAAATATTCTCATGCATTTGTCAGGTCTCATCTGATTTAAACTTTCCAGTTAAGTTATTTACTCATCAAAAACTTGATGCTGCCTCTTTTGGGTTGAGGAGCGTATAGTTGGTGCTGTCCGTGTTATAGTGTCCATTCTTCCAGCTCGTGAGATTCGCATTAAATGATCGTCATTCCGTTCGTTCCTTGGTTTGTTTAAAGTGCTCTTCTGCTCATGGAATACCCTTTTGCTGTTGGAGAAGGAGGAGATTATCATCGTTTCCATCAAGTACTTGCATGAGTCGCTTACCATAGGATGTCCAGAATTTCTGTGCAAGATCTACCTTTTGATTCAAGATTGTTTTCCCTCCTTTAAAGCCTGGCGCTCATTTTCGTCCTACGGCGGCTACATCATTGAATGTGCCATTTAGGAGCTCTTTAAGATCAGTACGTGCTGCATCCGGAAGAATTGCCTCACCATTCATCTCGTAGGCATTTTCTGAAAGTGCCTTGAGAAGTGTGTGAAAATTCGTGTATTTATCTTGACTCTCAAGTGCTGTGAATAAGCTCGATGAAAAACCTTGTTCGTAGACGCCATTTATATGAAGTTGACGTACGAGCTGATTACTCATGTAATCTCTCAGTCATGTTGTTGCTACGATAAATGGTAATCCCATGAGCGTACTCATAGGGGCTCATCGAGGTATGAGTCTTTCATAGAATCCTATTGCTTGTGCTATCTCTCCATCTTTTGCCAGAGCATACATCCGAGATTCTATCTGATCCTGTGTTGAGTACATATCTGCTTCTCCATCGGTTGCTTTCTTTTTTTGCTCCTGCTCATTTGGTCCTCCTGCGCCTGCAATCTTGGCATGAAATGAACCAGGGACAGGGGGAGGATTCTTGTTTTGTAGTACCGTATGTGAATACACTTGAATGAGATACATTTCAGGCACTGGATCAATACCGCCTTCAAAAGCTCTCTCTCATCATTTACCACATTTTTTTCGTAGTTCGTTGATCATTTTAACTGGATCATCTCCCTGAATAACACAGAGCTTATAGAGAAAAATTGGCACGGGATCATCGATACCATCAACATGTGTTTGGTCACGCTCTGATTGGAGAATGGGTATACCATACAGATTTCCAACCTTTTTGTGAATACCAAAGATAATTCCGAACATTTGTTCCATCGTTGTATGCTTATCGGCGAGAAGTGCTACAGCCATATTTCCACAATCTCCTGTGGATAATCCACCCCATTTCTCAGCGAGCTCATCAATCGCTTTCTTCTTCTTTGATTCGATTTCTGCCTTCATATCGAGATAAATCTCTTCCGGCATGAATTTCTTGAATCATGGGGTATCTCGCATCCACGAGATGAATGCATATTCCATCTCTTTTGCTACATGTTCATCTCCGTGCTCGATAAAATGTTTGAGTTCACCAAATGCCATCCCAATACCCTTGAAAAGGTGTCAAAAATTCTTGGAATGTGCCATCCACTGGAGTGGTCATCCATGATAGTGTGGTTTGTGCTCATGTTTGTGATTTTTCTCCCGTTCGTGTTTTTTGTGCTCTTCTTCTAATCTCTTTTTTGCTTCTTCACCTATATCATCTTTGAATGTCTGCCAATCCCCGTCATGGAGAAAATTGAGCTGATCAGCGAGGAATTTGAGCGATACATTCTCATATTTTCGGACGAATTTTGGCTTTGGTTTTGTTTTGATGACATTTGTATTTTTCCCGTCCTTATCTTTCTCAAGTTCACCCTCCTCGACATAGATAAATGTTACTCCCGTATCACTTATCTCGTTTATGATGATATGATTTGGCTTGTTTCCACGAGTACGAAATCAGCCGACAATATAGTCTGCTCTTTCTTTATCATTTTTATATTGCAGTTTTCCATCTTTTCCTAAGCTGATGTTCGCAAATTCCGAAGGTTTATGTGTCTTTTTGCAGAGTTCGATAAATGATTTGATATCTTTTGCGAGTCAAACTCTCCTACATTGTGTTCGGTTAAATACTCAGAGAAATTCATGAAATTGAAGATGAACAATATTTTGGGTATTATCACTATCAATCGTGGTGTTGATAGAGATAGTTTTTGCATTCTCATCAATCGCAGTTACCTCAACAAACATCGGCTTCCCCTCAGTATCCATGGTTTGTATGAGGAGACCTGGCTCGAGCTTGTTTTTCTCTCCATCGAGCTCAAAGAGTTTTTTTTCAAGATCTTCGCGTTTCATTTCTCCATCTTGAATATTTTCTTTGAGTACACCTCTATTCACTAAGTCTTGTACAAAAGATTCTTCCACAACACAGCCACTTTCACCTTTTTTTATGAAATTATCTTTTCATCCCTCTCATCGATCAGCACGGGAGATGGTTTTTGCGATTTTGTCAATTGGTACATCAGTAGCATGCTTATTTGCATAGTATTCACCATCAACATTAGTGTGATTGATACATCGGATTGTTGGTATTGGTGTAGCGTTGCCATTGTAGGCTGTTATTTCTACATATTGATTAACTCCACCCATTCGATAAATGATGTAGAGTTTTGACGGAGGACTCGCGGTGAGATTTTTTATTTTCTGGGCTTGATCGATTTTTAGTTCACTAAGTCTCATGATAAATGCGTTCAGTATTTGATCATGACTATCTGCATTGATTCCTGCATCTTTGAGTTGTGCAAAATTCTGTTCACCTTGTGTCTTGAGAGATTCAAGCTCATCATCAAGATTTACTTTGATATCTTTATCTCGCTCGGTATGTTTTGCTCCAATTTCACGTTGATCGAATTTTTCAAGGGTTGATTCTCTCTTTTTCTTATCTGCTATAGTTCCGAGCGCCTCTTCGGTCGTTTCTTGAAGGATATTCAGATAATCTGTTGGTCTTTGGGTTCTAATTTGTGAAAGTGGTATACGAATGATATCTCCATTCTGATCGATTGTAGCTAATATTCTTGTTCTAATAAGAGCCTTTTGATCTGGCGTGAGTGGTGGTACTGCTGGATGAGCATTGATGATATTATCTATAATCTCATCATCATCCTTGAGTGTTCCGCCATTGTGTTTTGCAGCAATAGTGCGATATTCCCGTAGTGAAATGGTTGGCTTGATGATGGCGAGAATATTGAATTTCTGATCAGGAGTGAGTCCGTCAATATTTCCGAGAATTTTTTCAAGATTAGTTACATCAGCATTCTCTTCTCGAGTGAGACGATTGTATATATCTGTGAGATTTGTATCAGTTGCAGGTATTCCAGTAATTGCTGCAATATCATCGATCATTTTTTTCTTATGACCTTGAAAATTGTAGTCATGAGTTGTACTTGCTTTGTGCCATGTATTAATGAGGTTCGTGAGTCTGGATGATGAGTAGATGGCGGTATTGATCTCTTTGAGATTGAGTTTTTTTACCTCTAATCATACTTGTACTCTCGTGAGGTGACCAGGTGTATCTACCGCATACCATGATTCGATTTTTGTGAGAAGATGTGATTCTTGTCTCAAAAGAAGATTGTGTTGCGAATAAACGAGTGATTCAAATTCATTTTTGTTCACATTTGCTATATTGTCTTGTACATCAGTTTTTCCTTGGTCAGTGAGCCCTGCTCCATTTGCCGGGTTGGTGTATGGATTTGTTTTTTTGAGTGACTCAAAATATGCGACAAAAAGTACATTGGTATTCATGGCTCCGCTGAATGCCTTATGACCCTCGTTTCGTAAAAAAGCAGATCATGCTTGAGTATCACTGTAGTTATAGAAAAAATTACGAAAGGTATTCATCCTCTCGCTTTTGTTTGTGAGAAAATCCTCAAGTTGTGATTCTTGATTACCTGTCGGAGTGTTGATATTTTTTGGCATATTTTTTGTTATCATACTCTAAGCTGAACATCTATGCAACTTTCTTTGTTGACAAATATCTTTCTATAGATTTGTAGTAACACAAAACTCTCCATTTCTGAAGAGTTTTGATTTTTCTCGCCGTTTTGACTAGATTTTTGTATCTCATGGAGCGTAATCAACATTATTCGAAATCACGGATGATGTTGTTGAGAAGTGCGGATGAGGACGAAGCCGTCACCCTCTCGCGATCTTCTCTCCTGAGCAATGGTTTGATGAGAAAAAATAATAGCCAGATGCACGGACGAGCGAAACATGAACATTATCGACGCTTGAGAACAAAAAGCAAACTCTTTCGCTTGACTCTCACTTTTCCTATTTGTAATTATTTTTCGATCCTTCTTCTTTTGTATTCAAGTAAAATAGTACGAATGTAGAAGAGCTTTCCTTCTTCATTTAAAAAAGAAAAATTCTCAAAAAACCGCTTGCAATAAAGAGAAAACTCTATATGCTCGAACATATTTTGTCTTTCTTTTCCGTATGTCTGTTTCTGCTGCAAATAACAAAAAAGTGCTTCTCACTCAAGAAGGTCTTGAAGAGATCAAGTCTGAACTTCAGAATCTCAAAGAGGTAGAACGTCTCAATGTTGCTGAAAAGCTCAAAGAAGCAATTTCATTTGGTGACCTCTCTGAGAACTCAGAGTACGAAGATGCTCGTAATGAGCAGGCTCGTATTGAGTTACGTATATCGGAGCTTGAGGAAATTCTCAAGAACTATGAGCTCATTGATACAACGGCACGTAAATCTGGTGCAAAAGCAATCATAGGCTCTTTCGTGTCGCTTTCTTTTGATGATGGTCGAGAAGAAACATATAAAATAGTTGGTCCAACTGAAGTTGATATCTTTGAAAATAGAATTTCTAATGAATCTCCTATTGGTTCCGCACTTCTGAATCATTTTAAAGGTGACAATGTTGAGTGGAAGGGTATGGAAGAAACATACAGCGCTACTATCTTGGAGATAAAATAACATTTTTATGACCATATCGCAATATTTTCTTGAGCATCTTCTCTTGATTCCAACAATTGCTTGGCTTGCCTCTGTTATTGGAAAGGGGATATGGCTTCTTGCGATTGGTCGTTTTAGCGTTCCTTTGATGCTTTCATCTGGTGGAATGCCATCCTCACATTCTGCACTTGCAACGTCTATGGCAACAGCACTTGGTATCAAGCATGGCGTCAGTTCTGATTACTTTATGATTGGACTCATTGTTTCGCTCATTATTATCTATGATGCTATGAATGTGCGTTTTGAGGCATGACTCCATGCAAAGGTACTCAATGAGCTTACAGGACGTGAACATGACTTCAATGAATCCATAGGACATCTTCCCTCTGAGGCTTTTGCTGGAAGTCTTCTCGGGATGTCAGTCGCTGTCATCTGTCTCATCTAATTTCACTCAATAGCTCTCTCCATGCAACAAAATTCTCCCAAGTTTTTTCAGTTCTTTCTTGTTTTTGGCATTACGTTCTTGATGGTGAGTTGGCTCATGCCAACACAGGAGCATCAGAGTTCTCTCCAATGAAAATATGCTATATCGGTTGCTGATTCAAGTATTACCGTTCCAAACTCCCCAGTTCTTACTATTGAGAATAATACTAGTGACCCAAAGAAATTTGAAGTCTGCCGTGATCTTATGTTTCGCCGAAATGGCGATCTTGTAGAAGATCTTCCAAAAGATTTTTGTCGAGATGAGGTGATAATTTGACCAAATTCCAAGATTAATGTTGACACATATCATCTCAATAAGCTTTTCTATATTCCTGCGAGTTTTGATGTTCGACTCTTTTCATCGGGGAGTGAGGTGAGTAATCTTACGATCATAGCCGAAAAGCAATGATTCTTTCGATCGCTTGTTACCACAGCTTTTTATGCACCGATCCTCAATCTTTTTGTCGGTATTATAACATTTCTTCCAGATCATTCCCTCGGGCTTGCTATTATTCTTTTGACGGTATTAGTGAGACTCATCCTCTTGGTGCCACAACACAAGTCTATGGTAGCAGCTCGTCGAATGCAAGAGCTTCAACCAAAGATTGCTGCCCTCAAAGAAGAGTACAAAGATAATCAACAACAACTTGGTCTCAAGATGATGGAACTTTGGAAGAGAGAGAATGTGAATCCTTTTGGTGCTTGTCTCCCAATTCTTATACAGCTTCCATTCCTCTCTGCGATTTATTTTCTCCTGATTAGTGTTCATGATACGGCGAATGGGTATTATCTCTATCAATTTTTTCACGATTTCTCATTTCCGTCCATTGACAAGATGTTTTTGGGTATCGACCTCCTTTCAGTAGGTGGGACTCTTGGTATCATTGCTGCTGTTATTCTCTGATTGGCACAGTTCATCCAGATTCGTCTTTCTCTCAAGACAACCCATGATCAGACAAAGCCGAAAAAGTCACTCATGCAAGCCCTTGAAGAGAGTGCTGCGAGCTGATCTGCTATGCCAAATCAGGAGGTAATGAGTCGATTTTTTCTCTACTTTATGCCAGTGATTATCTCGGTATCTGCATTATTCTTTCCACTTGGTCTTACACTCTATTGGTTCATAGGGAATCTCTTTATGATCGCTCAACAGATTGTCGCAAACAAGGTAGCAACTCATAAGAAGAAAGCAAAAAAAATCTCTGATTAATCAGAGATTTTTTTGACAAGTTGGGATATTATGTATAATGATATCCCATTTTGCTAGCTAAGGAGTAAAAAAAATGGCGAACAATAGCGAGGGCGATATTCGTCCTGAAGAAAACAAAAACAAAAGTGTCCCACCTGAAGTGGCTTTACCAGATGTTCTGGACCTTCATGAGAGGCATCGTGCCTCTATGGAATGGAAGCATGGACATGGTCACCGACACACCAGCACTGTGATTGCGCATACGGGGGATAAATCTTCCTAACTGCCAGCTTTGTTGGATCAAAAGCCACCCGATAGGGTGGCTTTTATATTATCATTGGCTCTAGACCAGAAGATTTTAGAAATATCTAAGATTTTCTGGATTTTTTATAAAAGATTTTAATCATTGTAAGAAGTTCCTGCTCAAGTTCAAAGCTTTCTTTGGTATATCTCCATTCACATTCTTTGAGATGAAGGTGAAAGTTTACTTTCACGCCGTTGAACTTGTTCAATCGGCGCTTTGTAAAACTCCAGAAGTTCTCAATCCCATTGATGTGAATTCCATTCCCAAGTGAGAATTCACTTGTACCATGGTTGACTCGAAAGTGCTTGTCGATTCATACATCTACGAGACCATCGTATCCCTTCCAGCCATCCGAATATAGGATAGAATCTTCTATACTGACTTTTCCCTGTATTATAGGGCGGAGTGTTACAGCTTTGCAATTCGGAATAATCTCTGTATATATTTCTACTCTTCCATTCTCATCTTTTCTCTTGATGAGTCAAAATACTGGCTGTTTGAGGGTTCATCTTCATCGTTTAAGTTTTCCTGCAAATCATCTTTTTCGCTTGGCTCAGAAATAGCTTTCATCTACTTCTATTTCTCAACCTATCTTTTCTTTGAAAGCCTCAATACGATTCGTGTAGATTATTTTCCTAAAGATAGAGAAATAATGGTTAACGGTCTTTCGATTATATCCCAAAAGCTCGCTTGTTTTTGTGGCATCAATATCCACACAAAAGCACTTAATAATCTTTTTAAGTTCGTGAACTGATATTTTGCTGTATGGGATCATAAGAAGAGAGTATATGAGTTACTTTCTTCTGGTCTAGAGCCTATCATTTTTATTGCAAGCATGATCAGTAGTACTCCAAATATCCTATCAATCCATATATGAAATCGTGCGAGGTATGTTCTGAATCGCTGGTAGCTCACCATGTAGGCAAGGATGGCATACCAGATTACAATCGTAAGGATCATCACGAGTCCGTATCATAGCATAATCCACCATGAGGCTGCATGATCGATGACTTGGGTAAAGACGCCGAGAAAAACACGATTACAACTGGATTGAGTACATCACAGAAAAATCCTTCGAGAAATGATTTCTTGATATCTCTTTCTTTCCTTTCTCCCATTGCTTTGCTTTGATGCGTTGTGTGCTGACGAATGAGTTTGTAAGCAAGATAGATGAGATAATATGCAACCAGAGTTTTGAGTATATTCCATGCGATAGGTGAGGATGATAGGAGTGTTGCTATACCTAGAATACAATAGCTCATATGAATCATGAGACTCATACTACAACCGAGAGCAGTTGCAAATCCATGCTTACGTCCGTGGATGAGGGTATTTCGTGAGATGATGAGAGAATCATGTCACGGGCTGATAGCGGCGAGAGCAGTGATGCTGATAATGAGAAAAAGAGTCGTCATGGCTTCGATGCTATCATATATCATTAGAAATTGTAACATTCTGGACCACTCTGTCTTGTGCTGATTTGACAGAAATCAGAAAAAAACTATATTTCTTAGAGTTATTTACTCATCACCCTTTGGTATGGTCACACGACTGTGAACACGCACATTATCTTTGTTCTCTGCATAGGGTGTTTTTTGGTGAAATAAAAACTTCCTGTGTGAGTGGGGAGTTTTTATTTTTATATAGTTTATCTTATGCGATCTCCTCATCTCTATGGTGCTATCTATGCTATCATCCGTGATGCATCTGGGAAAATACTTTTCATGCAGCGTCAAAACTCTGGATTCAAAGATGGTAAATACCAGCTTCCTGCTGGACACTTTGAGTCAGGTGAGCTCGTAAAATCTGCTCTTGCTCGCGAGCTCCAAGAAGAGCTTTGTATCACGGTGCAAGAGGCTGATATGCAAGTGGTCCATGTCAGTCATCGCATAGCTCCAGATCGAGAATACTTTGATGTCTATATCGATGTGCAGAAGTATACTGGAACCATTACGATCGGTGAACCAAATAAGTGCAGTGATCTGAAATTTCTAGATCTCTTGGCTGATCATGGTGATATATTTGTCTGATACGATCGTCAGGTTTGTGAAGATATTGAAAAAGGATTATTTTTCTCGGAGATTCATTAATTGTTGTTTTGGTTATATTGAAGACGAATAATACCATTTAATCTGTCATCCTGAACTTGATTCGGCTAGCTCAAACTGTCCAGGGAGCGACATAGTCGTCGCGAGTCGGAGATCTGCCACTTCTTCTGTATTATGAAAGGATGATTTGTCTACATCACTGCAAATAGGAAATGATGAAGCCTCTATATCTGAGTTACATCTGATCTTGTGAAACGCATATACGAGCATAAAAATGTGATTGATCCAAATTGTTTTACAGCGAAGTACAATTGTAAAAGGCTTGTATACTATGAAGCATTTGATAATATCAGGCAAGCGATCGAACGAGAGAAGCAACTTAAAAACTGGCATCGAAAATGGAAGATAGATATTATAGAATCCATAAATCCAAATTGGGATGACCTTTATGAAACGATAACCCTCTAGTTTTGTAAGATAAAGGTAGATCCTGAATCAAGTTCAGGATGACGTAATTGATAGTATTTCGATATGGTATACATTTATAAAATTTGTCATCCTGATGAAAATCAGGATCTTCGACTAAAAAACCTTATGACCACTCAACTTCAAAAAACATCATTGATTCTCTACGAAGATCGACTTGAGCTGCAACTTGATCCAAGACAAGATACGGTCTGGGCGAGTCAGACTCAGATTGTAGAGCTTTTTGATATTGATCAATCGGTCGTTGCTCGCCATATTCGCAATATTTTTCGAGATGGAGAGATCGATGAAAAAAGCAATATGCAAAAAATGCATATTGCAAATTCTGATAAGCCGGTGAAGTTTTATTCACTTGATGTCATCCTCGCGGTCTGATATCGGACAAATTCCTGAAAGGCAACCAGATTTCGTCAATGGGCGACGACGAGACTCAAGGAATATCTCATACAAGGCTATAGTATCAATCAAAAACGACTCGGAGAACTTCAGAAGACCATTGAGCTTATTAGTCATCGCAAGGATATTGAGGATATTTCTCTCCAAGAGGCTCGATGACTCCTTGATATCATCGCCAGCTATAGTGAGAGTTTTGCACTCCTCGGGCAATTTGATTCATGAGATCCGTGGAGTAGTCGAAGATCCTGAATCAAGTTCAGGATGACATAATTGATAGAGTTCAATAAGATATTCATTTATATAAGGGTCTAAACCAGTTGACAGGATAAATTATCCCATAAACTTGGCTCTATGATCAGTAAAACTACCTATAGGAAAAAATCACGAATTTGAGATGCAAAAATAAGAGAAATTGTGAAATATTTTTCTCTGGATTTTACTTCAGATAAAACAGCGGTATTAACAGGTCTCAATCCAAAAACAACACAGGATTGGTATAGATATATCAGAAAGGCGATAGCCTTTCTCTGTGAGAGAGAAAAGAATGAAATATGGACTGGAAATGTTGAGATAGATGAGAGTTACTTCTGACCAACAAGAGTCCGATGAAAGAGAGGAAGGTGAGCTGGTATGAAGACAATAGTCTTTGGTTTACTCAAAAGAAACTGAAAAGTATATACTGAGATAGTTCCTGATGTAAAAGCAAGGACTCTCGTGCCAATCATTCGATGAAAACTTCGTATAGAAGAGTCTGAGATTAACAGTGATGGATGGTGAGCTTATGATGGGCTTGTAGATATTGGATATGAGAAACACTACCGTGTTCATCACGGAGCAAATGAATTTGCAAGATGAACTCAACACATTAATTGAATAGAGTCATTTTGGAGTTATACCAAAAGAAGACTCTCTCAATTCAATGGAATCAAGAAAGTCTACTTCTACTATTTTTTGAAAGAATCTGAATTCAGATATAATTGTCGTATTCAATGAAAAGATATTTATAAGGAAGTGCTAAAGTTACTTCGTCAATATAACCCGTAACTGGTTTAGACCCTATATAAATCCGTCATCCTGATGAAAATCAGGATCTACCATTAATTTTTCTTTAGTATGTCTCTTTCTTATTCTTTTTTCAGATATCTTTATGTTGCTTTATCTTTGGTTCTATTCCCTAGTGTAGCTTTTGCTCATGGTGATGCGTGAGTTTTCTTGATAATGCTTATTCTGCCTGTTATGGTACTAACAGCTATTTTTCTACCATTTTATATTATGGCATGAATCAAAAAGATATCTACTGGTTCTATAACAAAAAAAATATTTCAAGGAATAATAGCTTTAACTTTTTCTATAATCTTACTTTTTGGTGTTTTTATAGGTGTATTTTTTATGTTGTATCTCACTAGAGATAATGTCACAAACTTCAGCTTCTGATTGGTAGGCCTTTTCCTTATTAGTATTTTTTTGATTACAAAAGGGATAAATTATCTTGCAAATATCTCTGTTCAAATAGTTCGTAAAATCGTAAAATAATTTTTTCTTCTATGTCTTTTTCTTATTCTCCTCTCCGATATTGATTAGCTGCTTTGTTGATTCTTATTCCAAATATTACGTTTGCACATACAGTAGAATGATTCTGATACTTGTTGATATTCTTTTTATTGATGCTAGCAATTATCATCTTTATTGTTATATTTTGTTACTTTGCTAATAAATACGGATGAAGCACGGTTCGTAAAATCGCACAAATACTACTTTCGTGGTTATTCTATGCTTGTATATTTACTTCCTTCTTATGGATATGGGAATATTTTTGGGGAATATTAAATGTTAATGGATTAACTATTTTGTCTGAATGGTTTTGGATATTTTATTATCTGATATGATTTATTTTACTTTGTATCTTTCTCTCTTTTGCCCCAAAACTCGCTCGTCAAATTATTAAATAATCTTCTCTCTTATGTCTCTCATTCAATCTCCTCTCCGATATGGATTAGTTGGATATGGATTCGTTGCCTTGTTGCTTTTGACTCCAAGTATTGTGTTTGCTCATGGTGATGGAATGGCCTATATATATCTCTGAATTTACTTTTGTTTTTTATGTTTTTTCATGTTACTTATATGAGGTTTTAAAATCTTTTGTAAAATATTATGAATAGTTCTCTTAATTTTTTTACTAGCTAAAATGAGTATACTATTTACCTCGTTTTTATAATATTGTTTTGTTTTGGCTTAGGTCCTAAATGTAAATTTCTCTTATGTCTACTTTTCGAAAAAATACTTTACTTTGTTTACTTCTCTTGGGTATACCAAGTGCTACATTCGCACACTGAGCAACAGAAGCATTGGTTTGAATTTTCTCTACAATGTTTATTTTCTTGTTGGTATTATTCTTGATCATTGTATTATTTTTAATAACTCAATGTTGAGTTCATCGAACCATTAGACAGTGGCTACAATGTCTGATTTTATCAATCCCTATATCCATAGCCTTATATTTTATCTGTGCTATCTTTTTTTGAAGTCTAATGCTTACATTGTTCCCATGAATCGATATTTCCATTTTTTTCGTATGCTTGTCTATACTGATTTCAGTGTCCCTTTCGTTTTTTATTGCTTATAAAATAACAAAATAATCTCGTTATCTCCTACTTATGTCCACTTTCCCAATTTCTACTAAGCGTCATTCGCTTTCACATATTATGGCTCAGGCTGTAAAATCTCTCTATGGAGACTCTGTTCAGATGGCTATCGGTCCTGATATTGATACTGGTTTTTACTATGATTTTGACTTTGGATCTATCGAGATCAAGGAGGAGAACCTCAAAGAGATCGAGAAGAAGATGAAACAAATCATTAAGCAAAATCAGAAATTTGAGCAATATTCTTTGCCACTCTCTGAGGCAAAAACCTATCTCGAATGAAGAGGGGAGAGGTATAAGCTTGAAATGGCGACTGAGCTTGGTGCGAAGGGTGAGTCTGTTATTAGCTTCTATCGAAATATATCTCAACAAGGTCAAGAGATATTTGTCGATATGTGCCAAGGTCCTCATGTCGATCAGACAAGTCGTATTGACGAGAATGCTTTCAAACTTGAAAAGATAGCTGGTGCGTATTGGAGGGGAGATAGTACGAAGAAGATGCTCACTCGTATCTATGCACTTGCCTTCGATACTCGTGAGGAGCTCGATGCGCATGTAAAGATGCTCGAAGAGGCAAAGAAGCGAGATCATCGCATCCTCGGGAAGAAGCTCAAGCTCTTCACGATCTCTGATCTTGTTGGTTCAGGACTTCCGCTTATGCAGCCTCGTGGTATGATTATCCGTAAGGCGATCGAAGATTACCTCTGGCAGCTTCATTCTGATAAGGGGTATCTACGAGTCTGGACTCCACATCTCGCGAAGGAAGATCTCTATGTGACTTCTGGGCATGCTGGACACTATCTTGAAGATATGTTCTCTGTCTATGGTGGTACGAGTAAAGAGAAATTTCATCTCAAGCCAATGAACTGTCCACATCACATGCAGATATTTGCTGATAATCAGTTCTCCTATCGTGATATGCCGATTCGATATTTTGAGCCTGCGACTGTGTATCGTGATGAGAAGACTGGGCAGCTCTCTGGGCTCACTCGTGTGCGAGCGATCACTCAGGATGATGGACATCTCTTCTGTCGTGTCTCTCAGATCAAGGATGAGGTATCAACGATTGTCGGAATTATCAAGGAATTTTATAAGACATTTGGTCTTCTCGAAGGGTACTGGGTATCACTCTCGGTTCGAGATCCTCAAACTCCTGAAAAATATCTCGGTGGTGAAGATATATGGCAGACAGCTGAATCAGCTCTCGAGGATGCCGCAAAGTCGAATGAGCTTAATTATAAGCGTGTAGAAGGGGAGGCTGCGTTCTATGGTCCAAAATTGGATTTTATGTTCAAGGATGCGATTGGTCGTGAGTGGCAACTCGCAACGATTCAATGTGACTTCAATCTCCCAAATCGATTTGATCTCTCATTTACGAATGAGAAGGGCGAACAAGAGAAGCCAGTCGTGATTCATCGTGCAATTTCTGGATCACTTGAGCGATTTATGGGGATTATGATCGAGCACTTTGCTGGAACCTTTCCACTTTGGCTTGCCCCACTTCAAGCTCGAGTCGTCCCAGTGGGTGAAGCGTTTTTCCCGTACGCTGAAGAAGTGTACTCTCTTCTCAAGCAAGCAGGTATCCGTGTCAGTCTCGATGACTCATCCGATGGACTCAATAAAAAAGTGCGAAATGCAGAGACAGAGCATGTGAATTACATCCTTGTTGTCGGTGAACAGGAGATGAATAATAAGAGTGTAGCGGTGCGTAACTACAAGACCAAGGAACAATCGATCGTTGGTATGAATGAATTCATCGAGATACTCAAGAGTGAGATAGGGGAGAAGAGGTTGTAGTTATTTTTTATCCTTTCAATTTTTACTCTATGAAATTCCTCAGAGTTATTCTCGTAGTATGTCTCTTACTTCCTGTAAATGTATTTGCTGCAAGCTCAGAAACCCCATCTTTGCTTTCTGCATGAGAGATATCACAAGAGCTCTCAGAAATCTGAGAACTTCTCAATCATCAAGATTTTGAATCTGCTTTTATTCGACAAGAGCAATTGTTGCAGTACGTGAATAATGAACAAATCATCAATGACTTATCTTATGCTGATTTTCTTTCGGTTATAGGGGCGTATGGTATTTTCGCTTATTATAATGATGTTGAATATGCCCATAAGGCACATGATCTTATTGAGAAACGTGCTTTAGAATTTCCAGAAGAGAAAAAAAGATGCAGTTTTATGACACGATGGAGAGGTTTTACTGCAAGTTGTTTGGTTCCATGAAGTAGAGATGATTTTGGAGATAAGATTGGTTATCTTAATCGTCTTATTTATCGAGGAAATCAGAGAAATACTGAACGCTACATTGCCTTGCTCCAGAAGGCAGTAAACTCTCCTCAAGATATGAGTGATCTTGGAAATACCATCGCTTTTTATGTAAAGCAATATCCAAAACGAGAACAATATTTTTCACCTATAATCCGTGATCTTGGGCAACAAATTATCACAATTGATCCATATTGGGTAAATGGCTATTTTCTTGCTTCACAGGGACTCGAACCATGATCTCGTGAAGCTCTGAAACTTTGTGATAATCTTCTTCTCAATTACCGAGGTGATGACAATCGAAAAAGAGATTCAGTAGATCCATTTATTAAAAGAATGTGTCTTAAATAAAATCAAAAAATGACTTCATTTGGAGTCATTTTTTGATCATAATTTACACTACTCAGACTTCACAAAAAATTCTGTCACAATTAGTTGTCCATTTGATTGATTAGCAATAGTGGCAATTAACTCGGTTGCTCTCTTGGTAATATCTCGAATGGATGCTGGAAGCTCAAAGATTTGGTTGTGTTTGTGAATTTTTATGCTTTTTTGACCTGGATATATGATAGTCCGGAATTTTCTCTTTGTTTCTTCGACTGTGGATGGATTTTCAACTTTATGAAGCTTTTGAAAGGAATCATATTGATTTGTGGAACTATTGTAGATAAATTCCTCGTTGGGTGTGAATTCTTCAGTCATAAAGAGAAAAGATAGAAAATAAAATCTCCCAGAATCGGATTGGGAGATTTTGTATGAATCAATGATAATTCTACGCAAAAACTCCCGAAAATTCGAGAAGAAGAATGCTTAGAACGATATATAATTGATTCAACATATAAATAATGCTATACAAAATGATTTAAATTGCAAGTTTGTCTTCGTCAATACAATTTGTTGCTCTTTCTGAGAATATTTGCTACTATGATATGTATTCTTTCTTATGCAATTCCATTTTTCGAAGAAATTCTTGATTGTCGCTATGATTCTACCAGTCGGTGCTGGAGTATGGTGGTATTATGCTCATCGCGAGTCGACAATTACTGCTGATGCGATCGTATCCGCAAGCACTGGTATAGTGAATGAATCTCTCACAGTGCTTGGGGAAGTGAGCCGTGTTGATACTCAGACACTCTACTTTGGAACTTCTGGGAAAATCAAGAAAATCAGTACCTCAGAGTGATCGAAAATAAAAATAGGCGATATTCTCGCAGAGCTGGATACCAAAAGTGTCGATGCATCACTGCGGGATCAGAAACTTGCCCTCGAGAATGCACGACTGCAACTTCAGAAGCTACAGTCTCCAGCAAAGAAACAAGACGTACTCCAAGTGGACAAACAAAAAATCGATGCACATTCTCAGGTACTCCTCCTTACTCAAAAGAAAAAAGATAATGCTCTCAATAGCGACAAAGAAATAACAAATGTTGAGGCTAAAATTCTCGATCTCAAGAATCAAAGCTCTCTTATCAAGGAGAAGATAGCACTCGCTGAAGCAAATGGGACGACGATTCTAGATCAGACACAAGATACGATCGATCGGGATAGAAAAGCTCTTGAACAGATTATTGTTCGCCTCCAGACATCGGTCGATGCGCTCCTCCTCTCATGGGGACAAATCACGACCGATGCTGATCAGATCTATGGTCTCGATACCTATACTGATACAAAGTCAAAAAATGAAATCTTTGTCAGCGGTCGTAGTTCCCTCGTACGTCAACAAGTAAAAGATGGGTATACGGCACGTACGCAAATCACGAATCGATTGAACCAACAGAAGACAGCACTCATGGGCCGTCCATCTCAAGAACAAGTTGAGAAAATTCACTCCGAGATATCTTCTGCTGTAGATGATATGTATGACTTTCTCTCACTTTCACTTCGAGGACTCGATCTTTCTATCACGGACGCTACTTTTACAGATAGTGTGCTTGCTGGCTATAGATCCCGACTCAATACTCATGTCTCGTCTGTTTCTTCGAGAATCTCATCACTTCAAGCCGATAAACAGTCATTGATAGCTTTGCAGAACCAAGATCTTCTCTCGAAGAATACGGATATAAAGACGTCTGATAATCGGGTGACACTCTCAGAGCTCAAAAATAATTCTGAAAAACTCGTTGCTGATATTCGATCACAGGAGCTCCAGAAGCAGTCGCTCCAGCGTCAGAAAATTGTGAACAACCAAGATATCGATGCACAGATTCTCGCTCTTCAGAAGACAGGAGAAATTGCTCAGGCTACTAAATCCGATCTCCTCAATGGCCCAGATGCTGCCGATATTGCACTTCAAAAAAATGCTATAGCACGAGCTCAGGCAACTCTTGATCGTCAGATGAGCGATCGAGATAATCTCTTGATCCGAGCTCCTTTTTCTGGTGTTGTTGATAAGATTGATTTTCGTGTAGGAGATATGACGAATGCCACGAAGGGTATATCTATTTCATCACCTGGCATGGTGAGTGTAAAAGCAAAGATTGATCAGGTGGATATTGTCAAAGTTCGGCTCTGAAATCGGGCAAATATTCGTTTTGATGCCTATCCTGGTAAGATATTTACATGAAGTGTGACGGCAATTGAGTCTGCGCCAGAGAACAAAAATGGAGTCATCCTCTATGAAACCACTCTTTCGCTGAGTGCTAGTGATCTTGTATTCCTCAATGGTATGACGGCTGAGATTGAGATTGTTCATAATGATCATAAGCAAGCACTCCTTATACCAAGTACCTCTGTGAGTCAGTCTGGTGGGGTTTACATTGTGCAAATATTACGCGTACCGTCACGTGGTCCTGGAGAGTATTCATCTGATGAAGTGCGTGAGATCAATGTTGTACTAGGTAAGAACTCTGGCGATAAAGTAGAAGTCCTCTCAGGAATCATGATGGATGATCTGATTCTCTTGAAGAATATCTCGTTTGAATGAGATGCTAGTTCCAGTATCTTTGGCAAGCAACCAGAGCGAGATAATTCTCAGTCCGTTCGCAATATAAATTAGTTTCTATGATTGATCTTCGAGATATACATAAATCATTCGATATAGGATGAGAGATCCTTGAGGTACTCAATGGGGTGTCTTTGACGATTCAAGATGGTGAATTTGTTGCCCTTATGTGACCATCATGATCAGGAAAGTCGACACTAATGAATATTGTTGGCTTACTCGATACTCCTACTTCTGGTTCTTATTTACTGGATCATATGGAGGTGGCAAATCTCTCAGAATATGATCAGGCAAGTATCCGATGACAAAAGATTGGTTTTATTTTTCAGGGATATAATTTAATCCCTCGTATGCCTGTGATTGAACAAGTAATGCTTCCGCTTCTTTATCAAAATATTGATCAGAAGTCAGCGCGATCTATAGCACTATCTGTCCTTGAAGATGTATGACTTTGAGAAAAATACCTCAATAAACCGACAGAATTATCTGGATGACAACAACAGCGTGTTTGTATTGCTCGTTCCATCGTTGCGAATCCAACGCTTATTCTTGCAGATGAGCCAACAGGAGCGCTTGATAGTCAGACAGGCCGTGAGATTATGGAGCTTCTTGGTAAGCTTCATAATCAAGGTAAGACAATTTTCCTTATCACTCATGATCAGCAAATTGCACAGTATGCGGATAGAATTATTCATATTTCAGATGGTCTCATTGTCTAATACTCTCTATGCTCCTTTCTCAAGAAATCAAGAACGCTACACGTAACCTCCTTGCAAATAAACTCCGAACGGGACTTTCGAGTTTGTGAGTGATTATTGGTGTGCTCTCTGTTATTGTAATGCTTGCTATCGGTGAGGGAACTCAGAAATATTTTCAGGATGCATTTGCGAAGATTGGCTCGAATCTTTTGACTATTGTTCCAGGAGGAGAGAATCAAAATGATATTCTCGGGAATAAAGGTGCGAGAAATCAGAAAGATGTTCTCACTCTCCAAGATGTAGATTATCTCCGCTTGCAGGTTCCAACGATTGCTCAGATATCTGCTGAGTTATCAGGACGAAAGACTGTTATTGTTGGATCAAAAAATTCACTCGTGAATGTTATCGGGATTATGCCTGAATATCAAAAAGTTCGTAACAGCCGTGTAGCATATGGTCGACATATTACTTCCAATGATATTCTTACTTCTGAGAGCGTTGCTGTTATCGGTCTTGATACTGCTAAAGAACTTTTTGGCGGAGAGAATCCTATCGGAAAATCATTACGAATTGATAATCTCATTGTGACGATTGTTGGTATCCAAGAATTTCGCGAACAACAATGACCGGGGAATAACCCAAATAAAATTGTCTTTATACCCCTGACAACCGCTCAGAACAAGCTTTTTGGTACCAAATATCTCTCGAGCATCAATATCAATGTTGTGGACTCAACCCAGATTGATGCAACAAAAGATATTATCATCCAGAAGCTCCTTCAGAGATATGGAATCCCTGATAAAAGTGAGGCAAATTTTCAAATCGTGAATCTCCAAGATATCCTTGCTACATTTCTGAGAATCCTCGATGTCTTCAAACTCTTTCTTGGTGGGATTGCAGCTATTTCTCTCATTGTGTGAGGCATAGGAGTTATGAATATCATGCTCGTATCTGTGACGGAACGTACGAAAGAAATTGGTATTCGTAAAGCAATAGGAGCACAGAGATCTGATATTCTCAAGCAGTTCTTGATCGAGGCTATCATGCTTGCTTGGATCGGTGGTGTGCTCGGTATCATATGAGCGTTTGCAATCGTCTGAGTGATCAATCTTTTTGGAATCGATGCAGTGATCACGATTGAATCAGTTATTCTCTCTATGAGTTTTTGTTTTGTTGTTGGTGTTATCTTTGGTGTGTACCCAGCAAATAAAGCATCGAGACTCAAGACGATTCTCGCACTTCGTTACGAATAATCATTGTGTCTAACTCAGTTAGCAGAATAGATTATCTTATAATTAGATGAAAGGTGAAAAATAGAAGAATCTGATATTAATTTGTCGTGAAAAATATTGAATAACTTTTTCTGATCTCCTATACTTTGTGCTTGCATTTTTAGCTCTGATTCCCATAATCAGAGCTTCTTTTGTGTTTGGCGACTATGCCTTGAATTCTCAGTTTTCTTACGTTTGTTCTCGTTGTATACTTTGGGGGTCATGCATATATACTCGCACATATTTCGAGCTTTTTGGAGGGATATAGTTGGTCATATTTTTACTATATTTTGTACTCTGTACTCGTTATTTGGTGATTGGTAGCGAGAATTTTGGACAATCGAGCGCTTCCTCGTTGGAGTGATATATTCCTCATAGTTGGATCATTTGCTCTCCCATGGATGTTCTATGCTACGTTTTTTTTGTTGGTATATGATGTGATTTGGTTTGTGGCTTGGTGTTTTGATAGGATGACTATTTTTGATACTTTCTCATCACTTTGGTGGTTTTTTGGTGTTCATATATTTGTTGCTCTCTGGTTGATCTTCTGATATATCAATGCACGTAATCCAAAGATTATTCCATATACCGTTACATATGAATGATGAGAGGTGTGTCACGATAAGAGTATAACTATTGCGCTTCTGACGGATGTTCATATTGGGACACTCAATCAATGAAAGACTATCGAACGAATTGTTGATACTGTGAATGCAGCACGCCCTGATCTGATTCTCTTTGCTGGTGATATTTTTGATGGTTCTCTCGACGTAGTACAAGATCGTAATCTCCATCTCCCACTTGCGCAACTCCATGCCCCTCTGTGAGTCTATGGTGCTTATGGTAATCATGAATATTATGGTGATCCTGAAGTCGCAAAATGACTGCTCGAATCCGTAGGAATCACTATGCTCCAAGATGAATGACGAGTAGTGGGTGATATTTATCTCGTAGGTCGTGATGATCGCAGTGTCCATACGATGAGATGACGTAACCGTCTTGATATCACGATGATCACAGCATCGAATACAAGCAATCTTCCTATTATACTCCTCGATCATCAGCCGTCACATCTTGAGCGAGCTGAAGAAGCAGGTGTTGCCTTGCAACTCTCAGGGCATACACATAATGGTCAGTTGTGGCCACTAGGACTCATGGCAAAAATTGCTTTTGAAAAAAATATCGGCTATCATCGACGCTCACACACACACTATGTTATATCTGCCTGAGCGGCAACATGGTGATTTCCTATCAAGACATCTGCGAAGAGTGAAATTCCACTTATTACATTTCAATATTAGGAAGATTCACTTTCACTTGCAAAATTTCGTGGTTTATCTATACTCTCACGGTCTTGAAATCTGATATAAATTTTCGTATGCAAAAAATCTCTCTCTCTGCACAACTTCGTGATGTTGCAACTCCACTTCGTGATGTACGTGCTGCTCGTCTTGTACCAGCTGTTGTTTATGGTCATAAGGTAGCTCCAATCAGCATCTCTCTTGATGCCAGTGCGCTTCTTAAGGCATATCGTAGCGCTGGTAAGTCACATCTACTCGACCTCGTTGTTGATGGAAAGACTCATTCAGCAATGATGCATGATGTTCAGCTTCATCCGATTCACGGTGATATTCAGCATGTTGATTTCTTCGTAGTATCTGCAACTGAAAAAATTCTCGTTGATCTCCCTGTTGTTTTTGTGGGTAAAAGTCAAGCTCAACTCGAGGGTGCTACCCTTCAGCAGAACCATGCAACTCTTTCAGTAAAAGTACTCCCAAAAGATCTTATCGAAGCTATCGAGGTTGATATTTCTCTTCTGGTTCAAGCTGGTGATCTTATCCATGTTGAAACTATTGCTAAGAACTATCCAACTCTTGAGTTCATTACTCCTGCAAATGAGTCGGTTGTATCTGCAATTGAAGGAGCAAAAGAGGAAACTGCTGCTTAATTTCTTCGCTTCTTGTAAATATAAAAACTCCCATTTGGGAGTTTTTATATTATGCTCATGTCCTATGAGCGTCAAGAATTTCTTTGTCGAGCTTACTTTGTGCATCTCCTCCATACTTTGTTGCCATGGAAGTAAGAATAGTATTGGATGGTGTCTCCATATGATTTTTCCGAAGATCACGCTCAAGAAATGCAATTTTTCGATTGAGTAGTGCTCATGTAAGTACATAACCACCAAGTGCTGTATTGAGTGATGATACATCTGGGGTATGAATACTTGGAAGATTTACATCAATACTTGGAAGATTTGGTGTGCCAATATGTGGTGTACCAATATGGTCCCCAGCAAGTTTGAGTGTGAGAAGTACGGTACCAACTATTTTATATACTTCGACTGCTGTTTTTGATGTGAGAGCGTCTCCAGTACGGCTCATGATTTGAGAGAGTGTACTGATATATTTCGGACTTGTGATAAGATATGCTGTGCCATTACTATCGATATGAATTTTTGTTTCCTTCATCATGGCTTGCACTTCGGAGCTCGCATTACTTTTTTGCATACCAAGATCAATAGTTTGACCCTTGAAAGATTGAGCAACTTCATTAGATAGTTCCATACTTTTGCCGTCTCTGGTATAGGAAAGTTTCGCTGCATTGAGATCCAGCTTTTGAGCTGAAAGATAGATTTCTCGACCGCCATCCATATTTCCTTTGAGAATACCACTTCCATCTTTTGATGTAATGGATTGAAGTGTGGCGTCATCAAAGAGGAAATTTGTATTTCGTACAATAAAGCCATCGACACTTCTTTTGTCAATGAAGTCGCCAAATTTCTTTTTAAATACTTCCCGTCCTTGTTTATTAATATTTGCTTTGACTCGCTCTAAGATATCTTCTTGGGCAAGTCCAAGCTCATCGCCTTGAGGATTTACTGGAGTACTGAATGTAGAGAGGATTTCTTGGAGAATAGGATCGTCTTTTGCTTGCGCTTGGAGCTCAGCAAAATTCTTTGCTTTCAGAAAAAGATCAACATAGTGCTCTCAAAGGTTTTCTCGATTATTCGCATCGAAGATTTTATTGCTTTGTTCTTGAAGTTTTTTTGAGATTTTCTGCATTTCTGATTTTCGTTCATCAGTATCTACGGATTCATCCCCAGTTTTTCCAAGACCGACAAGCTTATCTAGTCCGAATGGAAGAAGAGTTTTTTTGAGTCCAACACCAAGACCATTTACATCTGAAAGAATATTTGGCTTAACTTCTATGCCTTGTGATTTAAGAAGAGCATTTGCATAATCTACTCGATCAAGTCCTCGAAGGTTACTTGGAATAGCACTTGTAGAGATAGTGTCTATATCACGAAAGTATTTTGGCATGACAGCAGCACCTCTACTCACCATATGCATGAGCATAAATGAATTTTCTTTTGTTACATCATTGATTCATTCTGCTTTAAGAGCTTGGGTATCAATTTGATATACTTTTGTTATTTTGCCAGTTTCTTTTGTATCAATCGTAAAGCTAACATAGGTATATTTTGAAGGGTCAAACTCTGCCTTTAGAATATTTATTCCATCCTGGTATTTTGTTTCAAGTCCAACCGCAGGCTTCCCAGCTTCCGCTGCAACCGCAGGCTTCCCAGCTTCCGCTGCAACCGCAGGCTTCCCAGCTTCCGCTGCAACCGCAGGCTTCCCAGCTTCCGCTGCAACCGCAGGCTTCCCAGCTTCCGCTGCAACCGCAGGCTTCCCAGCTTCCGCTGCAACCGCAGGCTTCCCAGCTTCCGCTGCAACCGCAGGCTTCCCAGCTTCCGCTGCAACCGCAGGCTTCCCAGCTTCCGCTGCAACCGCAGGCTTCCCAGCTTCCGCTGCAACCGCAGGCTTCCCAGCTTCCGCTGCAACCGCAGGCTTCCCAGCTTCCGCTGCAACCGCAGGCTTCCCAGCTTCCGCTGCAACCGCAGGCTTCCCAGCTTCCGCTGCAACCGCAGGCTTCCCAGCTTCCGCTGCAACCGCAGGCTTCCCAGCTTCCGCTGCAACCGCAGGCTTCCCAGCTTCCGCTGCAACCGCAGGCTTCCCAGCTTCCGCTGCAACCGCAGGCTTCCCAGCTTCCGCTGCAACCGCAGGCTTCCCAGCTTCCGCTGCAACCGCAAGTGCAGTTAGCTTTTTATCAACCACAGGGTTTCTAGGAAATTCAAAATCATCACCAGCGTATATTTCATCATTTGCACGTTTCTGAAGTGCAAGAAAGGTTTTCTTTCCTAATATTCCATCATCTTTTGTTCAGATATTTCGTTGGATTGCTTTTTTTTCTGACAACAATATTTTGTCCCACATTTCTATTGCTTTTTTTGTTGGTAGTCCATTTGATGCAGGAAGAAGTTCAAGAATTTTTTTTGCATTGTCCTGTGTTACACCTTCACGTTTTATTGAAACAATAGATTCAATAGACTGAGTTCAAGCCGTAGCCTCTCTTGCCTTTTTAGCTGTTGATGTATGTGCTAACTCATTTCCTTTTCTCTGAATTGTGTATGGAATCTTGGCTACTTTTCCAGATTCTGCGATTTTTTTAAGTGCAGCCATAGTTGCGCTATCGATTTCATTTTTATCTCACATGCCGAGTCTTCTGTGAAGATAATCTTTATAGAGAACATCGCCATCAGTTGCTCATGCTAGTTTTGCCTTTAGGCCAGTATTTCACCATTTTTTCATATCGCGGAGACTAACATTCTTTGCAAGCTTTGCAAATTCAACCAACCCAGCATCAGTACTAAGTTTATTGATATTAAATCCAGAAAGTTCTGAGCCTTCTTTTGGTTTATCTAGAGTCATATAGTTATTTTTAGAATAAATAATTTAACTCCTCAAGACTACCATTTCTTTTTTTTGTTGTCAAAAAAAGTAGTATCTTTTTCTCTCCATGAAAAAATCAACTCAAATGAGTTGATTGTCAAGATTCGGTCTAGTCAACGATATATTGTCTCAGGTACGATATGAGAGCCTCTTCAAGATCAGCTTCACTTCCGGTATTTTCAATGACTGTATTCGCAAGAGATCGAAGTCATCGAATGGATTTCTCTGTGTCGTGTTCCTCGTCTTTGAGAAATTCTTCAAAGCTCTTATCAGTATCGCCAGCATTTTGACCTCTTCCTGTGACTCTTTTGTAGCGAAGTTCCGTTGGTGCATCGATGTAGATGAGGATGAATTCTTCCATCTTGCGGAGATTGGCTATATCTGATTCTCGTCGTACCCCGTCGAGAAATATAATAGATTTGTCTGATCGTTTATATGCTTCGATTGCTGATTTTTCGAGTACATCTTGCCCAAAAGTTTGGCGAAGACTGAGTGAGAGATTCGAGAGATTTTCTCGAGTTGCTTCCTGTCCAATCAATGCGACAATTGATCGAAGCGGTGAGGAATAACCGTAAATCTCACAATCATAGTGTTCTTTGAGGATTTCACTTGCTTTTCCTTTGCCTGATCCGATGGGTCATACGAATGCTACGAGAAGTTTATGAGACATAGAGTGTGGTTTCACTATTATACTTCCACCATTTTATGAGAACTGGTGAAAATACCAAGAGGATTATCGATCAAATCGTGATGAGTCATACTATTCCATCTGGAATCATTTTGTAGATTCATCCAAGGATGATCACACATAGGAGAGACGAGGCAAATACTTCAAGATATCGCCGAATAGGCATAGAGCTATAAATTCCCATTCATCTGAGCCTTGAGAGGGTAGCGAGAGTGAGGATGACTTGTGAAATGAGAGTTGCAACTGCTGCGCCGATAAATGAATAGTGTGGTATGAATATGAGATTGAGACCAATATTAAGAAGAGTTATAGCAATATTGATTTTGAGGAGTTCTTTTTGTCTGTTTGCATTGATGAGAAGATAATTTGAGAGTGATGCGATAAAATAGACAGCAAATATCCAGGCAGTAATCATGAGGGCATGAGGTGAGTCGTATACGCTCCCGATTCTCACATATTCACTGCTTGCGATGAGTCCGATAACTTGATAAGCTCAAAACGCAAACCCTATGCTAATCATGCTTCCGAGGATACTCAGAAGGAGTCATGCTGTATGAGTGACTCGGTGTTTTTTTTCTTGACTTAGATGGTGCGATGAGAGTACTGGAAGGAGAGAGTTGAGGTACACCGTGCCAAATACCATACCAACCTCTATGATTTTCATCGGCAGGGAATAGAGTGCGATAGAAACGTCGTGAATATTCTCTGGCTCGAGTATCGAGAGAAGGATGACATCAACTTTAAAATAGACCACTCCGAGAAAAAGAGCGATTCAAAATGGAAGAGTTTCTTTGAAGATGTGTTTTATGTATGCAGGATCATATTGAAATCCGACCCAATCGGATTTTCTCGCATAGATCGCAAGCATCATGGTCATGACAATATTGCCTATGAGCCCCACTGTGATGATTGCGATGAGTCACCATTCTGCAAAATGCGTACTTTCCCGAGGGAGTATATAGGTTATCAGTATGAGTCCGAGGAGTGTGATAATTTTTCCTGTGACACTACTGATAAGAGAAAACTCACTTTTGAGTCGTGCTTGGAGGAGTGCAAGAATAGAACTATTAATCAGTCCAAAGAGTGTAAAAATACCCGTAATACCTATACAAATGAGTGCAATGTGACTGTTGTATCATGGGAGAAAGAGCGCTATAAGAAGAGCAATACCAATAATCGCAACTCCGCCAAGACTCCGTATGGTGAGAATATTTCCAGAGATTTTTCTAACTTCCTCTTCATCTCATTTACTTGCAGCTCGTGCTATCTCTCGTACTGCAATGGTATAGAGCCCCATGTCGGCTATGGTTGCAAATATTGAGAGATAGTTATATATCTTTGAATAGAGACCATATCACTCGACTGAGAGATATTGCGTGAGTATTCGTATGAGAAATATTGCGATGATAGCAGTAAGGATTTTCCCTGCAATTTGTGCTCCTGCGTTCGTGTAGATTTTTTTCATGATTCCTAATTGATAATTGATTTCGTTGCTTCAAGTGATATAGTTTTCCAATTACCGCTTTTTTGAAGGAGAGCAAGTGAGTCGCCCACAAAATCAAGGGCCAAAATTTCATCTTCATATGATCCGAGAAGAAGCGTTGCTTGTGATGTTTTGTATTCGACGAGAAATTTGTTTTGTTCTCATCTCAGACTGATAATTCCGTCTCGATAGGGGAGTATATCTCGATAGATTGGGTGAGGGGATGATATTTTCCACGTGTCGTCTTCTCATCGACTGAGTCGCACTAGTCATTGTAGAGTTGTGATATTGATGTTATTCGGATCTTGTGCGATACGATGAACAGAAAGTATATCTTTGTAGCTTATGTTGAGCGGTACACTTTCATTCTCAATTATGAGTTTTGACCATCTCTCTTGAGGTATAATAGTGAGCGTGTTTCCTGAAAATGTTATACCGGTACTTGATTGCTTTCTTGATGATAACTCTGCAATACGTTCCTCCAGGGCAGATCAGGTAGATATTGATTGTTTGAGAGATTCTAGCGATATTTGGGATTTTGTGAGGGTGATATTGAGGGATGTTGGTGACGCTGAGAGATCAAAAGTTTGACTCACATATCCAGACGCACTTATTGATAAGCTCAGTCCTGATTTTTTCGGATATGAAATGGTACAATTTGCACTACAAATAGTTGTTGTAAGGGGTGTATTGAGGTACGAAACATCAACGCGTGATTCAATATTTGAAGGGGTGATATGAAGTTCAAGCTTGATCCCACGAGTCACGAATATATAGTAGAGAGCTCATCCACCAACGATGAGAGTGACGAGTAAAACAAAGAAAGCAACAAGACGATTTGACATAGAATGGTTTCTGATGAGTATAGTGGCAATTGAGATTTTTGCCATTCTTTATAGTCATCAGTATGACTCTTGATTTCAGCCGTATTGTTCATCCGTGATTCGCTCATATCGTTCATAGCATTGTTATGGATGGCAGTTCGGATGCGGTTGTCTTGCCGGTGGAACTCTGAAAGGAAATACTCTTTTGACTCTATAGCGTCTCATCTCTCGAAGAAATTCGTATGGTACAAGACCTTGTCTGGTATGAGCCTCGTATCGATGACGCAACCAAAAAAGTCGAGCAATACTCGACAAAATATACAGATGAGATTATCACTCGTGCTTTTCTCGCTCCCTATGGTCCTATAGCAATCATCGTGATCAATCATATCGAGATGATGCCTGCATCATCAGCGAATAAATTTCTTAAGACTCTGGAGGATATACCAGAAAAGACATTATTTGTACTTCTCACTGATACTCCAAATCATCTTCTTCCAACGATACGATCACGTGTGAAAGTACTCGAATCTCACGAGAGGGTGCTTGATTCCAATACCCATCGTGATCATCCCATTCGTCAAGCATTGGATCTCTGGCTTCGAGAGGATTATGTTGGGTATTATGAGATCATGGTGAATGATCTCAAGAAAATCACCGATACTCGATCACTCTGCAGTGAGATATGTGAATCACATCGTATTTCTCTTCATGAGTGTCTTTTGTCTGGTGAATTTCATCAGGGGAATGAACGACCGATTCTTCTGAGCAAAGTACTCACGCAAGCCCTCGAAGATCTCGAAAATACGAATCTTCCCATTCGTGCAGTGTTGGATGATATAATGGCGAGATTGGTGGTTGGAGGATAGAGGATTGAAGAGAATTTGATTTCTGGATTGAAAATCCCGAAGAACGAGGTTAATTTATAAACTGTAATTCAATTAAATGTCATTAAGTAATCAAATTTTTACACAAATTAAAGAACGGGCACAAGAAAAGGCACGGATGGATGCAATGAGTCAAAAAATCGTATATCTTTGTGATCTGAATTTGAATCAGTCATTTGAATTTATGTCTCAGATTATGAAATATTTAATTCTTTTTCTGAGCATTGTGAGCTGACTATTTTTATGGTTTTTGCTCATGCTGGCCGTAATACTACTATATGATTTAGCACCAACACACCCCTCATATTCTTGATCGTCTTTATTTTTTATAGGTGATCACCCAGGGTTAGAACAGTTAATGATGATCTTATTATTCTTTATACCTGGGTATTTTAGTATTTTGGGATATCAATGGATCAAATCCATCAATATATTTGAGAGACTGAAAAAGGATATGCTTACACTCTTTTATTTTTATAAAGAAAGTTCTCAAAAAGTTGGAATTAAAGATATAGATGATATTCTTAAGCAGTCGCAAAAAATAAAATCAATAATTTCTTTAATTATAAATATGGGACGATTGAAATTTATTTTTTCAGATACAAGCAAGGAACAAATTAAACCCCTCGTTTCGATAGCCATTTCTCTTAGTTCTATGATTCTTATGGAACTACGTTCAGACCTTCAGTTTCAACTTCGTGAACAACAAAAAACACTTGAATGAGCAAAATTAGAAATTGAAAAATATCTTGTTGGTTCCCAAAAAATTCTTAAGATTTCAGAATTGCAAAAAATAAGACTTGATAGACAGATCGAGCAGTTTGAAAAATTACAACAAAGGCTTATCTAAAGATATTTCTTGTCTCTTCTCCTTTTTGTCTCCTCAAAACCGAAACGGATATCCACTTTGTATCATAGAATTGAGCCTGTCGGTAAATGTATTGATATCAATACTACTATCTTCTCGAACTACGCCCGATTGGCGACCGTAGGCGATGAGTGGAATGGATCCAGCAAATCTCTTGTGTGCTGTGTTGATTCTCTCGGAAACGTTAGCGATTTGCTCTTTTGGATTCGGATCGATGACTTGGTAGAGTATATCCACTATGTTGTCTCCATAATTTGCTAATGTTTGTGGATCTCCAAAATTGGGAACGTTTTGTACGCCTTTTGCACGGAGAGCTTGTTCCATATTGGCAAGAATTTTGGTGAGTGGTGTTTTTGTTGAGAAAAATCTCAATCATTCATTCGCAAGTGTTTGATTGATATCGATGAGGGATGCGACGCTCTCTGTGCTTACCTCACAGCCTTGCACCACACAACTATCAGGTCCTGATTTAATAATTGGGATCGTCGTACCATCATTGAGTTTTGGATAGATAGAACTCACCGTTGGATCATTCATAAATTCCGTGAGATTCTTCGAAAAATCTGCACTTCCGACAATCATGCTTTCGTTGCCTTGTGAGCTGATGTTATTGATTTGGTTTCATTCTGTTTTTGAAATGCTCGATCGAAGATCTCGATAGTATTCAATTTGTGAAGTTTCTCGTTGATATTTTGTCTCTTGCTGGAGAGCTTCCACAAGATTTCATTTTTCGAGGGCTGCGATTTGAATATCTTGATTTTCTTGTGCTCGTATCTTTGCAGTATCTGTCTCAGTATGAATTTGTTTTGCACTTCCGACCAGGATATTGTACTCTTCCTCTGATATCTGAACTCATAATTCTTTGAATACATTTTCTCTTGTTTGCTGATAGTTTTCTCAAGAACTGAGTGCTGTAATAAGTCTCTCTTCCCCGAACAAAAGCTGATCATTTTGTGATAATCTCTGGTAGATGTTCGTAAAAGCTGTTCTTCCAGCTGGTGAAAGATCTGCAATGCCTCTTTTCATTGCATCAAATTCTGCATTTGCAACATCAGCACTTGTTTTTTTGGTCTTCAGTTTTTCCCCGATAAATGCACTTGCAATAATCTTTCGGTATGCTAGATTGTCTTTTGGTATCTTGAGTTTTTCAAGGATCTCATCGAGACTCCATCATTCTTTTGATCCATCTTTTGCAATATCAACCTGTCATTGGAGTGATTCGTACGCAGATTCGGGATCGTTTTGTTGTGAGGTAGGTTCCAGTTGCTTATAGAGCCGCAAAACATCCTGAGGGGTGTAGGATATGGTATCATCGTGGAAAACATCCTGGATTGTCTGTGCTTTCTTTTGAATTGCTTTGTCGATGAGGGATTCTTCATTGCGAGCTTGGATAAGGGTATCACTTTCACTACTTTGAGTGTAGATATTTCCTCATTTTGCAATAGCTTGTTGTTTGTCGAGCTCTTTGAGTTTTCAAATCTTTGCTTCTATTTGCTGTTTTCGGATTGATAGTTCTTTTACTGACATTGCCTCTAGTGCTGACAGCGACTCGAAAGGTACAGAAATTGTTTCTGTTTTTTGTGATGGTTGTTCTGGTGTATTTGGTGGATTTTCCCGGGACATAGTTATTGATTCTACTTATCCGTATTGCACCACACTTTTCTTCTTTGTGCAATTCTTTCGCTTGACATTCTGCTTGTATCCGAGAGATGTGTGCTTATACTCTGTAAAATTCTTTTTCTATGACTCTCGAATCTCTCCTTGATACTCTTACTGGAACTATTCCTTTTAGTCTCGATACTCGTCGTATCCTTCTGCTCTCGCTGGTACTTGGGGGGCATACGCTCCTTGAGTGACCAAGTGGGGTAGGCAAGACTCGATCGATCGATGAGCTTCTATCTTGAACCAGTCTTGATTATCGACGGATACAAATGGTTTCAGACTTACTCTCAAGCGATATCGTCGGTGCTGAGATTTATCGTAATGGTGTATTCGAGATTCGGCGTTGACCACTCTTCTCAGAGGTTGTCCTCATTGATGAGATCAATCGCGCTTCCCCAAGGCTGTACGCCGCCCTTCTGGAAGCTCTCTCGGATGGTAGTATTACTATTGCTTGAGAGAAACTCCCACTTCCTCCTGGATTTTGTGTATTTGCGACACATAATAGTCTCGATGATATTGGGACGACACTGCTCCCATTTTCACTCTTGGATCGATTTGCTGTATCTCTCCCAATCGGCTATCCATCGGCACAAGTGGAGGTTGAGATTCTGAAAAATGGATTTATGGGGACAAAGAGCATGCATCGTGTTACTCCAAATACTCTCCAAGAAATGCGTGAGAAAATTCTCTCTGTTCATACGAGTGAAGCTCTCGTCTACTATATCAGAGATCTGGTTGCATATACTCGTCGTAGTGAGATGAGTAGTGAAATTGTTTCTCCTCTCTCGATTCGTTCAAGTCTCGCTATCAAGGAATATGCCCAGGGCTTCGCAATGTTTGCTGGGAGAGATTATGTCCTACCAGAGGATGTTCGCAGCGTCTATCCATATATTGTGACACATCGTCTCATTCATCGTCAGATATTTGAGCCAAATGCCCTTCGTACTTGGCGCCTCAAGATGGTAGGAGAGAATCTTCGCAGCGTCCCTATTGCGAGTATGGAACATGCTGCGTACTTTGATGATAGAATAAAATCAAAGCCATCAATAAAATAGGCTTGCAAAAAAATCATCATCTGGTAGTATCAATACTATTAATTTTTTCTCTTATGCATGTAACAACTGATGCTACATTCGAGGCAGATATCGCCTCAGGTCTTGTTCTCGTTGATTTCTGGGCTGAATGGTGTGGTCCATGTCAGGCAATGCTTCCTCGTTTGGAAGAATTTGCAAAAACACAAACTGACGTGAAGGTGGTCAAATGCAATGTTGATGAATGTGGTGAGACGGCTTCAAAGTTTCGCATCATGTCGATACCAACGATTATAGTCTTCAAGGACGGAGTTCGTGTCGAGCAGGCAGTCGGTCTCAAGACAGGAGATGAACTTCTGGAAATGGTTGCAAAACATCGATAAAGCTTTCCTTTGGAAAGTTTTATTATTTCATAAACAAGTTTATGTTTTCTCCCAAAACAAGAGCGCATTCTTTTTATGATAAACTCGAGTGGAATATGGTTATCGCACTATCACCATTGACTGTTTTTTTGATTCCTATCGTAGCCATCATTTGTGTTATATTAGCATTATTTGGTGTAGATATTACCTGGTTCGAATGATTTATGATGTTTGTTGCATGAATATTTATAATATATGCTGTTATAGTATTAAGTATATTATGATGAGTTACCTTCTTATTTCAGAAAATTGATAAAAGTCTTTTGTGGTTTCATGAAAATAAAGATACTGAAGATATTGATATTATAACTTCCGCAATGAAAGTCATTCAGAGAAATCTACAATATTTTTCTGTGTTTCGATATGTAATGCGCTTTTTTCTTAGCCAAGAAGGATATAAGGAATCCATTCACAAATTAAAGAATGAGCTTCAATTTCTCATTGAATTTAGTATTCTCCTGAAGCAACGTTTATTACAAGTGATAGAAGTCCAGAAATGAATATTGGAACATGCAAAATCTGATATTGAAGAAAATATAACTGGATCAGTAGAGCTACTTAAGGCTTCAGAAGCTCAACAAATTAGAATTGATCAACAAATAACATATTTTGAAAAGCTTCAGAGTAAACTGAAAACGCAAAAAATAGAGCAATAAAAACTACATTTAAAGTGTAGTTTTTAAAATCCTAGCTCTTCCTCTCTTTTTCCACTGTCATCTCTTCGATACTTGTATATTCCTCGAACATATTTTCATCTCTCGATCGCTCACTGCGTGATAGTGAAATTTGCTTCATCACACCAGAGATAGTTTTGTGTGTATCCACAATATTTTTCTTTGGTGGGATTTCACTCAATAAGAAGTTCGAGTATTTGTTCATCGTGCAATTTCTTGAATATATCGAGTGATTTCTCGCCTGCCTGGAGGAGTCGTTGAAGTCGTTCTTGTTTTATTTTCTCATCAATTTGGTTTGGAAATTTACCGGCTGGTACGCTGTGATGGCTCTGATGTGCTGAGAATGGAAATCCATGTACTTGAGTGACTCAATATTGTGTGACAAGGGAGAGTGTATCTACAAAATCCTGATCGCTTTCATCTGGAAAACCAACGATAAGATCAGCTCCGATATTTATCCTCGCTCCATCTTCACGAATGATATTTTTCAATTTTGCTAATCTCTTGAGAAGCTCATCTCGAGTATAGTGACGCCTCATGAGCTCGAGAATACGATCGCTCCCAGATTGCACCGAGAGGTGTGCATAAGGGGTAATTCTTACTTGTCCAAAAAGTTCGATCATCTCGTCAGAGAGAAATTCAGCTCAGAGTGATGAGATTCGCACTTTTTTAATCTTTGTTTGTTCAAGAATCTTTGTTATGAGTATTGGGAGTTCTCAGTTTTGAAAATCGTTGGAATCCTCCGATCACCATGCACCGATATTGGTTCCGGTGAGGACAACTTCTTCTCATCCTATTTCTACAAAATCTTTCACTTCTTGAATAATCTCCTCTGGAGATCTCCACCTATGTCTTCATCTTGCTTGGAGGGTCAGGCAAAAAGTGCAAAAATTATTACATCCCATTTGTACAACAATGAACTTTCGAGCAAAGAGACGATCACTGGATTTTTGTAGTTTGGTACGAAGATTTGATATCCGTGAGCTCATATCTTGTAGCTTGAATTTTTTGCCTACAAGCTTGCTTTCGCGTGGATCTTCTGGGAGGAGTTCCAGTCACTCACGATAGGGGAGGAGTTCGCTGTAGATTTCATAAAATCTTGGATCTACCTCACCTCATTGCATTGTTCCACATCAGGAAAGGTAGACCTTTTCATCTTGCTTCAGATTTTTGAGTTCTCTGAGAGCGTACTTGAGCCATTTTGATTTTGCCTTATCCGTAACGACGCATGATGCGATAAAAATGCCTGATTTATCTTTAAGATAGTCGGATGCGAGCCATTCATCAGTGTAGTATTTATTTGTTTTGCAACCAAAAATTTTATAACGGAGCATTTTTTAAGAGAAATTCTTATTGAGTATACAAAATCTTGACAATATTCAATATTTTGAGAATTTAATAATTTGACACAATAAAATATATATTATAATATATATTTTGATATTTTACGACAAATTTACTGTACACATATATGTCAAACGATAAATTAGATTTATGAGAGGATGAAAACAGAATTTCTTCCAGTCATACTAACATACAAGGTCCACGAACTCAATCAACTGTCACGAGAATATATCGTAAGGTGTGAAAGATTCTTTGACTTACTTTGTTTCTTGGGTCTGTGGCTTCCGTGCCACCGTTAACTTATAGTGATAAAAATGGTCTTCAGGCACGTGTTTTTACCGAGCCATATGAAGATATAGTAGATCGTTATATTCAACAACATCCTGAATGGAAGAAGATAGAAGGTGTTGTTTATTCCCCATCTTCTTATTTTGGGAAGAATGACAATATGCCATATGAGTCAGTTCCACTTGTGAAGTATAACAAGAGTGGAAAAATTGTTGATGCAATTTGGCCACAGCATGATGGTACGAGTATATCTTTACGAGAAATTCTTAAGAAGAATAACTCTTTTTCCGAAAAGAGCGAATACTTTGATCATGCTAATGCCCCCGAAGAAGAGGCTATTCGCATTCATGAAGGGCTTTTATCAACACTTTTACACACTGCTAAAAGTGAAAATGTCCTCTCAAATGGTTGAGTACGTCTATGACGTCTTGTCCCTGATGCACTGATTGAGCCATTTAAACCTACAAGTCGTGCGACATTTCGTACGAAAACAAATACTCTTGATGATTATGATGCAAATACTCGTGATATGATTCTACGGAAAGTGGCATCGTTCCAGCTCCCTCGAGCATCGCGTGATAATGTTATAGCTTGGGGCGTTTGAGATCATATTACAGGCAATGATTTTCTTCCTCTTTATACCATATGTTGATATGATTCTCCAGATGAATTCATACAAGCATTTCAATCTTGAGATGTAACTGCTAATTTTGAGGTCGGTGTTGCTCTTGGAATAGTTATTCATGCTTATATAGCTGAATATATGCGAGTTGGAAATGAACAGATAAATCGTGCTCAAGAAGTTATTGAGCAAGCGATCATTGATCCAAAAGAAGAACAGCTTAAAACAATTGTTGCAGATTATTCGCGTCAGTTGCAGTCTGCGCGCTATCAACGTTCTCAGGCAGAAGGTTTGGCACATCAATATCGATCGGAATTGACTGCTCGGAAACGTGAGGTTGCCGTATTGCAATCTGAAATTAATATGCTTCGTAGAACTTCTTGAAAAAGCAAGAAAATTTTGAGTCAAATTAAAGGGAAAACTGATGCAATAAGCAGAACAAATAGTTTGATAAAACAATTGGAACAGAAAGTGAAAATGGGAGTTGGGGTTTATCAAAATGCTCAGATGGTAGTAGATCATCTTGTGTGACAACAGAACTCTGTGATCAGGGATCTTAAGCATGAACAAAGCGATTCCTATATTGTTAAATCGAATAACTATAATCGTGCTAGTGAGTTACTCAATAATTCTGATAATTTTGATAGAGTTGCTGCAATTTATCCGACAAATGTGGTTAGGACACTGCGACATTTACCTCAGCAGTCTGCCCTCAATATGGCTCTTATCAATGAGCATATTTCTGGAAAAATTCTTGATGTTGATATACTGATTCCTGATGGAGATATGGGTCCGACTACAAAGAAGTTATCTAGTATCCTTGGAGTAGATGTTCTTTTTTCGGATAAGGTTTATTCCGATGAATATGAAAAAAATACCCACGCTCAACATGAAGATATTTTTCAGGTTTGGGCTAAAAATATTCTTGGTATGCGATCGTTTGTTCAGGATACACTTTTGCGTGGAAAAACAGAAAATACACATCTCTATCAAAAAGCTCTTTTTGAGTCCATGACGATGAATGCAGATTCTTATTATGTCAGTTATCGTACATTGCGTAATTTTTACAAGTATCATAGAGACCGAAAGGAAAATGGTAGTGAGATATTTGAGTTGATCAAAAGGGAATTTAATGATCTCATAAATGGTAATCCTGTTGCATTTCGTCAGCGGTTGGAAAAAATAAGTAATCCAATAGCTTTGAAGCAAGTTCTCTCTCAAAGTGAAATTGATGGGCTCTACGAGCAATTGATACCAAACTTGGTTACCACTCAGGCATTAACCCTTTCAGGTAATGTATGAGCTACGCCCTATATGTATACTCAAGGTGTGAGTTCTCCATTTTCTGTAAATGACAAATGAGATATTATTTTAGAGACTCCAAAGAACACAATTAATACTCTTGGAAGAGCAATGCCTAGTCGTATCAAGGTAGGTAATAAATAATTTGTGTCTATAGAAAAATCTCAACTCAAAGAGTTGGGATTTTTCTATTATCTTATATAATCGTTTCCTAAATTATTTTTTATGGATTTTTCTTCCGCAGCTTGGTTTGGTCAATGGGATATCGATCTTCTTACTTTTATGAGATCTCTTGTTGAACCTCATACAACACTTGCTCAATTTGTCAGTATTTATGCTGATCTTCCAGTGTTTGCTGTGGCATTATCTTTATTGATTTGGTGGCTCTTGGGGGTGTACCATCGGTCCGATGTGTATCGCCGAGAGGCACTGAAATGATTTTTTATGATCGTGAGTGTTTTTCTTGTATATGCTATTTTCAATCAATTTCTTCCAGAGCGTCCACGTCCAGAGGTAATTGTTCCAGGAATAGCTCCACTAATCGATCATACTCCTGATAACTCTTTTCCATCGGGACATGCAGCTTTTGCTGCCGCATCGATGATTGCGGCAGCGGTTATTTTTGAGCGTCGTTGGCTGACTATTTTGGTCTGATTCATTGGCTTGGATATGTGTGTAGTACGTGTTATAGCAGGTATTCATTATCCATCGGATATTATTGCATGATGGATCATCGGTATGATGGTTGCTTTCTTTGTACATAGTCTTACTCATCGTTACAATAGAGCGTACGACCGTTTTTTAGTAGCTCCTCTTTTGCGATTGGCACGAATGTTTCATCTCTAGTTTTTTATGTTTCACGAACTCAATATTCTCATTAATTCTTTCGCCGGTCAGAATGAAATTTTGATAATGGCGATATTTTTTTTCATGGCACTGGAGTCTTCTCTCTTTCCTGTGCCGTCCGAACTGGTTATGATTCCTGCATGAGTAATTGCTTATAATTCTGGAATTCCCCTTTGGATTATTGTTGCGAGTGGAACTTTTGGAAGTCTTGTTGGAGCGTGTGCAAATTATCTTCTTGCTTCATTTGTTGGTATTCCTGCTATTCTCAAATTTGGTAAATACCTTGGCATTACTGAGATAAAATACAGGCGAGCCGAAAAGCTCTTTCTCAAAAATAGTATACTCTATACATTTCTTGGCCGTCTTATTCCAGTCGTGCGACATCTCATTTCTCTTCCTGCATGAGTATTTCTGATGTCACCAAGAAATTTTACTATCGCGACGGTTGCTGGAGCGTGAATCTGGTGTACTGTCCTTGCGATCATCGGGTATATGGGATGAAAATATGGGCCTCACATGATGGAAATTGCTGAGGAATATATTAAATATACTGGCCTTGTGCTACTTGCATTTGCGTGCGTTATCGCTATTGTCTTCTTAGTACGAATTCAGGGGAATTCAAAGATTCAATCTTAATATTATTTCTATGGATAAAAATACTCTTCTCTCTCTTACAAAAAAGTGAGGAAATCATGTACAAATATCATATGGTGAATTGCTTTCATGATCAAAGTATACACTTCTTTATTTCTACCCGAAGGATAATACTCCCGGTTGTACGTTGGAAGGTCAGGATTTTACTCGTTTATCTTCGGACTTTCTCTCTCTTGGAGTTCAGGTTATCGGTGTATCGAAAGATAGTGGTGATTCCCATGCGAATTTTCAGTCTTCATGTGGTATCTGACTTGATCTCATAGCTGATGATGGATATCTTGTGGATTCATTCTCGGTGATGGGTGAGAAAAATATGTATGGAAAAATAATTTTTTGACTTATTCGATCTAGTTTTCTTCTCGATAGCGAGGGAAATATCCTCAAGACATGGAAAAATGTCCGCGCTACTGGTCATGCCGAGAAAGTACTGCGTGAAACAAAAGAAATTCTATAATAAATCTTGCAAAAAAAAGAAAAATACATAACCTTTGTGTGTCAGAAGTTTGGAGTGATCCAAACTTTTTCTTATAAATATCATTTTATCATTGAATTATGCTTGACCTTAAACTTATAGATGCAGCTGTATCCCAGATTGCACTTGAGAAGAAAATTCCAAAGGAAAAGCTTTATGGTGTTGTTGAGGCTGCTCTCAAGAGTGCTTATAAGCGTGATTTTGGATCAAAAGATATGAATGTAAATGTTGTTCTTGATTTTGAAAAAAATAGCTTTGAAATGTCCGTTGAAAAAACAGTTGTTGCTGCTGATGACCTCATGGATGAGGATCTTGAAATTACCCTTGAAGAACTTGGAGGTGAGGAGTCAGGGTATACTATTGGTGATGTGGTTGAAATTGACGTTACTGATGATGTATTGTCAAATGATGGATTTGGTCGCATTGCTTCACAGGTTGCTCGTCAGGTGATTGTATCAAAAATTCAAGAGACTGAGAAGGAGAAGATTTATGATCTTTTCAAGGATAAGGTTGGAGAGGTGCTTTCGCTTAAAGTTGAAATGATTGAGAATAAGAAAGTCGTACTTGATTTCAACGGCAACCAGGTGATTCTTCCAAAATCCGAGCAAACATCGCTCGATAAGCCAACCCCTGGTTCACGTATGCATGTATATGTGAAGTCAGTGAATAATGATCTTGTTGAGGGGCCACGTGTAACTCTTACCCGAAAAGACAAAGATTTTGTTGTCAAACTCTTTGAGATGCATGTTCCAGAGCTTGAAGATGGTACGATTGAAATAGTTGCTATTGCTCGTATTCCAGGAGTAAAAACAAAGGTAATTGTCGGTACGGAATTCGATGAGGTGGATCCTGCTGGATGTATGATCGGACCAAAGGGTATCCGTGTACGTGCCGTAGTTGATGAGATTTCTGGTGAGAAACTTGATATTATCAACTATACTCCTGATATGGCAGAGCTCGCAAAAGAGTCGCTCGTTCCAGGTGATGTTATTCGATGTGAAGTAGATGAAGAGAATCGCAGTATTATTGCTTATGTGAGTGAAGAAGAAAAACCAAAGGTGCTTGGAAAGGGTGGTGTAAATGTGAACCTTGCATCAGAACTTCTTGGATATTCCATTAGCGTTCGTTCGGTTGATGCAGCTGAGTAATTTATGTCAATAAAACTAAAAATCTATGTGATATAATGTGCATATAACTCGCAAAGAAAATTGGTTTGATGACGATGGTGAAAGAATTACTCTTGAAGAATGGAATGACTACGTTCGGACAGATGAAACTATCAGGCAAGATCCTAATAATACCGAAAAAGACTATATTTTTGTCTCTTCAGAAGGTATTTATCCTCTTTGGTATTATGAGGATCGTGGTGAAATATATACCAAAAATCCAAATACTAGTACTATTATTAAAATGGCGCAAGCTGCAAAAACTCTTAATGCTCATGCACAAGGTGATGAGGGGGAATTGTACGATGAAAATTGAGATATGATAAATCAAGAGCCATCATTGAATAGCAATAATCAAGAAACAAAGACTTGATGGAAGTTCTGGAAATAAAAAACACCTACTTTAGGTGTTTTTTATTTAATTTGTACATTTAGAACCATCGAATCCACATATCGTGAAAATTGGTATCATATTGAGCTATTTTTTCCTTGAAATCTGTAAATCCTTGAAAACTTGCTATCTGTCCCTCATCACGAAAGTGATCAAAATTAAAATATTTAATGCCTTTTTTGTAGCTGTCGGTCATAGCTCTATCGATGAGAGCAGTACCGAGACAATAGGGCTTTCATTTCTCTTCCAGAAAGGCAGCAAGATAAGTTGTTGTGGTTATCTTGTTATTTCCTGTATTTTGATCAAGTAAAAGTATTCATGCAAGAGGTTCTCATTGAACATAAGCAAGGTAGTGTCTGAGTGATTTTCTGTAATTTTTGCTGATGTATTGTTGTACTTGTTCATAGATGGGTCGGTTTGTAAATTTTTTCGGACTCTTTTTATAGCTCTCTCACCAGGTTGTTGCGTCTACTTCTTGAATATTAATCACTTTATCATCGATAAGCTGCAATGCTTTCTTGTGTGTCCATCGAGCACTTCATTTCCAATCTTTATAAAAATCTTCAGATAGAATTTCACTCCAACCCATTCGTGTGGATTCGATAAGATTTTTAGCGATTGGTTTTGGAAGTTTTTTCCAACCCATCGGAGTTTCTGTTGTTCGCCATGGTGTCCAAAAGATAATACCATGTTTTACTCACGTTGCTTGAATAGCTTCGATTGTTGGCTCTGTATCGACTTTTTCAAATCTTGCGAGCGCAAACTTCCCATGGAAGAATTTCTTGATCCAACCGGTTTCATAATTGGATAGCTGAATAAGATGGATATTGCCGTTATTTAAATGTTCTACACACGCAATGAATGCCTTGTCAGAGCTTCGATAGTAGAGAAAATCTTTTGGCAAGTTATTTCGATTTATTTTCTTCATTATTCTTAAAGTTATTATTTACGTACAGAACATGTCTTTCCTGTTGCATCTATACTGTCAAAATTAATATCTATGGGTTCTCAACCTACATGTGCATTACGATCAAAGAATATATCGATATACATCATCATCCGCGCTCCAATTTCACGCAGATAAACACGAATATCACGAATGTTTTGTCATGGTGCTAGAGCTCTTTGTGTTTGAAATCCAAGAGTTTGAGAGAGCATCTGTGCTCGTGTAGCATGAAATGGTTGTGTGACAATATAAAAACTACTAAGTTGAAAAATCTCATTTGCTCTCTTGAGGGAGTCAAGTGTTCGAAAACCTGCATAATCAAGATAGATTCGTTCACTGGGAATTCCCTCTTTCATAAGTGCTTCCTCCATGTACTTTGGTTCATTGTAGTTTGCATTCGCATTATCGCCGCTTGCGAGTATGCAATCAATTTTTCATGATTGATAGAGATAGGATGCTGTACGAATTCTCCCATCAAAATACCTGTTGTGTCCTCCATTTTTTGTTTCTGGTGCCGTTCCGAGTACTAGTGCAACTCGTCATTCTATCGTTTTTGGTTCCTCGTAAGATATAAAGAGAAGTGGTATAAGAAATAAAATAATCCAACTAGTAAGCAGGATAATAGGAAGAACGATTTTTATGCCTCTTATCCAACGGTGTTTCATGGAGTGTTTGAAGATTCTATATTAACAAAAAGCAATGAATAGTCGAATATATTTGAAAAGTGTAGCAACTTAGGTTACTACACTTTATTTTTTCTCCTATAGTGGAGTGGATAGGATTTCTGACTCACAATGATTGCTTTGTTCGCTGGATTGTACTTCTCATGTATGATATTGATTCAATTTCTGATGGCGGAGGAGATGGGATTCGAACCCACGATGACTTTCGCCATACTGGTTTTCGAGACCAGCCTATTCAACCACTCTAGCACCCCTCCATATAGTAGATCCCCGCTTTCGCGAGGATAACATTTTCTTTTGATAATTATGGCGGAGAGAGGGGGATTCGAACCCCCGATACCTTGCGGTATACACGCTTTCCAAGCGTGCGCACTAGGCCACTATGCGACCTCTCCAAACAACCGCTGGAGTCTATGGAAATTTTGTAAAAATGCAAAGCAAAGATGAGTATTTTGTTCTGCTACGTGCGTTTGGAGCTTTGTTTCTTTTGTGTACAATATTTCCCTCTTTTCTTCCCTGTATGAAACAGTCACATTTGATGAGTTGAGTTGGAGTTTTGTTTGTATTGCAAATCAGTTTCATCACTGGAATGATTTACTTTTATTTTTTTGATCCTCATACTCAATTAATTCAAGCATCGAATTTGCAACAATTTTCTACTGAGCTCGTTGACATTTCTGCAAAGATCAATCCAGCTCTTGTATCCATCGTTGCAAAACAAGATATTGATTTTTACGAAGCGAATCCATGGTATTTGATGCATAATGGAACGAAAAAGCAATTGTCTGGTGGATCTGGCTTTTTTGTACTTGGTGGAAAATATGTTCTGACAAGTGCACATGTTGTGGAAAGTTCATCTTCTGAATATATCGTGGTTGTATCGGGTGGTCGAAAATTGGATGCAAAAATGGTTTGGTCAGATGCAAGTGGGTCTGATCTTGCTTTGCTGCAGGTCTATGATGAGGAGCATAATTTGTATGTGCATGATGCCTTTTTGGATATTGCTTCACACAGCAATATCCATCCAGGAAGTGTCGTGCTTGCATTCGGCAATCCTTTGCTTACTCTTCCAAACACTATGAGTATGTGAGTCGTCTCTGCTATTGATCGAATATTCACTGCGAATAATTTTTCAAAATGATTCATTCAGACTGATGCTACGATTCATCCAGGTAGTTCTTGATGACCACTCGTAGGATTGGATGGTCGTGTTGTGGGCATCAACACAGCTATCATAGATATGACTCCTTGAATAAGCTTTGCAACACCTGTTTTACAAAAAGAACTTATAAAAATTGAGCAAAGTTTGGATAAATAGATACTTGTAAGACCAATAGAACGGATTGTTGAATATTTAAAGGTGAAGACTATTATGGGTAATCGCCTGTAACTGTGACACTGAGGCTTCCAGTATAGTCACCAATTGCTTGTTCATCATTGACAACCCCGCTGTATTTTAATTTGAATGTATAGATATTGTATTCTCCATTTGTGTTGATTGAAGCTCACTGGCTGTAGACAGTGCCACCTGATGGTGCTATCGGTGTAAGGGTGTAAATTCCTCCACTCTCGGTGTGGTATCCCCATCACGTACTGCCACTGTAGGTTGCAATACTATCGGCTCATGCTGTGAGGGTTGTTCCATTGATTTTGATAGTAAACGCTGCTCATACAGTCGATACCGTGATGATTTGCTCCAATGCTGGTGGTGACATACTTACATTGTCGATATCATAGGTGTCTGCGGATACATTCATCAGAAGGGCATCAATATAGAGTGTTCGACTATTGGTTGTTTGATTGTTGCTCGTATCGACGATAGTTGTATCGAGACGGTATTTTCACATGGGTATACCTGTTATTTTGGCAGTTGTTCCAGTGAGTGTTGTCCCAGTAAATGTGAGGGCTGTAGAGGGTGTATAGAGAATATAACTACTTGTAGCCACATTCCATTTGTAGAGTGATCATTGAATGCTTCATGAATTGATGGCTATATTATCAGAATATCCATATACAACATTAAATGTTCCACCACCAATGAGTTTATTATCAGCAACTGAGACAGAAGTAAAAGTTGGGGCAGTTGTATCGAGTACCGTTGATGATACTGGTTCGACTCGTGATGCTGTGTTATTGTTATTTGGGCTATCGGTGGATCCGCTTAGACGCGCAATAGCTGCTGTATAGGTAACATTGGTCCCCCCAGTTGTCACTCATGGAGTGAGTGGAATAGTGACAGTATCTGATGTATTTCCTGTGAGAGTAAAATTTTTTGTACAGTCAACAATTCGTGTTGCTGGTACGAATGCTGCGCAGGACCATCCATTGTTTGTCATTGCAATGCTTGATCCAGTAAATCACACTGGAAGTGTAAATCGAATTCTTTTATTGCCATTCGAATTTCCAGATGCGGCATTATATGCGGTTGCTGTGATAGTAGATTCTTGATTGACTACAAATGTTGCTGTTGGTCATGATAGTCTTGTCTGTAGATCGGGTGTTCCAGAGCTGCCGTACGGTATGTATGCCCACTCATTGGTAGCACTGTATTCACCAGGGGTTGATCAGACTGTCCATTGCAAACCAAGACCATTATCAGCCGCTCCTGCAAGTGAGTTGTCATAGTCTAATCCACTTGCGGTATCGCTATTGATAGTTGCATATCATTTTACTTCATATGCGGTGAGAGGGAGACCACTTGTGACTCGAAAGGTATTTGCAATTTTGTCGGTAGAGTCCCAAATTCCTACTTTTTGAGTAGATACATCGTAGAAGCCTGCATCGCCAGCATCATCTCATCCAATGAATGAATCCATAGCATAGTAGAATTTTACTGTATCGGTATTTCCACTTGGAATATTAATCGTCCATTTCCAGGTAAAAAAATCATCTGGCGCATTGTAGTTCCAGTCTATTTTGAGGTTATAGTAGAGCCCATTGGTATGGAGTACATTGATATCTGTGATAGCTGTATAGGTCGTACCATTTTGATAACCGCGAGTATTTGCTGATGTGAATGATGTTCCGATAGCATTTGCATAGGTTGTAGTTCCTATACGAAGCGCTGGCCATGATGATGGCGTACCACATCCAGATCATGGTACAGCACCGCCATATACCTGAGCATTATTAATATAGGTGATCTGTGTTTGAGCACAATCTCCGACGACAACTTTGAGTCCATTATTCACGGTTGTACCTCCACTCGTATTAATTGTGAATGATGATGCTCAGCAGGTATAGAAGGTGATATATCCATCTTTTGCATAAGCAATATTTGATTCATTGGAAACTCATCCTTTTTTATCACACGTTGCATTTGCATTGAGTGTGAGTCCTGAAGTATTATAGTTTTTATCATTTGCATGACGTACTCGAATTCGAAATTTTTGTCCATCAACATACGGTGTTCGTACTTTGACTTCGACTGGCTTACTAAAAATGAGATGCTTTCACTTTGTTCCAAGCTCAAAGGTAAACTGGTTATTTGGTTTTGCTTTTGCTTCGGCAGCGTTCGCTGTTGGGAGGATCAATGATTGTAGGGTATCAAAAAAACTTACATTCGACTCATTCGATGCGTCGTTGATTGCTTTTTGTTCTTCATCCTTGCTCACGGGAGTAATACCTATGTCACTTGTCTTGATAGCATCACTACTCCCGGCAATGTCGATACTTGTTTCTGGTGCTATTTTTGCTTCAATTTTTCCACCCTTTACTATGCCTTTGAGTTTCATTCCATTGGGAAGGATGAGTTTATCTCCTGATATCTCTTCGCTTGGTTTGGTTGTGATTTCTCACTCCTCTATGAGATCAGCAAGCGGTGTTGACTTGATCTGATCGATGGAAACCTTCCTCTCTTGCTCTCAGATTTCTTTTTTGGTGCTGATATTTTCTTTTGTAATTTGTGAATCTTCCACGAGCCCTTGCGCCCATAAATATGAGGTGTTGCTGAGAAGCAATACCAAGATAGATACGAATGAAAGAATTTTCTTGTACATATACCCATTATTTCATCATATTTTTTCAGAAATTGCACGAAATTAGACTTGAATAAATGTAATATTTGGTTGTAGTGATGTTTTGAATTTTTCCTTAGATATTCTTTGAAAAATTCTTGTTATGGAAATTGAAATGGAAGATTCTGATTTTCATCAGAATGACGGATGGGGGAGTTTTGTTCTTTCGAACAATAGAGAAAAATTCCTTCGACTGCAAGTTCAGTGAGAGTATCTTGTATAAGGGATCTCCGATTCGCTGCTTTTATGCAGCTCACTGGATTGGTGAGCTTGATTTCATGTATTCGAGATGACAAGCAAATGCAAACCCTTCTTCATCCCCGAATTATCGCGTCTGTGTGACTTGTTGGACTTCCTTTAATCGCGCCAATACAAGCCACCCCATCACTGTGTGCCACTCCTCAAGAGGGGGGAAGAATAAAAACCTCATCGCAACGATGAGGTTTTTATATTGAGATACTATCTCGTGAGATCTCGCATAAGCACAAGAGGGGAGTCCCGTACGAGGCGAGGATCGTGTTCGATAACAAATGAGGCAGTTTCTGTTGTTCATGAGGATTTTTTCGAAGAATCAGTATTATCGAATCATCTCATTTTTTCGAAATCGTAGTTTCAGGAATTACCAGATCATCATTCTGTACATCCTATAGCATTTCTTGGACATCGACCAAGCCCGAATCATCCAATGGTATTGTTACTCATAATACTTCCCAGAATATAGAGTTGATTATCCGTTGTTGCAGGAGTGTGGTAGCTTGATGGTCATGTACCACTAAATATTGATCCATCAGCAATAAGTGACGCAATAATATCTTTTACACTTGGATTAATCCAGATATTACCACCTGTACCATCCGATTTTTTCAGTGCAATCAGTACTTTTGGTTTTTGTGGAGTGGGCGGCCAAATATCAGCATTGATATATATATCTCATTCGACGATATAAACTTGGTTTGGTATATCCGTTAATGAGCCAACAATCAGTGGATGATTTACAAAATTCTGCCTCATCATTTGTGCTTGTTTTCGGATTTTGTCTCGCTCGGTGTTGAGGAGATTTGATGAGAGGAGATCGAGGGATTTTATGCTCGTACCAAGATCACTGCTTCCGATTTGTCCGAGGATCTTGAGTGGAATAGTGCCAGTGGATTCTGCCGTATTGAATGGTTGCTTTACGAGAGGATAGCGAATAGTTCACACTCAAACAATATCATATGAAGCCATCACAATAAGATATCCAGTATTAGTTCCAGTACTTGTCATCGCTCCGGTCGCGAATGTGAGACCTATATCGATTGTCCCACTATTCGTTTTTGGAATATCTGTTCAGAAGAGGGTATCAAGATGATCAACTGTAGTTTCATTTCTCGCTTTACAGTCGTCAGTTGGTTTGCTTGTTCCGCCTGTATTTGTATAACCTTCACAAGTGTTTGTAGCTATTGATCTTATACGATCAACGATCTCACCACTTGAGGTTGTGATGATGTACTCGAGATGAGGATTTACTATGCTTCCCGAGTCAGAGATCGTGTATTGATGAGAAAAGACTGATTCTCGGTTGCGGAGAATAGGGTTGGTTGGGCTTATAATGAAGCTATTCGTTTTTATAAGTCATTCGAAAGTGATATCTCATGTTGATAGGGTTGTTTCTGATCCAATATCAGTAGATGATCAACCAAAGATATTTCGAGTTTTTGCTTTCCATTCTACTTGTAAGCTTCATGATGCTGATGAGAAAAGTTCTATGAGAAGATCTTTGTCTGATTCCATTGCATAATCTGGATAATTTATTGGTGATGAAGTTGTACCGCTCCAGTCTGATTGCGGAATCCTCAGCCCATCAAGTCCTGGTAATGCTACAGGAGTAATTCATCTTAGCTCGTTCGGGATATCTATTTTTAAGAGTTGTCCATTCTTCAGAGTTCTTTTGACATCTATTGCAAGATAAAGCGGAATGCTTGATATTCTATTTCCATATTGATCCCTTAGGCTTAATATGATTGGATTCTTGTCATTATTGTTTGCCTGTTTTATGCTCGAATCAGACTTTACTTTACTTGCTTTGAGACTATCCTTCTCTGGACACGTACTTTGATAGTTGGTTGATGTATCTGTTTTATTATCGAAACAGTATTGTTTGAAAAAAGTTGTACTTGTTGAATAAAGTGTAGTCCCCACTTCACTTGCAATTACTTTGATGAGTCCACGGGAAATCACGCCGTCTATATTCATTTCATAGAGGTAGTTTCCAGCAATAGAGATATCTACTCATATGAAAGTATCTGTTGTAGTAGAATAATCTTTGATGATATTGGTTATCGATCCACTGAGCGTTGTTGGTGTGAGTCTGATAGATTTTGTATTACTTGAGAGTGTGCCATCGTTGAATATCTGAATACTTCCTGAGTGATTTGTATAGTATACTCCTGTTCCAAAGTCTCATCATGTGAGATTGGTTGCTTTTGGTACAAGATTGATACCTGAGAGCGATAGTATTGGTGTTCAAAAACCAATATTGGTAAAGGTAAGATTTTTGATCTCTTTTGTAAAGGAGTCTACTTTTCCACTTACTGATCCAGTAAGAGTTCCGATAGCTGGACTGTAGAGAGTGATTACTCATCCCCCTGATCAGGTAATATTGCAATCTACTGTTATACTTGCAAGATCTTGCCCGTCACATACTTTCACTCCACTTACGAATGATGGATTATTAAGACTGGTAATTTCGATGAGTCCAATTCCTGTTGAATAAATGCTACCTGTAAGACCGTATGAGTTTTTATCATAGAAGAGTCATCTTGATGCTCAAGTTGCAGATATATATATCCTCCCCAGTTCATTACTGTTCAATGTCCCAGTAAGCGTATAAACTCATGCACTTGGTCATCATGGAATACTCTCACCATAATCCGGACTACTTGGAGATGCTCATACTGTTTGGAGACTAAAAAATCCAAAACAGAGAAATATCAAGAGCGATCCAAGTATATGTTTCATAAGATCTTTATGGTGATACGTAGGAGAAACAAGCCTTCTGAATTCTCTCATTGAGAAGAGAATCACAAAATTCTTTATGAACTACTCATTTTGAGCGTTCTTTGCTTAGTGCCACTGTTTCCTTCTCATCGATACACGATGCTTGCATGAGAATATCTGGAAGTGTTTCACAACCTGAAGATGGAATAGTTCAAGTGGTACCCAGGGCTTTACCCATATTTACACTTGATAAACATTCATTTACACGAAATCATTCGCGCATAGTTTTACATATTTCTTCTGCTTGACTCGGTGATTTTCGAGCTTCACTCAGAGTGAATTGATCGTAACAACTATTTTTGAGATAACTATTATTGATCGATCCACAGTCTGATTTATTCCCTCATTTTGTTATTTGATTGAGCTGATTCACTGATTCTTTCGTTATAGTTTGTGCCGGTGGAGTTTTTTTCACTGACTTTTTCCAGTGATCAAAAAATAACTCACGTCACAAAAACCACGTACCAGCCATAAGAACTGGAAGTGCGAGGAAAATTCCAATAGTGAACGACGTCCGATATTTATTCGGAAATAGATTTCTGATATTCATACTGGTATGCTAACATATTCTCTCAAAAAAATCCTCTTTTGGAGGAAATTTTCGCTTGACAAATATAATTTTGAGAGATTATTAAAAACTTTCATCTGGTGGTCCTTTCGGTATATACTGCTCTTCCGGCGCTAATTCTACGAATTTTTGAGATTCTTTTTTGAATTTGAGTTGTACTTCACCAACTGGCCCATTACGGTTCTTACGGACGAGCACGCGAGTTATCCCCGGCATGCTTGCAGTTGCCCCTGGGCTGTCATAATAATCCTCTCGTAAGAGCATGATAACGACGTCGGCATCTTGCTCGATAGAACCTGATTCGCGTAGATCTGAGAGCACTGGTGCTTTATCAGGTCTACTATCTACAGCACGTGAGAGCTGAGAGAGAGCAATGATTGGTACTTTGAGTTCTCGGGCGAGCGATTTGATACCGCGTGATATTTCGGATATTTCTTGTACGCGATTAGTATTCACTCCGCTTCCCATCAGTTGAAGATAGTCGATCACGATCATATCAAGTCATGATTCCATCTTGAGTCGACGTGCTTTTGACTTGATCTCGAGGAGATTTGCAACGAAGCTGTCATCGATGTAGATGTTTGCTTCAGAGAGTGTCTCAAGCGCATCACCAAGACGGGAGAATTCTTGATCAGAGAGGAGTCACTTGTGGAGTTTCCATGAATCAACAGCCATACTCGCTGAGATCATACGATCCGTGAGTTGTTCCTTGGTCATCTCAAGCGAGAAGATGGCAACATTTTTCCCGCCTTCCCCTATATTTTGTGCTATATTGAGTGCAAATGCAGTCTTACCCATACTTGGACGAGCTGCCAAGATCACCATATCACCAGCTTTGAAGCCCCCAAGCATCTTATCAAGTGATGGAAATTTGCTCGCACAGGAATTATTGTTGGCACTGGATGGATCTGCATGAATCTCAGAGAGTTCGTCATAACGAGATGAGAGTATATCTCTGATATGTACAAGCTTGTTTTGTATGAATGTCTGTGTGACACCGAAGAGTGCTTGTTCCGCTTTTTCAAGAAGTTGATTGATTTCTGATTCTTCATTGTATCCAAGCATGAGAATATCGTTGCCGGATTTTATGAGTTTTCTCAGGACTGATTTTGCTTTGACGATTTGTGCGTATTCCCAAATATTCGAGGTGCTGTATACTGATTCAGATGTTTCAATCAAATAGGCGTTTCCTCCGATGTTCTGGAGAAGCTTGCGGTCATCAAGGTACTCGCTGACAGTCAGGAGATCGATAGGTCGACTCTTTGTATAGAGTGCTATCATTGCCTCGTACATATGTACATGACGAGGATCATAAAAATCCTCATGTTGCAAAAATCCTGCCACTTCTGCAATGAGTTTGCTTTCGAGAAGAATGCTTCCGAGTATAGCTCGCTCGGCTTCAATAGAATGTGGTGGTGTTTTAAGCATGTTTATTTGTTAGATGGATCGGTTTTGAGTTCATCACGAATTTCTGTTAGGATTTTTGACATATCTGCAAATTCGCTGTTGTAGTTGGTATCCTCGACGTACTTTTGTATTTCGGTCTGTATTTGTCCGAAGTATTGACCTATAAGCGGAACAACTGCAAGTTTTGCAATGAGCCAAGTGATGATTGCTATTACGATGGTTGCGCCGAGGAGCGTTCCGACACCTCGCGCAATCCCAGCAACGAGATTTGGAAGAATCAACTTCCATGGTGATTTGATATATTCTATGAATTCCTCAAATCCAAGAGAATCAATTGCCTTGATAATAGATGCTATATTTTCGAGGTCTTTTTTGTTGAGAGGTACATCCTCACGTATATGTCACGCATCAAGACGAAGTTCATTTGCGGCGAGTTCAGTACCTTTGGTGAGATGAGGTGATTCGTGGGTGCTTTTTTTGGTGATTCGATTCATTGGGAGATAGTTATTATTTGATCCATCCATCGATAAAATCTCGAAGAATTCTTGTAACTTTGACAATATCATGTCGTGCGTCTGATTCGTATGATCGCAGGTCGCGCTCAACTATTTGGTAACCTTGTTTTAGGAGTGACTCTTTATCTTTGATAATGATTGGCTCCTGTAAGCCATCTTTGTATCTTTGAAGTTGATCACTCGGAAAATCAAGATTATTATTGACGAGTATTGAATCTATAATATTGACTCAGAGATATTTTTCAATGATTCTTATAAAATCATCAACATGAAATCCATATGTTTCGCCCGGTTTGGTCATGAGATTGACCATGAGGATGACTCGTGCACTGCTTTTTGCTATTGCTTCGCACATTCCTGGTATAAGGAGATTGGGGAGAAGTGAGGTATAGAGATCACCAGGACCGAGAATAATATAGTCTGCGTGCTCTATCACGTCTTGTGCTTGAGGATTGAGTTTTGCATCTCCTATAAGTTCAAGATTGGTGATAGCAAGTCTCGGGTCTCTATTCGGGACGTCAATATTGGTTTCGCCATTAATAATAGTACCATCTTCCATGGTTGCACGTAGATGAACATTGGAGAGCGTTGAGGGTATGACCTTACCATCGAGACGAAAGAGTTCACCCATTCGGTCTATGGCTGTCTGAAGATTGCCATAGATTTGTTCCATCCCTGTGAGTATGAGATTGCCAAGTGTATGTCCACTCAGCGTTCCATTTCACTCGAAACGATGCTCAAAGAGTGCTCTCACGAGAGATTCATCTCGCGAGAGCGCGACCACTGCCCGTCTGACATCTCATGCTGGAAGTGTCCCAAATTCTTCACGAAGCTTGCCACTCGATCCACCACTGTCTGCCATAGTAACAATTGCCGCAATATTGAGGTCATGATATTTTTTGAGTCAAGCAAGCACTGCATCAGCACTATTTCCTCACCCAATCCTCACAATATTTTTACGCAAAGGAGTTGTATTTTTCATGTGATTTGCATACACTATTGATGCTACTGTATTTAATTTCTGATTTTTTCAAATATGAGTTTTGTTATATTTTTGGTTTTCCTCATTGCCATTGTTACGCTGATGAGTTCTTTTAAGAGAATTGATCAAGGTTCTCTCGGTCTTGTGGAGACGCTTGGTAGATACGCTGGTACGGTCGATGCAGGTCTTCACTTTCTTATTCCTTATGTTCAGACGATCCGTCGTGTAGATATCCGTGAACAGGTTGTGGATGTTCCAGAACAGCAGATTATTACTAAAGATAATGTAGGTGTTACGGTTGATGGAATTGTCTATATTCAGATCAATGACCCAAAGGCAGCTACGTACAATATAAATAATGTGTATCTTGCAGTAGTGAATCTTGCTCAGACGAATCTTCGCTCCGTACTTGGAACGATGAGCCTTGATGATACGCTCTCCAATCGAGAAATCATCAATGCTCGTCTCCTTGAGTCGCTCGACCGTGAGACGAATGCTTGGTGAGTGAAGGTGACACGTGTCGAAATCAAACGCCTCGATCCTCCGACAGATATCCAGGACTCTATGTCCAAGCAGATGAAGGCAGAACGTGAAAAACGCGCTTCGATCCTCGAGTCAGAAGGATACAAACAAGCTCTTATTACTCGTGCTGAAGGCGAAAAACAAGCAAAAATTCTTCAGGCAGAATCTGAGAAAGAATCACAACGTCTTCTTGCAGAAGGGCAGGCTCAAGCAGAGGTAGCTGTAGCACAAGCTCGTGCGACAGCTCTCCAGCTTGAGTCTCAGGCTGCACAGGCGTATTTTCAGGGGCAAGCCGTAGCGAGAGAACAACTCTCTGTAATGCGTGACGCACTCTCTGGTGGTAATACAAAATATGTTCTTGATACTGATTTTCTCGGTAATCTGTCCAAATTTTTTCAAAAGTAGTATATGACAGATGTTCTTATTGCATACCTCGCTATCTGATGTGTATTTTTGATGATTGAGCTTGTGACAACTGCTTTTTTTGGTCTCGCTCTCTCTCTCTCATCTTTCATTTTGGCAGGATATGTCTGGTATACGGGTGAGCAAAATTTTAGCCTTATTCAGGCAGTGCTCTACTTTGTGATATCCATTATTCTTCTTGTTGCATTTCCACGGATTTTTCGAAAAACACTTCCAACGATTGAGTATCCTATTGGTGTGAAAGCATTTATAGGTCAAAAATTTCATATTCATCTCACTCCACGTGGTGATAAGGCGATAGATATCAACGGTGTTTCATATCTTATTCTTGGTGAAAGTGATGATTTTGAGGTAGGAGAGAAAGTAGAACTTCTCTCCTATGAAGGATCAAAAGTAGCCGTTAAGTCGCTCAAAGATGAATAGAGAACAAATAGAGCAACGATTTTTGGAACATGGAATGAAGTTTGATTCTCAAATTATTGATCAATTTCATCAATTTCTCGATCTCTTTGTGGAATACAACAGTCATACAAATCTCTCAGCGATTCGTGAGCCAGAGGATATAGTACTCAAGCATTTTATTGATTCGCTCATGGTGAGAAAGTTTGTCACGTTCTCATGAATGGTTCTCGATATAGGTACTGGTGGGTGATTTCCAGGAATACCCCTTGCGATCGTCGATCCTGAGCTTCATGTGGTGCTTCTTGATAGTGTTGGAAAGAAAATCCGAGCATGTCAGCGTTTCATGATAGACCTTGGATTGCAGAATATCGAAGCATTTCAGGCGAGAGCTGAGGAATTTCATAAACTCTTTGAAGAGCCGATTTACTTTGATGCGATTGTCTCGAGGTCGACCGCTCAGATGGATATTATGATTGAGTATGCCCGACCGCTTCTGAGGCTCGGTGGATCGCTCATTCTCTATAAGACTCCTGATGCAAAGGAATGGACGAATGGTCTCCGGCGTGCCAAACAACTTGGATTTGCGCTCGAGGCGGATCATACCTATACACTTGATATTTATAAAGATGAGGCAGATCAACATATACGACATATCGTTGTGTTCCAAAAAAAGAAGGACTAGTCCTTCTTTTTTTGGAATTTGTCAAGATTATTTCTTGGACAGAATATAGTTTCTTGTGATACGATGGGACAAATATTACCCATACTATATGCCTGAAATTGCATCATCATGAGAAGCACCTAAAAATAAGCCTGCAATAAAACAAGATATTCTCATGCAGAAAAAATCTTGAACCATTGATAGAAAAATGGTGGGTGGTAGCGAGCGTCTCAAAGAAATAACCAAGAATCAACTTGGAGCACTTGATAGTGTTGTTATCAATCAAAATATTATCAAGCGCTTTTGAAATCGTGCTGCAAATATCAGAGAACGATTCGATACTCTCAATGCACAATACAAAGAAGATACAGGACTTGTGATGAAATGAATGGACAAGATTGTTGGTGTTTTTGGTGGAGAAACGGTGCAATCGACGTATGAGAGTATGATTGGCAATCTTCAGAGAGAAGCTGCAGCTATGCTTCGGGAAATTGACAGTATTGTGCCAAAAGTAGTGAGACATTTCACACGAGATCAAGTAGCAGAAATGAATATTACTCTTCGTACTTTATCGGGAATATTGGGTGATACTCTGAATGTGCCAACTTTTGGGGAAATGGCTGGAACTACTGCTCGATCACTTGGCTCAGCTGAGAATTGGAAAGATGGTGCAAGCAATGCTCTTCATGGTGCAAAAGGAGTCCTAGAATGAGTCACTGAGAGTGTCTGGATGGTGATCAAATCCATACCTGATCTTGCGATATTTTGCTATAATTTTGCAACGCAAGAGTCGACTCGTGATGCGACTGCAAAATTCATGGTTGGTGTTGGTGGATTTATCACGGAGAATGCCTGGAAATGAGAAACATGGACGAAAGCAAGTGTGATCATCGGTGATACCATCTCGAAAGAAATGAAGCGAATCGCTACTCTCCCTCAATGAGAGCAAGCTGAAGCGATCGGACGAATTCCTGGTCTCATCATCGGTGCTCTTGTTGGTGGATGAATCGTTCTCAAATGAGCTGCAAAATTCTGAAAGTGAATGGAAGCACTCGGTACAACAATCCAAAAAGCGGAATGAGCAACAAAACTTAAAAAGGTTGGATGAAAGATACTTGAAAAAACGTGAGCATTGGCAGTTGGAGTTGGTGAGACAGGTGATCTTGTATTTGGTGCAAAACGCCTCAAAAAGAAAAAAATACGAGAAGGAGAATCAACCTCAACAAATGGTATTCCTGAAGCGTTGAATCAACGAATTTCTGAAATGTCCGCTCGATTACTCGCAGTGTGATCAAAAGAAAGTACATTGAATCCAGATATTGCTAAGATGCTCCTCCAAATGCGAAAAGATCTGATTGCAACTGAGAATGCTGGTAATATGCAACAGGTAGAAGCTCTTCTCAAAAAAGCAGATACCTATTTTGACACACATAATCGTCTTATGTTTCCAGATCAACGCTTGATTCATGATCCGCATGCTCGTGAAATACAATCACGAATCTTTGCAATGATGACGAACTATAGTGCTCATCGTCCACTCTCCGAACTCTGACCTCGTGGGCGTGAAATAGGAGATGAGGCTGATCGTCTCTATCGAGAATTGCAACGAGCACTTGCATCAAAAAATCCAGAACAATTTGATAAGATTCTCAAAGATTGTGATCGATTTCAACAGAATCCAGACAAATATTTGGATGGTCAAACCGTTGAAACGATTGATGAAGTTGTGAATACTCTTTGAGATGTTGGTGAAAATCAAATCATAAATAACTGAGATGTTATCGATTGGTCAAAAGATATCTGAGAAAAACTTGTGCAGTTGAAGGAATTTCTCGGAGATATGAAATCTATCCCAATCACAAAACTTAAACAATTTCTCGATGATCTTGGTTTGAGCCTCAAGAATAGTGTTCATCTCTCAAGTGGTGTTTCTCTCAAAATGACAGAGAAGATTGTGCAAATTCGCCAAAGATTCTTTCCAGTTGATGGACTCTTTGTAAAATGACAGATGATCAATTATCGACTTGGTGATGGGTCTATCGGAAAAGTACGACTGGAGCGGTGGAATGAACAAACAGGTCTCTGGGATGTATCGTGGAAAGATAAGAACGGAGTGATTCGGATGCAAAAAGATAGGGTCTAAACCAGTTGACAGGATAAATTATCCCATAAACTTGGCTCTATGATCAGTAAAACTACCTATAGGAAAAAATCACGAATTTGAGATGCAAAAATAAGAGAAATTGTGAAATATTTTTCTCTGGATTTTACTTCAGATAAAACAGCGGTATTAACAGGTCTCAATCCAAAAACAACACAGGATTGGTATAGATATATCAGAAAGGCGATAGCCTTTCTCTGTGAGAGAGAAAAGAATGAAATATGGACTGGAAATGTTGAGATAGATGAGAGTTACTTCTGACCAACAAGAGTCCGATGAAAGAGAGGAAGGTGAGCTGGTATGAAGACAATAGTCTTTGGTTTACTCAAAAGAAACTGAAAAGTATATACTGAGATAGTTCCTGATGTAAAAGCAAGGACTCTCGTGCCAATCATTCGATGAAAACTTCGTATAGAAGAGTCTGAGATTAACAGTGATGGATGGTGAGCTTATGATGGGCTTGTAGATATTGGATATGAGAAACACTACCGTGTTCATCACGGAGCAAATGAATTTGCAAGATGAACTCAACACATTAATTGAATAGAGTCATTTTGGAGTTATACCAAAAGAAGACTCTCTCAATTCAATGGAATCAAGAAAGTCTACTTCTACTATTTTTTGAAAGAATCTGAATTCAGATATAATTGTCGTATTCAATGAAAAGATATTTATAAGGAAGTGCTAAAGTTACTTCGTCAATATAACCCGTAACTGGTTTAGACCCAAAGATATATCGATGGAAGGATATGTACCATCGGTCGAGGCTGAAAAATTGATAAAAAATTGAGAGAAAAAATCATTAGATCAGAAACAAGAACAGAGTGGGAAACAAAAAAACGAGCAAAATCAAAATAATCAGCAAGCACCAGAAAAAAATAAGGAAGTGAACATATGAAAAGCTCGAATGACAGAAATCGATCCCGCGAGTTTTCCTCGTGGTGAGCTCTCAAGAGATGCAGAGAAGATCTTTCGTAATACTCCTGGCTTGGAACCAAAATATAAAATAGTGATTGAATGAAGAGAATTTTTTGTATCGAGTGCATTTTGAGCCCGTAAAACAATTCTTTGATATACAAAAGTAAATTGAGTATATGAACCACGATGGTTTTACTTTTCGCAAAGTTGAGGAAATTGGCATTGTTCTCAATGAGTATTGCTTCAGGGTGATGGTAGCTATATTATTTCTAAAGGACAGGGTGAATTTGGTTTATCATATGAAAAAGGGACGGTCGTTGATTCGCAGTTAAGTAAAATGTTTGATGATATTCCTAAGGATTATAGTAATAATACAAATTTACTTAAAATATGGAAAGCACAAATGTGAGTTACAAATGTAGATAAGTCTTGAATGGAGAATCTTAGAAAACGATATAAACATGAGTTTCAATCAACAAAGTTGTATCAAAACGCAGATTCATTTGGGGATTTAGATAAGTGACTTTCGATTGGAGATGTGAAACAAAAAATGAGCTCGATCCCTATCGATCCAAAATTTGATATGAATTTTCGCTGATGATTTCGTAAGTGACCAGATATGACTCATGAACATTTGAAGCGTGTTGAAACCATCATTGGTAAGACGTATTGGAATGGAAAACCTATAGAGATTACCTTTGCACATGCAGCTGATAATCCAGATCTTATGTGGATTGAGAATATTGTTTTCAAAGATTCACCACTCAATTCTCATGGTATACCAACACAACAAGTTGATGGTGGGTTGTTAACGGCAAAGCCACTTGATTATTGGGATCAAGTTCCAACTAGTATAGAAAATATCGCAGATAAATACGGTAAAGATTATCGCGACATTCGTCCCTATATTCAGTCGAATCCTCTGATTATTCGATTCAAAGAGCTTCAGTGATATCAAAAAGCGGCGTAGGGATCGTATGTGTTTATGTTGTAATTTGAGATCTGCCATCTATCATGAGATCCCCGCCTCCGCGAGGATGACATAAAATTATCTGTCATTCCCATGAAGATGAGGATCTACTTTTTTCCTGTCTTGGTGTCATCTCGAATAGAACGAGAGATCTCTTGTACGTCAAGTTCAGTGAGAATATCTTGTATAAGGGATCTCTCACCTTGTTCGAAATGACGAGGATTTTATTATCTCTTGATTTCAAGATATCCAACCCGGCTTTCACCAAAACTCAAGAGGGGAATTATGCAAAATACAGACGATTCTATCCTTTCAATACTCTTTGTTTTGCATTCTCCCAGCTCCTCCTTATAGTAGCCAAAAAATATGGCATCATTACAGCAGATTCGCTATGTAGGTCTGGATCTTGAAACAACAGGTCTCGATCATCGTAATCATGAGATTATCGAGATTGGTATTGTTACTCCCATCCCGTGAGCTGAGCGCGAGATCTATACAACAGTTGTCCATGCAGAGCAACCACTCACTCAAGAAATTATTGATATCACAGGAATTACTCAGGCAGAGGTGGATGATGCTCCTGATATTCAAGAGATTATCAATGATGTTGCTGATCGTATTGATGGGGCCTGTATTGTTGGCCATAATATTCGTTTTGATACCGAATTTCTTGCGTCTAATGGATTGAGAAGATCTTCCGATGGAGATGAGACGATTGCAATTCTTGCTAACACTACGGAGCTCGATACTTTCACTTTAGCTCAGGTTCTCGCACCACCACATCTTGCATCACTTTCACTCACAACACTCTCGGAATATTATGAGATCACTCATACCGATGCACATCGTGCTTGGAGTGATGCTGCTGCGAGCCTTGATTTGCTCGCAAAATTTGAATGAGAAATTGAATGAGTACCAACAACTCTCTGGACATGGTATAGTTATATACTCTCCCGTCTTGATACTAGGCATCCATTTCGACAGTTTTTTGAAAATGCTCGCTCTCTCGAGCTTGCAAGTTATGATAATATTCGAGAATCTATCTTGGCAGCGAGAGAAAAAGTACTTCCAATTTCTGATTTTGAAGCATCTATTATTGAGCAAGAAAACGAAGATGCGAGAAGTGACGAAAGTGCACAGCATGTATTTCAGCATTTGACCAAAATATTTGATGAAAAGAGTGGTATGGAGCCACGACCAACACAGAGAGAAATGCAACAAGAGATACTCTCTTGCCTTGAAAGTAAAACATCGATCTTGATTGAGGCACCAACAGGTATTGGAAAAACTTTCGGTTATCTCCTCCCATCTATTGCTTATACGAACACTACCAAGGGTCATATAGCTATATCTACTCGTACAAAAGCACTCCAAGATCAACTCTTTGAAAAAGATCTTCCTCGACTCGCAACTATAGCAAAAGGTGCAGATATTGATCTCTCATATACCCTTCTCAAAGGGCGATCGAACTATGTATCGCTTGTTGGGGTGATCGACGCACTCGAAGAATCTCATTATTCTCTTCGAGATGCCATACTCATGATGCGTATGCTTCGAATAATTCATGATGATCCCATCGGTGATATTGATGCTATGAATTGGTATGCGAGTGATATGACACTCCTCTCAACTCTCAATGCATCGCATCCACAAACACTCTCTCAATCTAATCCTTATTTTGATCTCGAGCCGATTGTATGTGCTCGTGAGAGAGCTGCACAAGCTCATATTATCGTGATCAACCATTCTCTCCTCGCAACGGAGATCGAGTCGGATATTATGAATCGTATTATGCCACATGTTGGAGCGCTTATTGTTGATGAGACTCATGCTCTTGAGTCCTCGATCACGAGTGTGATGACTGCTCGATTCGATATTGAATCTATCAAGAAATTATGTGACCGTTTTGCATCGAGACGTAGTGATTTCGAGGTCAAACTTGGACGAGAAGTATTTGATGATTTTGTTCGACATAGTGAGAGTACGCTTCTCGAGATGGAAATGCTCGTATCGCTCCTACTTGATCATGAAAAAATCAGTAATTCGCTTGGTCGCGATCAAGGTGGGGGATATGGGAGGGGAAAAACCTACGAGGTCTATGTTGATGCGAATATCCTCTCAGATGATACTTTCCGCCAAAAATCATTTCTCCTCTCATCACTCTCAAGCCATGTACAGGCGATTGACACACTTCTTGAGGGGAAATCTCTCCGATTTACCCAAATGATTCAGCGAACATTCCATGATGGTATCACATTTCTTCAGATGTATTTTAATGCGAGTCCAGGTGTAGTGAGATCGATCAATCAACGCAGAGATCAAGTGTTATTATCCTATGCACCGATTCGTATCTCCGAACATCTTCAATCCTATATTCAAGATGTTGGTGTTGTTATTGGTGTTTCAGCAACACTTGCTATCAATGGAAATTTTGATTACATCTGCAATCGTCTTGGTATGGTGTGAGTACGTCAACTTCAATATAGTGAAATTTTTGATTACAGCCGTCAGGCGGTGGTGCTGATCCCATCTGACATATCGAATATCAAGTCGGTCATAGCACGCGAAAGGGCTTATGAGATACTTGGTGAAGCAATCGAGATCAATCATGGCCGAACGCTCGGTCTTTTCACTTCGTACGATCAGGTTCGAGAGGCGAGTCAAGCCGTGAAACAGCGCCTCAAGGCAAGTGGAATCGAGCTTTATTCTCAGTGAAATGGTTCGCGAAAAAAAATTCTTGAATCTTTCCGAAATAATGCTCATGGGAGTGCTCTTTTTGGTACAGATGCTTTCTGGGAAGGAATTGATATCTCATGAGATGGGCTTTCTCTTCTCTCGATATTCAAGCTTCCATTTCTCGTCCCCACAGATCCTATCTATATAGCTCGGTCTGCTGAATATAGCGACCCATTTGCTGAATATGCTATTCCGGAAATGATTCTCAAACTTCGACAGGGAATAGGGCGACTCATCAGATCTCCTCAAGATACGGGTGTAATTATTATATTTGATGATCGGTTGGTGACGACTTCATGGGGGGCTCGTCTTGCTGATGCTCTTCCAACTTGACTCAAGATTCATCATGTTTCTTCTCGATCTTTTCTTGATCTTTATCGAGAAAAAAAATTATCAAAACAGAAAATAGAAATACCGCAATAGAAAATTACGGTATTTTTTTATTTTGTGTGATAGTATGGTATTGATTTAATTTCTATCTATTCTTATCTTATGGAGAATACTACTATCCCAAATCAAAATCCACCATCCTCTGGCGCGGGTGCTGTTTTGGATGATAAGAACCCATTTTCCGAGCTCTCTCAAGAACTCTCACATGGTTCTGGTGCACTGCCTAAAAAACATACGAGTCGCATGGCTCTCATTGCCACTATTTCACATGTCTTTGCAAGCCTCGCTGTTGTAATTATAGCACTCCTTGCATTTGATGTGTTTGTTCGTTCGAGTTCGGTAACTCCAAGTTTCATACCGTCCAGTCTTGCAAATTATATGGCTCTTGGTGTTCATGGGGAATCCAACGCAGGTAATCTGAGTGTTGTATGACTTCAGGAAAAATATCGATGAGATACTCAAGCACTTCTTACACAATATGATTCTCAGATCTCAACCTTTGCTTATAGGCGTTGATTGGTAGAATTTTTTGATAAAAATCCAGAAGTTGTGTTTATCAAATCAAATACACAAAATCGATACAATGTATTCGATATGATCAAAGCATTTGAAGATCTTGTGAAGAACAAATCACAAAGCGTTGAAAATCTTGGGAAGAGCGAATCGCAGCGTATGAAGTATAGTTGTAAAATTGTAAGTCTTTCTGATGATGGGCAATTAAAATGATCGTGTGATATTTCCTCTCCCTATAAGCTGACGACTGATAATTCTTTTATGAACTCACGTGTTGCTGCACTCGATTTCATTGACTCTATTGAATCTCCTGTATCTCTGTTTCGATTGAAAAATCCTCCAAAAAATGTTTCTTTTGAGTTACTCAAGGAGGGTGGAACTCAGTCTCACCTTGATCTTGAATTGCAAGCACTTCCACTTCTCATGCCTTAATTTATTTGAATATGAAAGAAATATCCCCCAAAAAAGCACAGGCACAAACGATTATTATTTCATTTTTAGTCATCGTTCTTCTCTCAGGAGTTCTCTATAGTTACATAATTCCAAAACGAAGTGCTCTCGCTCTCGAAATACAATCAGCAAATGATCTCAAGGATCGATTGGATAAATTGACTAACGATGGTCCGACGAGAGATGATATCAATACGTTTGCATCTCTTGCGCATCTTGATTCGAGTGATCGATCTCGTTTTACATCTACTATTGTTAAGCCAACAGGTATCACATCGCCTTATGCAACATGGATTTTAGATGAAATAAAGCGATATGAATCAAATGATATTCTCTCTGAAATATCTCGTCGAGAGGAACTTATTACATCGATTATTCCAATTATTTCACCTACTTCATTAGGGGCTGGGGAACTTACTCTCACGGACTATGTTCGTCTTATTGAAGTGAATTGGCTCTCAAAACATCATCTTCAATCGACTTCGAATATTGGCTTTGATGGTATGCAGATAGTGAGTGCAACCGGTGGTATTAAAAATGTTATTACCCTTCCGGTAAATCTTGAAATTCGAGGTCTCAGTAAAGATGTATATGAATTTGTACAATTTATCAATACTGCAGGAGTTCTCCCGAGTATTAGTTCTTCTACTTGATCATCTTCTCTTGAACCTAAAGCAATTCTCTCAAGCCCACTTGTTCGTATTACGTGATTTGTACCAAGTGAAATTCCTCGAGTAGATGACGATAGTGAGATTACCGCTACACTTCAACTTTCGCTCTATCTTCGATCTCCAAGTGCTGCTCAATATGGTGATTTTCTCTCTCGATTGAAAGAGCGATCGCACGATATTCATACAAGAATTACAGACGCGATGAAGAAGAATAAAGAGGATGGTCCAAGGCTCGCTTCTTTGAGTGCATTTGAACGAGAACTTACTTCAATTGATGGACAAATTCAGAGTATTTCTATTGCCCCATCCGGTCTTGCAGAAACATCTCTTGATATTCGAATTTCTGAAGCATCCCGATCTCTTAATTCTCTTTCGCTTCGGATTGAATCTACTATCGATTCTTTTCAGTAAAATTCATTTGCATATTTCTTCCATCTTTTTGTTCTATGCTTTCTCATCCACTCCTCAAAGAACTCTCTGCTGAAATATACAAATGAGAGAATACGCAAATTATTTGTAACCTTGTTATCAATGCTGCGGCGGTTATGAAAGCTTCAGATATTCATGTTGAGCCACTTTCTGGATTTGTTCGTATTCGTTATCGCATTGATGGAGTTCTCTATGAAGCGATCGAATACCAACAGTTTCTCCATTCTCAGATTGTCGCACGTTATAAAATTCTTGCAAATCTCAAGATTGATGAATCACGCATGCCACAGGATGGACGTATTTCTATTACTCTTCCGGATAAATCGCTTGATCTTCGTGTTTCGACTCTTCCAACCGTGCATGGTGAGAAGATTGTAATGCGTATCGTAGATAAGAGCAAAAAAATTCCAAGTATCTCAGATCTTGGAATCGAAGGAAAGAATGGTAGATTGCTTCAAAAGGCGATCGGGCTTCCAAATGGAATTATTCTTACCTCATGACCAACTTGATCTGGTAAGTCGACCACACTTTATTCTTGTCTCACATCACTCAATCATGAAGATGTAAATATCATGACGATCGAAGATCCAGTTGAAAATGTGATCGATGGAGTAAATCAATCACAAATTTTTCCAGACATCTGATATACATTCGCTGGTGCTCTTCGTACTGCGCTTCGTCAGGACCCTGATATTATCATGGTAGGTGAGATTCGTGATCATGAGACGATCAATATTGCTATTGAGGCAGCTCTTACGGGTCATCTGGTACTCTCAACGATCCATACGAATTCTGCTGCTGAGACATTGACTCGTATTCTGAACATGGGAATACAGCCATTTCTTCTTCCTGCTGCTATCAATGCAATTATTGCTCAAAGACTGGTTCGTCGGCTCTGTAAGAACTGTCGAAAGCCTATCAAAGCTGATACATTACCACAAACGATGCAAGCTTCCCTTAAGAGAGCTATTGCTCGAACGGATAAACAAGAGCTTATCGATCGTGTTTCTCCAGAAATACTCGCTCGTTCTGAATTCTACGAGGCTGCATGATGTGATCAGTGTAACCATACTGGATATCTTGGGCGAGTTGGTATATATGAGATTCTTGAAATCACACTTCCTATTAAAGAGTTGATTCTCTCGGGTGCAAGTGCAACGATGATTAATGAACGCGCTATCGATGATGGTATGATCTCACTCGAACAAGATGGTATCATCAAAGCACTTCTCTGACATACCTCGCTTGAAGAAGTGTATGCTGCTGCGAAAGAAGGAAACTAATTTCTATTTTTATGCCAAATATTTCAAATACATCTGAGACACCTCTCGATGACGGACTCATTATTATCGATCGAGATAAAAGTGGTGATACGCAGGCTCCACGAGAACATGATTTTATCGATGTGCTTAAAGCAATGCTTCCTCGGAATTCACTTCTGAATGTTTCTCAGAAGGTTGCATTCTACCGCCTCCTTGCAACTATGGTGAATGCGGGTATTCCGCTTATGCGATCTCTTTCTATTCTTGAAAAGCAAGAGAAAAGCAAAAAAGCAAAGATGCTCATTGCATCGGTTCTTGGATCGATTCGCCAAGGGCTTCCATTTTCTGCTGCTCTTGAGCTCTATCCACACACCTTTGGCGAGACAGAGCTCGCGCTCATTGAATCTGGCGAAAAGACTGGTCGTCTCAATAGCGCCCTTTTGCAGCTTGCTGATCAAGTAGAAAAGGTGGCGTCTATTACTCGCAAGGTGAAATGAGCACTTACTTATCCCATGACGATCATTGCTGTTATGTTTCTTGCAGTAGGTGTGCTCATGACAGTGGTTATTCCAAAACTCATGACTCTTTTTGAGGGGCAAGCTCTTCCATCATCAACTCAGACTCTGATCAATATTTCACATTTTTTTCAGTCGTACTGGATCGCAATGATTCTCTCGGTTATTATTGGTATTGCTATGCTCAAAATTTATCACAATACTCGAAATGGTGCATACATTCTCGATAGTATCATGCTTGAGATTCCACTGGGCTTTGGAAAAATTATTCGAAAAGTTGCTCTCTCAAAATTTTGTCGTCTTTTCTCCAATCTTCTCGGATCAGGTGTTACGGTGGTTGAGTCACTTAAAATCTCGGCTTTTGCAGTTGGTAATGAACGTTACAAGCAAAGAATTCTCCTCATGGCTGAGGATGTCAAGCGTGGTATCAAGCTTGCTGACAGTGTCGCTGATGATCCGATGATTCCTGATATGCTTGCTTCCATGATACAGGTTGGAGAGGAGACGGCAGAGCTTGAAAAGGTGGTGGTAAAAATCGCTACTTTCTACGATGAAGAGGTAGATCTCCAAATTGCTGGCATTTCGAAGATCATTGAGCCAATTATTCTTGTATTCATGGCGGTTGTTGTTGGCGGTGTTGCTCTCTCGGTACTGCAGCCTATTATGAATCTTTCTCAGAATATTGGTGGATAGTGAATGGTATACTTTTTGGTACTGATCATTTTGTTATCCTGAACTTGTTTCAGGATCTTCTTTTTTGTATACTGCGTCATTATGAAAAAGTAACCCTCTGTTCTCTTGAGACAGAATCATTAAATATTTGTCATCCTTTCTGCTACACTGCATTTCTTCGGTTACTCCACCCCGACTTTTCCACTCCTCAAGAGAGGGATTTGTATTCTCCCAAATAAAAAATTCCCATTTGGGAATTTTTTATTTTTAATAACGACCAGATGATACAACCGCTTTAGAAGTTGTACAGAAATCATTTTTACAGAGTTCTACACGATATTCGCTACCGATGCGTGTTTCGCTGAGATTATATTCTCCAGATTGATTAGATCCGCTGATGCGAGATGCTGCAATCTGGATACCATTCTCGAATATTTTCCATTCGTCTGCTTGAACAGATCCTGGATTATTCCATACGAGTTTGCCAGCCCGATTGTCCGTATTGTAGTTGATACGAAGAGTTGGTTCGCTTGGACGTTCGATAGTAGTTGGATAGTAGTATCCATTGTTGTAGTTATTATAGTTGTAATAACTGTTATAATTACTTGGAATACTCCATGTAGGTGTTGAATAGTTGTATGAATTCCATGATGAGGAATTATTATAACTATTATTGTACCAGTTCCAATTATTTGAATTGGAATTATCGTCACATTTTGTGGTAGTTACCCCTGGAACGCGAGTCCATACATTGAGACTTGTCTGTTTCCATTCATCCTGAGCTGTTACCGTTCGGCAACGATTATAGTTATTATAACTTTGGTAGTAATCATTAAGATTGTTGTTCCAAGAGTTATTATTGTAACTATAGTTGTTACTATTGTTGCGATCGGAGAGATTTACAACCATTTTTCCATTTGGATCATAGGTTTGTTTGTCGCTTGATACAATATATATAACAATCGATTGAGTGGTAGTCGGAGAATATGAATTTGTTGTTGAAACATAAAATCCATAACCGTTCGGTGTATTTACCCAAATCGCATTTGCTGGATAGCTTGTTTGACCAGTTCGTTCCTGGTAGTAGCGCCAGCTTGTATAGATATATTGACCGTTGAAGCTGTCATCTACCTCTACATTTGTAATAGTGCGTCCGCCAGCCACTACAGGGACCATACGACGGTAGTTTGTAACTTCAGTTCTGCGGTTGTCCGAAGTGCTGTAGTTCCAGTAGTATGGAGCAAATCTCATTTCACTCGCATAAGGAACCATATTGTCTGTATCTGATTTTGCTCCCATATTGTATGCGTTAACATCATATGCTTGAGCCGTGAGCGTAGTTGTAACAAGAGTCGTAGCAAAAATTGTGGCAGCGATGCCAAGAATTGTGTTAATTTTCATACCAATAGAAAATAGATAACAAACGTATATTAATCATTTATATATATAATGTCAAGTAATAATAATTTTATTTAGTGTTATGTAATATTTAATGCGATATTTTCTATTTTGACAATAAGTTTTACGTGATTACTATCACTGATATTTTTTTAAACTATTGTTTATATGAGCATGAATGTTTCTGAATTTCGTGCTCGTGGTGAAATCGAACGTGCTGCACTTAAGTTGTATAGAGAATTGCCTGATTATTCTGAGGTAAGTCTTGCCGGATTGAATCAATACTCTCATGCTATTCGAAGAGCTGTAGTGGATTTGATAGCCTCTCATGCTTGTTCAACATGTTGAAAGCCACATCAACCAAATTGGAGTATTTGCAAGAGTTGTTGAGAAGCGAATGATAATTATTTCGAGGCTTTGGGTGCACTCGTTGAAGAACATCCTATTGGCAGGTGAGGTGGTATTGGTATGCGCGGATCAAATATTGATCCTGAAGGCTAAATTGTCATAATAATTCTTGCTCACCAAGGCATTCTCATTATACTGGGTGTGCAGTTGGTTCCATGGGGATGATAAGAATTCTACTTTGAGATAGTCTTGTTGTCTACTCGCTTCAGGAGGTGTCGGCGACTTCTGTGATCAACACCGACAAAAACAACTGCAAAACGTAGTTTCGCTGGGCTTTCAGCCTTCAAGTCAAAGGTAGCGTTCGCGCCAGCTTTTGCCTAGTTCTGTAATACACATACATTACTAGTAGAGCCTCCACATTGTGGATGAGTGCCAGATGGTCTGCTCACAACCTCACATTCTACCGTGCTCGTGGGATGAGTTGTATCTTCGAGTTACCGAATACTCAAGTCTTTCACTCTTTGTGATAGGTATTCGTATTCACAAAGGTCTCATATTTCTTTTTGAGTATTTCTCGTGAAATAGGAGTAATCCAAATATTCTATAAGCGTACCGGTATACAATGAGCCTCAGAGGACACGGGGGCAGTTCCCGTCATCTCCACCATTTGTCTTTAAAAATCCACTTTTACAGTGGATTTTATAGTTATTATAGGTACATGAATTTGCTATTCCGGAAATATTTTTCCCTAACAGCTCAAGCATAGATTCTTCATCTTTAAATTTGGTTTTAAATTCTAACCAATAGAGTTCACTATTATTACACAACCTTGAATATTTTAAAACTTCCTGCAGTTTTTTAATTTCTTGTTCAAACATAAATTAAAAGTTAGTTAAAAAATAATTAAGCGACCCTCACCTCCCCGCTCATCAACTTCGGCAGAAGTGTATCGCGAGTTTTTGAGAGAGATTGGATTTGGAGCGAGTTGTTATATATCTTAGAAAATATTGGTTTTACAACATTATCAAATGCCTTTAATATATCATCATCTGGTAATGGTGCCTCAAAATCTTTTAGAATATCTGTCTTCAAGTTTGTAAATACACTACCACTTCATTGTTGAATGAGCAAAGGTCTGATTGTCTGGAATAATAAAAATAGGAATTCATTTGAGAAATTTGATTTTGGAAAATAGAGCCATCCATCATGTATACACGAATCAACTGCAAGAATCTTTGGAATTCATGGAGTTGCACTATTTGAAAGTACAAGTGATCAGGCATCTAAATGAATAGTTTTTCTCAATCATTCTTCTTTTATGCACTCTTTAATTTCGAAGATATACGGTCACTGAGTTGCTGAGGCATCAGATATTTTTAACCATCTTAATCCATTTTCTTGAAGATAATCTTGAATTGGTCTCGGAGATCATCATCTTTTTACGATCATTAAATCTCATAAACGTTGTCTTGGGTAAGTTTCATTATCCATAAACCACTCTTGGAATATGGTCTGTGCCGTCTTCTCTAGTATCTCGTTCTGATCTCGGAGAAGCTCGATCTTCGCATCGAGTGATGAGAGTATATCGGCGATAGCTCGTTGTTCGGGGAGGGGTGGGAGGAGGATTGGTACATGCCTGACAATATCTGTTGTAAGATTTTTGAACACAGTTCAGGATGCGGAATGTTCAAGATGTCTCCGATAATCCAAGAAGAAGTAGTATAAATAATCATTAGGGTCTAAACCAGTTGACAGGATAAATTATCCCATAAACTTGGCTCTATGATCAGTAAAACTACCTATAGGAAAAAATCACGAATTTGAGATGCAAAAATAAGAGAAATTGTGAAATATTTTTCTCTGGATTTTACTTCAGATAAAACAGCGGTATTAACAGGTCTCAATCCAAAAACAACACAGGATTGGTATAGATATATCAGAAAGGCGATAGCCTTTCTCTGTGAGAGAGAAAAGAATGAAATATGGACTGGAAATGTTGAGATAGATGAGAGTTACTTCTGACCAACAAGAGTCCGATGAAAGAGAGGAAGGTGAGCTGGTATGAAGACAATAGTCTTTGGTTTACTCAAAAGAAACTGAAAAGTATATACTGAGATAGTTCCTGATGTAAAAGCAAGGACTCTCGTGCCAATCATTCGATGAAAACTTCGTATAGAAGAGTCTGAGATTAACAGTGATGGATGGTGAGCTTATGATGGGCTTGTAGATATTGGATATGAGAAACACTACCGTGTTCATCACGGAGCAAATGAATTTGCAAGATGAACTCAACACATTAATTGAATAGAGTCATTTTGGAGTTATACCAAAAGAAGACTCTCTCAATTCAATGGAATCAAGAAAGTCTACTTCTACTATTTTTTGAAAGAATCTGAATTCAGATATAATTGTCGTATTCAATGAAAAGATATTTATAAGGAAGTGCTAAAGTTACTTCGTCAATATAACCCGTAACTGGTTTAGACCCATCATTATTTAATTCTTTGTAGTTGCTGAATACTAACCATCAGTCATGTACGCAAGCATGAATTCTCATAAATTTCGGAATTCAAGGAGTTGCACTATTGGAGACTAGTAGATTACCTGGTTGAACAGAAGTACTGCGCCCTTCTTCTTTTATATATTCTTTTGTTCATTCAATGAATCTATTTTGAGAGGCTGTAGCATCTGAAATCTTAACCCATGGTATACCAAAGTCTGATAAATAATCTTGTATTGGTCTTGGAGAAGATCAACGTCAAATAGTGACAATTTCTCCCAAGGTCGTTTCTCTCCATCATTCGGGTATATGCGTTGTGTTGTGAATAGTCATAGTTATTGTGTCAATCACGTATTATTGAGGAGTGATCATGAGAGATCTTGAAGTATATCATGGCGTAGATCTTGCCGTATCTCTCGAGTGACGCATTTCCCTTTGGTCATGATACACCATGCAACTTTGATTCATCATTCTTTGAATGTTTCCCGATGTATATAGATGAAGATTCATATACAGAGCATAATATATATCGGAATTACTGATAGCGTTCGTACAGCTATTCACAATATTCTCTTCTTTTGTCTCATGAGCCCCGTTCACCTACCCCATATCCACTTTGTTGAGAAGTAAATTCATAGAACAATGTATTTAATAATCCACCACACTATATTCAGGATAATACGGAGAATTTTAAGAATGCGTTTTTCATCACTTCTTTTCATCTTCTTTTAATTATTAAAAATATCTATATATCGTCTGTAGATATACCTTTTACCATATTTCTCCGTCTCATCGTAGGCACTGAGAATATTGAGGTTGATAAATCTATCAATCGCTTTCTGTGATCCAGGCCATGAGAATCAAAGTGCCTTTGATACAGTATTGGTCGTTACGAGTGGTTCACTGAAGAGGAAATTAAGGAGTTTTACTCCACTTCCTGCCTCCCTCTTTCCAAGAGATTGAATCTTTTGCATATCTTCATCCCGGAGGGTATCGATTTGTTTTGATGTCTCTATGGATTCTCGTGCGATCTCTATGATACCATCGAGGAAAAAATCTATCCATTCTTCTACTTTTCCATTATGGTATCCGTTGAGTCTATCGTAGTAGACTTGTTGATATTTTTTGAAATAAGAAGAGAGGAAAAGTACTGGTTTCTCGAGCATCGTACGAGAATAGAGAAAGAGGGTTATGAGGATGCGACCAGTACGACCATTTCCATCGAGAAATGGATGGATTGTCTCAAACTGAGCATGCAGAAGTCCTACTTGTAAGAGAGGTATACACTCAGTACTATGGATAAATCTTTCAATATCATCGAGTGCAGTGTGAAGTACTTCTACTGGCGGAGGTACAAAGAGGGCATTTTCTGGAGTAGTTCCACCGATCCAGTTTTGTGACTTTCGAAAATTCCCTGGATCTGCGAAGTGAGAAGAGCGAGCACCCATCATGAGTTTTTCATGAATCTCTCTGATAAAACGAAGAGAAAAAGGAAACTCAGAGAGTCTGTTTATAGAATAGTTCAATGCTTCGATATAGTGAAGAATATCATCAGCATCTGTATTTTTCTCATTAATCCCTGCTGAAAGTTCGATAGCATCCATCATCGTTGCACGAGTTCACTCTATCTGAGATGAATAAGTGGCATCTTTGAGTATGTACATCGAAAGAAAAAAATCGAGATCTGGAAGACGACTTGAGAGTCCATCGAGTTTTCCGAGGAGCCGTTCCGCTTCAGAGAGTTTTTGATATATTTTTGTAGAAAATTCAAAAATTCCATCTGGTGGAAATGGATTTGGAATAAAAGCAGTATATCCTGACGGTTGTTGAATGTATTTTCCAATCATAAAGCGCATGTTAGTTATATTTCGATACTTTAAGTATAACTACTATATACTTTAGTTTAATTTATGCAAACTTAATCAAACTAAATATTATTTTAATTAAATTTGTGAAATGAAATATAACTAAATCTCAAATCCTATCTTTGCAAGTTGCTTCTTGATTTCTTCATCAAGAAGTTTCTCTTGCTTCATCTGTTCAGAGAGCTTCGCTGTGAGATCTCGCATCTTGTCCTCAAATGGGATCCCGTCATCGACTACATCGGTTATACCTACATATCGTCCAGGAGTGAGGACATAGCCATGTTTTTCGAGATCAGTCTTACTCGCAGAGTGACAATATCATTTTACATTTTCATAATTTCCACCCTTTCTCCAGTTATGGTATGTGGTAGCAATTTTTTCTATATCATCTTCTGATAGGTCGCGGTGTACTCGGTCTTTCATATATCCCATCTCTGACGCATCGATAAAGAGAACTTCACCTCTTCTCTCTGTGCGTTCACGACGAAGAAACCAGATACATGCTGGGATACCGGTGTTGTAAAAAAGTTGTTTCGGGAGAGCAACGATACACTCGACAAGATCAGCTTCAATAAGTCTCTTACGAATATCACCTTCTCCACTTGTATTGGATGAGAGTGATCCATTCGCGAGGACAGTTGCGACGATACCGCCTGGAGCAGTATGGTAGAGCATATGTTGTATCCATCCGAAATTCGCATTCCCAGACGGTGGTACTCCGTATTTCCATCGAGCATCATCTGCGAGAACATCCACTCCCCAGTCGGATTGGTTAAATGGTGGGTTCGCAATAACAAAATCAGCCTTCAGGTCTGGATGGGCATCACGAAGAAATGACCCTTCAGTATTCCATGCGACAAATTGGGAATTGATATTTCGAATCGCAAGATTCATTTTTGAGAGCTTCCATATCGTTTGATTGCTCTCTTGCCCATAGATAGTGATATCTTTGATATTCCCTTGGTGTTCTTCGACGAACTTTTCACTCATCACGAACATACCACCGCTTCCACACGCTGGGTCATAGACACGTCCTTTGTAGGGCTCGATCATCTCGACCATGAGTTTCACGATGGATTTCGGAGTGTAGAATTGTCCTCATTTTTTCCCTTCTGCATTCGCAAATTCCCCGAGGAAGTATTCATAGACTCGACCGAAGAGATCTTTTGAGTTATGGCTTGCGGTTTTGAGCTCGGTATTGGATATGAGGTCGATGAGCTCACCGAGTGAGGTTTTATCGAGATTTTGTTTTCCGAAGACTTTCGGGAGGACATTTCTGAGTTCTAGATTTTCTTTTTCTATGGCTTCCATAGCATTGTCGAGCTCGATTCCGATAGTCGGAAGCTTTGCTTTTGCTTGGAGATTTTTCCAGCGAGCCTGCTCGGGGACGAAGAAGATATTTTTTGCAAGGTATTCGTCACGATCCTCTGGATCTCCGTATTCATCCTGCTCAAGCTCATCATAGAGCTCCTGAAAACTCTCAGAGATATACTTGAGAAAGATGAGCCCGAGAGCGACATTTTTGTACTCAGCAGCATCGATATTTTTGCGGAGCTTATCAGCGGCCTTGAAGAGCTGAGCTTCAAAGTTTTGGGTGGATTCTTGATTTTTTGGCATAGAAAAAGGATTGCACAATAGTATATCCAGGAGCAAAATAAATATCCCCCTGTAGAACAGGGGGTTTTAGCAGAGAGACCCTAGAAGGGTCTTGAATGGGAAGTATAGTGAGACTTAGGATAGCGTGAGACTAGAAGTGAAGATCAAGTTGATTACCATCCTCAATTATATCTTCTTTCTCTTGGTTACAGATGTAGTTGTTGATCATTTCAATATCGAGTCCTGTTGTTCGTACGAAGTATCATCGTGACCAAAAGTGTTTGTGTCCAAGAGCTGTTCTTCTTGGTGCATATCTATTATGGAGTCGTATGGCAGATTTTCATTTAAGAGTACCTATGACTTTTGCTACTGAGAGACTTGGTGGTATCTTGAGCTGAAGATGAATGTGATCTTTCATAAGATGTCATTCGAGTTTTTCTATTTTCATTTCTCTCAGAAGATCATTGAGAATGTTTCAGAGTTGAGTTTTATAAGTTCCATATATAATTTTCTTGCGGTACTTTGGGCAAAGTACTATATGGTAGCTACAATCAAAGGAAGTATGAGCCATAAGTGAAGAATGAAAAAAGGTTATGATAGTAAGCACCCTTCTTCTGGGGACTCTCTGCTTGAGAGATACTATCATAACCTTTTTTCTTGTACATGTTGGAACGGTAGAACCTAGGTGTTTCCCCCACCAGAGGCGGGGGTTTTATACATTGCAGAATAAAATACTAAACGAACCACACAGAAAAGAAAAAATATTCACTAGTGAATATTTTTGGATGACACTTGCGCTGAATGTGCATTTGAGATCATATAGATCAGCTCTACTTTGCAGCCTGCTGTCAGTGGTCTTGCTACCCTTGCTAATAAGATATCTGTCACCTGACTCCCAAACCCAAGAGATTTTGCAAGACTTCGGGCTGCTCACTCTCGCTCCTCAGGAGAGCTTTGATGATGTAGGATAGTTGTCATATGCTGATTCAGGATTTTTAGCTCATCACTCATATATCCGCTCATTCCACTTCAATTATTTAGGCTCTAGACAAGAAGAATTATCTTCTTACACTAGCTCCATATGATCAAATACAGTAAAATCAGCTCTGAGAAAATACGAGAAATTTTGAAGCTATTTTTAGGAGACTTTACTGCTACTCAAACATCAGAACTTCTCGAAATATCTCGTAACACTATTAACAGGTACTATGCTATATTTCGAGAAGAAATTGTGAGAATATCTATTGAAGAATCATCAAAGTTTTGAAAAGAATTCTGAGAATTTGAAGTTGATGAGAGTTATTTCGGTGTAAGACGAGTCAGAGAAAAACAATGAAGATGAGCGGCTGGAAAAACACCACAGTGTTTGGACTTCAGAAAAGAAACTGAAATGTCTATGTAAGTATTGTTCCAGATTGTAGTAGAGACTCATTAATGCCTATACTATACAAGGAAAAGTTCTGGAATGATCCACGGTCAACTCTGATGGTTGGACAAGTTATGATGGGCTTATACTCAATGGATACGAACATTATAGAGTATTTCATTCACACAATGCACCACACAGGCATACACTTCGTTAAGTTTGCGAGATGAAAAAGTCATGTAAACGGTATAGAGGCATTTTGGAGTTTTGCAAAACAAAGAATGATCAAATTAAACTGAATCCGAGCAGATAAATTTCATCTTCATTTGAAAGAATGCGAGTTTCGGTATAATTATCGCAATAAGAAAGAAGAAGCCTTACGGCTCCTTCTCAGAAGATTAGCGAAACGCTCAATTATTCAAATGTTTGCTTGTCTAGAGTCAAATCTTTTCACGAAATTCATTTTCTCCCTATCCTGGAATTCTCTATTTTAGTTGAGAACTTTTTCTAAAAATTGCGAGAACCTGTAAGCTCTCATTTTATTACACTTTTTGTATTTTCATGCTCTTTTCATCGCTCAATATTATTGATCCTATTCTCAAGGCTCTTGAGGAAGAGGGATACACAACGCCAACTCCGATACAGGCACAATCGATACCGGTCATTCTCCAATGAAATGATCTTCTTGGTTGTGCTCAAACTGGAACCGGAAAAACTGCTGCATTTGCTATTCCGATCCTCCAACTTTTGAGTGCGAATAAAACATACACGCAGAAACGAAAAATACGAAGCCTTATTATTACTCCAACACGGGAGCTTGCTCTTCAGATTGGTGAGAGCTTTGGTTCTTATGGAAGGCATACGGGTCTTAAATATAGCGTTATTTTTGGTGGTGTTAGCCAACATGCTCAGGTATTAGCTCTCAAGAGTGGTGTAGATATTGTTGTAGCTACTCCAGGAAGACTTCTGGATCTTATGAATCAATGATTTGTGAATCTTGCTGATGTTGAGATATTCACGCTTGATGAGGCTGATCGAATGCTCGATATGGGTTTCGTGCAGGATGTGAAGAAAATACTCTCGGTACTTCCGAAAAAAAGACAATCACTCTTCTTCTCTGCTACCATGCCATGAGATATCGTGAGGCTTGCCAACACGATACTCCATAATCCTCAGAAGGTTGCCGTTACCCCTGTATCTTCGACCGCTGAGATAATCAAGCAACATGTCTATTTTGTAGATAAAGGCAATAAAAGCGCACTCCTTCTTGATATTCTCAAGGATACCAATATTAAAACAGCTCTTGTATTTACACGGACAAAACATGCCGCGAACAAGGTTGTTGAGATTCTCCTGAAGAACAATGTAAGTGCTGAAGCAATTCATGGCAATAAAGCTCAAAACGCAAGGCAGCGAGCACTTACAAATTTTAAGGCGCAGACAACTCGTATACTCGTTGCAACTGATATTGCCGCACGTGGAATCGACGTAGATGAGCTTGAGTACGTGATCAACTATGAGATGTCGAATCTTGCTGAAACCTATGTTCATCGGATTGGGAGAACAGGGCGGGCAGGAGCAAAATGAACTGCATATTCATTCTGTGATGCAGAAGAAAAAGAATATTTGCGAGATGTTGAGAAGCTCATTGCGAAAAAAATACCAGTCATTGAGAATCATCCATTTCCACTGCGAGATCATAACCCTATAAAGGCACCAAAACAACCACAGGGGAGGCGAGGTGTACCACGATCAGGACCAAAAGGATCAAAGCCTATTGGAAATACACCTCACGGCTCGTCAAAAGTTTCACAACGATGAGGAGAGGAATCAAATGTGCGATCCACTCCAAAACCTGCCAAAAAGAGAAACGCAAAGCCAAGTCATTATGGAGAATGAAGTCCGAAAAAAGGACAAAGTAAAAAGAAATTTTGATCGTATCAAAATACCTCGGAAGAGGGATATGCTTGAAAAAATACTCGTCCGGAGAGACCTTCGCAATCACGGTCACCAAAAAGAAGCAGTTCATCATCAGCACCAAGCCAAAGACCTTCTCGATGAAATCAACCAAAGAGAACATTCGGTAAACCAAAGACGGAGAGATAGAGTTTTCGATAAAAAAGATATGTGTGTATATCTTTTTTATATTGTTTATGCTTGTCATGTGGTAAGAGAATGAATGGTAGATTCCCACCTTCGCGAGGATGACATACAATTACTTGTCATTCCCATGAAGATGGGAATCTACCTTTCCTCTCAGAAAAAATCATAGCTATACTATTTTTTGCCTTTCTTGCTCTCTCGTCTAATATGATTGTATCTTCTTTATACTTTGATATATGGATGAATTGATTCTTTCATACTCTTGAATTTCACCGTGAGATAAACAGAAAATGCCAGTCCTCTTTTTGGGTCATGGGAGTCCTATGAATGCTATAGAGGAGAATTCATTTACAGAATCATTTCAAGTACTTGGTCAACAATTACCCAGACCAAAAGTGATACTTTGCATATCGGCACATTGGTGTACACGGGGAATTGCAGTTACTGCCATGGAGAATCCAAGGATGATTCACGATTTTTGATGATTTCCTCCTGAACTCTACCAAGTGCGTTATGGAGCAAGGGGGAGTCCAGAACTTGCAAATAAGATCAAAGAGATCCTTTCTCCTATTGAATTAGAGCTTGATTATACATGGTGACTTGATCATGGGAGCTGGAGCGTACTCAGGCATATCTATCCACATGCGGATATTCCTGTTGTTCAGATGAGCCTCGATCTCACACGGCCACCACAATATCATTTTGATGTCGCAAAACAGCTTCGTCCTCTTCGAGATGAGTGAATACTCATTGTCTGAAGTGGGAATATTATTCATAATCTTTGACTCGTTGATTTTCAGAATTTTAACAAGGATGATTATGGTTATAATTGGGCGCGAGAAGTTCAGGAAAAAATCAATCGTTGTATTCTTGAAAAAGATTATGAACCATTAATACACTATAGAGAACAAGGACATTCTTTTGAGCTTGCCATTCCAACACCAGAACATTATTTGCCACTTCTATACACATTGGGTCTGTGCTGAGAGAGTGATCAGGTTGAGATATTCAATGATAAGCTCGTGGCATGATCACTGAGTATGACTTCTCTTATTATTGGAGGATAATTCATTTTTCATCTCTGTCCGTATAATAGCTATTGGTTCAAGTATTTCTTCTATTCTTCTGTGTCATCTTTCAAACTCAATCCTCTTACTCCTGAGGAAAAAGATATTATTATTGATAAAGGTACAGAATATCCTGGAACAGGGGAATATCTCTCGGAAAAACGTGCGTGAGTATTTGTCTGTCGTCAGTGTGATCTACCACTTTTTACGAGTGATGCGAAGTTTGATTCTGGATGTGGCTGGCCATCCTTTGAAGAGTGAATCCCCGGAAATGTACGAGAGACTCTCGATAGTGATGGTCGTCGTACCGAGATAACATGTGAGCGTTGTGGAGGTCATATTGGACATGTATTTCATGGTGAGCAATTTACTCCCCGTGATACTCGTCATTGTGCGAATTCACTCTCACTTCGATTCCGACCGTATGCTGATATGGAGAATATTGGTCATGCTGTCTTCGCGGCTGGATGTTTCTGGTGAGTGCAGTACTATCTTGCTCAGATCGAGTGAGTGCTCTCGACATCGATCGGCTATACAGGTGGCAAGACGGAGTACCCCAAGTATAGTGAAGTATGTAGTGGAAATACTGGTCATATAGAAGCGGTGGAAGTGTGGTACGATACTGCCATTACCGACTATGAAACGCTTGCAAAAGTATTCTTTGAGATTCATGATTTTACTCAAGAAGATGGACAGGGTCCAGATATTGGAAAACAATATCTCTCAGTGATATTTGTCACAAATAGCGAACAACGAACGATTGCCGAGAGTCTTATCACTGATCTCTCATCTCGTGGATACAGAGTGGCGACAACAATACGAGATCTTGAGAGATTCTGGATAGGGGAGTCTTATCATCAGAATTATTATCCTCGCACAGGCAAAACGCCATATTGTCATGTGAGGAGGAAGATATGGTAGAAAATAATAACCCTAGCTCATATGAGCTAGGGTTATTTGCTTGGAAAAGTTATTTAATCCATTTTACATATCAGTCTGGATAGAGATAGCCATATTTTTTTGAATTATCTGGATTTACTATTTTCCAAAATCCATAATTTTTTTGAAAATTAGATAGTACATCATACTTTGTTGTATACATGAGAGTTCCATCAAGATTGTAAATATCCGTTGTATTTTTATAGGTTGTTCTGTCAACTTTTGTTGCCACGATTTTTTCGTTTTGAAAATCAATACTATTATATGTTCCTTTTATGATGAATTTTCCAGTCTTATCAACAACACCATCATCTGATTTTGTAAAAATGGCAGATAGACCACGATAACTTTCTCAAATAGATGTACATGTGAAATCGAATGATGTAAATACACCATCTTCACTTAGTGTTCAACATATTCCATCTTTTTTTGCAAAAGCAATTCAATCAAAAAAAGTATTAATTTTTTGATATTCAAAAGGAATAAGAGTGTCATTTTCTTTATTAATCAGCCCGTATAATCCATCTTTACTTATAACTGCCTTAGACTGATGAAAATATTTTTCATCACCACTCAAGGTATTATCATAGATATCTGGTATTATAAGTTTTCATTCAGTATTTATAAATCCAAGTTTTTTTGAACCCTCTAGTAATATTACTGGGATCAAACCATCTTGAGAGTCTCCTATATAAGCATACATTCAACTGTTAATAACAGTTTTTCCATCAGTATCTATTAGTATAGGACCATTACTTGTGATTACACTGTTATAATCTTCTGAAAACTCAGGATATCATATACATTCAAATTCGGACAACTCCTGTCCATTAATATCCAAAAGAATGCATTTATTTCAATACTTCTCTCATACAATTCTTTCTGATTTTGCTTGATCACGATGAATTTTATATTTTCCAATCGGGATAATAATTTCTCATTTCTCATTAATAAATCATCCCTCTTTTCCTTTGATTACTTTTGCAACTCCATCTGAAAATTCATACACAGCATCATATTGATCTCGAAATTTCCAGTTTGGATGAGCTATAAGATCCTCTTTGGTTGACTCTTTATTTGTTGCTATGAACTTAGATTGTTCTGTTGTTGTATAATCTGTGTATATAGTATTCGCCATCACTCCTACCACACCACTCACTACGGTCATAAACATAATCCCGATCAACATCCAGAGTCGTACTCCGCCTTTGAGGTCGATACCTTCGCCTGTGATGCGGTCTGCGACGATCCGAGAGCTCATATCTCGGAAGAACCAGCCACTCGTTCGTACATCTTTTCCGATATTTTCTGCTGCTTTTTTAAGTGAATAGAAGAGATTGCCGATCCATCCGAATCGACTTTCGTAGTCGACATAGATGAGTCCGGTCTTATCCTGCATCAGCATATCTTCCGAGAAGATATATCCAGGGATTCATCGTCCGACGAGTTGCCCCTCGAGTGAGATCTTGCGACCTCGTACGGGTGAAGCGTAGATATCTCCCATTGCTTCGAGAATGGTGGTCGGTTCATCTTGGTTTGCTGGATACATCATCCAGAGTTTGATCAGCATCGATACGACGATTCCCACGAGGAATCCAGTGACTACAAAGAGGAATCCTCACTCGATCGGGATATGGAGTGCAAGGAGTGCTATGAGCGTGATGAGTCCGAGAATCCATGGTGCAAGACGAGCAATGATGACGAGTGTGAGATCTCGTGCAAATCATCGGTAGAGACGATTGGTGTCGATCTGGAGTCTCGCTTCTATACTTGCGAGATCATATTTTGGTGCGAGCGTTTGTTTCATGAGTGCACCAATACGTTTACCACTCAGTGGATGAGTCGATGAGAGCTCAGCGAGAAATGCCCAAGGACTCTTGAGATCAAAGAGGAGTGATCGCCCGAGGAGTTCGAATGATCCTGATTTTTCACAGTTCTTGTAGACGAGTCCAAGTTGCTTGGATACTGCATCTCATGCGACACCGATATAGCGAGTGGATTTAACCAGTCTTGCATCACCAGGAGTCGAGAGGATGCCCATAGCGATCTTGATGAGTGCATCTGCGAGGAGATTTGCATCGGTGTATTTTGCGCTGAATGCATCAGCCGCGTACTCACGTACACGAGAGAGATAGAGCAGAATATAGCTTCCGAGCCAATAGAAAATCAGAGCAATGAGTCCTACGATTGCAAGTTTTGATCTATTATCACTATTTCACTTCTTTTGCTTGTTTGTGTAATAATAGATCTCATAGAGAATCTGGAGAAGAGTCGACGCGATCGTCATGATGATAAAATCTCGATTCGCAATATGCCCGAGCTCATGAGCGACGACCGATGATCGCTCTTCATCTGAGAGAAATCGAATAATTCCGTGTGTAATGATGATGCGAGCATTCCATGGTCCAGATCCATAGGTGAATGCATTCGGATTATCGTCGGGGATAATACCGATTTTTGGAAGTTTGATCTTCTCAGCTTCACAGATTTTTCGGATGATTTCTGCTGTTTTTGGAGATTCAACCGCGATTTCTTCGAGCGTTGTCCACTGGTTCTTGTAGAAAAATCGATACATCCAATCTGAGAACCAAGGACTCATGAGCCAGAGAAGGAAATTAATCACGATCGTTGTCGTGATAGCTCAGATGAGTCATCCACCCATATCACCGACGAATATGGAGAAGATAACAACAAGGATGAATATAAATCCAGAGAGGAGACCAAGTGATACAGTGGATGCAAGGAGAAGTGATCGTGGCATAATTCGGAAAGAGAGTGTAAGTATTGATAGTCTAGTATAGTTTTCTCGATAAATCAAAAGAGTGATAGTTTTTCTGCTTGCTGAATTTCTCAATTTATTTGTAATAATCTAGTTCATATATGGGAAAGAAATCCTTTTTGCATTCTTTTTCAAAAAAGTGCTTCATTTTTTGCATCTTATGAAAATATATGCTAGCCTCATGTACGGGCAATTTTGCTCTGTGTTTTAAGGGGGCGCTATCATGGCGAAACGTAATGTTACATCATTTCATCTTCAAGATCTTGGAGATTATCTGGGAGCGATCTTTCTCGCTCCTGGTATGCTCATTGCCGAAGTACAAGCAAAGGCAAAGGGTTGGAAAGTCGATCTGAAAGGATCTTTTGTCGATCCGAAGAAGATCGAAGAGGAATTTGTCCGGGGAACAAAAACGTTTTACCGATATGCTGGTAAAACGTGGATTATATCGGACATCGCAACCACCCGCAGTTAGCGGGTGGTTTCATTTGACAAAAATATATATTTCGTACAATCAACTACCCAGTTTACATAGTGAGGAGAAAATGATGGCGAGTGTTGCGAATGGTCAAGGGCGAAGAGCTTTTGATATGTTTCTCCGTTCGATCGGAGAAGTTGTATTGTCGCTTTTTGCGATGATATGTACTGTTGGACAGATGTTCTGGGCGTTGCTTCTTCGTGGGTGGCGTGGTTACAAGTATCATTACGAGTATACACTTGCATTATGTATACTGGAGAAAGTTTCGGAAGATCCGCGACTTGCTTTTTTTCTCTCCTGCAAGGGGGAAAAGCAGAAGGTTTCCGTGGATACATGGCATGCATTTTTGGACTTCATTGAAGAACACGATCTCTGGATCCCCAGAGAATTGTATTTTGATGATGAACATGGTCCGATGGTGCATGTACATATGACACATCGTTTCTTGGTGGTGGAATTCTGTAATGTTACTGTTGTCTTCTGGCGTCGCCGTGACTTCTTTACGGGCAAGGTAATCGAACTGTTATTTAGTCGATTTGTCGTGGAAGGTGTAATTGCCACCAGAGCAGATGTTCTTGCTATTACTGATCAATCTGATGAATCAGATCATCAGGAGGAGAGTGCTCAGGAAAAATGAAAGGAGCTATACATAAAATACCCGAGTTTCTGCTCGGGTATTTTTTTGACATCATATCTTAGTATATTTCACTCTTCATCTCTCACTTTGCTTGATCGATGTAATTTGTTTTTTCTTTGATAAGATTGAGTATCTCGTATGGTCGTGAGATAAAATGCATCGTACGAACATCGTTGCGTTGTTGCTCGATGACAAAATGCCCGAATCAAAGTATCGCCGAGAGAATACCATGACACTCCACATCAATTTTTACTACCTTTGCGAGATCAATGATTTCAATATCTTCCTGAAGTAGGAGAGTGCTATCGATAATGATAATCTTATCTGGTGCAATGATTACGATTTTATTGTAGTAACTTACTATTGCTAATATGAACTTCATGAATGCGTAATTCATGAGTAGAAGAGCGATAGGGAAGAGTACTAATGTGATAAAATCATTTGGGATTCTTCCTTTGTAATGAAAAATTGCCACGAGTATTGTAATGCTCAATATGAGCAAAAATATACATTTGGCAAAATGATGAAGGAGAATGATGGGGTGACGCGTAACGAGCGTATAATTCTCATGCATGATGACACTCATATACGATTTGTTATATGATAATCACAATCAGAAGCACTGAGATCACGTAAACAACAAAGAAGAGAATCCGAATGAAAGTCTTGAGTTGTCTGTCAAGTTTTCCAAGACCACTAGTAGCTATTGGTCGTATCTTTTCCGTATGGCGTCTATGGAGGACATTGAGCCGCAGCTCCATGAATATGACGAGGATAGCAAACAGTATGGTATACAAGAGGACGACCATGACATTGTTGCCTGATATCATTGCTACGAATGACGCTACGCTTACTCCTCACATATAGGATACGTTATGAAGTAATCTCATTATATTCTGTCTGCTAGATTTGCAACAAGATTGTATTGGGTTTTTGAAAAGTAAAATATCACAGAAATTGTCTGATGAAAAAATTTATCTTTGTGCAAAATTTGAAGATTCTGAAATGAAATTAGTATGGTAAGAAAGAGAAAAGACTCAGCACTTTGTGCTGAGTCTTCAAAGGGTTTTGGTTTCATTTTTTGATGGAGCGCTCTACAAATTCTCGTATAACCTCTCCTTCATAGATGAGATTTTCACGATCATATACATTCATTTTGTACATCAGAATCATGAACTTTGTATTTATATACCCTACTGCAAGCATGCCAAATAGAAATATAGCATGCCCCATCAAATATGATTCGAAATTTTCTTTTGATGTGTACTGCATCGATATAGCAGCAAGTAGCATCATTGAGAAAATTATCGATGTCATCTGTCCCATCATAGCAATTGCGCAAAATACCGCTTTCATTATCTTCTCCAAAACCCTACCAAGCTATTTGACTTAATAGGGAAAATAGTTGATTTTAAAAATTTGCAAAATTTATACAAATTCTTTCTATTTCCGAACTCTGTTTTGAGCTGGTGCATGGATTTTACTACAAATATTTATTTTCTTCAAATGATTTTTCCAAAATAGTCAAAACACAAAAAATGTCATTCTGATGAAGATCAGAATCTTCCTCATTTTGCTTTGATTTCTATTTCTCAGTCGTATACTTTTCTCATCTTTCTCAATACTTTCTATGAACACTTATTATCCATCTTGTGATCAGGAAATACTCGATCCAAAACATGGTATGGATCCAGTGGTTACTTTGCTCACAGAAAATCTTCCCAGAGGATCTTCTATTTTTGATCTTGGTGCTGGTCATGGTCGCAATAGTATTCCTCTTGCAAAGTTGGGGCATCAAGTGTACGCACAGGACTTATCAGTGACAAATATTCGTACTCAATCACTTCTTGAGGGTCTTGGAATTATTACTCTTGAATGAGATATTGTGGAGTATAACTTTAATGAAATATATGATGCTTTCGTCTGTATGCGAGTGCTCCATTTTCTTGAATTCAGTAAAGCGAGATGAATTATTCAAAAGATGCAGAATCATACAAAACCAGGTTGATTTCATGCTCTTACGTTCTTTACGAATGAAAGCGATCCTATTGTTTCTCCAGTATCAAAAGATTGGTATTTTCCGGACGTACAAGAAATGCAGGATTTGTATCAAAAATGGAATATTCTTTCATCTTCCGAACCAAAAATACATGAGCCATCAGAATCCACGAGATGAAGAAAAATGGTGTCAGTGAGTTATTTGTTCCAGAAAATATAGTCTTGCCTAGAAATGATGGATGTGAATATTGAAAATGTATTTTCAAAGAAAATCTATAAGATGTGAGAAAAGTATAACTTCTTCAGAGAAATATGACTCCTACAAAAGACAGACAACCCGTTCGCGATTTAAAGAAAATCTGTCATTTTCGATACCTTCCACCAGATACTATCTTTTCACCGGATAAGGTAACAAGCGTATGAGTTGTGCCTTTTACCGAAGATGGTGAGATCGTTGTTGCTCATCTTGATCGTTGATGGGATATTATGGGTGGACATGTACAGGAATGAGAGATGGATTTTATAGAGACAGCTAAGCGTGAAGCAATGGAAGAGGGGTGTGTAACTATCAAAGAGATTTCCTTGGCCCTTGTTATCGAATCTGATTATTTTTGATCGAGTCCCCATGAACTCACTTACATGCTCTGCTATCATGCAATGGTTGACGAGCTACTTCCATTTGAATCAAGCCATGAATCTTTTGCAAGAAAGGTCGTAGGTATTGAGGAATTCCTCAAAGGTTATAGAGGAAATAAGGAGCTCGTAGAAAATATGATTTTCTCGTGTATCGATGAGAGATGACCTTTTTAAATCACGAGATTTTATTGACAAATAGAATAATATCGTATATTGATCCAATCCAAGCTGGATAAATAACAATATTAGGAGGTCTGTATGGCACGATTTTCGCCTGCGGGTGAGGCGTTCAAAAAAATATTATCCCCCTGGAACCTGATTTTTTTGGTGGCATTGGAAAGTCTATTTTTCTACTTACTCCCGGGTGAACCGGTAGTGGAAAGTGTTAAGGTTGCATTCTTTCTTTTTGCTTGCATGATTGAATTTGTCCCGTTCACCTGGTACTACAGGAAGAACGATCCAACATTTCGCTATCTTATATCAAGGAGGATTTGACTTAATTTTGCTATCCCGAATGACGAGCTTTATGCTCGTTTTTCTTTTCTTTAAAAATCAGTTGCTTTTTTCAACTAATAAGATAAGCTGTTCAAGCTTCATTAATTTATCATTTTTTATGTCCTTTCTTTCCAATCTTAACTGGCGTTACGCTGCAAAATCTTTTGATCCGACGAAAAAGGTATCATCTGAGGATCTCAGCAAAGTTCTTGAAGCGATTCGTATGACTCCAACATCATTTGGACTTCAACCGTATCACTTCTATGTGATCGAAAATCAAGATATCAAGGATCGTATCCAAGGCGCTGCATGGGGTCAATTGCAAATCAGTACCTCTTCTCATTTGATTGTCCTCTGCGCACGTACGGATCTTCGAACCAATCAAGAAGAATATTTTCATGGAATGAGTGGTGGATCACCAGAAGTTCGAGCAAAACTCAAAGGATTTGAAGATATGCTTCATGGATTCATTCATAGTACTCTTGAGAATGGTGGAGCACTCAATTGGGCTGCAAAGCAGACGTATATTGCTCTTGGTTTTGCACATGCTGCACTTGCGGAACTTGAGATCGATAGTTGTCCAATGGAGGGATTTGATCCAAGTCAGGTTGCAGAGATTCTCTCGCTTCCTCAACATCTCACTCCAACACTCCTTCTTCCTATAGGATATCGTGCACAAGGTGAAATGCCTCGTCCAAAATTTCGATTCTCCCAAGACCAGTTGTTTACGAGTATAAAGTAGAATTTTGACAAATCCATATCTATTCATTAAAATAAGAGTAACTGGTTGTTTTTATTTTGGAGGATAATATGAAATACCAGGCATTATTAAGATTGAATGATTTGATACACTTCTTGAACCAATTTAATGGTTTAGAATCGGCCAAGAAAACAGAAATTTCCATTTCTTCTCTTGCTGAGTGCGATGAATTTACTATCACTTTAACCCCAAAAGGTAACTGTACTTACTTGTTACCTCAGGACTTTCGTGATGGATTGCTTTATATTCGTGGTTGGAATGAAAAATTCACTCGACTCTGAATATATTCTCTTTTGAAGGGTGCACTTTGTGTGCTCTTTTCTTTTTAGTGGAATCGATTTCTTCTCTTTTTCCTCTTTTCCTCTATACTGCACATATCTTCTTATTATTCTCATGAAAGGCATTCGAAATTTTTGTATTATTGCTCATATCGATCATGGAAAATCTACTCTTGCTGATAGGCTTTTAGAAATCACTGGAACACTTGAAAAACGTGATATTGAATCACAGACACTTGATTCTATGGATCTTGAACGTGAACGTGGCATTACGATCAAGCTCACTCCAGTTCGTATGAACTATAAGGATTATGAGCTCAATCTCATCGATACTCCTGGGCATGTGGATTTCCAATATGAGGTTTCTCGTTCGCTTGCTTCGGTTGAGGGTGCTATTCTTGTTGTGGATGCTTCACAGGGGATAGAGGCACAAACTCTCTCGAATGTGTATCTTGCCATGGAGCATGATCTCACGATTATTCCCGTGCTCAATAAGATTGACCTTCCATCTGCTGATGTGGATCGAGTGAGTCAGGAGGTCATGAGCTTACTCTGATGTCGAAGAGATGATATTATCTGTGTATCAGCAAAGACAGGGCTGAATGTTGCATCTATCCTTGATGCTGTTATTGAGCTTGTACCCGAGCCTCGTAAACTCGATCGAAATTCTGAGATCGTTATGCTTGGACAGCAGGGCCGTGAGCTCACGCCATCTGACACAGTCAAGGCTCTCATCTTTGATTCGCAGTATGATACGTACAAGTGAGTCGTGACGTATCTCAAACTTTTTTCAGGAGAGATAAAGAAGGGTGATAAACTTGAGATGATCAACACAGGTGCGAAGATTGAAGCTATTGAAGTTGGATGTTTTTCACCAAAGTATAATCCTCTCGGTATTCTTCGAGAAGGAGAGATTGGTTATATTGTTACCGGACTCAAGACTCTTCGCGATGCCCAGGTAGGTGATACGGTTTATCGATGAGCTCCTGAGGATAAAAAAGCAATTGCTGGGTTCAAACGCATTTCTCCTTTTATCTTTGCTGGAGTATATCCAGTTGAGACGGATGAATACCCAAAACTCAAAGATGCTATCGATAAACTTATGCTCAACGATTCATCGCTTGTTGTTGAGCCGGAAGTGTCTCCTGCTCTTGGTCATGGTTTTCGTTGTGGATTCTTGGGGCTTCTCCATCTTGATATCGTAAAGGAACGTCTTTGGCGTGAACATGCTATGGATGTAATTATGACGAGTCCTCAGGTAACATTTCGAGTTCTGGTTCCTGGTGATAAAGCGCAGTTTTATCCACGTCATTCTCCAGAAATTATTGAAGTTCCTTCAACGAGCAAATATGCTGGTACGGTTGCGACAGCAGTAATGATCTCTAATCCTGAGGAGCTTCCAGCACCATGAATGTATATTGAGATTCAAGAGCCAATAGCAAAAGTGGAGCTTATAACACCAAAGGAATTTATAGGGAATGTTATTGAACTTGCACAGGACCATCGAGGTATGATGAAGAATCAACAATTTCTCGATCAGAATCGTGCGGTGATTCATTATGAAATTCCGATGGCTGAATTAGTGGGTGATTTCTATGATGACCTCAAATCAGTAACGTCTGGATATGCAAGTATGAGCTATGAGTTTCTGAGATACCAAGCTGATACGCTCGAAAAGCTTGATATTCTGGTAGCGGGGGAGCGAGTTGATGCATTCTCTACTATTGTCCATCGTGACAAGGCTCGAGGCGTTGGTACACGTATTACAAAAAAACTACGAGATGAGATACCAAAGGCTCAGTTTGCGATCACGATCCAGGCAGCCTTAGGAAATACGGTGATTGCACGCGAAGATATATCTGCACTTCGTAAAGATGTCACAGCAAAACTCTACGGTGGTGATATATCACGTAAGAGAAAACTTCTCGAAAAACAGAAAGAAGGAAAGAAGAAAATGAAAATGTTCTGAAAGGTATCAATCCCATCAGAGACATTCGTGAAGATTCTGAAAAAGTAAAACCTCGTGGAAACGAGGTTTTTTTATTTAAGTAATGAATCTTATTCGCTCTCGGGTGACTCAAGCGAATGTTTGATTTGCCTGATTGACCAAGGGCGAGTAAGGTTCCTCCAGGTTTGATATCCGTCCTCTTGCATCCATTTGAGCATGAGCATTTGGTATTCTTCCAGGTACACGTTGATCCCATTGATCCCAAATGTCTGAACTGCTTTCCGATGAATTTTTTCAAGTTGCACACCAGACAACTGACGATCGTATTCCCTCAGGTGTGCCTCCATTTGCACGAGGAAATCATCGGTACTCATGATTGCTACTACGGTCATTACATCTCTCCTCTCTATTCTCATCCGATAAGAATAGAAGATATAGGTTTCGTATTTTGTTCGGATTTGCTCATTATATTCTCTAAAATAGAAAAACAAGTTCCCCCTTTCATTATCTTTAGTTTATTAAACCCCTCATTTCTGAGGGGTTCCTCTCCTTCCTTGAATGTCAATCCTGAGTTGCACTACTGATATATACGAAGGTTTCCGGGTTGGCGCACATCCATCGCTTTCCGAAGTGAATAAATTTCACTTCCACTACAGGTGGATGTGATCTTTCTTCCTCAAGGAGCGTCTTTTTAATGTCTTGATCTGTACATATCGCAATAAATTCTTCACGAGTATGTACAGTCGCATCCACAAGGTATGTCCTCGTATCAAAGCTGTCACCCTTGAGAGATTGAGCACCAAAATTTGCAAATGCTTGCTTGAATAGAGAAACAGCGCCAAAATCTTTGCTTGGCCTGCTTCCCAATATCATTGCAATATCATCTGATGCTATTTCCCTCTCCACTGACGTACCATCACCAGTGTACCATACTGCAGTTTGTCGCACATATGCTTGGCAAGTTGTTGGGATTTTGTTCATATCGTTCTCCTTGGTACGATATATGGAACTTGAATTATCATAAACAAAAAAACTATAAGTCAATTTATAGTTTTTTGAGTTTGTCTTCTACATTTTCGAATACCTCTGAATTTCATCATTTCGTATTTTCGCTTTTTTTCTCAACAATATCAGAGCTTGTGACGTATCACACCTCAAGAGCACTGAATGACTCCGTGGCAGACTGCCACATACGGGAGACTGGAGAAAGTTTGAGCCGGAGATAGTTGAGAACAAATGGAAGAAAAGTCATCTCTGATTTGCGAAAGAGTGCTACTACGAGTGTAATAATGAATATAGGACTTGCAAAAATAAGAGCCATTGTTGGGTCAACACTATTTGAAAGCGTTTTGAAGAGGCTATAACCAAAACCTCCACCCACCGCGATGATGATGAGTTGGCGCAGTGAAAGTCCAAATACAATCGTATCCTCATTTTCTATCTGGACGGGAATTTTATATCGCATAAATATTGCTTATTAGAGAGGAAGTTGGAGATTTTTATCTGATACCGTGTCACGTCGTTTGTTTTCTATGGAGAGCAGATCACTATATTCATTTTCAAGAGGATTCTGTGTGAGGTTCTCTATATAGAGTCGATCAACGAGATCTTTCTTTTTTTCTCTAGTATTTGCAATGATGGATATCAGGACTGATAGAGATGCCATCAATGCAAATACTGGCCCATATTTGATGGATACATTTTGAGTAAGGAGTGTCAGGCCCGAATGAATAAGAATAATGAAAAATGCACTCGTTCCTATGGAAACCGCAAAAAAAGCATCCGGATCGATGGCGAACATCCATTTGGGAAGCTTGACCCTCCAATCTTCTTTGTGCTTTCTTGATAATACACTAAATAAAATCAAAATTGTTGCGGCAATATAGAAAAATCCTACTCCTGCTGATATACGTGTGAATGCCCCAATTATGTGTGCTGCTCATGAAACATGAATCTCCGTCCATGGGCAGAGTACTGATATAATCAAGAGCACTGCAGCGAGGAGCTTGAAGAAATCCGATATATCAATCGTCGAGAGTACGAAAAATGAGCGCTCAACTGCATGCTGTGTCCGCACTCGCAAGCGACGATTTTTGAATTTTTTGAGATTGGGAGTATACTTCATATCTCGTATTTTAAACCCTATTTATTTTTAAACATAGTATGCAAAGATCGCTCGATGACAACAGTATCTTTCAAATCATCCTTCTCTTTGTTGATTCATTAAAATTCTTGCAAGCATCTCTTGCTTGGATGCTCTTTTCTGATAGGGTCGCACCAAGCTGGCAATCAAATCGATGTTATCTTTTGTTTGATGATATTTTTCGAGGTATTCCTACTGAGTGCTATTCTCATATAGGTTGGTATTCTGCTACACGTCTTCCAGGTGTTCTCTTTGCGCGTATTACTCACACTCTTTCGAAATAAAACTTTTTTCATGCCTTCTACGAATCTTGTTCCCCTTATTGACTCTATTCTTCTTGAGGTTGCTCGCAATACAGAAATGGTGACAAAAGAACAATTTTGCCAATTTTGTCTTCCCTACTATGCACGTAGTAGAGTCTCAGCACCACCCTCATTCTCTCTCTTTATTGATAGGTATCGAGTGTTGTGTGATCAATGAATCCTCTCGATGGATGCGCGAGTCATGAGTCTCTTGCGTAAGAGAGCAGTTCGTTCGAGTTCATGAGTTGCAGTGATTTCTTTTTTAACAAAATTTTGGGGTTGCCCTGGTCAATGCACCTATTGCCCCACCTATGATAATCTTCCGAAGAGTTATGTGAGTGGAGAGCCTGCGGTGATGCGAGCTGAGATGAATGAGTTCGATACGTTTCGTCAAATTCAAAATCGCCTGAGATCTCTCGAGATCACAGGACATGTTATTGATAAATGTGATGTGCGTGTTATCGGTGGTACATGGAGTGTTTATCCTGAATCTTATCGAGAGCAGGTTATGATTGATATTTATGATGCACATACTCTCTATTCCCAGCTTCGTGAATCGATTGTTGCTGAGGCCTTTGAAGATGGAAATACATCCAAATATATTGGGTTTCATATTCCTAAGGATTTTCATCCTGATAGATCTAAAACATTGGAGGAAGCACAAAAAAGAAATCAAACCGCCTCTTGTCGTGTCATAGGTATAGCTATTGAGACACGTCCTGATTGGGTCACTCATGAAGAAGTCCGAACACTCCGAAGATATGGCGTGACTCGAGTGGAACTTGGATATCAGACAACTTTTGATTCTATCAATGAACTGACGAAGCGAGGTCATGGTAATACTGAATCGATTCGAGCGACACGACTCCTCAAGGATGCAGGTATCAAAGTTGTAGCACATATGATGCAGAATCTTCCATGAAGTACACCAGAGATGGATCGGGAGAGTTTTGCTTGTATTTGGAATAGTAGTGATTTTCGCCCTGATGAAATCAAGATCTACCCGACGGTTGTGACGGCATATACGGAGCTGGAATGAGTGTGGAAATCGGGTTGATATACTCCCTATGATGACACAACTTTGATCGATCTCATGGCGGATCTCCAGATCATGGTACCACGGTACGTTCGACTCAATCGTCTCTATCGTGATATTCCAGCGCATGAGATTCTCGCTGGATCTACTCTTGCGAATCTTCGTCAACTTACCTTCGAGAAGATCGAATCACAATGAAAACATCTGGTTGATATGTCTCATCGTGAAGTACGACTGAGTGATCTGTACTTAGATGCTCTTGAGATAAAAACCACTCGCTATGAAGCAAGTAATGGCATCGAATATTTTCTCGAATGGATTGACCCTGCGAGTGATATACTCTATAGTCTCACTCGACTACGAATTCCATCAGGTGAAGATCTCGGCATTCCAGAAATTATTGGAGCTGCTCTCATTCGTGAGGTGCATACATTTGGAGTAACTCTCCCTATTGGAAATACTATTACATCAGATAGTATACAGAATCGGTGACTTGCACGTAAGCTCATCACTCAAGCTGAAGAAATTGTTCGATCGGAATATCCGAGTATCCGTCGTATTGCTGTTATTGCATGAGTTGGGGTTCGAGGATACTATGAACAACTTGGATATCGTCTTGAGGGAACGTATATGGTGAAGGAGTTGTAAAACAATCTTCCTATTATAGTTTACAGGTTGTTAGATTTGGGAGATGTGTTGTGTTATGTTATCTGGTTAATTCCAAACAAAGACATCAGATCAAAATATTAGCACTAAGTAAACTATGTGATTTTCAGAAGTCTAAGCTGATTCCTAATTACACCACCAACCAGCTGTATACATACCAACAGAGCCTTGTGCATCATATGAAAACAGTTGTTTGCGTCATGTGAAGTTCTGAGCAGAGAAACCATCGCTATATTCTCACAAAAGCATCTTTTGCCGGTATCAGGCATCTGACTCATTCATGAGTGCTACTTGTGCTGACGTCAGTCAGCAGTGATTTTCAGTCTCAAAAGCATTATATCATACAGTGCTATATGCTGCACCAGGAGCTGGAGTATTTGGCGACCATGTAATAATTTTTCCAGGAAAAGTTGGAAATAAGCATTCTGATTGAATAACCCGAACTCCTCCTCAATCTGTAGTGACTCCATAATTCTCTCGAATAGTAAATACGCTATCAGATGATGGACATCATCAGCCCCCGATTTGACCTAAATTTGCGGACAGGCTTCATAGCGCTGGATTTCATGTGAGATCGATTTGTTGAACGTTTGAAATAGTAGTATTATTCCAGCTATTTGGTAATGATGTGATCTGATTATTTGCAAGACGAATTATTTGAACAACGCCATCTGGATAATTTGCAAAAATTGTTGCTGGATGAAATGTTTCAGGAATGGAAGTTATAAGATTATTGCTTCCATTAAAAGCATATAAGCTTGGAAATGATGTTCCGACCCATGTTGGTAGTTCGGTAATAGAATTATTTTGAAAATAAAGATATTCAAGTTGATTGAGTTTGCTGAGTGCAGATGGAAGTACTGTGAGTCATTTATTTGAAAAATCAAGATAGGTACGATCGCACCAATTTTGACCAGATTTCTTAGCTCATCCTTGAATGCTATTTAATTGAGTAATTTCCTCAGGAAGTAATCCACACGTATTAGGAACTATTCAACCCAATAACATCGTAAATGACTTTTGTTCTCCAGCAACAAGTGAACTTCCAAATGGAGAGGTTGTACACGAATAAATAGCCAGCCCTGCTGATACACCATTTCAAGCGCAAACTATATTATTAACGGTAATATTTTCTGTGTCATTTGTTCATGATTGAAGATAAATAGCAATAGTATTACCCAACTGAATAATCGCTTCTATACTCTTTCCATCAATAATCCCTGGGCTCACGCTTCATCCAGGATTTGGAGTCACGTTGTAGCCATATGAAGTGTAGAGATTAATAAATGTTTGGCCCATATATCCATTGAATGTTCAGACATTGGTTCCACTCTCAGTGAGAGTATAAGATCATGGAATGAGATTATAGCTCGCATTTGGCACTCCAGTCACCACACTTGAATAACCACTTTCCCCACTTGCATTTATCGCTTTGACTTTGTAGTTGTAGGTTGAACCATTCGTAAGTCCAGTATGAATATATCCAGTTCCTGTTATACCAGTAATCTCTGTATATGTTCCACTACCAATACTCCATGCAAGAGTATAGCTTATTGCAGTATTCACTGGATTCCATCCCACCGTAACTTCTGTATCTCCAGGGCTTAAGACAAGATTTATTGGAATAGTAGGCACAACTGGTACCACCCCTCCCGCCTCCATTCCTAAACTTCTCATCTCACCAACGGTATAAGGTCCAACAATAGAGATATTCTCACAAGCAAAAATATCTATATTTCCTTCTGTTTGAGCGAACACACAGCTTGTACTTTGACTTCCTTCTGAAATAATAACATTTGGAATATTACTTTCACTTTCCAGTATGAGATACTGTTGTCCCTCCATGATAATTAAACTATCAATATTTTTTCCTCAAATAGTCTTTGGTGTAAGATCACCTGCTGGATTAGGCGTGAGTGCTCCCCCAAAGAGTGCAGCAGTGAGAGGTCCAAGATATCCATAAGCATAAGGAGATCCACTATAATCATACACCCCCATAGTCAATACATACCCATCATTCCCTGATCATCCCCCATCCCCACTTCCCGTACCACTTCAGTTGCTTCCGGTTCCACTATTGATCACTCTCAAAGCATCCTCACCGAAGCTTCCATCCTTCAGAGAAAGAAGAGATCAAGTAGAGATATCCGTGGATATATATTCATCGTCTCACTGTGATCCCACTATGATATCAAGCGTACTTGCATCACTCAAAGAGATATCTCTACTTCCTGTACCACTCACTCCATTCTGAAGAGGTTGCTTACTTCCCTTCGAGAGAAAGATTCAAAGTCTATCTCCTGCAGAGTAGGGATAAACGAGAAGAAAGATCCACAGAGGAACTATCTAAGGCATATGCAGTATCGAGAGCGTATGCTTGAGAGAGTGATACTACTTCGCGAAGCGAAGCAATATCACCTATCTTCTTCATCAACCCAGCAATCTCTATCGTCCTCTCAAATCTTGGATTCTCAAGATATGCAAGAAACTGTGCTTGGTCGTAGTGTTGATTGACTCGATAGGTATAAGGTATATTGTCTTTTGGATCAAAGATCTTATCTGATCCATACCCAAGAGGATTCACAATACTCGTACTCATGAATCCTTGGTATCCAATGAATGATCCACTCACACTAAGAGAGACACTATCTGCTATAGGTGTAGGAAGCTTTCGAAGCTGTGCACTGGTAATTCTCGCACTCTCTGACAATGTCTTAATATCACTAATTCTCTTTCCATCTCTTGCCACTGATGACTGATGACTCATCACGACAAACCCTATCACTGAGAGTATAGAGAGTATGGTGATGACTACTATGAGTTCGGTGAGGGTGAATCAGGAATTGCTTCAGAAAACAGACTTACTTCAGAAACTCATCTTCTTTCAAAAGACGCTTTTTAGAGACTGAAACAATGACAGATATCACATAATATTGAACATAGATTACTCAGAGTATTTCATCATACTTTCATCGGAAAGACAAAAAATATCACCTCTTTGGTGATATTTTGAGTGGACAGATATATTGTCTTAATTTATAATGTAGAGTTATGTTATTAATTCCTTCATTCTTAAGGAAAGATGACAATTTTTATCTGACTCTAGACAAGCAAACATTTGAATAATTGAGCGTTTCGCTAATCTTCTGAGAAGGAGCCGTAAGGCTTCTTCTTTCTTATTGCGATAATTATACCGAAACTCGCATTCTTTCAAATGAAGATGAAATTTATCTGCTCGGATTCAGTTTAATTTGATCATTCTTTGTTTTGCAAAACTCCAAAATGCCTCTATACCGTTTACATGACTTTTTCATCTCGCAAACTTAACGAAGTGTATGCCTGTGTGGTGCATTGTGTGAATGAAATACTCTATAATGTTCGTATCCATTGAGTATAAGCCCATCATAACTTGTCCAACCATCAGAGTTGACCGTGGATCATTCCAGAACTTTTCCTTGTATAGTATAGGCATTAATGAGTCTCTACTACAATCTGGAACAATACTTACATAGACATTTCAGTTTCTTTTCTGAAGTCCAAACACTGTGGTGTTTTTCCAGCCGCTCATCTTCATTGTTTTTCTCTGACTCGTCTTACACCGAAATAACTCTCATCAACTTCAAATTCTCAGAATTCTTTTCAAAACTTTGATGATTCTTCAATAGATATTCTCACAATTTCTTCTCGAAATATAGCATAGTACCTGTTAATAGTGTTACGAGATATTTCGAGAAGTTCTGATGTTTGAGTAGCAGTAAAGTCTCCTAAAAATAGCTTCAAAATTTCTCGTATTTTCTCAGAGCTGATTTTACTGTATTTGATCATATGGAGCTAGTGTAAGAAGATAATTCTTCTTGTCTAGAGCCTTTATCTCACTGTTACGCTCTTCGCAAGATTTCGAGGTTTATCGATGTCCCGTCCGAGAGCAAGAGCTGTCTCGTAGGAGAGAAGTTGGAGTGCAATATTTGCTATGATAGGGGAGAGGTCTTTGTGAATAGATGGAATAAGGATTGTCTCATCAGCTTCATCAATCATACGATCGGCTATAGCAATAGTATATCCGCCACGTGCCTTGATCTCGTGGAGAGATGATTTATTACGATCGAGAGTATGTCATGTTCCCATGATGCATATACTCACGCTTTCTGTGTCGATAAGTGCTAGTGAGCCATGCTTGAGTTCTCATGCTGGGAGTGGTATGGTTGGTTGATAACTAATTTCACGAAGTTTGAGTGCTCACTCATGTGCAATAGGGATCATTATTTCTCTCGCGAGAAAGAAGATAATATGACTTTGACTCATTTTTTGTGCTATTGTTTTTACGCTTGCGTGTATATCTCGTGTGGAGTTCTCAATTTTTTGTGATAGTCCACTTAGTTCGTAAATCATATCTCTGGTTTTTTCTTCCTGATTATGAGTATTTGCGAGCGTTATTGCAAGAAGCAGAAGGGCAATACATTGACCAGTAAATGCCTTGGTAGATGCAACTCCTATCTCGATTCATGCTCGTGTATAGAGACCAGCATCGCAGAGTCGTGCAATACTTGATCCAACGACATTCACAATAGAGAAAGTTCTTGCTCAGCGATGTTTGAGATATTTGAGAGGGTCGAGCGTATCTGCTGTCTCACCACTTTGTGATACGAAAATATAGAGTGAATGGTTATCGACTTCTGGAAGCTCTTCTATAGCCTCATGCCCATAGTGCGTATATGTTGAAATGTGTGCATATTCTTCGATGAGTCGTGCGCCGTACAGACAAGCATGATAGGACGTTCCGCAAGCGATAAAGTGGACAGATGTAATGTCTTCCATATTTTTGATCTCACGGAGTGATTGAGAATCGACAGAGAGTGTATCAAAGTCAATACGACCCATCAAAGCATTCTTGATTACATCACTCTGTTCATATATTTCCTTGAGCATAAAATGATCAAAATCTCATTTGGATATCTGATCAGTTGTTGTCATGAGATTCTGAAATACTCTACGCTCTCCATCGGTTGGTGAGAATATCTTATGTGTCTCTCCCGTGATACAAACATATTCCCCATCTTCAAGAAAAATAATATCATCTGCAAATCATGCGAGTGCATTTTGATCACTGGTAAAATAGAATTCTTTGCTCGTGTTTTTCTTCCCAAAAATAAGTGGACTTCCATTGCGAACAGCAAGAAGATCATTTGGCTGATCTCTATCGATGATGAGAAATGCATAGGCTCACTGAAGTTTTGGTGCAATATTCTGCCACTTTTCCTCCATTGTATTTCCTTGTGCACCTTCGAGCATCTTTGCAACTACTTCCGAATCAGTTTGTCACTCAAATATGATTCATTCACTCGTGAGTGTATTTTTTAATTCTTGGTAGTTCTCAATAATACCGTTATGCACGAGTGCAAATCTTCCATTTTGTGAAAGATGTGGATGGCAGTTGACTATCTCCACTCATCCATGTGTTGCCCAACGTGTATGTGCTATACCTACCCCAGTGGAGATATTTTTTAGGGTCTAAACCAGTTGACAGGATAAATTATCCCATAAACTTGGCTCTATGATCAGTAAAACTACCTATAGGAAAAAATCACGAATTTGAGATGCAAAAATAAGAGAAATTGTGAAATATTTTTCTCTGGATTTTACTTCAGATAAAACAGCGGTATTAACAGGTCTCAATCCAAAAACAACACAGGATTGGTATAGATATATCAGAAAGGCGATAGCCTTTCTCTGTGAGAGAGAAAAGAATGAAATATGGACTGGAAATGTTGAGATAGATGAGAGTTACTTCTGACCAACAAGAGTCCGATGAAAGAGAGGAAGGTGAGCTGGTATGAAGACAATAGTCTTTGGTTTACTCAAAAGAAACTGAAAAGTATATACTGAGATAGTTCCTGATGTAAAAGCAAGGACTCTCGTGCCAATCATTCGATGAAAACTTCGTATAGAAGAGTCTGAGATTAACAGTGATGGATGGTGAGCTTATGATGGGCTTGTAGATATTGGATATGAGAAACACTACCGTGTTCATCACGGAGCAAATGAATTTGCAAGATGAACTCAACACATTAATTGAATAGAGTCATTTTGGAGTTATACCAAAAGAAGACTCTCTCAATTCAATGGAATCAAGAAAGTCTACTTCTACTATTTTTTGAAAGAATCTGAATTCAGATATAATTGTCGTATTCAATGAAAAGATATTTATAAGGAAGTGCTAAAGTTACTTCGTCAATATAACCCGTAACTGGTTTAGACCCTTTTTTATTGCTGTATTGCTTTCGATCTTAGATTCTAGATCGTGTACTTTTCCGAGTGCTCGTTCTCTTAGAATATCAGTCTTTCCTTGTGAAATTATTGCTATTCAAGCGCTATCATATCCACGATATTCGAGACGTGATATTCCTATAATTAAATCTTTTACGAGCTCTTTTGCTTTATTTGCTTCACCATTTTGTCTCACGATTCAAAATATTCCGCACATAGTGTGAAGTTGTTATTATAGTGGCATTGTAGCGATTCGTATGAAAAATCCAAGTGTTGACAAAGCCTGAATTTTTTGCTCGATATGTTCTAGCTTGGTTCGTTCTAGAAAAGAGAAGGAAGCTTTTGAATCAAGTTTAGAATCATGAATTGCTTAAGTTGTTGTTTTGGTGTTATGTACAATTTTGTCAGCTTGAATTCATTTCATGATTTTCCTTATTTTGTTGTCTTGATCCAATTGCAAATAAGTTGGATATCAATATTTTCTACGAAAAGCTTTGCCTCTGAAATATTGAATGTTGGAAGAAGATAGTGTGATCGTGACATATCACTGATTGTCATAGTATCATCTCTAGGATGAAAACTTCCTATCGACCAACCATAGAGCCCTTTGCTGACATGACGATCCTTGTTCCCAGAAAATGCCTGCCATACAAGAGGATTAGCAAGGGTGAAAATAGAGAGCGAATGAGTAAAACGTCTCACAAAGTTGATACCTCCACCATCAAGACCAATGACATGTCCACATTTTGAAGCAATAAGTGCGAAGAGTTTGAGTGGAACAATAGCTCCGATCTGAATAACATTGTGAGGAAAAGTATCACACCATACTTCTCGAAGAATCATATCTTCTGGGCCATCCATGAGAATGATAGTTTTGTGTGGAAATTCTTGCGCAATCATTCTAATCATTTTTTTCCATGTCTCTACTGGAAGTGAACGCACGGAATAAGCACCAAGAAAAATCAAGATACTTTCTTTTTCTTGTTCTCTTATGTTCCATTCTTGGAGTAATATTTCATTCTTTTCGAGTGCTGTTTTCTTCTCATTTTTATTAAGCTTCTCATAGTATCATCTCCACTCGCAGCACTCTTCGAGGGCATGATGATTGATATCAAAATCATCCTGAGAGAGTTCTGGGTAGACTTCTTTGATAGTCGGATAGAAGCTTGCAAAATTGGCATTGTATACACAGGATCGTAGCGATCCCATTTCAACAATTGCATCTTCGAGAAGTGAAACATAGGTTTCAATGAGATTGAATTGCGAATGATGGACGAGTGCTCGAGGGAGAGATCGATCGTAGAGAATAGTAGAGGTGAGTGCATTGAGGCCAAAGATAAGCGGATTGCTATTTTCTCTGTATGAAAGTGGTATGGCAGCATCGCCATTCGCCATGAAATCCAAGAGAAGTGTGGTAGTATCTTTTGGATTTTTGGTTCGTACAAAAAATGTCTTCAAAACTCTGTCTCGTATTTTTGCAAAAAGTGATCCAATGCCTTGGACGTATTCTGGCAAATCAATATCAGAGAGTTCAACGGTGACTCATTGGTATTTTTCGAGTGGCTGTAAGACGAAGAGATTCAGTTTTGAGGCGAGGATGATAAACTTTCCACTGTATCATTGCATCCGACATTCACTCATAAATATCTCAAGGAGTGGTAGGGTTAATACGGCATCACCTATCCTATCACTTCGATTAATGATGATAGTTTTGATATCTTTGAGTGATACTTTCTCATGATGGTGGAGATGGGAGAGAAGCATCCCAAAAAATAATCCGACACGGAGAAAGAGTTGAAGTGTGAGGAGTTTGATGGTGAGTTTGGTGTGTGACACAATAGGGTAAGGTTATTTAATAGGATGTATGGTGTACTTAATCACTATCCTTTTGTGAAAGCTTTATTTGTAGCTTTTGGAATGCTATTAATTGCTTATGTAATCGCTCTTTTTGTATATCTCAAATCGCTCTAAACTCTGAAGCTCCGTTCATATTTTGTTCAATTTGATTTTTTGCTCATTCAAGTATGTATGTTTGCGATTGTATGGCTTCTCTTAATTGTAATTCCATGTTTCTGATGAAATCAATCGAAAAAATGAGCTTATTTTTTAACTCTCTTGTGGATTTTTCATAGCCACTCTCACTCAATAAAATATAAAACAAATACCGAAACATACGAAAATAGTTCATATTCCGTTGAATCCTACCTAAGGAAGAAGTAATTTCATCAACATTCTGAGTGTCTTTCTTTTTATGAAACTCTAAAAAGCTCTTCTCAATATTGTGAAATAAAAACGTAACGAAACCTAGGGTGCTCAATTGAATAATACCGAAAAATATCACTATTCATCATATGAAAAACATCGATCCTTCTAGTCAAGAGGTTACATCGAAACCTAATAAAACAAGTATGAAACAGAAAATTGATATAAATGGTAGTAGTAGAACAGTCAGAGGTAGTAGTCATATCCATGGTGACTATTCCAATTTGTTAAAAAAAGAACGTACTTTTGTATCATTTGATGCCTCTTTATTCAATCTAGACATAGTTTTCTTATTTTTAGTTCTATTTCACTTTACTCACCACAAACGATTGTAATTTCTCTCGAAACATTTTTCTATCCCATTTGAGTGAATGTTTTCGGATCTTTTTCGGATCAAACTTCATTCATTCAAATTCTTTGATAGCATCATTGAGAGATGTGACTGTTTGTTCGGTAAAAAAGATGCCAGATACACCCTCTTTGACTGTCTCAAGAGCTCCTCATTTTCCATAGGCAATCACTGGCGTTCCTGTTGCCATTGCTTCGAGTGGTACAATCCCAAAATCCTCTTTTGGTGGAAAGAGGAATGCTTTTGCATGTGATACGAGCTCTGCAATATCTTGACGTGGCGGGTTAAAATGCCATGTGATATTTGGTTTTGACTTGTCACGGAGTTCTCGGTAGAGAGCATTGTCCGTATTGGTAATAAGCACAAGTGGTTTACCATTATGATTAAAAGTGTCGACAAGGAGATCAAATTTTTTATACGGTATGCATCGTCCCATGCTAATATAGTAGTCTTCTTTCTTCTCAATGAGCTGAAATGTTTCAAGATCGACACCTGGATTGAGAACTTCCGCTTCTCTGCGATAGTATTTCATAATGTCAGAGCGAGTTCATTCACTATTTGCGAGAAAATAATCCACCCGTTGTGCAGCGACAAAGTCAGCTATTCGAAGTCGTGGAAGGATTATTGGCATGAAGATACGAGCGAAGAAATTCCCAATTTTTCAGAATTCTAATCTTTTTTTATATTCATGTGTATCACTCCAAAAATACCGTGTTGGTTTGTGACAGTAGCAAATATGGAGAGTTTCGGGTTTTGTAATAATTGCCTTGCTCTCAGCTGAGCTTGAGGAGAGGACGATATCATATTCATCAAGATCAAATCCCTCAAATGCATAAGGACGCAGAAAGAGTGCAAGCTTGTGTCGTGATCGGAAGAATGGGATTTTTTGTATGAAGCTTGTATGAATAGTATGTTTTTCAAATTTCTTGAATTTTGAGTGATCTTTTGGCATATAAACACTTGTGAATATGTCCGCCTGAGGAAACACCTCAAGAAAATCAGAGATGACCATTTCGGCACCACCCCAATCTGATAGCCAATCAACGACGATCGCCACTTTTTTATTTTTTCATATTGTATGAACTTCTTCTTGTTCTCCGTGCTCCTTTTCCATATATTTTGAATATTCAAATAAGCTCGCTCAGTATAGTGAGTCTTTTTTTGGAGGCAAATTTTCCTCTTTCTCCTTTCGAATTCGTATGAATAGTCTATATACTGATGTATATTTATCATATCCATTCATGGATTCTCCAAAGAATTATACAGCACGAACCTCTCATCATAAATATCTTCTAAAGAAAAAGAAATATCAATCTCAACCTCAACCTCAGTCAGAAAAGAATAATATTATAGATGTTTATGAATATGTTGCCCATCCAGAAGGGGATATTTTTCGTATTGTCACCCTAGCCCCAACTCATAAATGAAAGAATATTTCTTGTATTTCTCTTTTATCGTGAGATCATCGTATAATTCATCTGGATTCAACTCACTCCGCTTTTCCACATTGTATTATAGGTGATTGTATCACACTATGAGAGGATGATTCTGTATGAATTATCGAACGAAAGAGTCTGCTTGCTCGTTACAAGTGAGATACAGATCGGTTTAACAATCGAGTACTTCAGTCAATTGCTGCAAATGTTGATATTGTGGTGATTGTTGCATCTGCTTCGAATCCAAAATTTCAACCAGGATTTATCGATCGTTATATGATTTTAGTAGCTTCTGCAAATATTCCTGTGATTATCTGCATCACAAAAAGTGACTTACAAACGATTGATGATCCGGTGCTCGATTATTATGAACATCAACTACATATTCCTGTTGTGCATACGTCCACTCTATCAAATATTGGAATTGATGAGCTTAATGATCTAATCCATGGAAAGACGGTTGTTTTTGTTGGCAAGAGTGGGGTGGGGAAGTCATCAATCGTGAATACTCTGCTCTGATGAGAGGTGACTCGTACGTCACATGTGAGTCTCCAAGGGTGACAGTGAAGACATACTACCACATCTTCACATATGTATCCTCTCGATAGTGAAACGTATATTATTGATACTCCTGGTATACGATCATTGGAATTCCTTGAGTTTTCATGAAAAGATCTTTCTCTGTATTTTCCTGAATTTCTTATTCCATCAAGGCAATGCCGCTATCGAGACTGTAAACATCTGACTGAGAATGAATGTGGTATAAAGGCCGCACTAAAGAGCAAAGAAATACAGGAATTTCGGTATAAGACGTATACGCGTCTTATGGAAGAGGCTAAGAATAGGTTGTAATATTTGACACAAGAAAATAAATATTTACAATACCTAACGTAAATTACGAAATCATTTAATACAGTATTAAATTGGTTGATCGAGCTTACAGTTTTGAGATACTTCATTATGACTACCACTGCAGTTATTCCAAGAATTCCAACAACTTATTTCCCTGTAGTTCGTTTTCTTGGTTTTGAAAAGGGCGCAATTTATCAGGATAAACATTCTGGAAAAACGCATCTGTTAACTACTTTGGGCAATGTGCCTGCACAGACTTCGCTTCAGCGTATGTTGGTGCGTGACGATCAAGGTCGACATATTGGCACTGTGTTGATCCCAGCTGGTGCAACCATCGCGTTGTAATCCTCAACAAATAATACCCATCATGTATGAGTGGGTATTTTTTAATTTCGCTCGATAAAAAAGCTTTTTGAATAGAATAATCTAACTTATATAAACGCATGTCTCATACTTCTATCCATATTCACAAACTTCATCCAACACAGGTTACTATCGGCTTGACGGCTGTGAATGAGCGTATAAAACGGTTGTCTCACATGACCAAGAGTGGGCTCCATACTCATATTCGAGATCATCATGTCCCAGTGGTTTCATGACCTGAAGAGCGCTATTATATTATTGACCATCATCATTTGTGTCGGGCACTTCGGGAAATTGGAGTTGAGACAGCTGATTTTATCATTGTTGATGATTTGACACATATTGTTTGGCCATCTGAGTTTTGGTCACTCATGGAATCAAAGAAATTTGTTCATTCTTTCTGACCAAATGGCGAAAAAAGAGATCTTATTGATATACCCCAGGATGTGATGAATCTGAAAAACGATCCATATAGAAGTTTGGCGACTTTCTTGAGGGAACAAGGTATCTATTCCAAGGAACAAACGCCTTACATTGAGTTTCAATGGGCTGATGTTTTTCGATGAGCGATAGCGGCAGATCTTATTGAAAGCGATCATTCAAAGGCTGTTGAACAAGCTATACTTCTTATTAACAAGTACCCAGATCCCTATAAATCTCTTCCGGGATATATTGCGATAAGTAATAAGCATATTTAGAACCTCAGAAAATATGGTATTGTCATAAGGATTGCTCCGATGATGCAAAGTGCTGCTATATTGTCAGTGAAATATGGATAGACACAGAGTCCAGCACCTGAGAGCATCATCATGGCGAGACTTTCACGTTTGCCATAGATAAAGTATCCTGTTCCAATAGCCCCAGCAATAATGCTGATAAAGAGAGTTGTGGGGTTCATGTGATTTAAATATGAAAAGTTCAATATGTTTTCATTATAATCATTCATTTGGAAATCAAAATAAACACGCTAAGACAAAAAATCTTCCAGAGAATTCTCTGGAAGATTTTTGAGTGATTGATTGGTGGGAATGCCGGGGTTCGAACCCGGGACCTTCGCCTTAAAAGGGCGCTGCTCTACCTACTGAGCTACATTCCCAAACGGTGATATTTGTGAACGCGAGGTATTCTATAAATGATTCGAATTTTGTCCAATCTTTTTTGATTTTTATCATTGTCTTTTTGTTTGCATATATCTCACAATCTATAAAATAGAATGAATTCAATATTGTCTTTTGTTCCAGAGAAATTACTCACGCTTTCGTTCCATTTGATCATCTCTCTTTGCTACCTTTCCAAAGGTCCGATGAAAAATGAAGAGTGTGTTTCATGAACACCCCTATGCTTCTTGGCAAATGTCGGTGGCAACATTTTTGTTGTTTGTTTTTTTGCTAACTCAGACGGTATCTATACCATTTTTGAATAATGCTTTTGCGGATGCACCGGATCGTCCAAATCTTCTCTCCATTCTTGTGAGTGACCGTATATTTAATGGTGCACTCGAAACAGCTGTTATTCAGTATGCAAAAAATGTTGAGCGAACCAACCCTGATATACGAACCTTGATCGTTCCAATTACTATAACTACAAAACCTCAAGAAATAGCTCAAATTCAACAAAAACTCTACTATGAATGAGATGGTAAAACTTCAGCAAGACTCGCCTATACTCTTATCGTTGGAGATGTACCACTTCCAGTTGTTAAATCCGAAGAATGAATAGGAGTATCGATATACCCTTATGTTGATTTTGAGGATAGAAAATTTCGTTTTGATTCTAAGGAGTGAAGATTTGTCCTCAATAAAAGCAATACTCAGGCTATATCAGAGATTGGACATGGAATACTGCGTCCACACACGGGAGATTCTACCCTTGATAGGCAAGGCATACTCGATTATTTTGCAAAACTTGATGATTATACCAATAAACGAAATCGTTTTTCTAATTTTATAAGTGAAGAGCCACGTGTCTTTGTTGTCGACAATGTCGAAGATGCAAAATCTTTTTCGATGGATGTGTATAGATCCTATAGACTCCGACAGATATCAAGAGAAGATCTCACATACAAGCGCTATACAGCATCTTGGTCCCAAGAAATTTCATCCATTCTGAATGGAAATCAGGATCTTATCAATGGAGATCCCGATTATAAAGATGTTTTGGTGGAAGCTTTGGCGAAAGAAAAATGAGTATCAACATGAAGCATTACAAATGCTCAGCTTACTGATATACTTGATTCGGCGACGCGTGCTATGTCGAATATTCCTGATATTCAGTCAGTCACTATTATTGAGCAATCACTCAAACAGTTTGTTGAATTATTTGGTTCAAAATCTGTTTCTGACCGTGATGGTTTTGTATATCGATTGGGTCGATATCTAGGTACAAATGATAAGCTCCTTCTCGATACTATTCCTACATCGGTCACTCGTTCGGATGAAGCTGCGAATAGTCTTATTAAATGAGCAAATGATATGCTCGCATCAATAATTAAACCTTATTTTGAGGATCTTGCGGTTGATGCTCCAGTGCTTGTTACATATAAAAATGGTCAAGTCAATAATAACCGAAATCGTGGTATATGAGATGCAAGTAGGAATTATTATGCTGCAAATTGGTTTGATTATGATAATTATTTTTCTTGAAAAAAAGCCTCAGAAATTATAAGTGCAGAACATTGCTCCATTTTTCGATGATCAACACAAACAGTTATGATGTCAAAATGATTTAATGCTGCTTGAGATAATGGCTGAGATGCGAAGCTCCTCTCTGATGAAACTACCAACGCTGCAGGTAAATATTCGTGCTTTCCAAATGATAGCGAAGGGGAATCATCACCAGAAACAAAATCATACTGGGGAAATCACTCGGTTCTTGCATATGATTCTACTGCACAAAATCTTACACGTAATGGAAAACAAGCTGCATTTACCGGCTTTGTAAAACCTATATTTGATATTGGTGGATCAAAAAAAATTGATGCGAATATCTATAAAAATGATCCATCCTTGTGTTTGCAATATGATCTTATAAAGCAACCATCGTCGTATATTGTGCAAAATAGAGCAAAAACTTGGAGAAATAGGTGATATTGGAGAGATAGTCATACCGTATACTATCCGTCAAATACATCCGGAGATAGATATTCTTGTAATCAACCGATAGAAACATTTAATGATATAAACACTCTTTCTAAAATGCAGTACAAGGATTTTGTTGGAGCAACTATCCCTTTTCGAAATCAATGCCAAATTTGGCGTGTAAATCTTATGAACAAATCAGGAATCAAGATTTACACCAATAATTGATGACAATCATGCGATGGTTTTATTAATGACACCTATTTTCCAACAACTGCATTCCAAGCGGATTATAAACTCGTTCCATCACTTCTTTATCAAAATTCACCTACTTCTTGAGAGCTTTCTGTTATACGATCGAATGGGGCAACGCCAAACATACCTGTAGATAAAGACCCGCAATTTGCTTATCTTACCCCATCGTTAAAAACAGAGAGATTTAAGATTCCAAATTTTTTCCGTCTCAATATAGAGCGAGGAGATAGTCGTGAAGTGATTGATGCAAAAGTGCGTGCATATCTCAAGACCAAACAGCAAGAAATGGACGATTCGTACACAAAGAATCATCCAAATAAACTTCGTACTATTGGGGATAGTATTTATTTACCAGGCGTATCTCTCATTAATACAACAACAATACCTGGAACAACTTCACGGCTCAATCTCTGTAGAAACGAAACGGTTGATGGATTGTCTGTATTTGTTTGTAATGGTCTCAGTTCTTTGTTATACAATTCTAAATACTCCATGAGTATATGGAATGATGGTTTCTATTCTCCAAGTCTTACTGACAATGATATTGTCACTGCTTTTTGAGTAAATACAAAATATTGCCAACCATCTGATCCTGATAATAACACAATTATATGTAACGCTGAATGATGAGGAGTGGCAACGAAAAAATTTAACATAAGCTCTCTCTATTTTGTTGGTCCTTCAAAAGACTATGTTGGTTATGCTTCTATTTCATGAAATTTGCAACCAAAGGATTATGTTTATGAATGTCAGGAAGTTGGTTGATCATGAGACAATATTTGTACACGATCCAACTCAAGCTATATACCCTTTGCTGGTTATTCAGATGCTAGCTTTTGAACCTGAACTACTAGCGATGGTACATTAGTGCGAACCACATCGGATAATGATTTTTATATAACACATCCTAATTCACAGTCCGCAGGTAGTGCGTATATTTCATGACTGTCTTATTCTGCATCTGAAAAATGAGTCTATGATACTCTTCGTGACACCTACCCAAGCGATACCCCAAAATTGGTAGATATTGTTACAAAAGATGCGAATTTCTATAATACTCTTATATCTGCTCTCGAATGGACGACTCGAACGGATGTTGAGAGTCAATACGATGCTGCTTTTCGCAATTTACTCAATGGTAATATCAAGCTTACATCTGCTGGAGATACTTTTGAAAAAGGTCTCTATGGAAAACCTCAGGAAATAGCACTCATTCGCAGCGAAGCAAATAATGGTGGTTTTTCCGTAACTTTCAATAAGGCGGATGCAAAAGCTATCAACCTTACTCCTCAGGATATTGCTGTACAAAAAGATATTAGCAGAATCGTCACAACGAGTCAAGCTCTCTGATCATTTGATATTGCGGTTAAAAATACATCTCTTCCAACTCCTTCATCAGAGTGTCCGGATAATAAAATTGATGGAGTAGAACTTACAAAATGGCCTCAAGCGATTCAGTGTTGGATTAAAAATGAGATAAAAGTTTCATTTACTCCTGGTGTTTGTACGGCTCGTACAGTAGGCATTCCTACCTTGAGTGATCTTGTGTCAAGTATTCCATCCATTCCAGACCCTGATATTCCGTCAATATCGGATGGAAGTTATTTCAAGCTTTCAAGTCCACTCACCGATGTATGATATCGTGGCAAGTATCAAATAGTTGCAACTCATCTTGCTGCGAATGATGTAATCATTAACACTCCTGATAATGAGCTCTACAGTGTGCGCTTGATGAAAATTGTTGATACAAAAACAGGCAAAGATCTGTATCGTTATGGTATCGAGAATGCTAGTGTTAAGAAGACTTATGTTGATTATTCAGAAGATTCTTTTGTTCTTCGTAATGGGGAGGCAGGTATTGATTTTCAACCAAAACGAGGTGATGCTCGCTATGATTTTGTACTTCTTCGTCAAAATGGCGTAAAGATTGCAAATATCAGTATGAATGTTCGCTGGAGTGGTATCGATATATTTGGTCTTCCAACATCAAAACGTTCAAATGAGCCCATTGATTTTTCGAGCCTGCGTTATTATGGTCGTGATGGAAACCCTTCCAAACTTCACCTGGAGATTTTTGATCGAACGAATGGAAATCGTATTTATACTACAGATATCACTGATTTGAGTCAGAAATTGTTCATAAATGAACTCAAAAAAACTGGTATTTATTTACTAGTAATGAAGGCTGAGGATGGAGAGAGTGCTATCGTTGAATATAGTGTTGTGCCATCTGATCCAGTGCGTCTCCAGATCGTAGCTCCATCGGACTACTTTGTAGCCTGATCTTCTACCCCAGTGGTGATCAAAGCATTCGATAGTGAATGAAATATTGCACAAAATACTAATATCTTGGTCGAACTGACAAATGCTCAATTTAAATGAGGAAAGGCACGTCAAGATTTGACTATTGTATGATCAACCGCTCTTACTTTGATCCCAGATAAGAATATCGATAGTATTCGTATCAAAGCCACTTTAAATGAAGGATCAAGTGTCGAAAAAACCTTAAAAAACCCAAAAGACCTCAAAATTACTTTTGAAATACAGAATAATCAATCTCTCGTTGTATGATGAAAATCGGTCTCTGGTAGGGTGGTTATAAAAAATGCAAATGCTCAAGTTGCAACTGATTTTTCCTCTTTATCCACACTTTCATCTGATGTATTACTTCTTTCTGGTACTACGCTTCAGGTGACCAATGGGGTAAGTCCTTATGTACAAATAACTTCTCGTACAAAATCCAATCCAAGTGCACAAATTCAGGTACAAGTAGCAGGGCTTGCAGGGTCATATTCTGCTACGGTTCCGACACTACCAGATCAACCTATGTTTGTCGCACTAGATGCACTCGATACATCAGGTGATACGAGTCGTGTACAGGTATCTTTGCGTGATATTTATGGAAACGTTGTATTTGGTCAGGGTGGTCAAAAAGTTGATATGAGTCTTGTATCAACCAATATCTCCTCGACTAATGCTTCGAAGCTTTTGTATAATGGAGGAGTCAGTTCCGAACTGAGTTTGGGTGAAATTGCAGGTCAACCAGCAATTTGGATGATCGATATTACTGGAACTCTTGCTGGTACGAGATCACTTCTGCGTGCTCAAAGTTCACGTAATCTCTCTGCGAATAGTTATATCATCAATGCTTCAGATCCGAATTTGAGAGATGTCATTTATGGAAGTTCTAAAAATACTATTCTTCTTTCAAAGGGTGCTGTTATCAGTCCAAAAGATATTCATGACCTTAACCCATCTTTTACATATGCTTTTTTGACTGGTGATGCATATGCTGATCAAGATGGTGGTGAGACTATGGGTGATGCTATGATATTTGATCGTGATAGTCGTGTGCTCGGTGTAACATCATATAGTTCTCGTGGTTGATCACAGAGAGTTGCTGGCGTACTCTCTACAGGTAAGCTTGAGCTCTCAAATATCTGATCAGCTTCCAATGAAATAACTACGGAGATTTCGAATGGATATCTCCGTTATAATATTGTCGATCGCACCTCTCGTCGCCTTCTTGCAAAGGTGTCTCTTCCGCATATGGATCGGACTCTCATTGCTTGTACTGGAAATATTGATTCTTGCGCGCCACTTGCTGATCAGAATATCCTTGCGCTCGCAAAAAGTAGTAGTGATATTCAAATCCAATCTGTGCAGTGAGCGATGCGCGTTGTTCGTGATGATACAATCCTCATGACAGCAACAGTAGATGGAAAATATGAACTCGCATCATGAATGAGTCTTCGTCCAGTTTCCACTGATGGGCTCATCAGGTTTTGAGTGTATGATGGTGATCGTGAAATAGCTCAGATGATCCTTGTACATAAATGAGTAACACTGGAAAAAGCTGATCTTACAACTCCAGTTTCTGAAGATACTTTGCGTCAATCGGTGGTCGTCTATCCATGAGATCGATCCATTGTTCTCGGTCGTTGATATGTTGGTGCACAGACAAATTCTATTCCAGGTACTACAGTCTTAGGTATTACTATTGACGATCTTTCTCTCAGCTTAAATAGCTCGCGTCCTTGGCAAGATGATGATTTATCTCGACCATTTCTTCAGGATATCGCTTGAGGTACTCGCATTGGTGATGCACTAGTGGGTGAGAATTCTATATTTTTGATGCATCTTGGAGATCCTACTTTTTCTCTTCCGGTAAAAGATCGCAGCGCTACTTATGATATGAGTATAGGAGAAAAAGTGTATGATGGAGCGAATGATACTATTTTTTCGGCGCTTCGACTTGATCTGGAAGGAGATGGTTTTGATGACATCATAGCTGTTCATCAATCATGAGTATTACGACTCATTAAAAATACAAATGGAGTTCTACGAAATAGGTGAATATTCGCGAGACTCCCCCAAGCAAATCTCAAAACGATTCGAACGATTTCTTCCAAAGGAAAGGGGTCTCATTTAGTATTCATTGATGATACGGGACATCTTGCACTCTATGGGAATGTAGGTGGTCGTATGGTACCAACTCCTATTCTCGTAGCTCAATGAGGCACCCAATCAAGATACAGCATGATCGTTCATCAACTTGAGGTATACGATATGGATCAGGATGGTCGCGATGATATCGTTGCACTTGATAATCGTGGCACGATATCTGTTCTTTCGCTTCGCAATGATAGTATTGCTTTTGATCAGACGGATATCGATTCATGAATGGTGATCAAAATTGCTGACGGCTCTGATATTGCTTGAGTTGCTATTGCTGATAGTCATATCATACTTCCTGCAATAGTGCAATGAGATCCGATCTCTGCACGTATTCGCAGTGAGCTCTATGGTGAAATTCCCAATAATCAGGAGAGGCAAGCAACTGCTTGACCAATTACATCAACAGTAGTTTCAACTAGTGGCAGCGGTATAGTAGATTTATTTGAGGCAAGTTCAAGCTCTGCAAATTCATATGTTTCACCAGAACGTACTGATGTGCGAGCTATTACTGATGAGAAATCATGAATTCCATATGTACGTGGTGATCGTGCACTTGTCGAGTGACTCGAGGTAACAAAGGTATTGAGCGGATCAGGTAGTTCACTCCTGAAAGATCTTGGTGAGCTCACATCGATGACAACCGTCAAGAATGTGAGCTGAGTGGATCGTCAGGTCAAAATACTTGATCGACTCCCAAAGATCGTTACTCAAGGTGAAGCAACCTACCAGTGGCGTGTTATATCAAAGGATGGAAGTACTTCAGAGTATCAGACACGTGGTTGGATTCCTGTGAGTGTAACGGGTTATGACCGCATCACTCACGAGATTAGTCTTCATCCTGGTGAAAAAGTTGAGATTCGGAGTATACTTCCGCTCAAAAAAATTTCCCTCAAATCACTTCAAGTGGGAAATATGGATAATGATAATCTTGGTGAGATTGCTTATAGCACGAGTGATGTATGTGGTAGTTCATCGATCCTCTTTGATCAAACAAGCCCACGGGTATACCAGAAAACGACCCTTCCATGAGCTGTACCAGTTGGGAATGGGGTCGGTTTTAGTGATGATATTAACAAGGTAATAAATGATGTAAAGGATATATCCATAAGTAGTACTGGTGCTGTAAATAACCTCGATACAAGTACTATTGAAACAATGAGGAAAATGGGAGATGATTATAAAAATGAATTGCAAGCAGAATCAGATAAAAAAGATAAAAGTTTCTATAAACTTGATACGAGCAGTAATACTATCACATTAAATGATGATAAGTTCCTCACTGATGAGAAATTTGATGAAATATCTGAATCAGTTGACAATCTCATAGGTACGTTTGCTTGTTGATATGGTGCACAGTGATGTTGGAATACATTTGTGAATTGGGCTCCTCTTATGCCAGGTTGAGCACCGCGTATTCTTGGTTGAATGCCTGCATATCCGCCAACGCCATTTATGGGTGTTCCGATTTTTGCAATGCAGACAATACCATCATTCATTCCTCCTATACCATATTGGCCACCTTCTGCAGCTGGTGCATGATGAATTTTTTGACCACCAGGTGTTAGTCAGATGAGATTATTTGTTTCTCCAACATTAAGTGGAGCAAAATCAATGGCACTTTGTTTTGGTCCAAATATTTCACCAATAGCACTTAATGCTACCTGGCCGCTTAACCCTGCAGGAAACTGTCTTGTTTCAGCAAGACCGCTTGCAAGCTGCAGCAAAGATGGATCATCATGAGATATTCGAAATATGGGCGTGAGCACAAGTGGTGGTCAGAGTAGTGGTTTTTATAACGGATCATCTTGTAAGATGCCTACTGAAAAAGATATAAATGAGCTGAGATCACAGGTGGTGAATAATGGCTATACTATATCTAGCGTGAGCAGTAGTGATCCAAAAAGTATACCGGAAAGCCTCTTAACGGCTGGAAAAACCAAAAAATGACCACTTCTTTCTATAGGTGATGGAAGTATTGGTGATGATACTTTGGAAGTCTCTCTTGATCTTAATAAGATTCGTGATTTTGATTTTCATGATATTGTAAAGATTAAAAATTTTCGTGTATCTTGATTTCCTGACTTTCTTATGGATTGGGTCAATCGTCAGATGGAGGAAGTTCAAACAAAGCTCACCACTCTCCCGACTATCTATATTAAATTGCCTGATATGAATTTCTTTTCTGATCTTTCTCCTGAGACGATCAAGAAATTACCAGGTAATAACTTCAATCAATCTCGGGAGCAATCACTTCAGAAACTCAGTGGTAATTTATCTGCATCGACTCGTCTTAGTACAACCTATACGAGTGCATCAAATGGTTTGAAATCTTTTGAAAATCAGGTGCAATGAGGGCTTTCATGAATCGAGGCTGCGTATAGTTTTCTTGGTTCGCTGCCATTTTTGACTATTTCTGAGGAACATGTACCAGTAACATATCCTGTTATTCAAGATCGTGAATTGGAACTTGCTGATCGAGAGTGGACCAAATTTGCTACTGATTTGAGTAATACGGTCACAGAAGTAGCCAAGAAGGTTCCACTTACACCTGAACAACTCTCTGAAAAGGCAAAAAACTGATATGATAAGATGAGTGCTGAGGAAAAATTCATGTTTGATAGTGGACCATTTCGCCAATCCATCGAAGCAAATCTCAAGGCAATTGATGCTTATAAACGTCTCCCACAAGATATTCAAAAATATCTTACCTGGAAAGAAAAATATGCCTATGAAATACTTTGTAATATTGAACAACTTGAAAAGATAACGGGCTGATTTATTGCGGATAATGGTATTCGCTTCCAGAAATGGGTTGAAATGTATGTTCTTTTGAAGGCTATTCTTCAATCTTGGCAAGTATTTGTTGATCTTTTTCAGTGATATGAAGCAGAGTGCTCGTCTTGTGTTAATCAGCGCTATGATCTCAAGTATTTTATAGTCAAGCTTATTAGTGCAGTGATTCCAAAAATACCAATTTTTATCTTTCCAAAGTGGCCTGATATTATTCTTGATATTCATAATATTCGGCTTGGGGTTACTCTTGCAATGCCGGTGATTGATCTCAATCCTCAACCACTTATGCTTCCTCGCCCCCCAAAGGTAGTCTGGCCGGATCTGAGTATTGGTCTTGGATCTTTGAGTCTCACATTACCAGCAGTACCAAATATTATTCCAGCACCACCTACACTTCCATCACTTCCAGATATCCCTTCTCTTCCTGGTGTTACCCTCCCAAATCTCCCTCCACCACCAAAAATACCAAATATTATGTGACTTGCTGGACTTGGTTGAGTTCTCAAGATATTTAAGGTCGTTAAAAAGATGCTCTGTATCCTCAGGACTAATCCATTTGTTCCAGAAACATATGCGGGTGAGAGAATTGCTCAAATAACTGATCGCCAAGCAATGCTTCCATCACTTGATTTTCTCCATCTGGATATTCCTAATATTCCGATGACAGGAATCGATGCTATCAAAGTTACATCTTATGTGAATTACACATCAAAAGTGGATATTATTGCAAAATTTGTTCGAGAAAAGCTCGAACCTCTGAATGCTATAGGATTGCGAGCTACAGAATCTATCAATCAAAAAGCTTCAGAACTCAATACAAATCGAATTATTGATCTCAATAAACAGGTTCCACCGAAAGTTCGTGAAGAAATTGATCGTATCAATAGCCAAATAAATCGCGATGTGAATCTCAATGATTCTGGAGAAATAAAAAATCTTCAAGAAAAGTTTAATTTCATGATTCCTATGCTTCAAACAGCATCAGGTGAACTCGCAAAATTGGAAAATGAAGTTCTCTCACAATCTGGTGTATTCCTCGATAGCGATACTTTTATTGCTCAATCAAGACGTGATTTACAAAGGTTATCAAAGGAATTAGATGAGCCAGCAATCACATCCAAACTTCAAACTATTTCTAGTCAACTTGATCGCGATATTGCAAGCTCTCGAGCAGATACACGTATCAAAGATCAACTCCTCTCTGAGAATGCTGAGCGATTTGAACAAATTCGATCCTACTTCAATGCGAGCATGAAAGAAGATCAAAAGATGCGAGAGCAAATACATACTCTTCAAACAACAAAAGAAACATCGATTCTCTCAGATGCGAGTATCTTGAGGTATGTTTCTCATGAGCGAAATGATCGAGAAGAGGCTCTTCAACGTTATCAGTCAAGTAGTACTCAAAAAATGAATGATGTTGTTTGAAAGCTCTTTGAGAATATCAGTAATTCGGTAGCAACTCCAGTTGATGCAGCACCTCCACTCACTTCATGAGATAATCCACAACAGACACCGAGTTCTTACCCAGGGCTTTATTATCGATCTGGTGATGCTCAACGTCTCTTTACAACTGCCACAGAAGGCCTCACAGCATCCACTCGTATTACGAAATTTGCTCTCACGAATGATTCAAGCAGAGCAGATGTACTGTATATCAACGGAAATAGTATTTATGTAAAAAAATCAAAAGGTACGTATATTTCCCTCTTTGCTGGCGAAACAGCACCAGATATCAAGCAAATATCAGATCTTTTTCCTGATGGATTCTCATCACATATGACTCCTGATTATATCGGTGAGTCATCGATGAAGGGGCGAAATTTGACGATTTGATTTGATGCTGATACCTCCAATGACAATCTCTATAGACTTGATTATGGAGCGTATCATACCTCACTTTCATCTCTCTGAAAACCAGATAATTCCAAGGGCATTATCCTTATATCGGATGTGAATAATACCGTCTCTCTCTCAAGTGCAACGGGTGCTGTTACAGCTCGATTATCTATTGATTCGTCGAGTAAATGAAAAGTGCGAATCACCACTCGTACTTCTACACAACTCCAAAAAGATCAGATATTTACTCTGAGTGAACTTAAGCCAATTTTTACAGATCGTACAACTCGTATTCAAGTCACACCTCTGAGTACTGGTAAGCCAACAATTCTACCTCTCGATGGCTGATCTTCATATACTGCTGATGAAGATGTAACGGTTCGTGTACTTGATGGTCAGGTTTCACTCTTGGGTGATACGATTGAATCTCGTGAGGTGGACCTTCGTGATATAGCATGAATGGTGCTCACACCTGATACAGACATTGAGCTCATGGAAACTACTTCGCAACTCAAGATACGTCATGCTTTTGTATGAAACGAGTCCTTTATCAATCTCAATGGAATATCAAGATTTCAGCTTTTGAAATCGAATCGATGAGATGGACACTTGGAGGTTACAATCAAAAATCCACCAAATCTTACCTACGCACGTATCAGTGATATGAGCGATACTCGTACGGTGGAGGCATTTCCAATGCTTATTTCCGATGCAAAATCTTCTCGGTATGATGCGCTCTCAGGACTTGCTTATCAACGCAATATGGTATTGAATGATGCAAGTAATATTGCCTTTCCGAGTGATATTTTGCTTCCAAGTAAAGCAGCGCAAATACTTGATGTAATAGGGGATAGCGGACTTAGCTCACGCCTGAGTTTGGATGCGACGGGTCAAAAGCTTTTGATTGCTCCTTTTGATACGCTCGGTACGTATAGTGCAAAAATAAATCTTGCATTGGAAGATGGTCTTCTTCTACCTATTGATCTATCTGTGACGGTCCGCGCTCCAGTGCCGTCCATTGATACTATTGTGTATAATCCACCACAGATTCTTGGTGCAATAGATGTTCAAAAATCAAATATTCCTATTGATATTATGCGTAAGCGCTGATCTGGTATCAAACATCTTAGTAAATGAGTATCGATTTTCACTACTTCTTCCGGGTCATTTTTATATAACTATTCTCCAAAACGAGATAATACACTCGAAATTTCTCTCTCAGGATCTCTCATTGCGTCTCTTGATGAGATGAGTGGAATAGTTACCCCGAAAAACCCAAATGTACGCACTTCTGTAACTGATTCAACAACAGAAGGTCCTGCTACACTCGATGTATCTTATGGTGATACGCCACTTATGAGACTGGCCATTAGACGTGATCCGTTTTTTGAAAGTCGTCCTATTACACTCCTTGCGCCAGGTCAATCCGTGTTGAGTGGAACTATCAGTATGGAACTCCTTTCGAACAAACGAGCTGATAATAGCACAAAGATTGTTCTCGAACAAATCCCACTTTCCAGTCCGTATATGCCAGGAGGTTATATTCTGCGTACCAAAGAATGAGCTCCACTCTTTGTACTTTCACCGAGTCTTCAATTTGCACGACTTGACTCGAGCTTAACCTATCGAGTTGTGACAAATACTGGGCATCTTGTGATTGTGCTTATGGATGGTAGCAAGGCTATTTTAAGAATTCATTTTCCAGATAAGCTTTATTCACGTCTTTACTAAATATTATGAATGTATTTATAAATATATTTGATCACAGTCCTTGTTTTGTTCTCAAATCAGACCAGGATATTGTGTGAATCGAATTTATTGATATACGCGGTAAGGAATATGATATGTTCTTTGAGAAGCTTTCTGAGTTTCTTTCTTGATTATGATATGAATGGGGGAGTATCCGCACCATCACAATAGTGACATGACCTGGAGGATTCACAGCAACTCGAGTGATTACTTTAATGCTTTCCACTCTCCATATCACTGATAATATTGCACTCTTTTCTATTGATCGCTTTGCCTATGCACATATGCTCGGCGTTCCATTCCCTCTGTCATTGCAGGCAAATAAAGCAGAGAGAGCAGTTGCGTTTGACAGTCATGGTTGGAGTCTTATACCTGAAGTGGAATATTCTGATTCTATTTATCATATCGATGATGATAGGGATAATTTTTTTTCGTCAGAGAATATCATGAATTTCTTTCAAGATTGTGTTCTTCCTCTTGGAAAAGAAGAATTTCCTCTCAAGCCACTCTATATCAAAAAGCCTCATATCACTTTCTCGAATGCACATACGGCTCCTTTATCTCTTGATGCTCCCCTCTAGTATGTCTATATTATTCTATCGTTCTCATCCTATTCTTCTTGTACTTCCAGTTTGAACCCTTTTTTTTTGAAGTATCGTTTCTTTTTTGCTTTTTTATTCCCGTGAGAGTATCGTATCATTTCCGAGTGAATTAATGGTCATGCTTTCAATAGCCTTTCTTGTTTTTGTGGTACTCTTTTTTGGACTCCAACTCGCATCGTACTACCTGACTGGATTAAAAATTGATGAAAATAACATAACTATTGTTCGATTTCGTGCTCCATTTGAATACAGAATTGAAAAAATAAATAATGATCATATTGCATCTATTACCTCTCGAAAGAAGTCGCCACTCGATAGTATCTTAGATATGGGGCAAATTGAGTTTGCTATAACAGATGGTCGTATTATCAATGTCCCATACATGACATCACCACTTTTATTGGCAGAAAAATGCTATCAAGCTTCTTCACTCGAACAAAAGCAATAGAAAATATTGACAAAGATAATTTTTGACTAGAGTATCAGAACCATTTATGAAGGAGTGAGAGAAATGACAATTTCAGCGTCGTTCTTTGGAGAGTTCGATGAATCCTCATCTAGAGTGATTCAAGTTATTTATTTGCCCGATTGGACAAGTGAATATTCTCTTGTGATTCTTAACGCAAAATTCAGGCTTGGTGATGGCAAGTGTAGTGTATGGATACCCAATATCGACACGGATGATTTTATTATAATTACTGGTGTCCATCAGCCGGAATTTCGTTCGATGTATGGACCACTCAAGGGAGATGTATCGACGATTTACTTCCGTTGCATCGATGTGAGTGGTCAAACGCTTGCTGTGGATAATCCGGTTTGTAGATTGATGCGACATCATGCTCATCAATCACTTGATAAAATTTATAAAGAATAAATATCAAAGGAGGATAAGAATAGAAAAGACCCGGCATTCGCGAGGGTCTTTTTTACTTTTGATTGATGTATGATGTGAGTTGATGTATCAATACTTGCACCGTTTCAATCGCTTGCATATAGCATAGTTCTATAATTTTTTTCTCCGAAATATTCGTCAGATTGAGAATTTCTTGAAGGTTACCCATTTCATCATAGAGTCCAAGATGTACGAGAATCCGTGTTTTGCTCAATGATTGTTGTTTGTAGTGTGTCAGTGTAATGGTAAATTTGTTGACCCCTTTATAACGTATATCAGGGATATCAGGGATATCATTATCTTTCATTTTTTTTGTCTCTATGCCTTTGTACGTTTCAATGGTGAGTATGCTTATGCGTTCCTGTGGTGTTGTATCAGAATTTGCCTGAAGAATGCCTCTGGTATAGAGATAATCTCCTGTTGTTTCACATATGGAGCGTGTCTCGGAGCAAATTCATCCCCTATACCCTTTGAGACTTGCTACTTCGGTGAATATCTGATGATTGTTATTCTCCCAAGCGCTCAGATCAGTTGGTATATATCCAAGCTGATTGTAGATCGTATCAAAGGTTTGAATGTTTTCATGCAACCTGAGATAGAGTGTGTTCAGCTTTTTCTCCAATTTCTTTGATTCCTCTCGTTCATTTGGTGTCATTGTATCTTGTATCATTTTTTTGGTAAACTGGACGATATTTATAGGTCATCATTCGTCTGGTTTTCTACGCTCTTGTTCAGGTGTAAGTATGGGAAGGCGTGAGGTGATATCGATGACTTTTGATTCATCTCATTTGTGCTCGCCAGGAGTTTTTCATGTCATAGCACAGGTATTATTTTTTTCATACTATTATAGAAATATATTCTGTCAATATTCATAAAACTTATGATCTCTGCTAAAAATTCATCTCTTGAAAAAAATAAAAAAATCTCTATAATCATCAACTTTATAAACTTTTTATGGATAGCACTCCTTCGATCGAAACTAGTAAGATTTATGATGTTATTGTTGTTGGTACTGGTTCTGCTGGTCTTCCTGCTGGTATGTATGCTGCTCGGTATAAGCTTGATACTTTAGTTATTGGTGGTATTCCTGGTGGAGCACTTGCACAATCTCATCAAGTGGAGAATTATCCAGGGACTCTTTCTGCATCTGGAAAGGAAATCATGAATCACTTTGCGGAACATACGAAAGTATCATGAGCTGATATTCTCATAGATGAAGTTATCAAAATAGAAAAAGAGGGTGATATATTTTCTATTCATACATCTTCTGGATGAGTTAAATTAACACAAAGCGTGATATTGGCAACTGGGAACAAGTATAAGAAGCTTGATGTTTCAGGTGAAGATCGATTAATAGGAATGGGTGTATCATATTGTGCAACATGTGATGGAAATTTCTTCAAGAACCAGGTGATTGCCATGGTAGGGGGTTGAGATTCTGCTGTCACAGAAGCACTTTATCTCTCGCATATTGCCCGAGAAGTACATTTATTAGTTCGAGGTGATAGTATGAAGGCGGAGCAAATATGGCAGGAAAAACTCAAAGAAACAAAAAATATTATCGTTCATTATTCTACTAGCGTTGCCTCGATTGAGGGTGATTTCAATGTTGATCATCTCGTGCTTCAGGATGGAAATACTCTGAAAGTAGATGGCATATTTGTAGCGATCGGCTCAACTCCAGATGTGAGTCTTGTTCGAGATCTTTGAGTACATCTTGATCATGAATGATATATTATCGTTAATGCTGCACAGGCAACCAATATAGATGGTCTTTATGCTGCTGGAGATGTTACTACCAATTCCAATAAATTTCAACAAACTATCATGAGTGCCGCTGAATGATGTCTCGCAGCACATAGTGTTCACGAGTATATTTTGAAAAAATAATCTATAAGACCTCTGAAATTATATCTCAGAGGTCTTTGCTTTTGTTGCAATTGGTAGTGGTTTTATCAGGTCAAGAAGTTTTTGTTTGAGGCTTTCATCTTGTAATCATCGTTTTCGCTTTTTTGGCTGATCACTTGAGTTGATCCAATATATAATGTAGAATCATGACAAAAAATTAGTCAGCACACCCACATCTATATCTGAAGTTTCTGCAATATATGTCAGAGATGAAAGCATGAGTCATGTCCCAAGAATAGTATAAAAATCTCGCATACCTTTATCGTTTGTTATCTTGTCTCGAAGGAATGGATAAAAGGCATATCCCGTGGCAATTATCCCTTTTGCAATACTATCGATAGTGGGAGTTGTATCGAATAATAATCATACTCCACCAAGAGTTGATATTTTTAGAAGAGTATTTTGACGTATATCTTCAATATTTTTTGCACTTCGATATTGTATATCTTTTATATAGAAGGTTTTCTTTTGGGTCTAAACCAGTTGACAGGATAAATTATCCCATAAACTTGGCTCTATGATCAGTAAAACTACCTATAGGAAAAAATCACGAATTTGAGATGCAAAAATAAGAGAAATTGTGAAATATTTTTCTCTGGATTTTACTTCAGATAAAACAGCGGTATTAACAGGTCTCAATCCAAAAACAACACAGGATTGGTATAGATATATCAGAAAGGCGATAGCCTTTCTCTGTGAGAGAGAAAAGAATGAAATATGGACTGGAAATGTTGAGATAGATGAGAGTTACTTCTGACCAACAAGAGTCCGATGAAAGAGAGGAAGGTGAGCTGGTATGAAGACAATAGTCTTTGGTTTACTCAAAAGAAACTGAAAAGTATATACTGAGATAGTTCCTGATGTAAAAGCAAGGACTCTCGTGCCAATCATTCGATGAAAACTTCGTATAGAAGAGTCTGAGATTAACAGTGATGGATGGTGAGCTTATGATGGGCTTGTAGATATTGGATATGAGAAACACTACCGTGTTCATCACGGAGCAAATGAATTTGCAAGATGAACTCAACACATTAATTGAATAGAGTCATTTTGGAGTTATACCAAAAGAAGACTCTCTCAATTCAATGGAATCAAGAAAGTCTACTTCTACTATTTTTTGAAAGAATCTGAATTCAGATATAATTGTCGTATTCAATGAAAAGATATTTATAAGGAAGTGCTAAAGTTACTTCGTCAATATAACCCGTAACTGGTTTAGACCCTTCTTTTTTTGTTGTGGATCGAGTGCAGTCGCATTTTTATCACATACATAGTCATGTATTTCATCGAAGATTTGATCGATTTTTTTCATAAAGAAGTCTTTTTAGAAAATTATTAAATACATAAGTAAACTTCTGTCAATTTATTTTTGTATCTTCTTTATTCATTTTTTTGTAAATACTCCTTGTTTGTTATAGAATGGAACCGCTTACTTATTATTTTTTAGATATGTCCGATTTTCAGGTTCAAACCGATGATAAAACTACATCATCAACCCAAACAATTGTTGAATTACCATCTCGTCCACTCACGGCACTCGAACAGGCTGATGTGGAGAAGACATTTGCGGAAGCTAAAGATTTTCGCTCTCTCGGTGAAAAAATTACTGCTCCAATTGACTCTATTATCTCTGAAACAGCAGCTATAATTGATCATGATCCGATCATGCAAGTATCTGATACGCTTGCAAAAATGAATGGTGATGTGCAAACGGTTTATAAAGAGATTATCGATAATGATGGCACGGTCATGAAAATCGCTAAGTCGATTCCGCTCATTGGATCTCTTGCAAAAACACTTGATAGTAAGTGGGATGAAGCATCATTCAATATCAAGTCGCTCGAAGGAAAAATCCAAGTAATTTTCTCAGGATTTGATCAAGCATATAGTTCGCTCAATACGAGTGTTGATATGCAGAAAAAATTTATTGATGGAATTGATGCAAATCTTGGTAAGGTTGTTGCGTACAAAGACTATTTGACAGTAAAGATCGAGGAGTTCCGAACGAGAGCATCGACTGAGACAGATGAGAATCAAAAACTTAAGTATGAAATGTTCATTCGTCATGTAGAATATTTTCAAGCGAATCTCGTAGTGCTTATTGGGAATCTTGATATGGCTCGCAAGAGACTCCTCATGCGTCTTGATAGCGCTGCTAAACTCTCACTTTCTATGAGTTCAAGTCGCCCTATTTTCAAGACACTTCTTTCGACTGCTCTCATTGAGACAAGTTCTCAAAAAGCTCTTGATGCATCAATGAAAGCAATCTCTGTGATGGGGGAGACGATTGATAAGATGTCCTCTGAGCTCACAGATAAAGCAATCGAATCATCTCGTAAAAGTGAGGAGCTCTCAGCAAAGCCAGTACTCTCTTCGACGGTATTTATTGAAAATGTGACGAAGCTCAAGAACCACTTTGATACCATTGAGTCATATCGTGCTCAGGTGAAGATCGAGGCAGATGCTCAACGAAAACTCTTCGATGAAGCGAGTGTGAAGCTTGCAAGTGTGAAGGTACTTGGCGCGAAAGAACAAGAAGAGTTCGCCAAGGAGCTCAGTCAATAATTAAAATCTCGCGAAAGCGAGATTTTAATTGGACAAATACGTCAAATACTCATATGCTTTGATTCTCATAGTTTTCCTTGAATATGTCAGTACTTACTCTCGATGAGTTATCTCAGGATGATAATTTTGCTAGCAATCTAAACATTCCTCAGGAAATACAGTCAGATATCTCAACTCGAGGATTTCATCTCTATGAATGGATATCTCCGTCTGAATTTATGATCACGATTCAGAGAGATTATCTCTCAATAATGGATCGATATCTTTTCCCAATGGCGGTGTTTTCAAGCATCTTCGCCACAATTGGTATGGTTATTGGTGGTACTTCAGGAGCTTTTAGTGGATTACTTCTCTCAATAGCACTTGTCTATCCAATCATTTTCCTTATTTTGATTCTCCGATCAACTCGACGGTCTTTTCTTTTTAATCATGTTGCAAATGTGGTTTTTACTGATAAGGCTCTTGTATTCGGTCAAGAAATTGTATCGTTTGAGGATGTTTGATCGCATAAAGAAATGAAAGTTTGGGAAGATGAATTTGATGAGCCTTTTCTTGGAGAATCTCATCTTGCAAAAAAGAAAATTATTTTTTTTGATTCTCTTCTTCTCAAGATAAAACAAATTTTTGAAAAACTTTCTCATACAGCTGATATTGATGTGAGGATTCTACCATTTGCTTATCTTCTTGGTACACTCTTTTCCATTGCTATTGTCGTTATGTATGGTATCGGTGTTGGATTTGCTTGGGTGCTTGGTCTTAGTTTTTCATTTTTGAATAGATTCATACTGCGTGCCCGCAATAATCAACTCTATCGTATCAATCGAACTTTTCTGAGTATCGAGTCATCATCAAACATGCTCCAAAATTCAAGTAAATCTCTTGTTTCTGATTTATCAAGCGCACAGAAAAATGAGTGGATGGGTGATCTTATTGGGCGTCTCAATGAGAATATGATTCATGTTAGCTCTCAAGCGAATACGAGCGTTCAATGTATCATTCTATTGCGTCGATTGCTTGAGTCATCTTCCTACAGTAAGATCTTTAACTTTTCTCTCTTTGAGTCATGGATTCGGAATCAGGTGATGCGGCCAATTGATGAGATTATTGCGCTTTTAGAAAAAAACCGAGAGACACTACAAAAGACTCTGTCTGAAGCGGGTACTACTACTCAGAATATTAATAATGATGCAGGAAAGGCTACTATTCGTCTTGCAAGCGATCGCCTTATGATGCAGGTGAAAAGTATAGATAATCAAATGATTCTATTAAAATGATATCGAGAGAAACTTAGATAATGAGGTTATTTGACTTCTACATGAGAGTGTGCTAGTCTTGACTCAAATATTAGCACTGCTTGTATGAATCCAATTACGATTTTTCAATCATTTTCTCCTTTCTCATATGTACGATGATCCCTTACGCGGATATGATATATATGCATGATTCTTGCTCTCATTCTTGTGTGATTTAGTGTTCCACAATATCTCTCTCAGAAAAAGTGATTAGAACATTTAGCTTGAGAAAATATTGTTATGAATTCTAGCGAACAATTGTTGTCACAAAATGAATGAAAAATTATTTATATTACGTGAGTTCTTCATGGAGATCAGGAACTTCTTGATCCTGTTCTTGATGTAGCTTTTACGGGAGTTGTTATGAAAAGAGTAGTAGAAACCTATACAAAAGACTCATCTTCTTCACATCATAGCAATACGTTTCGTTGGAAAGCAAATGAAGATTTTAAGGGTTCAAATGATATTTATACGTATGATTCAACTTGAAGGCAATCATCTATATTATTCCTTGCTTCACACCCAATGGTAGGAACTATTATGATCCATTCATGATTTCTTGTGTCTCTGAAAAATGGTACATCTCCATTAATTTATAATCCAAAAAATAATCAACGTTCTGTATATATCCAAATTAAAGGTAATGAAAATCATCCAAAGGAATGAGATGTAAGAGCAAAATTTTATATTACCAGTTGATGAAAAATGGTGTATCTTTTGTGAAAGCAAATTAATAATACAATTGTTCCCTATACAGATTTGCATGATTTTAAATTTGATTACATAAGTGAGTATGCGTTCTCCCCTTGAGATATCCTAAAAGAAAAAATGCAAGAAAATAGAAATGATTTATTTATTAAACTTATATTTGCATTGATACTTTCTTTTCTAGGTATCTGTTTTATGAGATGCGGGGTGAATATCTGAAAAATAAGTAAAGATCTAGAGAAGCAAATATTCTAAGTATGCTTTGTTTGACAAAATTCATTTTTCCATAGAATAACGGTTCCACAAAAACAAATATCTATTTCAGGAGGAAGTCTTTATGACTTCGAGTATTAACCAATATTTGCCACACATTGGCAAAAAACCTGCAAAGATTTCCTTGCAGGAAAGGGTGAAAAATGCATTCTATCGTCGGTTTCTTGATGGCGGTCGTGAACGTTTTACGACAGAACATCTGCCAAATGCAACTACATTACGCTTTGCGGAATATGCTGAGTTTAAACTCTACACGTCTCTTATGAGTCACAGCTATTTTCGCATCAAGCTGATTATGGCTGATACGGTGATTGTGATTGATGAACGTCTGCATGATACGTCGTGGGCGCGCTGGCATCAGATCTTGCACCGCTCTGATAACTTCTGTCATGCTGCTGTTCAAGCTTTGGATGACATGCTTGAACAGTACACGGCTGTCATAAAATATAACCCGTTACTTCCTGTATTTTTTGCAATTAACGGTGAATCCGTTTCGTTGCAAAAGATGCAAAAGATTCGTGATCATCTTGAGTGGCATGGTACTTACATGCGATTCAAATGATTATATCCTAACTGAGCCCTCGGGCTCTTTTTTGTGTGCAAATGTATGTGTATTTTGCTTTTTTTGAGAAAATCCTGTACAATATCACACAAGATTTTAATTACGTAATATCGCAGAAATAGCTTATCAGATACAAAGCATAACATTGCTATGGAAAGATGCATATATGAGTTTTTCTCACATCATCAATCTTCTCCATAAAAAATCCTTCTTCTTTTGTCTTCAGAATAATCAAAATTATCCTCTTCAGGATATGCTTCAAAATGAAGATCGTGACATGAAATCGAATTTATCGCATTTCCAATCTATTCTTACAGATTGGATTCAATCTCATACAAAAGACCTTCAAAATTATCAGCAAGAAATCCATCAGATTCATCAATCTCTCTCGCAAAAGAGTAGTGAAAACGCTGAAGTCATAGATCTTCTCGAAAAAAACTTTAATCTCCACTTGCAATCAGCACAAAAAGTAGAGAATAGCATCTAAATACCAACTATGTCCACTCCACAACCATGATTTGATGCATTCTTCAATGCAGTGACGAGCTCTCCAGAATTTGCAAAAATAGCGAATGGAGATTTGAAACAATCATCTCTTGAATCGCTCGAAGAAGCTATGACAACCGCTGAAAAGGCTCTCAAAGAAACGAACAAACATCTCCATGATACTTTTTCAGAGCTTCAAATCCCTAAAAATCCTATCGACACTACGACACAATCATCATCACAAAAAAAGGATGATACGCCGTCTTTGCCTATTGAGGTGAAACACTTTAAGAAAGACAATCCACAGACATGGTGATTTGCATGAATTGCTGGCATGGATGACCTCAAAAAGGAGCTCACCGAGAGTTTTGTGCGTCCACTTCAATTTGCTTTTCGTATGCGTGCGATCGAGAAGCAAGGCTCGGAGAAGTCAGATGAAGAAAAGGAGGACTCATTGAAAATGGATGAAAAAAATACGAAGCTCTACCAAGATCTCTTCTCGCTCTATGAGAAATTCAAGGTATCGATCCCGACAGGACTTCTCTTCTATGGTCCTCCAGGAACAGGAAAGACTTATATAACCAAGAAGCTTACGGAAGAACTCTGAGCAGGGTTTATTTCCAAAAATATGGGGGAATTTGGTTCGTCGTATCAACATCAAACGACGAAGAATATCAAGGAATTTTTTGACGGTGCAAAGCTTGCAGCAAAGGATGAGCCGATCGTACTTTTTCTCGATGAGATAGACTCGCTCGTATCATCACGTACTACATGATCTGACGCCCATAAAGCTGAGGAACTCTCTCAATTTCTCCAAGAGTTCAACGCTCTCTCAGAGGTGCAAAATCTGATTGTCATAGCCGCTACCAATCGTCCTGACCATCTCGACTCGGCGATCCTGAGATCTGGGCGTCTCGACAAAAAAATCTACCTCGGACCACCAGATACCAATGCTCGAAAGGCACTGTTTTTGATGTATATCGAGCGAGCTGGTCGTCCACATGAGACTCTCGACTATGATGAGCTAGCTCAGCTCAGTGATGGGTACGTATCCGCAGATATCGAAGCAATCTGTGATGAGGTCGCGAGGGATGCGAGCTATAACCTCCTCGAGCTCATAGATGAGGCACAAGCCGGGACTCTCACAGAAGACAATCTCCTCGGACACGAGATCACGATGGATAACCTCAGAAAAACTATACAAGAAACTTCCTCATCTCTCAAAATGGTCGATATGAGTATCTACACTCGCTGGATAGAACAAATAAAATTATAAAAATTATGCGCACTCATGAAGAAATAATAAAAACATATACAGAGCTCAGTAATTCAATACGGATATACGGATCAGCAACGGAGCATCGTACAAAAAGGATTTTATTATATTTCTACCTCTGTATATGACTACCTGCAATGTACTATTTGCATGCAGCTAACTTTTTTAGCCAAATAGTACCCAAGAATGGCTTCATACTAATAGCTATAATGCTACTCTACACTGGGCTTTGATTTGAGGCTATTATACGGAGAAGCTGTATATATGTTACTCTCAGGCCAATACAACAAATATGTAACGCAATGGCAACATTTCATGCTATACAAAACAATCAAGAATGGCAATATAAAAACAACAGTGTTATTATGGAAATTACTAACAAGATATATCTTGTTTATCAGCTTCATGAAACGCTCTACCAGCAATCCCAGTCAAGATTGCTCCAATCTGTCTCTGGGCGGCTACGCACACTCCTAGGTGAGAGCTCACTCTATATGATACAAGAGATCTCTCGTCTCAGGTCAGAGCTCCACTCTCAACTCACGATACAGATCGATGATCTCGAGAGTGCTAGAGAGCAAGTCAACTGACTCCAGAGACCCTCACTGACCGCTGATATCCAAGCTCGCCTTGATCGACAGATAGAGCAGTTTTGACTCCTGCAGAAAAAACTACAAAACAATACACCTACAAAATAACCCCCAGATAAATGGATAACCTCAGAAAAACTATACAAGAAACTTCCTCATCTCTCAAAATGGTCGATATGAGTATCTACACTCGCTGGATAGAGCAGATAACTATATAGTCTATGGAGGAAGATATAACTCAACAGCGAAAAATAATAAGCTTCATGGAAGATATGCAGTGGTCAGGTATCATGGGTATAGTGCCAACCCTAGCTTTATTGCTTCCATTTTTTGCTATCATGTGCTTCATTTTGCTATTGTTTGGGATTGATACCTCAAAAGATATAGAAAATTATATGATCTTTACAGGATGAATGGCAATTATTTTTACTATTGTTGTCGTGGTAACAACCCAATGAATGACTCTTTTATTTAAGAGCATGGATACAAGCCTCTCTCTATTTGAGCAGTCAAAAGATACTCGGAATACCGATGAAATCCTTGATTGCCTCTACCAAATACAGAAAAATATATGGTATTTTAGTAGAGTAAAAAATGTCTTGTTTTTTACTCTCACCGAAGAAAGCTATCAAAAAACAATCAAAAAGCTCATAATAGAACTCAATTTTTTGATCGAATTCGGTCATGAGCTCAAATCACAACTCTCAAAAAATATAGACTGACAAAAAGATATACTCGCTTCTGCCCTCTCCCAAAATATCGCAGAGCTAGGTGAGAGAGAGGACGCTGTCGGCGTGCTTCATATGCAGCAGCTCAGGCTCCACGAGCAGATAATACAATTTGAGCAGCTGCAAGAAAAAATACAAGCATACTAATGAGTGCAAAAGATAAGTAATATCAAAATTTTATATGACACAAGTAATCCCATCAGAAGTCACACATACATGAGAAAGTGATACTCCAGAAAATATCTTAGAAGGATACAGACTTCTTCAATCCAATCTACACAGGATTAATATGGAAAATAATAAAGCAAAAAGCAAAATCTTGACTGTCATAATAATGCTTCTAGTTGGTCTGATTTTTTGAGCATGTGCCACATATGTAGACAATCACCCCGAGCTGCATCCACTAGTGCAATCTTTGGTTTTTATATGAGGGATGTTCAGTTTAATACCAGTTAGTTGGGTAGTAATCTATATATGTGTTAGCAACCCTTTAATAAATATATATAACCGGTACGTCGTACGGAGTCTGGATGCTATTATACAATTTCACCAAACAGAGGGCAATAGGGTCAGCCTGGATAGTGCGCAAAGCTTTGAAAAAATCAAAACAGTAAGTAAAGAAATGCAGAAAATTTACACACTCCAAAAACGACTTACTTATGTAGCAAAAATTTTACGAAGCAAACTCAATCAAAAGCAATACGAACAAATGTGGTTACTATTTTGAGAAAGTAACAAGCATATTATTGACTACCTATCAGCATTAAAGCACACCCTTACCACTACTATACAAGAGCAAGTGTCAGTACTCGAAAGAGCCAAGGATCAGGCAAGATGATTGCATCATGTGCACTTACAGCAAGAGTTATGCATTCGTCTTGATGGCCAGATAAAACAATTTGAAGCACTCCAGAAAATGATACACATCTAGCATTTACCGCAACCGCATGAGCTACACCCCACCCATCTGATCCATTGCACACATACAATCAAAGACAAATCAGAATAATGAGCCAACAAAACACGAGATAATCATATCAAAATACATTGCTATATGGGTATAGCGGATTGACAAATGTAATGAAGTCCATGTTGATGACCTATACACAGAGAAGGTTGAGTAAGTTTAACTGAGTGAGAGTAAACTTTCATTTGCATCTTAAAGAGTGTGAATGGCGCTATACGAAAACAAATATTGAACTGTAACAAGAACTTCTTAAAATGATTAAAGCTTTTTATAAAAAAGCCTAGAAAATCTTAGGTATTTCTAAAATCTTCTAGACACAAGAGTCAGGGAAACCATTTCTAAGAAAGAATACTAGTAATCCGTACTTACAATTAACTTCACTTATATGAATAGTAAATTTTCAAAATGGATTTTTGGAGATATCCCATCAGATGAAAAAGTTAACTGAAAAGAATTTTTCTGGAGATCAATTGAAACTTTGATTATAAGTGTTACAATAACATATATAATATGAATTATTATAAAAAACTTTTTACATATATTTTTTAATTCACAGCAAGTCATATCGTATATAATAAGTCTATTTTTATTCTTATATATCTTTTGAAGAAGATATAATAAATACATTATCTTACGAAGACGAGACATTTATGGAAAAATTGAAATGAGTAATACATATCTAGGACTCCTTCCGTTTTTATTGTGAACCATTTTATATATATTTCTATACATTGTTTCAGGAAATAATGTATACCTATGAGAAGGGATGGTTCCACCGTTATTTATATATGGATTTTTGTTCTTTCCTGTTATTTTGATTTATTTTTTAATTTTAACTATAATTTATTCGCTCAAAAAAACTCAGAAAAGTACTTAAAATCAATCATAAAAAGAGGCTTATGCCACATTAATACAATAAGAAGATTTAATATTATTTATAAAATCTTCTAAGAAGAAGCCTAACCCCCAATACCATAGAGGGTTATTTTTTTGCTTCGTTCAAGAGGCGAATATAGCTCTCATATCGAGCTTTTGAGAGTAATCAAGTTTTTATAGCATCTTGTATAGCGCATCCATCTTCACCTTGATGGAGACAGCTACGATAGTGACATGATAGTCCAATCTTGGCAATATCAGACATATACAATCGTATCTCTGAATGCTTTAGCTCAAGAAAATCGAGCGAGCGGATACCGGGAGTATCTATGATATATCCACCATCTGGTAGTGAATACAGACTTGAGCCAGTCGTTGTATGTCGTCATTGCTGATCGATCCGAGATACCTCACCCTCAGTAGCAACCTCACGACCAAGGAGACAATTGGTCAGAGTGGATTTTCCGACTCCACTTTTTCCGACAAATACCGAAACCTTATCAGACAAATACGAACGAAGTGACGAGAGTGAATCTGGATCATCACTGCTCGTGATGAAGATTGGGAGTTTGAGTATATCCCGATAGGGAGCAAGGAGATCATGTGGTATCAGCGCAAGATCAGATTTGGTCAGGACAATGACTGCTGGGATCTGACAGTACTCAGAGAGGAGCAAATATCTATCGAGAAATCATGGCTGAAAGTGTGGCTGCGAGACAGAAGCAACAATAACGATCGTATCGATATTGGTAGCGATCGTTTGCTCTCGCCTCACACCGAGTGAATATCGGTCGCTATCTCCTTTCATCCTACAGAGTGTATGCGATTGCTCATATACCCCTATATATGTTCCATCACGAACACAGATATGATCTCAGATCACATGTCAACGTATAATTGATTCGATTTTGAGTGTGTTAGTTGAGCCTTGAGAAAGCAAAACAAGTACCTCACGATCTGGACGCTGGATGACCCGGGCGACTATCCAAAATGCTTGCTGTGAGTCCCTTGAGAGAAAAGTGATACTATGTTTTTGAGAGGACAATCTCGACTCTCCTCGCTTACGCTGGTGAGATCGACGATCATCATAGTGGGATGCATGAGTCACAGAAATATGACAAAAGATAATTTTCGAGACTCTAGACAAGCAAACATTTGAATAATTTAGCGTTTCGCTAATCTTCGTAAGAAGGAGCCGTAAGGCTTCTTCTTTCTTATTGCGATAATTATACCGAAACTCGCATTCTTTCAAATGAAGATGAAATTTATCTGCTCGGATTCAGTTTAATTTGATCATTCTTCGTTTTGCAAAACTCCAAAATGCCTCTATACCGTTTACATGACTTTTTCATCTCGCAAACTTAACGAAGTGTATGCCTGTGTGGTGCATTGTGTGAATGAAATACTTTATAATGTTCGTATCCATTGAGTATAAGCCCATCATAACTTGTCCAACCATCAGAGTTGACCGTGGATCATTCCAGAACTTTTCCTCGTATATTATAGGTATTAATGAGTCTCTACTACAATCTGGAACAATACTTACAGAGACATTTCAGTTTCTTTTCTGAAGTCCAAACACTGTGGTGTTTTTCCAGCCGCTCATCTTCATTGTTTTCCTCTGACTCGTCTTACACCGAAATAACTCTCATCAATTTCAAATTCTCAGAATTCTTTTCAAAACTTTGATGACTCTTCAATAGATATTCTCACAATTTCTTCTCGAAATATAGCATAGTACCTGTTAATAGTGTTACGAGATATTTCGAGAAGTTCTGATGTTTGAGTGGCAGTAAAGTCTCCTAAAAATAGCTTCAAAATTTCTCGTATTTTCTCAGAGCTGATTTTACTGTATTTGATCATATGGAACTAGTGTAAGAAGATGATTCTTCTTGTCTAGAGCCTTATCAAATATGCTCATGTCGTCGAGTATCATCGAGGAGCATAATCCCAATGATACTGAGTGGGTTCTGTTGGTGATTTATGGGGAGTAAAACACTGTGTTCTTCCATGACATCAATTGAGGCAATATCACCTTTCGTAAGTTGCATGACTCGTATAGTATCTTCTTCGTGGAGCGCGAGCTCAATTTGCCCATGGAGAACGACGATAAGATTCCTCATCCTTTCAGGCATATGAATATGTCTGTCTATGAGCTCATTGTCTCGATGTGTTGGCACATGATAATGAACTCATCCATATGCACGTAGTTTTCATCATTCTATCACCTCGATTCATCCTATCTTATCTCGTATTTTCTCGAGGATAGTATTCATATGGCCATATTCTGGTATACACATTTCATCGAATGATTTGAGCAATACTCATGTATTTTCGTAGTATTTTTGTACACACTGTGATTGCTGATGAAAAAATTGAAATATCCTTTTTTCAATAGGGTGGAGTGTTATGACAACTCGGTCTAAGATATCACAACAAATCTTCCCATGTCTCATAATACTATGTTCATGTGTTGTTTCTTGAATGGAGGGGAGCGGATTGTCTATGTATATTCATGATTCAATATTCATTTTTCAATAGATTATTTTGTTATATTAAATTAATATAACAATTTGTCAAAAAATTTAAAAGTAAGGATTATGAGAGGTAATCATATTTTTATTTGAAATGCTGTTTGCCACGAATATGATAGCATCAAAATATCTTTCTCTCGCATCGTGTACCATATCATCTTTTTCTAAGCAACTATCTGTTATCCTTCCATCTCGGATGAACTTTTTCTATTCGTACGATCATTATTTTTATGCAACTCTCGACTCTCTGTGCTCTCCTGGGTGAATATCCCAATACAAAAAAGATTTGGAAGAAGCTTATGTTCCTCTTGATCATCTTCGTTCTCCTTCTCTCAAGTGAGCCATTCTTCTACAAATACATCATTCAGGCATTTCAGGATTCTTGGTCTATTTTGGTGCTTTCTGGGATTATTATTCTCTGGATTGTGACCTCTATAGCAACCATAGGAATTCGCTATCTATATGGTGTCATCCTGCTCGATAGCGCAAATGAGGATTTTTTTCAGTTTCTTCTTAAATGAATGAGAAAATTTCAATCACTTCCTATTGAATATCATCGAAATATACAGAATGGTGAAAAACAAAATTCGATTACTCGAGCAAATGATTTTATTTGGTGAGTTCTTGACACGGTGGTTTTGGACATTCTCCCGCAAGTTTTAATGATTCTTATTCTTCTTGTGAGTGGTTTTATCATTGCACCTGCTTTTATGGGAATATTACTTCTGTTCATGCCATTGATGGCTTGGTGAGTTTATTATGCTGGATCCAATGCTCATTCAAAACAAAAAATAGCAAATAAACTCTGGGATCGACTCTTTGATCGACTATCAGATGGTTTCACGAACCTTCTGATAATACGAGTATTCGCTCGTATGTGCAGAGAAGATCAAGAACTACGATCCCGAGCCTCATGAGCATGAGAAGCTCAGAAAAAAATTCGAAAATTCTGGGTAGTATTTAACTCATTTGGTAAATTTTTCACACTTTTTATTCGAGCAATTGCAATCATCGTCGGTGTTCTTTTTCTGCAAAATGATCATATCGATCTTGCAACATTCTTCTTTTTCATCTCACTTGCAGATAAGATATTTGGACCATTGATGATGATATTGGATAAGCTTGGTCAACTTCACCAAGACAGTGCTCATTATGAGAAAATGCTCGAGGTATTTGCTCTTGATAGCGAGCGAGATATGGGGGTACGACTGATTCAAAAAGTGAAAAAGTGAGTCGAAATCACCAATCTCTCGTTCTCCTATCCATCAAATCATCGAAAGGTCCTTGATAATGTATCGATTTCCTTTCCTCGTTGATCTCATACGGCTATTATTGGGCATACAGGAAGTGGCAAATCAACCATTACCCAGCTTCTCCTGAGGCTCTATGATTACTCAGATGGATCGATCAAGCTCGACGATCATGAGATCACGGATTATTCTCTTGAGAACTATCGATCGCTCTTTGGAGTTGTCTTTCAGGACACTACCCTTTTTAATGATAGCATTCGACATAATCTCTCCTATGTTCGTGATGATATTACGGAAAAAGATATTATACGCGCATGCAAAGAGGCACATCTTGATGAATTTCTCTCGGGACTTCCAGATTGACTTGATACGGTAGTAGGGGAGCGTGGACTCAAGCTCTCTGGTGGCGAGAGGCAGCGTCTAGCTATCGCTCGAACGATTCTCGCGAATCCTCAGATACTCATCCTCGATGAAGCAACGAGCGCTCTCGATACTAAGACAGAGAGGCAAGTACAAGATGCATTTGATCATCTGATGAAATGACGAACTAGTATTGTTATTGCCCATCGCCTCTCAACGATTATGCATGCTGATCAGATCATCCTCATGGATCATGGCAAGGTGATTGCCTATTGATCACATGAAGAGCTTTATAAAATATCCGAAGTTTATAGAGAAATGGTAGATATGCAGAAAGATGGTTATCTCCAGGATGAGGAGGAAGCAGATGAAATTATTCTTGTCTAAATTTATACGATATACAATGTCTACCTCTCCCGATACCCTCCGTGTTCTCGAAGATTGTCTATCGATGGTGCCTGACATCACTTTCCGACGTATGATGGGGGAATATTGTGTGTACAGTCAATGAAAGATATTTTGACTCGTCTGTGACAATACACTCTTCCTCAAGACAACTTCAGACACGATCCATCTCTTTGAAGATCAGGTTACAAAAGCATATCCATGAAGTAAAAATACTGCTCCTGTGAATGTAGATTGGCTTGAAGATCGAGAAAAACTCGCAGAGATAGTTACTCTTACTCTCGAGAGTTTGGCAAGATAAATATAAAACCCTCACAGAACTGTGAGGGTTTTATATTGAGATATCGAACTAAATCGCAAACTTGTAGAATGCAGTAATAGTATTTCCTGCGATATCTTGAACTTTTTGATCTGGATTGATAACGAATGGTTGTGTGAGGAGAGCATTCTCTTCAGCAAACTTCTTCATCTTTCCGTCAATAATCTTTTCAAGAATATCTTGAGGTTTTCCAGCATTCTTCGGGTCTTCTTGCATCTGAGCGAGAGCGATCTCTTTTTCCTTTGCAAGAACTTCGCTACTCACATCAGATGGAGAGAGGAATTCTGGAGATGCTGCAACAATATGCATAGCTACTTGCTTGAGAATATCTGCATTTGCAGCGTCATTTCCAATTACAAGAGCTGCCTGTTTGAAGTTGGAATGAACATATGAAGCGAGGATTGCGCCATCGATTTTTGTAAGAGTCTTGATAACAAGATTCTCACCAACCTTGAGTGTATATTCTGATGCCTTGAGTTCCTCAGCAACGACGATCGCTGCCTCGTCTGACGCAGCAGACTTACGAATCTCGATAAATTTACTGAGCATCTCTTCGTATGCCTCACTACGAGATACGAAGTCAGTCTCACAAGATACAACAGCAACATATGCTGATGATCCATCGATAACAATCTTGATTTTCCCTTCTGTTGTCTCGTTTCCAGCACGCTTTGCTGCCTTTGCGAGACCCTTTTTTCTGAGGATATCGATCGCTTGATCCATATCTCCGTTTGCCTCAACGAGAGCATTCTTACAGTCGGACATACCAACTCAAGTTCGCTCACGGAGTTCTTTGACTTGTTGTGCGGTAACCATAGTTTTTATTTGAGAAAATTAACAAGAGTATTCATAGCATTGCGTACAAATGTGAATTCAAAATAATTTCCATTGTATGCTTGCCATCCACAGTACCCCAGAAAACCTATTCCACCAAGATGGAAAGGCATCGATAACAATTTGATCCCAATCGCACCTATAATCATAGCAAGTACAAGAAAAGCTATGATAGTAAAAGTTCAACGTCGAAAATGAAAATCGACGAATTTTGAATCTTTATTCTCGACAGCAAGCATTGCCTTAGAGAATGCCCCAAAAGGCACGTAGCAGAGAGCTGCTACGAGTTTTTCCTCTTGGGTTACTCCCTCAGCGGTTGCTGAAGTGTGAGCTATATTTGCGAGGGGGTCTTTTGCTTTCTCATCGTTTTGATTCTCTGGATTCATAGGAGTGAATTTACTATTCTGCTGCTGGAGCTTCTGTTGGAGCTACCTCTGCAGCTACAGCAGTTGCTTCTGTTGTTTCACGACGAGGAAGACGACCAGTTGAACGACGATCGTTGTTACGATCTCCTCGACGTTGAGTTACTTGGCCCATACGATCTGATGGAGCTGATGTTGTTTCTCGAGCAACTCTCTTGAGAGCTGGTGCGAGAAATTCAAGTACGAACTTGAGTGGTTTGAGTGAGTTTACATTCATAGGAACGTAGTCTGTTGTCATATCGATATCACCAGTTGACCCGAGAAGTGCAAAAGTTGGGATACCAAGCTTGCGTGCTTCGCTGAGAGCGAGTGATTCAAAATGACCGTCAACAACGAGTATTGCATCTGGAGTTCTCTTCATTTCTTTGATACCTGCATATGCCTTGTGAAGCTTCTCAAGCTCCTTCATTCGCATTGCATTTTCTTTCTTGGTGAGTCCTTCGAATCCACCTGAGAGGATTGCTTTTTCGTATTCGTTGTAGGTAGCAATACGCTTCTTGAGAGTTGGGAAGTTGGTAAGAAGTCCTGGAACCCACTTGCTATTTACATAGAAAGCACCAGTTGATTCGCCAATTTCACGAACAATCTCTCGAGCCTGCATCTTTGTACCGACAATGAGGATTGATTTACCTTTTGATGAAAGATCTTGAAGTGCAGCCTTGACTGACTCGAGATGTTTTGCAGTGATAGAGAGATCAAATACATGAACTCCATTTTGGACTCCATAGAGGCTATCGCGCATCTTAGGAGACCAGTATTTTGCTCGGCTACCGATATGTACGGCATTATCGAGCATGCTTTGAACGAGTTGGCTCGCCATAACAATGATAATAAAAAAATAATCCTTTTTCGTCTCCTGTGTTCATCTCTGTATTCTTTCTCGATGGTTTGTATGTTGTATCTACGCACTACGAGGGTCAGCAGGAAAGAGAAGTATTCACACAAAAAACGGACTCATCGACATATTCCGTCAAAAAAGTCCGTGTGATTATAGTGAAAAATAGGAAAAGACAAGTTTTAGTATGTGTCTATAAATTTGTTAAATATAAATAAATTCACATACCTATACCTATAGATATGAAAGAAGTAACTATTCATAATATTACCCATTTGTTTGATTTTTTATAAGGTCCATATTTGTTACTTTTCTTTTCACTTGGTATGATAGTAACTATACTATAGATCATTAGCTGACTAATTGGATATATTATTCAGAGAAACAGTGCATCAGCAAATGAATCACCAGAGGTAGTATAAATCATCCATATTCCTATAAAAGAGATGCTTACTTGATGCAAAAAACAAAAATATATTAAAATAAAATTGAGTATTGAATCGTGTGATCTTTTTATTATTTGAATGAAGGCTAATGGTTGAGTTGTTACTACAGTTAATCAGAAGTATATAACAGGAGAAAGATCATAAAGCATAAAACCCCAGAACAAAAATGAGGCAATATATAATGGAAAAAATACAGTCAGAATTCTGAGAAAAAAAGTTGTTTGATTTATTCTCGGTTCATTTTTAAGCGATAGAAACTTATCATAAAATTGACTAATGATTGCAAGTGTCATAAAAAGAAAATGAGTAATTCTTTACTAGTCTACTCTATTTTTTAGAAATTATCAAATATTTATCATTCAACTTGCTTTCCTCTTCTCAAATTTCTCTTTTTTCACACAATCGCTTCATCATATTTTTCTTTCTTGTTAAGAAAAGGCAAGAATGTTTCTATTTTGAACCAGTAGCTCTTCTTTTGCTGGAGAAGAAGTAGTTTAATGAAAGTATAATCAGTGCAAATATTTCAATAAGTGGAATAAACATGAGATACGCTAGTAGTAGATAATTATCGTTACGACCTCAAATTAGCATTAGGGTTGGCCATCACATAGCAAGAAAAATCTGTAGATAAATAAATCTTTCACCTCATGATGTATATATCATCTTAACAAGAACAAAAGGATAGGTTATAGCAAATATAGCCCATATAATAAAGTTATATTCCTTTGAAAAGTCATCAGATAAGTAATAATTTCCAGCGATGTAGGATAGTATAACCATTGTTAATGTTATGATCTCATTGGCTTTATGTAAAATCATAGAAATATATAAATCATTGAATTAGCTCATAAGTTAGCATATCTTTATTGAATAATCAAATATTTGTTATTCAACTTGCTTTCCTCTTCTCAAATTCTTCTTTTTTCATACAATCGTTTCATCATATCTTTCTTTCTTGTATGGATTTTCCGAAACAGTACTCTCCAAAAGATTTTGAATCTCGTATTTATGCTGATTGGGAAGCGAACGGATGTTTTACTCCGAAGCCTGGGAAAACCGGGAAAACCTACTCTATACCTCTTCCACCACCGAATGTAACCTGAGTTCTACACCTTGGACATTCTTTTATGTGTGCGATTGAGGATGTATTTGCACGATACCATCGAATGATTGGCGATGAGACGCTTTGGATCCCTGGTACTGATCACGCTGGTATCTCAACACAAGTAGTAGTCGAGAAGAAGCTTGCCAAAGAAGGAAAGAACCGCCAACAGATGGGGCGGGCTGCATTTCTCGAAGAGGCATACAAGTGGAAGGAACAATCTGCTGGAACGATACAGAAGCAAATTCGTCAGATGGGAGCATCTCTCTCGTGGGATCATGAGAAATTTACTCTTGAGCCTCAGATGAATGAATTAGTCGAATCAGTTTTCGTGGAACTCTACAACCGAGGACTCATCTATCGTGGTGAATATATGGTGAATTATGACCCAACTCTTGAATCCGTTGTATCAGATGAAGAAGTAGAATACCGAGAAGAGATGGGAAATATGTACTATATTGCGTATTTTGTTGCTGGCTCGGACAATGAATTTATCGTCGCGACGACTCGCCCAGAGACACTCCTTGCTGACCAAGCAGTCGCGGTACATCCAAAGGATAGACGATTCAAGAAACTCATCGGCAAGAAGGTGATTCTCCCAATTCTTAACAAAGAGATCCCGATTATTGGTGATGAGATGGTCGATCGTGAATTTGGGACAGGTGTTGTCAAGATTACTCCTGCGCATGATCCCGCTGATTTTGAATGTGGTAAACGTCATGGACTCAGACTGGATATGTCCGTGATCGATAAGAAAGGTGTGATGACCAAGGGTTCTGGAATATTTGCAGGTCAGGATGTTCTCACAGCTCGTGAGAATATTGTAGAACTCCTGAAGGCAAAAGGAAATCTGATCAAGATTGAACCTCACAAACAACGTGTTGCGTATTCTGAGAGGACTGGCGCTCGTATTGAGACAGTTGTCACGACACAGTGGTTTGTGAAAGCGAGTGTGATGGCAAAGAAAGTTATCCACGGGTATAAGAAGAAGGAGTTTGAGATCGTGCCAAAACGATTTAATAAAACATTTGAAGATTGGATCTATAATCTCCATGATTGGTGTATTTCTCGTCAACTCTGGTGGTGACATCAGATTCCTGCCTACTATGACAGTGAGACTGGGGAGCTCCTCGGTGTCACGCAAGATGTCAAGACGATTCAGGACAAATACCCAGATCGAAAAATTGTTCGTGATGAAGATGTTCTCGATACATGGTTCTCATCGGGTCTTTGGCCTATGTGAGTGCTGGATTGGACGCTCGAGAATGAAGGTGAGCTTTTTAAGAAGTTCTATCCAGCTCAAGTCCTCGAGACAGGATATGATATTATCTTCTTTTGGGTGATTCGAATGTTGCTGATGGGTTATGAACTCACTGGACAGACTCCGTTCAAACAAATTTATTTTCATGGACTCGTACTCGATGAACACGGGCAAAAGATGAGTAAATCAAAGTGAAATGGTATTGATCCAATTACAATAATCCAAGAGTATTCTGCTGATGCTCTACGTTTAGCACTCCTCTCGGGGAATACACCAGGGAATAATATGAACTTCTCGATCAAGCTCGTAGAGAATCATTCGCTTTTTCTCAATAAACTCTGGAATATTGTGCGATTTGTTCATGGGCAGATCGGTATGAGTGCCACATCGTACTCTGATGATGTGGTATATGTCCAAGAACATAAGGATGAATTAGCAACGAATGAGCGAGCACTCCTCTCAAAGCTCAATACGCTCATCGGTGAGAGTCGAAAATCATTCGAAGATATGATGGTATCTGATACGATCGGAAGTCTCATAACATTTGTTCGAGATGAATTTGCTGATATCTATCTCGAAGAATACAAACTCACGAAAGATGGAAATCATAGTGGTGAGAGAGTACTCTCCTATGCGATCAAGACACTTCTCAAACTTCTGCATCCATATGTTCCGATGGTGACCGAAGAGCTCTGGTCTCATATCTCGAGTGAGTGATATCTCATGCTTTCGGAATTCCCTGAGGTGATCATAGAACGTCTTAAAATTGATGAGAGTGATCTAGTAGTTGTTCATAGTGTGATCAAGGCGATCCGCTCTATACGATCAGATAAACAAATTAAACCATCGTCCACTCTCCCTTTGATTATTTGTGCACCAAAAAAATACAGAGATATTCTCGATCGCAATAAGGCTATCGTTTTGGGTCTTTCAAAAAGTGCATCACTGGAATATCGTAGTGATATGGAGGCTGATCAGTATTGGATCTACGGCGTTGTTAAGGAGATTGATATATTCGTCAATGTTGAAGGTCATACTGCTATAACGGTCGCTGGTGAAGTTGAGCGTATTCAAAAAGAAATCGAAGATAAAAAGGATTATCTTCGTCGTATTGATACTAAGCTTCTTAACGAAAGTTTTGTAAAAAATGCTCCAGAAAATCTTGTACGATCAGAGCAAAATAAAAAACGTGAAGCACTTGAGCAGCTACAAAAACTCGAAGAATTGCTGAAAAAAACAAAATAACTTTCTCACGAAAATATATGTATATTGATGGATATTCTCTCGGCATAAGCAAAGCTCTCCTCTGGATATCATCTCTCCTGGTCGTTCTTATTCTCATAGTTGGTTGGTATGGCCAGTCGGTCTATGTTGCTTGTTCATCCCAAGTTGCATCATATAATGCCCTCATAAAATGATATCATGATGAGCTCGAGTGAGCAGCACTCTTGATGAATACGATTGAAAATATTTCATATACCAATATCGCAAACATAGTATGAGCACAACAATTGGATAACTTTCTCAAATGAACGCATCACTCAACGATTGTAACACTCAATGATCTTCTTTGAGAACATCATGGTCTTATGAAGATTAATAGTACTCTTGCCACAAGCGCATCTGGATCCAACGAAAGATATATAGAAATATCACGCCAAATAGTAGATTCTTCTGGAAATATTGATCATTTAGCTGATGTCTACCGATGAGATTATAATCGTTGCTCGTCCGCGAAGGGAAATCTCCCTTTTTCCTCATGATTATCAGAATATTATGTAAAAATAGTATGATGGTTTGATTTGAACCATTGATTACCCATTGAATAAATTTTCTCCTTGTTTTCCTCCTTTTCCATGAATCATATGAACTCTCGATTCTTCCAATTTGTACAGCATACTTTCAGCGAACATGGAGTGGTGCTACAATCCTTCTTCCATTTATTTCGTCGGTTTTTTCTTTCTTGGACGATTACAAGATTGCGTATTTTAGCTATTTGGATGGTACCTTTAGTATTCGTTTTCACTATTAACATTCTTCTTATCATTTGGTTGACGGGCTCTACTGGTGGTTCTATCGGATGAATTATTGAGTTTGTATCTCGTCATCCAATTGCTGCTTCATTCTATGCGCTCTTTATCGTATTTCTTTGAATCGTCTCGCTTTATCTCTTTATTTTTTCGAGTTTTTTACTCGTTCGAGCATGCCTCTCTTATGCACAAAAGCAGAGACATATATTTGTTTGTCGCAAGTATTTGACTGATTGGACGCTCCATAAGGCATTGTGACGATTTATCGTGGTGAGTATCCTAGGAATAGCAGCATATACGGTTCTTGCTATATTCTCAACATCTCTTGTTGTTCTTGGTATTTCCGGAGAGTCTCTTGATTTTTTGTCAGCTCTATTGGCTATCGTGGGCGCTATGATGCTTATGGGTATATGGTATAGCTTTGCTTTTCATATCATGAGGTATTCAAAACGTACTCTGTGGATGGTATACTTCAGCTATGTTTCACTCCTTTTACTATCATTTCTGATTGCTGCTCTTGGTTTTTCGGATATTGCACTCGTTAATATTGTCATCAATAATCAATTATTTCTTATCAATCTTGGTGAGATTCCTTCTACTGTGATAATATTATGACTATCATATCTTCTCCTTTCTCTCTTTCTGAGTTATATATGGGCGATGGTTTTGTTTGCTCGTAATATCGAGAAACCACTATCCACTTGGTTCGGTGTATTTCAAAGAAGCTATGATCTCTCTCTCGGTCAGAGAAAAAAAGTATTTCTCATTATCATTCCTTTTTGGATTGGATTAGTACTTCTTACTTCATGTTTGGATTTTCTGTCAAATAATTCCATATCCTATCATTCTTATAGTATCATAAGTCAGGAGCTACGAGACTCCCACCAATGATCTGTTAACGATACTCAATCTGGATCCCAAGATCAAATAACGGATCAAGATATTCTTGGATCATACCTTATAGCTGATGCCTTTAGTGGTACTTCCTTTGATCGAGAATTACACCCAAAAGTTCTTGAGCTTTTTCAGAAGTATGAACCACAAAAAGAAAGTGTCAATAAAGAATTGTTTATGCAAATAAGTCCGATTATCGATCATCAACGTGTTGGAACTCTGCATCCAAAAACGAAACTGGATCAGTTTCCATTTGCATATTATAGTATAGTTTATTTCTTTGTATTTCTTGATTGGATTCTTCTCTCTGGACTTCTTTTTTATACTATAGTTAACTGATATCTTTTTCTCAAAAAGAATCATGTTTCATCTCATATTCACGAATAAATACACTTATGTCTTTCATCCATGATCTTCCTTCTAGTCAGATTCTCCGAGATCGTTATGCGAAATTAGAACGTCTCAAAAATCTCTGAATCTCCACGTATCCAGGTACTTTCCCTAAAACAGAACAACTTGCTCATATTTCGTATGATGAATCAATATTTCGAGATATTGAAGAGGTTATAGTATCTCCAAAAGAACTCGTCAGTACGGCTGGTCGTATTGTTCTCTCTCGAAGTTTTGGCAAGATCCTCTTCTTTCATCTCCAAGATGAAAGTAGTCATCTTCAATGCATGATATCCAAGAATGGATGTAGAATCATAACGGATAATGGAACGCAAGAATCTCTCATGGAAAATTGAGAGGAAATTACTGCGTTTAAGATCTTTGAAAAATGTCTTGATCTTGGTGATTTTGTCTGAGTACGAGGTGAGATGTTTCGAACTCATAAATGAGAGCTGACTCTCTACGTTTCAGAGTTCCAATTTCTCTGAAAAGCACTTCGCCCATTGCCGGAGAAATTTCATGGACTCGCTGATGAAGAATCAAAGTACCGAGAGAGACATCTTGATCTGATTACTGATGCAGATGCCATGAAGCGATTTCATCTTCGATCGGATGTAATCAAAGCAATTCGTGAGTTTTATTGGAAAAATAACTTTCGTGAGATCGAGGGACAAGTGCTCACCAATGCTGCTACCGGTGCAGCATCACGACCATATGTTACTCATAACCATTCCATGGATCTCGATGTATTTCTTCGCATATCACATGAGATCCCTCTTAAGTTGATGAATATTGCAGGAATGGAGAGGATTTTTGAGCTTGGAAAGGCATTTCGTAATGAAGGTCAAGATCCATCTCATCTTCCTGAACATACTCATCTTGAGCACAATGTCTCTTATTGGACATTCGAGGATAATATCCGATTTACTGAAGAGTTGTTTGATTATATTTTTGATACTCTTTGACTTGACCGAAAACGTCAGATTCTCAACAAGCAAGGAGAACTCGTTGATGTAGATTTTACGACTCCATGGGCAAGAATTGACTACATTGAAATGGTGAAAAAAGATACATGAATTGATGTGGGAGAATACACAGATGTAGAGAAGCTTCGTAGTGATATCAAGGCCAAGGGTATTGAAATTGATGGTATGGATGAGATGTGACTTACTACTCTTATTGACTATCTCTACAAAAAACAATCTCGACCGAAGATTATTCATCCAACCTTTCTCTACAATTATCCCATCCAACTCAAACCATTTGCTCGACGTAATGATGAGCGATCTCATCATGCTGATGCGTTTCAGGTGGTTATCAATGGTTGGGAGCTTATCAATTCTTACAGTGAGCTAGTAGATCCTATTGATCAAGCAGAGCGTTTTATCGAGCAAGAGCAGGCAAATGCAGAAGGGGATGAAGAAGCAATGACCGGTGATGCAGAATTCGTACGTGCTATGGAATACGGCATGCCGCCAATTAGTGGTTGGGGAATGGGTGTGGACAGATTTATTGCTTTCCTTACGCAACAAAATAATCTTCGAGATGTTACTCTCTTCCCAATGATGCGCCCAAGAGAACTTGGTGAGACTCAGAAGAGTGACAAGAAACAAAAACTCCTCGTTGCAACGATCATCTTGAATGAATGAGCTAATCTTGAATCTTGGCAAAAGCTCAATGCAGTAGGACATCTCTCATCTGCATTTGGTGCTCGAAAGGGAAGTGAGCTCTTTTATAAAAATCATATCCAAACCGAAGATGGAGAGAAAATCCATCTCAACATTCAACATGCGATCATGGTTCGATCAGCAGGTGGTGATGCTCATCTCAAGTCCCTTATACAAGAGGCAAAATCTCTCAATCTTGATATATCTGAATTTACTCGTGAGATGTTAGAAACATCGAATGACAAAAAAGTAGAGTCCCAAACTCTTCTAAAATCCTACGATCAGATCGAGCATCTTGGAATACTGGTTTTTGGTGACAAGGAACAGGTGGAAAGCTTAACCTCACAGTTTCCATTGATAAAATAAAAATAGACCTTCTTCGCAGAAGGTCTATTTTTTGATACATAATATGATTAAGGAAGATCAACGTAGTTTGGAAGTTTATCATTGTCAAAATAATAATTATTTACTCCATATGCAATTTTTACGGGCCCAGATGCCGGTCCATAAACAGTACCATTTCATAAGGATGATGTTTGTCAAATAAATGCTAATGGTCCAATGGATTCGATGCTATTTGGGAGAGTAATAGATGTGAGTTGATTGTAAGCAAATGCTCCGTTAGAAATATGGATTATGTTATTTGGTATAGTTATGGAAGCTATTTGATTTTGTGAAAAGACCCACCCACTTAGTTGCGTTATACCTGCTGGGATTGTAACAGAGGTGATTTGATTATTGTTGAAAGCAAAATCTGCAAGATCAGTTACGCTATCTGGGATAGTTACAGAAGTGAGTTGATTTTGTGCAAATGCAGCACTTCCAATATAAGTGACACTCTCTGGAATAGTAACTGAGGCAATTGCATTCGTTTGAAATGAATTTGGATTAATGGTAGTTACTCAATTAGGAATAGTAACAGAAGTAATTTGATTGCCGTAAAATGCGTAATGTCCTATAGTTATAGCTGTACTTGGAATTTCTATTGATGTGAGGGCGTATTCTCGGAATGCACTATTACCAATATGTTTGACATTTAATCATCAGATATTACACGGAATTACTATACTTTTTGGGCCATTCGCTCAATCATACCCTGTAATAGTTTGTGTAGAGGAATTAAAGGTGAAATAACTTGCATCTGTAACATTTCCAGGATTTGTACAAGTAATCTCTGGTGGAGGGGGTGTAGGAAGTGTTATCTCTAAATCATGCTGCGATCCCACATAAAAATCAGTTGAAGTGGTTGATCCATTACAACTATACGGAGTGATATCTGAAAAGCTTGACTGCGGAGTGCATGAGATATTTGCATACGGAGTCTCAAATGTTACACTCGATGGCATATTCGTACTACCAGCAAGAATAGTAATGGGTGAACTATAATTACTATCCAAAATAATCGTATCAATCACATACCCATCAACAGTATCATCTATGAGTGATCCAGGAGTAACAGTGACAATATTCACTCATAAAGTTGCATATGCACTTATAGTCAGAGGTCCTATGTATCCATAGTAGGTATTCCCCATAATACTATACTCTCCCATAGTAAGTATATGACTTATTGATGAGCTACTGCCAGAATTACTTCCGGTATTTGTATTCATAGCCATCAATGCATCATTCTCAAAGCTTCCATCTACGAGTGAAGTAAGAACAGAATTTGATATATTGGTAGATATATAACTATCATCTCCATTTGTTCCAACGATTATATTAATACTTCCACTATCACTTAAAGAGATATCTCTACTTTCCGTACCTGTTATTCCTGACTGAAGAGGGGTACGAGTATTTTTATCTATGAATATTCAAAGCCTATCACCAATAGCGTATGGGTATTTCTTGGAAAAATCAATACTACTTGTATCAAGAGCAGAAACTTCAGATACTAGAGATGGAAGAGATTGCAGGGCAATTTCAATACTCCTCTCAAATCTTGGGTTCTCAAGGTATGCCATGAACTGTGCTTGATCATAATTTTTGTTGACCCGATAGGTATAGGGAATTCCATCAAGAGGATCATAGATTTTATCTGATCCATACCCAATAGGATTCACCAAAGTAGTACTCATAAATCCTTGGTACCCAATAAATGATCCACTCACTGTTAATTCGAGACTATCTGTAATAGGACGAGGAAGCTCCCGAAGTTGTGCTGTTGTAATACGAGATGCACTCGATAAACTCTGTATCTCCGAAATTCTCTTTCCATCTCGTGCGACCGATGTATGGTGACTCATTATTACGAATCCTACTGCTGCAAGGATAGCAAGAATAGTGATAACAACAATCAGCTCAACGAGAGTAAAGGCTTTTTTGCTTGCAATTGATCAACTGAATGAAAACATGGTATGAAAATTAAATTCACATTGTTACTATTTCAACATACTTTCTCAAAAAATACAAAATTATCTATCATTTCGTTCGAAATTTTAGTAGATAAATCTATGATTTATCATTTGGTATAGATTTATGGAAAGTAAATCACAGCGGATACATTACATATTTTATTTGATAAAATAGTGTATTTTTCTATCTAATTTTTGTCGGCTTTTTTCTATTCGTGGCTCTTTTTATTGAAGGATGGTAAGTATGAGAGTTGCTCATTCTACATATTTCTGTAAAATCTATTCATCACGAAACTTGAGGAGGTGTATTGTGATCACATTTTTCAGGAAGATGTTTCTTCCAAAAAATCAATTTGTTATAGACATTCCTAGCATTCCGGAGGCAGGTTTTTGGAAGAGGGATGATCTTGCTGGATCTGTAAATATTTACGTTCATGAGGCTGATGAACAGTTTTGGATCAAGATGGAAATATACTTTATGAGCAGTATTGTTTACCGAGTTCATATTGATCCAGAAAGTTCAGCTGAAGTTGCTCGCGCTAAGATTCTCCAAATGCAAGATGATATTCTTTGGGCTAAGCCTCAAATGAAAATCATTCTTATTTGGAATAATGGAAAACTCCCGCCATCTTAGGCGGGTTTCTTCTTGCTCTCTTTTGTCTTTTTTCTTGTTTTCATTATACTCCTTTTCAAGATGGCACGTAGAAAATCGGCTTCTCAAAAGCCACTCGTCACGCAGGAATTCGGATCTCTTATTTGGTGATGGGGGATAGGTTTCTTGGTGGTTCTTCTTCTCTTTATTGATCCGTCTTCCACTCTTGGTGCTGCTATTACTCGATATGCTCATATCTTATTTGGAAAGCATGCTTTTTTCATGATGCTGAGTATTCTGTTGCCCGTAGCGTTACTCCTTATTGTTGGTAAGCTTCGTTGGAATATCGAGCGTCTTGTGGGTATAATAATTTATTTATTTTGAGTTGTTACCTTTTCTGGGATTCTTCTTGGCTCGTCTTGAGCTGCCCTGGATTACTCCTCTCAAGTAGTTCGAATGCTTGGTTCTGTACCGGGTGGATTTTTGGTATTTGGTGGTATTCTTGTATCTCTCTATCTTTCTTTACGTATATCCTATCGTCGAGTGATTTCTCATGTACGATCTCAGATATTCGCCAACTCGCCAGATTATAGAGAAGTACTAGGTGTTCTTCGGGGGCAAAGAGATGAAGATGATATATCAGAGAAAATTGAAACAAAAGCAAAAACTCAGAAGAAACAGGCGATTGAACAAAAATTGGAAGAAGTGCGTACAAAAATCAAACAAGAAGAGACAGCGCGTATACCTGAATCAAAGCCTATTTCTCACTCTAGAGAATCAGAATTTATAGAAGTTCCTATTATTAAAAAGGATGAAAGAAACATAAAACATACACCAAATCATGCTGATGAGGTAAGTCTTCCATGAAGAGAAATTGATTTTAGTGGGTGGAAACTTCCGAGTATTACTCACCTCAAAAATGCACCGAAACAAGCAGAAACGAGTCCTCTTGAAATCGAGGCAAGATCCTTGGAAATTGAGGAGACACTTTTGAAATTCAAGATTGATGTTGATATGAAATGATCACTGGTTTGACCAACAGTGATTCAATATCGTCTTGCTCCTGCAGAGTGAGTGAAGCTCTCGAGAATTGAGAATCTGAAAAAAGATCTCGCTCTTGCACTTAAGGCAAAGACTCTTCGTATACAAGCTCCGATACCGTGAATGGGTCTCGTTGGTATCGAGCTTCCTAATGAAAAACGATCGGTTGTATCTCTCAAAGAAGTTATTGAGAATTCAGCTTTTCAAAAACATCCATCCAAGCTCGCGATGGCACTTGGAAAAAATATCAATGGTGAATATGTGATTACGGATCTAGCACGTATGCCACATCTTTTGATAGCTGGTCAAACAGGATCTGGAAAATCTGTTGGAATGAATGGGTTTCTCATATCTCTCCTCTACAAGAATTCTCCAAGGGATTTAAGAATGATCATGATTGATCCAAAGCGTGTTGAACTCGATGCATACAATGGTATACCGCATTTACTTTGCCCAGTCATCAATGATAGTGAAAAGGCTCTTAATGCTCTCAAATGGTCGGTAGCAGAGATGCTCAGACGTTATGATATACTCAAGTGAGCTGGTGCCAGAAATCTTGGAGAATACAACGAAAAAGTTTCATCAAAGCATAAGATGGAATACATCGTTATTGTTATTGATGAGCTTGCTGATCTCATGATGAGTGGTAATAAGAAAGAAGTTGAATCGAATATTACTCGTATTGCGCAGATGGCACGAGCGGTATGAATGCATTTGATCGTTGCGACACAGAGGCCATCTGTAGATGTTATCACTGGTCTGATCAAGGCAAATATTCCATCACGTATTGCTTTTACTGTAGCATCTCAGACGGATTCCCGCACGATTCTTGATCGTGGCGGAGCTGAAGATTTGCTTGGTTATGGGGATATGCTCTACTATCCAAGCGGAGCGGCGGAGTCAGATCGTGTGCAATGAGTACTTGTTACGACCGATGAAGTACATGATGTTGTTCGTGAAATTCGTCTTACTATTGATCCAGAGATGCTCGAGAGTCTTCAAGATTCCTCAATTGTTCTGTGAGATCGGGGGAACTTTGAGTGAGCGGTATCTGGCGGTAATTTTGATGAGGATCCAAAAATTATCGAATCTGCTATAGAGCTCATTCGTAAAGAACAAAAAGCGTCTACTTCTATGCTCCAACGTAAGCTCGGTCTTGGATTTGCTCGTGCGGGTCGCATTATGGATATTTTGGAAGAAATGGGTATTGTATGACCCGCTGATGGATCAAAACCACGACAAATACTCATCTAATTTCTGATGAACGAACCTATGAAAAAAATAGATGCGCGAAAAATTACTATTCTCAAAATCATTGTTGAGGAATATATTGAATTTGGCGGAATTACTTGATCAAAGTCACTCCTCAAAAAATATGATATAGGGGTGTCTTCTGCTACGGTCCGTAATGATATGGCACTTTTGGAAAAAATGGGGCTGATCTATCAGCCATATAATAGTGCTGGCAGGTTGCCTACTTCTGCTGGTATGAGAGTTTTTGTTGATTATCTTATTAATCATCTTTCCACGAACCTCCTTTCTGATTCTTTCCCAAAAGATGTTGAATACGATAATGTTTTGCAATATATTTGTGAAGAGCTTGGTGTATTTGCTTGCATTTCGGAATGACCTAAGATTCTTATGGGTTATGGAATGGCTGAATTTATGAATAAAAACTTTCATCTTGGTCAAGAAAAACTTGTACGTATTATCAAAATTTTTGAAAATCAGCGACTCCTTCTTAGAGAGCTCCAAACTCTTCCTTTATCGAAAAAAATATCAGTTCATTTTCCCACCGAGCATCTTATAGAAGAGTTTGATAATCTTGTAGTAATTCGACGTTGAATGGATGCTCTTTGAGAAAAACAATTGACGCTTATAGGCTCAACTATTCTTGATTATTCCTACATGTTTGCACTTCTGCGCAATCAAGTCTTTCCTCAATTTTAAAAACTTCTATGTTGAAAATTAATGGTCAAAAGCCTCTCTCTGGAACCCTCAACCTTTCTGGATCAAAGAATGCGGCATTACCAATCATCGCTCTTGGATGTATGTTTGAGCGAGCAGTTATAGAGAATGTGCCTCGTATTGCTGATGTTTTCTCACTTCTTTCTATTATTGAGAGTCTCGGTGCAAAGACAGAATTTCGAGACCATACAGTTATTATTGAACGCAATACGTTTACGCTTCACAATCTTGATGTTGCTAACATTAAGAAGATTCGAGTAGGTCTTCTTCTGATTCCTGCGCTTTATCAGTCTCTTGGTTCACTGATGTTGCCAACACCGGGTTGATGTGCGCTATGATCACGCCATATCAATGATCATATTCATGGATTTCAAGATCTTGGATTGGATGTGGCGCTTGATAATGATGCATCTCATGTGAGTGTTTCCGGGGAATTTTTTGTTGGAGAGCGGAATCTATCTGCATGATTTTGAGTTACTCCGACGGAAAATATCCTCATGATGAGTGCTCTGCGCCCAGGAGTAACCAATATTCGTTTTGCTGCAATTGAGCCACATGTGATCAATCTTGTAGAGACACTTCAGAGCGCAGGATTTGATATAGACATCCTTTTTGATCATACCATCAGAGTGGTTGGAAATCCTGATTTGTTTCACTGAGATCTCCATGCGACGGTGCAAAATGATCCTATTGAGGCAGGTACTTATATGATCATTGCAGCTCTCATGAGTGAGGAATACATTGATATAGGTTGAGTTCAGGTGAGTCATCTTGGTATGTTTCTCAATACCTTTCGTTCCACATGAGCTCGTTATGATATGATTGATGAGACAACTATGCGTGTCTATCGATCACGAGAGCTTGCACCGGTAAAATTTCAGACGAATATTTTTCCCGGTTTTCCGACGGATCTCCAATCTCCTTTTTCGATACTCCTTACTCAGGCGCAAGGTGATTCGAGAATTCATGAGGTTTTGTTTGAATCTCGCCTTGGTTGGCTTGCTGAACTTGAACTCCTGAAATGAAGGGCAACGGTTCTCAACCCCCATCAAGCAATTATTCATGGTCCTACACAGCTTGTATGAGGAAGTGTTGCTTCATGGGATCTACGAGCGGGTGTTGCTATGATTATAGCAGGTCTTATTGCACGCGGTACGACGCATGTTACAAACATACAGTACATTGATCGCTGATATGAAGATATTATTGGAAAATTGCGTTCTATCGGTGCGGATATTGAACGCATCGATGAAGAATAAATAGTCTATGATGTTATTTTCCCTCTTTCTCCTCTTTTTTGGTATTTCTTTTCCACTCATCTTTGCTGGGTATATTATCGTTCGATCTCGAAAGTTATTGGGGGTAGGTTTTTTTCGTAAAAGTTTCTGGTTCGGTGTCTTTCTTCCAATGGCGTATCTTGTACTTATGATTACTCTTCATAAGCTCCTTCCTGATATATACAATAGCCTTAACATCCTCAATACTGATACTATTTTGATTTCATCGCATCATATTGTCAATATAGTTATATTTCTTATCCTTGCTTTGATTCCATGATGGCTGATTGGTGCAATATCTATTTTTAGATCATCACGTGAGTGATGCTCTGCTCTGATGACGTATATAGCTACAAGTATTTTCTTCTTGGTATTGGTAGTGCTACTTCTTCCCATACTACACAATACCCATATATTTATCAGTAGTATCGCACTTTGATCTATCATTGTAACTTTTCTCAATGCCCTCTCAGAAGAATCAAATAAGGTAATCTTTGCAAGGATTATTGGCTGAGATAGTGTTGTTTGAATAGTTCTTGGGGGTATTATTATCGCACTTGGTTTTGCTTTTTGTGAGAATATCTTTTATGCACTCATTACTTATAGTCAAAATTCTTCCCTTGTTCAGGTAGGCAATCTTTTGTTTGTTCGAACATTTTTCTCTCTTGGTATTCATATGGTGAGTATGTTTCTTGCTCTGGGGTTCTTCTTTGATATACCGAAAAAACTCTACTTTTTTCATCCACGTCTCGTTCTTTGATTCCTTTGCGCAATTGTTTTTCACACACTATCGAATATTTTCTTGGAATCGGAAAATAGTTTCTTTTTTCTTCTTCTTTGAATCATTCTCTTTTTTGGCATTTCATTTGGTCTCTATCGTCTTGAGAAAATTCTTGAGCAAAAGAGTGATTCGATTTGACAAGCAACCTTGTAGCGATATTGTAAGAAAAATTTTTTATGCATTTTGATTTTATAGCTCGCCGCTCTTGGCTCTACGGTATATCCATCGGACTTACCTTGTTTTCTCTCGCCGCACCATTTCTCTTCTCTCCTCGTTTTGGTATAGATCTCACTGGTGGTACCCTTTCTGAGTACTCATACAGTGGTCAAATCAATATCGAGACAGTAAACACCACCGTCAAAGATGCTCTGAATTCAAAAACAGAATTTCATATCAATACCATCAATGCATATCGTATTGCTGGTGCGAGCCAATTTGTGGTAGAAGTAGGTTATAACAAATGACTCAACGATGGAGAACTCGAAAAAATCAAACAAGAAAGTAAAATTCTTGTCACAGATGCACTCAAAAAATCATTTCCAAATGAAAATATTGGAGAACCTTCTCGCTATGTTAATATTGGAGAATCATTTGGAAAGCACGTCAAGGAACGAGGAATACAAACATTGATTCTTGTAGTGCTCAGTATTTCTTGTTATATTGCATACGCATTTCGTGGTACACTTGCTGGTATTAGCAGTTTTTCATTTTGAGTTGTTACTGCTGCCTCACTCTTTCATGATGTTATCATTACAGCAGGTCTCTATTTACTTGTATCTTCGTTCTTTCCGGAATTTACCATTGATACGTTCTTCATAACAGCCATACTAACGGTACTTGGTTACTCTATTAATGATACAATTGTTGTGATGGATCGAATTCGCTCTATCCTTCGAGAACGTGTGAAGATGAAGAAATGAGAAGATCTCCATACGCTTATCAATCGATCAGTACATGAGACGCTTACTCGTAGTATCTATACTTCCACTACGGTTGTGATTGTCTTGGTTGTTCTCTTCTTCTTCGGTCCAGAAACACTTCGTTGATTTATGCTCGCTATGATATTCGGTGCTGTGATAGGGACGTACTCTAGTATTGCTATTGCAGCTCCCATGCTCTATGATATGGTGCGTTCGCGAGAATCAGATATTCTCACATATCGAGACCCTAAAAAATCAGAGGAATTTTAATTCCTCTTTTCCTCTTTTCTGATTACTATGTTAAATTTTCGAGTTATTTATGAGTATCTTTGGACCTCATTTCGAGTAGAACGAGATACACAGCTTGTTGATAGGTTGCGGAAGGAAGGCGAATGATATGCCATGATGATTAAACATACATGGTTTTTTGGTCTTTTTACGATGATCACGGTACTTCTTCCCATCATCGTTCTTTCACTCGCAAATATATATTTTGTTTATTCTCGATTTCACTGAAATATTTTTGGAATTATTCTAGGGGTGATATTCTCTTTCTTTGCTTTTTATCTTGTATTTGCATCGTTTCGATATCTTCGTAGCTTTCATAAAAACCATCATCAGTCTTTTGAGATTCGGAATCTCAATCAGATATATCAGGAACTTGAAGAAGGTGATGAGTTGTTCACTGCCTTCTTTAATCAGCTTCAAACACTTTATTTTTTCTTTATCATCATTGTTCTTCTTGATATTATCTACATTGTTTACCAAATGTTTACAGTTGGATCCATTTTTTTGCATGATCGGAGTTATTACATATTTCTTGAGATTTGATGTCTCTTAGTTCAGATCTACTTCAATCGTCTCTATAATATTCAGATGATTAATCTTGATATGGATTATATTCTCGTTACCAAGAATATTGTCTACTATGTGGAACAAAAAGCCATGTATACTGATGCACAGTCACTTGACAGAAATAAAATTAAAACCATTCGATCTACTTATCCAAATTTTATTGCTTCATTCTTTTGATTTTGAGATTTGGCAATTCTTTTGGAGTGAGGAGATGGGGTGACACATGGAGTGGTAGAAATGTGAACGATTCAAGCTCCCGAAGAGACGGTAACGCATATGTATGATGTATTTTCTGGAAAATGGGATAAGGTTCATGTGATTCAAAATTCCTATTTAAGGAGAATTATCGAAGCCAATAAGTTTATGCCCGATGATCCAAAGTTTCAAGAAAATATTCGGAATTATTTGCAATCTCATGAGACCGATATTCAGAAGGATTATATTGAATGTGAAGATCCAAAGATTAAATCAGATATCTATGATCTCTACAAGGAATATCATGTAGGGGAGAAAGAGTAGGTCTTAAATCAATTTCAGAATGACAGAATAATATAAATGTTATTCCCGTGTAGCTGGAAATCTTGGGAATGGATGGTACGTTCAAGTATTACAGTAGAAGTAGATCTCTAACTCGCCTCAACAATCGTAACTCGCTGGATTGGTAAGTCTAATTCCTTACGTTGATATGATAAATGTATTCATTGTGGCTCAATGAAAGCAAAAAGAACCGTGAGGTTCTTTTTGCTTATGTAGAATAGTCGTTTAGACCTTTATATGAATATATATTTTCTTTATTTATCTGATAAAACGAAGTAATGGTTGGAATTTCGCAAAAAATCAGAGTGGACTTACTTTCTCAAATCTCAGAGCTTCCGATCGATGATACTCTTGACTTATATTTACAAGAGAACTATCAGTTTTAGAGAGATACATGAGGTTCATATCATTGATGAAGAGCATTACTTCTCTCATATCACAATAAAATTGAACAAATCATGATAGATTGGTGAGGATGTTTTTTTCGGTACCAACTTCGAGGTATTTCCCTGGAATTTTTCTCTTGATATAGAGTGTATTCCCTTGAAAGAGAAATTCGTATTGATTCCCAGTTTTATGTACAAATGAAACGATACGATCCATAAATGCTGGAGTGAGGATCATACGGCTCGTAACTTGGTCTTCACATTTTACATCAAAGAGTTTTTCAAATTCAATATTCTCCATTTCAACCTTGTTCATTTCATTTATCATTTTCATTTTTTTGTACATCAATAATCAGAGGCTACACCCAATAGTTAATGCAAATAGAATTTCGGTATTTCCTGGGAGATTAAGTCATGAGAGATAATGGAAAGAAAGTGCTCAAATCATAAATCAAGTCATACCTGATGCAAAAGGAATCATGATAGCTCTATTTAGAGTTTGATCATTGGTTATTACCAAATCACTTTTCATGGGAATACGGGCATTTGGAAACACGGCTTTTATTAGATATGCATGATTCGTCACTACTCTTTTTCTATGTCTACTTGCATGACCATGCCTGTAGCTTCTTTTTTCAAGCATTTTGGATGTCTTGATTTCAAAAGCATTCACAAACATTTTTTTCCCGTTTTGATCTACATCGAATTCCATGCTATCTTCAACAGAATCAATTCTATCATAGGACTGCAATATTCATTTATCACGAAGAATATTTATTTCATTAAACGAATATTTTTCATCATAAGAGTATAGTAACTTGGAATATATTACTGAGCAAAGTTTGCTCAATACATCTACTTTTAGTGGTATATTTACTAATTTTGAGAATTTTATCTGTAGAAAGCCATAAGCTGCAAAGCCCAGAAGTGTAATTATTCCAAATAGTTGGGAAAAATGAGTATCTATGGATCCAGCTATGCTAGATAGTATAATAATGCCATATATTCAATATTTCCATCTCTGAAGTGTTATTCTCTGTATTTCAATTTCTTCGAGACGTTGCTGAACTTGAGGATCATTGAATACTTTGTTCATCTCGGCGATTTCTGAAGCATTGAGTTTTTCACTGATATTAGGTAGATCTCAAAAATTGATATTAGTATTCATACACTACACTATGAAGCAAACATTTTTTTTGCATCCATTTGAGTTGTGCGAGCCTCCGCTGTTGCCTCATAGAGTGAGTAAGTTGGTATATTGATCATGCTTGCAACGATACTTGATGGAAACATTTCTTTTTTATCGTTGAGAGCTTTTACAGAGGCATTGTATGCTCTGCGTGCCCCTTGGAGACGATCTTCCATTTCTGACCATTGTGTTTGAAGCTCGAGAAAATTAGTACTTGCCTTGAGATCAGGGTAATTTTCTGCAAGAGCGAAGATAGACTTCATAGTTGATTGAAGCTCATTTTCTGTAGCAAATCGATCTGCATTTGCTTGACCATTGGTTCATACAAGTTTTGCTCGCATCTCTGATACATGACCAAGAACTCATGCTTCATGTGAGGCATATTGTTTCACTACCTCTACAAGATTAGGAATGAGATCATATCGATTTTGAAGAACCGCATCAATCGCTGAAAATGACTCAGCTACTTTGTTCTTTATGGAAATAATGGAATTATACATTCCGATAAGAACCAGAAGAGTAATAACGAGGATAGGGCCAATAATAAGAAGAAGCATAACAAAAAAGATTATAAAATACGATATACGTATGGTTTTAAGCATAACATAATCGTATTGGTTTTGCAAATGTGGATGGTTTTATATTCTTGACTTATTTCTTTTCTATAGATCTAATAATGTTCCAAAATCATCTCGTATCCCATCACAAAGATATGTATGGAGTGCATTTCTTGTAGAGAGAAGTGGGAGTATAAGTGCAAGTTTACGTCGATTGGTTACTTCTATCTCGGTCATTGCGAGCATATCATCACTAGTAAGGGTAAATATCTCATCTATGGTCATATCAGTAATATTCTCGCAGAGTATCTCAGCACTTCCGGTTGTCACAATCGAGAGATCTCCGTTAAAACGAATAATGTCTACACGATTATCTCGAATGGAGAGATCTATAGTAATAGCTTCACCACAATGACGATTTTCTTCTCGGTAGCGGATACTTGGATCATTCAGAGATCACTTGTGTGTCGGACTTTTTGCACACTCGAGAAAATAAGCATTATACATAGTCGTATGATGATTTGAGAACTCTAAAGAATGTATCAATATCTTCTTGGGTTGTATATATCCCAAAGCTTACACGAAGTGTTCATGATATATTACAGATAGTATGATATGGCTCACAACAATGCTGTCCAGCTCGCACGGCTATGTGACGCTCTCAGAGGTAGTCGCTATAGTCTGCGATGTGTCCGATTTTTGGTACAAGAGAGAATATTCCTACTCAATTTCCTGTAGGAGATTGCAAGAGTTCGAATCTCTCTTGAATATCCTCAAATCAAGAGAGAAAATATGATGTGAGTTCATCTTCCTTTGACTGGATCAGCTTTTTTTTATCTCGTAAATATTCAATTGCTGCGAGGAGCGATACTGCAGCGACAACATTTGGTGTGCCAGGCTCGTGTCGATAAGGCATACCGGCAAATTCAAACCCATCTTCTCTGACAAAATTGATTGCTCCACCTCATCCAATGCCAGGAGTGAGTTCCCTCAGAAGATCGGTTTTTGCTGTGTACATCCCAAGTCCTGTGAGAGCATAGTATTTGTGTGCTGTTGCGACGGCAAAGCTCGCATTGAGACTCTCTATATCGAGTAGATGATGGGGGAGTGCCTGACTTGCATCAACGACAGTATAGATCTTATTGCCGAGAGTACTTCAAAGATTTTTCCATGGATAGATTGCTCCCGTCACATTGGTCACGAGAGTTAGTGCAATAATTTTTGTGTGCTCTGTCGTGATCTGTTGAAGTTGTTTTATGATATTTCCCGAAGATATATTATGAGTATCGAGCCATACAATGGTTGCTCCTGTTTTTTGCGCAAGTATCATCCATGGTACAATATTCGCATGATGGTTGTCTCGTTGTATGATGATCTGATCTCATGATTGTACTTTTACACTTCGCTCGATCATCAGCGCTATTTCATTGATAGCATGAGTTGCATTGGCGCTATATACGGTTGAATATTCTTTACCTGCGTGCACAAGCTCCTGATAGGATTTCTTCGAATTGAGATAAAGTTCTGCACTCTCATCAGAGATAGCATATCCACCACGATGAATATTTGCATTGCTTGTAGTTAAATACTCAGCTACTTTATCAATAACGTATTGTGGTTTTTGGGTGGTTGCAGCCGAATCAAGGTAGACGAGTGGGCGATTCGAGAATATAGGAAAGTCGGATTTCATGGAATTGTTATCTTGTTTTGTACTGTATTGTAAACAAAATTGTGAAATTGAGAATTTTTTGTATTATCAATTCCCATGTAAGAATTATATATTGGTGTATAAATTATCGTTATTTCTTACGGGTGGCTTTCACTTATCGTTATTATTACTTAATTTTAAACGTTTTAGGATCCGCTCATTTTACTATTTTAAAGTAAAATCATTGATAAGTACAATTAGCAAAATATACATGCTTATCATCTCTTAAGTATTCACTATTCAAAAGTTCAAATGTGTTAAGATTAATTCAATTTAATTGTAATTTATCATGTCATTCTCTTTTTGATTCAAAGCAATAGACACCATATTGGTCTCTGAGAAATCTAATCGTACCAGTTTGTCATTCTACAACCTTAACCGTTTTAGTATCTATATCGATTTTTTTTCAGTTGAGGTATACGTAATTTTTGTCTTTAGAATAAGTGGTAAGCCCGTCTGTTGGTCTCAGTAGTTCAAATGTTTTAGGATCCGCTCATACTATTATTTCTCTATTATACCATACATTCTCTTTGTCTTTTGTATATTCATGCGGAAAAATATCATATATTAATCCAAAAGTTCATGGGTCTCGATCTTGTAATAATTCATCTCCATACCAAACATTTTTATCATCTATAACATACTGTGAAAATGATCCAGATGCAAATTTAAACTTATCAGGATTAGCTCATTTAATAATTCTTCATGTAAAATATACATGGTTTTTATCCTTTGCAAAACTATTACCAAGATAGCTAAATGTTTCAATATCTACGAGTGGTATAGCTTCATCTCCATACCAAACATTTTTATCATCTATAACATACTGTGAAAATGATCCAGATGCAAATTTAAACTTATCAGGATTAGCTCATTTAATAATTCTTCATGTAAAATATACATGGTTTTTATCCTTTGCAAAACTATTACCAAGATAGCTAAATGTTTTGCCATCAGCCTCATCAATTCTGTATGCTTCATACGGATCATGAAGTTGAAGAAAAAAACCTCAACCCGTTTCAAAATATACATCATTCCCATTTTTGTAATATCAACCACCAATAAATTGTGCATCTCGTGGAATAGTATTCCTATCTGGAATAAGAATGACTACAAAAACTGTGATAGCTAGTAAGATAAGGCACATTTTTTTAAACATAGAACTCTAAATCGATTATTCAGATATAATTTTCATTGAATGTGAAAATTATATCTGAATTTAGATCCTTTCCAAACAACTCGCAAGACTCTTTGAAATACTCTGGCTTCGAGTGAAGCATCCAGAAAAGAAAAATTGACTAGATTAATAAAAAATATCCTCTCTTCATTGAATGAAGAGAGGATATTTTTTAGAATGATTCAAGATTGGGATTGTGCCTAAAAAGTAACTGTTCTATATCTTCTTGAGTCAAATATTGTTGATCAACAACTTCTCGTATGAGCGATACTATTTTCATATTCTTTGCATCTTCATCCGATATCCCACGACTCATCATATAGAAAGTTTCTTCTGGAGTAATGGATACAATGTTTGCTGAGTGACTTGCCTTGGTATCGTTCGTATGAACATCGAGAAGTGGAATTTGAGCAATGGATGCATTATCCGAGAGGAGAATAGATCGTTGTGTGAGTGTTGCCTCATGAGAGTGACCCGAGAGAATGCGAATACCTGATAGTACACGAGTGAGAATTGGGCTTGATGAGAGCGTGAGACTCTTTGATGCTAACTGCGTATGAGATCCATGTACCTCGATCACGAGCTCATAGTTCTTCTTTTGGGTTTGGGTATCTTGCTGTGATTCATTCACAAAGAAATGGGTTGTGATATGTTGATGGTTGTTCAATGATTTGATGAGTCGCTTCCGTGAGGTACTCTCAATGAGGAGAAGATAATATTCGAGCGACCCCATCCCCGATAGGGATATGCCCATTTCACTCTCAGGGAGATCGTCGATAATGATGAGTTTTTGTTCTTTATTGAGAGTGAAAAACCTGTTATTATCCGTTGATAACTCTTGTGAGAGATAGATAACTTTTTCTGGGATGGTTCATTTCTTTGTAAAATTTCCCTTGAGAGATGTTATTTTGCCACTGAGTTTTTTTATCTTTTCTTGATTGGATTCTTCGTGTTTGTGCGCGGTATTTTCTCTTCACTCTACGGCAAAACTCGATCCACATCCGCATCGTTTTGATACTTTATTGCTTGTATAAATCACTGTTTCCCCAGTTCATTTTGGGACGATCGTCATTCGAGCATTCTCGAGGAGATGTGTGTCTTCTGGTGCTATCCAAAGACAGAGTGGAATATCGCCTTCTTGGCCTTCCATAATGCAGTCAAGATTCTTGTCAAAATATTCATCCGTTGCGATAGCTATACTTACTTTATTTCCAGCACATCATTTTGTAATGAACGACACAATAAAATCCTCTCATCGTGAGAGTAAAAGTTTCCTCGTATTTTTATCAAATATTTTCTGCATAGTATCGGTAGTATCGAAAAATAATTTCTAAATTCACTCCATTTCCATCTGTATGAGCGCGTTCATTTCCATGGCGTATTCGAGTGGAAGTTCGGCAGTGATAGGGGAGAGGAAGCCACCAACAATCATATTCTTTGCGAGGTCTTCGCTCAATCATCGACTTGAGAGGTAAAAGAGTGCTTCTTCTGAGAGAGATCCTGTTTTTGCCTCATGTGTGACCTGACTTGAATTATTAGCAATTCGTATCTCTGGATAGGTGTCACTCTTGGATGATGCATCGAGAATAAGTCCATCACAGTCAACATTGGATACAGATCCGATGGCACTTGGCTTGATATTGATGAGGCCACGATAGGTGGATCTTCCTCCTCATTTTGAGAGGGATTTGGATGTTACTTGTGATCGGGTATATTTGCCAATATGGGTTACTTTTGCTCCTGTATCGCTCTCCATATCAGTATTCGCAAAAGCAACTCCTATATGGCGTGCGCTGGAATAATCGCCGAGGAGAACACTCGCAGGGTAGAGCATCGTTGTACCACTTCCGAGATTGCCGCCGACCCATTCCATGGATGCATTCTTCTGAACGATGGCACGTTTTGTATTGAGGTTGTATGTATCGATCGACCAATTCTCAACGCTCGAATATCGCATTGATGCTCATTCACCAACATAGATCTCCACGCATCATGCATGGAGCGAATTGGTACCATACTTTGGCGCAGAGCAACCTTCAATATAGTGAGCATGAGCTCCTTCTTCGAGGACTATAAGCGTATGCTCGAATTGCCCACCAGACTTCACATTCATACGAAAATATGCTTGGAGTGGCTCTGATATCTCAACATTTTTTGGGATATAGAGAAATGTTCCACCACTCCATACCGCGCCGTGGAGTGCTGCAAATTTATGATCGGAGCTCGGAACAGCTCTCATAAAATGTTTTCGTACGATATCTTCATGATCACGAAGTGCGATTGACATATCTTCGAAGATGACTCCTTTTTCTTTGATTTCTTCTTTAAGTGAGTGGTATACAACCTGAGAATCATACTGTGCACCCACTCAAGCAAGCATTGTGCGTTCTGCCTCTGGAATCCCGAGTCGTTCAAAGGTGTTCTTGATCTTATCTGGGACGTCATCCCAGCTCTTTGCATCATTTGCACCTTCTGGCTGAGCAAAATAATAGATACTCTCTAGATCGAGATCACTGAGATCTGGCCCCCAATTTGGCATACCAAGCGACCTGAATATCTCGAGTGATTTGAGTCTATGTTCGAGCATCCATTGTGGCTCATGATTTTGACTACTGATAAATCGGATCACATCTTCATGAAGTCATGGACGCAAATTGTGAGTATATGATATAGTGTCACTTTGATCAAAGAATTCTCGTGAGATGTCTTGCATAAATGGGATTTATTTGGTGAGTCGAGATAGGAGTGCAAGACTCCATTTGGTCGGAATAATACGAAGAAAATATGCTGTAAATATATCTCGTCTGCGGTGAAGAATAATTGGTTCATTTGCAAAAAGTCATGCAATACTTCTCTTTGCTACATCGTGTGGAGAGAGAATATTTTTATCATCATGCGCCCAATTTGCGGACTCAAAGCCGTTTTTGATAAGAAATTTGGTGTCGACTGGACCTGGACATGAGACAGAAATCATCACATTCGATTCCTTGAGTTCCTCACGCATAGCAAGACTCAGAGATACAATGTATGCTTTTGAAGCACCATAGACTGCCATATTTGGCATAGGAGCAAGGCCTCCTAGTGATGCAATATTGAGAATATAGCCGCATCATTGTTCCGCAAAATCACGTGAAAATATCCTTGTGAGTTCCGTCGTAGCACGGATATTGATATCGATCATGGATGAGAGATCTTCGCTCTCGGTATCAGAGAGATTGCCATATATTCCGGTGCCTGCATTGTTGATGAGTACCTGTGGTTCGAGCATATGTTCATCGATGAATCCTTTGATCGATCTCCAGCCTGATTCATCACTGAGGTCTGCAAGCAGGGTGATCGCTTCTATTTCAAATTCTTGCTGAATAGAGAGTGCGACTGCATCGAGGCTTTCGCTATTGCGACCTACGAGGATTGGATGATACCCACGTCTTGTTATCTCGAGCGCGAGTTCGCGGCCTATGCCGCCACTTGCACCAGTGATGATTGCCCATTTGACTTCTCTATGCATGCTCTGGATGATAATCAAAATATTGGGTTAGTTCTGTGCTTGATATATCAGAAAATTGCTCTGTTTTAATGAGATTTCCGCTCTCGATAATGAGTATTTGATCTCCACCTACACGTCTCATAAGCTCAAAATTATGAGTGACGATAATTAGTGTTTTTCATTCAGATCGAAGTCTCATTAATTCTGATATGAGTAACTCAAATACTCCTATATCGAGTCCTGATTCAATCTCATCAAGAAGAATGATGTTTGGTTCTAGGAGTCGTAATTGTAGAAGCTCGAGACGACGTTTTTCCCCGCCGCTAAACCCGACATTTACCTCTCGTTTGAGAAAATCTTTGGACAAATGAAGCTCATCAAGGTGCTTTTGGAGCATTCGACCAAAAACAAATGGAGATATCTTGAATTCCGGATTTTCTCGTTGGATTTTGTGTGTGTAGATCGTTCGAAGAAATTCTCCATACGTCACACCAGGAATCGATGGAATTGATTGGAGCGCTATGAATATTCCAAGTGCTGAGCGTTTGCTGGCATCAAAGTTGGAAATATCGACCTCACTGAGGAATGCTGTTCCATGAGTAGTATAGTATGGTGCTCATGCAAGAGAGAGGAGGAGCGAGCTTTTGCCAGAGCCATTTTTTCCAAGAATGTAGGTCGTTGTACCTGGAGTGAACTCACATTGTATATCATTCAGTATAGTAGCCGGATTGGATTCTGCTGATAGATGTACATTATAGTTGCGAAGTTGAAGCGACATGATGGGTAGATGTAAACACAAAGAAAGCAATTATAAGGAAAAGTAGCTCTTTGGGAAGTATTTTCACTCATAATTTTTGTTTGTTTTTTCTCTGCAATTCCCTAGGATAGAATAAAGTTTGTATTTTCTTTCATATTATTATGAATAAATCGTTTGTTGCACTCATTCTTATTGGATCTCTTGTTGTGCCTTTCGGAGATATATTTGCTGCTACCGTAAGTGCAAGTACCACAGCTACAAAGCTCACTCAAGGAAAAAAATATGGCGTCACCCAATGTTATGAGCTCAATGCTTATGGGAAGAGAATGACGAAAAAACTACTCACACAATATAATAAGCAGATTAAACGAGATGGTGAATCAACTCGTCTTTCCGTTCTCAAGAGTGTTGATATGAAGCTCCAAACATTCGAGAAAAATCGATCGCTTTCGAATGCTATCATCTACACGGCCGTTTTGAATGAACTAAGTGGTTATCAAGATGCTGATGATATTTCATGTAATGAAAAACAGAATTTTAAAAAGATATTACCAGTAAATGGGGTGAAAACAAAAATTGAAATATATGTTGATAGTCTTCAAGAGTTAAGTCAAAAGGCTGAACAAGCTCTCATGTGAGATACTATAGATATACATGATATGAAGGAGGTGCAAATGCAAAAGATATTGCAACGAATGGGTGGTTGTAGTGAGGTAGTGCAGTTTCAAACAAATATGACACCGTTCTATAGTATGGATGAAGCAACATCAAACCAGATCCTTGCAAAAGCTCTTGTAACTCCCGGATTAAATTGGAATGAAAATAAACTGGATCATATCGCTATCATGGGTGAGGTTGTAACACTTATGTTGGATAAGAAAACAGGTGTTTGTTCTTCTCAGAGATAGATTTAAAAAATACCGTCATAAAGTGATGGTGTTTTTTTGTAGAGCAGGTTTTGCATATATGAGAAAAATGTGTTAGTATTGTCACGCTATGCTAAAAATATCCCAAGATCGCCATGAAGCGATCGATCGCACTAAGGAGGTAAAATCATGATCTGAAACTGATCCAAATAAACCTATTGATCGTCTCGATGCAAAAAGTAAGCAAAAACGGGAGGATTTTTTGAGGCAAAATGAAATGCTTGTAGATACGTTAATAAAATGAGTTGGGGTTTGAAGAGATTCAAAGGAAATGAAATGAGAGCTATTGGCCATGATTGCTCGTGAGAGTAATTTTACTACTGAAGCAAAAAGTGGCACTGGATCACGAGGTTTGATGCAATTGACCACAAATCCACTCAAGGATATGTCATTTGAAGAATGAGTAGGTCGATGAGATAAGTACAAGGAATATTTTCAGAAATCTGCCATTGCTTGTACCGAAGCAGGAAAAAAATCCAAGGATTTTCAAAAAATACTCGATGGTTCACCACAGTATCTCAAGATACTTTTCCGATTATCATTTGATGGAAGTGTCGGAAAAAATGAGCAAAGTGAGTGGAATAAAGCAATAAAAGAGGCAACTAATGATCGTGCAAATCCTCTTACAAATCTTGTGATCGGGTCTATTTATCATGCATTTTTACGAGATTGAATCGGTGATATGGATATGAAAAAAGAACAAATGATAGTTGATGATCTTAAAGACCTTAAATCCTCATCAACCGCTATGGACGCACTTACTAGCATGCTCACATCTAAGTGATATAACATTCAAAAGAGTGAAATCCCAAATTTTCTTTCACAAATTGAAAAAAGTCCAGAAAAAATGCAAGATTATCTCGGATATCGAAAGTATAACGGCGACTCGAGTAATCGCAGAGGTGCTCCAGAAAAAGTTCTCTATGCATCAGCTCTTTCCATTGCAAGTATACTTGAACAACAACAGATGAACCTGACTGAGCAACAAAATAAACAAAGAGAGCAAAAACAATCACTTGCTCAAAATATTATTCATGAACAGGAGCAATCAAGAAACGAGGCAAATCGACTACTCAGTAGTGTTGATTTTGCATAATAATCAAAATATTGTTATCTTTTACATTTCATATATTTTTCCTATACTTTTGGTCTATGAAAAATTATTGGAAAACCCGAATTCGAAGATTTCTTCAAAATGGACTGAGACGGATAAAAGTAAGTAGGGGCTATAAATTAATCGTTGGGCTTCCTTATATATTGCGTATTTTTCTCGCAATTGTATTTGTTTTTTATGGGGTTATTGCTATCTTTACACCTCTTCCGCTCTGAACTCTTGCCGTAATCATTGCCTTTGCGATTGTTTTTTGAGTAAGACAAACAAGAGTGATTCTCATGCGATTAATAGCCTTTTTTAAGGTGCATATTATCTTTGCGAGGATAGCAATTTGGTGGCATCGTTGGAGGCGAAGATAGAATCTAAAATTCTGTTCGTGCTTCGAGGAAAGAAGCTTTCGTTACCTCTCTATATCTTTTGTTTTACTGCTTTGGTGTATTAATCAGCGTAAGATCAAGATTAATATCATCGATGATTTTTCTCATCTGGGGGGACAGTGTTCCTATGACAAGATTTCCATTTTCATCTGTATAGAGATCTCCATTCACGTCTTTTACAAAGAGTTCTTCTGGTACGTCATCCATCTGTGTTCATAGTGAGCGATTATTTTCGATTGGCATTTGCAAGTGAAGTAAGTGGTAAATTTGTAACTATTCCGAATTTTTCTCTGATATGACCGACAGTATCAGCGATATTTAGATTCAATTTATCTTCCCGTTTAGTCTCCTCATGAATTTGTTTGAATAAATCAAATGTTTTTGGTGTAAGTGTTCATGATGTCTGATATTGAGCTGGGTATGTACCATTTATGAGATAATGCATGTTTGCTGCAATAAATTTTCACATTATATCCGGTGGTATAACAACAATATTTTTATCAAATTGTGTATTTGAATTCATTTGACTTTTTGTTCATTGTTTTGTTGCTATGTATTCCTGTGGATTTTCACGTTTCTTAGTTATTTTTTCACGAACATAAATTGGATTCTTTGTAATAGCAAGATCAATGGCTGAGGTATAGGTGACTTCCTTTTTAATGCCGTTAATAATGACTGGGTCTCCAATAATGTTAAGTATATAATCAGTTCAACATATAATGTCATCGTAGTCGCTTGCGAGCAACAGTTTAAATTCTGGATTTTTATTTCATTCTTCTATCAACCTTTCTCGAATCCAAAAATACAGTACTTGCCTTGCTAGAACTTCAATATATTTTTTCACCGCATTAAATTGCAGTCCATTCATCTTTTGTATCCATGATTTGTCTTTGTCTGTTATAACAAAATTCTCTGCACTATAAAAATTGCATCATGCTTTAAATTTGTAATCCCCTATGATTCTTTGTGCTCTTTCTTGATCCTTTACTGATAGTTTAGATAGTTCATCTTGTGCTCTTTTTTTATCCTCTGTCGTTCATTCAGACAATTCATGAATACGAAGAGCTTTGTCAACGAAAAAAAGTTGCTCTCAGAGTTCTGGTTGTTTGGCGGCTAAGTTTGCGATGAGTACCCGAATTCAAAGAGAAGGGTCTCGTGAGTTCATATCCTCGCATACATTTGCTGGATTTTTATTGTATCACATAATTTTTTATAGATTAAAAAGTATTGCTATCATATATAATATATGTATTGAATATACATTATATGTAAGATAGAAACATATACCTATCGATCGCACTGTACCATACTTGTTTTTTAAAAGCAAATAACTGTTGTTTTTTCTCAACAACAGTTATTATTTTCTCTCATTATTGATTCATTTAATTTTTTTCGTATATCACTTTTTGGTAGCCAAGGAGGGTAATCAAAAGAAAAAGAATAGTACTTTGAATAAAAAATAATCAACCTATTTGCAATCATGTAAGAGAAATTGGGCTAAATCATAGTCCAATTGATGCTATGTATTGTGTAATAAATGTTGTGAAAGATATAGAACCAATGATTGATACTATACTTCCCAGTATGCTACCTACTATTGCAAGACTCCCAAGCTCGAGATAGATGGTGGACCAAATATATGATCGGTGCACTCCGATCATATGAAAGAGTGTAAACATTCGAGAATTCTCTCTGAGAATACCAGCAAAGATAAATCAGAGAAAAAGAATGAGAAGTGATGATGAAACTGCCGCAATGGTGAGAAAAATAGATCGTAGAAATTGTATATTTTTTTCTGCTTGAGCGATTTTATCTCGATCAGAGACAAAGGTATATCATTGGTATGATGATTTTATTTTCTCGATATCTTCGATATTCTTTAGATAGATGATCGCGCGATAAGGCCTTGGGGTTTTGTATCCAAGCTTTTGGAGAGAACCCTGCACTACCGAGAGAGGAATACTGAGACCAAATCCTGGTAAATCTTGATTGATTGTAACAACTGATCACGAGCGAAGAATGGGTGATTTTTCTGCGTAATCAAAGAGCTTTGATTTTCCAAACTCGAGAGTCATTATTTGTCACTTGAGAAAATATTCATTCATTCGAGGAAAAAATGAAGCACTCCCTGCTACTTGGAGATTATAAAATTCAAGCATCGATTTTGATATACCAATCGGAATATTTTCTCTTGAATTTTTCTTTGTAGATATTCCTGAAAAAAACTCATCCGAAATACCAAATACAGGGATATCGGTTGCAAGATGAAAAGAAAAAATATCCATTTGGGCAAGTACAGGTATCTCTACAAATGTGAGAAAATACGAATGATCAACGAGAGGGTCATTTTTTATTTTCATCTCTATTTCTTCTGAGAGCCCACTTTTTTCCTTGCCAAAGAGTTCAAAGAATGATGTATCAGATGTGATGCTTATACGTCTTGGATCAACTCCATCGAGTTGATAGTAACTATTAAATGCAACAATATTACTGTATAAAAAAAGGAGTGCACTCAAAAAAATGCTCATCAAGAGAGTTGAAAGAATAACAATACTACTTCGTATTTTATGTGCGCGAATCTTCAAGAGGATGAAGCGTAGAATCATAGAGTTGATAAGAGAAATCCGAATATTTTTTCAGTTCACTGTCGTGTGTAGCTATGAGGATTGTCATACGATTTTTGAGTGTACTGATATGATCGAAGAGTATTTTTTTCATACGATCATCTAAGTTGGCTCATGGCTCATCGAGTATCAGTATCTGGGGTGAGTGGATGATGGCTCGGATAAAATTCACTCGCTCACGCTGACCACTCGAGAGGCGTGACACAACCAATCCTTCCAAATGAGTGATCTCAAATTTTTTGAGCAATCAATCGTAGTATTTCTGAGGGACTGCTTGTTTTGAGAGGATGAATGATATGAGAATATTCTCACGAACGGTTAGTTCTTCGAGAAATATTGGCTCAGGAAAAAAATATCCAAAGAGTTTTGATCGCATGGAGAGAATATCTTTTCGAGTCTTTTCATGAATATATTCATCCTGACAAACGACCTCTCCATGAGTAGGGGAGAGAAGTGTGCTCGCAATTCGCAAGAGACTTGTCTTACCACTTCCGGACGATCCAAAGAGGCTTGTGATCGTATGTGGTGCAATACTCAGCGATATATCTTTGAGAATGACCTCTTCTCGAAAGATGAGCGATATATTTTTCAGTTCGATGGATAGCATAAGATAGAAATCTATGGACGAATCATATTATCTGATGGTTGTTGTGGAGTGATGACACTTTGTGGTTTCGTAGGCATGATCGGAGTATTTTCGAGCACTATCGGTGTTGTTGATAGTAGATCGACTGGAATGAGTATATCCTGATGAGTAGATGGAGTTGAAATATTGTTCGCTATAACTGTGGTGGTGGTCGGCTGAATATACGTTGGAATGCTTTCTGTCATTACTTCGGTTATTGGTTGAGGAGAGAATTGGGTCGTTTCTGTTGTTGGGGATGCTAGAGTAGATGAAGATATGGTAATGCTTCCGTTCATTTTTCTTCTACGGCGCATCATAACAAATCATCCACCTCCACCAAGGAGTGCTAATACGACCATTCATACGATAATCATCACACTACTCGTATCTCCGCCAAGTAATTTTGAGAAGAGATTTTTTTGTTGTTGTTCACCGTCAAATATTCTCAGCTCAAATCCAATTTCGTCCTTACCAAGATTGAGCGTAAAAAGTGTATTGTGAAAGAAAATATTTGTTTGCTCTGTATTATCAAATACGGAAGCAAGTGTAAACACGGCAAGTTCACTCACAAAGGTATCATCTTTTTTGAGGAACTCCAAGAGATTAATACCATCTTGAGTTGTATAAGAAGCATCTATCTTGGGTGCGAAATCATTCCATTGGGTTGCAATAGTTCCTGATGAGAAATGTGCATCTTGAGGAGATATCTTGAGGAAAATATGCCCATCTTTTCCAGTGAGTTGTGCAATACCAATTTTTTCTTGGAATGGAATATCTTTTCGTCCGAGGAGCATATTTCTCTCATATGATTGATAATATCATGCGCTCAATGCCCAGATCGCATCCCGTGCTCATGAAGTTTGCCCTGCCAATCACCCCATCATATAGAGAAGTCCACTATTTTTCTTCACGATGGCATTGATATTCTCATTCACCTTTGCTCCGTTTACGATAGCTCCAAAGAGTACTCCTGTAGATGTTTGAGTATTGGCAACAATGGTTGCCTTTTGTGTATCACCATCGAGAGCAGTATCAATCGCTTTTTTGATAGTATTACGATTTCAGGCAAAATATACGAATCCTTTTGCATATCCGTATGAAATCCCTGTCACACCTATGAATGGAAGCCCTATGTCGTCAACGTAGGAGATTTTTGACCCACGATATTCCTCTATGGATGGTTTTGAGAACATCTTGATTATTTGTGATACCATTCTACCTTCACTACCGCCTTCCATCTCGGCAAATTTCTGTATTTGCTCTTGTGTAATCTTGATGAGTTCTTCTCCCTTTTCTTGACTCTGCACTTGGATAGCAAAGAAGGTATCTGCTTTTTCTGCATCAAAATCAAGAATATCATCATCGACCGAACCGATTCCAAGGGCAAATTCACCGCCAAGCATCGAGAGAATATCGATTTCTTTTCCAAAGAGCTCTTTTTGTCCTTCTTTATATCCCATTGACGCCATTTTTTCTATCTCTCCTTCAGGTTTATCGAGTTTTTCTTTGATTTTTTGTGTATCGAATCCAAATACTATACTCGCCATACCTGATCGAACATTGGTATCTTGGATGAAATCAAGTCGATCTTTGAGAACTCATTGAAAATTCTTAAAGATAAGATTGGTTTCCTCATCAGGAAAATCTGGTATTGGCGTCATGAAGAAGTCGATATTGATTCCATCTTTGTATTGATTGATGATAATTCCCATTGGATCAAGGCTCGCTCGCCAGATATCACGATATTTGAGTATGGAATATTTATAATCATCAAGTTCTTTTCGAGTAATTTGATTCAAATCGTAATTTGCATCGCTTATTGTTTTTGTATTCGCAAGACTTCCTATGTTCTTGTGTATGACGAGACCATTTTGGATGGAGTAATTTTTTAATGACTCCGATGTGAGAGAGCTCTCTCATGTCTTCGAGAAAAGTTCAATAATTTCATCGAAACTCTTGGCATCACGGTTGTATGCTTTTTTGTATGCCCAAGTGAGCTCTTGAAGCGAGGTGAGCTGCTTATGATCTTGGATTTTGCGATAATGTTTGATAAAAGTATCGAGTGTGGTTATCTTCTCAAAGAATCTATCTCCCACGAATACAAAAGCATCTTGGATCTTTGCTGATTTCTTCCACCAAACATAGTGAAAATCATCCGATTCAGCGAGAGAATCCGAGCTCTTGAGGTTGGTAATACTATCAAGTATGGCTTGAGAGCTCGATACATAGATATATCCGTCTTGTTGTTTGACGATGGCACTCTTTCCATCTCACGAGAGAGCATCACGATCTTTTTCAGATATGATAAATGTTACCTCTGGGGTGGTTGGATCAAGATTGGTGAGAATAATAGCTGATTCATGTTTGAGATTCTTTTGAATTTGAGAAAAATCATCAATCTCAAGCCATTTTGACATATATTCCTTGATTTTCTTGGAGCTATCAATTCCGCTAAGCTGAAGCCCACTCGATGGTTGATCGAGAATGGAGAGGAGATTTTTAGGATTTTTAATATAGAGTGATACAGAATCATTCGGGATTTTCTGAAAAATCTCCGGAATATTTTCAGCTTTTGCACCATTCATAAGTTTCTTGTAGTCTTTCTTTTCAGCTTTATTCTCTTTTGATTCTACCTCTTTAAGTGCAGACTCATAGGTGTAGGATTTTGTCTTATATTCGAGGGTGTAGGTCGTGCCTTCTGGGTATAATTGAGACGATAGAAGATATTTTATATAATTTTTGAGCATTGATTTATCATCGTATCATAAATCATTATAATTACTAATTCTTCCCAGTAGTCGAAGTGCTTCTTTTTTATCTCATGAAATAATTTTATCTAGATCAAAATCGCTATTTTTATTTCAAAATAGAATTTCATATATTTCATGCTCTTGTTTATTCTTATTCTTTAATTGTGAAGATACTCAGTTTACATAATCTCTATTAATTACTCTTTTTTGCTCATCATTACTTAATTTATAAATAAATTCATCTTTGATGTCTCATAATAAAATTTCCTGATTATTTTTGTAAATAGATTCTTGAAGTAATTCTTCTATTGATGGAAGAAAACTTCATAGATCTCATGAACAACTATCAGAATAGCTACTATAGTTTATGCATTTATTCTCTGAGATGGTATTAATTTTATTTTTAATTGCGACTATTGTATCAAAACTATCATTTTGCTCAGAAAAATCTACCCCAAAACTCGCATCGATAAAGCTCTCACCAATGGAGGATCCATTATTAAAAATGGAGGATATATTCATGTGTTTTGAGCGAGGTATGGCGTTCAAAAGATCTTTTATTTGTTTCTCTTTTGATGATTCATTGTTCCAACCTGAATAGTAAGGGAAGAGGGTTTTATAAAAATCTTCGTGTCATTGATAGGTTGAGAGGATGAGAAATTTAAGCTCTTTCTCAATGATCGGTGTGTAGTTTGGCTTGGTTTTCCACCATGTATCTCCATATTGATTTGGTTCTCTTACGAGATAGGTATCGACGATTGATTTGATTTTCTCAAATTCTGATCATGATGGATATTTGATGAAATCCTCCATAGATTTAGCCATTTCACCAATAAGGGGAGTGGCAACATCCAATGCTCATAGAGCATATACTCAAGAGAAATTACCCAGACTCATAGTAATGAGCAATACGGACGAAAGAATTTTTTTCATAGGGATAAAAAAAGATGATAAAAATATTCTCTGTCATTCTAGAGTATCTTTCTTGTTTTGTACAAAGATCCAACTCTTTTCTGCTTGTGTGATTTGAAAATTATTTCGCAATAAAGATCTTATAAAGAAAATCTTGTCTTTCCATGAAGTTTTCATATCCTCATTTTGTCTATCATCTTTTCTTTTATGACTCAGAATAAACTTCTCGTGGAGCTTCTCACCTATGTTCCCGGTCTCGGTAAGCCAGGTGACCGAGTATTAGTATCATCTGCTCAAGCTCGCAATGCTCTTATCCCAAAGAAACAAGCAAAAATTCTCGATGAGAAGACGATCGAGTCGATGAATCAGAAGGCAAAACGACAGGAACTTGAAAGGCAGATGCTTGTTGAGCGAAGACATGAGTATCAAGAGAAGCTCCATGGAAAGAAATTAAAGTTTGTGCTTCGATGAGATCATGATAAAGTCTATGGCTCTATTACAGAACATGAAATTATTGAGAAGATCAAGAAAGAGTACAATATTACACTGGAAAAAGGCGATGTTCATCTCCCAAATAAAGCACCTATCAAAAAAATAGGTATGCATCATATCCAGGTACATCTTTGATTTGATAGCTATGCACGCATAGGTATTGAAGTTCTTTCTGCTTGAAAAGAGATAAAATAGGTATCTCATGGATATTTGCTATCCAAAAAATCCCTTCTATCAAATTGATAGAAGGGATTTTACAATCTGAGCATTATTAAACAATTCTGCTTTTATCAATCTATTTGCCCCTTATAGTTTGAGTCAAAATCTACCATCCATTCAATTCCATATTTGTCTCTGAACATACCAAAGTATGAACCCCAAGGACTCGTAGAAATAGGCATTTCAATTTGCCCACCTGCTGCCAGTCCATTGAATAATTTGTCAGCTTCATCTTTGCTTTCTGCGCTCACTACAATTTTACTTCTGTTCTCATTTTCGTTTGTTCGTCAGAGTATTTCAGGTACGTCATTCGCCATTAAAATACTCTTACCAATCGGTAGTGCGATGTGCATGATTTTATTTGCCTCATGTTCTGCCACTGGAAATTCGGCACTTACTAAATCCTTGAAACGTATTATTTTTGCAAACTCCCCGCCAAATACTGATTTGTAAAAGTTGAATGCTTCTTCGGCATTACCGTTGAAATTGATGTGTGGATTGATGTTTGCCATAGTTTTAATGGTTATTGAAATCTTATTATTTAGATTTTGATAGTCTTTTCACCCAAAAACATATTGAGGATGACTGATATAACCAACAGGATGATGAGCATGATTTGTATTACTGATTCTCCAGATCGTGCTGATAGAAGTCAAAGAATTGACCAAGTCAGCACTCCGAGAGCGATCTGTGATCGAGTGTAGAAAAAAAGTCCAATTGCCGCAGTTAGTGCAGGTAACCCTATGGTGTAGACAAACATTCTATGAGATACAATATCAGGGACAATATCTGCAGAGACCAAGAATGCACCGAGATTTGCAATGATAGCTACGATAATCCATCCAGTCGTGAGCTCCATTACCCATGATGCGTATTTTGTAGATTTTGACCGATCGCTATACCACCAATAACTCAATACAGCAAGGATGGCAGACATAATTATCAAACTCAGAGCAATATTGCTCAAATGCCATGTGAGGAGCCATAAGACTGTCAGACACATAACGACTGAAAGGGTGATAATCGAGCATTTTGACATACTCATGTCTCCTCAGATTTTCTCCCGAATTCTCTTTATCCAGCTGATCCTAGAGCAAGAAATATATGTCTGATACATACCAAGCAAGATCCAGCTTGTATAGATGAGAGCCCATATTTGAAAGGTAAAATTTGCTGGAACCATCATGGTGTAATAATGTGTTGATATCATTTCTTGATTCACTCCATTGAACTGTTTGATAGTAATCAATGCAGTTGCTATAACGGTCAAAAGTGCAATAATAAAAAGTCCGAATCACTCAATGAATGAGCAGTTTGAGCGTTTGCAAATGGAAAACATACAAAGGAGGTTAATTTTTTTCCAGACTATAACCGGTTGCAGTATCTATGATATTATAGCCAAGCTCTTCAATTTGTTTTCGTACTGCATCCGCATCGCCGTAGCGCTTTTCTTTTTTTGCTTCACTACGAGATGCTGCTAGGAGATGAATATTTTCTGGAATTTCCTCCTCTGTAAGAAGAGAAAAATCAAATATCCCAAGCACACTATCAAGTGTTTCAAAGAGTGATAGAATTGCGTTCTTCTCAGAGAGGTTGAGTGATTCCATATCAATCTCTCTCTGAAAATACCCGATAGCTTCATGTACAGTTACGAGAGCGTCATTACTTCGAAAATCATCAAAGAGACATTCGCTATAGTCTTGAATAATTGCTTGAAGATTGCTTGAGAAATTACGGCGAACTTTTCAAGCAGGGAAGTTAGTACGCTTGATTCGACGGAAGAAATCATCAAACGAACGAATCGTTGCGCCACATGAAACAAGACGATCAAATCCAAAATTAAAATTATCCCGATAGAGTGATTGAAGCGTCATAAGGCGAAATGATCGTGCTACCATTTTTGCATCGAGACCAAGTTTTCCTCACTCATTGATAATATCTTGAAGGGTATAGAAATTCCCAGCAGATTTTGCCATCTTTTTGTTATCTACAAGGAGGTGACCTGCGTGAAGCCAATACTTCGAGAATGTTTTTCCAGTGTAGGACTCTGTTTGAGCAATTTCGTTTTGATGATGTGGAAAGATATTGTCCACTGCACCCATGTGAATATCAATTTGTTCACCTAGATATTTTAGGTTACATGCACTACATTCGATATGCCATCCCGGTCTTCACTTGAGCTTAACTTCGTTCGCACCAATACGGAAGGTTGGCTCCCAAAAATTTGGTCCATCACTTATATCGTATCATTTCCAGAGAGCAAAGTCGGACGCTTGATCTTTTCCGTATTCATCATTTTTGATACGGACTCCGGAGATAAGATTTGATCTATCAATATGAGCAAGATTTCCGTAGTTTGGAAATTTATCTACAGAATAGTAGATACTTCCATCTTCCGCAAGATAAGCATAATCCTTATCAAGGAGACCTTGTATCATCATCACCATTTCATCGACAAGGGTAGATATTGGTACAATATCGTGTGCTTGATGGATATTAAGAAGATCGAGATCATTCAGAAATGCCTTCGTATATTTCTCTGTGAGTTCATCACGACTGATATTATGTGCCTGGCTATCACGGATCGTCTTGTCATCAATATCAGTGATATTCATCACGGTTTGTGTTTTGTATCCAGCATATTCAATCGTGCGAATGACCAAATCTTCAAAGAGATAGGCTCGCATATTCCCAATATGGGCAAAATTATATGGTGTTGGCCCACATGAGTAGATTTTGACTACTTCTTGTTTAAGTGGTTTGAACGATTCTTTTTCTCGAGATAAGGTATTAAATATTTGGATCATACAATAAGGATAAGAGGGAAGATTTTTTGGATTCTTAATTTTGCTGCTAAAGGAGATTTTTGGATAAACGATCTCAGTACTCGTGATTCAAAGACCCATGTTAATATTTTTCTCCGAGAGAAAAGTGAGGATCGTTTCATAGAAAATATCAAAAACAATCAGAAGCTTAATGATTTCATTTGAAGTTTCAAGAGGCTTTGAAATTGCTTTTTCTCGAAAAAAGGTAAGATAGAAGCGTATTTTTATCCTTCCTTATGGAAACAAACCCCAAAAAGACCAAGGCAAATACTGGAAAAGCAAACAAAAATTTAGAGATTTGAGAAGAAACTTCTTTGGTGAAACCACTCTCCAAGAAGCATCTTAGCGCTGTTGAAACATATCAAGCTCTTGAGGACGAGCTGACGCCTGAGGAAAAAAATTCAAAAATTCCTCTCATTATTGCTTTTCTATCTGCACTTGCACTGATTGTTGGATTGAGTATTTTCCTCTCACAAGTAAGTAACTATTCTTGAAATGACAAAGATGCGAGAGGGGAGAAAATGTCTAATGATAATGTATTGTGTGATGCGTGAGAAAGATTAGTGTGTGGTGTGAATGGATTAACATACAAGAATGCTTGTCTAGCAGAAAATTCAAAGGTTATTATTGCACACGATGGAGAATGTCTTACGCCAACCAATGATATCACCTTGTCCGTGCTTACTGGCTCACAATGAGATACTGGATCCACCGAGTCTACATGATCTACATCATCGCTCGATAATAGCATGCTCTCCTCAACAGGAAATTCCGCAGGCTTGAGTGATGATAATGATATATCTTCCATTTCTGCTTCTACTTGAATAATCATTCCCCCTCAATGAATGACTTGATCCACTTCAGCAAAAATAGAGCCCATAAATAATACGAATATTGCCGCAGCAAATGTTGTAGTACTCGATATGAATTCTTATCTTCTTGATCCAAAATTAAAAATAGCAACGTATACTAAGAAGGAATACAATTATTCTTATAGTTTCCCTGTGGCAACTTTTTTTCACTGATTTATAGCTCCAAAATGAGTAACCCATGAAATAACATTAAAATCATCTTCCGAACCTACTAGCCGTGCCGATAGTGATGTGGTTGTTGATTTTTATCGATGAAAACTTTTGAGCGAACTTCAATGACAGACAGCTGTTAAAATTGATTCACGTTATTATATTGGTAAATGAGACTCTACTTTTGTTCTTGAAGATGTAACTCAGACCGCTCAATCAAAAAAAATTATTGATACGATTATTGCTACTCTTAACTACTAATCCATAGGCAGTGATGCCTATATTTTTTCATTTGTATGCGTTCTTGACATTGGTATACAAAACAATCGGTTCTCTCAAAAATTCCGGGTATTGCGTTCTTTTGACTTCTCCTGCTACCGATCGTTTGTTACAAAATACACCCACAACTTGGACTTGCATTCATATCATTTTTTATAGCGTTTTGGTGAGTAAAGGTTTTTAAGTCCTATTTTTTTCTTACAAGATCTTTTTTTACGATCAAGAGATCTCTTCTTTTTCCATATGCTCAGACAAACATTGTCCGAAATGATGCAAAAGATCTCATGCATATTGTTCTCATACCATTCTACAATGAACCGTATTCTGTTGTAGAGATGGCAGTAAAAGCATTTGAAAATAATGATTACCCACATAAGGAAAATCTGACAGTCGTTCTTTGTGCTGAAGGAAGATCATCACAAGCGGTGCAAATTGCTCATGAACTCATGCATCGATTGGAGAGTGTTGTGTCATTTCATCTTGTAAAAATTATTCATCCAGATGGTCGGAAAAATGAATGAAAGGTGAAGTCTGCAAACATCACTTATGCTATGAAGCAAATAGAGCAGATGAAACATCTCGACCCTATGAATACATTTGTATCAACAATCGATGCTGATACTGTCGTCGAAAAGAATTTTCTTTCCGTTGTTACACATACGTTTTTGAATACTGAAGCGCGCGATCAAGCCATTTTTCAATACACACCTATTTATTCAAATAATTGGCTTCGTGGTCATTTTTTTGCTCGTATTGTTGCTATGAATACAACCTTTTGGCAAATGAATGAATCTCAGAATCCTGAGTTTTTTCGTAATTTTGCTGTTTATGGAATGTCGCTTCATTGTCTTCAAAAATCAGATTATTGGGATCTCTATTCCATAGTAGAAGACGGACTGCAATATTGGAGGTCATATTTTGCTTGGGATGGACAATTTCGAGTTATACCTACGCTCGCTGTATGTCATATGGATCTTGTTGAAGATACAAGTCTTCATAAGACGCTCTACGCACAGTACAAACAACTGCGACGTTGGTCGTGGGGTTGCAGTGATATTGAATATGTTGTTCCTGAGTTTATAAAGAGACCAAAAATTCCATTTCGTGAGAAGTTCAGAAAGTTTTTTTATCTACTATTTAATCATCTTTTTTGGTCGGCGGGTCCCGTAGTGCTCTTTTATATGAGCAGTATCCCTACTTTTTTTGAGATACATCAAGCATCACTCCTCATCTTTACCGTTCCATTGGTTGTATCTGGAATATTTACGTTTCTGACAATTTCTGTTGCTATACCGACTGTTTTTTCTCTGACGATGATGAGAAAATATGAAAAATTTGGTCCATGGGATTATTTTGTGAATACGATCCAATGGCTTTTTGTTCCACTTCTCATCCTCACGCTCTTCTCTATACCTGCTATTGAAAGTCAGATGCGGCTTTTCTTTGGACGAAGACTTGATTCCTTTGATGTGACAAAAAAACTTGATCGAGTCTAATTTTTAGAGCAACCTATGAATATTTGACACATACTCCGAAAGGAACGTTCACCCTATCATGCTATCCATGCAACTTTTTGGATAATCACGTGGATTTTTGCTCTTTGGATGTTTGCATACTGTAACGGTTGGACTATCAATTTTGATGTTGTTCGTTTGCTTCCTCAAAAATGATATCTTTCTGGATCAATACTTGCTCCAAAGAGCTCAGAGTTCTTGGAGCGTTTCTGATTTGTACTTATTGATACACAATCAGATGCTATCAGTATATCTCTGGATCATGGTGATCTGAACAAAAAAATCATCCAAGAAAAAATCTCCTATGGACTACATCATATACATATAGAGTGATGAAGTGCTGATTCTATTGATTTTGATTTTGAGGTACAAAATGAACATCAGTTTATTCGACGAAATTTTAGTCTTCTAAGTGATCCAAGAATTTATAAAATATCAGAAAATACATGAGAGAAGAAAGAAGAGTCTCTCTGTCTTTGAATTGGCACGGTGTATTTGCAAGATAAGCGAAATTGCAAGCAGGTGCAACAATACAAATACGGAAGCAGCACGCTTTCTTGATCGATTAAGATTGCTTGAACAAACACAGTGATTACTCCTATGCTTGCAAATGAGGTGGGATATACTCTATCATGATTTGTGACGATCCCAAGAGAATATTTCTGAAATGATATTTTTGCGCTACCCACTGGTTACTCTGGATCCATCCGACATATCTTTAACTATATTGGTGGAAGCTATCTCCTTACTTCATCGGGTACGATACTTCCACTGGGGAAAAACCGAGAGCTTACGCTGAATCAAGAGGATAAGAATATCAAATATATTCAGAGTATCGGAGGTGATCTCTTTGTACTTAAGGCTGATGGATCTCTCGTATTCTATGATGAGCTCTTTCGTAGAGTAGTGCTCAATGATAGATTCGATGCTCCTATGAAGGTATTTGTCTATGAGCATGCTTATATTCTCTCAACTCTGCATGCATCGTATCTCTATCAGCCATATGAGAAGCGTGTAAAAGAAATCGCGGCATGACCTTTAACGAATATTTCTGGAGAAATCCTCTCATTTCTCAATGAGGATAATTCGATTCAAAAAATCATTCTTTCACCCATAAATCCTATTAAATAAGTTCATAACCCATACGATTGCCAACTGTCAATCGTATTTTTTTGCCTTGTTTTGGCTTCTAGAAGCAAAATCTTCATTTTTTTTAAAAGTCAATATTTACTATATATAGTGTTTTTATAAAATCTCCACCACTATATCTTGTGTTTTTATGCAAATATGCAAATTCAGGTAATCAAACGAAACGGATCCGTCGAAGAGTTCGATCCAAGCCGAATCACTCGAGCTATAGAGCTCGCTGTAACAGCTATTAATGGTCACCAATGTGATGTTGAAAATGTTACTGATATTGTCACTCGTGAGATTTATTTGATCTGTGGACATGATGATTCCAAAATAGGAATTGAGAAGATTCAGGATATGGTAGAACAAGCTCTCATGCAGCAAGGATGTTATGAAGTCGCAAAAGAATACATCGTTTATCGGTCTAAGCGGGCTGAAGAACGGGAAGAATATCGTGAAAAACTCCAAAAGAAATTCGAGAAATCAAATCTTTTTGTAACCAAGAAAGACGGAAGCAAAGAACTCTTCGAAATTGAGAAAATCCACAAGCTCTTTGATCGAGCATCTCAGTGATATGAGAAAACTTGTAGTTTTGAGGATCTCAAGCAAGCGTTTAAGAAGAATATTGTCGCTGATATTTCCACCAAGGATATCTCAAGACTTCTTATTAAGACGTGTATTGATCTTGTTACCATCGAGAATATTGATTGGGAGCATATTGCTGCTCGTATCAAGCTCTTTGATCTCTACAAGGAACTCGGACGTAAGTACTCTCCAGAAGGATATCGAGATCTTGTTCGATCGCTGACTAAGTCTGGCAAATACAACACACGTTTTGCTGAATATACAGATGAAGATCTGATGGACGCGGCAAGCGTACTTGATAAATCCATCGATCTCGGATATCGATATACCACGATTCATAGCCTAACAAAACGCTATCTTATCAAGAAGAAAGAACTCCCTCAAGAGATGTATCTCTCAGTCGCACTCTTTCTTGCTCTCGCTGAGAAGCCAGAGGATCGTCTTAGCTTTGCCAAGGCACTCTATCGCGCATGTGCTACAGGTGAAATATCACTCCCAACTCCGACACTCCTCAATGCTCGTACCAACTTTGCGCAGCTCTCGAGTTGTTTTAAGATAAATATTGATGATGATCTTCGTGGTATCTATCATGGTATCGAGAATATGGCGCAGATATCGAAGTTCGGTGGTGGTATTGGAAGCTATCTTGGACATATCCGATCAAAGGGTTCACACATACGTGGTGTTGTAGGTGCGTCTGGTGGTGTTACACCATGGACGAAGGTGATCAATGATACAGGTATTGCGGTGAACCAGCTTGGTGCTCGCCTTGGAGCAATATCCGTGACACTCGATGTTTGGCATCTTGATATCTATGACTTTCTCGATCTCCAGACTGAGACGGGAGATATCCGATCGAAGGCATTTGATGTCTTTCCTGCTATTTCGGTTCCGGATATTTTTATGCGTCGTGTTGAAGCAAATGAGTCATGGACCCTCTTTGATCCGCATGAGGTCAAGATGATTTATGGTATCTCTCTCGAGGATCACTTTGGAGCAGAATTTGATGCGTTCTATGAGAAGCTCGAGAAGGATGATCGTATCACTCTCAAGAAAGAAATCAGCGCCAAAGATCTCTTCAAAAAATTCCTCAAGACCGCAGTTGAGACTGGTATGCCATATGTGTTCTACCGTGATACAGTCAACAAGCACAATGCAAATCGTCATGCAGGGAATATCTATTCAACACAACTCTGTACTGAGATCTGTCAGAATTCATCTCCATCAAAATTCATCGATGAGACCCTTGAATGAGACGAACTCTCGATTAAGTATCAACCAGGTGATCTCGTCACGTGTAATCTTGCGTCCATCAATATTGCCAAGGTACATGATCGAGAGACAATTGCGCGAGTCATCCCACTCGTGATGCGAGCACTCGATAATGTTATCTCACTCAATCTCTATCCGATCAAGGAGGCAGAGCGCACAGCTCACCGATACCGTCCAGTAGCACTTGGATATCTTGGCTTTGCTGAATACCTTGCGACGAATGGATATGCCTATGACAGTGAGAAGGCACGTCTTCATGCGGATGATCTCTTTGAAGTATTTGCACTTGAAGTGTTTAAGTCAAGTATTGCGATAGCAGGGGAGAGGTGAGCATATCCGCTCTATGAATGATCTGAATATTCGAAGGGCAAAATTCTCTCTCATGATCGTGCTCACTATATGACGAACTCATCCTACAGTGCTGAATGGAGCGAAGTGTTCGATGCTCTCGAGAAGAATGGTATCCGATTTGGTTATCTCTTTGGTCCAGCACCGAATACGTCAACGGCGGGGCTTGTTGGTACGACAGCAGCACTTTTACCCATTTATAAGAAGTACTTCGTCGAGACCAATCTTACGACATCGATCCGTGTAGCACCGAAGCTCTCTGCTGAGAATTTCTGGCTCTACAAGGAATATACAAATATGGATATGAACGATGTGATTGATATGATCTCCGTGATCTACAAGTGGATCGATCAATCTATCTCATTCGAATGGATGATCGACCCAGCTCGTGTATCCCCAGCAGAACTCTACAGTTACTATTTTAAGGCGTGGAGACAGGGAGTGAAGACTGTCTACTACGTACGATCACTCTCAGCAGAGGTCGAGGGATGTGTGAGTTGTAGTGGATAGTTATTTTTAAAAAATATGAAAAAGTTTTTTGTATTTCTAGGAAAACTCTTATGAGCTAGTTTTCTTTGGTTCTTGGGTGCTACTATTTCAATGATAATAATTGCAATCCTAGATCCATTATCAGGTGTTTTTATAATAATACCTGATTTGGGTTCAGAGATAAGCCCATTTGCTTTAGTACATATAATAGCATTAGCACAGGTGTGTATTTACTATGCATTCTTTTATTCTAGCGAAAGCACAAGAAGTTTTTCTAAGAAATACGGTTTATTTATACTAGCAGCTTACATTGCTTCATTTAGTATCTACTTTATTGATACTTGAGTAAGTTTCTATTTTGTATTATGGCCTTGATGCATATTTATTCTCGCTATTTATTTCCTTTATTTTTTATGGAAAGAAATAGCTCCAAAAATTCGTGCGAGTGATTCCTATAAGCTGAGTTTGATTGAGTCAAATAAGCATGGGTTATGTTGATTCATATGGACTTCTATTCTTGGATTTGATCTACTCTGGTTTTGGAAGAGTGATAAACCCTTAAAACAAAAATTAGCCCAATTTTTTGAGATATTACTCTATGTTATGCTCGTATCTTTTTTGTTATTTTTTTTATGAGAATTATTTGAAGTAGATAACTATTTATTTGATCTAATAGCAACAAATATACACCTTGATATAAATGGATCTCTGACATCACTTCAAGATGCTATAAAATGGGCGTCAGGACAACATAAATCGTGAATCGATTGATGATATAACTCTAATGAAATCTATAAATGGAAACAACAATTGTATATTATCACGGATATACTTAATACTTTAATCGCAGTAATATCTGCGTTTGCTATTAGTATTATTTTGAAAAATAGAAGAAAAAGACTTTTATCATTAATTCTATTTACGATTATTTCTGGAATAATTTTTGGAATATATGGTATATACTGCTTGTAGCATTGTTTCAATAAACAATGTATCGAATATAATCAATATGGTAAGGGGGCAAATTGAGAGTTTGTATTAATATTCCTATGTCCCTCAAATACACCATTCATATAACTCGCCTCAGGGCTTGGCTCAATAGACTTTCGCTCCCATCACTGATTCAGTTAGAGGTACTGTTACTCCTAACACTTATTTGTATCGGAGCATATGCATTTCATCTCATCGAGTGATGGACTCTACTTGATAGCCTCTATTTTACCGTGATTACGGTAGCGAGTGTTGGGTATGGTGATTTTGCTCCGCATACGGATATAGGCAAGGTACTCGCGATGTGTTATGCTATTGTCGCACTTCCAATATTTGCCTATACGGGAGCACTCTTCATCGAGAGGCGCATGTCCAAAGGTAAGGATATTCGCAAGATGCAGATGGAGATGTATGAGAACTTTGAAAAAGCACTTCATGATCTGCAGGAGATTCAAGAACATCAAAATCTCGAAACCAAACAACTTGAGCGACTCTCAGCCCTCGAAGAGAGTCTCGTTCGCCAGATTAATTTGTTACGCAAATAATATATCTCTATGCAAAAGAATAAGCTCTTTAATCCTCAAGGTGACGACGTTCATCTGAGTATCATTCATGGTAATACAACATGACTTTTTAATCTCAATAATACTCGATATGCTTGGGCAAAATCACTCTATCAGGTGATGGTGGGGAATTTTTGGCTTCCTGAGAAGGTCTCTGGACTCAATGCAGACAAGTCACAATTTCCAACACTCAGCAAAGAAGAACAACGTGCATACAAGGGGATTATATCATTCCTCATCTTTCTCGATTCGATTCAGACGGTAAATCTTCCGAATTTTGCTGACTATATCACAGCACCTGAGGTGAAGCTCCTTCTCTCGATACAAGCCTACCAAGAGGCAATACATTCACAAAGCTATGCAACCATTCTCGAGAGTGTGGTCGAGAGTGCTGAGCGAGAAGAGATCTATAATTTCTGGCGAGATGATAAGATTCTCCTCGAGCGCAACCAGTATATTGGATCGATTTATGAGGATTTTCGAGATGATCCTACGGATGCGAATTTTTTCCGTGCTATGATCGCGAATTTTCTCCTCGAATCACTCTATTTCTACAATGGATTTGCATTCTTTGATACCCTCGCAGACAATGGTCGTATGGCGGCAACTGGTCGTATGATTGCCTATATTCGTCGTGATGAACTTACCCATGTAACTCTTTTTGCGAATATTATTCGTGAGATCAGACGTGAATTTCCTGAGATATATAGCGAGGCAGTGATCCGAGAAATGATGGCACAAGCAGTCGAACAAGAGATCAAGTGGAGTAATCACATCCTCACGGATCGTATCCCTGGTATCAATACAGAAACAACCGATCAATATACTAAATGGCTTGCGAATAGTCGCATGACCATGCTCGGAATCGAAACACTCTATCCAAATACAACGAATCCATACAAACATCTTGAACGCCTCCAAGATCCGAATGGTGATAAATCAAACTTCTTCGAAACAACCGTGATCAACTATACACAATCAACGAGTATGAAGGGGAGCTGGGATTTCTAAAAACACAGAGCATATGCTCTGTGTTTTTATTGTTTCATACGAAGAAAACCCTCTGCAATGAGATCAGCTGCTTGTTGTACCTTCTCTTGTTTGAATACAATTTTACTCGTATCAAAGAGATGTTTTGTGTCATCATTTGCGAGCCAATTTTTTGGCATCTCAATAAGCACACTCTGATGCTCTATCATAATATCCGTGCCTGGATAGCCAGAGAGAAGTTGATAAGCACTGTTATTTTCCAGAGGAATTCATGCCTTCTGAAATACACTCTCAAAGCTCTCTACCCAAGGCTGATGAGCAAGTATTTGACCATCCAGAGTGCTATGAATCATATCCCATGATCGCTCTGTACCCGAATAGCAATGATTGAGAAAATTATGTAGGACAGAATTATCGATCTTATTCTGTTTGTGTGGCCCTGGAAATGTTGGATTGTACCCACACATACTATGAAGCTGGAGTACATAATCTGCTTGTTCACATGCATTCTTAATATGAATCATAATATCATCATAGAATGCATTCCAGTGATTCTTTGAGAGAAAGAGGGGAGTGGTAGCATCTTTTGGACGATTCATATCAAGGAATGCCCGGGGAATATGAATCTCGAATATATCACATCTCATATGAGGGGCATTGCTGATGATGGATTCTGCAGTGAGAAATCCTACCTCATGAGTACCTCGATCTGCTTCATGGAGCATATAGGATCGAAGTATTCCAGTGTCAATATGAGCAAGCTCAGATTGCGCGTATTCGAGATATTCTCATCCTTCCCCAGCATGTAAGAGAAGGATGAGAATATCCGCTCGTTCTTTCTGTGTATTTCCAAAGGTTGATAAGGTAGAGTGAGGCATATATTATCGAAGTTGTAGTTGTTTATTCACTCTTTCTTGGAGTGTTGTTACAAGAGGAATAGTTGAATTGAATATCTCTTCTATCGAATCAAGAAGAGTATTACTGGTTCCAAAGATACCCAATCATTGCGTATCTTCAAGTGTTAGTATTCCTGATTTTCCATCAGAACCTCATTGAAATTGACCATCATGGGAGAAGACCATTGATTTGGATAGTCCACTTGAGCTATTGAGAAGTTTATTCACTTCTTCAATTTTCTTTTTTCGAAAAACATCGAGAGATATACGTCCATCTTCTCAAAATAACTCCCTATTGAGTGAAGCGCCTGGAAATTTGATCACACCACCCACAAGCTCATCGCCAACAATAAATGATCGAACGTGAGCACTGTGAATACTTCATTGTTGATTTGTTATCAAAAATGGTTGAACAAAATTGTATGCCAGAAGAGGAAAGTGTATCTGTTCTATTTTTCTCATAAATTCCGCTCTTTGATGTGGTGAAATAATAAATGTATTTGTTCCTCATGCTGATCATTGTGATGACTTGAGGACAATGATTGTATCTGGATGAGTATCAAAGAGTTCTATGGTTTCCTCGGCAGAAGAAATGCTTCAGATAAATCCATTCATATCTTGTGCGAGCGTCGTTGGGAGGAATCGATCCCTGTTGAGTGCTAGGTTTCTCAGTGTTTTCCCAGCAATAGTATCATGATCTGATGCGCTTAGTTGATCAAATACTTTGGCCACACATGGATCGCTCATGGGAATACTCGCAAGAATCACCCCATCGTCACCATGCTCTTGCACAAATTGAGCGATGGAACTATCATCGCATACTTGTGTACTATTCACACGTAATCCGAATGGATTATTTTCCTGTTTGCTTATAGTCGTTGCAAATGTATGAATGTGATTTCCGAAGAATCTTTCAAATACTTCTCGAATAGAGAGGAAATTTGGATGATTGAGAACTCGCTCATCACTGATATAACCGATAGCATCTATTTTGTGCTCTTCTTTGAGGTGCGTAGCTGATTTAGTAGCGATGGTTGTCGCGAGCTGTGTTGGCATAACAGAGAATCCACCACAATTGAGTACGGCTTCATAGGCATGTTTTGCTGGTAGAAATTGTCATGTGGTTGGATCGAGCAATGGAACTGCCTCAGCGGTAATACCTGGGTAACTAATGATATTGGTACGTGACATAGTATGTAGATAGAAAAAATAAAAAACCTTCTTGGTGAGAAGGTTGTAAATGGATACTATAGATACTTTCTATGCCATAAAACACCCTCTCAGAGATCCGAGAAAGAAATAGTATGACCAGAACGAAGTATGCTGATGGGTATGCATCGAGATAAAAAAGAAAATGAGACTACTTATTCACAAATAAAAAACTTCCCAACAGTGAGAAGTTTTTTCATGGATCATAGATATATCTATTTGCCCATAAAACACCCTCTCAGAGATCCGAGAAAGAAATAGTATGACCAGAACGAAGTATGTATATGACTCATGAAATATTTTAGAAATCATTTGCAAGGTGCATATTAAAGATGTGAATGATATTGTCAATATTTCTTTGTGAAAAATAACTCTATTTTGGTGTATTTTAGGCAAAACGCTTGATAGTACTATGAAAAATATCTGATTTTATAGTACTTGCATATTTATGAATAATATATAATATACAAAAGTTCCTGTCGCAAGATAGGATTGTTCATTTACATTCTTGTTTTCATGGGGGGTCCATTATGGACCACTATACGATACTAGGTATATCAGCGAATGCCTCGCAAGAAGAAGTTCGCTTAGCTTACCACCGTAAGGTAAAACTCTATCATCCCGATAAAAATCAGGGTGATCCAGATTTTATTCGAGAATTTCACGCTGTGACCGAGGCATACCAATGCCTCTCTGATCCGGAAAATCGGGCTGCATATGATTCCAAACGAAATAGTATGCTACTCGATGATCCACTCCAAACTGCCGGAGAAATCTGGCAAAACTACATTGAGGGTGTATTATCATGCAAGTAAGTGATTATTTTCAAGGAGCATTGGGCTCCTACCAAGCTGAGCTTCAGGATCTTGCTGGTGCTCGTGGTGAAGATCAATTCAAGGAGAATATCGCTGCAAAGCGGTCATCACTTGATACTCTTATGCCAATGTCTGCGGATTTTCCGGAAATAGTGGCGCCGATTTTTCATGGCACTATAAAATTTGCCAACATTGCTCGTGTAAAACGACTGGTTGCAAACGATCTGGAAGATTTCCCGACCTGGGAAATTCTGAAAGAAGATGTGATTTTTGCAGATCAAGAGCTTGTTGAACAGGTTCTGAAATACAAAAATGGTGAATTTCTCCTTATTTTCGCAATTGCAATGGAATTTCTGTTTACTCAGAAGTCTACTGTTGCCAAGGAAAAGGTTGTCATCCACGACGGTAGCCCCGATGTGGATAGCGACTGGGGTGAGAATGAAGCCCCGAACTTAACCGGCCTCGATCCCATTGATTCGGAGTAAAAGATCATGAATCAGTCTCTTGTAATCTCGCAAGTTTCCGAGCTTGCAGTGCTTGGTGCATTCGGTTCTGCCGAGCGTTCGTTGGTTGCATTTGCCGAAAAGCATGGCGATCAGCAGCTTCGCGCCCTTTTGGATGAGATGGAACCAAAACATCTCAGCTTGATTGTGCGTGAATTTGATTGTTCTAAATCTTCGCCCCTGAGTCTGCTTGTCGGGGTTGATCAGTTCATCGCAATGCTCATGCTGGAACGCCAGTACAACGAATTGAATAAACTGGAAGGTTTAATCAATTCTGTTGTGATGGCTCGTGATGAGCAGGAACGATCTGAGTTTTTCACCAAGATCTCAGAATGTAGCTGTGAGGATATCCTTGCAATCTATTTGCTGAGTCGTGGCGGACAAAATTATGAACGGATCGTGCATTTTCAACGTTACATGACTTTCAACCTTGGCTCTGATGAACCAGATACTCATAGTGAAGTGCTGGACGGAGAGTGGAAGCAATTTGCTTTTGAGCTCCGTGAAGGCTTTCCAGATTTCTGGGAATCAGTGTATCAATGTGCAGCATCCATGCATACGCGCATCATGCAGAATTCGGAACGTCAAGAACGTACCATGTCTGATGCGTTGGAACTTCAAGAAAACAACAAGAATAATGAACCGAAAATTCCTGAACAAGCGGATGAAAATTCTGCTTTGTAATGGAATAAAAATTTAACTCAACCTGGATGCAAGGAGCTCCAGGTTGATCTTTTCTTCGGATGATAGAATGTTTCTACCCTCAGCAGAAGAGATCTACTCTTAATTTTCAATCATACACATGACAATTCATAATCAACTCACTATTCATAACGATCAACCATTTTTTGAGCAAGCTTTGCAACATGGAGTTTTATCGGGAATTATCACTCGGGAGCGAGTGCAAGAAATTATCAACGAAGCTCCACAAGGTATTGTTCAAATTGCGGGAGTATTTGGAAATAAAAACTTACGCCCGAGTATAGAGGAGGCTCGCATTCGGATTGTGAATCTTGTGAGTCTTTATCTTCAGGCAACCTGTGAAGGTGATCTGGATCGTGCAGCACTTTCTCTTCAAAATCAATCGATTCTTGCACATTCACGATGATGATCAACGATGCTTAAAGAATTTCATTCGAACTCTTTTCTCGATGCATCGTTTGATTCATTCAAACATTCATCTGATCTAACAAATCTCTATCAACAATTTTCGCTTCAAGGGGAATGATATGCTAAATTTCTTTCACTCCAAGAAGCAAGCGAAGAAAATAAAGCAAAGGTTGAAGCTGCTCTCTGGTGTATGAAACAGGTATATCAAGATGATATGCAGTTTCAGAAAATACATGAAGAATATAAAGATACTCATGTTATGGCTGATCATGTGATTCTCTCATTTCTTCTTTCTCATTTTCATCCATTCAACCGACCGATGGATCAATTGAACACTACTGATCTTAAGGTGATTGTTGCGCATGTTCGCAGTAAATGATTCTGAAAAGACGTGCAAAAAGCACTGATATTTGATGAAATTCTAAAGAAAGTACCCGAAAAACAATATAAAATCATTTCTCAGTTACTCCATCGAAATGTATCTCATATGCTCGTTGAAATGAAAGGACATCAAAAGGGTGTACCAGATTTTCTTCCTTATTTGAATATCTCTGATACCAGTGTTCTTGCTATGAGCCATGGGGAATCAGAAATTATGAGTAAATGGCATAAGATTACTCAATGAAATCATGATTTGGATTCTTTTTCTGCAACTACCTTGCTCTTGCGAGCTCTTACATGAAAATCGCTCAAAATAACTATGAGTCAAAAAGAACTTTGAGTTGTTATCAAAGAGTTAAAGATGAAAGATATAGATGTATACTCACAGACTTTCATTCATTTTCTTCAGATGAATGTGCCATTTGAGTACCAGGCCATGTTTAGGGATATATGGGAAGAAATACGGGAAGAAATACAAGATATTATATCATGAGACAAGAATAGTATAGAAGTACAGGACATATTTATATCATATTGTTCTATTACGAAATAACGCTTTCAAAAATAACTATCATACTGTGATAGTTATTTTCTTTTTAAATAAGAAAACCCTCACTCTAGTGAGGGTTGGTTGACCAGAAATTATGTATAAGGCCGCCCGTAAGACGGTCATTTTAAACGCTAAAGCCAGTTCATGAGCAGTTTTCCTTGTTGACTTTTCTTTATTACTAGAAAGAATTAGTAATATAAGTCAAATGTTTTTTGTTTTTTTGTAAAAAATCTCCGAATTATTTTCGGAGATTGAGTTTCTTGATGAGTTCTTCGTATCGTGTTGCGTCTTTTGATTTGAGATAATCGAGGAGTTTTCGACGTTTTGCAACCATGAGGAGGATACCACGGCGAGAGTGATTATCCTTGTTATGATCTTGGAGATGTGTTTTGAGATTCTCAATGCGAGAAGTGAGGATAGCAACTTGCACCTCTGGTGACCCAGTGTCCTTTGCCGCACGTGCGTGATCAGCAATGAGAGCCTGTTTGTCTTCTTTTTTCATATTCAAAAAGAGTATTTTAGATAAAGATGTGCCCGAAAATACACGAGCAACAGAGGGAATTATATAGATTTTTTGAGTTTCGCAAACTTTCATGAATTATTTGATCTTCGCACCATCTCATGCTCATGGACACATCACTATAATTACATATACTGATACAGTAATTGTTTACTCTTCTTATACCGAGAATGGGGCTAATTACAGGAGATAGTCATGAGTTCGTTAGCAGCTGTAGAAAAAACACGGTTTTCGCTTGAAAACTATCTTAAGTCACGAATAAGCCAAACAGCGTTTCTGGTTGAGATGACGAAGATGGAAGCTGAACAAGGTCCTCTCAAGACCTTACTTGTCCCAATCTATGATGAGCAAAAGGTAAGTGAGGTAGAGCGGCCACCAGTAACCAAGGAGAAGTATGTTTTTATGATCGTTCACCCAAATGGTCAAAAAATTGAGACCTTTTGGTACGAAAATATTTTGGCACAATTGCTGAAATACAATATGAACACCTATTGCCGCGCTTTGCTCGCACTCAATGCGTATCCCTCTGGAACGAAGCTTTTTCATCAATATGGGCTTCTGGGGACAAAACCCTAGTCTAGCACTTCTTAGTTCCATCCAACTTTGACCAAAGTACACAAACACACTTTGGTCATTTTTTATTGAAATATATATCTTTGCAAAATTATAGTATAAATATTTGCAAAATAAGACCGAAGAAATATAATTAACAAAAAGAATTATGAAGAATAATGATATTGATAATTTTGTTCACAAATTTATCAAAAAGGGGGGTGAGATTATATCTCTTTTTGATATTGTACGAGAGAGAGCACCGGACTATGATATCCTTGATGGTCGGTGTCCCCAGGAGGTATATAGATTCTCTTCACAGTTACAGAAACAGGGGAGAGTGCGAGTTATCAAGCAATGACTCTTCCTGATTCTCTGAGATCATAATAGTGCCATGAGTATTGTTGATATCTATGATCGTTACTATTGGCAGATCGCTCGAGCGGTGATTCGGGATGAATGTGGGGGAGACTACGTACTCTGATGAAACAAACCTCTTGAATTCCTCCTTCGTGATATGAGCACTCCCCCAACGCTTGTGGTATATACAAGATCAACCAAGAAAGATATTTCCCTTGGAAATGGCTACAAGATATCTTTTCGGACGATTGCCCGTAGTATGGATAGCTGAGAGTCCTGACGAAGCAAGAAGGCGAAGAATCTCTTTCCAACTCTCAAAAAATACAGCGAACTTATCAAATTTGATTCCTGTGAATTTCGTATCCCTCTTCAGGAAATCGCTCTACTTGAAGCCCTCACAGAACGTGTGAGCGGAGAACTTGGCACCCTCTTAGTCGAGAAGTTTCTTAAGAGGCCATTTATTATCAATGAAGAGATTCTCAGAGATGCGAGTGAGTGGCGCTATATTCAGGCAATCAATCGCCTCAGGATTCTTTCCAAAAAACATAAGAAACATGATCTCTACGAGATAACACTCGATCTTATAGCGCGAAATGGCGGTTGAGTTTTTCTTCCATATTAGCCCTCCCCTCATTTCGATTTGCAATTCACTTCACATAAGTTACATTATGTGAAGTATTTTTTATTTCGTGATACCCCACTCTCCTATCGCACTCCTATGACTATTATTCAATGATACTATGACTTTCTTGTGTATCTGCGTATTCACAAGGATCGTTCACCGCGAACAGTAGAACAATATAGCTTTCATCTATGGCGATTCATGCGGTTTCTGAACCCAAGGTCCATATTGTTTAAGAAGTATACATATAAGATATTTCTTGATTTTTCCAAGCTTTCATCGATTGAGATGAGAAAACTTGTTCGAGAAATGAGTGAAGATTACACCGTTCTGCTCGATGATATTACTCTCGATGATATCAAGTCTTGGAGAGTAAGTCTCCTCGACCATAATATCAGCCCAAAGACCATGAATGCGCACATGATCACCCTCCGATCATGGTTCAAATATCTCAAGAAAGAAGGATACAACACGATTGATCCAACAAGTATTGACCTCATGCAGGAAAAAGACCGAGAAGTCACATTTCTCACGAATGATGAGGTGAAGCAGCTTTTCTTATCGATCGATCGCGAGAGCATTCAGGGAAAGAGAGATTTTGCTATTATATGGTGTATCTATGCAACTTGACTACGTATTTCGGAGCTAACCAGCCTGAATCGTTCAGATATTCGAGAAGAGAGCGACCAAGTAGGCATCAGTATCAGAGGAAAATGATCCAAGCTTCGCATGGTCTACCTCACAAATGAAGCAAAATCCGTTATTATTGAGTATATCAATGCTCGTAGTGACCATTTTTCACCCCTCTTCATTCGCCATAATTTTGATATCACTAATATATCATCTCATGATCTGAGCGATGAGAACGTGCGTCTTTCGCGATTCTTTATCACGAATATGATCAAGGATCGTGCTCTCAGGGCAAATATTGCAAAAGATATCTCAGCCCATACTCTCAGACATTCATTTGCAACCACACTCCTTGGAAATGGCGCTGATATCCGTATCATTCAAGAACTTCTCTGACACGCATCGATCACCACAACCCAGGTTTACACCCACGTAACCAACGCCCGCCTTGCTGAGGCACACAAGTTGTTCCATCATGATTAGTCTTTAATTATCAAATAATTTCCCTAAATTATGTATACCATATTATCTCTTCCAAAAACAGAAAAAGAAATTAAGAAGCTCGCATCCTCTAGCTCGAAATATTTTTCATTTCAAGAAAAAATACTCTCTTCGATGAAGGCAAGAATTGATTTGATCGAAGAACAACTTGGATATATCTTTCCTCAAATCTATCTTGATTACAGTATTGAGAGTTTATGAGCGATTGATAAGGCAATGAACGAATATATAACTAATCACTCAAAAGAATATCAATCACAAGATATATATTCATGCTGAATTGATTGGATTCAACTTCCTGAGAATATCAAAAGTATTGCATTTGATATTGGAATATATGCAATAAAAACATTTGGAAAATTCATTAATGTATCTCCTAGTTGGAATACAAGTTTTTATATGCCAACATGAGGCTTTCCCGAAAATGAATCACTCGATGTCACCACATGGCTTAATATGGCATGGAGTAAATTTCATAATCGCGATAAAGATTATTTGTTTGATAGTATCGATTGGCAGATAAGACGCTTTAAAGTACTCAAAGAAAAACTCAATCCACCTTATCCTATATGATCAGATAAGTGGATTGAGTATGTCATTCATGAGAGTGAAGTCTACTGAGCTACTTGTTATAGATTTCCACTGGAGGTTTCTTGATACGAAGTATTATTTGTGGATGTTACAATTACTGATAGTGCATACTATGCGTTATCTCCAGAAGGAGGATTGCGATCTTTTTTCGTATATATAAAAAAATGAACAAATTTTATAGAGATTATTGAAGATGAAACTTTATCATTGTATGATTGTTCAGCGACGAAAAAAACGTTCGATAGAAAAAAATATGAATTGAGTCAGTATAATCAAAAACTTCGAGATACAATTTTAAAAAAGATATTTTGAAACTATAGAGAACTATGAGAAATACCAGTAGAACTCAAAGAATTTTTGACATACAGTCCTAATATTTTTCAGAAGCTCCATCCAACCTACTTTCGAGGATTTTTTATAAAAGATTGAGAACCAGATAATACAAGTATATGACATATCTGATGACTTTGGATATGTAAAAGAGGTGCTTTTAAAAAAGAAAATGGTACACAAGAAGATATATTAATTGTTGGATGAGATCGTGCGTGAGAGAGTTGTTTTGGACGCCTTTTATGAACGACACAAAAAGGCATTCGTCTTTTTGGTGTATATGACTTTGATACCTATAGTATGATTTCCACGAGAGGATTTTCTCTTGATGGGATCAAGTATAAACGATTCTCAACGCTGGTACATTATAATGACTTTTACTTTGAAGATACTGGAAAATGTATTGCTGATATGAAAGTATATAGAGCCAAAGAAAATGCCTATGAAAAATATGAAGATTTTTTTGCTCGCTACTATATATTTTACTCTGATGTTTTCAGCTTCGAAGATTTTCTTAAAAAAGATATAGTATTGTTTGTTAAGACCAATATTGGCTTATATATAGAAATATATAATGCCGAGGTTCCTCGCAAGGCAAATAGGGAAAAATCTCGTGAAGTACACACAAAACAAAGGCAGCAAATTATTGATGAAATTGTAGATAGATCCAAAAACGGCTGATTTGATATTCGAGATTTGTAAAAATTACTCAATCATTTTAGTATCTTCTTTCAATAACTATCAACGTATTCATTGAAACTAACAACGTCATCCTCGCGAAGGCGGGAATCTACATTCCATATCTATCTATAAGCACTATGACACCCAATACTGACCAGCGTTTCATCGATGAAATTATAACTCTCCCAACACTTCACATTCGTGTCAAAACAGGCGCATCCAAGACAGAAATTACCGAAAAACTTGATGACGGAAGTTACAAGATGAGCGTTGCATCACCCCCAGAAAATGGTCGAGCTAATACCGAGATATGAGCATATCTTCTTGAGCGAACAGGAAAACGGTATATCATTATCAGTGGAAAGACGAGTCGTATGAAGCTCCTTAAACAAATAAAAAAATAATATATGAATATGACTCTTAAATATACCTATTTCGATACTGGAGATTATCTTCAGAAAAGAATTCATACATCCTCAGGAAATATCACCACTAATCGCTATGACAAGTATCTTTGTAGCTACTTACGTGACTTTGATAGTAAAATAGTAACTAAATGGGCGATTGATGGGTTATCGCGAATGCAATTAGGACTATCTGATTATGAAGATATATCAAGTAACCATTTTGATGCCATTGCTACAAAATATGAAGTTACAATTCATTTCTCGCTAGCCGATAATAATGATCCTAATTGGCCTATAGAAACATTTCCTATTACAGAAGTGAAAGCAGCTTTAGAAGGCTGGAAGAAGTTCTTAGAAATGCCTGAGTCTTTTGATTCTGTAGTTGAAGTATATATATAGCGTGAGATCAGTTAATAGAAAAATAAACCCCCATACAATGGAGGTTTATTAAAAGATATTTAGCATTCTAAATCATTTCGGAATTCATGTCTTCTTAGAAAAATGAGTATGAGTCGTTCAAAAATTCTTGGATGATTCGCGGCTCTAAATGGAGACAGATCATCTCTCTCAATCTCGATTTTTTCTTTTGGTTCATAAAGCGCACTTGGGAGCAAAAGAATACATCGTTCATACCCCTCTCTTCTATGATTTCCATCGCACAGAAGAAATCTATATGGTGAATCCTCTTGATACTCTGTTGGTATCGGAAATACGGGAACATCTTTTAGAATATCTCTTCGTCGTTCTTGAATTAATCTAATAACATCATCACTCGCTCTCGCATGCGGAAGAAACCCGTATACTTCTTTTGGGTCGAGAAGAAGTCGTTCCATACCTATTCAAGATTCAGAGCAAATCATCCTTTTCCACGTTCAGCCCATCCATAGAGCATCTCAGCGGTTTGACCGCGAGTAATGATGGTTTCAGCGTTGAATTTACCACTTGTATTCGTCTGAAGCGCATAGCTATTGAGATATGGGCGTAGACTATTCGACTCAGATACATCAGTATAGATATTTGGTGAGGCTACTGGAGAGAGCGAGCTTGCTCGAACAAGCATAGTTGCAAGCTCTCATTTGGTTACAATATCATTCGGGCGAAATTTTCCTTGTGCTTTGAGGATGCCAAGATCAACAAATCGACTTGCAGTTCGTGCAAAACTATCCGTCTTTGGTATATCACTAAAAGGTGTTGAAATTCACTCCCCTACTTGTATTCCAAAGAGTCTAGATATCAGGAGTACGGATTCTTTACGCGTAACATTTCGTGCTACACCGAAACTTCCATCGGGGTAACCATTAACAACTCCTCTCTCCTTCAGGTATGCGACAGCATTTTTGAGTGATGAATTCGGATCAATATCCTTAAAATTTCCGTTTGATACTAGGAGAGATTCAGATGGTTTTGTTGGCAAAATAACAGAAGGAATAATGCTATTATTTGGTTTACTAGAGTTTAGTTTTGCTTCATTATCAAGAGCGAGCGATTGAGATGTTGGCTTATTTGGAGCACTTGAGAGAATTGGAATATTTGTCGATACTCATGTTGTGAGTTTTCATTGTACAAAGCTCATTGGACTGTATGTATAGAGATCAGCTTTGTCCTTTCCAAGGCTAGTATTGACTCACTCAAAAAATGATATTCCTGCATTCTTAAGATCATTTGAGTCATATGGCCAATATGGATGAAACGGAGCGCTTGCCCTATCAACTTGAAAGTGAAGATGTGGCGTTGTTGTAATACCCGTCATTCATACATGACCTATCACTGTTCATTTTTGTATCTTCTGACCAAGTGTTACCGTTGTATCCTCAAGATGAAGATATGACGAATAAAGAGATGAGTTGCCATCGCTTAGAGGCACACTATCATGCTTAAGTACTACATATATCCCATCGCCAGCAGGATCAGTTTTTACTTTTGATACGATTGCATTTGCTACAGCAACAACGGGAGTTCCAAGTGGTGCCCGTATATCCACTGCTAGATGAGAACCATCATGTTCTTGATAATTTCCACGATAGCTACCCATATAGGGAGTTATAAACGTATAGCGTGCATTCGTAATGCTACGATTTGTTGGAGCTTGAAGAAGTTCATTTGGGTCATATGTTGGCAAATCCATAAGCATATCCTTCGGTATATCATCAAAACGAAGTTTCTTATCGGTATAGCCGATTGACCAGTCTGGGATCTTGGCAATAGGCATAATTACCCCATCAAATGGCTCACTTTTAAGATTCTGAGCACTTGATGTGCCTGCATTTGCTCCAGAAAGATAGCTAATGAGTATTTGGGTTGATACAAGAACAACAGCCAAAAATGCATTCGCACTCCATATATGAAACATTCTCTTTCGATAGATGCGAGACATCCAGAGCGGTTTGGTGGTGAAATTCATGCAGATAAATCTAAATAACGTAGAGATACTAGCATATTAATTTTTAAAAAGCAAATTTTACAACATATTTAATTATATTGTCAATAATAATAGTACAATGTCTAAAAAATTTTTGAATGAATATACAATAGAAAGCCTTATATAGTACCGAATTTTACCTTACTTTAATATTTCATAGTTTGTTCATTGTGTATATTATCCAATATATTGACATCCATTTTTTGTAGGTATAATCATTGAGTTCATAAATAACGAGGAGGTTTTATGAGCAATACATCAAAATATGGCCCATGCATGAGTTCGATTGAATTACAAAGACGTATGAATCGTGATATTCAAAGTTGGTTCAGCGCGCTTGTGAAAAGATATCGTCTCAACCATATCAATTCTTTATGTAATTATAAAGATGCTGAAACCTTGGCATATCAATTACATCTCTACGCTCGGGAGCAGCTTTACGGAATGAGTATTATGCTCTTTCATGAGGATTACAGGCTTTGTCTGGAGAAGTGGCTCATCGAAAACAATATTGCTATCGTCTACCAAGAAGCCTTTCTTTCTCAGGCACACTTTGTACGTTCATGGTCTGTTCGGGATACTATCCCTTCATCAGAGCTGTGAAATACATAACTCTTATAAAAAAACCCACACTGAGGAGTGCGGGTTTTTCTTAATCCAAAGACCATTGAAAGTGTACAAATTTTTGGGATATAGACCTATCACTAGAACAAAGATACCCTGGGTTTAGATAACTTGAAGAAATTTCTTGAAGCAGATATATAATTCATAAATTCCAGATGGAATCTGAGATTTCTGGTTGAAGCTCAGTTATAAACATTGGTAATGTCAGAACTGCAATATAGTTTGAGTATCAGTTTTTCCACTTTTCTCAAAACCAAGTTTTATATAAAAACTCAGAGCATGAGAGTTTACATTATGTACTTCCAGTAGGATAGGATTGTTAGATTTTTTGGACTCTTGAATCAGATCAGTAAAGATCCCTGTACCTATACCCTTGCCTTGATACTCGGGTAATATCTGTATACCACCTACATATATGGATTCAGCTAAGCGAACGACGCGCAAACGCCCTACATCCTGATCTTGATACTGGATTACTTCGATCTCCTCAGGATCAAATTTTGCTGTATATATTTCAAGTTCTTTTTCTAAATCAACAATTTTACCAGGATTAATAGCCTTATTGACCGGTCTCATTGCTTCGGTAGATACTCTAAAAAGAAAGTGTAGATCTTCGGCGGTTGCTTGGCGTAAAGTAAATGGTGTTCTTTCAGTTTTCTCAATATTTTTCTTTTTCATAGATGGGATAGTGCTTTTTTAATTAAAAACTTATATCGAGGATAATCTCATTATAAAAATACACAAAAACAAAAAAATTATACAGTCTACCAAAATGTAGATCTCTCCAGAAAGCGCTCTTTCAAGGTTAGAACCTCGCAAAAAAAGCATCAGTATGCGGAATACTCATGCTTTTGATGATTGATTTACTATATGGCTCCCCGAACAGGGCTCGAACCTGTGACCCACTGGTTAACAGCCAGTTGCTCTACCACTGAGCTATCGAGGAATATCACTTTGTCTGAAGACGGGAGAAATATATAAAAATTTGGCTTGAAGTCAAACTTTTTTCATACGAATATCTATTTTTCGTTATTTGTATCATAACGCATCACTCGATATGATACTTTCCCTGATTCAATTGCTTGCTTGATAGCTTTTTCTCGATGATTGAGCGATGATTTATTTGTTTTCACTTCGATAAATACTACTTCACGAATGCTTCCATGCTCTGAAAGTCCATCAAATACGACATAATCCACTCATTTTCAGAGAAAAATCATATCTTTGAGAGCATACGGAAATCATGGGAGAAGTGGTGCAGTATGTTCATAGACCCCTCAGAGTATCACGCTTTTTGATCGATCGACTGCGTCTTTTCGAATCGATCATTCATGACTTTTCGCAACACTCATTCCAAGTGCAAAAGCAATAATTCCAACAAAAATTAAAATTAAAACAAATCAAATATCCATAAAAAAACTTTCTTATTAAAAAATGATAGTATAATCAGAACTCTCAAAAAAATCTATGCAAATTGCTTATATCACAAAAAATCCCACTCTCAAAAATGCTATCATCGCACATTTTGACCTGAAGCTCCTTGCATCCGAGGCAAGCAAGCTCGAGATATACCATTCAAAAGACATCATTCTTGCTTTCTGATCAGAACAAGATCTTCAGCTCTATGCTCGTCGAACCATCGAAGATACCGTCTTCGATGCAGTTATTATACCAATTGATACTATCGTTAAGATTAATCCTGAACGGTGGATAGGAGATATTGTTACTCCAGTTGTTATGTATCGCTGAGATAGTGCACTCGTTGAGGCTGAGTGAGATCCTGATGAACGAGATAGTCACCTTCAGGCTGATTCAACACTTTTCTTCGAACATATCAATCCTATATCAGATTTTTCATATGGAAAATTCGGTTATTCCTTTGGATGATCTATTGTTGATTTTGCAAATACCCAAGATGAAGCTCATTATGATCATATCGATCTTCTCTATGCTGCAGACGGCTATAGTATTGGCACTTTTGAACTCCTCAAAACTCTCTCCAAGAACAAAGATATGCGAGAGGCACTCTATCCCCTCTTCATCGTTGTATCGTCGAATGACAACATATCTGAATTGGAACAGGGAATATTAAACGCATTTGAAATCAGTAAATTTTTGCATACGGAGCTCCTCGCAGACTCTGAAGATGGTGTAGAAATCATGGTTTAGTTCTTAGCCTCCTCCCCTATGATGCTCGAACAAGTCATCAGTCCTGATACACTTTGGATTGATCTCAATAACCCACAAGACGACGAAATATATACTATATTTCGTCGATTTCCTTTTCATGAACTTGATCGTGAAGCAATCCTCGAAGACAATCCGATTGCTCGTGTCGATACCTATGATGAGTATATATTTGTCATACTCCACTTTCCAAAATACGATACCAAGACGCGGCAATACATCAAGAATGAATTTGATATATTTCTCTCACGAGAATATCTTGTGATGTGTCGATATTATGAGTCAGCAGCCGTTGATGAACTTCATGACATCTACAAGAATAAGGAACTCAAAGAAAAAAAATCACTCTCTACCGGATATCTTCTCTATGATATGATTGATCTGATGCTCGATAAGACACTTAGAACACTCGATCGATTCAGTCGTGATATGATCGCTCTCGAAAAACGTATCGTTAGCCGAGGGAATAAAGCACAGGTAATCCGAGATATTATGGTGAAGAAGCGCAACATTATTGCGCTTAAGCATATGATCACACCGCAGCAGAGAGTATTTCGCATACTTGAGCAACGAATGAATGCACTCTACGAAGACTCTCTCGAGCTCTACTTTGAGAATCTCGAAGATAAGGTTGATAAGATTGTTGCAGAGATTGAACTTATTCATGAGAATATTGAATCACTCGAAGAGACCATGAAGTCACTCTTCGATCTTGAGACGAATACAACGATCAAATATCTCACCTACTTTTCAGCATTCATGTTGCCACTTACGCTCGTGACGAGTTTTTTCTGAATGAATATGGCCTCACCCCCTTTTCGAGATGATGTTATATTTGTGACGATCATACTCTTTATTGTAATTACTGCAGGACTCACCTATATACTCGCAAAATATCTTGATAGATAATATGATGTTGATAGAAAATGCTGTTTTTAAGAAAGAAGATTATACCACTCTCCCTTTGAAGGCATGAGAATATGAAGGCTGCAACTTCATTAATTGCAGTTTCTACGAATCAAATATATCCAATACAACGATGAGAAATTGTACCTTTCAGAATTGTGATCTCAGCCTTGTAAAAACTTCTTGATCAACTTTCGATGGAGTACAATTTATCGATTGCAAAATGGTTGGTTTTCGACTCGATCTTTGTAGTACTTTTCTTCTGTGAGTTTCGTTTGAAAATTGTATTCTCAAATATGCACAGTTTCTCAATCTTCCCCTCAGAGAAACCAAGTTTATCAAATGCGATCTCCAAGAAGTTGACTTGACTGGTGCAAATATGAGTTCTTGCGTATTGGATGAGTGCAATCTCTTCGGTGCGATATTTCACCGTACCAATCTTGAAAAAACGGATTTTTCTTCGTCATTTAACTACATTATTGATCCAGAAAACAACACCATACTAAAAGCAAAATTCTCACTCACATGAATTGCTGGACTCCTTACAAAATATGATATAGAAGTTAAAATACCTTAAGAAGATCTCTTGAATACTTGACAAATTATCAATACTTGAATATGTAACATTATTACATAAAATCTTTACACTATTTTCAACTTCTTTTATGAAATACTTCATTGCATTTCTTACAATCATACTTTCAGTCATGATTGGATGAGTTCTGAGTGTTGATGCAGCACGATACTATGATGAGCCATCTGGCATAAGTGGTCATCGGTTTCATCATTACTACCAGAACGACTACGATTACTATTATACTCCGAGATATACAGTTACTTATCCGAGTAATCCAGTATATTTCACACCTACTTATTCCTATCCGTATTATTATAATAACTATACGACCGATAGGACTACCTACTCATGTCAAAGAGAATACGGCATCGGGTCGATCCCGAATACATCTGGTGGATGTAAATGTGGTGATGACTATCAGTGGGATACGAGCCGAAATCGTTGCGAACCGCTTCGTAGAAGTTATCAGAATTGATACTCTTGCACCTACCGAACCTACTATGGTCCATCACAATGGGTAGAGAGCTCCTATCCATGCACCGATTGGTACAGATAAAATTCCCAAAAACGGGAATTTTTTTAACATTGAATCTTATTTTGTTTCCGTTTCCTTTTTTGACAAATATCGTATAATTTCGCCAATTGATCAAGTCATCATGACCCACTCCGAATCCGACACCCGAGCAAAATACATAGATCCGAAGCTACGATCTGACTGATGGGACGAGTCACACATCATCCGTGAGTATACCTTCACCAATGGACGCAAGTTTGTCGGTGGCAAAGGCAAGCAAAAATTTGCCGACTATCTTCTCAAATACAACGGGGTCAATCTTGCTACTATCGAAGCGAAAAAATACGATCTCCATCCGACTGAGTGACTCGAACAGGTCAAGGAATACGGAAAAATTCTCGCTCTGCGATATGTCTACTCGACGAATGGACGGGAGATTTATGAGTTTGATCTCACCCTTGGCAAGTGAGATTTTATCGAGCGATATCCGACACCTGAGGAGCTCTATCAGAGAGTGATCGGATCGGATAATCATGCTAAAGAGATTCTCCTCAGGGAGCCGTATTTTGTCTCTGCAAAGCGTCCGAGATACTATCAGGAGATCGCCATCTCTCGGGTAATGGAGAATATTGCTGAAGGTAGAGATCGTATCCTCCTCACCCTCGCGACCGGTACCGGTAAGACAGTGATTGCTTTTCAGGTCGCGTACAAGCTCTTTCAAACTCGGTGGTCTCGTGATGGGATCGGCACTCGTCGACCTCGTATCCTCATCCTCGCCGATCGCAATATTCTCGTGGATCAGGCGATGAATACATTCAACCCGCTGGAGAAAGACTGTCTCAAGATCAATGGATCCGAGATCAAGAGACGATGATGAGTCGTCCCGACGAATGCGAATATCTTCTTCGCTATCTATCAGGCGCTCTCAGGTGGTGCAAGTGAGGAGAACCCGGAAGAAATTCTCGAGTCATATTACAATCGATACGAGAGAGATTTTTTTGATCTCATCATCATCGATGAGTGTCATCGAGGTGGTGCGAGAGAGGATGGCAACTGGGCAGAGATCCTCAAGTACTTCTCCCCTGCCGTTCACCTCGGACTCACCGCAACTCCGAAGCGAGACGATAATGTCGATACCTACAACTATTTTGGCAAGCCCGTCTACGAATACTCCCTCGCCCAAGGGATCGATGATGGATTCCTCACGTCATTCAAGATCAAAAGAATCAAGCTCAATATCGACGAACTCGCTCTCACGAGTGGAGATCAGATCATCCAAGGGGAAGACAAAAAATGAGTCTATCTTGCTAATGATTTTGACCGATCGATTATCGTGGATGAACGGACAGACTTCATAGCAGCGGAGATCCTCCGACAGATCCGACCGATGGACAAGACCATCATATTTTGTGTGGATCAGACTCATGCACTCAAGATGCGAGACGCGATCAACAAATACAAGACTATCAGCGATCCAGACTATTGTGTGCGTGTGACCTCAGATGAAAAAGAGATTGGTCGAGCGTATCTTGAGCGATTTCAGGACAATGACAAGACGATCCCGACGATCCTCACGAGCTCTCAAATGCTCACAACGGGAGTCGATGCGCTCAATGTCCGCAATATCGTCCTCGTGCGAAATATCGGATCCATCGTCGAGTACAAGCAGATCATCGGTCGTGGGACTCGCCTCTATGATGGCAAGGATTTTTTCACGATCTATGATTTCACTGGTGCGACCAATACCTTTCGGGATGAGATATGGGATGGTGGTGTTATGGAAGATCCAGCAACTCCCCCACCACACAATCCACCAAATGGAGGAGATATGTGAGATATTGTACCGAGAGAACCAAAACCAAGAACCGAGACACTCGTCGTCCGACTCGACTCTGATCGTGAGATCAAGGTGATCGATATCGAGACTCGCTACATCGACCCTGAGACCGGCAAACTCCTCTCATCGAGAGACTTCCTCCACAAGCTCGCACTCAAGCTTCCATCTCTCTACAGTGATGAATCAGAGCTTCGCAAAATCTGGGCAGATCCGGACACCCGCACCGCCCTCCTCTCACATCTCTCATCATTCGGGATCGGAGATGATCAGATCGAGGACCTCACGAGGATGTTCGAGGCTGAGGACTCGGATATATTCGATATCCTCGCCCATCTCTCCTTTGGATCACCGATCCACTATCGCGAGGAACGTCGGTCATTTGCTGAGGGTGTCATCACACCATACGAGTCACTCACCGCACAAAATTTCATCGATTTTCTTCTCTCGCTCTACGTTCGCAATGGGATCCGAGATTTTGGACCGAGTGATCTTTCAGCTAAGATCAAGCTCTTCGCCCAAGGGACAACCACGGATCTTGCCAAGGCATTCGGAGGCAACAAAGCACTCCGTGAGGCGTACTACCGAGTACAGGAGAGTTTATATAGTAAGTAAGAAATATATGGAATCATCAAAAATAATTCAAATCATAGACTATTGCCTGTCTGAGTGAAAAAAATTAGAACTCCCTTGGTGTGAATTTAAGCAAAACTTTCATTCTACCGAAGAACTGGGGGCAAATATTTCCGCTCTCGCTAATATGGCAAGAATTCACTGACGATCTGATGCTTATATCATTTTTGGAATCAATCCTGATGATCATTCTCCTGTCGGAACAACTTTCAACCCAAGACTTCAAAAAGGAAAATGAAATGAGGATCTTATACCCTATTTACAACGACAATTATCTTGATTTTTTTGATTCAATTTTTTTGAAGTTAATGATTACAAGGACTCACTAAGAATGGTAGTATGTATTATCCAACCCGCTACAATCTCGCCAGTGACATATGAAAACGTATCTTACATTCGCATCGAAAGCTATACTAAGCCCGTTAAACAATCTAAAACACTAGAAGCTCAACTTTGGGAGACTCTTCTTCATTCTAATTTTGATACAGACATTGCTATGTCTCGTGTTACTGAGGTGGATATCTTTGAATTAATTGATTGGAAATGATACTGTGAGGCTATGAAATATGACCCCATTTCCGAAGATAACGCCAAAGAAAAGCTTGTGCAAGAAAATCTTATAATACCTCGCGATGGACTTTTTGATATTACTAATGCTTGTGCATTTCTCTTTGCAAGAGACCTTGCAAATTTTGGACTAAAAAGCAAGTCTCCAAGGGTGGTAACATACAGATGAAACAACAAACTTCATACCATAAATGATCAAAAATGATCCAAGTGATTTGCTATCGCATTTCCGGGTCTTATCAATTATGTCATTTCACAGATCCCAAAAATCGAAAACATTGAGATCATTCGTAAAAGTGAAACGAATTACCCTAAAGTGACGCTTCGTGAATTTATAGCAAATGCTATTATTCATCAGGATTTTCATACAAAGTGATCTGAAGTGCTTATCGAAATTTATGATGATAGAATTGAGATCTCAAACCCTGGGACTCCGTTGATCGAAGTTGATAGGTTTCTTGATCATCCCCCAAAATCAAGAAATGAGATTATTGCTGATTTTATGAGACGAGCAGGACACTGTGAAAAAAGATGAAGTTGAGTTGATCGAGCGTTAGCAGCACTCCAGGTAGAAAAACTACCAAATCCAAAAATAGAGAAGAGTGATGATTTTACACGAGTGACACTTTATCGTTATAAGTCGATTTCGAAGCTCACGAATGATGAAAAAGCACAAGCAATTTATTGGCATTGTGTACTTACTTACATCCTCGAAAATGAAGCTATGACAAATGATTCTGTCTGTGATCGTTTTAATATCGAAAAGCAGAATTCAGCAATTGCATCGAGACTGATAAAATGAGCAGTTGATTTATGAAAGATTAAGCCATTTGATCCAAATAGTAAGACAAGAAAACATAGAAAATATATACCTTTTTGGGTAAATTAATTCTTATTTGATGGTTATTTGATAAATTCCTAGATATTTCAGATATATTTCAATATTTTCCTTTATAGAAGCCAATTCTTTATTTGATCGTTATTTGATAAAATCAATGTACCCAACAAAAAAACTCTTCGAAGTCTGTGAAATTATAAATTGATGAACTCCTGATACAACTATTCAAGAATATTGGAGTGGGGGTATTTTTTGGATTACTCCGAAAGATATGTGACAACTTGGGGATATTTATGTATCGGATACATCAAGAACTATTACACAATCTGGAGTTGATAACTCATCAGTAAAAATAGTTCCTATAAATTCTGTTATTCTTTCATCTCGTGCTCCTATTGGTCATCTTGCTATTAATACAGTACCAATGTGTACAAATCAATGATGCAAATGATTAGTACCATGAAGCGAATTAAACTATATTTATCTCTATTACTTCTTGCTCAATTCTAGAGATTTATTGAATAGTTTAGGATCAGGTACGACCTTTAAGGAGCTTTCTTCTACAAAGTTAAAAGAAGTCGAAATCCCCCTCCCACCCCTCTCCACCCAATCCAAAATCGTCGCGAAGCTCGATGAGGTATTTGGCAATATTGATAGTCAGATCAGCCTGCTCAAGGCAAATATCGAGGATGTGGAGCGAGTGGGAAAGAGTGTGATGGAGGAGAGTTTTCAGGGTGAAGAATACGAAAAATTTTACTTATGAAGTAAAAATCTCTCAACCGATCTAGCCACGGTCTAAAGCGCCGTGGCTTTTGTTTTGCTTTAAATTTCTATTTCTGCACCTTCGACATCTTCTTTTCATTGTTGTTCTACATATTTTTTGATGATATCTCCATCTACTGCTCAGACTGTTGTACAAAAGTATCACACTGCCCAGAGAGATTTCTTTTCTCACCAATAGAAGTTTTTTAGATGAGACTTAAATATTGTATCGGTCCATATATGGTGTGAGCTTCTTCATTTAAACATTTGGACTACAAATGGAATTGGATGTACAAGAGGAATACTCAGATATACATGTATATGATCTTCTTCCATACCAATAGCAATGGGTGTGATGTAGAGTTCTTTGCAGATTCATTCTATGATTCGTTGTACTGATTCTTGAATTGGTTTCGTAAGACATTTTCTTCTATATTTCGTAATCCATACTATGTGATACCTGCAGTCATAGACAGCATGTGATGCTTTTCGGTACACCATGTTGATTTATATTGAGTCATGTATACACTTGACACTCTAGTTACAATCGGCTTGAAAGCAAACAGGGTTTTGGACCCAAGGATGGAAATAAATTTGCATTTTTCAGAGTATGTGCTAATATCGTAGTACATCACCACTGAGAGAAGTTCTGAAAAGCGTTAGTGCTCTAGGACGCTTCTCTCGTTTTTTTGTACTCAATTTTATTTTGAGTCTCAGGATCATAGAGGGCAGCCGTGAGACCTAATTCTTTTACTGGCTTATAGAGTGATGAATATCTTGGTCAAGGAAAAAGCACCTTATCAAATAATTCTTTCTTGATAAGAAACTTTACCATTTTTATATAATCACCATCTCCAGAAACAAGAACAAATTTATCAAAACTATCTTCATCATTCTCTTTTGACTCGATTACTCTTCGCATTACTTCAAAAACGATATCAGTATCTACATTTCACTTTTTGAGTCATGCCATATTGGATGAATGCTCTCGAAATTGAACAATGAATCAGGCCCTTTGAAGATCAAAATAGAGATCTTCTTGAGCATCTTGTACACATCACAAAAAATAGTAAGCTTCTCTTACACTATACTTATCCTCAAGAAATTTTCTGAATCGGAAAATATCAACCTTCCAACCACACCTCTTAGTACTCAGTATTAAATTTTGTCCATCGATAAATGCAATATTGTATGGTTTTTTCATAATTTCTATTACTCCTAATACTTGCTCTTTATAAATTGCACAAAATCTTTCACTTTCTCTATATCCTCAGGTTTCACACCATCTTTTGCAAGGAGAGAATATGGATCATTGTCGCTCTCCCCTACTCCGACGAGTCTTCGGGTGATCTCTTGAACTTTTGCATCAAAAGTAGACTTTGGTATTCAAAGCCCATTAAGAGCAATTTCAGAAAGCTTTTCGATTGATATAGAAGCCTTTCCATTGAGAACAGTGCTAATATATCATTGAGTTGATCATACTCTTTCTGCGAGCTGGGTATTCGTTAATCATTTACGCTCTTTTTCCACAGAAAAATACCTTCAAATTTCTTTTAGGAGCGGGGTTTTATCATCAAACATAGCGTTTATTATATAGACTTATATTTATAAATGTACAAATTGTCAACTAAAATTATAACAAATAAATTTGCATTGTTAGTAAATTCATATACAATAGTAATGCCAAGTGAGGGAAACATAAGAAACCATCACTCTGATCATTAACGACCTGCACGCTATACCGATGCAACTATCACAGAGCCAAGGCAAAAGCCCCAAACTTGAGACGTTAGCACATTCATAGCGAATAACACGTCTTTTTTATTTGTCTTTTATTGTTAGTAGTTTCACTCACAATACAAACAATTCAATGAAAAAGAAAATCCCCACGGTTCAGGTGGGGAAAATCAGTTTGTCCGACTCATCGCGTTTATGCGATTCGCTGGACTGACCAGTCTTGTCGACTAAGACACTGAAATCATATTTATTTCAGTTACTTTTGCAACTATGCCAGCAACTCTTTTTATTGTCTATGCGAATGGAAGCATTCGAAGCATCGGACACAATACACAATCAGAGATACTCAGCGAACTCCTCGATGAGCAAGACCCGAGATTCCCGAGAGAGAATATTATCAAGATGGAATTTATGCAAGCCTGAAAAACCTCTTTCTATGAGAGAGATGCAATCATATGAAATCAGAGAGTCATGAAAGATATCTCGATTTATTCATCGCATACTGCATTGCCTTGGCTATCGACATAGATAGCTTTGAATTGGTTTGATCCGATGCTAGCGAGCATATGTGATCACCACTCGCTTCCATCGTAGAATTCAAATGAGTGATTTTCAACACTGCGACAATGTCGTATTTCTTTGATTTCCCTTCATTCAATCATATCTCAGATTGCATACTTCCATATTCAGGGAACTCAACGGAACTGCATGTATATGACATATGTGATGAAATGAATATATGAGAATTCTACACATATTTTTCCTTTCCTCAAAAACAATATTTTCTACAAACCTATGGAACACATTATTTGCACCCAGGCTCTTCCACAGAGCATCGATTCATACCGACATTATTTCGGCAATCTCCGCTATATGCGACTTGTTGCCTCTCACTTTCTCAGAGGACACACCATATCACAACTTCTTTTCACACTTGAACATGAATACCTCGAAGATAACGCCACATGGTTCTAATGACTACCCATACATTCTTGAGGATAGGCCGTCCTATCTTCAAGACGGTGAGTATATCGAGGTATTATCTCCTCGAGTTCAAGTAATACGCAACAACCGATCATATACGGCAGAGGAAGCAAGAGAGATTATCAGAAGCTTCCTCCCACGATTCCATGAGCTGATACGAGTACTCCAATCATAGATGTATTCTTCCCATCAAACAATTCGTCATCCTGAACTTGATTCAGGATCTTCTATTTTCTGTATTCTCTCCCATATATGAAAGCAAAAATAAACATCATCTATACCATCGCAGAGAATACGCTCAATGCAGATGAGATAGATCGCCTCATATCAGAGCTTCAAACACTCAAAGATATCAAAGAGCGTGATGCGATCAGAAAAAATCCATCATCCAATCCATTTTTAGCCGAATTCTACGGCATCTAATTCGTTCATTATTTTCACACATATGTCTCAATCATCATCTTTCCTTCCGGATTCTTACACTTCACCAGCAAGCAACTCCAGCTATATGAAACTTCAAGATGGAGAAAACAACTTCCGAATTCTTTCATCTCCAATTCTCGGATGGGAATATTGGACAGCTGACAAAAAGCCGGTTCGACTTCCATATAACGAAGAGAACTATAAAAAAGCTTCAAAAGAAGCACAGAAAAATCCAGATCCAAAGAGCCAAAAGACCAAGCACTTCTGGGCAATGGTTGTATGGAACTATGCAACCGATCGAGTTGAAATTCTTGAACTCACTCAGCGATGAATTCAGGAATCACTCCGCACACTTACTACCAAGAAATGATGGGGAAATCCTGTCAAAGCATACGATATATCTATCGATAAGACAGGATCTGGAACCGATACAGAATACACCGTATCACCTATCCCACCATCTCCACTTCCTGAAGAAATTGAGATAGCATTGAATGCTACTTATATCAATCTCAATGCACTCTTCTATGGAGAAGATCCATTCGATTCATCATGGAATGAACCAATCAACGCAGAGGAGGTATTTCATCACGAATAATCACTATGAATATCGAACTTTCTACCTCACAGGAGCTACGCACACAGCTGAGTTCCATTGATTCATTCATAGCTCATCTTGAGGAGATTTCCCAGGAATCTCCCGAGCGTGTCTATATATTTACCAATCGCCTCAAGAACGCCCTCGAAAAGCTCGAGAAGAATACGAAAGATGGAGCAATCAGACACCAAGAAACCTACGGGGAGCTTGGTGCATGATACTCCCTCAGAGTATCACAACGAGCCAAATACGATATCGACACACCAGAATATCTCATCGCCAAGAATGCCCTCAAAGAGCTTGAAGATACACTCAAACTCAAGATTGATCTCGATGAGAAAGAGCATGGCATGAGCGACAAGAAAAGCTACACTCAAATCTACTCCCTGCAATCCCCGAAATAAAGAATCGGGGATTTTATTTCCAAAAATACCAATTATGAACTTTTTTACCGAGCCAAAGACGCTTATTTCCTCTACTGTCTCATCACATACACTTGCAATCAATCGACGTATTGCCATAGCAAAGATCCGAAGACAGCGTGAATGGATACTTGCAGAAATTGAGGCGATTGAAGAATACCCAAAAGGATGGAAAAATCCTGATCTCCTCATTCGATGACTCAAAACACGACTTAAACAACTATCACATCATTATGCCAAAATATAGAGCACGACTCCACGATATTCTCGAAGATACTGAGGTATATATCAAGATGCGAAATGCTTGGATAAAATCCACTCCATTTTCCGTTATCGTCGGTTATATCATGACACGAGAATCAATGCCACGAAACAAGCGTATGAATGAAATTGCAGAACTCTACAAATTCGTCACGAACGATGAGAGAGAGATATCAGAGATTGTCCAATGGTTACTCGATAGATCTATACAGACTCCTAAGAGTTCAAAAACATGAATTTCCACGCAACGGTAACACCACATGGCCTTGAGTGGGCTGAGATAGAATCCATGAAAAAAACACTTTCAAAACATGTTGGAAAAACAGCTCGAGTCTCTTTCGCTTTTGAAAAATCACTTCGTACACCAGCGGAGAATCGCTACTACCATTGAGTCATCATTGAGATGCTCTCTGAGAAGACAGGTTATGATCCTGACGAGATGCATGAGATACTCAAGAGTGCATTTCTCACAACAAAGGTGCGGCTTCGAAGTGATAAGCGGAGAAAAATGACCAAGGTTGGATCAACTGCCACTTTGAATGAAGATGATTTCTGGATCTATGTGAACAAATGCCGAGAATTTGGAAAAACACTCAAGGTTTATATCCCTCTTCCTAATGAAGCACCACTATGGAACCCAACATTACCGATGTAAGCTCCCAGACGGAAGCAATCATTGAGATTATCCGTCGACACCCAAACATCACACGCTCCCAACTCGCAAACATTACCGTCAATGGTTTTCGTATTGCAAATGTTACCGCTCGCATATCCAATGCACGTCGTCGACTTGCCAGGTATGGTGAAATGATCGTATGCAACAAGAAACGAGTAACCGTAGGCAACAAACACATCAAGCTCTTTACCAGTTACGAGATACGCCCAATTTCTAATACTTAGCATATGGAAGGTTATATCAAACTCCATCGAAAAATGCTTGAGTGGGAGTGGTATGACGATATTAACACTATGCGACTCTTTCTCCATATCCTCCTCAAGGCAAATTATGCGGATAAAAAATGGAAAGGAAAAATGATAAAACGCTGAGAATTTATCACCTCTCGAGACAAATTATCAAAGGAAACAGGCCTCTCAGACCAACAAATTCGCACGTGTCTCACTCGGTTAAAATCAACCAACGAAATAACCAGCGAAACAACCAGCTACTACACCAAGCTGACAATAGAAAAATATGATTTGTATCAAGGTGAAATAACCAACCAAGCAACAAACGAGCAACCAGCAAATAACCAACGGATAACCACCACTAAAGAAAGAAAGAATAATACTAATATAAATATTAGTATTAATACATATAGGCAATTCGCACATCTTTCAATTTCGCAGGATGAATTTCAAAAACTCATCACCCTATGATTTTCAAAAGTTCAGATCGATGAGATTTTGGACCAGATAGAAAACTATAAGGGAAATACAAAATACAAATCTCTTTTTCTTACTACAAAAAACTGGCTTGAGAAAAGTTCCGCAAAAAAAGAAAAACCATCTCACGAGAGAGATCGAGACAATTTCAACTTCTAATTTTTCCTATGACTGAAATTACTTCTGATTTTTTTGAGAGTTTCGACTTCTCGAAGAATCTTGTGATCTGTTGACCGGTAGGGGTTGGCAAGACATACATTGCCAAGAAGCTCATGGAGAAATACAACAGTGAGAGTATCAAGTATGAAATCAGTGATGCAAAATTCAAAAAATACATTGCCTCAGGACTCATGAATCATCGAAAACCCGATGAATGGCAATGTTCTATCCAGATGTATCCACTCGAGATGCTCATTCGCTCATCACTCGTTCTCTACGATGACATCTGAGTTTCCGATGTCACTGATGCATATATCCGAGATCTTACCTATATTCTCGATGAGCGATCGATCAAGAAACTCCCGACCATATTCACCACCAATCTCACCGAAAAAGAACTCAAAGAAAAACTCAATGAACGCATCGTATCTCGTGTGCTCCATAATGCTACCGTCATTGTGATGCGATGAGAAGATCGACGACGTTCGAGCACCGAGATCGTAACTTACAGCACACAAAAACATGCGTAAACGAATCCCAACATCCCACGCTCACGAACTCGACAAATGCCTACTTATGATGGGCATTTTTCTTTTATTTCTCGCCTTCAAGGTGATAACAATCTAGCTCTATGATTGCAGATCCAACCAAGGATAGCTACATGCAATATCTCATCGATATTGGGCAGGTAATCCACACTCCCGAAGGAATTCGTCAAAATATGAGAGTCCCATATCACTCTCCAGAGAGTCTCAAAAACGGATTCAAGGATTGGCAGAAGAGAAAGGAGAAAACATGATAGTAGCATATAATTATATTGACTAGTATATAAATATACATAAAATATAGAAACAGACACGAATAAAGAGGAGTAAATCATGTCTCAATCCATACTGGAGCAACTTCTTGAGTGCATAACCCAGGAAGAACGCAGTGAAGATCTCGTTCGTTCGATTGTGAATTCCATGGCTCGTTCCTGGAATCTCAATGATCGTGCACGGGACTACCTGCTTCAAGCATCTCTGGATGCAAAGCGTTCAAAGACGCACTATCGCATTGCTGCGGTATTCGCGGCAGCTGCATCGTTGTGTACGCAAGATCTGGACGGTATCGTCGCACTCATTCCGATTTTTCGTCCAAATGAAGAAACGGTGATGACAGCAATCTGTGTGAAAACTGGATTGCAACCGAACTTTTCGGAGGAGTCCATTGAATTCCCCCTTGGTTCCGGCGTGACTATTCACTAAAACTCGTCTTGCTAGCACCCTTTGCCCTACACCACGTAGGGCTTTTTTTATTCCAAAAATTCCTCTATGAATTTTCCAAAAATCACATCTACGCTCTCGGGTATAGTAAGAAACAATCTTGATGCGATCCTCTTCGCAATCTTGGTGATTGCTCTCTGATTCTATGTCTCTCATCTCTCTGAAAAGGTTGATGAAGCAAAGACGTATAAAGCAATGCAACAAAAACTCATACACGACTACGAAGTCGAACAAAAGTACCTCGAGGACAACAAAGCATCCATCCTGAAAGAAATGGACGAAGCTCAAAAGAAACAAGATGCTCTCTACCAGGAATACCTCAAGAACAAGAAAGCGAATGAAGACAAACTTCAGAATGCAGACTCAAGACTTCAGGATCTCGATGGATGCATTCGCTTGGTCTCATTCGAATGTACAAACACACAAAAGAATGCTAGCGGTGGGGCAGTTTCCACCGCACCCCCCAGACCATCACTAATCACGACAGCATATGCTCATGATGACATTCTCAATAAGCCTTCTGTGCAATCTGGTAGTAACCATATATATTCTCCTACAACTCAATCGAGTGTGGGAAAAGATTCGTGAAATATCACTTGATCAGATCGAAAACTACAAGTGGCTAAACAAACATGAAAAGCTCCTTCAAGCCCACGGAAGGATGCTTGAGAGAATATACATGGGAACGAATCATCTGCGAGAGTACTCGCGCTCGAAATGATCCGAAAATACGAAGGACTCAGGCTCACAGCCTACTGGGATCACCTCGGATACTCCATTGGATACGGAACTCGATCGTATGCAGGCGAGAAAATAACCAAACAGGAAGCTGAGCGAAGACTACAAGAAATTGTAGACAAGCTCATCGCAAGAATCCGTAAGAACTATCCGAAAAGTTCCGACAACAAGATTGCAGCTCTTACATCACTCCGGTACAACTGTGAGCGATGCTACCTTCGAGTCACGGCAAAGGTGAAGAAGTGACAACCGAAGATTGAGTATTGGAAGAATGGGGCTGGAGGGAGACAGCTGAAGGGATTACTGAAGAGGAGAGAGGAGGAAGTAAGGTTGTTTTTAATAGAAAAATAGCTCATTGCTCTTCAAGCTATTTCTCATATAATTCACGACTATTTTCCCTATAGCACGCATGACTCATCAACATCATACAAGCCATCATCACGAATATTGAGATATTCATGAAAATCATGATCATTCTCACGGAGTATCTAATCTTTCTTCTGCCTTCTTACTCGCAATAACTCTCAATATAGCTTTTGTAATCGTCGAAGCATTCTTTGGTGTGAAAATTCACTCACTTGCACTGCTATCGGATGCGAGTCACAATGTGATGGATATTCTTAACCTCTTACTTTCATGATTCGCACTGTGGCTCTCACAAAGAAAAAGTACAGAGCGATTTACCTATGGATATAAAAGAGCGAGTATTTTCTCAGCTCTTATAAACTCCATTCTCATAATTATCACGGCAATTTATCTTGTATTTGAAGCAATAGGAAGAATGATGCAACCAGTAGAGACTGTTGGTACTACCATGATGATAGTTGCAGGCATAGGAATATTGGTGAATGGCTTCTCTGGTCTAATTCTCATGAAGGCTGGAAAAGAAGATATAAATATCAAGTCTGCATACATGCACCTTCTCATGGATGCTCTTGTTTCTTTGGGCGTTGTTTTTGCTGGCGCTCTCATCTATTTCACAGGATACACCGTCATCGATCCAATCATATCAATCGTTGTATCCATAGTGATGCTTGTAAGTGTAATGAATCTTCTCAAACAAAGTATTCGTATGAATTTTGATGGAGTACCTCATGGGATAGATACAGAAGATATAAGAATCAAGCTTCTTAAGATTGAAGGAGTACAAGATATCCATCATATTCATATATGGTCTCTCTCAACAACAAAAAATGCTTTTACTGCACATATCACCCTAGGAAAATGAGAGGATGAACAAACCATAAAAACTCAAATACGACATATTCTTGAAGATGAAAATATTCATCATACTACGCTTGAGACGGAATATGGTGAGTGTGGGAATCATATTTGTTAGATCAAATATTAAATACATAAAACTCCTAAAAAAGGAGTTTTTCTGTGTTCAAACACTGCTACCGAGTCGATTGCTCGGTTTTTATTATTCTTTTTTTATGAGACAAACAGTGCATATTGTTGCTTCCATTGATGGTATGAGAGAACATTTTAAAAGCATGAAAAATAAAATGAAAATGAAACTTCAATGCTGGGAAATGTTTTGATGCTCATATGAAGACTTTCTTATTGAATGCACAAATTTGGAAACAAAGTGATATACAGCTATCCCAAATGGAAGTTGTGACAACATATGATCTGATGGAAGATGTTTGGGTCATCAAGTAGCTAACTCTTAATTCACAATCTGCATGTCCCTCGAACTCGACCAAGGAGGAGATGATGATGAAGAAGATGATTGATGTAACGATGTATGAAACATCGGTCTTCCTCCACCAACTGAATATCTCCAACCACGCTCTCGAACACTTACGCAAATTGCGAAGCTCCAAGTGAAATTCATCTTGGAAGATACAGAAATGGACCCAATAACATGGATCCATTTGTATGCAGAGAAGTTTCGTGAAATTGTGACTAACGATCCATCACTCACAGAGTTTCAGATCAAGCATTTACTTTATTGTGCACCGTATGCTAGAATGTATTAGACTAGGATCTAAAACATTTACGGGTTATATTGACAAATGATAATTAACGCATAGCATGAAAAACATGTTCTAACTATAAGGAGGAATGAACATGAATGCAGAAGAATTGTATACACATGACATACTTCCGAAAGCGCACAAAGCTTTGCAGAAAATTTATGAAGACATGATAGGTTCATCTCATGATGTGAAAAAAATTCTTAATGAATATTTTACATCCAGAAATTCTTATCATATATGTTACATGAATCAAGACAATAAGCTTTTAAGTGAACTTGGTATGAGAATATTCGATAGTCTCAATTGCGACTATCCGGTAATATCCGTATTTGCTACTGGAACTGTCGGTAATGTTTCGATATTCTTGTTGCGTATACGCACAAAGTATGATCAGTTTGAGGATATTACAAGCGCGAATCTCAGTCCACAACTAGCTTGTGCGCAGTCCTATATGGACAAAATATCTCACTGATAGTACATTTTCTCTTCTTCCCCATTCTTTCACGAATCGGGGATTTTTCTTTTTTATATTTTCTCTATGCGAAACGATAAACCTCATCACACTCCAGAACATATCGCTCATCTCAAATTCATCGAAGAGAGACGAGAAAAACAGAGGAGAGAACTCCTCAGACAACACCTCGCAAAGCCTACAGCAGAGCGAGTGAAGCATTTACTGAAATAATTCAGCATCTAATGATATTTTGAAGTATTGAAATGATGCATATTTTATGTAAAATACACATGTTCAGATTGATACACAAAGAAGGAGGAAATCATGGACACATACCCTGTTATGGTGCATTATTCTCAAGAATTAGTTAAACTGTATTTTGTACCTAAAGAGATGCAATGTGATTGTGATGAAATTACCAAATATATCTTTGAAGTAATGAGCAAAGAAGAATTTAATGCTGGTTTTAGTAAGGGTCTAAACCAGTTGACAGGATAAATTATCCCATAAACTTGGCTCTATGATCAGTAAAACTACCTATAGGAAAAAATCACGAATTTGAGATGCAAAAATAAGAGAAATTGTGAAATATTTTTCTCTGGATTTTACTTCAGATAAAACAGCGGTATTAACAGGTCTCAATCCAAAAACAACACAGGATTGGTATAGATATATCAGAAAGGCGATAGCCTTTCTCTGTGAGAGAGAAAAGAATGAAATATGGACTGGAAATGTTGAGATAGATGAGAGTTACTTCTGACCAACAAGAGTCCGATGAAAGAGAGGAAGGTGAGCTGGTATGAAGACAATAGTCTTTGGTTTACTCAAAAGAAACTGAAAAGTATATACTGAGATAGTTCCTGATGTAAAAGCAAGGACTCTCGTGCCAATCATTCGATGAAAACTTCGTATAGAAGAGTCTGAGATTAACAGTGATGGATGGTGAGCTTATGATGGGCTTGTAGATATTGGATATGAGAAACACTACCGTGTTCATCACGGAGCAAATGAATTTGCAAGATGAACTCAACACATTAATTGAATAGAGTCATTTTGGAGTTATACCAAAAGAAGACTCTCTCAATTCAATGGAATCAAGAAAGTCTACTTCTACTATTTTTTGAAAGAATCTGAATTCAGATATAATTGTCGTATTCAATGAAAAGATATTTATAAGGAAGTGCTAAAGTTACTTCGTCAATATAACCCGTAACTGGTTTAGACCCTTAGTAATTATATCAATATATTGGGAGAGCGTGTCTCAGCGGAGCAAATATTTGAAGCACTGATGGAGGAGTACCAACTCTTTAAAAATCGTCAGGGCTACAATGTATATGATCTTTGGATCTTATCAGAAGATGAGGACTATATATACTTAGACACATCTGGTCTCACTTATAGCTTTATTGAACAGAAAGCAAGCCAGAGAAAAGGATGGCAAGAGCAAGAGATGTAAAATACATCTCTTCTTAAAAACTATATACCATGATTGGAGGATCATGGTTTTTCTTTTGTTAAAATTCCACCAATGACCGAAACACAACACTCAGAAGCCTTCGCACGATGGCTCGTCTTGCATAGGTATATATTCACACATATAGCCAATGAGTCATGACTCCCTCCAAAGGTCGCCATGATCGTCGGAGCGAAGAAAAAACGCATGGGAGTCTCCCCATGAGTTCCTGACTTCATGATTATTCTCAAGAGATGATCTCTTCTCTTTCTCGAGATGAAAAAAGAGAGATGACCGAAAGGATGACTCAACGACTCACACATTGATCCAACTCAAGAAGAGTGGATACAAGCACTCTCAAGCATCAACAATGTCGGTGCTTTTTTTGCACACTGATACGAAGATGCTATCAGGATAGTAAACGAAATGGAAAAAATATAACTTTATACAGTCTCTTAAGAGTCAAACCTATGCACTCAATCAATCAAATCAACATTCTCGGAAATATTTGCTCACACCCTACACGGAAAGAGCTTAAAAATGGTGATACGTTTCTGAACTTTCAGATTGCTACGAATCGCAGCGATCGAAGCGGACAAACTATCCCAGAGTATCATTCATGTGTCGCCTGGGGTACTCTTGCTATGAAGATGAGCGATATGGTCTCAAAGTGAGACACTCTCTATATAACCGGTCGTCTTCAGTACTCAGAGTTTCAGGAGAATGATGTCAGGAAGAAAGTAGCCGAGATTCACACCACAAACTTCTCAGTTCTCCAAAAGAAATCATGAGATGCTCTATGAGATACTCGGTGAATCGATGACTTTCGTGATCTCGATAGGATATAAGAATGAGGGGGTTGACTCCCCTTTTCTTGTTGCTTATTAGGACAAGAGAGCTATCTTTTTAGTATATAAATTGTTTTGTATGTTTCGAGTTTTTATCTACCTACGCAAGTCCACTGATCGTGAGGACAAGCAGCAACTCTCTCTGGAGTCTCAGAGACTTGAGTGTGAGTCTCTTTGTACGAGAGAATGATTTGAGGTCATTGAGATATTTGAAGAAGTCCTCTCTGCAAAGATTGAGGAAACACGCCCAAAGTTTCAAGCGATGATTGATCGCTGTAAAAAGTGAGAGGCTGATGGTATTGTCGCTTGGAAATTAGATCGTCTCTCTCGAAATCCGATCGACGGGGCAAAGCTCCAGACGATTGTTCAGAGAGGACAAATCCAAAAGGTGCATACCGTATCTGATGGAGTCTTTGGAAAGCAAGAGAGCACGATGATGATGGCTGTGATCCTCTCTTTTGCGAATCACTACGTTATGAAGTTGGCGGAGGATATTAAGCGTGGCATGCTTACAAAATTTAGGAAGGGACAGTTTGTTACCAGATGACCTCGTGGGTACAAAAAAGATGAAAATAATACTTGGGTAGTAGATCCAGTCGAAGCAGAACAGATTCAAGAAATATTTGATCTACGAGTGAATAAGTGATGGACTACTCATGCGATCGCTGAACATGTGAGAGCAAAAGACATTCTCAAGAGTGATCATGGATGGAAAAGTAACAATTTTACGAGAAAATCCGTGGAGCAAATACTTCGCACAAAGACATATTATGGACTCATGCATTTCTGATGAGAAGTAATTATGAACAAAGCTTTTGCAATTGTTGATAAAAATCTCTGGGATAGGGCAAATACTGTTTTCAAGGCAGTAACACCACGAGAACAATTCCCATTTAAATGACTCGTTAAAGATATGCACGGGAATATTCTTTCGGCATCGGAATCAACTGGAAGAATGAGTAAGGTAGTATATTACCATGGGCGATGAGCTGGTGCTGTGCGAATAAGTGAGAAGAAAATCATTGAATATTTCGATCAATGTATTGATGAGTTTGAGATTAGCAGAGAAATAGCTCAAATTATTATCGATGGATCTATCCAAGAAACGAAGAATATTATCAAAGATAATGAGAGAAAAAGAATGACCCTCATGAATAAGAAAAAGGCAATCAATAAGAAGATGGATGGCTATCTTGATATGCGTGCAAATGGAGAAATATCCGCAGAACAATTCAAAAAGTCCAACGAGGAAAACCACGCTGAACTCTTAGAGATTGATGAGGCATTGAAGCTCATTCAAGACGTGAATATTGACTTACTCACAGAAGCAAGTGAAATTGTCGAACCTCTTATAAATATAGTCCAACATTATAAAAATGCTTCTTTTGAGAAAAAAAGGGATATAATCAAAATTCTTGCTGTCGAACTCATTTTGGACAATAAAAAAGCCTTATGCATCAGGAAAAACGAGGTTTTCGAGTTGAGTAAGGCTCTTAAGGTATGTAATGGTGCAATCGATAGGGCTCGAACCTATGACCTCCTCCTTCGCAGGGAGGCGCTCTAATCCAACTGAGCTACGACTGCATAGAGTAACTATTTTGCTCGAGGGAGCCCATAGAAATCAAGACCATTTCGATCTGTCATTCCGCCTGTAATAAAGTTCTTTTTCTTTCCTTTTTTGAAAAATCCTCGCTCATCAATGATTCCTAGTTCGATAAGAGAATCAATATTTTTAGTGGGAAGTTTCTTACTTGGAAACGCTTCTTTATTCTGCATATACCTCGTTCTCTTTTTGTAACTCTGAAGTGATCTTCTTTGAGCATTTTCGTTGCCAATATAGACTTGTGCTGCTTTCTTTTTTCATTTTGAAAGCTTACGAGCAGCAGCTTGTTTTTTGACGAGACGCGAAGAGAGACCGTGAGAATTAGCCATTGAGAGAAAAAAAATGGAGCGGGTAATGAGGTTCGAACTCACAACCTTCGCCATGGCAAGGCGACGCTCTAGCCAATTGAGCTATACCCGCAACAGTTGTAATGCCATAAAAATCATACCTAGAGAAGCAAATGGAGCGGGGGACCAGGTTCGAACTGGCACACCCAAGGGTTGAAGCCTTAGTACACTCACTCTTTTATGTTACCCCCGCATTTGCGTCTGTCATCTAAGCACGGGGGATTGTATAGATTGTCGTGTTTGTGTCAACAAAATTCTTGGACTTTTACTCTCAAGACCCATCTGAAAGTACAATACAGACTCCTTCATCACTGGAGAAATCAGATTCTTTTGATTTCCATTTTGGTATAGCCTCTACCGTCTTGCCAATCTTTGCAAAACTGGTTATACCTTCCTGTCCAAGAAGTATTGTAAGACGCGGATCAATGAGAGCAATGAGCTTTGCATGATCCTCCGATGGAGTTGCAATGACTGCGTCAATTTTCTTGATGAAAGAAGCAAAATGTTCATCTTTGAGGAGCCTCTCCGGAATAGGAGCTCCTGCCAAGAGGATATTATATCATTCTATATTGATAGAATGAATCATATGCTTTGCAATATCGTCCATATCTGAAGCAGTCGTAATAACTTCATCTTGTGTTTCTTCTGAAGGATAATCATCTTGATCTTCTTTATTTTTTTCAGTATCTTGTAGACCTTGAAGGATTTTATCTTGCTCCTTTTGCATCTTCGTCATCTCTCGATGAGCTACCGCAATCGGATCAAATGGCACCATAACTTTGCGGGAGACCAACAAAAATCATGACTTTTCATATTCTCACGGAAGAATCACCTCCATATTTTCAATGGAGAGTCATGAATTAAAATTATATGTGATAGTTTTTTTATCACTCACAATTGTAAGTATGTCTGACTGGTATGAACATTCCATAGGAAGAAAAATTAGAGATAAATTTCATTCTGACGCATGATTTCATAGATATCGGGCTTAACATCAAGCCCGGGAATCTCCGCTACTGGAAACCAGCGATACCCAAAAAATCTTTCGGAAAGCTGTGGTTTTGGCTCTGAGTTTCCTTTATGTTTTACGAGAAAAATATAGACATCTTTATCGATGATAGGAGCTCACTCGATATTGTTTGCGATAAACGAAAGCGTCATCTTGGTGACAAATTTCACCATTTCAAGCTCTGATGCAGGAAGACCTGTTTCTTCACAAATTTCACGCAATGCTGTTTCTTGCGCGGTTTCAGTCTCTTCCATATGTCCTTTTGGCAGGACATACTTTGAGAATCCACGTTTGTTTCTCCACTCAAGGAGGAGTACTTGTATCTGACCCTGGCTTGTTTTTCGATAGACGATTCCGCCACAGCTCGTCTCTTTGATGCGAGTCATATAGGCAGGAATTAATTTCCTTTACTATACCCAGAAGTGTATGAGAGGCAAATTTGGTTTGATTTTTTTCACTTTTTGAATAGCTTCTATCATAAAAATATGAGATTTATACTTTCTACCGCTCGCCTCAAAGAAGCACTCGATACTGTATCGCGTGTTACGGGAGTCAATCCAGTGACCCCTATACTTGAGAATGTCTATATCGAAGCCCGCCCCGAAAGTGTCCGACTCGTTGGAACCAACCTTGACATTACAATTGATACAACTATTTCGGAGAATGTTGAAATTCTTGAAACTGGAAATTTTACCATCGGTTCAAAAATACTCAGCTCTTATGTATCACTTCTGGGTGACGATAGAGTCGAAGTAAGTCTCAACTCCACTACATGAATGATAGCACTTGAGAGTGCTTCAAGTGAAACCAAAATTAAAGGAATGGATGCGGGAAAATTCCCTTTGCCTGATACAAATATTGTGCGAAATATGCATGTATCAATCGCAAATTCAGCACTCAAGAATGCTCTCGAAAAAACTCTTTTTTCAACAGCCAAGGAAAATGTACGCCCCTCACTTGCTGGTGTCTATGTAAAATTCGATGAATCCTCTATTGCCTTTGCCTCAACAGACTCATATCGCCTCACAGAATATAGAATTCCTATGGATATTGATGGCGATGTAAGTGGCAAGCATACTATCATTCCAGATCGTAGCGCTCACGAAGTGCTCAAATCACTCAAAGATGATAAAGGAGAAACGATTCTTGCTATTGGTGACGGATCTATGAGCGCTACTATCGGAAACACGGTGGTCACCTCGCGCCTCATACAAGGCAAGTTTCCTGATTATACGAATTTCTTCCCAAAATCATTCTCCACTAAAGTCGTTGCATCCAGAAATGAGCTTATATCTGGACTTCGTCGTATACAACTGATTGCTCGAGAGAATAAAGATAACATACGTATTTCATTCAGTCATGAGACTGGGATCGAAATTAGCACTGGTGAAACACAAATAGGAAACGGTCGAACCATAGTAAAAGCCTCACTTGAATGAAATGAAGAACGTGTAGGACTCAATGTAGTGTTTCTTCTCGAAGTTCTCGGTGTTATTCGTGAAGATTTTGTATCGCTTGATTTCGAGACACCGCTCTCCCCTATCCTTGTTCATGGTGTTCCAGCGGCAAATCCAGAATCACAAGCATTCCGACATATCATCATGCCACTTAAAATATAGCTATGAATCCTTCTATTCTCAATATTCGAACATCAGCTCTTTCTCAGCTTGAGCAAGTCAAAGATCTCAATCATCTTCTCGAGTGGAAAAATACTCTCCTTGGAAAAACCGGAGAACTTAGCTCGATTCTCAAATCACTCAAAGACGCAACACCGAAAGAGCGAGCAACACTCGGAAAAGATGCAAATACACTCCGACTCGAGCTTGAAGAATTGTATACTCAGAAAGAAGCAGAAATAGAAGATCAGAAAGTGCAAGAACAACTTCACAAAGAATGGGAAGATCTTACGGAAAAAAAAGATATTCAACGATGAGCACTTCATCCACTCACGCTCGTGATAAACGACGTTATGGATACATTTACCCGTATGGGATTTGAGATATGGCAAGCGAAAGAAATTGTTACTGAATATGAGAATTTTGATTCAGTGAACGTTCCCGCAAGTCATCCGGCTCGCGATATGCAGGATACGTATTGGATCGAGTGAGGAAAGTATGTACTCTCTACCCAAACATCAAGCCAACAAAACAACATTCTCAAAGCCCGTAAACCACCATTTCAAGTTATTGTTCCTGATCGTGTTTTTCGCAATGAGGATATTGATGCAACCCATGACAATACATTCTACCAAGTAGAGGGAATGGTTGTAGGAGAAAAAATATCTCTCGCCAACCTCAAGTATACCATCGAAACCATGCTCAAAGATCTCTTCGGAAAAGAAGTATCTATTCGTATGCGACCTGGATTTTTTCCATTTGTTGAGCCGGGTGTAGAGATAGATTTTTCATGCCCGTTCTGTGAATGATCAGGATGCAAAGTATGTAAGAAATCCGGATGGATCGAATTTATGGGTGCAGGACTCATGCATCCAAATGTACTTAAAGATGGTGGTGTTGATACAGAAAAATACTCAGGTTTTGCATTTGGATTTGGACTCAATCGTCTCGCCATGATCCGATATGGTATTGATGATATGCGTATATTTATGCACACAGATATTCGAGCACTCAGACAATTCGCATGAAAATAGTGAAGCTCTATACAGATGGTGGCTCGCGATGAAACCCTGGAAAATCTGGCTGTGGAGTCTATATTACCGATGTTCATGATCAGAAAATTGAAGCAAGATACAAAGCACTCGGAATAGCTACCAATAATCAAGCAGAATACACTGCCATGTTTCTCTGAGTAAAACGCTCTATAGAGCTATGAGCAACTCGAATTCATGCATTTGCTGACAGTGAGCTCATGATTCGTCAGCTCAATGGAGAATACAAGATTAAAAACCTTGAACTCAAGAAGATAGCCGAAGAGATACAAAAAAGTATTCGTGAATGGGGTGGACAGATTGATTTCACCCATATTTGTCGTGAGCTCAATAGCGAGGCTGATCGACTCTCCAATGTTGCTATGGATCAATTGTAAAAATATCTATGTTGAAATTTCAAACCATCCATCAAGATGGATACGCAAGAGCTGGTCTCCTCGAAACATCGCACGGTAGCATAGAAACTCCTGTTTTTATGCCGGTCGGTACACAAGGTTGTATCAAATGATGCGATATGGATTCGATCGAGAAGATCGGATCACAGATTATCCTCGCCAATACCTATCATCTCCACCTCAGGCCAGGAAGCGAACTCATCGATTCATTTGGTGGCATTCATACATTCAACCAGTCTCCATTCCCTATGCTTACTGATAGTGGGTGATTTCAGGTCTTTTCTCTCGGACAAACTCGAGAAGGAAAAAGCCTCGTGAAGATCAATGAAGAAGGGGTTGAGTTTCGCTCACACCTTGATGGCTCAAAACACCTCTTCAATCCAGAGAATGTCCTAGAAATCCAAGGGAGAATTGGTGCCGATATTGTCATGGCATTTGATGAGTGTGCACCATGACAGAGCACCAAAGAATATGCAAGACAAGCAATGGAGCGCACACATCGATGGGCAAAACGATCCAAAGACTCATGGGAACGAGTACAAGAAGAACGTGTAGCACAAGGAAAATATACTCAAGCTCTCTTTGGAATTATTCAAGGTGTTGTCTATGATGATCTGAGAGCAGAGTCGGGTGAATATATTAACTCTCTCAATTTTCCAGGAATTGCTATCGGATGACTCTCAGTAGGAGAGTCCAAAGAACTCATGTATCATACGCTCGATGTACTTGCGCCAATTATTGATGCAAATAAACCTCACTATCTCATGTGAGTAGGTACACCTGAGGATATTGTAGAGTGAATCTATCGAGGGATTGATATGTTTGACTGTGTACTGCCAACACGCATTGCCCGACATGGTGTTGTAATGACAAGCTATGGAAATCTCAAAATATCACACGAGCGATATCGTGAAGAGCATGGAACGATACCCATGAAGTCGGGTGAAGAGACACTCATTTCTCGCAAATACTCACTCGCCTACCTAAGACACCTCTTCAAAGCTTGAGAATCACTCGCGGGTACACTCATGTCACTCCATAATCTTGAGTATCTGCATATCATCACCAAAAAGGCAAGACAAGCGATTATAGTATGAGAATATGAGGAGTTTCGACGGAAATTCTATGAGGGATACGTATTATAAATACCTAAAAATTAATTTGACAACTCAAATTAATTTTTATACTCATCAAGTTGTTTTCAACCAAACAAAAGGTGGTATATACCATGAATGATAATGTAGCTGTTCTTCTAGCATTAATTTCAATGTTTACAGTTTGCTTTAGTTCTGCTGTTACATGTTTTGTATTAAATCAACTCAATCAAATAAAACTTGAGTCAACTGAAAAAATACAATATTTGTTACAAGTTCAGATAAACCATATTGTAAACCTGTATAAAATAATACAGTTTTTGTGTTGGTTTACCCTGACGGGATTGTTATTCGTTTCACGTAAACCAGAATATTGGGAAGAAGTTTGGAGTTTTACGGGATCAATCGTCATTGCTATTTGCTGTACGTTTATTGCAGTTTCAGTAGTAATTGATCTTTGCAAATCTTCAACAACACCCAACAGTGATATCAATACTAATGAAAAAGATAAAAAGGAGGTTACGCCCCCACTCTAAGGGAACAAAAACTCACTGATAAATCAGTGAGTTTTTTACAAATTCGGATACTTCTCAAAAGTTAGCTCCCTAATCTCATTTAGTTCTGGAGTTGTCATGATTCCAAGAGCTTCATAGACTCGTCCAACACGTCCGAATATCGCTTGAGAATAATCCAGTCATATATCTCAGACGACCATTTTCAACATATCTTCTGTTGGTGCTTCGATCTCAATATAGGTTGATGTACCTGGCCATGTATCGAGAACGATTTCAATATCCCCTTTTCTCCAGAGTTCGCGTTTTGATTCTTGATAATTAATATAATCATGCTTCGCTGTGAGCTTAAGGATATCAAGTGTTGTGTCAAAATCACTCACTACCACCTCATGTTCCGTTGTTCCAGTTGCGATAGAGTGATCATGAACATCTTTATAGGTCATAGTTACCCTTTCATATTCTTGTCGCACACGGAGACTGATATTGATATCTGAGAACATAAAAGTTGCTCGCTTCATGAGAAATTCAGGATGAATCATCTGAAATCCAAGCTCTCTCGCCCGAGACCGAATATCATCAGGATTGATATGAATAAATTTTGCTTCAATTTCGAGTGCCATAATAATTAGTACGATTAAATAGTCCTTCGTGTAAATTCCTCCTACTCATAAACCCATCTTCCCCGACTCACGACGACTATGTCGCTCGCTGGACTGCCGAAGATTGTCACTCAACGGGGGAGTTCGGAAGAAGGCTTCTCTCTGCCCCTCTTGAGGGGTGGCAAAGCCGGGGTGGACGTGTATTTTTGTCTTTAAAACTCGAGCAAATACAGAAAAAAGTAGATCCCCGCCTACGCGAGGATGACATATCTTTATAAATATTTGTCATTCCCGACCTGATCGGGAATCTACTTTGTTATATTACTCACCAAACTTTGGAAGATATTCTTTCACGTATCGCTCTTCACATTCCTTGATAGTCTTGACTGCCTCATCTGGTCCGAAGAATCCATTTACCTTACAGGTTCCTGGCTTCTTGAGATCTTTATAGTGTTCCCAGTAGTATTGAGTCTCCTTGAGCCAATGAGCCCCAAGTTGCTCATAACTTGTGATATGATCCATCCTCTTGTCATCCGCAAGCACTCCGATCACCTTATCATCCACTTCCCCACCATCATCGAATTTCATAATCCCAATGATACGAATCTCAGCAATAGATCCGGGAACAAGCGGCTCAGTGACACCTACCACCTCAACATCGAGTGGATCACCATCTTCATCCCAAGTACAAGGAATAGCACCATAGGCGAATGGATATGAGAGTGATGAATATCCAACACGATCAAGCTTGAGTTGCCCTGATTCTGTGATAATCTCATATTTATTAATCGTCATCGAATTGAGCTCAATAATGGAGTTGATTCGAAGTTTGTCTTCATCTGCAAATGCTGGAAGAACGTGGAGAAGGTTGAGCATATACTTGCTCGGCTTGTGGTCAATATTTGCCATAGAAAAAAATTAGATACAATGCGTGCCTAGTATAGGAAATAAGGACTCATCGTCAAATATGCAAATTATTCTGGTTCTCGAAAATATCCGTTCACTTCACAATATCGGCGCCCTCTGGAGATCAAGCGATGGTGCTGGATCTCCTCAGATTATCCTGATCGGATATACAGCTATTCCCCCACGTCGCGAGATCACCAAGACAGCTCTCTGAGCTGAAGCATGTGTACCATGGGAATATTTTCTCCATATTGAGGATTTCTTTGAGAATAAACAATGAGAAGATTGTGAGATTCTGGCACTTGAGGAATGATATGGTGGTCAAGATATCTATGATTATCAGCCAAAAGATAGTACAAAAACTCTCTATTTGATCGTCGGAAATGAGGTTGAGTGAGTAAGTGAGTATGCCCGAACAAAAAGTAGCGGACTCATCTATTTACCAATGCATGGAGCGAAAAACTCACTCAATGTATCAATTGCAGGATCTATTGCTCTCTTTCATCTGCGCCATATTCGAGTATAAATCAATAAAAAAAATATCCGTCAAGGATATTTTTTCAATGTTTTTTGTGTTCTCTATAGGAATATGCTAGCATAGAGGAAATTGTATTTTTCTTCTATGGAAACCACTCAGCCAACTCAAGAAAACAATCCGAACGTAGTCATAAATCCGACACAACCGGAAGAAATAGTCGAACAGAATCGAGAACAAGGGTTCTCAATTGTTCGTGCTACACAGCCCGATGACGAAATCCGTATCAAAAATATGCTCAATACGAATGTATTCATGGGATTTGTATGGATGCTCTTTCACTTTACGGTGGTATATTTCTTCACTATCACTCTCAAGGAGCCACTCCTGGTCGGAGCTTTTCTTGCCATTGGAAATGCTATCTCTCTCGTCTTGGATATACCAATGGGTATTCTCCAGAGACATTTTAGTGCACGAAAATTGTTTCTCTTCGGTGGCATATCTCAGCTTCTTGCATGACTCATTTTTCTCAAACTCATATTTGCGACTACGATTGTAGCACGAGATGTGCCAATTGTTGGATCGGTAATTCTTGAGAATTTACCTGTTGGGACTCAGATTTTTAGTAGTATTCTTGATTTTTTTCTCAATGACGTTGGCAATATTATACTCCTCATTATTGCATCGCTTTTTTATGGATTTACGAAAGAAGTCAATGATGTGACGAGTTATGCATATATCATGAATAGTGTCGATCCGAATAAATATGCATCAGTACTCTCAAAGATGAATATATATTTTGGTGCATGATCCCTCTTTGGTCTCCTCCTCTCAGGTTTTGTGCTCTGATTTGAGCCGTTTATTGCCGTCATGATTGTGAATATCTTTATAGTACTCTATCTTCTGTTTCTTGGAAAATATTTTGATCGTAGCGATGTGACACTCAATGCAGAAACCATCAAATCACTCTCCGTAACCGTACAATCATTTGATGCAAAAAATGCCGTGAAACACGTAACGGGTGTTGTATCCATGGCTGATTTCAACAAGGTTGCATCGAGTGCAAAAACCCTCTTCTTTCGCCCAGTATGACCACAAGTAGCACACAATCCCCTCTCTATCAAGAGTCTCTATGAAGATACAAAAAAAGAGCTTGAACGAGTCAAACTCACTATTATTGATCTTCCAAGAAATTATTTTCTCATCTGGTCATTTATCATCATTATGCTCTTCGGAGCTTGGGATACCTTCGCCTCATCATTTCTCCTCGATTATCTCGCAAAATTCGCACCAAATTTCCACTACATACTTCTCGCATGTATCGCGATTCCTGCATACCTTGCACAAGGCATGTTTATTAAGCTCGCGTGAAAATTCGGTGTATTTTTCGTTATCTCGCTTGGGCTTGTACTGGCTATCGGTTCTATGTTCGGGTTTGTCTTCATGATGCCAGATGCGAATACGCTCAATGTAGCAGAACAAAGCGTCACTGATGTAGCAATGAATGTCACCACTGCACTTCCATGGCAAGCAATCGGTATGCTGATAGCATTTGGTATGGTCAATAGTCTCGGATATGCTGCAGCTATGTCACTCTCACAAGAAGGATTTCTCACTTCATACAATACAACCTATGCATCAAAACTCAATCTCACAGAAATTGATGCAAATGCCTCAAGCGCTCCTATGAAAATAGTACAAAACCTTGCAAATGTTTTCGGGCTTATACTCGGATGAGTATTACTCACACTCCTCGGTCACGTCGGATTCTTCGCTCTCTTTGGAGTATTACTTGTCTGTGCCTTTGGACTGACGATGAAGTGGAGAAAATCGTTGTTGTTTGAGTAATAAATCCTCCCGAATTTGGGAGGATTTATTACTTTATTTCAAGTCAAGAACCAATTTTAAGATATTCTCAATTTCAATGTGATAACAACTATCAAGTACTCAAAGTTTTTCTCAGAAAAAATTCTTATCAAGAGTAATAATTTGACTTCCCAAGAGCCTGCTTTGTTGTACGAGACCATTTGTATAGGATGGTTCAATGATGCATTCACTTGGAAATACTTTTCGGATCGTTGACGTAAATGGAATAACTACGAGCGTTGGAGCATACTTATTGAAAATATCTGAGGATACGATGAGACAAGGACGATTACCACTTTGCACATGTCATTTTCTCGGATCCAAATTTGCAAGTACAATATCAAATCGTTTCATACTACTTGCTCATTGATGTGATTTGAGCTCTTGCAAAATCTTCATTGAGATCTCTGTATTCTGAGACTCGTTCCTCAAATCAAGCGCGAATTGCCTCCTCAAGAGTATGTTGTTCTAACAATTCGAGACCTTGTTCTAGTACGTAATTTTTTGGTTTACCGATTTTCTTTGCATATGATTCAAGAAAAGAAAGTTTCGGTGCTGAAAGTGTTGTAGTGATAGTACGATTCATACATATGAATTATAAATATATATCATACTTATGATATATAAAAATAGTAATTATACAAAAGATTTGAAGATAAAAGTATCATCAAATCGTCTATTAACGCTTGATGATATAATCTTTAAGGTCGCTAAATGATGTAAACGTATATTCTACTCTGTCATACTTTGCCTTTATCTCATCAAAACTCAGAATATTTATTCCTTTATCAAGATCTTTTCGTGCCTCTAGGCAATGATTGTATGTCTGAGTTGAAATCTGAAGATTTTCTTCTTTCATCTTATTAGGATCACTTATAGATATGCATTGCTGAGATTTCATAGATTATAATTGCTTATGTATGGATTATTTGAATATAAACATCATTCAAAACACCTAAATGCTTAACACATCCCCTTGATAATACCTACAGCAAAGAGAGTGACCACCTCCAGAGATGATGCTGGGGCTTTTGCTAAAAATGTCGCATTTCGTCTTATCCAATCTACACTTTTTACCTGATCTGAGAGCACGTAACTCGGCTTAGAGAGAAGATCTTCAGGGAGATGAACAACAAAAGGGTATGATTTGGCTTTTGAGGTGATAGGACAGAGAATAACGAGCTCTGCTCGTTCATTATATTTTTTGTGTGACAAGACCAATGCTGGTCGTCTTCATGATTGTTCTCGTCCTGCTTGGGGATCAAAATCGATCCAAATAATATCACCCCTATCCGGTATATATTGCGACACTACCATACAACTTTTTCATTACCAACTTCACTGTGAATCAATTCTTCATTATATCGATTTTGTGGTGTGATTTGTTCATACAGCTCTCAAAAATTTATATCTTTTGGTTGAGCAGCAAGAATAATTTTTCCATGCTGTGAGACAGTCATATCGAGCTTATCACCGATGCAAAGATTACTCTTTTGGATAATATCAGATGGGATGCGTATGGCGAGACTATTACCCCATTTTGAAACAATAGTAGTCATGTCATTGAAATAAAAAGTATATACAAAGTATATACTTTTTAGAGAGAAAAGTCAAAAATTTTTATAAGTGACTATAGAAAGAATAGATTCACGACTCATCACATCAGTGCGATTCGCTGCATTTCCTGTGGTCACCCGCCTCAGCGGGAATGACAGACAACCTTTTATTACTTTTTCAAGAGATTTAGAAACTCATCGAGAGAAATACTAGCTTGCTTGAGTATATTTCTGAACGTGCCAATTTTCAGAGGTTTATGTGCTGGGACGATAACAGTAATTCGCTACTTTACTCCATCTTTCTCCCAAACTCGATGTGATCCAGTTTGACGATCAAATGTAAATCATAGCCTTTTGAGGACTTTTTCAACATCTGTGTATTTATAGACTGGTGCCATGATTAGATAGCTACCTTATAGATACCTTCTGATTGTTTGTTCATAATATGAGAGAGTTTCTCCAGTCGAAATCGCATCTGTGATTCAATCCAGAGTTTGAGTGCCTCCTGTGTCATAGCAAGCGTTTCCTCTTGTGTATCACCAAAAGAGGATATATTATTTTCTACAACATACCCAAAAAATCCATCACCCTCTGCTTCAATTTTGATAGTAAACTCCATTTTTCCAGTAAGTGTGATATTTTTTGTTTGTTCCATAAAACTTTAGAATTTATAGGGAGAGACTATAGCGAAAGAAACAAAAATCAACTCATTTTGTCATATCAAATGTTACGTCAAAGAAAATCACAACTCAAATACTCCTCTATCTCCGACTCGTCCCAACAAGGGGAACTCGCTGGACTGGTGAGCCTTGTCCGACTCGTCCCAACAAGGGGAACTCGCTGGACTGGTGAGCCTTGTCGGTAGACTCTGATGATCCTTGTATAGCGTACTTTGCTGGATTGCTAAAGAAAGGAGATTCCCGCCTCCGCGGGAATGACAGATAACCTTTTAGTGTTTTATACCGAACTTGATTTAACAGGCTTCAATTATTCATTTATAAAACTTCCTTGACAAAAACCACCACCCCATCACTCTTTACCACCCCTTAAGAGGGAAATTATTTACTCCCCTAATCGGTCGAATCCTCCTTACTCTCCTTGGGCATGTTGGATTCTTTGCACTCTTTGGAGTACTTCTTGTATGTGCATTTGGACTGACGATGAAATGGAGAAAATCGTTGTTGTTTGAATAGAAAAAATCCCTCTCAAATTTGAGAGGGATTTATAGGTTATATACTTTTTAGTAAATAACTGCAAAGCCAGTTCCACTAGCTTGAACAATAGACCCGCTAAGAGACTCAGCTGATGAAAAAGTAGACCATGCTCCACTAGTCTGTAAATTTCATCTTTTGGTTTCAGATATGGCTAACAATACATAACTACCACTATTAGTACCACCTTTTGATAACACTTTATAACCATATGCACCAGTGCCACTAGTACATAAACCATTTACTGTTTTATTAGGATCAGTTGGGAAAGATCATCATTTTATATTGGCTGCTATAGTCGCATTAATCGCTGTGCTAAAGTTTGAAACTTTTCCATTTGAATCGGATACACAATTAGCCTGACCTGAGACTAAATCAGGAAATGCAGAATTATCTAACTGATACCCATCAATCGCACTTGCAATCGAATTCAAGTTATTCTGTCTTGCTGTATCACGAGCTTTTGCTTGAGATCCAAGAAGAGATGGGATAAGTGCAACTGCGAGTACCCCAATAATCGCTATAACGATCATAAGTTCTACCATCGTAAAACCTTTTACATTTCGTACCATAGGTGTTATAAGTAAATAGATAACATGAGGCATCATATGTGAAGTGTTTTTGTTGTCACGTGAATTTGTATTGACAGCAATAGCCTGTGTATTGATATATATACGATTGTTTGGCCTTTTCTCAAAAAATAGTGTAGAATTAAGAAAATATCTATATGAATCGCTATATTCCAACGCTTCTTTTCTTCTTATCATTTATCTTCTCCATCTCGGTTGGACTGGTACTTGGGGGATTTATAGAGGTTCCGAGAGAGCTCTTTAAGAATATCTATGATCCTCGATGAGTCGCTATGGTACTCTCGACGATTGCTGGACTTCTCTATATCTATATCATCTTTGTTTTGGGTCCGATCTACGATCTGCGTGATGCGATTGCACGGTTTCTCGCTGGCAAATGAAATACTGGCGAGGTGGCGATTACACGATTTAGTCCTGAGGTAGCTTTTGTAACAGCATTCTTCACACGAGCCTTGGAGATACTGGAGCGGTACAAAGGGGAATTTGCAGCGGGACGAATTCTCCGATCCGAAGTAGAAGTCGCTGCCGAGATTCAGCAACACGTACTATCACGTCCTCATAATGTGAGCATACCATCACTCGATATTGTTGCGAATAGCCGATCAGCGACCGAGGTAGGTGGTGATTCGTATGATATCATCGAGCGCAATGGGTCATATTATATCTACCTCGGTGATGCAACGGGGCATGGCGTAGCAAGTGGGTTCATCATGATGATGACCAATGCACTCATATCAGGATTTAGCCGTGTGATCAAGAGCGGAAGTGAGATACTTGCAGCGACGAATGAAGTCCTCAAGCCTCGTGTAAAATCGAATATGCTCATGACCCTCCTCCTGCTCAGGTGGGATGAAAATGATCGCAGTCTCCATATGACTGGAGCATGACATGAATATCTCCTCATCTACAAAGCATGAGAAAGAAAAATCTATCGTATCCGATCAGGTGGTATGGCGCTCGGTATGATGAAGGATATCTCGAAGAGCCTCAAGGATATACAGATACAATTCGATCCTGGTGATATTGCTATTATGTACAGCGATGGTATCACAGAGGCTCACAGTGGCCCCACCACTGCTTCCCCACTCTTCGGCGTCGAGAGACTCTGTCAGACGATCGAAAAGGTAGAAAATAAAAGTGCTCAAAGTGTCTTCAATGCTGTTACGATAGCACTTTCACGGTTTATGGGGTATGGATACAAACAGTTCGATGATATTACTCTCATTGTCATACACTATCGAGAGCGCGATGAGAATTGAGAGAAAAAACCATTATCGATCGAGGCTCCACAGATCATCCAAGAACAATTTATTACTGAGTGGAAGTGGTAGACCAAAATTTGTAACAGAGCTTGAAATAGAAGGGATTTCTTAGTAATTTGACAACAATCCTTCATGCATCAAAATAACCACTAAAATACATAAAAATAATCGTCATCCTGAACTTGATTCAGGATCTTCTTTTTTCTTGTGTATATAAATACAAGACATCCACAACTCGTTGCAATCGCTGGAATCCCTTTGGTCGCACATCACCTACGAGCACCCTCTCAAGAGGGAAAGAAAAATACCAACCCCCTTTACTCCCCCTTATCAGGGGGATAAAACTTCTTTTGTTTCGGTCTATCCCCCTCGTTAAAGGGGTTAGAGGGAGTTTTGTATTCTTACTTCTGTCATTCCCGACCTGATCGGGAATCTACTTTTTCTTGTATTTCTTCATCTAACTTTTAAGCCTGAAGAATGGTAGATCCTGAATCAAGTTCAGGATGACAAATCCTATGATATACCATGGATGAATATATCATTATTCTAATGAAAATCAGAGCCTTCCAATTTTCCTTAAACCATAAAATAAGACAATAAAAAAACTTCCGAGGAAGTTTTTTATTTCTCAAATATTTCCGATTCACCCATCTCATCATCTTGTTCATCATACACACCCATGATATCTTGATTCCAGCGTCCGAGTGCATAGAGATTCCCATGCATGCTCATATGCCTAAAATCAATACTGTATTCCGAAGGTTCTTTATCACTTCATTCAATGTAGAATGCTGTGATAATAGAATAACCTTGTTGTTCTGCGATTTCATTGAGCCGACGGATGTACTCATCGGCGATATCAGCAAATTCTCTGCGATTCATAAAAATCAGATATTATTTTGTTTTCACGACCTCAAAGAGAGCAACAGAAGATCGATCTCAAACAATATGGGATACATAACCAGCGAGTTTTTCATCGTCGAATTTATTCTGTCTTGCGTAGGTTCTGTATGGATCAAGGAATGATGGAATTTCCTTATCACTCTTAAGAAGAGTGTATATTTGTTGGCGACATGTAGCCATTTTTGTAGCACGAGAGACTGTAGCAATCGATCAAGACGAATCACGAACATAACTCTCGGAATTCACATGAGCAAGAGAGAGAAATTGATCTCTCGAGAGATCTTTTTTATTGCTCAATGCAAGTCTCAAACACATAGAATCAGTATGAATGAGTTTCAAATGATCACTGCGAGTATTTGCTATAAGCGACTCAAATCGAGTGGTTAAATCATGTCGCGGATCACGATCTATCGTGGCTGCATTCAGATCAATGAGAAGATAGCCAATTCAGAGTTTATCGAGCCTCTCTGCTGCCGTATCATCATTCGGTGAAGAAATCATACGATCGTATTCCATGACGAGTGAATCATCAAGATAGCGAGTAATATTGTTGCGTATGAAGTAGGTAAGAAATGTACCGATACGGTATATTTTTCGATTATTGAGAAATTCATCACTTGGATTCATGATAAAGATATACGCCTGCTCTCTCATTTGGGAGAACATATTTTGAAGTGTAACATCCAGAGCTTTTGCATCACGAAGTTGCGACTCAATACCATCAATCATTTGAAGATATGATTCCATAGTGGTAATTTTTTGCCCTTCGAATATCGTACGAATTTTTTCATTATCAATCCCACGAATGAGCTCTGCTACTGCTTTTGCCTGATCATTGATATTGAGCGTCGCAAGTATTGGATCATCGTGAGTCTTGTATACCACCGATTCGCTCGTCATAAGACCTGTCTTGTATTCGAGAAAGCCTGCACTCAGAACATTCGTCCATGCATGAGGCACAGCAGAAAAAAATACAAAACAACCAATAATTATCACTGAAATACCAGCCGCTAATGAAGTTGGCTCACCAATAAGATCATCGATCTCGCGATCAATCATTCGTGCACCAAAAATAATAACAAGAAAGAAGAGAAAATAAATCAATATCCCGTACCATACGATACCATAGGAAGATATCCAAAATATAAATCCATAATATGCGAGAGCTACGAGCACAAGACGAATATCACGAATTTCAGCACGACTACTCTCGTTATCATTCTCAGAGATCTTGAGACCAAAGAGAGAAACAAGAAGCACGAGTGCTACGATCGATATGATATAGATATACGCATAAGGATAGTTGATTGTTGCAAAAAATCCTGAAAGTTCTGCAGTGATACCTCTTTGAAAATAGTAGAGTGCAAAGAAGAGAATAAGTCACAACAAAAGGAGTGCATGAGCACGTGATCGCACGAGCGCTATTCACATCAGTGGTACGAGCGCAAGAAAGAAGAATCCAATATTGGTGAATTCACCTGATTGATTGATCTGTGTTGTGAGGTTGAGTGGAAGCTTGAGCGCATTATTGAGTCATGACTCATATCCGAAATATCGGCCAAAATCTTCATTGGTTGTTTGACCCGACTGACTCGTAAGATTTGTTTTTTGCTCTGCTTCTTTATTGGCAAGCTCGTTCTCGGAATATACTTTTTTCCACTCAGGAGCAAAATAATTTCATCGACCCGAAAGAATTTCCGTGAACTGAGGAGCTAGACCATTTGGATGAGAATATATTTCAAATATATTCTTGATAAGCCATGGAGAGAGAGCGAGAACAAAAGAAATACCGAATACTATGGAAACAAGGAAAGCATTTTTAATTCGAAGAAAATACTGTTTTGAATACAGAGTCCCAATGATCAATGCGGTCGCAATAGCCAGAAACGCGCCTCCAACAATCATTCGAGGATTTTGAAGATTGGAAAGAAAATCAACATTCATGATTGACCAGAGTTTTCCAATGGTAAAGATTCAAAGAAAAAGTGATGTATATACTGCGAGTCCAAGATATTTCGCATAGCGAAAAAAGATCATCGCAAACGCTGCAATCAAGAGCATCAACGTTGTCATCTTAATAGCAAAAGCAACTCATGTGAGAATACCAGCTATGATGATCAATACAAATGACTGAGGGTTCAGCGACGGAATGTAGCAAGCTATTTGAGCTAAAAATGGATGATCTTGTGTATCAACAACCCCTTGTTTTGATCGATCAATTCGCAGAGCGCTCATAAGAGCCACGAAAGCACCAACAGATATACCAAAAAGTGCAGGGTCTACTTTCATATCCTTCGCAAGATGAAAGACAATCATCGGTAGGCTCACCATAGATGTTGCGACTACAAAAGGCCAAAATGAATGTTTTGATATATGTGCATCTGCAATTGATCGTACTCCGAGAATACAAGCAATCACAAGGAGAATACCACCAAGCTCCGAGAGGAAAAATGCCTGTGTCGGACTTCCCAGAAGAAACCCAATCGATGTAAAATGTTGCCAAGCAATAAGCCCCATTCATCCGCTCTCACCAGAGAGAGCGATCAGACGAGGAAAGTTCATATAAACACCAAGATCATCCCAACCTATCGGCATGGGACGAAGGATGGAGAGAATATTTGATGAGAAGAAAATCATCAATGCAAGCACAAAGAGCTGAGCAACAATAGAAGAGAGAATGCTACTTTTTGATTCTATTGCCTCTTTTTCAACTATGATTCTGAGAAGATTACCATACTGAGTAGCACCAATGAGGGCAAATACGAGCGTAGCTATCAAAACAACGGACACTTGAAAAATACCAAACGCTCCAAGAATATTGAGTAAAATAATGTATAGTGCCGCTCACAGCATCACAGAAAGCAGGCGAAAGACGGAGAGACTAACTTGTGATCCGACCTTAAGTCATACGATCGAATTTGCGTTTGCTCCAACTGTATAGAATATTCACAAAAAACAGAGAGGAAGCATCATAAAGCCTACACTTTTTGCAAAAATACCAACAGCAATACCAAATACGCCAGATCAAGCTCAAAAAATATTCGCAAGATTTGCTGACTGTGTGGAAGTGTAAGCAAATGCAATCAGAAGATGAATGAGGAGAAAAACTCCAAAAACGCTCAGAATCGAATGAGTATAACGTATCGTTCTACTTTGGCTCCACGCTGAATATAGAACAAATCAGAGAGCTACCAGTGCAAGTACCCAACCAAAACCCTGGATAGACTCGGGTGAATGTGATGGATAGACTTTTGCAGCAAAATAAACAGCAATTGACGAATAAACCCAAAATCCAAATACGCATCAGAAAAGAGCGAGAAAAATGGAACGAAGTGGAGTGAGAATCATAGAAAGAAAATCAGTGGAAAAATAGGTTTTATTCTTGTTGCTTTCCTTGACGAATCAACGAAGCAATGGAACGAAATTCCCGATGATGAAACAAAACGAACATGAGTATAAACAAGAGCGCTCCAAATCCAAGAGAAAGTATTGCATCTCATCGAATATTTCATGTGCTTATATCTCATATACTTTGATACCAGAGGATGGGAAGCAGAACCAGAAGAAGACTGCTGATCCCAATAGATGTTTTCATAATGACTTTCCAATCAGGAGATCGTGACTCAAAAGGAATAGCACGATGTGCAACGAAAGCTATCGCTATCCAAGAAAGACCAACAGCTAAGGCAGCGCCCTGAACCCCAAACATCGGAATCATAGTGAGCGTGAGTGGTATATTACAAATGAGTCAAATCACAAGAGCCTTTGCTCGTACTTTGATTTGTCCGATACTCGCAAGACTATTGAAATCAAGTTGAAGAAGAAGATTCACAACAAGAAATGGCACACTGATACGGAGTATATCACCCGAAAAAGCAAACTTCTCTCCGAAAAAAGCAACAGCAAGATCTTTCGAGAACACGAATAAATATACACTCGCCCAAAGAGCAAAGACCGAAAGATAGGTGAGAAAAAACGTATACAAATTTTGCACACCAATATTATTTCATGCTTTAAAGTAGCGCGCAAGCATAGGAAGATAGAGACCAAAGATAGGTCCCGTAATGAGAAAAGGGATAGATATCAGGGATAAATACATACTGTAATAACCTGCTGATTCAGTGCCAAGATATGCAGTGATGATCTGCATATCAATCTGTGAAAGTACTACTCCGACATTTGCCGTGAAGAGCACCCAAAGAGCATATCTCGATATTTCACGATACTCAGACATATCCCGAGATATACCTGTAACAGAGAGAAGAGTCGAGGTATAAGATCGAAATGCAAGTATAAATAATATACAAGTACCTATTAGAAGTCCTATATTAAAAGACCAAAGCACACTCGCTATATGGGCATGACCACCAAAAAAAAGCCATACTAGTATCATGAGGCTCGTGAACTGACGAAGAAACTCAGCAAGTTTTGGATATTTTGGCTCCTCATACGACATAAACATTGTTGTTGTCATCTGAAAGATATTCACCAAAAAAAAGTATGGGATAAATCCGATAATAACGTTTGCTGCATCCGACGTATGAAAGAGATGCAAAGAGAGAAAATCTCGTGAAAAATAGAGTCAGAGCGTGATAAGAGTTGCTGATGTGAGTTGCGCAATAAAAGTAACAAGAAGCAGTGTCTTGGTACGTTTTATCCCAGCTTCACCTTCAAGTCTATATCTAGGGAGATAATAATTGAGGGCTTCCGTCAAGCCAAGATCATTGTATGTTGATAACAAGAGAATGAGAGATAGTACTCAATATATAAGGCCAACGTCAGCAACTGAGAGACCATTCGTAATAATAATTTTGATGAAATACCCTAGAGGAGCTGCAAGGAACGTAAAAAAATAGAGCCAGAGACTCTTGCGAAAAAAATTATGTGCCTCATTTCTATTTTGTTGCATATCATCCAATTCGATCAAAAAGAATTCATCCATTTCCAAAAGCAATCACTCGTTTGCTCATGCGATCAACGATTCTATCATCGTGTGTTGCAATAATCAATGTTTTTCCTTGATGATGAAGTTCCTCAAGAAGAGACATAACATCGAGAGCATTTTCAGGATCAAGATTTCCTGTTGGTTCATCAGCAATAATCATCTGTGGATCATGGATGAGTGCTCGTGCAATAGCTACACGCTGCTGTTCTCCGCCAGAAAGCTCTTCTACAAAAGCTTTTCGCTTATGGATAAGACCCACCTTTGTGAGCACCACTGATAGACGTTCTTGGATTTCACGGTTTGTGTAGCCACTCACTTCAAGTGCAAAGGATACATTTTCTTCAACCGTCTTACGAGGAAGTAGTTTGTAGTCTTGAAAAATAACGCCAATAGTTCTTCGATAATCCTGAAGCGATTTCTTGGAGAGAAGATTAATTTTTCCTTTATTATCCGAAATAATTTCACCACCCTTTGGAATAATCGATCCGATAAGGGTATTTACAAAACTTGTTTTTCATGAACCCGATGCTCCAATCAAAAAAACAAAATCTCCCTTGGGAATATCGAGAGAAATATGTTCAAGAATGATTCTATTTCCATATTGAATGGTAAGGTCTCGTACTTGCATAAAATAAGAAAAATATTTAGAATTTCGTACGCCAATTTTTGAGGGTCATTGGAAGCTCCACCGTCATAATAGTTCCATTTGCATCACGCCAACGAACATAAGATGAAAATTCAATAGTATCATTCTCGACTCGTTTGAGAGCAATTTCTCTGGTAAATTGTGTTAAACATCCCGTATTGGTACTATTTCGACATATAGGTTTTCATGAGGATGTTGATCAAGTTATGGTATACCCACTTCCATCTAACTCGAGTGCATATGTCGACCCGTAGGTATTCCAAGCTGAACTATCTGGTTTCGTTGCAAGATTTGGAGAAGTGGTTGTTCCAGAAAGATACCAACAGTGATCACAAATCTTTGTTCATCAGATCAAAAAATCTTTGCGAGCAAGCACATACGATCCGGTTTCATATTTTACTCACCCACAATCATAGTCTTTCACGATCCAACAATCACTTGGATTTGCTGGGTATTGAGCATAATTGGTGTCACGAATATTCTTAACTGCCTCAACCCCCTCTCGAGCAAAATTGATTGCCTGTACTCGATCAGTTGTAGTTGCAGCGAGTTTTTGTCCACTTGAGAGAACACCAAACGCTCATACAATACCAGCTGTTACCACCACAATAACCACCATTACCTCGATAAGTGTAAGTCACTGGGATGAGCGAAAATAAAATGAATTAACGTGATGATCCAGTGGCGACTTGTGTTTGAGAGGTTTCATTGTCCGCAAGAACTATAGAATAGAGAGTAGACCCAAGATTCTCACCGTTCATACCATAGTAGACGATATGATAGAGGTTGAGGTCACTTCCCATATTTCCACCATCTTTCGATGCTGTATATTTCCAAGTCGTTGAATATGGCAGAAATTGCTTGAGCGTATAACCATTCACCTGTATAGATTTTACCTTTCATTTTGGTACTACACCTCGTATGGTAACCTGTTTTTCTGTTGTTTGATATGGATTCGCTTTTGGCTCTGTTATGTAGTAGAGCTTCTCATTTGCAAGGAGAAAGTTATTCGATTGTGTGGTTGTTGTTACCGGTGCTATTCCAGTTGGATTTTTTACTGTAATATAACCACTATCGAGAATTTTTCCTTGAGCATTCAAAGCTTTATAGAGAATCGTGTTTTGAAGTGATCCAAGTGGTACATCTGCAAGGGAAAAGGTTGCTTCCTTGCCAATAATAGCTTGTTTTTCATTAATAAGTACTTTCGTAATGCTATCTGAATATATTTTTCATGTCACAACTATTGTATTTTTGTTCACTGTTGATCCATCTTTTGGAGAAGTAATTTCAAGATATTTTCAAAAAATTACTGCACCTGATGAAGATGGAATTGATGCTCAATTATTATCGAGAGAAACAATAGTATTGTCAGAAGCAAGAGTTGTACCTGATGAAACTCATGACCTCATGGCAATAGCTTGAATAAAGTCATCTATCCCTTGAGAAAGAGCTAAGCTACTCGATTTGAGCGCATCAGAAATAGGTTGTATCCGATCACTCAAATCAGGCTTTTCACTATCCTGTGCGAAGAGTGTTGCCATATCTCCAGCTGAAATTGTCAGTGATGCAACTTTTGTAGAAAGAGAAACTTTTCACTGCAGTACAGCAACAGTACTCGATATACCATTTTGAGTGAGCATAAGCACACTATCGTCAGCACTACTCATAATCTGAAAATTCTTGAGTGCAAAAACTTCGGATCGTATGGTAGATAGCTCAACCCATGCATTTCCACTCTTGAGATCGAACTGATTTATTTTTGTGTCATCATTTCTTTGGTAGTCAATTTCAGATGATCGATCAAGAATAATTTTTACACCAGTACCACTGAGCGTCACAAGTCATTGGGAAACCTTGAGAATACCATCTTGTGAAAGAAAAGGTGTTGCAGATTGATTTATATCACGAACTCCACCTTTTGCATCAATAATAGTTGCTGATCCCGTTGCACTTTTGAGAGCAACAATGGGTGATGAAGATTGTATAATTGAGCCATCATCACTTGACGCGAAAAAAAAGCGATATATCCCAAAGAGCACAAGGATGGTCGCGAAAAAAATACCTAATAGTTTCACTCGAGGGTCACCGAGGAAAAATAAAACTCCAGACGAAGTGTCATTTGTGTACGAATACCCACGGGCATCTCATCTGCGTCGTTGAACCATTGCACTAAAAGAAAAGAGTCTTGATTGTACCAAGACTCTTTTCTTTTGCAAGTAAATTCTGCTTTTATTCTGCGCTTTTTCCTCAATTAAACATCAATCCTAAACTTTCGCCTCCTTTGGAATAAGCATATCTGGGGCACCATAAGTAGCATCTTTGCCAGCCGGTATACGTATAGATATCATATCACCAACTCACGCTTTCAAAAAGGTGATGGCCGATGGGAGTACATGGTAACTTTTTCCATCCGCAATAACTTGATATCGCCCATTTGATTCGACTACAATACCTTTTTTATTTTCATATGGTATTTCAACGATGATTTTATAGAGTATTTTACCACTTGGGTCGATGGTTGCTTTAAGTTTTGATCCTTGTACGATATGGGATTTGCAAGCATAATTATGCGGAACAGGATATATATTACCGTCTGCTGAGAGCATACTTTCGCCCGTAAAAACACCTTCGACGATTTTACTATCCTTATCAGAATAACTTGTAAGTCCTTTTGCTGATATCTTTGGAGTCTTATTTTTTATATCAGATACTGATGATTTTCCAACAATATCCTCTAGGAGCTTCATAGCATTATCAAGAGATTTTTGTGAAGACATCAGCAATTCATAGACGGCTTCTATTTGCTTATTTTGGTGTGACATAATGAAGAAAGGGTAATTCAAGAAGAATTATAGTATAGACTTGCGGATTTATCAACAAATCAACTTGACGCCCACTCCTTATAGTGAACTGGAAAGAAACATTGGTACAATCATCGGGCTAAAAAGTAGAGCACAAGCTATTCCAATGGTCAAAAATGGTCAAAATGGAATCTGTGATTGTGTGGATTTTTTTACTGTTAACATCAGTATGATTCCTATAATACTTCCTGAAATATAAGCAAAGAAAAGTGCAATAAGAGTTGACTTGAATCCAAGAAGAAGGCCAAGAAAGAGGGCAATTCTCAGATCTCATCATCACATCCATTTACCACCAGAAACCAAAATCTGCACCATAAAAAATACAAAAATCACGAGCGCACCTAGAACCCCATTTGCAAGAGCGCTATCATAGGGAAAATTCATGGGTATATGATAAATCCAATCAATATGGAGAATATGAGTTGATACTATGAGTGAACCAACAAGAAAAAGAATGGCGGGTATCAAAACTTCATCAGGAATCTCCAAATAGAGGTAGTCATAGAGCGTATAAGTGAGCATCGTAATAATCGCTCAAATAGCTATGATCGATCCAAGAATTAATTCTTGAGTGTTTTCTGAGCGAACCAAAATAGCATAAGCAAAAATAATTGCCAATACTCCCCCAAAGACTTCAAGAAGAAAATAAGTAATAGGTATTTTTTTGTGGCAATAGCGACACTTTGCTCAAAGAAATATGTATGAAAAAATGGGGAAGAGGTCAAAAAAATGGAGATTATGTCCGCAATCGGGGCATGCACTTCGTCCAAAGAATATTCATTTCTTCTTGGTGCGGATTCTACTCACAAGAACCGAAGAGAAACTCCCAAAAATAGCTCAATACAAAAATACAAAACTCATTATCATGAATATAAGACCTTGTGGCAAACTAGCGAATAAACTCATAGAATTGTGGGGTTATGATACGATATACAGACTCTTGGTGTTCATGAGTAATGCCATGAATTTGCATAAGTTCAGTGAGCGATGAATTCGAAAGAAATGGTACAATTTTCATCAGAAGAACTACTCCGATATTATTCCTCTCGCCATTATGCCTGAGTATTCATACAAGATAACTCAAGCGAAGATAGCAAAAGAATATCGCCCTCTGAAAATTGATTGCGTTTCCATCAATATAGGAATACAAAGTGGTAATATCGTGATAAATAGTATCCGCTCGTTCTCCTTTTACAAGAGCTTTGTGAATGAGTGCAAACCAAGCAAGGAGTACTGAAATTTGATGGTAATCACATTTCATACGAGCAAATGTCTGACCAACGTATTCGATAGTATAGGAATAACCGTTTGAGTTTTTCCTTTGTTTTATACAAATCATCACGCCAATGTCACATCAAAATTTTTTCAGATCAGAGCCAGGACAGAAGATATCAACTATTCCATACTCTTGAGTGAGGAGAGAAATAAGCACTCTCTTCTCACTACGAGACTGTCTATGGATCTTGAGTATGATTGCATGAAAGGTTCTATCAAACATACAATGAACTAACGAGGAAGAATTTTATCATCGGTCAACTGAAATTCCAATCGATAAAATTTTTTCTTGGTGAGTATCATAAATACAGAATCACTTGTAGGAGAAAGATCAACAATATCTTCATCGGAAATATCGATCGTTCCAAGATATCATAGCTCACTCTGACTCGATGACGTGAGTGTATTCGGCCGGAATACCATAACATCGCCATTAGATATGATAAATATATACTTTGAATTTTGACTTAGAATCAGACGTGAGTTATGCTGATCAACTTGTATAGGAAGTGTGTTTGCTGGAAGATTTTTATATAAAAGTGTCTTTCTATTCATATTCGCTCCTGTTGTAATTTTCTCAATTGATGCATTCGATCGCAAAAGATAGATTGATCCGTCCAAAGAGAAGTCCTGTACCATATAAGGTGACACGACATTTGAAAGGAGAGAATCAGAGCGAGAAGAAAATGATGATACAACGGGTCTATAGCGATAAATATTTGCACCATCTTCTGAGAGAAGATATATATTCCCTATAAATGACTTAATCTTCTTTGCTTTTTCCCATAGAGGGGGCGTTGATCACGCTACGGATACAATACTCACGGTTTTTATTTCACCTTTTGTGTAGCGAGCAACTCGCAAACTCTTGAGAAGAATATAGAGCGAGCCGTCATCTGATTTTGTTGCATCAATTGCCTCTTCTCAAGGAGGTAGTGGAATGGATGTTACAGGTTTTTGCTCACCATTAATTCCATCGATAATAGATGTATTAGTAACAATAACAAATTTTTGCCCCATTTCGTAGACTCCTATAATATTGTCTTTTGATGCTGGAAGTGTATACCACTGCGAATCAGCTGATGGAGAAATGGATATCACACCGTTTACCTGTTTTTTTAGAATATCAATATCCTGTGTAAGTTTGATTCTATCTTGGAGAAAAAACTGACTTGATTCCAGACTTGCGAGTCCCTCTTCTGCTTTCTTAATATGCTGAGTGAATACTTCTCTATCAATGGAATACCGTGTTGCCTCTTCAAGATGATTACGGATATCAAGAAGTTGACGAGTTGCATCATCTTGAGTGACAGAAGTCGTTACCACACGGATCAAACTTGAAAGTACCACGAATAATAAAACACAGGAAAGTACCACACCAAAAAGAAAAAAGATAACTTTTCTTTTTCGATCAAACATGAAATATGGATATTTTTTCAGATATCATATCATTTTATCAAAAATCACACGAAGACTCGTAGTCAATGATTTTGAAAAATTTTCATACATACTGTTTTCCTGAGTATGCGTATCATGTATATTTTGAGGATCGAGGAGAAATGCTCATAAAGCACCCTCACCCAAAGTATGCTCATTCCAGATATACTCTATGTTTTGGTAGAGTATATCTTCATCCTGAGACTCAGATATTGCTACAAGATCCGCCTCAATGAGACGTCCTTGTAATTGTCTGTGTGAAACAAAAAATATCGCATGTTCATTAACCTCTCAGGAAGAAATATATCCAAATTCATAACCACCTGTACACATACCCTCAGAAAGGCCTACAATTTTTCCGTAAGAAAGGTAGGAAGCATAGATAGTTCCCATAACAGAAAAATGTATCTCATTTCCTCTATGTACATAGATCAAGAAATGTTGTTGTCCTGTTAAGTGCAATCGGAAATCTGGAAGTTTGAGTCAGGCATTAAGTTTATCAAGCATGCATGAAAAGCTCTCATGAAGACTCCGTCCTGGATGAGAGAAAAGAGAAACATTCGAAGAGAGAAAAGATCTCATCTGATCAAGCAACTCTTTCGATGTCGTATATGAATAGAGAAATATCTCACCATCGCTCGAAAAAGCAAATCTATCAAGATGTGCTGTAATATGCTTTTGCTGTCGATAAAACGCAAATCGCATAGGAAAAATTAGAGATTATTGAGAAGATTGATCGCATCTTCTGCAGCATCACCACTCGCCTGCTTATCGTTTTTTTCTTGAGTTTGTATAGCATCTTTCTGCTCCTTTGCTTTGAGAGTTTGCCACTCGATAAAATGTTTTTCATTGATTTCTCGTACTTCTTCCTCATATTTTGCATCAAGCTCTTCGAGTTTACGCTTTTCCGTGTCAAGTATATCAAAGAGTCGATCGATCTGATCATCACTCATCGATGGAAGAATATCGAACCAATACTGCTTTTGCGTATTGTCGAGTGATTGACTACCGAGAACCAGTTTTACGAGTTCAGGGTATTGTGACTGGATCGCATCACTTACCACAAACGTATAGTCCCCTTGAGTAATATTTGCCATAAATTCAAATGGAATAAAAGTTGCAGAGATTATAAGCAAAATTTTTGTATCGCAAATCAATATGCTCTAACGGTGAAAGCTCTTGCGAAATCTTACTTGTTCATAATGAAAAACCTGTTCTCCTATATATATTTTCACGTCATCTGGATTAATACCAAGATTCTCTTGCAATCTTGCTTCAACTTTTGATAGGATATGAATCTTGTCGAGGATATCCCAAATTCGTTCAATTGCCTCACGATTCGACATAGGCGTCATACGAACAATTTGCTCGATACGTTCCCCTTTTACACGAAATATGCCTGGAGATTCTTGTATTAGTTTGGCTGTATTTGGATCTGTCTCAATTTTTTTGAAATCAAAGACTGTTTCATTTGCATCATCTCACTCTTGTATTTCTTCTCAGAGAGTGCTTGGGAGAGAATGATAGAGTTCCAAGAGTCTATCACGCAAGATATCGAGATTCTCATGAGAGAGTGCGGAAAAGACGAGAAATTCTCGATCACCAAAGAGCTCTCGGAGTTTTGGTTCTTCAATTAATCGATCTTCGGGGGTAAGTGTATCAAGCTTACTAAATACGAGATATTCTGTCTTCTCAGCCATATCAGCACTGTACTTTTCAATCTCGTTCCTAATCAAATGATAATTCTTATACGCCTCTTCTGCACCAAAGGTGATATCAACAAGATGGAGGAGAAAACGAGTGCGGTCAAGATGTTTGAGAAATTGGAGGCCAAGTCATTTTCCCTCGCTTGCTCACTCGATCAACCCTGGAGCATCTTCCAACACGAGCGACTCACCCTTGTGATCCATCACTCCAAGATTCGGAATGAGAGTGGTAAAAGGATAGTCCGCGATCTTTGGGCGGACATTTGTCACCTGAGAGATGAAGGTAGATTTTCCAGCATTTGGAAGACCGACAATACCTACATCAGCAACGAGCTTGAGCTCCATTACTACTATTTTCTGTTCGCCAGCATCTCAGAGCTCTGCAAAACTGGGTGCCTGACGAACCGCTGCTGTAAAATGCGCATTTCCATAACCACCACGACCACCACGACAGAGATTAAATGTCTGCCCAGTACGGACAAGATCACAGATAATCTCATTCGTATCTTTGAGTCGGACTTGTGTTCCTACCGGCACCAGAACAATCCGATCTTCACCACCTGCACCTGTCATTTCCTTGGTGCCACCACGCTCACCATCCTGTGCACGAATCGTGGTCAGATGACGAAAATCAGAAAGTGTACTCTCATGTGGGGATGCTTGAAGGATAACATCACCCCCTTTTCACCCACTTCCTCCATAAGGTCCACCATTCGGAATACATTTCTCACGACGCCATGACACTGCTCCATCACCACCTTTTCCTGCTATAAACTTCAGGGAAACTTCATCAATAAACATATCAAACAATACAAGAATAAAAAGAAACAGAAAACCATCGAAAAATACTTTTCGCATTGCTTTTATACTAGTGAGAAAGTCGATTTTTCAAAAAGATTTGAGTATTTCCCCTTTTGTATATAATGCTCGCATTGTTTTTCTATAACTGTATGTCAAAAAGTAAGCGAACGATTATGTGGGGGTTCTCAAAAGAATCTGGGATGCTTGTCACCACAACCACGATCAACAAGAAAAATTTTACTGGGAAAGAACTTCCTGTAATCAAGAAGTATGACAAGAAGCTTCGAAAGCGAGTTGAACTCAAGCTGAAAGATGCAAAGCATTAAAAAATTCCCGATTTCGGGAATTTTTTAATGCTTATATTTTCAAGAAATTATCATAGATCTATATCAAATAAATCCTTCCAGACAGATTTCTTATAATTTTCTTTGCCAATCTGTTGGCTGTAATGCATTACCTTCTTAATTCTATATCTCTCACCGAAATGCTTTTGCAAGATATCATATGTTATATTACCAAAAGCGATAATTAAAGGGTCGTTGCATTTGAGATCTTTAATTTCCTCTTCAAAGAGGACTACGTTTTGTATCTCAAAATCTTTATTTTTCTTTAAGTAGTTTAGCACGTTACCTGAAACCTTTTCTTCAAAATCTTTTATTATATCAGTCATATATGCTCCATAATATGGAGTGTCACGAAATGCATAGCGAATTTTATAGTCCTGTCACTGAGACCTTTTGTCATGAAAATTTACAAAATCAACCCGCTCAATTTGCCGAGAAAAATTAAGTCCAACCATTACAACTTCTGGATTCAGGATATCAAGTAAATTAGGATTTATCTTTAGGTCAAAGATACCCATTTCTCCAATATTAGATTTTGGTTTTTTATCCTCATTTAACCAAACTGCCCAACTCGCAAACTCACCATACTTATCTTTGATATAGTCAAAATGTTCTTTTGAAATCATATGTCAACATTATAATTAGCATGTATAAGTCAAGCATTTAAGTTATTTCCTTAGACAAATCAAGAAGAATTATATTGATTGTGTACAAAAGCCGATTCTTTTTTATGAGGTAAATACAAAAGTTATCACTATAATTTCACTATAATAAACAACTATGATTCCAAAAGAAATTATCAACCTCTATCTTCCGACCATCAAAAGACACAAAAATATATTTGCCTTGATGATTGTCGGTGCGGTCATATCAGGTTTTGCCAGTCTTGCAACCCCACTTCTCCTGAAATATGAAACTGATCAACTAGCAAGAAGTGGATTCAGTATCTTCCCACAACTCAGTGATTCTCCGTTTTTTATGTTTGTTGTTATTCTTATTGTTCTGCTTGTCGTGAAATTCGTAGATGAAGTGCTTGAGTGAATCCTTAAGATTATTATCAATAAAAAAGAAGAAATGATGGAAAATGAATTGCAAATCGATCTCTTTACTCATATGCAGGAAGTTGAGGTTGGTAGAACTCTCAACTCACGATTTCATTATTTACGAGAGAACATTGAATCGGCTTTTTCCAGTCTTTGGAAAAAATTTCTCCACGGACCAAAAGAGATTCTCACCACTCTTATTTCTAGCATAGGTATTACAGCCGTATTTGCGTATTTTGATATCAGACTTCTTATTGTTATTGTTGTCACAGCTGTCATCCAACATACTATCGATACTTTTAGTGTGAACTATGATAAAAAACATAGTATTTCTTGGCAATTATGACTTGGACGAAAGCTCTACTACTATCAAAAACTCTTTTTAAGAAATTTTGGGGAAATGGCAGCAAATGGGGCAATGCAGACAACACTACGAGAATATAAAGAAATTCTCGATCATCATCGAAATCACAAACAAAAAGGGGAATATGTCGGCATTATCACTAATATTCTTCAGTTTCTCAGCTCATCCATCGGTGAAGTTACGATCAAATGTATCGTTGGGTATGCAGTGTTTCAAGGGACACAATCTATCGGTATGGTGGCACTTGTAACCTGATATTCCAACAACGCTTGAAGAATTCTCTCAAAAATCCTTAGCGTGAAGACGAAATATCGAGATACAAAATTTCATCTCAGCACACTCGATCTTTTTATAAAAATGTTTAAACCTATTGGAACATATTGAAAAAAAGATCATATCTCCATTTCGAACATCAGATTTCAAAATATGGATTTTAGATACCCTATCATGCAGGAATATGAGAGAGAATATCTCGAGATCGTCGAAAAATACTTCTGATCTATGAGTATTGCAGAAAAAACATGGGAAAATACAAATATTCAAAAATTCATAACAGAAGCAAGTGCACCACTAGAAGCGAAGACTATTCTCAAAGATATTTCTCTATCTTTTGAGCGATGAAAAATCTATGGAATAGTCGGAAAAAATGGAGCAGGGAAAACGACTATGATGCACTTACTTGCATGATTTTATCGAGACTATAGCGGAACCATCAGTATCAATGATCGAGATACAAGGGATTGGAAGACCACCTACTATTCAGAGCAAGTTGCTTTCCTTTCACAAGTACCATTCTCACTTCGGTGGTGAGCGAATATTCGTCAAGAAATTCTCTTTTGAGTAACAAAAGAAGTGACCGATGACATTATCTATGAGTTACTTGAAGAGTTTGGACTCAAAAACAAAATAGAGAAACTTCCTGCATGACTCGATGCTATGCTTGGAGATGATATCGAATTTTCATGATGAGAACAACAAATTATAGCTTTTATTCGACTTCTCTTCCAAGACCGACCGATCGTTATAATGGACGAGGGCACCAATCAGCTCGACGCAGAGAATGAAATCCTTGTGATGAACAAATTACTTGAGAAGAAATCTGAGAAAATTATCATATTCATTACACATCGTATGAGCACCATCTCACGAGCTGATGAGATATATTGTCTCGAGCACCATAAAATTACTCATCATGGAAGTCACAGTGAGCTCCTTGCAGAAGGAAAGAATGCTTATGCACGATTCTATAAAACTCAAGTATTACATCATGCTGGAAAGTAGATTTTGTCATAAAGACTCCATATATCAAAGGTACAAGAGTTTGTAGAAATTGAGTTTTTCTTTCAAATTATTTTTTCGTTCTTTATATTGACTTTTAAAAGAATTGATTTATAATATCAAAGTAAATAACTGAGAGATTGTCTTCTAATAAAAAGAGTAGTTTCTCACTATTACAAAGATGCACTCTTCTACAAAACCTCGGAGATTCAAAAATGAACATTTCCATCGTTCCTCTAGCAACAGCAAAAATAAGTTTTATGGGGTCTGAGTGGCGTAACACCGAAACAGAGGTGGTTGCTCGGAATATCTGCTTCGTACAGCGTAAAATGAATCCAGAAAAATGGACACTTTTTACTTGGGAGGATTACGAGGAACACTGCACTCATAAAGTTACTGACGCTGAAAAAGGAGTTTTAGAAGCTTTAGTGAATGGTGGAAAACCTGTCTGGAATACTTCTACACACTTGGAGCCTAGTTACCTGGTAAAAAAAGGTGACCACTACGAAGTAACTGAAAAATTCTTGAATGTGGTACGTCAATTAATGAATTAGCTTATGGAACTAAGTAGAATCCAGTCCAAATACAAAGTGTTAGCTAAACAGCTAACACTTTTTTATGTGAGCAAAAAGTAATTTAAAAGCATATTCACCCTTCATTGTACAACTATAGTTTATAATTTAAGAAAAAATCCCTATAATCACCCTATAACTTTTCAAATATGCTCTGGAGCGATATCCTTTCTCCTTTTTGGGAATCAACTGAGTGAAAAATCCTCAAAGAATCTGCAAATAATGAACTCTCAGCGTGAGGATTTGCACCACCAAAACATCAAATCTACCGAGCACTCGAACTCACCCCGTTTGATCAGATCAAAGTTGTCATCCTCGGACAAGACCCCTATCACACTCCATGAGTTGCAAATGGACTCGCTTTTAGTGTTCGTGAAGATCAGGTATTGCCACCAAGCCTCAGAAATATCTACAAAGAGCTCGAGAGCGACCTGCAAGTCAAGCGAATCTATGGTGATCTGAGTGATTGGGCGAGCCAATGAGTACTCCTTCTGAATGCTATGCTCACGGTCAAGCTCTGAGAAGCTGCGAGCCATCAACATCTTGGTTGGTGAGCATTCACGGATTTTGTCATTCAAAGAATATCTAAAGACAAAGAATTTGTCATATTTGTACTCTGGTGATCATTCGCACAGAGTAAGAAAAAACTCATTGATACTTCGAAGCATTGTATTATCGAGTCACCACACCCAAGCCCCCTCTCAGCACATCGATGATTCCTCGGGTCAAAACCATTCAGTCAGATCAATGCAGAACTCAAGAAAAGAGGTATGGACAAAATAAAATGGTAGAAACATTGAAATCTTGGGAAAAAGTAAAAAATCACTATACTACCGCATATTTTCGGACTCTTTCTATCAGCATTCAATAGCTTTTTCTATGTCGTCATCTCTCAAAAAAATATTCAAAAAAATCTGGAAACCTATCTCTCTCGGGATTCTTAGCTCTGTTCTCTTATTTGCGCTTTATTTTCCAAGTATCTATTTTGCGAATAATATGGCGTACAAATATGTCACGGCGATCAAGTATGAAAAAGTAGAGCATCCAGAGTTTCTCTTTGCAAGCGATCAAACTCGTCTTTTTTCATTCGGGGCTCGTGAGACCATTGCGGATCTCTATTGGATCGGTCTCATCCAATATATTGGTGGGAATGTCATTCAGGCAGATTACAAGAAATATATGGCGCGCATTGTGGATCTTATCACGGATCTCTCTCCAAAATTCAGCTATCCAGTCGAAGTATCGCTCATACTCCTCCCTGATAGTAATAAACTCTATGAAACCTACTCGGATGATGATGTAAATTCACAACGAAAGTCTGCTATCAATCTTGGAGAAAAAATGATGTCTCAATCTTGTGACCCAGAGAAACTCAAAAAGATCGAACAAACATCAAATCTTCAAGATCTTCTTGAGAAGAAAGAGTTGAGAAATCCGTGTAGCAATGGCATGATCCCCTACTATATGGGATATGTGTATTATTTTAATGAAAACAACCCAGCAAAATCAGCAGAATATTACAAAATAGCAACAACGCAAGATGACGCTCCAGAATTTGCACGAAATATGTACGCTATCATGTCAGGAAAATGAGGAGAAAGACAAAAATCAATCGCACTTTTCTTATCACTTGCTGGAAATGATAAGAAAGAAGATTCGCTCTGCAGTGATGGGATCAAACAAATGCGAGATATTCTCGGATGAGGAGATTTTGAATCTGCTGTAACAAATCCAAGCTTCATACAAGCAGTCAACAAACTCTACGGACAGATCACAAAAGAAACCCTTAAAAACGATGCAAATACAAAGGATAATATCATGAATAATACATGTCTCTCATCGATAGGAAAAGCAACACGAGAGGTCAATCTTGCCTATATCGAGCACTATGATGATATCTATTTTCAAAAACATCAGGAACATGCTCGTGACGCTCAGGATCTCTTGAAAAAGAAATGAATCCTTTATTTGCCGAAAGATTTTCAACAAGATGGAGATGATAATCTCGAGGTAATCTATTTTTATAATCAGGAAACAAAAGCATGGGACTACAAACGAGGAAGATATGGAAAATAGAAAAACTGAGATAGCAATTATAGGTGCAGGGGCAGCTGGACTCATGTGTGGACTCAGACTTGCTGAATCACTGGGTGAACATCAAGCAAATATAACTATTTACGAGAAAAATTCAGAGATCGGAAAAAAGATCCGTATCTCCTGAGGAGGGAGGTGTAATTTTACAACAGGAAGAGAGGAAAAATCACACATTCTTGAGGCATATATTCGTGGAAGTGAATTTCTCAAATATGGCATCGGAAAATATTCGCCGAAGAAAATACGCGAATTTTTTGCATTTCACGGAGTTGAGAGCCGCATGGAAGATGATGGACGAGTATTCCCAATGAGTAACAAAAGTGGTGATATTGTTGGTGTATTCGAGTGTGCAATTAGCACTCACAATCACCTCAATCTCTCTACCAAAATGAGCCTCAGATCACTCAAACAACAAGGTGAGCAATTCGAGCTCATCTTTGGGACTAATGAAAAAATATGAGCAGATGTTGTTGTTCTCACAACAGGTGGTAATGCCTATGCACACACTGGTTCAAATGGTGATGGATATGAATTTGCTCGATCAATGGATCATACAATCACACCACTCTCCCCCTCTCTCAATTCCTTTGAGACTCTTCCTCTCTTTGGAGATTTTTTACTGCTTCAGTGAGTAGCACTCAAAAAAGTCGTCTTTCGAGAATCAGATAAAAAAGAAGTTCTTTGTACAGGAGATATGATATTCACACATTTTGGGATATCTTGACCATGAGTATTTGCCCTCGCTGCATCACTCGCCTATCGAGAGATCACCCCAGAGCATACTCTCAAGCTCATACTTGCACTGACGAGCGAAAATTTCGAACAGGTCGAGCAAAGATTGATCAAGATTCTCAGCGAGCATCCTAAGAAAACACTCGGAAATATTCTCCATCTTCTCATCCCTCTTCCTGAGAGATTCAGCGAGCTTCTCTGGAAAGACCAGAAAATAATCCATCTTGATCGGACAGCAAGCACTGTCTCACGCGAAGAACGAAAATACATTATTCATACCCTTCTAAGTAGTATCAATATCACACTCACAAAGAGGCGCCCATGAGATGAATTTGTCACAGCATGAGGTATCGATACCGATGAAGTATCAAACAAAACCTGCGAATCAAAAATCACTCCAAATCTCTACTTTGCATGAGAGATCCTCAATATTGATGGTATTACGGGGGGATTCAACTTTCAATCATGTTGGGTGACAGCAAGCCTTGTCAGTGATGGAATTATAGAGAAAATGAAGAAGGAATAACGAAAGATTTGACAGAACGAGCATAAGAGGAGTATGATGGGTAAGAATTTTATATTTCTTACTTCTTTTTTATGAAAAAAATTCTTCTTGCACTTGGAACACTCCTTGTGTTCATCATTACATGATTTTCGCATCATATTTTTGCTAGTGGAAAAGCATCTTTATGGATCGTAACAGATAAAGATAATCAAGAATGGTGTCAATTTCCTTTTTATACAACACAAGGAGATAGTATTCTTGATGAACATAAAGAAATATTACAATGACATGCAGATGAATTTCTACCATGTTCTGATTACGCCATTAGTAAAACCAATGCTCAAATTATCGAGCAATATAAAATTGGTACACCTATGGGCACTGCGAATTTAAAATGAAGAACAATATGTATGAATAACGAGGGAATAGAAATTGATTGTGCTAAAAGTGCGTTCGGGAAACAACAAACTTGATCTTGAGTTAAAAAATCGCAATGAACTCAAAAAGAAATGAAAAATACTTGATCAACTGTTTCAAAAGGCTGTTATATTAATTGAGTGCCCGCGAACTGTAAAACATGAGAACGTTTGATTGTAGCAACTAACTCATGAGCCTCCTTATGAGATTGTAGCGTAAATGGCAAATCGGTTGATTGTACACAAGTCGCAGAAGATGCTTGGGGATTTCTTAAAATGGGACTTTGGGCAATACTTGTATTTGGTGTGCTTTGCCTTGTAAGTTTTGTATTTTGGCTCATCATGCTTATTCATGCTTGTTCCAATAATATCCCAAACAAGATTCTCTGGATTGCTCTTCTCGTCGGTATCGGTCTCATTGGAGGTGGGCTTGTCATTGCAATCGTTTATTACTTTGTTGTGAAGCGTCATTGTGTAGCAAGTTATATTCCGCCAGCAAATACTCAACCATACCAAGCAAGTGTAACTGTTGGTTATCATGAGGGTCCTGTTGCAACAACTCCATTTGTAGCTCCAACTCCTCCAACAACAACACCAATTCAAACGGTAGAATCGATGATAGCAACTTCTGGAGCAGAGACTATGTCACAGACACCTCTTGAATCAAATTCAAGTGTAGCTCCAACAATACCTTCTAATCAAAATAATACACCAGTACAGAATCCACCATCAACAAATGCATAAGTTACTAGAAAAAAACCACATGTGGTTTTTTTCTAAGTTTTTTGTCATTTCGAACGCTAGAGAGAAATCCCTTCAACTAGAAGTTCCGTGAAAATATCTTGCAAAAGGGATCTCCGATTCACTGCTTCTATGCAAGTTTAATGGATTGGTAAACCTGATCTCACTTTGCTCGAGATGACAGATGTTTGCATGAAATCAAAAAATATGCAATACTGGGGTATATTTCACCTCTATGAAAAGCATTACTAGAAAATCGCTCTGGAAAGCATTCAAATGACTCGTGCTTTTGTCTGCATGTACTCATCTTGTTCTTCTTTTTATCTCTTTCCTTCAGACCCAAGATATTACACTCATCAACTATTTCAACATCATCGATCTTGATCTCTTTATCCCCAATATTGAGAATGGTATAGTGAGTCAGATATTCTCTCTTTGAATTATTATTCTTCTCTACTATATTTTATACTGGTATTATCATGATAGCAATAAACACCATAAATAGTACATACAACTACTCAACGATCAGCTCTCTGTAGATTTCGCCATTTTCAATATATTCTCGATTAAATACATGTTTACCTAATATTTCTTTTATTTTCTGAACATCTTTTAGTTCACCTCCTAACTCAAGTTTTATTTCGCCATTTACTAAACTTTCTGATTCTAGAAAATCAGAAATATATAGAGAATAATCAACTAATATATCATCAAGAGGGTATTGAATATCTTCACCAACTTCGAGTTCAAATGATACCGCAATTCTATAGCTAGTACTACCAGAGTCAATTAAATCCTGATATATTCCACCTTCAATGTGCTGATAATTTGTGTGTTTGTATTTTGATAGATTATTATACTTCTCTAAGTGAAGTTGCTTAATATTTTTCATATATGAAACATATTAAAATAAGGGTCTACAAGTTTCTTATTCTCCATTTTCTCTCTAAAGAATTTTAATGTAAATCCTAAATAAATATCCCCCTGTAGAACAGGGGGTTTTAGCAGAGAGACCCTAGAAGGGTCTTGAATGGGAAGTATAGTGAGACTTAGGATAGCGTGAGACTAGAAGTGAAGATCAAGTTGATTACCATCCTCAATTATATCTTCTTTCTCTTGGTTACGGATGTAGTTGTTGATCATTTCAATATCGAGTCCTGTTGTTCGTACGAAGTATCATCGTGACCAAAAGTGTTTGTGTCCAAGAGCTGTTCTTCTTGGTGCATATCTATTATGGAGTCGTATGGCAGATTTTCATTTAAGAGTACCTATGACTTTTGCTACTGAGAGACTTGGTGGTATCTTGAGCTGAAGATGAATGTGATCTTTCATAAGATGTCATTCGAGTTTTTCTATTTTCATTTCTCTCAGAAGATCATTGAGAATGTTTCAGAGTTGAGTTTTATAAGTTCCATATATAATTTTCTTGCGGTACTTTGGGCAAAGTACTATATGGTAGCTACAATCAAAGGAAGTATGAGCCATAAGTGAAGAATGAAAAAAGGTTATGATAGTAAGCACCCTTCTTCTGGGGACTCTCTGCTTGAGAGATACTATCATAACCTTTTTTCTTGTACATGTTGGAACGGTAGAACCTAGGTGTTTCCCCCACCAGAGGTGGGGGTTTTATACATTGCAGAATAACAGCTGTCCTACTTTCTGTATACCTTTTCAAGCGCACTTGCAAATGAGAATATCTCGAGTTCATTCTCACCCTTGGCAAGAATCTGAAGTCCTACTGGGAGTGGCTTGTCTCCACCTTCCTCAGGAAGTGCTGGATCGATTGGGAGTGACATACCTGGGAGTCATGCAAGGCTTGCTGGGATCGTGTAGATATCGGAGAGATACATCTTGAGTGGATCACTTGTCTTCTCCCCTATCTTCCATGCGACCGATGGTGATACTGGAGCGACGATCACATCGCATTGTTCGAATGCTTTTTCGAAATCCTGACGAATCAACTCTCGAACTTCACTTGCTTTATGATAGTATGCATCATAGAAACCAGCAGAGAGTACATGAGATCCGAGCATAATACGACGAAGTACCTCTGGACCAAATCATGTTGATCGGTTGAGTGTTACATCATTCCCAGCTCACTCCTTGTGTCCAAATCGTATACCATCATAGCGAGCCATGTTCGTCGAAACCTCAGCTGCCATGGTAATATAGTAGACGCTCACTCCGTACTGAGTATGAGGAAGTGAGACTGGAACGATCTCTCCACCGAGTGATCTGATATGCTCGATTGCTTTATCGATAGATGCATGAACACCAGCATCGAGACCTTCAACAAAATATTCGGCAGGAACACCTACTTTCTTCCCTGCGAGGGAAGTATTCTCAAGTGTCGATGCATCCAGTGGTACGTGACTTGTGAGACTTGTAGAATCAAGAGGATCATGGCCTGCCATAAGTGAATAGAGCAAATAAGCATCACGTACTGATTTTGTCAGGGTACCTGGAGTATCGAGTGATGATGCCATCGCCATTACACCATAGCGACTGTTGCGTCCGTAGGTTGGCTTGAATCCTACCACGCCACACATAGATGCTGGCTGACGGATTGATCCACCTGTATCCGTACCAAGAGCAGCTGGCACCATACCTGCAGCTACAGCCACTGCTGATCCTGAGGAAGAACCACCTGGTACACGAGTCGTATCATGTGGATTGAGTGCTGGACCAAATGAACTATTCTCACCTGAACCACCCATAGCAAATTCGTCCATATTGAGAGTTCCGAGTGAGTTCATACCAGCATCGAGAAGTTTTTTCATGACCGTTGCTGTATATGGAGATTTGTATCATTCAAGCATCTTACTCGCTGCTTGTGTGAGGCGACCTTGCTCATTAAAAACATCCTTGATACCAATAGGGAGTCACTTGAGTGCAGCGTTTACCTCAAGGTTCGATGGCTGATCGTATATTTGAATAAAAGCGTTCAACTGAGGATTACGTTCTTGAGATTGATTTCGGAAGTATTGATATACCTCTTGAGAGGTAACTTCACCACGCTCTATACAAGCGAGGATATCCATCAAATCAAGATCAGAAAGCTGAGAGAAATCAAATGCCATAACAAAAAGAAAAAAGATGTGCACATTGTATTCAAAGAGGCGTAATTGAAAAGCTAGAATCACAAGTGTAAAAAATTTGCATTCCTGTAAAAAATATGCTTTAATGCTCCTGCAACAAGAAGAAAATTATTGGTGGAACGATCAAACAAGTACCCTATAATCGTACTCTCATGCAAAACTTCTCTGCGTCGAGATCCCTGCAGAATCTTGCTACCAATCCTCAGTCCGGAACGAAGAATGGTAAAAGGTAGGTCGATACTTGGAAAGGAAGACACATGATACGAGATTAATACTACTATTTGTCTGGTATCATGTGGCAAGCCCCTAAGTTATTGCCCGGCAAGCCTTTGAGAAAAATAAATCCCCCCAGCAATGGGGGGATTTTTCTTAGTGAAAGAATTTAATCTTATCAGCATTTGGATGCGTTCGGAGTTTCTCAAGTGTTTTTGCCTCAATCTGACGGACACGTTCACGAGTGACACCAAACTCTTTTCCAACTTCTTCGAGTGTGTGAATTTCACCACCATCGAGTCCGAATCTCATAATGATGATTTTTCGCTCACGAGGAGTGAGAAAATCAAGCATATCATAGAGATTCTCTTTGAGAAGCGTAAGGTTTGCTGCCTTGTCAGGCGTCATATACTTATCATCTTCGAGAAAATCACCAAGTGTTGCATCTTCCTCACTCCCATATGGAGCATCGAGTGAGAGGATATCCTGAGATATCCTCATGATCTGACGAACCTTTCGCTGATCCATATCAAGCTCAAGTGCAAGCTCCTCGATGAGTGGTTCACGTGCTAGTTCCTGAGTAAGTCGACGATACGTATGAGTGAACTTATTGATCGTCTCAACCATATGGACCGGTACTCGGATCGTTCGAGCTTGATCAGCAATCGCTCGAGTTACACCTTGACGAATCCACCATGTCGCATAAGTCGAGAATTTGAATCATTTTTCTGCATCAAATTTATCAACCGCACGAAAGAGTCCAACGTTTCATTCTTGAATGAGATCAAGAAGACCGAGACCTCGTCCCATATATTTCTTTGCGATCGAAACCACAAGACGAAGATTTGCTTCTGCAAGTTTTTTTCGAGCTATTTGATCACCTTGCTTGATGAGTCGTCCAAGACGAACCTCTTCCTCGCTGTCAATCAGAGCATATCGACCTATCTCATTGAGATACATTCGGATCGAATCATCTGATATATCTGAGAGATCTACTTCCCCACCCTTCGCTCCAGCTTTGAAAATCTCTTCCTTATCCAGATTATCGACAATATCGATATGGAGCTTCATCAGACGAGTATAGATCTCATCAAGCATATCTAGATCAGATTCAGCATTTGGAAATGCTGACATGAGCTCATCATTGGTTATATGCCCATCAATTTTTCCTTTTTTGAAAAGCTCTACCAATTCAGGAGGAAGACCCTCAAGATATTCCTGTGGAATTTCTATATCCATGAATTTGTGCATTCCCTTTCCTACACGACGTTTGTCATGAGACCGTTCAATAGGTATACGTGCGAGATTTCGCTCTTTTTTTGCACCACCACCAATTGATCAAAATTGATCATCTTCTTCTGAATCATCATCCTCTCCATCAAAATCCTCAAAATCTACCATTTCTTCCTCATCAAAATCATCAAAGAGCTCATCCTCATCAAGAAGATCAATAGGTACTAACAAACTATCTGCAAAATCATCCGAATTCTCAAGTTGATCAAGAATTTCAAGTGATGGCTCAATATCATGATGATGTTCTTCATGAGTATCTTCGCTAAATACATCATCAAGAGAAACCTCGGTCGCAAGAGTCGTATCTGTATCTTTCGATATACTTTTTTTACGGTTTTTTTGAGTCATACGGTAATGAAAGAGAGTGAAGACAATGCTTTTCAGTTGACTTGAGCTCCTGAAATACTCAAAGATATTCTCGCGAGTTTTCAGGATACTGAAGGAGAAGCTGAGATTTTTTATGAGCAAATAACTCCTTTGCAAATTTTACAAAAAATGGTCGAGCTTGATCAAGAAGTTTCTCAAGAGATTGGTGATACCAATCATATTCGAGAGCGAGTATAGCAAGATCTTCAGACTCTTCTGGAGAGAGAATGGCACTATTTGACTCACTTGATCGTGTGCTGATCGCTTTTTGCAAAATTCAAAAATTCGGGATTTGCTCCCAATCACGAGGATTATAAGCAAAAATGTTGTGAAACCAAGAAAAAAACTCTTCAAAATGATCAACGGTTACAATAATACTCGCTAATATATACCAACTCGATTCATGAAGCATTCTTTTTTGAGAATTTCAATTTGATTCATGAGTGGCAAGTGGAGTTTTTACATCCCGCATTTCTTCGTAGAGAGATTCTATTGAGAGATTGAGTTCATCAGCTACTTGACGAAGATACATATCTTTCTCCAATTTTGAATGTATCGGTTTAATAAGCCGGAGAATATCTCTTGCGAGAGAGAGTTTTCCGGGAATGCTGGAGAGATCATAGCGACTTTTTGCGATCGATAGGTAGTAGTGTACTGCTGTCTGAGCATTTGTAATAAGATCATCAAAATTACCACCGCTTCGCACAAAATCATCCGGATCTTTTCCATTTGGAAAGGTAATAATACGAATGTCCATTTCATGTTGCAGAAGTATTTCGATCGATGCAATCGTTGCATTCTGACCTGCTGTATCAGCATCTAATGCAAGGTAGATACGAGATGTTATTCGCTTCAGGAGTTTGACCTGATCATGCGTAAGAGCTGATCATGATATTGCGACTGTTTGTGTCACTCCATGTGCATGAAGTGACACGGCATCCATTTGTCATTCTACGATAACTACATAGCCGAGCTTGGATATCGCTGCTTTTGCAAGATGATAAGCATAGAGAACACTTCATTTTGTGAATATCTTGGTTGCAGGACTATTGAGGTACTTTGGCTCCGCACCAGTGAGAGTTCGGGCAGTGAAGGCAATCGGATGACCAATGTGATTACAAATAGGAAAAATTACTCGTGAGAGAAATTTGTCACGATCATGTGAAACAAATATGCCAGCCTGAACAAGATCTTCTGGAATATATCCAACATCAGCAACTGCTTGGAGCACACCGCGCGAATCACCACTATACCCAATCTTGAATTTCTCAATAATATCAAGAGAAAGTCCACGATCAATAAGGTATTTGTAGGGGGTACTCCCCTCTCCCTCCTGAAGCAGTGACTGATGATAATACTGTGATACTCTTTGATAGAGATCATAGAGGTCTTTTTGTGCCTTAAATTGTGCTGGATTAAAATTCGTAAGAGTGATACCTGCCTCTTTTGCGAGCATTTCAAGAGCTTCACGATATTCTATTTTTTCAATTTCTTGCACAAATCGGATCGGACCACCACCTGTATGACATGCAAAACAATAAGCAATATTCTTCGCGGGAGATACCATCAATGATGGTGTCTTGTCACTATGAAATGGGCAGAGTCATTTATAATTTGCTCATGCCTTTTTGAGTGGGAGATAGCGAGAAACGATATCGACAATATTGAGCCGAGCTTCGATATCTTGGGAGGTGGACATGGAGAATAAGTTACTCAGAGATTACTCAAAAAGAGAAAAAAAGAAATAAGACTCTTGCTACAGGTACTCTTTTGGGGATTTTTTCAGTATGAAATTTGCACTCCTGTAAAACATATGATAACATGAAAACAGACATCTGATTATCATTTCTATATGAATCAACTATCAGCCGATATTCCATCGAAACACCCAGAAACATTGCCTAGTAGATACCCACAGGATCATTCTCTTGCCACATCAGAGGACCTTATCATCGAATGATATAGCCAAGATCCTCATTTTCCATGATCGATTATCATCAAGGTAAGAGAAAATGATGACTCAGATAGTATCATTGGCATTGCTATTCATCAGGATCGGAACCGTATTATTGCTTCACGCATTCACTACCAAAGCGATGGATCAATAGGTAGCGTCTATCAATTACATCAAAATGACATTCAAGAGTTGCAAGAAAATGGAGTACTCAAATACTACCAAGAAATACACTTCGAACAACAAAAAAGATACTACAAAAATAAACCTTCTTCATCTCTATCGATGATCTGATAGTATGGATCCATGGATTGGACGATTAGGCGATGAGTCTATTCAAGCAATGATTCAATCTACCAGGGAAATACTCTGAGACATGGATGTCGAAGAGCAAGCGGATCTTGCTCATTATTTTTTTGCGCAAACTATTTGAAAGGATCGCTCGCATAATTATGAAGCATATAAAATATGGTATGTTCTAAAAGATACTGAGTTTGGAAAGGTGTTCCATACGCTCGAAGACACACGACTCAAAAATGCGTGATATAAGGAAGGGTTCATCCTCTCATAAAAAAGCTCGATACCGAGCTTTTTTATGATTTATATATTTGGATCATGTTTCTCTTCCTTGAGAGCGAGCTGTCCACATGCTGCTGCGATATCATCACCCATTGTATGCCGGATGGTCGATGGCACTCATGCTTTCTCGAGTACTTGCTGGAATTTCTTCATGATAATCATCGAGGTTGGCTTGTGTCCTACACCCATAATCCCCTCTCCTGGATTGTAAGGGATAAAATTCACATGTGCTAATCGACCCTTGAGGAGATCAGCAAGCTCTTGCATATACTCCAGCTTATCCGTGACACCTGATATCATAATATATTCATAGAATACTCGCTTGTTCGTCTTTGCACAATATTCATCGAGAGAGGCTATCAGATCTTTGAGAGGATAGCTATGATCGACCGGCATGATCGATGAACGTGCGATATCATTGGGTGCATGGAGCGATATTGCGAGAGATACCTGGGGAAAATCTTCGGTAAATTTGCGAATACCTGGGACTATACCACATGATGAGATCGTCACTCGACGTGATGAGAGATCAAGTTTCTTCTGTGCGGTCAGTATATTGATCGCTTCTTTCACCTGAGGATAGTTGAGAAATGGTTCTCACATTCCCATGAATACGACATTCCGAAGCTCTTTTCACTCTGCTTTGAGCGCATACTCTGCAATCATAAATTGCTCAACGATTTCAGAAAAAGTGAGGTTTCGGATAAGACCCAGCTTTCCCGTCGCACAGAACACACACGCCATCGGACAGCCAGCCTGACACGAGACACAGAGAGTATTGCGTCCTGAGAGATGACGCATGATCACACACTCGATCATCTTGTCATCATGAGTTTTGAGGAGAAACTTCGAGGTCTGTCCATCCTCGCTATCCATACGCTTATGGATCGTGAGAGACATAAAACTCGTATTCTTCGCGAGAATCTCACGCAGTGGCTTAGCGAGCGTTGTTGCCTCGTTCCAATCCTGTATGAGATCCTTATAAATTGCATGCTCTATCTGAGCATAGCGAAATGGCTTCTCATTATGCAATTTTAAAAGATCAAGAATTTTTTCCTGATCATGCACTGAAAATACTGACTCTTGAATATTAGACATCCGATTGATTGTGTTGTTTGATAACAGTGTTTGCGTGTGGATTTGGTATCACTACCTCTTCATTCGTCGGGGCAAATGCCTCATAGTAGTGATGCGCCTTTTGACGACGTTTTGCCTCCTTGAGAGGACACCAGTAGACTTCAGTCCGCGCCACTACCTCTCGCATATAAGACAAGGCATTGTTTACATAGCTGCAATAGTAACAATTCATCTTTTGAATTGGCTTCATATACGTCATAAGATTGCGATCAATCGCACGAAAATCAGATCGTTTCACGCGCTCAAGCCCATAGAGTGGGAAACACACAGATTCATACATGATCACAAAAAGATCGAGAATAACGACTGGCACAACCGGAGCATAGATAAATGGCATAGATATAATCGCATTTGCCATGCTCAACGGAGAAGACGAAGGGATGATTTTTTTGGTGTTCATAAGAAAAACAAAAGTGGTGCTATACTATGAAAAAAGAAATATGATGCAAATGAATGATGCAAGTATGTCTCTTGTAAGAGTAGCAAGCTTATGCCATCTGAACTTCGTAGTAATACCATATCTAGGATTGTATCACATATTCAGGGATTCCTTTTTGTAGTCTTGTTATTTCTACGAGCTCTCTCTGATTCTTTGTACACCAATCAACCAACTTCTGGAGATCCTCAATTTTTGGGATTCAGAGTCATGCCTGCATTCCAGTGATGGATTTGAGTTCAGTGTTGTTAGCTTGGCACCATACAGTCAGTTTCTCGAGATCCTCAATTTTTGGGATTCAGAGACCATTTTGCATTCCTGTGATAGATTTGAGTTCAGTGTTGTTAGCTTGGCACCATACAGTCAGTTTCTCGAGATCCTCAATTTTTGGGATTCAGAGTCATGCCTGCATTCCAGTGATGGATTTGAGTTCAGTGTTGTTAGCTTGGCACCATACAGTCAGTTTCTCGAGATCCTCAATTTTTGGGATTCAGAGACCATTTTGCATTCCTGTGATAGATTTGAGTTCAGTGTTGTTAGCTTGGCACCATACAGTCAGTTTCTCGAGATCCTCAATTTTTGGGATTCAGAGTCATGCCTGCATTCCAGTGATGGATTTGAGTTCAGTGTTGTTAGCTTGGCACCATACAGTCAGTTTCTCGAGATCCTCAATTTTTGGGATTCAGAGACCATTTTGCATTCCTGTGATAGATTTGAGTTCAGTGTTGTTAGCTTGGCACCATACAGTCAGTTTCTCGAGATCCTCAATTTTTGGGATTCAGAGTCATGCCTGCATTCCAGTGATGGATTTGAGTTCAGTGTTGTTAGCTTGGCACCATACAGTCAGTTTCTCGAGATCCTCAATTTTTGGGATTCAGAGACCATTTTGCATTCCTGTGATAGATTTGAGTTCAGTGTTGTTAGCTTGGCACCATACAGTCAGTTTCTCGAGATCCTCAATTTTTGGGATTCAGAGTCATGCCTGCATTCCAGTGATGGATTTGAGTTCAGTGTTGTTAGCTTGGCACCATACAGTCAGTTTCTCGAGATCCTCAATTTTTGGGATTCAGAGACCATTTTGCATTCCTGTGATAGATTTGAGTTCAGTGTTGTTAGCTTGGCACCATACAGTCAGTTTCTCGAGATCCTCAATTTTTGGGATTCAGAGTCATGCCTGCATTCCAGTGATGGATTTGAGTTCAGTGTTGTATTTGACGCACCAATCAACCAACTTCTGAAGATCCTCAGTTTTTGGGATTCAGAGACTATGTTGCATTCCAGTGATGGATTTGAGTTCAGTGTTGTATTTAGTGCACCACTTTACAAGTGTTTCGAGATCCTCAATTTTTGGGATTCAGAGACCATGTTGCATTCCAGTGATGGATTTGAGTTCAGTGTTGTTAGCTTGGCACCATACAGTCAGTTTCTCGAGATCCTCAATTTTTGGGATTCAGAGTCATGCCTGCATTCCAGTGATGGATTTTGGTGATATCTGATGCTTCTTGAGGATATTGACCAGATCTTTTACCTTCTGTGAAAATTCTGAGTAGCTATCCTGATCGATCTTATATGCCCCTTTTTGCTGATATGCAAATATGGCAGTAAAAAATTCTGTCCCCGTCTTTTGATCTGAGACTCATGCAACACGAGCAATGAGCAGAGAGGCACGTCGAAATATCTCATCATAATTTTCCTTGTGAGCATGCTTTTCGAGATATTTAAGCATGGTTGGCTTTATCTCTATCAGTGGGATACGATTCTCTGGAGAGATATGATATAGTATTCATGCAACTCTCTGAAATTGTCTCTCTATCACTGAGTATATTTTTGCTTGCTCTGGAGAAATTGGTGTTTTTGATTTGAGTACAATCTCTGGGGAATATTGATTTTTATGCATCATTTCGTTAAATTTATGCTTTTAACATAACATTAAATACAGTAAAGTCAATTGAAAGTAAAAAATATATTCAAAATAATTCTATATGAAGTCAATCTCACTTCATTGCATAAAATGAACAAATGAGGCACAATAAGAAAAAATGTTCACCAAAGAGAGTCTCTGATCACTCCTTGATCAAATCCACATCCTCGAATCATCAGATCTTCACATCTCCTCAGGAAGATCCCCCTTTATTCGTGATAAATCAGGTAATATCGTCTTACTCGAGGGAGAGTGAGTCATTGCTGAGAGCGAGATAGAATCAACCCTCAGAGACATACTCCCAGCTTCAAAAACCGAAGAATACAAAACACTCGGTGAGACAGATTTTTCCTACTGTACTGGCAATAGACGCTATCGCATGAATGCATTTCGTGATATATCTGGTACGAGTCTCGCGATTCGTGTCATTCCAGAGATCATCCCCAATGTTGAGAGTATGGGATTCACCCAAGAGATCATCAACCTAACCAAAAAAGAATCAGGGCTTGTGCTCGTGACTGGACCGACCGGATCTGGTAAATCGACCACACTCGCATCTCTCATCGAATACATCAATCAAAATCAACAAAAACATATCATCACGATCGAGGATCCTATCGAATATAGTTTTCATTCGAAAAAATGTCTCATACACCAGAGAGAAGTATGATCTCATACGAGCTCATTTGCCAAGGCAATACGATCATCACTTCGTGAAGATCCAGATATTATTCTCGTCGGTGAGATGCGTGACCCAGAGACGATCCAAGCAGCATTGACCCTCGCAGAGACAGGACATCTTGTATTCTCGACGCTCCATACCAATGATGCGATTCAGAGTATTGATCGTATTATTGATGCGTTTCCAAGCGGTCAACAAAATCAGATCCGAACACAGCTTTCTATGTCTCTCACAGCTGTGATCGCCCAAGTGCTCGTAGCAAAAGCAGATAATTCTGGTCGTGTTGCAGTACGTGAACTCCTCCTGAGTAACGATGCAGTAAAGTCATGTATCGCAAAATCTCAAACACATGCACTCTATTCAGTACTTGAGCTCTCGCGACAAGAGGGTATGTATTCGTTTGAAATATATTTTGATTATCTTCTTTGAAAGGGCATTATTTCTGAAGAAACCAAACAACGTTATATCAAGAACAATAATCCTAAATCGTAATTATGTCTCATGAATCTCACAACAAAGAGCATGTTCGATGGAATAAAAAAGATATATCGACCGATGAATGACGTCGTCATGCTCTGGAAGTGCTCCGTAAGGAAAGTAATTTTTCCCCGCTTGTAAGCGTCCTCAACTCTATCATTCCTGAAGCAGAGCGCACAAAATATGAGCGAAATTTCCAGAAAGGTGATATTATCTTCTCTCCTGGGGAGGACAAACATATCTATATACTCATCAGCGGAAATATCGCTATCCAAACGCAAAGTCGGACCGGCGATAAAACCATTGCAAAGATAAATGGTGTAAACACGATAGGAGAATGAACAATCTTTGGCCGATCTTTCAAACCAGTCAAGGCAATAGCGGAGAGTTTTTGTCGTGTATTTATCCTCTCTGACACGGATCTTCTCAAATTTGAAGCTGAGAATCCAGGAATGATGCATCGATTCTATCGACTCACGATGGCGAAGATGAATCATCATCTCAGGGAAGCAAATCATCAACTCTCAGAATACCAGTCCCTCATGCAGCAGCTCTCGATCTATCTTGCAAGCGATGGAGCCGGGCTTCTGGATATGCTCGTTTATTTTACGAATGCATTTTGTCTCGAACAGGTTATACTCATAGAGAAACACCCAATCCTCAAAGACACTGAAATACTCCGCTATGATAGCTCTCGCGGATCAGATCTTCTCTATGAGAAAGTAAACTCAGAGGAATATATGAAAGTAGCTGGCGGATCAAAAGATGTATGAATGTGTCATCAATATGTGCTCGAACTTTCTGGAGAGATGATTGCGACTCTTATGCTCATAGAGTCAAAAGAAGATCCTCTTCTCCCAAAGGACCAACAAGTCATCGAGCGATCTATACCAACCATCAGCTGTGTACTCCATGCGTACCAGCAACATGAGAACCAAAATCTCCTCAATCGAAAAATACAAAATCAGGACTTGCACGATAGCATCTTCTAGAGTATAATCAGACGTCTTTCGTATGCCCTACCGACACCTTCCACGTACACAGTGATCTTATCAAATCCTTGAAATTCGAGTTGATCGAAATAATGAGAAGGGTGTTTTTGTCGCGGAACAAATCCTCAATATCATCCATCACTCTATTGAGTCAATCAACATTCTCGGCATTCACAAGCATCAGAAGAACAGGGTAGATTTTACTTTTGAAATCGCGAATGTTCATGGGACAATTCGGTTCTTCTTTATTACACCGAAGCCTTATTGTGATTTTGTGAAATCACAATTTTTCGCGCACTATCCCGATATCGAAATTATCGAACGTGACGAGTATCTACCGCAAGAGCACGCTACCGTTGGCCATATTCATTTGCGCGAGCCATACCCGTATCCAATCAAGATGTATACGGCGTTCAAAGATAAGAGTGAAAAGGAAGGCATAGACCCGCATTCATCTCTCACCTCAGCTCTTCTTCGAGGAAAAAAATGAGAAGTATCCCTCTATCAGGTACATTTCAGCCCTGTCATTGATCGGTATTGGAAAGATGAGAAGAAGATTGAAAAACTCCTCTCACATGATCTCCCCCATTGGTATAAACATGTATTAGTTGAGAAGGGATTTTTCTTGCGAGTATCGAGCGCTCTCCTTGTAAGCATGTTTTTTGCTTTTACTCGGTGATTTTGAATGATTTTTAGTCCTCCTGCCACCTCAGAGGATGTGAAAACACGTCATACGGAATGAGATAAAGGAGACAAGGATCTCGATCTCGCTATCAAGCAAAAACTCGCATGATTTGGTTATTATACCTCACTCGCAGTCGTAAGTTATGAGAATGATCCTATCCAAGCGAAGAGTCATATCAGAGAAATGGTTGGTGCGCTCAATATATTCAATCTTCCTGATCGTAATGGCTTTGTCTTAGATAAAATAGCACCCATATCGGGTGATCGAGTAGCAAAACGAGAACATTTTCATCCATGGTATTTTTGTAGTGCCGAAGTAGCAGGTCTCGTTCATTTACCTACACTCTACGTCAAAACTCCCGGTATCAATTGGGTAACTTCCAAAAAATTCGAACCACCAGCGAATCTCCCACTCATAGAAGACGATGATACTCTGACACCTATTGGAAAAACCAATTTTCGAGGAACTCAAAAAAGTTTTGGCTCACCACTTCTCGATCGTCGTCGTCACGTCTATATCATCGGAAAAACAGGTATGGGGAAATCAACACTCCTCGAGAACATGATCTATGATGATATTGTGAAATGACGCGGCGTTGGGCTTATTGATCCGCATGGAGATCTTGCCGAAACGATACTCGCTTCGATACCAAAAAGTAGAACAAATGATGTGGTACTTTTTGATCCGACGGATCTCAACTATCCTATCGGATTTAACATGCTTGAGAGTGTCCATAGAGATCTGCAGCCTATTGTAGCATCTGGTCTTGTGAGTGTCTTTAAAAGAATTTTCTGAGATTCTTGGTGACCACGTCTGGAACACATCCTCAGAAACACGGTACTATCACTTCTCGATGTTGGTGATGAGACGATTATGTCCATCCCCGTGGTTCTCACTCATGCGTCGTATAGGAGAAAAATCATCGATAAAGTCAAAGATCCTCTCCTCAAAAAGTTTTGGCTCTCAGAGTATGAAGCTATGGCACCGAATCAAATGGTCGAGGCGGCTGGGCCGATTCTCAACAAGGTTGGACAATTCCTCTCCAGCCCCCTGATGCGCAATATCCTCGGACAACCAAAAAATCCATTCAGCCTCAGATGGATCATGGATAATCAAAAAATCTGTATCATCAATCTCTCAAAAGGTCGTATTGGTGAAGATACTTCCGCTCTTCTCGGATCTATGATGGTAACGAAATTCCAGATCGACGCGATGACTCGTGCTGATATTCCTGAAAAAGATCGTAAAGACTTCTTCCTTTATGTAGACGAATTTCAGAACTTTGCTACTGATTCCTTTGCAACCATCCTCTCAGAAGCACGCAAATATCGACTCTCACTTGTAATGGCAAATCAATACATATCTCAGATGTCTGAGGTAGTTCAGTGAGCTGTATTTGGTAACGTAGGATCCACAATTTCATTTCAAGTCGGCCCAGAAGATGCCCCAAAAATGGTGGAAGTTATGGGTGATGAAGATGTTATATCCGCACAAGACCTCCAAAATCTGAGAAAATATGATATCTATACAAAACTTCTCATTGATGGTATGCCATCACCAGTATTCTCCGCAACAACCTTTGCTCCGATTAATGATCATCTGACAGTACCAAAGCAAGACCCAGTAAAAATCCGTGCTATTTCTCGAGAAAAATACGCAAAACCACGAGAATTTGTAGAGAAAAAAATCAATGACTACGGCAACAAAGTGACAGATGATGAAAAGAAATTCAAACAAAACCAGGAAGCACACAAAGAGAAGATCAAAGCTCAGAAAGATGAGGAAAGAGCAAAGAAGTTAGCACAACAAACAACAACCCAGAATCAAATGGGTAGTTCTATAAAAAAGTAAAACCTATACCAAAAACTAAAACTCCGTTTGTCTACAAAAAATACTCAACTTCTCATTGGGTATTTTTTACTTTTCATAAGAACTGTGATATTCTTACTACCATACACATACACCTTGTATTTTATTATCATCGTATACTATGCAAATCTTCTCTTCGGTGAAAAAGCATTCCGCCTTCACCCTCACCGAACTCATAGTAGTCATCACCATACTCTCTATACTCTCCGTGATAGGGTTTGTCGTGATGAGTCATGAGTCATCAGTGGCAAGAGATGGAAAGAGAATTAGTGATATTAAGACATTGTCAGAGAGTGCGAGAATTACCAGTGCACAGCTTCGATTACTTCCTACACCTATAGCAGATAGTGTCTCTCTGAGTGTGAGTGGATCATTCATTGGATACCAAGGATTCATGAATACTACTCTGGTGAATCCTCTCGGGTATGGATCAGATAAAATCTTTGATCCCAAAGACAATATACCCTATACCTATCGAGTCAATCAACACTACGATAGTGCACAGTTCATGGCATACCTTGAGAATCCAAGATTTGAGAGGAGTATTGAGATTGCGAAGCAATCTCTTCCATCCACTCTCTGAGATCTTGCAAACATTGGAAGTTTCTCAAATTTTTGAGATACACTCTCTGCTTCACTTCGCGAAGCAACAGAAGGAACAATGGAAGGAATGAGAGTATCTCAGGCGTACGCCTGAGATACCATGTATCCATTTGATACAGCCTATGCTCTCGATAGCAGTTCTATTGATCTCTCCAAGAGATATCCCTACTCTGCAGGAGATAGGCTTTGAATCTTTCTCTCCAAGGGAAGTAAGCAACCTCTTCAGAATGGAGTGAGTGGTACAGGAAGTAGAGATATCTCTTTGAGTGATGCAAGTACGCTTGATATCATAGTAGGATCACAGTGAGCTGATGAATATGTATCCACGGATATCTCTACTGGATCACTCAATGCTCTGAAGAATGGAAGCTTTGATGAGAAGAGTCTTTTGGGGATGAATAGTGGGAGTAGTGGGAGTAATGGTGGGAGCGTACCTCAAACACCAGAAAATCTTCAGACAACTGGATGAAGCGGATCTATTTCGCTTACATGGGACTATGTTACATGAGCAACACAATATACTCTTGCGTGGTCAACGAGTCTATCAGGAACATATACAGAAATCATCAACATATCAAATACGGGATACACACACACATGAAGAACAAATGATGTCACTACTTTTTACAAGGTAAAAGCAATAAATAGTCATTGAGAAAGTATTTATTCATGAATTATTCAAGCGTATGCACATATTCCATGTATTGATGATCTCAGTGATGCAGAGGTTATTCAACTCAACAACCTTACAAATGTAACATATGATAAATGAACATGGTGTACGCAAACAAATATTAATATCTCTAATAAATCTTTAAGTACTTTTCCGATCGCTATAACAAAACTTCGAGAGCTTCAATATCTCAGTTGAGGATCTAATAATTTCACAAGTCTTCCTGAAGAATTCGGTAATCTACGGAAGCTGCGTACTATCGAATTGCAGAGATCATCCATAGCGAGCGCGTTTAATTCGCTCCCTGATAGCGTTGGTAATCTAGACCAATTAGAATATTTAAATCTCACTTGATATCCACTCAACTCCCTTCCAACTACCCTATCGTGAATGACAAACTTAAAAGATTTGCGCATCACTGATACTCGATTTAATAGTTTTCCAGAAATCATAACATCTCTTAACCTGCTTGAACGTTTGTCCATCTGATGACCAAGCTCTTGATGAGCTTATCTAAATAACATACCGAGCAGTATTGATAACTTAGTAAACCTTAAACATTTAGATATTGCATACGGAAGTTTTACGAGCTTACCAAACACTTTTGGAAACCTTATTAATTTAGAATATTTGAACCTTAACTGACACCATATGAATAGTGCTCCATCAAATCAATTAATCACATTAACAAACTTAAATTTTCTAAATTTATCATGATATATGTGACAGTATCCATCGCAGCTTTTTACCTATTATACTTGGTCATCACCATCAACATGGAATGATTATGGTGCAAATTTACGAATTCGATCAATAGGTGATAGTATGACTCCTATTCAAATAACAAGGATTAATCCATAAACCATGCTCACACTCTGAATCGACCCAGGAACAACAACACTTTGATATGCTCTTGTTGAAATAAATAAGGGGAAAATAGTCCTGATTGACTATGGAGTAATTGCTACTCCACCCAAAATGAATGCCGGCGAGAAACTACGAGAAATTCGTGACGATCTTGAAAGTCTTCTCCAAAAATACCCAACTATTGAGAGAGCTGGTATCGAGAAGCTCTATTTTGGAAGTAATATAACCACTGGGATTTCTGTTGCAGAATGTCGATGAGTCGTTGTTGAACTTCTCACAAGAAATAATATTGCGCGCTCCGAATTTACCCCGCTTCAAGTAAAAAAAGGAATTTGTGGAAATGGAAGAGCTACCAAACAACAAGTGCAATCAGCAATACAATCACTCTTCAATCTAGCAAACCCTCCAAAGCCTGATGATGCTGCTGATGCTATTGCGATAGCTTACCTGAGTTCGATACAACACTACTAGATGTCAATACTCATATTTTTGACTTCCATACAACTTTGCCTACAACATATCGGTTTTTATCAAAAATATGACCGATTTTTATTTACAGACATTTTCATGTCTTGCGCTTCTCTCGCTCTCTATGGGCATCTATCTTCTTGCAAAGAAGACACGAATACCTTTTACAGTACTTCTTGTTGCATTTGGACTCATTCTTGGTTGGATTATAAGTCATGAGCCGAGACTTTCCTTCCTATTGTCGTTTGAACTTGGTCCAGAAATGCTTTTTTATGTATTTCTACCAATTCTCCTCTTTGAGAGTGGGTATAACATGAGGATAAAGGATCTCATGGCGAATAAATGGTCTATAGGATTACTTGCTATTCTATCGCTCATTATTTCAGCACTCATCACTGGTACTATCATGTATGTAGTTTTAACCTATATTTTTGATATCCAGATACCATTTATTATTTATTTTCTCTTCGGTGCCCTCATATCTGCTACGGATCCTGTAGCGGTACTTGCACTCTTCAAGGAATGTAATGCACCAAAAAGACTAGCCCTCATTTTTGAAGGAGAAAGCCTCTTCAACGATGGAACAGCACTTGCATTCTTTCTTGTTATCCTTGGGGTAGTCATAGAGGTGAGCGGATATCATGGATCTCACGGTACTAATTTACTTGATCACTTTTTTGCGAGTCATCACGGAGGGATATGGATAGCGCTCAAGGGAATTCTATCATTCCTCTCTATGCTCTTACTCGGCGGATTATTCGGTGCGATAGTTGGACTTCTTGCTTCCAATTTTGTAAAAAAGATTAAATGAGCCCCACTTGTCGAAATCACCATATCCATACTCCTTGCTCATGTCACTTTTCTCCTTGCTGAGGGAATTTCCCATTTTGTTGTGCCACTTTCAGGAGTGATCGCTACAACCATTGCGGCTGTTGTTTTTGGATCCATAGGGCGCAAACATTTGTCACCAGAAATTGAATCAACCATGCATAGTATTTGGGATTATATGGCTTTTGTTACCAACGCTATCATCTTCTTGCTCCTCGGTATCATGATTATTAAGCTCTGAGTTCATTGGGATTATCTCATCATTCCTGTAGCTATTTCAATTATTGCCGTCATGATAGCGAGAGCACTGAGTGTATATAGTGTTATTACACCGTTTAATGCACTCAATATAGAAGAGGAAATTCCAAAAAGTTGGCAGCACCTTCTCTCTTGGTGAAGCCTTCGTGGTGCTCTTGCTATTATCATGGCACTTCTTATTCCTGTGGATCTGAGCTTCCCTGGCTGGCAATTTCCGCTCAGTATTCAAGAATTTATTCTTGGACTCACTGTTGGTTGTGTTGTTTTCACACTCTTTATCAAAGCACTCACAATAACACCACTTATGAAGAAACTTCATATCAAGTAATGAAAGAGAAAAAGGCAATCAACTTGCCTTTTTCTCTTTGCAATCTATAATTCCAACACTTTGTACTCATTCGTATCTTTTTTTCTATGAAATCACTCACCGGAAGGCTTATTTTTATTGGAATTGTCTCAGTCGTATCACTCTTTTTTGTTATTCCATGGTCACATTTTGGAATCACACTTCCTGAAGGCCTATCTCATGGGGAATATAAACTTGGACTTGATCTTAATGGATGAGTTGAACTCGACTACCGTATCGATATGGAAGAAAAACTCAAACAAGATCCAAAACTCAATAAAAATGAAGTATCTGATGGTCTCAAGAAAATCATCGAAAAACGCGTCAATAGTCTCGGAACCACTGAGCCAACTATTACCAGCGCGCAATATGGTTGAGAGAGTCATATTATTGTTCAAATACCAACAATTGCCCGAGATGCAAATACATCCAAAGAAGAACAACAAAAGAAGAATAATGAGTATATTAAACAAGCAAAAGAAACTATTGGAAAAGTAGTTACCCTCGAATTCAAGGAAAAGAAGACAACTATTACCGAAGAGGATAAAGCAGAGAGAAAAGCGATAGCACAAGAAATCCGACAAAAAGCACTTTCTGGGACATCTTTTAAAGATCTCGGTGACAAATACTCTACAACTCATGAGAATATCAGCTTTGAAAATGGAACTGGAACTCTCGAAAATCTCCCAGAGTATGTAAAATATGCGGGCATCGAATCACTGAGTGGATCAAGTCTCAGTGAAGTGGTGACAACAAAACTACAAAACACCGTTTCTCTCTCGGGGAATACAGCACCAACAGGATATGCTGTTGTGAAATGGAACAGTATTCTTTGAACAAAAATTGATGGAAAAGACACCAAAGTCTATGACTATAGTGTCATCTGGGTAAATCAAGAGCCAAGTCAGTGGCAGGTTGCAAAAACAGCAAGTGGTGCAGTTCTCAATGACCAATATCTCCAGAACGCGCAGATGGTATTCAATCAACAATCCCAACCAGAGATACAACTTATTTTCAATGACGAAGGAAAGAAAATATTTAGTGATCTTACAGAACGTCTTCTTGGGCAACAGCTTGCCATATTTGTCTGAGGGCAGCTGATCACTGCACCAACCATTCAGGCACGCATAACTGATGGTTCAGCGGTTATTACTGGCTCATATACCATAGAGGAAGCAAGAAGAACTGCACAAGATATCAAAACTGGTATTGTCCCTGCACCGATCTACCTCTCAAGCGAGCGAACCATTGATGCAAAAATTGGACGAGATGCACTTCATGTAATTATTGTGGCTGGAGCCATTGGCTTGGCTGCGATTATTATCTTTCTTGTGATGATTTATCGTGTATCCTGACTTATTGCTGGCGTTGCACTTATTATATATGCTTTGATTTTAACTGCTATTGTTAAATCATTTGGTATTGTACTTACGCTTGCGTCTATTGCTGGTATGATTCTCTCTATAGGACTTGCGATCGATGCAAATATATTGATTTTCGAGCGAATGAAAGAAGCGGTTCGTGAAAAACATAACCTTATCGATGCAACTATTATCGGATTTGAAAAATCGTGGAGTGCTATATGGGACTCTCATGTCACCTCACTCACATCAGCTGTTATCCTGTTCGTATTTTGAGTGAATCTTATCAAATGATTTGGTTTAATGCTTGGTATTGGTATTGTGCTCTCACTCTTCACTGCCATGTGGATATCACGTATACTTCTGCTAGCGTCAACAAAATACTTTACCAAACGAGAAACTTTATTTCTTGGTAAAATACAAAAATAAGAATAAAATCCTCACAATAATTATTGTGAGGATTTTATGAAAGTAGGATTTTTTGATTCTGGCTCTTGAGCATATCATGTGAGAGACAGTTTTCTTGTTCATAATCCAGATATAGAGACCATCGTGTATGCAGATTATGAAAATTGTCCCTATTGAGATCGAGAATGTGAGGAAATCATAGCTCTCACGAAGAAATGAGTCAGTCATCTTTTTGATCAATGATGTAATGTTGTGATACTCGCATGTAATACAGCGAGTGTTCATGCACTCCGTCATTTACAAAATACTCTTCCAAAGTATCAACGAATTCTCGGTGTCACCTATCCAGCGTGCGAGGCAGTGCGAGATGGTAATTTTAAAAATGTCCTTGTAATATCAACAGATGCTACCAAAAAATCATGAATCTATACGCACTATATACATCAGATTGCATGAAACAAAGTATGAGTCATAAATATATCTATACCATGACTCGTTCAGGCAATAGAATCCAATAATACATCGGAGCAACAAAATCTTATTCGTGGTGCGCTCCATCGTATACCAGATAAAAACAGAGACATAGATGCTATTATTCTTGGTTGCACTCACTACCCTATCATCACAGGAACTTTTGAAGAAATCAAAAATGAATTCCCTCAACTTGAACAAGCATCGATTATTGATCCTTGAATGGAGGCTGCCAAATGATTTATTTTTTGGCGAGAGAAACATTTTGATCTCAACTGCACAGTTTGGGATTCAGGTAAAAAGCCTTTATAATCTCCTCCCATTTTTTTCATTTGCGAATATTGCCATACTGATCAAGTATATTTTGATTTTTCGGATAAAGAGTTGCAGAAATGTCCATCTTCATTCAAAAAATAGACATCTTTTTTAAATTTGCGCTTTGACGGATAGAGCTACCATTTGCACGTATCTCATCCAATCGATATTCATATTCATTTGCGTTCAAGAGAATTCCTTCTTGATCAGGTCAATACGTGTAAGCAGAAAGATATCATTTGCAAAGAAGATATTTTAAAAAATCCTCCGGTTCCATTCATGATGAAGCAATGCCATCTTGATGAAGCGCATTTGATGCGCATATTCGATAAAAATCTTTCAGGGAAAATATTCGATTCTGACGACTCAAAAGTGTCATAAATTTTTTTGCATTATAACATGCTCAGGATGCTGGTCATCGAAGATCACTCTTCATAGATCTGGTCATTATTTGTATTTCAGTACGTACTTGAGAATGACCATTCTCTTGTGAGTCATCCATAATCAGGGGATTACCAGTGATACTGGCATCAGTATATCCATTATCAGTCTTGCCAGTATAATCTCGTAGAGAACGCGTCTTGAGTTCAAGATGTGGAAATATCATGTTCAATTTTTGAACAAGTTCATTGTGTGCAGCAGGATTCGATGGTGTTCCCTTGAATTTATAAATCAAGGAATTTTTTTCGATAAATCATACTAGAGCAAGCACAAATTGATTATATGCTTGCTGAGCAAAATTATTTGAATCCTTAAGGAGGATAAATCAACCATCAAACGGATCACCAACACCGTAATAACCATCAATAATACATCTCATACCGGAGAGATCTCTCAGAGAATCAACATAGTTATACTTTGGGTCACCAAGCATCTTCACCAGAACTGAGGCAAGATCCTTGATACGTGAACTGATTTCAAAGTGTATATCAACGCTTATTTCAGGCGATGTTCACGCAATCTTTGTGTGAAAGATAAACTTATTCAAGCTATGTTGTTGTTCAAATGATGATCAATAATTATTATGGAATTTCTTGAGATAATCTATCAGTAACATTTGATGTGTTGTAGCAAGATTTTGATGACGACGAATGACTGGTATATCGATCCATGCAATCGTATTTTTCATGAGATTTGCACGCAACATATCAGCTTCCGATAGCAATATATCATGAACATTTTTACGGTTCCCGACCGGATAGGCACTATGAATCCATGCGGCATAATCCTTGATCGTTGCAAATCGCTTATTTTTCGGAAATGAAGGAAAAATAGATTTAATATCTACATCCATAATAGATTCAAATTCTTGAAAAAAATCATTTTGAAATTCTTGAAAATATATCTCTGCTGCCTCTCTAGACTCAGGTGCTTGCTTGCGAAAAGCAGCACTCAAAATAGATGCAAAATCCTTTTGTTCAAGAGCTAGCAAGCTATACACATCCATTTCCACAATACTTTGATAATGAAGATTTTCGAGGAATTCATACAGTTCTCGGTATGCTAGAGTATTTGTCTTCTTGTGTTTCCCGTAGACAATCATTTTTACAGCCCTCATTGGATCATCAAGGAGTGGGCGATGATAGTATGCATGTGGACTATTATAATTTTCAGCGATGCCAAGATCATCATATGATGAAATAAGGTAGGGTGTGGCAATTGCTGATATTGATGATTGTGTATGAATCATATCTCAGAGTCACAAATAATCACGATAAAAAAGATCAAAGGATGATGAGAGAGACTTTGTCTGTTTCGATGATTCTATCAGAGAAAAAGGATCATAAGGAGAATCCAATGAGAAAATAAATTTCAATTCTTGATTTATATCAAGTGTTGGTCATTTTTTATTTTGCTTGGAATGATTCGTAAGTTTTGATAACTCCTGCAAAATATAATCTACATTTCTCAGTCGTTCTATGTTATAAATAGAATATTCTTGATCTCACTGATCTACTTTATCTTGAGTTATATTAGCGTAAAAAAGATATCGAATATAGAGAAAAGTATAGAGTTCTACATATCGTGGATCGATTGATTTTTTATACGACTCAAGAGATAACTCCAATCAATGAAGCTCATCAAAAAATTTCTTTCTACTCATACCGCTTTCATCATCAAAATTTTCAAATTTTTCTTTGTAACAATCAATGGGAATTACCCTCATTGATTCACGAATACTTTCGATGAATTCTTCATTTGCTTGTTCAATATGAAAAAATGACTCTTCTGAGAGGTAATGATTTTTTTCATCTTTTGCCTTCTCAAATTTTTGTTCCCATTGTTGTCTTTGTTTTGCATACCCGAGAAATTTGACAATAAAATCTTGTGCAAATTGTGGATTTTTCTCTAGAATAAAGCAGAGTTTTTTATCGTCAATCAGTCCTCAAAAGAGGGCACTATTATATACCTCATTATCAATATAGAACTGTGAAAGCATCTGCATTGTCCGCTTATTCACTTCAGGCGGAAGAGCAAATGGCTCTAGAATTGCATGAGTACGACCAAAGATACGCTTCACAACATCCTTTGCACCGTCTTGGAGGGATGTAAGCATTGATGACTTATCTCATGATGGAGAAAGTTTATTTATTCACATATAATACTCTTATGATTCTTATTTATTGAAAGTGACGAGTAGGTGCTTGACTCGAGAAACTCCTCACCCATCTCGAACTCCCCTATCACATCTGTGATGACAGTGACAAGCCTTCAAGCTATGAGAGCTACGATATTATCATACCAGCACCATGAATTCCTTGTACGCATGAGATCTATTCAAGTGGGAAAATCGTAAGTGAGCTTGATTTTTGTAGTCGATATCTCCCTCAAAGTACTTTTATTATAACCATAAGTGGCACAGATGGCAAATCTACTGTCACTTGGATGATATATAATCTCATAAAAAGCATCAAAAACCCTGAAAAAGTCCATATTTCTGGGAATTTTGAATATCCCCTCTCTGACACCCTCACTCAGATTCTCAAGCTCTCTCCAAATGAGAGAGAAGATCATATCATCGTGGTAGAAGTTTCAAGCTTTATGGCGTACAGTCTCCATGAATTCTCACCGAACCTCACGATCATCACCAATCTTGAGAGTGATCACCTCAACTGGCATCGCAATCTTGCAGAATATTTTCTCTCAAAAGCCAATCTTATTACACGAGCAAAAGATGAATCATATATTACCAAACAAGCGTATGAAAAACTTCAAAATATAGGATACATATTTCCTGAAAATGTATCACTCTATGGGATCAACATTGCTGAGAACTACCCAAATATTCCACTCATATCTACGACTGGTTCTCTCAATATTCACGATACCCAATTTCTCGGTCCTCACAACGCTCTCAATATCGACGGGGCACTCCATATAATTGAGTGATTGGTACAAAGTGAGAATGATCGATCTCGTGCAATCGAGACACTCAAAACTCTCCCATGACTCCCCCACAGACTCGAAGTCATCTCTCATGCACACGGTCGCATCTGGGTCGATGACTCCAAATCTACCTCCTGTCAGAGTCTCAGAGCAGCGCTCTCAGGGTACAAAGACAATAAGGTGATACTCATCGCAGGTGGTAGTGACAAATGAGATCCATTCGATACCCTTGAAGTATCACTCCGAGATAGCGTAGATTATGCAGTACTCATCGGTGCAACCAGAGAAATCCTTACAAAGAAGTGTCAGATAGCAGAAGTAAACTATAGTGAATCAATAAGCATGCAAGATGCCGTAGAACAAGCATATACACACTCTCATCCATGACAGACAATTCTCCTCTCCCCTGGATGCGCCAGTTTCGGGATGTTTCGAGACTATCTTGATCGAGCTGAGCAGTTTCGAGAGGCTGTGAAGCTACTAGCGGAACAAGAAAAATAATAAAAATATCCACCAGATCTGGTGGATATTTTTATTATTTTGTCTTTTTTGCAACAAGTCATTCTATAAAACTCTTCGGGATGAGTTGGATAGGAAATCAATTTTTCTGTCTTCCTTGGAGGATCGTGAGAGTTGGATCTTTTTTAGCATTTCTAAGAATAGTCTGTCATTGTAGTCCCATGACTTCTTGAGTCCTGGTTACTCCCATATAAACCACTCCATCGATTGTTTTTTCTTCTCATGCTTCACAAGTGTATTGCCAACTTTGTTTGAGTCATTCTATAAAACTCTTCGGGACAAGTTGGATAGATAATCAATTTTTCTGTCTTCCTTGGAGGATCGTGAGAGTTGGATCGTTTTTGGCATTCTTGAGGATAGTAAATCCTTGTAGTCCCATGACTTCTTGAGCAGTGACTACTCCCATATAAACCACACCATCAATTGTTTTTTCTTCTCATGTCTCACAAGTGTATTGCCGACTTTGTTTGAGTCATTCTATAAAGCTCTTCGGGACAAGTTGGATAGGATATCATGATTGTTGTCTTCCTTGGAGGATTGTGAGAGCTGAATCTTTTTTAGCATTAGCGAGGATAGTCTGTCATTGTAGTTCCATGACCTCTTGAGTATTGGTTACTCCCATATAAACCACTCCATCGATTGTTTTTTCTTCTCATGCTTCACAGGTATTGAGGAGTCATTCTATAAAACTCTTCGGGACGAGTTGGATAGGATGTCATGATGATTGTTTTCTCTGGAGGATCGTGAGAGTTGGATCGTTTTTGACATTCTTGAGAATAGTCCCTCATCTTAGTCCCATGACTTCTTGAGCATTGGTTACTCCCATATAAACCACTCCATCGATTTGTACTTCATCTCATACCTCACAAGTATATTGCCAACTTTGTTTGAGTCATTCTATAAAGCTCTTCGGGACGAGTTGGATAGGATATCATGATTGTTGTCTTCCCTGGAGGATCGTGAGAGTTGAATCTTTTTTAGCATTCTTGAGGATAGTCTCTCATCTTAGTTCTATAACTTCTTGAGTCCCGGTTATTCCCATATAAACCACTCCATCGATTTGTACTTCATCTCATACTTCACAAAAGATTGAGTCTTTGAGAGAGATGATGTTTTGGAAATTAGTTGGAAGAGTGTTGTAGTTGAATTCTCCTTGAGAAACAAGAAGTTCATAGAAGTTTCAGATACGAGAGAGTTTCTTTGGTTTCTGATCTTGAGGGTTTTGATCTTCATTATTATCATCTACATCATCTCAATTTGTATCTTCATGGATCTCCTCTAGATTCTCTGAATCACTCGCTCTCTTTGATCCACTATACCACTCACTTGGAGCAATAATGTAGGCCGATGGAGAAGGGATGATGCGTCATTGTTCATCTTCGATGTGTTCTGGCATCTTGTCTGGCGTGATTCGTGAGATACGACCATTTCATTGAGTGATCTTCGCAGGAGAGAGAACGGGGGCAAACCACAGAGCACAGGAGAGGGGTGCGTAGTCAAATCATTCAGATACCTTGGTAACGGTGATGATGACATCGAGCTGTCATCTATCCATCATCTCTGTTGCTTGTTCGGAAGAGATATCTCATCTTGCACTCGTGACTCTCTGTGCTTTAATACCTTTTGCTCTCATAGCATCGACGAGGATAGCTGCATGCTTGATGGTACTCGCAAAAGCAACAGCTGGGAGAGAGTTGTTGTGTTGTTGTTTCTTCTCAATGTAGGCATCGATGATCTTGTCTCGTATAGAGAGACCATTCTCATCGATAAATTGATCATCCTCTTGATCAGAGAGTGCTTCGATATCTTTGACTTTCCACTTCTCAAGATCTCCTGAGCGTAGATAGGCAGATCCCATATTGACGTATTGTGGAAGGACGATGGCTCTTGTTCGCACCGCTTGTTCGAAGGTTGCGTAGAAAATGTATTCACTCTCATCAGAGACACTGTGCTTGAGAAGATCTGGAGTTGCAGTGAATTTGTAGTTGAAGCGATCGTCGTTTTGAAAGCTTTCACCATCGAGACCGAGGATATGATCAACGTTAATCTCTGCTTCGAGTTCGCTTTGTTCTGCTATGTCAAGTTCTTCTGTTTGAATGAATTCTTCTAAGTTTTGTTCTTCCTGATCTTCTCAATCTTCTGTGAGAGTACCTACTGCATTCTTTGTCTTCTTCCCAAGAGCTCTATGGGCTTCATCTTCGATGATCATGTCGAAATGAGACCTCATGAAAGATCATATCTCAGGATTCGTCTTGAACATGGAGTTGAGAGACTGGTAGCTCATGATAGTAACATTTCTTCATGATGACCAGTCGATAGATGGATCCGTGAGGATAGAGAGCATTCGCTCTTCACTGTTTGCTCCTGATTCCTCAGCGATGAGTCTGATCTCAGAATCCTTAAATCCTACTTCTCTAAGATCTCGGATAGTGGAAGAGTAGAGATCGGTTCTTGGAACGAGGATGAGGCCATTTCTTTGGAAGATATTGAGGAGATTGGCAAAGACCCAGGTCTTTCCAGTACCTGTGGGGAGTTTAATAATACCGCTCTTTTCTCATCTTCTGAGGCTTTCTCGTATGGCAGTATAGGTTTGTCTCTGGAGTTCTCGCTCGTTGGGATCCATGGAGAGTGTGTCGAGAGATTGGAGGAGATGATCCATGGTACGGATCATCATAGAAGAACGATTGCGAGTGGTGGTAATCTTGGATGATTTATCTGTTATCTTTCCTGGTTTCTTTGGTACTCACTCATGAGAGACGTCTGGAATGGTGTTAAGAGTCATAGAATTTGACTTATTGATTTAATATATTTATATAATATATTAAATATTGTTAATGTCAATAAATAGAAGTCGTGGATTATATGAAAAATCATATTCTCCTCAGAGAATATGATTTTTTGTGAACTAAATACCAATACTAAACATTAAACAGAGAAAGATCAATATCATCATCCTCTTTTTTCTGAGCCTTATCAAGCTTTTCAAGCTCTGCGACCATTTTAAGTTGTTTTCGTCCTTCTTCCATTGCTTTTTTTCTTGCCGCGAGTTCAGCTTTGGTGAGGCGACGTGGAGCGAATGAGTGTGCGGAAAATTCTGCCATATTAGTCTTTTTTACCTTTAAGAACGACAAAGAAGGTTGTCACGATAATGTAGAGGTCAAATGCGATACTCCATCTATCAATGTAGTAGAGATCAAGAGCTATCTCTTGGGAGAGTGAATTGTGATGACGACCATGCGTCTGTGCCATTCACGTTAGTCCCGGTGAGATAACCAATACTCTCTTGTATTCTTCGTTGTACATTTCCACTTCTCGTGGCTGATGTGGTCGTGGTCAGACGAGAGACATATCTCCGATAAGGATATTATAGAGCTGCGGGAGCTCATCGAGTGAGAATTTTTCAATCCATTTTCCAATTTTCATTTTTCTCGGATCATTCTTGATCTTATAGAGAGCATCTTTTCGAGTGTCATTTTTTGACTTAAGTTTCTCCTCATAGGCAAGTGCTGCGTCATCTTGTGCATCAATACCATAACCATCTTTTACACAATATTTCCAGTACATATATCGGAATTTGTAGAGTGTGAAGAACTTTCCATGCTTTCATACTCGTATATTCTTGTAGATAATTGGTCAGCTCGGATCTTCTATTTTCAGTGCGATCCAGATAAGGAGAAAAATGGGTGAAAGTACTATAAATGCTGGTAATACAATAATGATGTCCAGCAATCTCTTGAGTGCGACATCAGCCGGTGACATCTGTGTTGGTGAGAAGCTCAGATACACTTCTCACTGAAAATCGGTCATCTTTGCACGCTGTATTCGTCGATCAAGATAGCCAGGTATGAGCAAATATTCTGCACCATACGTATCCATATGATCAAGTATTTTCTGGCAATATTTTGAGGACAATACATTTGGCTCGATGAGGTATATATGCGACTGATGTTCACAAATAATAGATAGAAGCTCTTCTTGAGTATAAGTTTTTTGATGATTTTTATGAGCGATCAATCGATCATCAACTATTTCAACAGTGACCGTCTCCAAATAGGATAAATCCTCATCTTGTCCCCCGAAAAACATTCGTATTCCTATCATTCAGACTCAAAGAAAGAGCCAAGTATAGAGGATAATGAGTCGTGGTATCTCACCACCTATGATAAAATCATGAAAGAGGTAAATGAATGAGAGAGTAAGAAAGAGAGAGAAAAACCAACCACTCATGGCTCGTTTGCTTGCTTCTATTGCTGTGATTCGGTGAGTCGTATAAGCACCAAAAAGAAGCATAACGATACAAAAAATGAGGAGAGAAGTCAATAAATAAACAAATAAATGATTAACGTTCGGATCTTGTATAGGAAGCTGTAAAAATGGAATATAGTCTCAACGAAGACGAACCTGATATGCGCTGTAGAATGCAATGAGAAAAATACAGATATCAATGATCGAAAGCATAAGACTCTTCTTCAATGGGCGATGATGAAGCATAGATGAGATTTATATAAAGATACTCAGGAGCAAAAATTTGCCAAGATGAAAAAAGTAGGTTAGTATGTTCAAAATCTCTATGCTCACACTCATTCTCATTTTTCTCGCTCTCATGAGCTGTCTTACTCTCATAAGTCATCTCTATTTTCGAGTGTGCCAACATACACTCAACTGACTCGATATTCACTTTCTTTCAGCATATCTTGAAAAAATTGACACTCTTCCTGCTATTATAGAATCACTTGAGAATGCCTGAGTCAATCATGAAGATCTTGCACAAATGAGAATCTTTCATCGTAATGCTATTATTTTCTCCAGATCATCAACCTATCTTATTCTTAAACAAAATGAAGAGGTTACTCGTACCCTTAAGATCCTCATGAGAATCTCCCTCCCATATACTACACTCCAACAATCTTGAGCATTTATTCATGCTCGAGAAATATTCACAAAAAATGAGTCCTACATTAATCATCTCAAAGAAGAGATCAACATAGCCACAGAAAAGTATGAATTTGCAAGAAAACTCCAAAATATGACAACTCTTGGGCTTTTCTCTTTCTGAGAAAAGCGACACATGATCAGCCGATAATCGTATGAAAAACTATCAGATATCGCCTCTTGTTATTGCAGCACAGTCATATGTTTTTGATCTGCTTGAAACTGTTCATGATCATATGTATCATAACATTGATCATACGCTCAGTGTTTATTTACGTGTCAAGTATCTCTGTGAATGCGAAGGTATTACCTGAGATGAAAAAGAAGATGTACTCATCGCAGCTCTCTTTCATGATACAGGATTCACTCAATCATACAAAAAAAATGAACCTATAGGAGCTCAGATTGCGCGATCATGGCTCACTAATAAGCATCATAATGAAGACCGGATCAAACGAATTGAGCGGATTATTATGGCAACCACGTTTCCAGATAGTTCGCATGGGCTCTTCCATACACCCTTTGATATTCTTGAAGAGATTATCCAAGATGCTGATATGGATAATCTTGGTTGTAAAAATTCATTTACGCTGTCAGCCGCTATTTATGATGAAATTCGGACATTTGGACATTCAAAAGTAAGCTTCTCTCAATATTTAAAAATGGATCGTGATATATTTACACAATTTCATTTTCACACTCGAACAGCTAAAAGTGAGCGGAATTTTCAAAAAAATCAGAATCTTCAGATGCTTGAAGAAGTAATCCATCGAGAAACAGAATCAGAAGCAATTCCTCTGCGAGGAGCTCTTAGCGTATAACAATACATAATAAAACCCTCGTAATTACGAGGGTTTTATTATGTATTAGACCAATTTTGCCTTAAGCTCTTTGAGTCCAAGACGAGTACACTCTTCATAATCGAAGATTTCTTCTTTCTTAAACCAATGAGCGATTTCTTGATTTGCCTCCTCAAGATTACCACTTGCATGAACAAGATTCGGGATACCTAGATCGTATTCATCTGCAAATCCATAGCTCATATGTGCGTAATCTCCACGAATAGTTCCTGGAGGTGCACTACGAGGTTCAGTAGGTCATACAAGCTTACGAACTACTTCACATGCCTCATCACCCTCAAGAACGAGAGCAAATACCGGCCCAGAAATCATTGATTCAAGAGTGATTTCAAAAGCTTTTTCTCCACGGCGTGTCAAAAGTTGACCAATCGTCTCGTAATGATGATGAAAGAAATCTTTTGAAGGAGTTATCACCTTTGAAGCACAAATCTTGAGACCAACTCGCTCAAATCGAGTAATAATCTCACCACATAAACCACGACGAACTGCATCAGGCTTGAGAACAACGAGTGTCTTTTGGAGTGCCATAATCTAGAAAAAAGAAGAATTAGAACGGTGAGAGTATAAAAAAAAATATATGAAAAGCAAATATCTCTAGTCACGGGATGTATTTATACGATCATCATAGAGTTTTTGCGGATATATACCAAAATATGATCTTCTCGAAGTATCAAGTGACGGCATAACTCTGGAACGTGAAATATTGAGCGCTATTCCAATCGCGGTTAGGAGAGCAAGGAGCGAGGATCCACCATGACTGATAAATGGAAGCGTCACTCAAGTCAGAGGGATAACATTGAGATTTACTCCCATATTTGTTGCTGTCTGCAAAAATATCCAACATGCTATTCCTATAACTGTATAACGTGCAAAAGGATCTTGAACCTCACTTGCTATACGCAAGAGTCGATAAGTAATTGCAAGATAAACTCCAATGAGAACGATGGCACCAAAAAGTCACCACTCCTCTACAATCACAGAGAAGATAAAATCTCACTGAACTTCAGGAAGGTATCCAAATTTTTGTATAGACTCACCGAAACCAAGGCCCCCAAATCATCCAGAACCTATAGCTATCAGTCATTGTTCTGTTTGATAGTTAATCGTTGCGTTTTGAATAAGATCTTTGCTGTCAGCAAGATAATTATCAATGCGTTGATTGATATAATACAATTTGCTATCCGGATTTGCTCATATCCAATACACACTGATCATAGCAAGAAATCCTACGAGAAGAGTTGTAAAGAGGTAACGAATGCGTCATCCAGCTATGAAGTAGAGACAAAATGCGAGTGGTGCAAAGAGCAAAATTCATCAGAAGTCAGGCTGCAATGCAAGAAGACCAAGTACTATTCAGAGATAAACCATATACGGTATAAATCCTTCACTCAGATCTCGAACCGACTTTGACCGTACCTTAAAAAAATATGCCGAAAAAAGAATAAATCCAATCTTTGCGAATTCCATAGGTTGTATTGATGGAAGTCATGGTATTGAGAGCCATCATTTTGCACCATTATATACATCTCCAATAATGAGAACCAGAAGAAGCCCTAAGAGTGATCAGAGAAATATAAAGCGAGCGTATTTTTCAAGAATCTGATATGGTATCTTACTCATCACAAAAAGAGCAATACATGCTACCACAAGATTCTTGATATGCTCAAAGAGATAGTACCAGTTGTATGGTTCATCGATAAGTCATCGTCGTACATGCGACGTGGTTAGCTCATAGCTTGGATAAACACTCACAGAACTAATAGTGATCAATCAAAAAATGAGGAGCACCATTACGAGAAAGAAGAGTGTATAGTCAATTTGTTTCGTCAGTAAAATCATAATTTACAAGAGAAATTGAGCACTTAAGAATACTCATGTTTGAAGTATATAAATAGCCATCAGGAGTAAAAAAGGAGTAAATGAAACCCCAAGAAATGTCGTTGGAAGCATTCGATCAATACGAGCGTAGAGAGGATCAAGTACCCAACGAATAGGCATGATATAAATACGTAAGCCTATGAGGGTAAACCACGAAAGAATCACATCAATAAAAATAATCCACTGAAGAATCTCAAAGAAAATCTGGAGAGCTTGAAAGAATATTTGCATAAAAATAATAAAAGGAATTATTATATGATTTTTCTCACGAAAAAAAGAAAAAACTCTTGTACAAGAGTTTTTTCTCTTTAAAGCAAAACTTATTTTGCAAGAGCTTTAATTTTCTCCTGAAATGTTGCTGCTGGGAGTGATCCGAGTATAAAATCTGATTTTCCTGTTTTTGTATTGATAATGAGAGTTGTTGGAGTGCCTGCACCTTGCGTATTAGCAGTTACCTTTGCAAATTCAGCATCGTTTTGACTAAACTGAAGTGAAGCAGCACTTCCCTTGATACAAGTTTGGATTTTTGCAATATCTACTCAAGAATTCTTCAGAGCCATATCGAGTGATATTTTCTGATCATTAAAGAGTGTTTTCTCAAGTTTTGCGAGAGATTCATATCCACCTACCTTTCCAGCACAAATAAGAGCAATTCCCTTTTGTACGGTATTTGGATGCCCTACTCCAGTTACCGGCTTGATAATATGAGCTATAGTCCCAACTCATTCCATCTTAAGTGCTTGATCAATACTACCATATTGATACTGTCTTTGGCAATATGGACACTCTGGATCAGTGTATTCGATCATAAGAATATCTGCATTAGCAGGACCATGGATCACTTGATCTTTTATCATTGCAGCAATATCTTCCTTTGAAAAAGTTGTGCTTGCTTGTGCCACTGTTCCAGTATCATCAGCAAGTGGAGAACCTGTTTGTGATTGCTTGAGTAGCGCTACTTGCTTGGATGTTTCATCAGCTCGATATTTGAGGATTGCTTCATAATTCTCCTGACCACCCACTTGAGCATATTCTTTTTGCATATCATATGCTCGACGATCAGTCTCATTTTTTTGCATATAGTACTGTGTCATTGCGGGAATAGCAAAAGACATAATAAGTGTTGCAAGAGCTATCGTTGCCATTACTGGTATCGTCACCTCTGTTCAAATATGAGAACATTTTGAGACTGAACCTTGTGAACAACAGTTCGACGATGAACATTCTGATGTTGATGATGTATCAATAGTATCTTCATCAACATGATGACTATTATGATCTTTCATAGCGTATTATTTGAAAAGTAAAATAGCTATCTATAGTAACGAAAATCATCAGATTTACAAAACAATCACTCTCGACAAAGAAGATTTGAGAATTCTTGTATATCAATACTATGATCGTTTTCGATCGTAATATGCTCTCATGCCAATCATTGCGGCATTATCGAGAGAAAATCTTTTTTCAAGAGGTGTAATGAGCGGGTGGTACTGCTTATATCTTTCATCTTTTACTATCACTTCACGGAGTCTATCATTCGCACTCACCCCACCGCAAAGTCAGAGAGATGTAACTTCAGGATAACATTGAGCTATAGCATAAAAAGATCAGGCAAGATAATGAGTGACAATCTCTTCAAAAGCATAAGCAATTTCACATCGATCAGCTATAGTAAGGCCACTATTTTTCGCGATTCGTAGATCGATTTCACGTTTCACAGCTGATTTGAGTCATGAAAATGAAAATTCACCAATTCCATTATGAAGATGAAATTTTGGAAGTGGGAAAGAAGGAATGAGTAACTCTCATCATTTTTCTCGGTAGAGGGAAGCGTGATACGCAATATGAGGACCTCATGGAAAAGGGAGTCCGAGCATTTTTGAAACCTTATCAAATGCTTCACCAGCACTATCGTCACGAGTAAAAGCTACTCGCTCAAAATCAGAGAGGCTTTTCCAGAGATATATCTCATTATGACCTCATGATACCGTCATAGCAAGCACTGGAAATTTGATTTCCTCAAGAGATCTCCCTAAAAGAAGAGCAAACAAATGTCCCTCAATATGATGTACTGGAATAAGCGGAATACCAAGTCGAGACGAGAGAACCTTTGCTACACTTTTGGTCACCAAGAGAGATGGAATGAGTCATGGTTCAAATGTACACGCAATATAACTAAGTTGATCAAGTGTTATTCTTGCATCTTGCAAGACTTCATAAAGAAGCGGAAAAATATTGTCCGCGTGCAAACGAGCTGCTGATTCAGGAACCACTCAACGTGTCTCCTGATGTTCAACGAGTTGCGTATGAGTTCTCATAGCAATCAATTTTGTTCATTGAAAAACTGCAATCGAGGTATCATCGCAAGACGATTCAAGAGCGAGAAATATTTCAGTATCTTGCATAGAAAATTTCGCTATATATCCATTTCGTTCTGTTGGGTATCTATATTTTTGTCTTGTCGGCGTTCTTTTCGGGAACGAAAAATACTAAATTGTTCAGGATATCCATGTGATTTGATATACTCGACAATTCGGCCAATATAAGATCGGATTTCATCATGAAGGTGAAGTCCGCTTACGCGAAATTCTTCGCCGCCCTGGCTGAAAAAGAGATCGCCAAATTTACATATTTTTGCGAGTAATCCAGGTCTCATAGCTCGAATACTCGTCACATTCTCAAGCCGAATTTCTCGACGATGATTTCCAAACAATCCTTTGGTAGTAAAAAAGATAATGCGACGTGATGTTATATAGAATACCGTTGAGTGATAATGATGAAAGCTATAAGCACCATATAGAATGATCATGCAACAAAGAGTGATCCAAGCCATCACCCAAGAGTCACTGATAAATTGCACTATCCACATTGCTATAAGCGAAAGGCAGAGTACTGAAATAAATGACGATATATGAGAAAGTAGGAAAGCAACTATATGTTCATGTCTTTTTAATAAGATCTGCTCGTTCGAATATTGACCGTCAAAATGCTTTGATGAATGATTCATAATAGGGAGGATTATTTGGTGCGAATCACAAAATCAATAGCATCTGGTCTCGATGAAACTTTATTCATAAAGAAGGGTGATATACTAATTTTCGCATCAGCAACATTTGGATCATTCTTGAGAATTGAGAGTGCCTCCTCTCTCGATCTACCAACAATCAGATTGCGTATCTGACGCAGAAGTGGATTCGTTGGGTTTGAAAAATTATACACAATATTCCCATTCATCTTCATCGTTGCTTTAAAACTTTCAACACCTGTTTGACTCAATGGCGTGAGTGATTCAATAGATATATTCGTGTTATTGAGTGATGCAATTGTCTGAGTCTCTGGAAGAAGACTTGCATCGAAGAGTTGCTCAAAATACGCTTTTGTTTTTGAAGAAGAGTAGGCGTACGTACGAAGATGGAGACTACCTGAAAGAGTAATACTGCTGACGCTTGCGCCTGGAAGGATATTATCAATGGTCTCAATGGGAGAAAATTCATATTTCCACACATCGAAAAGAGGAATAATATTCCAGGCTTCTGATGAATTATAACCAGGATGCTTTCGAAGAGTGTTATCAAGTTCGTCCTTTGCTGTACTTTTAAGTTTTTCTGTAAAAAGAGTTTTAAAACGGTCAAGTGTTTCTGGAGTGAGTACTTTTTTCGTAGGATCAGCGCCACCACTAAAATCTCCTATAACCTGAGCATAGACTTTGCTTTTATTAAATTTCAGGCCCGGTATCGAGAGAAATGCACCACTCTTAAGGTTTCATCGTATACCAATAATGCGTCACTTTTCATCGACATTCTCAGCAACAAGTGGGATTTGTATCTTTCCAGGGATCACTTCGCCATTTCTTGTAACCATTCATGGTATTTTAATCCAACCAGGACTTTTAAAAAGGACGCCATCCTCAGAAGTAAATCGCGTTCCGGGGCGCAGCTGAGAAGGTGTTGGGAGCTCATTTATCACTTCTACCATTCATTTTGCATTTCGCACAGAATTCGGATCAAGAGAATTCACTTCAAATGGAGTTGCAAGATGAACCATTACATCCAACGGTAGCATAGCTACTTCATTCGACTTTGCGAAGGCAGATTGATTGGGTGTTGTGGTAAAAATAAGATTTCTTGTCAATGTTTTTACTGTTGTTTCTGGAAATATTTCTACTGTAGTGCTGGTTGCAGAAAAATAAAATACAAAAATGAGAATCAAAAAAGAGAAGCTCAAAGAAAATATCAAAAGAAGAGTGTTAGAGCTCTTGAGGGGTCGACGATACGTGAGATGTTTTTTGCTCCGTGCAAAAAATCGTCCAACATGCCACACACCACGACGACATTCGTAGAGAAAATACTCAAAAATTGTAAAATTATGCTTGAGTATTTCGGATGCTGGTGGGAGATCTCCTACAACGGAACTATCTAGAGGAAGAGATTTCAGCCCAAGACGCACTGCTACATGCTGCAGTGCTCGATCATCAGTTGCAATCGTATCAATACTATTAAATTTTTTTACCATCACTTCCAACACGATGGGGTGCGAAAAAAATCACGGATATTCAACAATGAGTGTTATTCCCTTGTTCGTCTCATGTGATAATATATCATAGAGCTCCAACAGCTGGGTTTCATACGTGATGTGAATCGACTGTCTAAGCATACTGGTAGATTACCTTTCTAAGTGTTGAAGTGATTGGATCTTCACGAAAATCTACAAGATCGCAACCAGCAAGAGCTAATCAAATAGCAGTTGCATAGCATCACTCCGTAATTATTTCATGGTCATAGTCAAAAGCATCACCAATAAGTGGGTAGAGTTTTGTTATGGAATCCAATAAGATTTTTTGAGGGGTAATCTCCTGAAGATGAGATACGAGAGTTGTTGGAAAGAGAGTATCAATAGAAACTCCACTCAAAAAAATACGAACGTCAGAGAGTCATCCAAAGTTTTTCAGCATGATATCCTCAACCGAACGAGAAAGAATATCACAAAAAGATCATATGTGATGCAAGAATGCTTTGTGTTGATCGGGGTCTCATAAACAGCTTGATCAAATCATAGATCGCTCAATCGTGAGTGTATCAAGTTTTGGAAACTGTTTTTTTAATGCTTGCTCAATAGCATTTGTTCCGAAAGGAAGAGTTGCTATATCCATAATCTGTGCATCTCGCATGAGAGTCACCTGTGTTGCAAATGATCCAAGATCTAAAAACATAATCCCCTCATGTGATTCATAATCAAGCAGTTGCTCCCATTTTGAGAGTGCTAATGGAGCGGGTAAATGTGAAATCACTCGGAGATTGAGGTGGCGTGCGATCGTTGAGAGTGCATTGAGATGTTTTGCCCCAGCAAATACATTCAGAAGGTTCAACCGAAGAAGATGCCCACTAAAACCAAGAGGATTCGAAAGATTTGCTCCATCAAGCGTGATATGAGTGAGAAGTGATGCTGAGAGCTTGAGGCTCGTCGGTAGTGTTCACCAACGTTCGATGATTTTCCCTTCGGATCGTTCAAGTGCTCTTCGTTCGATATGAAGCATCATCTCATCTAGCTCGCTCATGCTTATCGGTGCATCAATATCCTCACGAGCATAGGTCATACCAATATGATCTGCAAAGAGTTCAATTGACTGAACCCCAAAAATAACATCTTGTGGCATTTCATCTACTCATTTTGTAGCCTGTCGCATACCACGCTCGAGGGTCAATATAATACTTCGCATATCAGCAATCACCCCCCTATCAATACTCCGCTTTGGAAGACGGACACGTGCATTTCATGCTATGGAGAAATTCCCCTTATCTTTACGACAATAGAGGATATGTACAACGCTTCAAGCAATATCGAAAACGAAAAAATCCAGCGATTTAAGGAGAGATTGAGAGGAGAACATTATAGGTGGAGATTTCGAAATTCAGCGAGTTTCTGATGTGCACCGGTTGAAATCAAGAGCTTTTCCCCTTCGGAAAGCATATCTTCGACCATTTCACTATCTACTGATCATGATCATCGAAGGAGTATAGCATAAGACATGAGTGAAATTCAGAGATCCTCTTTCACACCTATATCATCGGGCGAGAGAATATGAGCCCTTCGAAGGTGAGATATTCATCTTGGGTATTCACCCTGACATGCATATGCCCAACCAAGATGACGAAGTATCTCAGGATTATTGGGAACGAGCGTATTTGCTTCAGAGAGTAGTTTGATTGCACTATCAAACTCACCAAGCGCAACATAAACAGATCCAAGAAGGTATTTGCCTGTCATGGATTCGGCATGAATTTTTTGAGCGAGTTGTACATAGTTGTATGCATCCTTCACCCTTCATTCAAAGAGAGCTATATCAGAAAGCTCCTCATAAAGCCTATAGTCATCTGTGTTTTTTTTGAGCGCATCAATTGCATAGTCATGAGCATCACTATATTTACCATCTGATTTGAGTTGTTCGATTTGATGTATGTAATTTGGAGTCTTCATAGAAAAATGGAACACGTATTAAAGCATAAGCTCTTTTTGTAGAATTTCATTAAAAATCTTTGGATTACCAGATCAAGATGATGCTTTCATGCATTGACCAACCAAGAAACCAAGAAGTTTTACATTGCCTGCTTTGAGCTCCGAGACTTGAGTCGGATGGGAAACAATTACTGACTGAGCGATAGCCTGGAGTGCATCACTGTCATTGGTTTGTCCAAGGCTATATTTTGCAATAATATTATCTACATCACCACCTTCAAGATAGAGGACTTCTACAACTTTCTTGCTATTCGTAGACGATATTGCGTCATCTCTCAAGAGATCATAGAGTCTTGCAAGATCTTTTGGTTGAAATTTCAGATTCGAGAAGTCTCCACTATCATGATGCTCGCTCATAAGAGCGAAAAGTACAGTTGTAATAAGACTTGCGGATTTTTTTGGATCATTCGTCATCGAGACAAGACTATCATAAAAATCTGACAATTCTCTACGATCCGAGAGAATTCTCGCATCATCCGAAAGGAGTCCATAACCAAGATATTTAACTCGGCGATCAACCGGCAACTCAATAATCTTGGTGCTATCAATTTCAGATTGTTCCAGTACGAGAGGAAGGAGATCTGGTTCGGGAAAGTATCGATAGTCCATCGCATTTTCCTTGGAACGCATGGAATGTGAAACTCACTTCTCATCATCCCAGCCTCGAGTCTCCTGATCGATCGTTTCACCATTCGACACAATCTTGATCTGACGAGCAAATTCCACGTCAATGGCTCGACCAATAGCCGAGAAACTATTGATATTTTTAAGTTCCACTCGACTATAGAGATTCGTATCACCGTGTGGTCGGATAGAGATATTCACATCGCAGCGAAGTTGTCCCTTGTCCATATCAGCATCGGATGCACCACACCAACGCATGAGCTTCTGAAGCTCTTCGAGATAGGCGATTACTTCAGCTTTTGAGCGAAAATCAGGCTCAGTAACAATCTCCATAAGAGGTGCCCCGCTACGATTGTAGTCACAAAGCGTAAGTCATCCAGTATGTACGAGTTTACCAGCATCTGCTTCAATATGAAGACGATTTACACGAAATGTCTTCACTTCACCATCGATAATGGTACGAACTTCACCATTTGTAGCGATTGGCTCATAGAGCTGAGTAATCTGATAACCCGATGGAAGATCGGGATAAGAATAGGATTTTCTATCAAATCGTGAAACCTGATGAATCTCCATTCGGAGCGCATGACTCGCCTTAAGAGAGAGATCAACAACTCATTTCGAAAGCACCGGCAACGCACCAGGCATACCCATACATACCGGACAAACGCGAATATTTGGCTCATCAGCGAGTTCGAGCTGATTTTCACAAGAACAAAAAAGCTTGGTATGTGAGGCGACTCGAACATGTGTCTCAAGTCCCATCACAATTTCAAATTGAGAATGCATAGAAAAATTTTGCAAACATTCTAGGAAAAAATAGCTTTTATGCAATGATGTTTGTATGTTTTCAATGTTTTTTAATTGCTATTTCTGTGCGACTCTGATCATATCAGCCTCTTGGGTCAATCTTGAAATTCGATCTTGTGACAACTCCAGGGAAAGTTTTCATTCTGGGAGAATTGTTTCTTCTCTCTGTTGGTCTATATTTTCTTCCAATTGGCTTAGCTCCATCTTGTGTCTCTCTGTCCAAAAATTCAGGTCTTGTGAGAATGTATTCACATAGATGAGCAATTGATTGCTTTCATTTCGGAAAAAAGATTGCATTTGTTCTTTTAATTTTTTTGAGAAAAATACAGACCAAAATGTTGCAAACCATCTCTGATAATAATTACTGATACGATGTTGTAATTCCAAAAGCTGTTGAATTTGAGCAGTTACTCGCTCAATAGAATCTCGTATTTTTATGACTTGCTGTGGATAAATCGTAGGACTATAAAAATCAAGCGACATATCAAAAATGGCTGATGAGTGAAATTGCTGTAAATCTTGTACGCCAAATTTGAAAGTATCTATGTAGTATCTAACATTTTTCTCAACTCGAAATGTTACTACTACCCATACTGAAAAGCATGCAGCAGAAATAATCAACCAAAGTGGGAATCAAAACCAAAGTGGTTCATACAAAAAACTTATTGGCATCAAGAAATATCCAAATATAATATAGAGTCGCAACCAATTTATTTGAATCTTTTTCATCTCACTACTTTCTCATTTAGTGAAAACTCAGAACAGTGACACAACAATGAATAATAAACACCATATAATTATTCATCGCATCCCTTCATTAAATGAAGTCATCGTTAAAATACCAAAAAGCATATAAATTCACCACAATGGCATCTTTGTTGTATATTCATTCGTAATAAAATGATCGATACTTTCGTTCTGGCTATCTGATACCATAACTGAACTACTCACAGGATTCATTTGAACAAATCCTTCCTGAATTTTTCTGATATCATCCGCTGTTTTGATGGTATATTGCTGTTCATTTTCAAACATATTCATTATTTTACACAAATAGGAATTTCTTCAGAGAGTTTCGAAATTCGCTCCTCAGTCAGCCCAAGAGCTGCTTTTCATTCGACCATATTCGTACTTTTCATTTGTGTATTCACGCTATCTTTGAGCTGTACCAACTCGCTATGATGACGAGTCATCCAGGTATCAAGATCGCGAGAAAATGAAGCAATGCATTCTGTGAGCCAGAGTCACTCTTGGGTGAGAAAATTTTGATAGTTGGCGCGAATTGTTTGATCAGAAAAAGTATACAGATTAACCTTCGATCGTAGCATATCTCTGTATAAAATATAGATACTTGCAATACTGCTACCAAGATTGCGAATTCCCTGCTCGATATCGATTATCTTTTCTGGATTTATTTCTTGATCCACGAAATCAACATTCATATCAGATACTACCGAGGAATACATTCTGAGTAAATCTATCTTCTCACTACTATATAGTTGCATTGCCATGGTAAGTTGATTTTGCTTGTAATTTGATGTGTTAAATGCTCATATGCAAAGTGGAAGAAACAGTACGCAAAGAAGTATCCATAACATGAGAAGATCTGGCATCATCATGAATAATAGAAACATCAACGTAATTCATCCCATTATTGAGAAAAACAAAACAATTCCACCCCAAGGATCATCGATGGCACTTGTTGGAACAAAACGAATTTCGTCATACATTTTTTGTATATTTTTTTGTGTATTAGTCAGCAAAAACGTATTTACATCAATCATACATTACTATTAGGAATTAATCTCCATAACCACCACCATTGGACGATCCACCACCTCAACCAAAATCTGAATCTGAAGAAGACCATGAAGAGTCTGAGTCATCAGAACTATTAGAAGATGACTGGTATTTTTCTGGATGTAGCCTTTTATCTTCTTCAATTAAAAGATCCACCTCCGCCTGATGGATTGCCTGTAACTTTCACCATTTTTTAATTATCCCATCCGTGTTCAAGCATTTTTCCTCTTGAACGCAATGTGCCGAGAAATCAAGATATTCTGATCATAAAAAATAAACCCATGGAGCTGATAACAATACATATAGTATTCAAAGCACTTTTAATCGGGTAAATTCTTTTTGACTTACAAAATACCAAAGAAAAATAATACCCCACAACACAGTCGGAAATAATGCAACTATATATATAGCAATTCCATGATATAAAAATAGTCATATAAGGAAAGATGCAACTATCTCTATAAAGCACGCTATTAGTGTTAACATAAGATAATTTTCTCACTGTTTTTGTGTTTTCGGCTGCTTCGCATATTTAATAATTTTCGTCTTTTTTATTACTAATTTATCTCATTTTTCAACACAATCACACCAAGCTTTCGCCATCTCATCATATTTTCCAGCATTCAGAAGCGGGCGGAGAATTTGCTCCACGATATATTTGCATTTCTCAGTGTTCCATTCGAATTCCATTCCTTTTCCTGTGATTATTCGGAGTTTCTTTTCTTCCGTTGCAACGATAAGGAGGAGTCCATTGTTGGTATCTTTTTGTCCGATACCATTTTCATTGAATATCTCGAGGCCAATATCAAGAAGATCCCGACCTTGACGGTGAGGAAAGAGATAGACAACTGATTGAACGGTTGTTTGTGTGTCATGATTCTTGAGTCGTTCATTTGCCTCATGGCGCACTGACTCAGAGAGGACTTTGGAGACATCATTTACATAATGTTCGAGTTTGGGAGGATTCATATTTTTTCTCTACTCTACCATATTCTCACATTTCTAGAAAATAATAATACTTGACGTATATTGAATTTATTTTTTAGAAAATCAATTATCATACAACATCTATAAATCATCCAGTGGGCTTTTTATCTTTGAGAGAATTGGAGTGCTAATATGGGTGTATATTTGGGTCGTTCGTATATGGCTATGCCCCAGAAATTCTTGGATAATGCGTACGTCTACCCCATCCTCCAGAAGGTGTGTCGCATAGCTATGACGGAGTGTGTGCACCGATGCTTTTTTGGTAATCAATGCTCGGTTCAATGCTTGCCTCATAATTTGTTGCACACTTCGTTCCGAGTAGATTCATCATTCTCATCATTCAAATACATATTGTTTTGGATGATATTCCCGATAATACACTCTCAGAAGATCGAGAAGCTTTGGGGAAAGTGGCACATATCGATCTTTCTTTCCTTTGGCTTGTCGGATCTTGATGGTCATTCTTTTTGAATCAATATCACCAATTTGAAGATTCACACATTCAGAGAGTCTCATTCATGTGGCATATATCAGCGTAAGGATAGTTTTATGCTTGACGTTATTGAGTGTATCGAGAAGTTTTTTTACTTCTGACTTTGAGAGAATATTTGGGAGCTTGGTTTCTCATTTTTCTGGATACATTTCATCCCAGATAATATCTTGTCTTTCTAAAAAACGAGAAAAAAATAACTTCAATACTCAGGTTAATTGCTTATGCCTCGATACTGAGAGTCCATTTTGGATTTTATGTTGCAAATACTCCTCAATATCATTTCTTTGTATCTTTGATATTGTTATAGATATTTCTTTCAGAAACATATTGAGTACACTCAAATATGTTTTGTGTGTTTTTGGAGAATATCTTTTGAGAGTGAGCCAATCTCAAAAAGCTCATACAGATTCTTTTTGAGTCTTATATATTCGCATAACTTCATATAGAAATATATTAGACGAATAATATAGACTCTGCAAGGAAAAACAAGATAATCATTGCGTGAATTTACATGTTAGCGGTCATTGTAGAACGGACACAGAAAACAGACAAATGAATGGAAAAATAAAATATGAATTTTCAGCAAAGACTTGGCAATATTCATCGCCAAGCGGTTGGCACTTCGTTTCACTTCCGATTGAAATATCAACGGAAATTAGAGAAAATTTGAAATGGCAGGAAGAAGGTTGGGGACGACTGAAAGCAACAGCAAAAATTGGAAATAGCGAATGGGAAACAGCAATATGGTTTGACACTAAACACAAAACTTATTTGCTTCCACTCAAAGCTAAAATAAGGAAAAATGAGAACATTGAAATTGGCAATGACATAAAAATTATTGTTTGGATTTAATAAATAGAAAAATCAAATGAAAAGCAGCAAAATTGTGCCTTGTATTGGCCTACAGAAGAGGAAGGACAAATGTTAAAACTTATTAAGTACTATAAAACAATTTTGACGAAGATTTTCAAGCAGGACACATTATACTGAAGTAGACAAAAATTATCATTGAGTATTTGAAATGAAACAACGAACCGCTAACACGGGTTTTGCGTCAGGCGGGCTGACGTGCAAATTTGGAGCTTTGTGCCTCTATTGAACTTTAGTAATAAATTGAAACTTTGTGCTCCGAAACCCGCCCGAACGCAAAGCCCGAAACCGTTACAGCTTCATACCAAGAAGATTATCAATGAATAATCTTCTCAAGTTTTCTCGTAAATACATCAAGACCAAAACATTTCACCGATGAGCGTGCATTTTTTGCATAGTGCTCTCGGGACTCCGTCATCTGAGTGAACGCCCGATCAAGACTCTCTATCGGAGCTCACTCCGGTACTAAGATTCCATTAACACCATCTTGAATCGTCTCTCGAAGACCTCACTCATTCACTCCGATTACGGGTGTACCGCAAGAGAGCGACTCGATCGCCACCATCCCGAAGTCCTCATGCTTGGGGATAAAAATCGTCGCTATTGCTCCGCGAATATAGCTTGGAAGGAGGTTGTTGTCCTCAAGACGAACAGGATGGATATTGGGAGATGCCGATGCTCGAGCTAAAAGCTCATCTCTATCAGGATCTCTTTCTCCATAAATCAGAACGAGATGAAGATCAGGCCGTCTCTCAAAAGCATCAATAACACGATCAATTCGCTTGAAATAGGAAAGCTTCGAAAAAGAGAGAAAATATCGAAATCCAGGATCATATCGCAATCCATCTTGAGAAAAATATAACTGATTCACAGGGGGATGGATTACCTCCGCGTCTCTACCTGTATAGTGTTTGATTTGCACTCGAAGTTGCTCAGAATTGGTCCAAATTGTATCAATGTGCGAAAGATCACGAAAAAAAAGTCGCTCAAGAAAATATCGACAAACGATGTAGATCGGCCGGAGAAAAAATGGTACTTTGTGATAATATTCTTCTCGACGATCAAAGAGGTAGCGTGGCAGCGAATGTGCAAAGAAGATTTTCTTTGCATCGTTTCGTGCATTCCCTACCGATGCGATAGCATCATTTGAGAAAATAACTGTATCATACTCACGAACAAATCAGGTGGAAAAGCGAAATTTGAAAGCAAGATAGAGCTGTCTCAGTCACGGAATTCACCAACCAATAGATTCACGAGCAAATGATATCCTCTTCCCTCCCCCATCTCAGACCATCATTCCTCTTGCCTCATCAGACCAAAATGACGCTGCAATATCCGCACACAGTGCATCAGCAAGCATCAGATTATATCTCTCAGCTCACCCACGATAGAGAAAAAAATCATGCAGTACGAGTACTTTTTCTTGTTTCTCCTGCATACTACTACTCATCTGAGGTAATACGAATTTTTTCAATATGTATTGCTCTCCCAGAATCACCCGTCTCAACAAATACTCCTGTAACCACCATTGGTCCATGTTCCATAGGTACAGGTTTGATGACAAATGCTCCACTTCCACTTACAAAACCTGCAATGCGTGATTCAAAATCCTGACCTATAGCCGAGTGAATTGGTCCAGTCATACCGATATCCGTCATCATAGCCGTGCCACCTTCAATGATTCGTTCATCATTGGTCTGAACATGCGTATGTGTTCCGTAAATAAGAGATACTCTCCCCTTCACCCATTCTGCCATACATACGAGTTCTGCTGTTGTCTCACGATGAAAGTCTATAACACACGCATCATACATGCCTTTTTGCTCCTCTAGAATCTTATCTACAACGAGAAAGGGATTATCCATCTGATCTTTAAGAAATACTCCCGACATGAGATTAATAGCAAGAAGACGTTTATCCCCTTTTGTAAAAATGCGATACCCCGATCCAGGATAGGAGAAATGCGATGAAGAAAAATAGTTTGCAGGGCGAAGCTGTAGCGAATTTGGACGATCGAGATATTCAAAAATCTCATCTTTTTTTGTAAAAAGATGATTCCCTCACATGAATATATCAACTCAATTTGCTTCTAGATCATTCAAATGATCAATGCTCGGTCATTTACCGTGGGTGAGATTCTCAGTATTCGCGATGATAAAATCTGGGCGAAATTGCTCAATCAATCATGGGAGTGCAGCCTTCAGTGCACGTCGACCTCATCTCCCGAATATATCACCGAATGCAAGTATTTTCATATGCAATTATTAGGTCAGTATTATATTCGATTTTTCTCTGTCTGCCATGTATAGTAGTATGTTTCGATAATATTCAAAATTTCAGGAAGCGACTTCGTTGTGATTGCCCCTGCCGCTTTCACATGGCCACCACCACCGAGCATCTGTGCAAGTCGCGATACGTCATAACCATCCTTACTTGTCCTGAGGCTTATCTTATAACGACCATCATCAGATTCTTTGACGACGAAAGAAAAATCGCAAAGAATCGTCGAGAGAAACTCATTATTAAACACAGAGGCGAGTGAATCTTCACTCACGCCGTATTTAAGAAGTGTTGCCTGATCAATAATACAGCCAACAGCGCCATTATCTCCATATACAATAGCGTTATCCAGAAGATGCCCATAGAGTCGCATCTCTGAAATAGATCGAGATTTGTAGAGGTGTTTTACAAAGGTAAAATAACAGGCACCACACGCAAGGAGACGGCTCATAAATGCAAAAGTCTTTGCATTCGTATTCTGATTACGAAAACAATTCGTATCATAGAAAACCCCAAGCATGAGATAAGAGCTCAATGTTTTGCTAAAACATGCATTTTGCGTCTCTGGAATGATCGCCTCGATTACCTCTGCAGTCAACTCACATGCAGATGAAACACTCACATCAATAAGATTGTATGTTCCGAACTCTGTATTCGTCGAATGATGATCAATATTTACTATTGGTATACTCTGAAAAATTGACAAATATTGCTGACATATCTTCCCAAGCAGACCAAGATCTCCTGTGTCGGTTATCACAATAAGATCTGGGTTGAATCCATCTGGAATAAGAGGAACTATCGGAGTATGATCTGGAATGAACGAATAATATGAATCGAGTGATTTCTCATTGAGGATACAAGTCTCCTTCCCAAGAGACCGAGCAACCTCATCGAGAGCTAGGAGCGACCCAAAAGCATCACCATCAAGATTTGCACCCGCAGTGAAAAGGATTCGATGTGAATCACGAAATACTTGAACAATTTGATCGATGATGACTTGCTTTTCTGACATTCTCCGGTAGAGTAAAGCTCTCAGTATAGAGACTCACTCACATATGTCAAAACAGAAAAAACCACACCACTTTCAAGTAAAGGATCCATACTATTGGGAAGCCAAAAAACAATGATTTCGAGCTCGGAGCGCATTCAAGCTTATGGAGATAGATGAGCAGCATCATATTATAAAACCATGAATGACGGTACTCGATCTTGCGAGCGCTCCTGGGAGTTTCTTGCAGGTCCTTGCGCGAAGAGTGGGAGCAGAGGGAAAAGTCTTTGGTGCGGATATTCAGGAGATTAAACCACTTGGCAAAAAAAATGTCTTTGTCACCGTTGGGGATGTATTCCAACGAGAGACGATCGATGCACTCCTTCTCAAACATCAGATCAACCAGGTTGATCTGATCACCTCTGATATCGCACCAAATACCACAGGAATGACCGGTGTTGATCAATATAGATCAGTAGAACTTAATCTGGCTATTCTTGATATTGCCGACACTTATCTCAAACCACATGCTAATCTCCTTCTTAAAGTATTTGTCTGAGAAGATGTAAATGACCTTATCGGTCCAATAAAAGCAAAATACAAGACTCTCCGACGCTGCAAACCAGAGGCATGTCGTGATCGAAGTTTTGAAGAATATTTTCTCTGTCTGGATAAAAAATAAAATAGTTTGCGAAAAAGCTTGAAATCTATAAGATTTTCGGGCTTTCGATATTTGCCCAGATGGTGGAATGGTAGACACGAAGGACTCAAAATCCTTTGCCTCTAAAGCGTGCGGGTTCAAGTCCCGCTCTGGGCACCAAATGAAAATTTAAAATCCTCTCAAGAGTTCTTGAGAGGATTTTTTATTTATTTACTTGCAATTCGGTTTGTTGATTTTGGTTTTGTATCTGGTACTTGCTCTGCTTTTGGTTTTGAAAGCGATACATTTTGAAATCATGTAGAAATAGATCACAAATTCGGAATACCCTCACTTCACCTCATCGCATTGGTTGTAAGTATATCATGGCTTGAACTGATGGGAGATTCTCAGTTTACATCATAATTTAGCTCTCTATTAGAATTGATTCGAATATTTGTCAGATCTTGCAACCCAGAAAAATCATCAGAAAAAGATTGTATATTTAATCACGCACGAATCTGTTGTGTTGATCTATGCACCTGCTCAGATGCTTGAGCTGTGACATTTGACTTATTGAGAGTATACGATGGTCGCTGTTTATCGGGCGACTCACCAGCAGTTATCAAAAAATCCCTAAAATAATCTGGATTCATCATGTCATTAATTCCACCACCTAAGCACATCTGAGTGCTTGAATCAAGTCTACCTACATCATTTCGATGTACCTGACTCAGCGAAGCAAGCTCTTGCTTTTGCCGAATATCAATCGCTTGAGCAGCTTGGCTATCCGATACAGCCTTCTTCATATTTACTACTTTCTCTGCTCATTTTGTATTCTCTCTTCGCAGATCCGCTATATCACTCTTTGCATCATTTGTACGATCCAATGAATCTTTTGCTCCATCTTTTACATTTGTAAGATCTTCAAATTCTTTCATTTCTGGTGATGACATATACTTTTATTTAAAAATAATTACCCACCTACTCTACCCTATTTTTTCAAAAAAATCCAAAAAATGATCATTTTTTTACTCGAGAAATCTTCAATACACAGAGAGAGTCTTTGCTGGCTTTGAAAAAAGTATATTTATTTTTATATAACATAAATATGTTATATGTCAATTCATAAATTTCGACAAACAAGAAATAATAGGATAGCATAATCCTGATTTGAAGGGATATTCCCCTCTTCATTCATGCTTTTCTTTTTTATATCTTGTTTTTTTCTCTATGAAAATGCAAAAATCTACCATGATACTCTCATGAGTACTTGGTGTCATCAGTGTTGGTAGCGTACTTATGTTCGCGAATCCTGGTATGCAAGAAGCACTTGTATCCAATATTTTTCGTTCTCGTATGTATAGTGTACCAACAAAGCCAGTTACACCCGCTGTTATTAATAAGAATCCTTGGGGTGTGACTCCATCAAAGCCAAGTATCTCGGGCGAGGTTATTGTTACAAACAAATGAAAATATGAAGGCTTTATGAATGGTCGACTCTTTATCTCAACTGCGAGCATTACAAAGGAGGAAGCGTATTCAAACTGCAAACAAAATTCAGCGAATAACATGAACAGTAATATTCGTTGTACATGGAATGGAGTTGAAATTTTCTCAAGATGAGTGGTACCAACACCAAGTATTTCCGGTGAAGTAGTGATTCGTCCAAGTACACCTACTAAACCAGTGGATGTACTTGCAAGTCTTACTATCACAGTTGATGGTAAAAATCAGCCTGCTTTCTACAATACATCTAAATTCGGTGAAACATATGCAAATCTCTACTGTACAGAGTATGCAAAGCTTGTTCTAACAACCAGTAAATTTTCATGTATTTGGAACGGAAAGGAATTATCTAAATGATACGGAACAAAAGTGGTAACTGGTACTAGCACTGGTACTACAACCACACCAAAACCAGCAACTCCAGTAAGCACAGGAAGCTCAACATCAACTGGAGCAATAACTCTTGGTACGCTTACTATAAATACTAATTTTTCTATTGATAAGTCTGCAAGGTATAATATAGCTGAGACTGAAGCTAAAGCTGTATGTGAAAGTACATGGAGAAAATATGAAAATGATCCAAAGTCTACACAACTTACATGTATTTGGAATGGAAAAACAATTTTTTCAAAGACAAAACCTTCATCATCAAATAGTGGATCAATCTCTACTGGAACAGTAGTTGTACCAAAAATACCCGTAAATACAGGATCTACTGCAAGTGGTGTTATCACTCCAACTAAACCAGCGGATGTACTTGCGAGTATCACTGTCACAGTTGATGGTAAAAATCAACCAGATATCTACAATACCTACAAGCTCAATGAAAAAGAGGCAATTAACTACTGTGCAGAGCTCGCGTCACGATTTCCTGCAAGTAGTAAATTTTCCTGCGTCTGGAATGGAACGAAAGAGCTTTCAAAGGGGTATGGAACGCGAGTAGTAACTAACACTGGTACTACAACTACAACCACACCAAAGCCAACAACTCCAGCTACACCAGCAGGCACAGGAAGTTCAACCTCAACTGGAGCAATTCCTCTTGGGACTCTTACTATACAAACCGATTTTCTTATCGATAAATCTGGAAGATATAACATAGCTGAAATTGAAGCTAAAGCTATATGTGAAAGTACATGGAAGAAATATGAAAGTGATCCAAAATCTACGTATCTTACATGTATTTGGAATGGAAAAACAATTTTTTCACAAGTAAAAACAACGCCTGCTGGCGCTGGATCAACCTCAACTGGAGCAATTCCTCTTGGGACTCTTACTATACAAACCGATTTTCTTATCGATAAATCTGGAAGATATAACATAGCTGAAATTGAAGCTAAAGCTATATGTGAAAGTACATGGAAGAAATATGAAAGTGATCCAAAATCTACGTATCTTACATGTATTTGGAATGGAAAAACAATTTTTTCACAAGTAAAAACAACGCCTGCTGGCGCTGGATCAACCTCAACGGGTGTAACAAGTTCATGATCTACAACATCTCTTGGAAAAATGGATATGTGGGTCAATAATCAAGCTTGGAACCCAGAATACAACATCTCTGAATCATGAGCACTGACAAGATGTACTAACTATCTTCCATCCATACCGACCTCAAGTGTTGTGCTCTGCAAATGGAATGGTACAACTATCTATTCAGGAGGTGGAACAAAAACTGTAGCAAATACAAACACCTGATCAACAAGTACAGGCAGTCTAAAATAAAGCTTTAACTTCTGTAGTAAAATACCGGAATTCCGGTATTTTTATTTGTTCTCGCTCCATATTTTCTTCTTACGCTCATCAAGACCTTTGAGCTCTTTGAGAATTGCAATCTTCTCTTGAATACCCGCAATATTCATACCAATGTCCCTGCGTGAAAGAACCATATAAAAGAAGCAAAAAAATGTAATAGAGAGAAATCCCAAAGAGATGAGCTCTAAATGCAGATAAAGAAAGAGATTGTAGAGAATATGGGAAAAAATTCCGAGAAACAAGCCAACAATAATAATTCTAGTGCTATAGAAGAATGAAAAAGTTCATGCATGAAAAATATGTAATTTTTTCAGATATGCTATTAGAGTTCTATATTTCACAAGGAAACCACTCTCCACAAGATCATAATTTGAAAACCTATATCGTGCATAGTAATAAGCAATGATTCCTGAAAAAAGAACATGAGATGTTGTGCTCATGCAAAGTCGCAAGAAGATAAGCTGAAACAATAGTCAACCACTATAACCGAGAGCAAGATAATCTTTGAGATAGAGAATATTCTCTATAAAAGAGAATCCGAGTGCAATAACAATCATGGCATAAATATAATCTCGAATGGATCGAAAAGGAATGCTTGTATTTCGCACGTGCATACGAAGGAGCAAAAACTTGCATATCTCCTCAAGAATTGCTGGAAGCACCGTAATACCGAGAGCAAAGAGAAATGAATACTCTACTGAGAATCGTTGAAGAAGTGTAGTGTAAGAGTCCTGAAAATTGCCAATTGCATCTTTAGCAACAATCTGAATTTGGAAAAAATAAAGATCCACTGACATTTCCTTGCCAATACTATAGATAAACAGTTTGAGAATAATAGCAGCCATTATTCCATACAAGAAAAATTGAACAATATTCCCCCAAGTTACTGTAAGATTTTTTCGAATGAAAATCAGAAGAAGAAGATTTGCTCCAAAGAGAAAAAGAAGATGTGGGAGTATAGAAACCATAATAATTATGAGCAGTGTGTTCAGAGAAGCATAGTCAAATACTCCTAAAAATAAACATAAAAAATACCAGATTCTGGTATTTTTTATGTTTATTACTATTTGAGTTCTAAACAGCCACCTCCTTGAGACTCTCTACACCCGAGACAATCTCAGATACCTCTTTGGTAATAGCACTTTGACGAGATTTGTTATAACTCACGGTAAGAGTCTTCACCTTCTTTCCTGCCGCATCTTTTGCATTCTTCATGGCAAACATACGCGCTGCGTGCTCTGATGCAAGTGTTTCACTATATATTTCTTCAATCATGATATCCAATATAAATGGAATCATTCGCTCTATGAGATATCCAACACTTGGCTCAAGAGTTATATTTTTCACCCCATCTCCATGATCAGTTGAATGATATTTTGGATCAATTGATGTAAGAAACTCTCGTATATCTTTCGCTGTCATAGGAAGAATAGTCTTCGTCAGAGCAACTTGGGATATAGCTGAAAAATAGTGATTATAGACAATCACTACACGAGAATACTCTCATGATTGATAGAGCTTAATAATAGATCGAGAGAGATTTTTCGCTTGTTTTGCAAGTTCTTTTTGTGTTGATCTCGCAATATCAAAATCCTCAACGATATTTCCACCTGTACGTGCTACAAAATCACGAGCTTTTTTACCAATAGTAATATAATCACAAATCTCTCCCTTGAGAGATTTATGAAGAGCTGCAAGAGCGCGAAATATCGAGATGTTATATCATCCACAAAGTCATTTGCTTGAACCAATAGCAATAATCAGAGTCTTATTACCGGTTATTTTTTGATCAAATTTTACCTCTTCTGGAAGAGAGGAGAGCAGAATATTTGCCTCACGCGCAAAAGGACGAAGAGAAAATACTTTCTCTTGCGCCTTCTTCATCTTCACCGTAGAAATCAGCTCCATAGCTCGAGTGATTTTTACGGTATTCTTAACCGACTTGATGCGGGATTTGATTTCTTTCGGTGATGCCATAATTATACAAAACGAAGTACCAATTGATCAAGTATAACCTTCAGTGCTGCTTTTGAATCATCAGAGAGATCCTTAGTGGAACGGATTGCCTCAAGTGTTTTTCCTTCTTGATCAAGTGCCAAGAAGAGTTCATATTCAAATTCACGAATCTTCGCAATCGATACTTTATCAAGATATCCATTGGCTCCAGCAAAGATAATTGCTACCTGTCTATCAAATGAAAGAGGTTTTGAGAGATCTTGCTTGAGAATCTCGACCATACGACGACCTCGCTCGAGCTGTCCTCGTGTGTCAGCATCAAGATCAGATGCAAATTGTGAGAATGCCTCAAGTTCACGAAATTGTGCAAGATCAAGCTTGAGTGTACCTGCAACTCGCTTCATAGCCTTTGTCTGAGCAGATCCACCAACACGAGATACAGAGTTTCCTACATTAATTGCTGGTTTGATACCTGCATTAAAGAGAGTTGATTCGAGAAATATCTGACCATCAGTAATTGAAATTACGTTGGTTGGAACATAAGCAGAAATATCTCCTGCCTGAGTCTCAATGATCGGGAGTGCAGTCATAGAACCAGCACCAAGCTCATCATTGAGCTTTGCAGAACGCTCAAGAAGACGAGAGTGTAGATAGAATACATCACCTGGATACGCTTCACGACCTGGTGGACGACGAAGAAGAAGTGACATCTCACGATAGGCATTTGCGTGCTTTGTGAGATCATCATAAATGATGAGTGCATGTTCTCCATGTATCATGAAATACTCAGCCATAGCGCAACCGGCATATGGAGCAAGCCATTGCATCGCCGCAGGAGATGAAGCTGATGCAACAATAACAGTTGTATATTCCATAGCGCCCGCCTTGCGAAGCTCTTCTACAATAGAGACAACTTTTGACTCTTTTTGACCAATAGCCACATAAAAACACTTCATGCCGTTCCCTTTTTGATTCAAGATAGCATCAATGGCAATTTGTGTTTTTCCTGTTTGACGATCACCAATGATAAGTTCTCGTTGTCCTCGTCCAATTGGAACAAGTGCATCAATTGCTTTAATACCTGTGGCCATCGGTTCATGTACTGATTTTCGACTCATAACACCCATCGCAACACGTTCTGTTGGGTAGAACTCTGTTGCTTGGATCGGACCAAGATTGTCTATAGGGTTTCCAAGTGCATCTACAACACGACCAACAAGAGCTGGTCATACTGGAACCTCGAGAATACGACCAGATGCCTGTGCAGACATTCATTCCTTGAGTGTTTCAAAACCACTCAGAACGACAACTCAGATACTAAATTCTTCAAGATTGAGTGCAACTCATTGTGCGCCAGACTCAAAAATAACAACTTCATTATAGGCAACACTTCGCAGGCCTCCTACACGAACAATACCGTCAGCAACACTGAGAACAACTCCACTTTCGCGGAACTCAGGGTGCAAATCAGTACTCTCAATTTGCTCTTGGACCTCACGAATAAGTCGATCAATTACAGAAACACCAGACATACAAAAGAATTAATGGATAGGAATGAATTTTTGCTTCATTTGTTCGAAACTCACATCAAGCAGTTTGTCTCCAACGAACAATCGAACACCTCCCGTAAGATGAGGTCGAGGTAAAAAAGTAGTCTCGGCATCAAGATGATACTTTTCTGTTAATAGCGCCATGATCTCATCTCGTGCTTTGAGAGTCATATGTTCTGGGTACTCCAAACGAACATTCATTGGATCTGAGAGATTTTTTGCACGATTCCCCAATGATTTATAGGCTTTTCGTAAGAGCTTAAGTTCAAAAAGTCGTTTTGAAAGATCTTTTTTCATACACTACTTATTATTTGGAATGTTGGATACAATAAGATCTTTGTGTGCATCAGAAGTAGAACCAAAGAGCTTCTGATTGAGCGCAAGTGCCACCTGAACGATCTTTGATTTCATCTCTTGTTCCATAGATGTTTGTGATCGAAGTGAATCTTGGAGTGCTTGTTCTTTGATCCGATCTGCCTCTACTTGAGCTATCGCTAAAATAGCCTCTCGCTCTTGATTTGCGAGCAGTTCTGACTGAGATCGAATCTGCTTTGCATCATGACGCGCTTGGTCGAGCAGATTCGACGATTCGAGCGCTACATTATCACGCATTGACTGCATATCCTTGTGAAGAGATTCCAGTTCTCGACGTGCAATCATTTCTTTATCAAGATAGACCATCGCTGGTTTCCATACAAATTTATAGAGGACTACAAATACGATAAAAAGATTGATCGATTGTATAGCGAGCGTTCAGAGATCAACAAATTCGTTCATACAAAACAAGTACTAAAGAAAGCAAAAAACAATAAAGATCTATTCCAAAATTAGGCAAATCGAATGATAAGTGCAATAACGAGAGCAAAGATGGCAAGCGCTTCCGCGAATGCGATAGCAAGAATCATAAGTTTTTGAATTTCAGAACCTGCGCTTGGATTGCGACCAAGTGCATTGAGTGCACCAAGACCAATAAGACCAATACCAATACCAGGGCCAATTGCACCGATACCGTAAGCGAGAGCCATTGCAAGATTAGTATCCATAAGAAGAAAAAAAGGAGGTAAAAATCAAAACCTACTTAAGAGCAGGGGGCGTAAACACTCATAAGAGCTCTACGCATCGCTACCATTAAATTAATGAGAAGTTTGTGATGATTCTTGAAAATATACGTGCATAAGTGTATAGAATATGTAGGCCTGGATGCACGCAACGAATACTTCAAATAACCAAAATGGGAGAACGAGAATCTGCCCTATGTAGATCGAGCCAACTGCGATTTTTGTTGTGAGATACGACATCACAGAGATGAGCACAACTCCTGCAAATATGTTACCGAAGAGACGCATCGAGAGTCAGAGTACTCGTGAGAACTCTCCTATAAAGTGGAGGATTCCTACAAAGAAATTCACGCAACGTTCCATAGCACCATGACCATGAAAATTTGCAAAGTATGACCCAAGATGCACAAGAGGTCATCGGAAACGAAATGCGATGATCTGAGATATGATGATTGTTATAAGTGCCAATGCAAGTGTTGTATTGAGATCACTATTAATAGGGCGAAGGTAGTGTGCAAGAGAATGATCTTTTGATACAAGCACCATCCAATCCAATAGAAGCGAAAAAAGATTTGCAAGCAACACGAAGAGAAACGCTCCTGAGAGAAGAGGAAACAACATTTGTGAAAGTCGAACCATTCGAATATCTTGTGTCTTTGCTGGTGATACAAAGTATCCATGTGTATATCATCGCATGCCTTCTACAACAGACAAAACACATGTTCGAAGTCGTGGAAAAAGACTTGTTCTCATTGCAATCTGTACACAAACAACGAGAAGAAATAAAAATCCCATAAACAACCAAGTCGAAAATATGGTATTTGTAATAGCTATATCTGTGAATGGAATATTCCAATCATGAATAACTTCTCACTTCATATGGGGGATATGAAGTCCGCTTGGTTCGTGTGATGTTTGACTGATTGACCCTTCCATGGAATTGGTAGAGGTTACAAGTGTAGATTGGGCGGACATAACGAAACGTAGAAAATCGAAAAATTCGGATGGAGTATATGGAAAAAGCCTTTTTTCGCAAGCGAAAGCCTGAGAAAGAGTGTTCAATAAGAAAAAATCCAGGGATTCCCGGATTTTTTCTTATTTCTGATTCATTTTTGCCCGCACAAATGCTGGAATATCATTTCCCTGAGGGTCCGGTATGGAAGTTTGAACTCCCTGCCCCGCAAACTGTCCTGCTGGCCGTACTGAACCAAATCATTGAGATACAGAAGGTTGAATGTGATTCTGTTGAGTCGGGGCTTGCATCACCTGTGATGGAGCTACATCGACCCTTGTTGGTCTTGATGTGTTCGTAAAAGGAGATGATGATGTACTTGGCCGACTGTATCAACGTGTATTATTATTGTAACCGTTACCATAGGCATCGCTCTTTGATTGCATATCAAAACCAGTTGCTACCACAGTAATCTTCATCTCACCTGCATAGTCATCATTGATCGTTGCACCGAAGATAATATTTGCCTCTGGGTCAGCTGCCTGAGTGATAATACGAGCGGCCTCTTCAACCTCCATCATAGAGAGATCCTGTCCACCAGTAATCGTGAAGAGGAGACCTCGAGCTCCACCAATAGAATGCTCGAGAAGTGGTGAGTCGATAGCTTGTTGAGCCGCTTCTGTCGCACGATTTTCTCCAGATCCGTACCCGATACCCATGAGAGCCGTACCAGCATCAGCCATAACAGAACGCACATCTGCAAAGTCGACATTAATAAGACCTTGAAGAGTAATCAGGTCAGACACTCCTTGTACACCTTGGTTAAGAACATTATCAACGATACCAAAAGCATCAAGAAGAGGAGTTTTTCTATCAATAATAGAAAGAATTCTATCATTTGGAATTGTAATGAGAGTATCTACCTTTTCCTTGAGACGCTCATAACCATCAAGCGCAATCATAGAACGACGATTTCACTCAAAAGTAAAAGGTTTTGTTACAACGCCGACAACGAGAGCACCAAGACCTTTTGCAATCTCCGCGATCACTGGCATAGAACCTGTACCGGTACCGCCGCCGAGCCCACCAGTAATAAAGACCATATCAGCTCATCTGAGTGCTTCGGTAATTTCTTCGGTAGATTCTTCCGCTGCTTTCTTTCCAATTTCTGGATTCGCACCAGCACCAAGTCCACGAGTAGTTTGACGTCCAATATTAAGTTTGAGTGGTGCTTGGGAAGAATAGAGGGCCTGAGCGTCAGTGTTAACTGCAATAAACTCTACACCTTCATATCCTGATGCAATCATACGATTGATCGTATTGACACCAGCACCACCCGCACCAATAACTTTGATCTTTGCTACTGGGGAAATATGACCTTCGAAGATCACTTCTTCCACTCCAGAGCGTGATGAAGAAGAATCCTTGAGAAGGATACTACGAAGGCGATCGTCTGTTTTTTTATGAGGAGACATACAGAGAGAAATTATGGAAGAAGTTTAGAAAAAAGAGATTTTGCTGATTGCATCCAGCTATCAAATTGAAATGATACTTTTTTATTGGATTGTCGTGCGTACTTACGAGAGAGAATAATTACTCCAAGAAGTGAAGCATAGGATGGATCTGCAATCGATGTACCAGCAATAAATTCTTCTGATCGAGGTACTCAAAGACTTGCTGGAAGACGCATGCGGGCTTTGGTCAAATCAATAAGACCTCGCATCTTTGCACCACCACCGAGGAGTACAACACCTTCAGGAAGCATGCCATCTTTACCAATATTTCGAAGATTATTGGATATATGAAAAAGTATCTCTTCATAGCGAGCGCGAGCAATCTCAGAAATATATGATTGAGATACAATCTGATCTTCGGCTTTACTCAATTTTGAGAGATCGATTTCTATATCAGGCTGATCGCCTGTATTTAGACCCACATTCGCATTCTCAATTTTTACTCGTTCCGCAAGATCAATCGAGATACGTAGACCAATGGCAATATCAGAAGTCACATGCTCACCCCCAATAGGAATGACTGCGGAATAAAGGAGAGCTCCATTTTCATAGACGCTCATATTGGTTGCTGCATGACCAATATCAACTGCTACAACCCCAAGCTCTTTTTGTCGGCTCCCGAGGATTGCCTCAGGTGATGCAATAATATTCGGGATAACATCGAGCACTTCAACACCAACATCACCGATACCTTTGCGAATATTGCCGAGTATATTTCGTGATCCGGTGAATATTTGAGTCGATGACTCAAGATTCTTGGCGGCCATACCGAGTGGATTTTTGATCTCGTCAACCATATTAATCATATAATGACGAGGCATCACTTTGAGTATCTCACGATTCGCAACATCCAAACCTGTTGTTGAAATATCGAGAGCGCGATGAATATCATCCTCACCCACTTCCCCAGTCGGAATAGCTATCGTTCCGGATCATTCAAAGCACTCGATGTGTGAACCAGAGACACCGATAGTCACCAGCCCTACGGGCGTAGTACCAGTCATCTTCTCTGCCTCAGAGAGAACAGCATCAATGTCTTTCTTAAACTCTTCCATATCCATAACGGATCATCGTCGGATACCATGTGAAGGTATCGTCCCAACACCCAGAACTCGCATACTGCCAGATTCACTAAATGTAGCGATCATAGCTTTGATACGCGAAGAGCCAACATCTATGGCTGCGATCATTTCATTGTTCACAGAATGGATAATAAATTGTATACAAATTGAGTACGAGATACTGAGCTTTTACAAAGGAAATATTCATTTACTCGGCTCTATTCTCCGTCTCAAGAACAAGCGTATTATAAGCAATATGAAACGGGTATCAAATTTTGTGTACAAAAAGATAAAAGAATGTCTATTTCTTGTTCAAAAAAATACCACATTACTGTGATATTTTCAAAAACTTGTTTATTTCTCCGTACTAGTCAATACTGATTTGAATTCCAGGACCCATGGCATTTGCCACAAAAACAGTGTTGATATACTGACCACCCTTGATACCTGCCGGTTTCACTTCACGAATCTTTGCAATAAATGCAGTGATATTTTCACGAACCTTATCCTGACCAAATGAAAGTTTTCCTACAACCGAGTGAACATTTCCTTGCTTATCATTCTTGAATTCAAATTTACCAGCCATGAGTTCTGCTACGATTGCCTCAAGATTCTCACCAACCGTACCTGCCTTTGGATTTGGCATGAGACCTTTTGGACCGAGAACACGAGCAACCTTACCCATTTTCTTCATCATATTTGGGGTAGCGATCGCAACATCAAACCCGATCTCTCCACCAGCAACACGATCGATAAGATCATCACCACCAGCAATCACCGCACCGAGTGCCATGAGCTCTTTTTCGTTTCCTTGTTCAGTGAATACACCAATTTTCGGAGCTTTACCAGTTCCATGAGGAAGAGTAAGAGTTGAGCGAACCATTTGATCAGCGTATTTTGGATCAATAGCGAGATTGAAGTGGATCTCAACAGTTGGATCAAATTTAACAGTGTTTGTTCGTTCAAGAAGAGATACTGCCTCTTCGAGAGAATATTTACGAGTTCGATCTACGAGCTCGACCGCTTTGCGGTATTTTTTGCCGTGAAAAGCCATAAAAAAGAAATTACTTGGTACAAACGCTTCATAAAAGGTGAAGCTCCCATGTCATTAAGACGTCGTTATTATAGAGAAAATTCTCTTTTTGCAAGCAAAAGCTCCCTTAAGAGAGCTTTTTGATGATCCACCGAATAATGAGATATACAATGCATAACAAATATATCGCACCAAGCCATGGATGAACCATTACCAAAATCCCAAAGATAAAGCAATGTATGAGAGGTTTTATCAAAAAGACAAATACTCTCACTATCAACACAAAGGCGATCACTCCAACAATCAGAGCAATCAGAGCTGTGAGGAATGACATATATACCCCCTTTTATTTTCTCAATACATCACGTTATCAGTAGACCATATTTTACATACAAAGTCAAAAAAAGACCCACACTTTCATGCGAGTCTCAATGGGAGTGAGCAGAATCAGCGAATGTCCGCGAGGACAGTGCGATCCAGCTTCACAGGTTCCTCATACACAATGCACGGCTCCATAAAGGAACCAGCAAGAGCGTAGAGCTTTTGGCTAACTGCATCTTCTACTGCCAGCTCTTTTTGACTAACACGCTTAAACTCCATTTTCGTACCGATGTTGCCGCGACGCACAGCAAGTTCGTTATAGATATCCCGAGCTTGTTCAGCAGCGCTCATCAAGCAAGCCTCCTGCTTGACTGATATAGCCGTCGTTACCGGCTTCGTATCAACATTTTGAGATTCATCACTAAACGCCAAAACGAAGAACAACCCTACAACACCGGCGACAACACCAAGGAGAAAAACAAGAATAAATTTCAATGCTTTCATGGTCAAACCCTCGAAGATGATACTCATTCCTTACGATGAGCATCTTTATTGAAGTGTGATATTCATTTTTTACAATAAATATCCTGTGAAAATGGGGAACCCTCTATTATCCTAGCATACTCATAACAAAAGCGCAAATATTCTCGCTCTTTTTGATTTGAAAAGCAAAAGTCCTCACTCGGAGGACTTTTTAAAGAATGCAAGCCAGATGAGATATGCAATTCCAAGTGGTGGCCAAATGCACAACAGAATAATGAATAGAATGAATTTACCCATGACAATCCCCCTTCTTTCTTTCAATTGTCAGAAGATATTGTACCAATATATCAAACAAAGGAAAGATCTCATATATTGGAGAAAACTACAACTCCCCCTAGCCCCCTCAACGAGGGGGAACAGGACAACAAAAATAAGGAGGAGTTGCATTAATTCTGTCATCCTGAACTTGATTCAGGATCTTCCTTAACTTTTCTCAAATACAATCCCCCGACTCAGTGCGACTGTGCACTTCGCTGGACTTCCTTCGGTCGCACCAACAGCCTCTACGGCACCCCTCGGGGAAGAAATACTACCTCCACTTAGTCCTAGAAATATATTTTGTCATCCTTGCTGAGGGAGTAGTGATTTTGTCCTCTTTGCATTCTGTATTTGTCATATCGACGTATGGAGATATCCCTTGTATAAGGAGTTATCACCAAAGAGGATACGGGAATACATCCACCCCGTCACTGCGTGCCACCCCTCAAGAGGGGAAGAATGCAAACCCCCTTTTGTCCCCCTTATCAAGGGGATAGAATACAAAATCTTACCCAACAAGAAATCTCTTTTGCCCTGTTCCCCTTCAACGAGGGGGCTAGGGGGAGCTATCTTACTTTTCATGAAATTCGAATGTTCCATCCTCCCCTACTCTCTTTTGATATTCTTCTTCTCTGTATCGCTTGAGAATAAAACCTGCAGCTATAAATCTCGTTTCAATCGATTCAAGCAGAATTTTTGCGTCATTATGCACGTGTGCAAAATATTTGTTCATCGCTTCTTTGTATGCAGTTCGCGTATTCATATCACTCTCTGGTGTGAGTATTTCATAGATATTTACTCATTCATTTTTTCCTTTTACTTTGATCCGATCGAGAAGCATGCATGAATTTTTGCATTCTTCCGAGAGTCATTCATAGGCACTTTGAGCAATACAGAGGTATGTTCCATAATATTTATTGATGGCTTCAAGTCTCGATGCAAGATTCACTGTATCACCCATAGCAGTATAACTCACACGATCCTCTGATCCGATATTCCCGACAATCGCATTTCCATAGGATATACCAGCACGAAATCGAATCGGAGGAAGTGTAGATCCATCAAGCGCTGTGAGTAAACCTCTTTCTGAGAGTTCTTGATTGAGATTCGGGAGTGCATTTTGCCATTCTGATACGATTGCAAAAGCCTTCTGACATGCATCTTCTCGACTCATCTCGAGTGGAGCACCGATAAATCCCATAACGGCATCTCCAATATATTTATCAAGCGTACCACCATGTTGCTGCAATATCTCGGTCATCTTGGAGAGATAGAGAGACATCAGGGCAAATATCTTTTTCGTGCCGAGTCGCTCGGAATACGAGCTAAAATTCTCAATATCCGAGAATATCACTGCGATCTGAGCATCTTTGCTGCCGAGATCGAGTCCACCATGACGCTCTATATCACGAACAACACGATCATCGAGATATCTTCCAAATGCCTTGCGAATAGCATTTTTTTGACGTTCAATAAATATGTATTTGAGGATAAATGCAAAAAAACCTGTTGATCCGATCACCGGCAAGATAACAGCAATAGGGATAATAATTTGATATCGTGCAAAAAGGTATCGTCCAAGAAATATTGACATAATCGCCAAAAAGAGTGTTATCCCCCACCCCCTCAAGACACCAGAGAAAAAGACAAAACAAGCAGAAATAGTGACAATAAGAAATATCATACCAAGAACACTCGCAAAGAGAGGGGCATCATGAAGCATCAGTCCACGCTCCAAGCTCTCATAGTAGTGAGCATGAGTCTCTACTCATGGCATATCACTACCGTTAATTGGAGATTTGACCGTATCATGAAGAAGTTCTCCTGACTCACCAATAAATATAGTCTTGCCTTCCAATAATCATTTTGGGATTCGCCCTTCATAAACATCGATAAAACTATAGATAGGGTAGGCATTTGTTCCATCTGACTTGGTAAAATACGAGAATCGATCAATAACTCATAAATGCGGATCTTGATTCGATCCTGAAAGAGTGATCAATCCATATCACAATGATGGATAGAGTTTCTGTGTATCCACTGTATCACCATCGGCAAGCCATTTTGGTCTAAATAGTGAATATCCAGCATCATTTGACTGATTGATAAATCACCATGGCAATCCATCATATGTGTCATTTGGATGAACACGATCAGATGATGGTACTTTTTTTCATTGATCCATTTCCTTGCACTCCATAATGCCGCCTTCTTCTACTTCAATCTCTACTCCTGATATAATTTGTTTTTTTATTGTTTTTATATGATTTCCACAGTCAATATTACCACTTTCTGTCTTATTAGTACCACTATTTACTCATCATGGTAATTCTCCAATACCTGATCGCATAGCAAGAATAATATTTTTATACTTTCTCATTACATCTGCAATAGGATAGAGATTTCCCCTATTTTCTTTTTCAAACTTATTTGCAAAAATAATATCAATCGCGATATTCTTTACTCATGAATTTTCCAAAATATTTAATGTCCGAGCTATCACCTGTTCTTGATCAGATCATAATTGAAGAAAAGAAAGATTTGTTGTAGTAAAAGATGAAAGTGTTTTGCTATCAATGCTTATAATAGCAATATCATCTTGTGTCACTTGTGCATTTCATCGGTAGAGAGACCAAACTTCAATAGGATACTGCCAATTTCTTTGAGAAAAAAGAAGCATAGAAAGAAAAACAACAGAGACGATGGAAGAAGTAAGAAAAATTACCCATTTCATATGAGGCTCCATTGTTGAGCGAAAATTTTGCCAATTGGTGCGAAATGACATAGATATTTCGAAGAATTATTATCAGTCTATCATAATAACTCTCCCATGTCGAAAAGAAGTATTGACAGCATTTTTCTATCATCTTTTATTCATTATAAATACACTCCTTCATCCGCTGTTATTACAGTGATTTTCAATTTTATGTATATACTTTACGTATAACGGGAGTGACAGATAAAATATAAAACAAAGCGTCATCCTGAACTTGATTCAGGATCTTCCACTTCTCTTCACAAAAGGCATCCCCCGACTCGTTACACTCGCTGGACTTCATTTGGTCGCACACCACCATGACGCACTAACAATCTCAGTTGTATTTCTTTGAATCAAATATGTCATCCTCGCGGAGGCGGGGATCTCTCTTTACCACATTCTGTCATCTCGACGTTAGGGGAGATCTCTGATACAAAAAACTACCACCAAAAACAGAACTATAAGGGATTTCTCCCAATAGTCGAAATGACAAAAGTTTGTCATTTCGAACTTGATCCAGCGAGTTTCAGCAATCCAGTGCATCGCACTAACGCGATAAGTCGGAGATTTTCCATTTCCTATACCAAAACACTCAATACATACTCGTCAACGAAAAATGAACATCAAAAATTGTTCCATAAGAAATTATATGCCATAATAAATCGTGATATATTTTCATTCTTCTTCCTATGTCTCATATCAAGGAACTCTCTTATGATTTTGCTCGCGGACTCATACTTGGTGCAGGTGTCACTATCGGTGTGGGTGCTGTTGTGGTGAGTAGTATTGCTTTTGCTTCCGGTCCAACGGGTGGTAAATTTGGCGAAGCTCTCAATAAAATACTTGTATCAGGTGATTGGATGAATCCTAACGATGGAACTGTGAATAATGCTCTTACACTGAGCGGTGTAGCCGATAGTAGTAAGCTTATGCTACTAACAAACACAACTGGATGTAGTGCTGGTGAAGCAATTAATAAAATTGATGCTGCAGGAAATATATACTGCAAACCAATTTCTACAGCTCCATAGTTTTATATAATCATTTCCAATTTATGCATCGAATTCATAAACTCTGAGGAAAGAAAATAGCTTATATACTTTGAGCTTTATTTTCTATTATCTCACTTGGTACGCTTATAGTTGTTGCTACAAACTCTGATAATGGCATACCGGATGATGTTCCTCAAACACTTGGGAATGCTTTTGTAAAAATTCTTGGGAACAATTGGGAAACAAATGATTTCGTACGGAAAACTATGCAACTTGGGGGTTTTACTGGAAGTTTATATGTACAATCAACAACTTGATTTGCATGTGGACAAACTTCAACAGGAGCGTATAAATTTCTCACGAATATTAATCGAAGTGGCACTTATAGCTGCAATGCCCAACAATCAAGCACGCTACGCATAAAGGCAATTCTTGCAACGATTCGAGATGTCGATGTAGCATGTACAGGATCCGTCAAAATTAATGGTACTCCTATTGGGACAACTGATGCACAAGACATACGAGAATGAGACAAACTTGAAACGGGTGGTTGCTCCATGTCATCACTCTACTTTGTCGATCACTCTATCGTACGTCTTGCTGCAAATACCACCATCACGCTTCGATCAGCGTGAACTCCGAGCTGATCTGGTACTACAGATGTTACTCTCAATCAAGGTGAACTCTGGGCTCGTGTACTCAAACCTATCACTGATGACTCCTATTTTAATATATCAAGTCAAGAAGGCTCTGTTGGTGTTCGTGGAACATCAGTCTATGTAGGACGAAACACTAGTAGCGGTACACTCGATGCTATCGCTCTCGACTCTGGAACACTCCCAAGTCCCACCTCATCATTATGAGTCATGACTCTCCTTGCAAGTGGAGCGATTCGTCAGGAATCTATACCAATTGCAAAGTATGTACAAATGAAAGAATCAACTCTTCGAGCCAATCAATACATAAACACAAGGAAGGATGCTCGAATAAATAGGGATTCAGGTATTATCAACTCCACCGAATACATCAACAAAATAGATGCAGCAGATGATGCGTTCTATGGAATTCAAGATATTCGGGAGATTCCAAGTTCTACGATGACTAAAACTCCCGATATAATCTATAGTGGAAATGAATTTGTCCGACTTGCAACCCTCGCGGATCTTAAAGATTGGGATGACCTCTACCGATTTGATCGTGGTAATCTCAAAGTGATATCTATGACAGGAAGCTGGCTCAGAACCAATAGTGGAGCGATTCGTACTGGTAGCGGATATACAAATCTTCCCACAAATAGTATCAATCCAACCGAAACAAAGGTTCTCGATGAATTTACAAGAACCGAACCAACCTGAAATACAAGTGAAATAAATGCACTGTGCCCATGACAAGGAAAATATATTTCTAAATATATCGGATGTCTAAATCCTGGAGACTATTGAGTTGATTTCACAGATACTAACAATGCAAACTATAATATTCTTAATTATACTGGAGGCATATACGCTCAAGAATTAGATAGAATTTTTGATGCACCAACCTCTACAGGTTATACCTATACGTCTTCTGGAACCAATTGAAGTAGGTTGCTTCAATATCCACTCAAGGATCTCTCTGGCAGCACTATTACTATATATCCTTGAAAGTATCCATCAACTAGATGACAAGTGATAACATATATCGAATGCACGGACAGTGTAATGCGCACAAATACTAGAAAAATTATTGGAACAGAGCCAATAGAACAATCATTTTTCTCCACAGTAATACAATGAAACACTTGTACCCTTACATTAGGCCGTAACAGTGATATAACACCTCTTGGTGACAGTTCCATTTTCAAATGAAGTATTCGTTCCTTTATTATTCATTATGTCCCACAACCATCATGATCCGTTGCAACTCATGGATAGTCACCGTAAGATGTTCGAACATACTGATCTTGCCCCTATAGCATGACTCAAACGCACGATACCCGCTCAGTGATGACCCTATACTTTTGCCTCAGCACATATGATTGAACAACTCCTTAATGAGCTCTTTGCTCGCACGGAGAATACTCCCGAATCGATCCTTGCATGGACCATCGATGTACTCCATATTCATCCATTCTATGATGGGAATCGTCGAGCATGTTGGGCTTATGCAAACCTCTGGCTTGCATCATATGGATATTCTCCGATGGACTGGAGATGATTCCGTCCTCAGTGGGAAAGAGATATTTTGAAACATCAATCCAATAGCAAAAAATTGAAGAATATTCTTAGCTACTATAAGACCATCTCATAAAATATGAGATGGTCTTATAGTAGCTTTACTAGTTATGAAAACCTATCTTGATCCTTGATTCGCTACTTTTTGGCTGAAGGTTATTATCAGTTACAAGAATAGAAATTATATCATCTTTTCAAAAGATTCACTTGTCTCGAAAAGTTGATTGAGGTATAGTTACGTCTGTTGGCAGTTGACCACTACCACTTGCCAGAACTCAAAAGAGCTGACTTGCAATAATATAAGACCCTATACCATCTGGATCATTTGCCGAAAGATTCCCAATCGTAATATCACCAAGATCAGTAGCAGCAACATAAATACCATCGATATATGCAACTACTCATCATGTTACCGTAGGGGTACTAATTGTTGGTCCAGATTCGTTGAGATTATACTGCACCTCGACACTCGATCGTTGAATCTCCCCGATTTGATTTTGCCCAGTTGCACCATTTGGCACAGTTGGCTCAACCTCGACCGTCCAACTTCCCGAGAGATCCTTCGGTGCTACACCCATTGATTCAAGATTAAAGATAGCGTCTCCTGAGGCTGGTGTGAGTGCAAGACGGTAGCTACCTTTTGAAAGGTAGACAGTAACACTTGTCTTGCCATCAGCATCAGTAGCATAGGCACTTGGATTTGTTACCGTAATGACTGTACCGTTGGCACTTACACTACGAGGAGAATATTCGGTTGCGGCATCAGTTTTTGGCGGTTCTTCGATCGTGACAGTGGCACTTGGACTCACAACAAGCTCAGAATTACCAGTCTTCGCATTGACGACGAGAGCTTCAGTATGGACGGTAGCGACACCAGGTACAACTCCTGAGAAGTCACCATTTGATTGAACATATTGACGTCCCTGAGAATCCACGAGAATATAGACGACATTGCTCATGCCATCATCATCGGAGATATTGTTCGTTACGGATACGCTTGTCTTATCCGCACCAATCGTAGCTGTTGGAGCGAGATTGACCGTCCCTGCATCTTGTTTTTCTGGTACGACCACATTCATAGTGACGATTTTTGAATCTCCATTCTCGGATACGATCGTCATTCGGATCGTATGTATACCTGGAGTTACATCATCACCCGTCATGACTTGTATAGATTGATCTGGGGTCTCGGCAATAACCGATTTGACCATGGTAGTAACCGCCATTCTATTCATCGATGCAAATGCGAGGAGGGATCGTGGTATTTCCTGATTGAAATTGATGGTAATTCCATTTGGGAGCTTGAGAGGAGTCACACTCAGGATGCGAGCATTAGCGATGAGGCTAATACTCGTCTCACTATTTGGCTCCAGAATAACCTCTGGCTGAGATACCACTACCGTAAATGCATTCGGATCAATCACTGCGTTCACTTTCACACTCACAAAAGTGGAATTCGACAGTGCGCCTTGACTATCTTTGGCAGTGTAAGAAATAACTGCTGTTCCGACAAATCCAGGTTTTGGTGTGAACGATATGGTATTATTCGCGGTAACAAGAACACTACCCTCATCCGGAGCAACCGTTGCACTCACAATCGAGAGGGATTGACTTTCAGGATCTTTGTCATTCTTGAGCACGGCGATCTCAATAGGAGTATTGCTATCGGTGGTCGCAGAATCTTGATTTGCCACGGGAGCCTGATTGATAATTCCTGTGATCTTCGTCGGAATATCTACCTTTGTATTACCAGCACTCACTGTCACGGTTGCACTCGTCCGAGATGCATCGATAGGAGCAGTGATACGAACAATAAATTTTTTTGCTCCAGCATCTTGTGCAGAAGTCGTCATCACACCAACAGCAACTTCTGATGGTTGAGCTGTTGCAACAGGAATGAGATCAGCAATAACGCCACCATCAGTCGTGACGACTGGTTGAACACCACCCTGAACAGATATCTCTATATCTTTGGTCTCACCTGCCTTGAGAGAGATCGAAGAAGCGGATGGAGTAATGAGAGTCTTTGCTACAGAGCTGACTACCTTACTCACTTGAGTGACGGTTGTAGTATTATGGAGATTGCCGAGCTGTCGATATGGAAAAATATTTGGGTTTTGCCCTTCATTATTCATGTCAGCAACCATGTTTCCAGCTGTTTGCTGTGTAGTTGTTGGAAGAGAAAAATTACTTGCTCTCTTGCCGTCGAATGAATACGAATAAGTCGCTCCGAAAAAAGGATCACTTCCTTCAGTCTTACCTGCCGTCAAACCGATCGATCCATGAGGGCCTACGGCGTGTGAAACATTGATACCATAGGTTGGATTTTTCATGCCGAGATCATTTGCAGAAAGCTGTGCGCTAAATCGGTTACGGCCCTCCTCTCCACCAAAACCATTTCCAATAATCTGATAGCGTAGATTGCTACCGAGCTCCGATGGTTCACCCGTTGTGTGACGGTATTTGGTGCTAAATGAGAATGCTTGATGATCATTGTCCCAATGCTGTGTACCTCAAAGAGATATATCTGAAACACTCTTTCCATCAAATCGTGTTTGTGTTGTAGTAGTGGTATCAGTTTGAATAGTGTTAATAGAAGTACCCGTATCAACAGTTGTTTGACTCGATGTTAGAGTGGTATTATTTCCAAGAATAGCATCAAGGGTCTTTTTATAGCTCGCGCCAAGATCAAGGGATGTACGTCCATCACCTGGAGTATAAGCACTACGAAAAGTACCCTGCACACCCTGTAGCGGACCATTTCCCACATTCGAGCCAAAAATATCTTGCGCATCCCGTCGATCAAGAAGAATTCACCCACCTACCGTCACAGTACCGTTTAAAAGTGTACGTGCACCACTTCCACTCAACTGAGCATGACCATCAGTATAACGTAGCGACCCACCAAGAGCACTTGCATGATCAGGACTCTCAACTCGCACTTGAAGCGAAGGACCCACCTTATCACCATCTTGCACTACTCCACCAGTTAATATGAGAGGACTTCCACCATCTCGATCAATCTTTTTTGTCGTTTGCATATTGCTACCAAGATTCTGATTTGGCTGAAAATCTTGTCCGGCATGAGCAGACATCTGGGTGGCACCAGCTGCAGCAGCAAGGACAGCAGCTTTTGCTACATCACTCGATCCACCAACAACACTACGAATACGGGATGCAACCGTATTGATCATCTTACGAACCTTGGCACTCAATGTGCTGATTGCCCCAGTAGGAGTCTCAGATCGCTCGAGTTCACGAGCTATCGAGTCAATTGCTACTTGTTCCGAATCGGTAACCTTTTGATCACGATTCCCAAAGAGATTGCGCCATGCCATATACGACACAGTAAAGATATATGTAAACTTTCAAAGTATAGCATATCTATATCGTGCGTCAAGTAGATTTTTAATTATTTTTTCACGTTTTCACTTTCTTACGTATATTTGGCATTTTTTTGTTTTAGGATTCTTGAGAGAGTGCTATATATCCCCTCTCCTGGAGGGGATATATTTTTGAACTGATGCCAAGTGTAGCCATGTGTGCAGAGGCGTCAATATTAGTAGATATGTCAAGGGTTGTGAAAGGAGATGATAGACAAAAAATCGTCATCCTGAACTTGATTCAGGATCTTCCATATCAACTCCTAAGAGAGCATATTTCGAAGAAGAAAACAAGACAGGGTCTTGACTAGCAAATAGTACTTCTTACACTATTTGCTTATGATCAAATAGACAAAATTATCGACTTATAAAATTTGAAGAATTTTTTACTATTTTTTTGAGGATTTTACTGCTACTCAGACAGCAAAAATTATGGGGATAAATCGTAATAGTGTGAATCTTTGGTATAACCGATTTCGAGAGGCTATTGTGCGAATTTCCATTGAGGAATCAAAGAGTTTCAAAGAAAGGTATGAATTCTGATGAGAATTTGAACTGGATGAAAGTTACTTTGGTGCTCGTCGGGTTAGATGAAAAAGAGGAAGGTGAGCTGCAGGAAAAACACCAGTGTTTGGACTTCTCAAGCGAGATGGAAGAGTATTTGTAAGTATTGTAGAGAACTGCTCCAGAAGTGAACTTATGCCAATTATTCATGGGAAAATACTGGAATGATCTACCATCTATACGGATGGATGGAAAGCATATGATTCTCTTGTTTTAAATGGATATGATCACTATAGGGTATTTCACAGTGAGAATGAGTTTGCCAGAGGAAAGAATCATGTGAATGGTATTGAATCTTTCTGGAGTTTCTGCAAAAGAAGAATGGCAAAGTTTAATGGGATTGCCCCAGATAAATTTCATCTTCATTTGAAAGAGTGCGAATTTCGATACAATTATAAAAATTTCAGACTCGCAAAAAAAGCTATTTTTAAAAATTTGCTAGTCTAGACCCCAAGACAATACATCCACCCCGCCTTCGGCACCCCTCAAGAGGGGAAGAATATAACCTCTCTATTCAATGAGTGGAGAGAGAGTATAACCCCCTTATCCTTATAAAGAGAATGAAATCTCTCCTGTTCTACTCCCCCTCATTGAGGGGGCTTTCTCGTATCAAATATGTCATCCTCTATCATCCTCCTATTAATTTAATTTGTCATCCTCGCGGAGGCGGGGATCTACTACTGAGATTTCCTCTTGATTCTACCATCCATCAACGAGATTCCCGCCTCCGCGGGAATGACAGAGTGGGAAAAACTGTCATCTCGATGAACGAGAGATCTCTTACATAAGATCGAATCACCGAACGTTAAGTATAAGAGATTCATGACTCATCGCGTCTATGCGATTCACTGGATTACTCATGCTTATCTCCCTATGGTCGAGATGAAAAAATCGTCATCCTGAACTTGATTCAGGATCTTCTTTTTCGATACGATACAAATAAAACCACCCAGCCCTACGAGCACACCTCCAACAGAGCGGAATTTATGCAACCCCAAAATCTTCTAGATTTTCACTTCTTCGATCCAATGAGAAAATGGGGTCGCTTCCTGATTGAAAATAGTATTCATATAGGACTTAATCGTTGAGAAAACCGGACGATCACTCGGAAGATGATACTGTTCAATCTTATGAATTGGGGTAATGCGAGCGGCCGTACCAGTCAAGAAAACCTCATCAGCGATAAAAAGCTCACTCTTATCCACACTTCGCTCAACCACCTCATATCCGAGATGTCGTGCAATACTCATCACGCTCGATCGAGTGATCCCCTCAAGAATATCCTCAGTAACTCCAGGAGTGATAATGGTGCCATCACGAACAAGAAATACATTCATTCCACTTCCTTCGGAGAGTTTACCAGCTGAGTTCATCATGAGCGCTTCGTCAAATCATCGCTCAACCGCTTCACTCTTAGCAAGAGCACTCGTGATATAACCACCAGAGATCTTCGCACGCAGTGGAAACGATGCATCACTCTGGCGAACCCAAGAACTGATCGTCGCACTCACTCCATCTGCACTGAGATAGTCACCAAGCTCGATACCGTAGATGAGAAAATCTTTCTCGATATTATGAAGTCTCGGACTAATATCGAGGTCACTCGTGTAGACGAGAGGCCGAATGTAGATAGAAGTGGTTGGCTTGTTCATTTGAACGAACTCTATGAGACGCGATCGTATAAAATCAGGATCAATTTCATACCCAAGATAATGAGCACTGCGAGAGAGTCGCTTTGCATGATCATCGAGACGAAAGAAGAGTGCATTTCACTCATCCGTAATTGCTACTCGTATTCCTCAAAATGCAGCAGTACCATAGTGAAGAGCATGGGTAGCGATTGAAATATGAGCATCTTGGAATGGGAGGAATTCTCCACGAAGATATGCGTAGGGAAGAAATGTCTTTGCCATAGAGAAAAGTAGGTAAGGGATATACTCTCAGTATAGCGAAAACAAAGAAAAATCCCACCACAAGCGGTGGGATTGACTCGAAACCAAATTTCACAGCACCGATGGTGATGACTCGTAGAGAAGCCAACCGGCACCTTTTTTAAATGGTTCCTGTCCGACAATCTTGATCCAACCACCACCAAGTGCATGGTGATAAACAAGAATTTCCCGAAGTGTCTCAGCTATAATTTGCACATCAAGATTCGTCATGATGGATTCTCCACAATATGAATCTTGTGAGAAAAACGAAGAAGACCGAAGCAAGTTGATCGGCGACATCTGCAGTTCACCTGTGCGTTGAAATCGAAGCCCCTTGATGACAATAGTAGAGCCCGTACCCAGAGACTGAGCATGAGAGACAATCGTCTGATGGAACTCCCTGAGTATCTCCTCAGCATCCCCTTGGGAAATTCCTGTCGTTTCAAGTGTAAATATCACGCTCATATTGAGCTCCTTTTTTTATTCTCAATGGAAGGGACCGATATCATAGAAAAAAGGTGCAACAAGTCAAGCCAATAATCACAGAGAAAATATCCACCATCTAAAAAATACCGAAGAAATATTGACAAAACATATGTATCAACTATATTTACAGTCCTAAAAATGATATGAAATTGAAATCGTGAATATATAATCGTATTCAAACAAAAATTGCACCATCCCTAGCATCACTCCAGAAGGGCACTCACAAAATTGCTGAGACCGTCAAAAAGAATACCAAAGCAATTCTTGCTATGGGTATGATTGCCGGAGGGGCAAATGCTCTCTCAAATGAATCTAATACTCATTATGGAAGCCATGTATCTTCATCTAGTGAATGGAGTATAGTAGACCGCGATGGCTGAGAACTTGATCTCTCTGATATCGAGGAGATTTTGTGAGCAAGAATTCACTATCAATCCGAGGTAAAAAATCAACAAACATCACATCATGAGTCATTTATCAAGATGCCTCACGCTCCAGTATATAAGATAGATATAACTCAGGAACAGCAAGAAACTATCCAACAAGATATCAATAGCTTCAAGGAGGAGATATCTCAACAGCTTCGCTCTGATCTATCACAACAAGCACAGAATAATATTCTCAATCCTGAGGGTGTTGCAAAACTTGTCTCGATCTTTACCGAACCTAAGATAGCACAACGTATCGATGGTCGAACTAGCAATATTACTGGGAGCGCATCTTTTATATGAGATCAAGCAAAGAATAGTTCTCTCGCTGCAAATCGTGGACAGTATATACGCGATCTCCTCGATACGAATCATCAAGAAAAAATAACCATATTAATAGACACACCCAAAACAAACACACTCACCGACGCAGAACAATCACAACTTGAGACATATGCAAAACAAGTAAAAACAACGACAAAAAACCTCATACGAGAACATCATCTTGGGAAAAAGTTCTCACAAGAGACAGACAAATTTCTCTCAGACCATCTCGAGGGAAAACAAGGAGCACATATATCCAGTGACGTGCATTTCACACAGACCATAACTCATGATCTTTCACTGAGTGCATACTGGCTTGTCCTCGCATGACTCGGTATAACCTTTCGCAAGAAAATAAAGACCCTACCACGCTCGATCTCTCATGGGTTCGATCGTATTGTATGATGGAGCAAGAAATTCTTCGCTAAAAAATGATCAGCGAATGATGCTCGTGAGCGACTCCGTGAAAATCTTGAAGAGATTCGATGAGAAGTAGACGATCCGAGAGTTGGAACAGATCCTCTCAAAAAGCCGAATATCCAAGAGGACACGTATCAGAGAGAACCACAAAAAACCTGGCGTCAAAAATTCACAGACTTTTTTCAGAAGAAGTCATCCCCAAAAGAGATACAAGAAGATACTAATCTCTCATCGGATATTGTCACAGAACGACTCAAAACAATCATCGTTAAACCTCAACAAATACCAGAAAATACAGATCCAAAAAAAGTTGATCCACCAGTAAATAAACCCTCAAACAAGCTAAAAACAAAGCAAGAACCTTATAAACAAGAACGCTGGAGGACAAATGCACGACGGGCTATCGATGCATTTGATGCCATACTTGAAAAAAATCCCGAATTACGTGTAGAGAAAGTAGAAGCTCTTCGCGAATTAATGAAAAAAGAAGCCTGGGATGTACTCGAATATGAAATTCGTGGCATTGTTCGTCAACTTCGTAATAATGGCACCACCTACAAAAACACAAACACCCATACATTTCTCGAGGAACTTGATGCATTTACAGATACTATTGCTCAGAGAGAATTATTTTGACGATGATATATCGGTCATACTATGAGTCCCTATTTTGTACAAAAAGATATCAACAATATGCGATCTGACCCTATTGCAGAGCGAATCAAAAATATCTCCAGATTTACACCTACTACAAAAATTGACCTTGGTAATGGCAGTCTTGTCTATCTCAGTAACAGAGTGCGTGCTATGGATGGAGCAAAAAATGATCATATAGCTTTCTATGCTCTCCATGAGGGAAAACTCACTGGATATATATTTGAAGAATCACGCACAACATGAGAATGGAAACTCTTGCCATCAAAACAATGGAAATATGGGGATGTCTTAGCACAGATTACCACAAAGCAGACTCCTCATAGAACAGAATCTCTTGGATCTCCAATACATACACTCAATCCAGATATAATAGCAGAAGTGTTCAGGCAGCCACTCGTATCAAGCATACCACGTAATGAAATCATACACATATTGCATACACCAAATCCAACTATGGAATCAATGGCGAAAGCAGCGTAGAAATATCAAACAGAAAACCTCCGATGGAGGTTTTTTATTATTTTTATACCGCATCACTGAGCTCTGGCCACTCAAGATCGAGATCTTTGAGTGTATCACGGATCGTCTTCGCAACGAGATAAACTTTGTACCACTTATCATCTGTTGGGATGATATGCCATGGAGCATGTTTTGTATTTGTCTTCTTGAATACGTCTTCGTAGACTTCCATATAGTCTTCCCATTTTTTACGAACCACTTCATCAGAAGCATGATGCTTCCAATTCTTCTTCCTCTCTTCCATTCGCTCATCGAGACGTTCGCGTTGCATATCTTTGGACATATGAAGGAAGAACTTTAATACAATAGTACCATTGTCACGAAGCATTTCTTCAAAGTTGTTGATATGATCATAGCGACGCTCGATGATATCCTTTTCAATATACCCTTCAACGGTTGGCACAAGAATATCCTCGTAGTAGGAGCGATTGAATATAGAGATCATACCTTTCTTTGGAGTATTCACGTGCAGTCGCCAGAGAAAATCATGTTTTGCTTCTTCATCGGTTGGCTTACCATATGGATACACTCGAATACCGAGCGGGTTGACTCCGTAGAACACATGGCGTACAGTGCCATCCTTACCAGATGCATCCATACCTTGGAGCACGATGAGAAGCGAATGACGTCCATCAGCATAGAATTTTTGTTGTAGCTCTATAATTTCTTCACGGATTTGTTCAAATTCTGCTTCAATTTCATTACGATCGACATTATCAGGAGCTCGTGTATTGAGCTTAGAGAGTTCTATATGAGACATAGGAGAAAATAGGAAAATAAGTTCACGATGCATATGCTATCCTATTTTTTCTCTGGAAGCAAATATTTTACCACAAAATAGATTCTATATTCTCAGCACAAGAAAAAACACAAGATATAAAATAGATACCTTGTGTTTTTAGGGAAAAAGAGCGAGATTATTTTTGGAGATTTTTCAAAATATCTACCACCACGCCCATATCACCATCCCCCACGAGAACAATATCAAACTTTTGCATATATTCTCGTAGATTTTTCTCGGGATTCTTGGTAAGAAATCCGATCTTGAGGACCGTATCAGCATCATAACCATCTGCCATATGTGAATCACCCGTGGAATCACCCAGAAGAATAATATCTCTCTTCGAACGAATAAAATTATATACCTCTGGTTGTGATCGAATAGCTCCTATTTCTTTGTTAAAAACATGGATTACTGATTCCAATCGACCATTTGCAACTCCATCTTCATTCCATGTAAAGGTATTTGATACCACATGAATATTTGGTTTGAATTGATGGTGAAATTCAAGATAGGATCGAATAGAATCACCACCAAGTCCACTTGCGGAGAAAATAATAAGTGGTGTCGATTCTCGCTCAAGAAGATCGAGGAATTCTCACATTCGAGGACGTAGTTCAATAATACCCGAATTAATTGCTTGATCGATGTGATCCACTCGGAGCTCAACTGGTATCAAATCTTCATCAGATCCAGTATGCGGGAGTGATTTTCCGGTCAATTGCTTGAGTTAAGTATACGTCATCTTCCCTGTCAAGAGATCAAGATGGGCATGCCACCAAATATCCATCTCATGAGACCTATCTTCTATAGTACGACTTGTATCTATTTCAATAGGATTAAAATGATTAAAGATTGCATAAGCAGCGGCACTATACTCTTCACTGAGAATATTATGTGATCGTAGAGTTGATATGAGTGATGGTCGCTCTTCCTCATTAACCAAGTGAGTCGTCATTGTACGGTCAAAATCCGTAATGACCGCAAGTGCATTCTCACGTATCGAGGCAATTTTTGTGGCAACTCATTCGGGGGATGCTATATGAATAGCTTGCCATCAAGATGATTGTATTTTCTCCTGTATAAAAAAATTCTTCATAAATATTTAATTTTATTGACAATATGTATATATTATTTTTTCTTCAAAAAAGTAAAGATTCATGGGAGCACCAAAAACACCTTCTATTGAATTTATCACACTCTTCTATAGAATAGAATCTAGTTCGGAGGTAATAGTGCACACACTTTCTGAAACTTTCCTTTCTCTCTTGAGTGGATCGTTTGTGTGTTGTATGAAACCTTATCCATCAACCCATACAATACAGAGCACCACCAAGAGACCGAAAGATGAATTTATTTCGGTTTTTTATTTTGTTCTATGTTCTCTTCACACAAACTCGAACTTCTCATGCCTGCTGGCAATTTCGAGAAAATGCAATACGCCATCGCCTATGGTGCGGATGCGGTCTATGCGGGGGTTCCGATGTTCTCACTACGTGCCCGTGAAAATCAATTTACTTGGGAGAGTCTTGCTGAGGCAGTCACCTACTGTCATGATCGGGGCAAGAAAATCTATTTCACTGCAAATATCTATGCCCATAATATCAAGATCAAACCATTTATGGCGGCCTTTGCAAAGATGCAGGCAATGAAACCAGATGCCTATATCATGTCTGATCCAGGACTCATATCCCTCGTACGAGAATCCTATCCTGAGGCTGAGATTCACCTCTCAGTACAAGCAAATAATACCAATTGGGCACAGGTAAAATTCTGGCAGAAGATAGGTGTTAAGCGTGTGATCCTCTCTCGTGAGCTCTCTCTACGAGAAATACGCGAGATACATGAGCAATGTCCAGATATGGAGATAGAGTGTTTTGTACATGGATCTATATGCATGGCATATTCTGGTCGCTGTCTACTATCAAATTACTTCTCACGAAGAGATCCTAATCAAGGTACCTGTGCCCACTCTTGTCGCTGGCAATACAAAGTCTTCAAGAAAGATGCGAGCGAAGATGAGCTCTACGATTCTACGGGAAGACCCGAAGACTACATACCACTCGATGGAGAGTTCTACCTCGAAGAGCGGGAACGCCCTGGGGAACTCCTTCCAATCGATGAAGATGAATACGGAACCTATATTATGAACTCACGAGATATATGCCTCCTCGATTATCTTCAAGAGATGAAAGATGCTGGAGTTATCAGCTTCAAGGTGGAAGGTCGCAGCAAGACTATCAACTATCTCGCATGAGTTGGACGAGCATATAGAAATGCTCTCGATAAAGTAGAACAGGATCTACCATACGACAGCGAGACACTCTCTCGAGAACTCTTTGCTATATCCAATCGAGGTTATACTCCATGATTTCTCGTTGGCGATCCAGGTGCAAATGCTATCCACTACGATAAAAATGCAGAGCTCAAAGAAGAAGATTTTGTCGGAATTATTCGCGAATATGATGAACTGAGTGGACGAATGAGAGTGGAGGTGAAGAATCGATTCGATCTCGGTGACGCACTCAGACTCATCGGACCAGAAACTGCAGAAATATACGAAGTTCGAGAAATATATGATCCAGAAAACAATACAAAAACTGCAGCACATGGATGAAGTTTTGACATATGGATGCCGATTGACCATGATCCAGGAAAATATAGTATCTTGCGCAAAAAAACAAACCAATAAAAAAACTCCATATGGAGTTTTTTTATTGGTTTGTTAGTAATCGAAAATTTCTCAAGAAGAATACAAATACCGTCAATGGAAGGAGAAAATAACTTATCTGATATCCACTAATATCTCCGAGTGCCCAAGATCAGATACATGCGAAGAATGATCCAAGGATAATGCATCCAAGTGTTATAATGAGACCAAAAATTCTCTCTTTTGTATTCTCAAAGAGAAGCACCGTCGGCATCATCAAGAATCCGACTGCTTGGAGAAAGGAAGTGATACTCATAAATGTCTGATAGTACCACATACATCCAATAATCAACATGGTTGCACCAAGAAAGATACCCCACCGCAACGGTGTGATCTCGATTTTGCTTCTATCTCTTTGATAGGCATATACAGCTGACATCCCATAGAGAATTTGCGGAAGCATATACTGCCATTCACCCTTGGTGATAATTGCTGCAATACCAATAGCTGTAAAAATCAAAAAAGAGACACCTTGTGCGATTCTTGCATCTCGATGCTTGCCTCTACCATCCAGATCACCCATCATCATCATGGCAATATCTGCCGCACAGTGAGAGAAAAAAATAACTGAGATAGCAAAAAGATTGCCTTTATTGGAAAATCCGATAACAGCGAGTCATACGAGAAAAATAATATAAATCCATATATTTGCTCGAGAAAAACTCAAGATATAACTCATGATAAATCGAATATTCATACAAGAAATATGAAATAAATCCACATCCGAGGATATGGATTCTATTTGTTAGAGAATAATATTTACTTCTGCTTTCTTTTCTTCTTCTTTGATGACCTTCTCGAGTTGGATTCTTCCTTTCTCCTTGTCGATACCATAGACTCGAACTTCAAGAATATCACCAACTTTTGCAATATCGTTCACATTTGCAACTCGTTCCTTGATACCGAATTTCGATATATGCACCATTCCTTCTTTTCATTTAGTAAGTTCGACGATCGCACCTACTGTATCAAGAATCTTGATAATCGGTGCATGAAAAATATCGCCGATCTCAACTTCCTTAATAAGAGAGAGAATAAATTCATACGCCTTTTGACCATTTTCTTGTGAACGCGATGTAATGGTACAGAATCCATTATCTTCAAGATTCACCTCCACTTCAAAATTCTTCTCAATACCCTGAATCATCTCTCCCCCGCGCCCAATCACATCGCGCATTTTATCCTCTGGAACTTGGAGGCACTTGAGGAGAGGAGCATGAGAAGAAAGTGTTGAACGAGGCATAGTAATCGAAGCATCCATGCCAGCATGGATCACCTTCAGACTCTCCTCTGCCTGATGAAAAACTTCACGTACCATTGCTGTTGTGAGACCAGCAATTTTACAATCCATCTGAAGTGCTGTGATACCATTTTTGGTTGCCGCAACCTTGAAATCCATATCTCCGAGGAAATCCTCTTGAGCCTGGATATCTGAGAGAATCGTATATTGAAGAGTGGTCTCATCATAGATCATTCCCATAGCAATACCTGCAACACTTGCCTTGATCGGCACCCCAGCATCCATGAGAGCAAGAGAAGACCCACAAACGGATCCCATACTTGAAGAACCATTACAGGTAAGTGTCTCAGAGACGACACGAATAATGTATGGAAATTCTTCTTCGCTCGGAAGTACGGCGAGCAGAGCCTTCTCTGCGAGACGGCCATGTCCTACCTCTCGTCGCCCAGTACCACGAAGTGGCTTGGTCTCACCTGTTGCATACGGAGGAAAGTTGTAGTGATGAATATATCGTTTCTCTTCTTCTTCGAACATATCATCGATGGTCATAGCATCGCTCGGCCCACCAAGCGTTGCAACCGAGAGAATCTGTGTAAGACCGCGTTCAAAAATTGCTGAACCATGAGTTCGTGGTAGGTACCCAGTTTCTGTGAGAATAGGACGAACTTCATCTGGACGTCGGCCATCCAGTCTTCTCTTCTGAGTAACAACTCTCGATCTCATGAGTCACTTGATAGCATGATGGATAGCTTTTTTGAGATCTTTGTCACCTGGCGTCTCTTCCGTATCTTTCTGCAGATCATCAGTCCCTGTAGAAAGGTGCTGCTCTCGGTATTCGCGTATAAAATCATCAACAAGATCATCATAGACACTTTCAAAATCCTTCTTCCCTATATCATAGAGACGATCCATTCTTCACTCTTGTGAGAGAAATTCTGATGCTTCCCTTAGAAGATCATCACAAAGAGCATGACGGTCGAGAGTTATTTCATGGACTTCATACTGCTTATTGTAGAGTTCTACGAAAGCAATCTGCTCACGGCATATTTGCTTGATAAGCTCATGTCCATATTCGAATGCTCGCATCATCATCTCACTCGATACTTCTTTTGCTTCTGATTCCACCATCATGATAGCGTCAAGTGTTCCCGCGAGAGTCAGATCCAGCGGTGATTGTGCGAGCTCTTCAAATGATGGGTCAAAGAGGAATGATCCATCTTCGCTCTTGAGAGCAAGTCGCACTCCAGCAACCGGTCATTCAAATCCCTGAGTCTTGGAGAGGAGAATGGCGAGCGATGCCCCTGTGATACCTGCGAATCCAAAATCACCAGCACTCGCTGCTGAGAGAATCGTCGAGATAATCTGCACCTCGCTCGTTGTACCATCTGGAAAAAGTGGGCGAATCGGACGATCTATCAGACGAGAAGTAAGAATAGCCTGTTCACTCGGCCTCCCCTCTCTGCGCTGAAATCGATTGCCACCAATTTTTCCTGAAGCATAATATTTCTCTACAAAATCCACTGAAAGCGGGAAAAAATCTATACCTTCACGAGCATTCCCAATACCAGCAGTTGTAAGCAGCACATTCCCTTGGTTATCAGAAATTGTTGCCGATCCTGGGGAGAGTCGAGCCAATCGACCACTGGAAAATGTCCATTCCCTTCGATCAATAGAAAAAGAATGTTTGATCTCCTGTAGAGTCGGACTTTGTCGGTCAGTAATATGTGCAATCATGAAAAAAGAAAAAGATGGACGTATTATAGAAATTTTTTCAGTTGGGCAAAAAGAATATATAGATGAGATAAGAAATATCGAAGTATTTCTAAGAAAAACCCCTCCAAGGAGGGGTTTGATTTTGCTCGCACAAGATAGTCTATTCCTTGCGAGCACTTGCAGACGTCATGGTGTGGCATGAAGATTCTCCTCGATATACATCAACCATGACTTGCTGATGTGTCCATGTAGCACATGCATCCGTGCTGCTTTCACAGCACGATGGACGAGTACACCCCACGTAGATAGCACTATATGGTGTTATTCGTCGCCACAAAACTGTATTGGCCATGGGCAATCGCGGTGACATGGCCTGATCCGTGAAGAGGGTAATGCGATCACCCTCATGAATCTCCTTACCACACCACGCACAATGAGTGACGATGTCTTCGCTCTCTTCACTATCATTGTCCGTCCTGAGCAGCTTGCTGGCTGCCGATTTAAGCATCTGTCGAATAACCATACTCCAACCCCCTTCTTTCTTGGATTCGTATACATTTATTATCTATAAAAAAATATTTTTTCAAATAGAAAGTTGATTTTTCTCTTGAATATGATATATCAATATCAGTTCATTATATTGATATATGCTTAAGAAAGGAGTGATAGTATTGAATCTTGGTCTATCTGCAACACTCCTCTATACAGGGTCAAAGACGTACGAAGCAGATAGAGAGAGATCAGAATATTCAAAAACACAAACTAATCCGCATCCGATCCGAAAAGATATTCGAGAGAAAATCTCCTCTTCACTTCATCAGTGATATGACTCATCCGAAATTAATGCTATCATTCGATCGGATACAACCCTGCGTACACGTCTCATGAGTATGCCATGGTACCAATACAATGCCTCTCGTGGTATCAATGAATGAATCCTTCTCACAAGAATAAAAGAAATACAAAAAATAGAATCCCTGTTTTGCATATCTCCAGATTTTTTTGAATATTTTGAAGCACTGCCAGACTTTCAGATATACCTTTCTGCTTCCCCATTTGATAGTACTCGCATCACACTCAAAAAAGTGTATGAACATTATCAAGTCTTTATCGCTATTCAGCAGTATAATCCCGAATGATACATAAGCACCATATCACAAGATTGGTGGAAAGATCTTCCACCAGATCAACAACTCATACACCTTCAGGCAAATGAGTTTATGCTCAAAACCATTCAAGAAAATGACAAACTAGATGAAATTCTTTTTCGATATTGACTCATGTTTGACGACTGGCAAAAAGAGAATATCTATTCTACACAAGACACAAATACCAATCCATCTTATGGAGCAATATTATACGAGATATTTTTGATTTTTCAGAGGCTTAAGAAGAGCTCTAACCGTATTGATCCTAGCTTACAAAATGAAATCAAAACGTACTATTCTGGATGAATGAGCTACCATGATCTCCAAAATCTTGCTCGGAAATTAAATAACGAACAGTGAAGTTTGTAAAAATTCATCCCCCATCTACTACCTTACAATATATCGATCAATAATTGATGAAAAAATAAGGAATGTCGAGGGGCAAAAATTTGCAATCTTCTCAAATCATATATATTTTAATATTGTTATCTCACATAACATATGACGAGTGGAAATCATGCTTTGAATTGCGTGTAATTCAAGCCAGCACATGTCATATACATCATCAATCGTTTTTTAAGAAGATAGCAATTCTTAAAAACAGGGTATACAAATGTTTTCGAATTTTTCATTCGATTTCAACTCTGTTTTTATTAATGCAATAAACAGTAAAAACAGGCGAAGCTGAATGAAAAATTCATACTTATGTCTGTTTTTATTTTGTGATCTTTTGAGACAATATGGCTATCTATAAAGTGCGTAAAAGGAATGGTTCGATCGAGACATTTGATCGAACCAAAATCGAACATGCAATTATGCAAACGATCCAATCAGTTGGAGGGGATGATTTTTCTCATGTCACTTCTTTGACCGATCAAGTCATCAAGCATATGGAGCAATCGTGCAATATGCAAATTCCCGATATTGAAGTGATTCAAGATACGATAGAAGAAATACTCATCAAAAATGGACATGATACTCTTGCTAAAGCATTCATCATTTATCGTAAAAATCGGTCGGAAGCTCGATCCTCCAAAAACGTGGTTGTAGAAGTTGGAAAAACAATGGAGGAATACCTTGAAAAATCCGACTGGCGAGTAAATGCAAACGCAAACTCTGGATATTCACTTGGTGGCCTCATACTCAATACTTCTGGAAAAATCACTGCAAATTATTGGCTATCACATATCTATCCTGAGGAGGTATGAAATGCTCACCGAAATGCGGATTATCATATTCATGATCTTGATATGTTTTCTGGTTATTGTGCTGGATGGAGCTTGAGACAACTCCTAGAGGAAGGATTCAATGGTATGCCGAATAGAATAGAGTCAGCGCCACCCAAAAACCTTCAAGCAGCTATCAATCAGATGATCAATTTTCTCGGAACCCTCCAGAACGAATGGGCTGGAGCACAAGCTTTTTCATCATTTGATACATATCTTGCTCCTTTTGTCCATAAATATCGAACAGAACTTGCCAACGATAATGGAACATATCATCTTCATTTTAAAAATAGCGAGGATGAAAAAAAATTCCTCGATGAAAAAACGTATGCATATGTTCTTCAGCAAATGCAAAATTTTATCTTCGGACTCAATGTCCCATCTCGATGGGGAACTCAAACTCCATTCACCAATATCACACTTGACTGGACATGTCCTGAAGACCTTAAAAATAAAGCACTTCATCTAGGTGGGTACGAACGATGAGAGTATTGTCGAACTTATGGAGAACTCGATTGGGAGCGAATGATTATCAACCGAGCTCTTATTGAAGTCTATCTCGCAGGGGATTACAAATGAAGAGCCTTCACTTTTCCGATACCAACCTACAATATTACTGAAGATTTTGATTGGGATAATCCAGAAGTCGATAGGATCTTCGAAATGACTGCAAAATATGGACTCCCCTATTTTCAAAATTTCATTGGATCACAATACAAGACGCTACGAGCATCGGACGGTAGCATCACCAGAATACGAAATCAAGAAGCATATCAACCATGAGCGGTGCGATCGATGTGTTGTCGTCTCCAGCTTGACCTCAGAGAACTTCTCAAGCGTGGAAATGGACTTTTCTGATCTGCAGAAATGACAGGATCAATCGGAGTTGTTACTCTCAATCTGGCAAGAATCGGGTACAACCATAAAGGAAATGCTGAGGAATTTAAAAAACAAATTCGACATCTGATGAATTTTGCAAAGATTTCTCTTGAGATCAAACGAAAGGTACTCACGGAGTGGCTCAAATCATGACTCTATCCATATACATATCGATACCTCAAATCATTTCGCAATCACTTTTCCACGATTGGTATTAATGGAATGAATGAAGCAATCTTGAATTTCACAAGTGGGAAAGAGGATATATCCACCAATTGGTGAAAGGGATTCGCTCTTGAAATCCTCGATGAAATGCGATGAATCCTCAAAGAATACCAAGAAGAAACAGGGAATATGTATAATCTTGAAGCAACTCCAGCTGAAGGAACTACCTATCGATTTGCCAAAGAGGACCAGAAACAACTTCCTGATATTATTCAATCTGGAACGAGAGAGAATCCTTACTATACCAATTCCACACAACTTCCAGTTGAATTTACAAATGATGCCTTCGAGGCATTGGAATATCAAAATGAATTGCAGTGCAAATATACAGGCGGTACTGTATTACATCTCTATATGGGTGAACGTATATCTGATGCTCAGGCATGCAAAATGCTCGTCAAAAAAGTTATTACCCAGTATCAACTCCCGTATATAACCATCACTCCCACATTCTCAGTCTGCCCAAAACATGGATATCTTATATGAGAACATGACTATTGCCCACGATGCGATGAAGAAATCTGATATACTGGTGATGTACTTTTTGACAATGAGCTACGGTCCCACTATACAAACAAATCATCTCAATAAGAGTTATTCTTTTTTACTTTCACTCCTATGCAACCATTTATCAACGATCAATGACAAGAAATAACTCGCACAAAATGTGAAATATACACCCGAGTTATGTGATACTATCGCCCTGTGAGCCAATTTAATAATGGCAAGAAATCAGAATTCTATTCACGCAATTATTTCTGTGAATCAGTGAGCTTCAATTCTCAGTTCATTCAAAAATTTGGACCAATAAAAGAACAAAGTTCTACCATCTAATATGCTCATATCCTGAATCAAGAAGACAACGCTCTTAGATTATCCAGGCAAAGTTGCAACCATTATTTTTACTCTTGGTTGTAATCTTCGTTGTGGTTTTTGTCATAATCCAGAATTTGTTCTTCCGAACGAAGTAGAAAAGAGGATGGATGATCTTATTCCCGAAGAAAACTTTTTTGCATTTCTTGAGGAACGAAAGAGTTTTATTGACGGGGTTGTTATTTGTGGTGGTGAACCAACCCTTCACAAAGATCTACCAGAATTTGCGAAAAAAATTAAAGACCTCTGACTCCTCATCAAGCTTGATACCAATGGGAGTAATTCTACCATGCTCAGGTATCTCATACAGGAAAAACTCGTGGACTATATTGCTATGGATATCAAACATACGTTTGAACAATATGGTAAAATAACCAATGTCAGCATACCGATCAAGCAATACAGTGAGAGTATTAGCCTCATCATAAGATCGCAGATGGAATATGAGTTTCGAACCACTGTTATTCAATGAGTACATACTCCTGATGATATAGCAGTGATTGCGCAAAACATACATTGAGCGAAAAAATATATCTTACAAAATTTTCGAACTGGTAAAATTCTCGATCCTCATTTTTATGGAAAGAGTTTCTCTCACGATGATCTGATACAATTACGAAATGCAGCAAGCCCATTTGTAGAGTTTTGCTCCATACGACCATAACACAAGCATAGACTAAAAAATTCCTTACTCTTGCAAGAGTAAGGAATTTTTTAGTTGAGTTCAACGTATGACTTCGGTTTTTCGATTATCATAGTTGTCACTTCTTCGATCCACTCCGATACGGATTCAAAATGGATATCTTTCGGAAGATTCGCATGAGCATATTCTGACATATACTCAGCGTATTGTGTGAATGCTGCTGCTGGGATATCAAATGTTATCGTTGTATTGACTTGATTTTTTTCATTCTTCGATGCCATATCATACCGGAGAGATCCACGGATATTGTCTTGATTCGAAACACTCATATCAAAATGACTTACTCCATGAGAATATGACATATTTCCCGTGATTACTATGGATTGATCGATAGCTCGAGGAGATCAGTAAATATTATACGTCGTGATAGACCCATCGATGACTTTGTAATCACTCTTGATTCGAGCATCGACTTCATCTGAGTGTAGATTGAGAGAAAATACTTTATGCGAAATTTCTACTTGAAAACTATTCTCATAACTTTTTTTGTTTGATTTCTTTGTATTTTGTGTAAGCAAACCCTTTAGAACAGCGTGCTGATCATTATCGAGCGAAAGACTGAGTGATCATTGAAGTTTTGATCCTTTTGGGGGCTTGATGAGTATTGCTCATTTGGTATAAACAAGATTGTTATAATCATGAAAATTTGCACTTGGGACAAGCTCTCGAAGGTCACGATTAACAATCTTTTTTCGCAGAGATTTCCACTCGCTTGCATTTCCACGAAGTGCAAAAGTATTCGCATCGACCTTACGATATGGAACAAGATAGGGCTTTGTTTTCATTCCATCAAGAATCAGCCGAAGATCCTTAGTAATTGATTGTACATCTACTTCCTGAGCTGATCGCATTGCCTGTTTTCCCCCAGTCGCATGATAGGTCGTACCAACGTACGGTGTCACATACTGCATGAGAGATTTGATACGAGGATCACTGCTCGTGAGATCAAAATTTTTGATCGTCATATAGATATTATCACCCTTGATAAGCATGCTCATTTCTACAAATACATTTATCTGTGTGAGACCATCGCTAGCAAGAGGTGAACCAGTAAGGCTCAGAGAACTCGCCATTTCATTGATGCTTTTGTTTGGGATTTTGAGCTCAGTTTTCATCGTCGATTCAAAACTAAGTTCTCATTTTACACGGGAGAGATAGGTAGATACAGGATTGAGCTTCATATCGAGAACACCATACGGTGATGTGATGGCAAAGCTATATTTTCCAGTTTGCTTGATATTATCTGATGTCAGAGTTTTTGAGGTACTCTCGAGAGCACTCTCAAGAGTCTGAGCAATATCTGTCTGAATAGCAAGAATATCCTTCTCTACGATGGCACGATCTTCCTTTGAGATGACAAATTCTTTTTTCTTATCAGAGTGTGCAAGTTGTTGTGCCTCCTTGTAGTAACGATCACGGATGGATTGACTCTTATATTGTACTTTGAGATCCTGATCAATATATTCGTAGTAATTGATAGCCTCCTGAGGGAGTCAATCAATAGATTTATAATCATATTTTTTTTGGCTTGACTCATAAGAAATAGCCGCCTGTGCAGTCGAGCTAAATGCAAGAGATGCTAATGCCAGAATCGCGAGAATTTTTTTCATGGGAATGGGAAATAAGAAAACTATTATTGTTCGAGAGCCTTTTTAAGAATACTATCCTCACCACTCACAACTGGTACTACAATATCAGGGAGGATACCAACCTTATTAATAGATGTAGATTTTTTTCCAGAGAGCCACTCTGCAAAAGTGAATTTAAATGTGGTACCATCCGGAAGATCGATGATTTGCTGAGCAACTCATTTTCCATAGGTTTTCTCCCCTACTACGATCGCTCCTAAGTATTCTCGAAGTGTCAGTGAGAGCATTTCAGAAGCAGATGCTGTATTCTTATCCACAAGAATGATAATTTTATTAAATGTTTTTGCAAATCGACCATCACCATTCGATGTATACGTCTGTGTTCATTGTCTCGTTATAAAATGATTGATAATCGTATCTTCCACAACAAAAAGTCATGCAATACTCCGATAACTCTCGATGCTTCCTCCTGGATTTCCACGTAGATCAATGATGATTTTTTTGATTCCTCCTGTTTTGAATTGCTCAAGAGCAGATGAGACCTCATTGGTATGAATATCCATAGGAAACATCCGAATATCAATATATCCGAATGAGTCATTAACAACCTTGGATGACACATTTGGTACCTCAATTTTTGCTCGGATAATGGTTTTTGCGAGAGTAACTCCAGCACGATCAAATTCAATACGAACGGAAGTGTTCTCTTCTCCTCGAATTTTCGCAACTACCTCTTCCATAGTGAACGCTTTGATATTCACATCAACATCGTCCACTTTCTTAATGAGATCACCAGCGATGACTCCAGCGCGCTCTGCAGGTGATCACTTGATAACCTGATTGACGCGATAATATTGATTTCATTTTTCCATGATCATCCCAACTCCAACAAGTGTTCCCTCGAGCAGTGTCTTGAGATTTGTATTCTGCACTCACTCATAAAAATCACTGTATGGATCTCATAATCCGTCAACAATACCACGAATCGCATCATGTTCCAATTTTTTATCATCCGATACATCTTGAGCATGATAGTAACTTGACTTTAAAATAGAACGAACTTTGGTCAAAAGTGGTGTATCATCTTTTTGAGATCATTCCGTATTCGAAGATGTATGATTTGCGATCGTGTCAGTTGGAACGATGATATCTATAAGCGTATCAGTAAGCATCCCATAAGTAAGCGGTGCTCACTTGGTGATATTAAGTTTGCTCCCAAGATCCCTCTCAACCATTCGAGCAAATAGATCTTGTTTCATCCTTGCTTTGAGGCTGTATTGTGTATCTTGATTCTTGACAATACCCATCATCACACCTTTCTGAAGTGCGCGATAGAGTGGTGTATCGGGCTTTGCTTGATTATTTTTAAGATTGATAAATTCAGAACTCTTTGGGAGATTGATATTCTCTGCAAGAATCTCATAGTAAGCAATCAAGAATTGCTCGACCGACATATTTCCATGACGGGCGCTATATAGGGTTGTTATATTTTTTGGTTGCTCAAAGCTTTTTGCCCGTATCTCAGCTGCTTGAAGACCAGAAATCGGGGTAAATAGAGATACCGTAACAAAAACGATAGAAACGGTTGACGCAAGGATACGTGAAAAAGAAGGCATTAGATAAAAAGAGAGGGAGATGAAAGGAATGAAATTGGGTTCGATACAGAATTCTGAGTTGGAGTGCTTGGATTTTGCATATCAGTTGGCATACCAACCTGAAAATATCCAAAAAGATAGAGGATTGAGAGAACAATGCTCGCAAACCCAAAAAGTACGATTGCGGTCGCAGTACCACCAGATCACATATATCGTTCTGCCCATCCAAATGGACCAGTGAAGTCATAGACTTGCTTTCTGTATTTCATCAGAGCAACCCCTGCTGCAAAACCGAGGAGACTCAGAATAATTCGTTCAAACATAGATACAAGAAGAAAGGATCTTTTCTCAAAAAATTCATTGCAAGAAATCTTTGAAAAGAATCATTCAAATAAAGTGGGGCTATGATAATCCCATATTGAAACTTGTCGAATTATTCAGAAAGAATTCACTTGCGTTTTGTTCATTTTGTATACAATTCACTCGCTATCGGGCATTATTTTGGGATATCGCCAAGCGGTAAGGCTCCGGACTCTGAATCCGGCATCCTAGGTTCGAATCCTAGTATCCCAGCCATATAACATACAAAATCTTCTTTGAGCAGTGCTTGTTTTAGAAAATGAGTGGAGAGCTAAAAAACAAGATACCAATCAAGAGAAAGATATATTTCAAGAAAGAGTTCTTCATTGTAGGAGAACTCTTTCTTTTTATGGTTTTATAGGTTTGAGTGATTTATTGAGAGGAGGGTGTTTTGGATATGAACCTGGAGTATGGGTATATAACATAGTATGTAGTATTCATTTATATTGGATAGTAGAGATTGACTATCGATTGTTTGTATTGAATATGAATTATTAATATTGACTATATATTATTTATATGCTAACATAACAGTGATAGAAATAACTCTAACATATATCAAAGCAATTCTATGAATGCCAACAATGCACCTGTCTCCCAAGGAGAGACAAATATACTCGATCAAAAACAAGAAGCAATGAGGGCACTCCACACCTCTCAAGAAGCTATGCGAGAGGGTATGAGAGAAAATACTGAGCAAGGAAAACCGAATGGATGAAATCTTCCAAAGATACAAGCAGATGTTCAATGAATTATTCATAAACACTCTTTTCAGAGTGTCTCTTGGATGAAAGGAAAACAAGAGGAAATAGAGAGTGAAATGAGAGAAGCTTTTCAAGATTTTTGTAAAAAATATAAGAAGTATACCAAATCAGAACTTTCTTCTGAGGATGCTACGGCTCTCTATGAAGCATTTGTCTGTAACTATGAGAGTATACGACTATATATGAGATCAAATAAGATGGAAAATGAGAAAAATACCTCCAGAATAGCACAATTCTGGGATGAGGATTTTATTGCTCAATACTTCTCAAATGATTCCATGATAGCTCAAGAGCTTGGAATCACACTTGAGGAAGTACGAGAGAATTTTGGGAGAAGGGTGAAGCTTTATTTTACTGTTGGGAATATTTCAGATCCTATGGGGGCGCTTCAGAGAGTGAAGAAGCACCTTGATGAGACTTTGAGTGATGAAGCGATTATGAAGGAACTCTGAATTACACTTGAGGAAGTACGAGAGAATTTTGGAAGAAGGATGAAGCTTCATTTTGCTGTTGGGAATATTTCAGATCCTATGGGGGCGCTTCAGAGAGTGAAGAAGCACCTTGATGAGACTTTGAGTGATGAAGCGATTATGAAGGAACTCTGAATTACACTTGAGGAAGTACGAGAGAATTTTGGAAGAAGGATGAAGCTTCATTTTGCTGTTGGGAATATTTCAGATCCTATGGGGGCACTTCGGAGAGTGAAGAAGCACCTCGATGAGACCTTGAGTGATGAAGCGATTATGAAGGAACTCTGAATTACACTTGAGGAAGTACGAGAGAATTTTGGGAGAGGGGTGAAGCTTCATTTTGCGGTGAATAATATAGGAGATCCTATGGGGGCGATTCTCAGAGTGAAGAAGCACCTTGATGAGACTTTGAGTGATGAAGCGATTATGAAGGAACTCTGAATTACACTTGAGGAAGTACGAGAGAATTTTGGGAGAGGGGTGAAGCTTTATTTTGCGGTGAATAATATTTCGGATCCCCTCGATGGATGTAGGAAGTGGAGACAAGGAAAGATTTCTGTACCTTGGACATATAAACACTAGATCTTTAAGTGAGAAGTGAGGAGGAAAGAGTCTCTAACTTCTTCGAGAACTATCAGCCATATAAAACCGAGCTCGCAGACCTTGAAACCTGCGTTTCACATAATGTGCGTTTTCCACATAAATAAAGGGATTCTCCATATTTGGAGAATCCCTTTATTTATGTATTTTTGTAGTCATGATATATATTTCTGTGATGATCTGACTGCATAGCAGGTAGGAATCGAACTTTTTCGGGGAGCTTAAAGATGCTGTTTTCTTGGTCTTCAGATTTTTTTCTTCTCTGGATTTTGAATATTTTCTGGTGTTTTTTCCAGGTTATTCTGATAAGAAATATTAAAAAACCTATTATTTACTCTCTTTCATTTGAGGTGTTATACTATTCAGTGGAACAGCAGATATACTGTTTTTAGGAGATCCATCTATGAGCTTATCGGAATAGACAAGATAAATCAGACTGTTGGAGTTAGCATCGTAGAAACGGATGATTCGGAGTTTTTTAAAGAAGAAACTCGTGGATTCTTTCCATATTTCTTCAACTGGTTCAATAGCTTCTTTGAAGGCAATATCACTGGTTTGACGACATGCGACTGATGCGTCGCTCGTATCTTCAGCTATACCAACAGCACCAGTTACACCACCCTTCTTGGCTCGACTATAAAAGCATGTAACTCCACTCACTTTTGGATCTGGCACTCATCCTACCTCTATTTTATGATCTGGTCAGAGAATCTTGAATGCTGTATCGACTGATCCTATCTCATATGGATCAGAGAGTGTTCCGGAAGAACGAGCAGATTTCTCCGTGGACTGTGTGGTTCGCATCTCAGAAGTACTACACGCAGAAATAAAAAGAGTGAAGAATATGAGGCATAAATATTTCATAATAGCGCAAGAAAAAGAATGAAAGGTTGTATATTGTAGATATCCTTATTGTATAGCATTTCATTAAAAGTAGAAATTAAGTCTGGTGTATTTTATGGGATGACTTTGTATTTAATCCGCTATACAGAAAATTTTCTTTATTTGACATAGTATATTATTTGTATATAAATAATTAGTTATCGTGGTGGTAGGGCAACCTATTCGCTACGGTATCAATCGGTTTCATTCCCAATTTCCAAGGTCGAAAACCGGAGAAAGTCCATGGCAGAGAAAATCATAGTTGGCGGTATCAAAATGTCGATACCATTGATTCTTGGTGCCGGTGTTGCAAAACATCCGCTTCAAGCAAAGCAATTTCTTCATCCCGATGCACAGTTAGGAGCTGTTGTGTTGGGTTCGTTCACTTTACAGGAAAGGCTCGGGAATCAAGGTAACTTGGTCTGGCCGGAAGATTTTGGTCGCCTCACCCAGGAAGGTTTTGGCTTGAACGCACTCGGCATGCCGAACATTGGCCTCACCGAAGCAATCAAGTTGCTCCCATCCAATCCGACACGACCGATAATCATCTCCATCGCCGGATTCAAGGCGAGTGAGTACATCGAAATGCTGAACATGCTGAAAGGCAATGAGAGCATCGCAGGTGTTGAAATCAATGGTGGCTGCCCGAATACCGGGCATCTTCCGGTGGCGTATGCGATCGATGATCTTGATTACCTCCTTGAGGAGATCAAGAAAGTTGAATTCGATAAGCCGATCTGGCTGAAACTGTCGCCGTACATGTCTCCGTGCGAGCTTGCATGGTTCGCCGAAGATCACCCGCATCTGGATTTCACCCATACACCCACCGTTTCGGACTGGTTCATCGATGAGCTCACGGAAACACTCATCAAACATGCCACGACGATCCAAGCAGTCGTCATGAGCAACACCATACCAAATGTCAGCTACGGTGATGCTCTCGTCGTCAAAAACCCTGATGGCAGTACACAGCACAACCGCGGTGGACTCTCCGGAACAATCCTCCGCCATCATAACCTGAATCTGATCGATCAGCTGGTGATGAATGGTCTGACCGCTCACATGGATATCGTCGGATGCGGCGGGATCTTCTCTGGCGACGATGCTGCCAAATACTTCGAAAAAGACTGTGTGGCGATCGCCTGCACATCCGGTCCGAGCTGGTACGGAAATGTAAAATTCTTCAGCAACCTCTTGCAGGAATCTGAAGGACTACTGGAGCTTCTCAACCAATAATCGCAGACAAATCCTCGCAAGGGACCATCTTGCGATACAATCAAAGCCCCAAATCCCAAAAGGAAACGGGGCTTTTATCATGAATGTATATTCGATTATTTACAAATATTGAAATTTATATACTATATACGAAGTCATAAACAAAAAAAGAGGTGTATCATGACTGTGGAAAAATGGGTAGTGGGGATGGTTATGGTTGGATTCGGCATCATCATAGCTGTTTTCATCTTAGCAGTGCAAATCGGAGTGAAAGGTGTATTGGAGAGAGCACAAAAAACTTTCCAAGCATATCTTGGAGAGGAAGAATCGGTGAGGATCGCTGCTTGCTGGGGGAATAAGACGACGATAGCAAATCTTGAGGAAGGTATGAGAATGAATACTCAATATCATATGGGTATGCTTCGTATGTTGATGGTCTTTTTCGACATAATGATTTGTGGTATTCTGGTCATAATAATTGAATTGATCAGCCCACATATATCAGACCAATCTGCCATCAAGCTGGTCGTCAGTGTTTCCATTATTCTGTTCGGTGTGTACTGGCAAATCGCCAACTGGTGCACCACAAAAAATCATCAATTTATCTCAGTTTATCTGCGTAAACTGAAGGAGGGGGAAGTATGAAAAATGAGAACACCTTTGGAAGGTGTTCTTTTTGTTTCTGTTTCGTATTTCTTGGACCGATGGAAATCCGGAAGATAAAAATGAAAGATGGGGCGTTGAAGGTGAGTTATAGTATAGACGTATAAAAATAATTCCTTCTTATTGATAAGAAGGAATTATTTTTATACGTCTGGTTTTTGCTATCTTATCCGTTCATAATCAAAACCCATTTCTCGTGCAAGATGAGGAAATAGCTTTTCATCAAACTGAAGAATACTACTCAGAATATCTTCATAATTGTTATCATCAAAAGATAATTTGAAGCATGTCATCTTGGTTATTTTTCCATCAATAGTATTTCGAATTAATCTCAGCTTCTTTTTCGCATGATTATCATCTGGTTGATAGAAAATATAATCACGATAAAGAGATATATTTCAATGTGCAATCATATCTCTTTTTATATTTAAATCTTTAAGTAATGGCAACCAATTCAATGGAAGGTTGGGGAAAAGATCAGAAAATTCTTTTATTATGTCTGCAAAATTCTTCTTCCAATACCTCCTTCTTTCCTTGCCTACAGTCGGAGAGCTATTATTCTTTACGAAATGATTCAATGCTCTTGGATGTTTTTTAAAAATAATTAAATCAACCAAGCGTCATTGTATCCAATTGATGAGTATAACTATGTGTCATGCCCTTTCAAGACAGTTAGTTCTTCAAGCCATAGTAAAAAACGATTAAAACATATGATACACACACTGATGAACAGTGCAAATACTGACTAAAATAGTTTTCTTGCCTTCAATCGTATTTCCAATATAGTGCTCGGGCTTACAACCGAGATTTTCAAACACAATTTTTCTGTGGTTTTTATAAACAAGTCGGGTGATTTTATCACCGCCCGTCCTTTTATATAAAAGCTACGGAAATCTCGTTGTAAGCAAACTAGAATAGGTCGATAAAATCACCCGTTTTTGTTTGCTTACAACACCGAAAAACTCGGCAATTATATTTAATTGCCATTTTTTATGTCCGAAAAGAAGTCCTGAAATAGGAATTTACATAATGCTATCAGAGGAAAGAATGATGAGTTCTACACACAGATATCTGATATCGAGAAAGAGATACAAAACTATAAAGAGCATCTTAAAGACAAGGTTATCTTCTGCAATTGTGATGATCCTGAAGAAAGTCACTTCTGGAGATATCTCTCTGAGAATTTTGAATTTCTCGGACTTAAAAAGCTCGTATCGACTCATTTTGACTATGACAAACCATCGTACAAGCTCGAGATTATCGCCGATATCAATGGCGATGGAAAAATCAACAAGCTCGATACGGTGAAAACTCCACTCAAACAAAACGGTGACTTCCGAAGTCCTGAATGTATCGAGATACTAAAAGAGTCAGATATTGTCATCACCAATCCCCCATTTTCACTCTTTCGTGAATATATCGCTCAACTCTTCGAATATGAGAAAAAATTCATCATCATCGGAAACCAAAACGCGATAACGTATAAAGATTTTTTCAAACTCATTCAGGAAAATCGAGTTTGGTTCTGAAAAAGCATTCATAGTGGGGATCGAGAATTCAGAGTTCCAGAACACTACCCACTTCTCGCTGCCTGAAGCAGAGTCGATGCGGAGTGAAATAAATACATTCGAGTAAAATGAGTTCGTTGGTTCACGAATATCGATTACAAGGAACGACATGAAGATTTAATCCTCTATAAAGTTTATAGAGAAAATAAAAGTGAATATCCAAAGTATGACAACTACGATGCAATCAACGTAGATAAAACAAAAGATATTCCAATAGATTATACAGGTCACATAGGTGTTCCAATTACTTTTCTTGATAAATTTAATCCAGATCAATTTGAGATTATCAAGTTTCGCAAAGGCAACGATGAGAAAGATTTAAGTATTAATGGAAAATGTCCATATTTTCGCATTATTATCCAAAATAAAAAATTACATTCTTAACTCTCCCCTATGAAAATCAAACTCCAAGAAATCATGATCCGTGAAGTTGCAGCCGGATATATCAACAATCAAGAAGATGGTGTGATCGGGTATAGTGGAGCACTCAATATTCGCCCGAAGTACCAGCGAGAGTTCGTCTATAAAGATAAGCAGAGAAACTCTGTGATTGAGACAGTTCGTAAGGATTTCCCGCTCAATGTAATGTATTGGGTGAAAAATGAAGATGGAACCTATGAGGTACTCGATGGACAGCAGCGAACGATCAGTATCTGTGAATATGTGAGTGGGAATTTCTCTCTTGATTTTCAGTATTTTCACAATCTCACCGATGTGGAGAGAGAACAGATCCTGAGCTATAAACTCATGGTCTATATCTGCGAGGGGAATGATCGTGAGAAGCTTGATTGGTTCAAGACGATCAATATTGCAGGTGAGAAACTCACCGAACAAGAGCTACGAAATGCTGTCTATACGGGAACATGGCTCACGGATGCAAAGCGGTACTTCAGCAAGACATGATGTCCTACCTATAATATCGGAAGTGACTATCTGAATGGATCTCCCATACGCCAAGAATATCTTGAGACAGCTCTCTCATGGATCAGTGATGATACTATCGAGGAATATATGGCGACTCATCAGCATAAACCGAATGCGAATGAGCTCTGGCTCTACTTTCAGAGTGTGATCAATTGGGTACGGGCCGTGTTCCCAAACTATCGAAGAGAAATGAAAGGTGGTGGATGGTGAATACTCTATAATCAGTTCAAAGATCAGGAATACGATGCAGCAGAACTCGAGGGAGAAATCACAAAACTTATGCAAGATGAAGATGTCACGAAAAAGTCCGGTATCTACGAATATGTCCTGACTCGGAATGAGAAATATCTGAGTATCCGCGCATTCACTGAGAAACAAAAGAGAGAATCCTATGAGCGGCAGCAAGGTATCTGTACGAAGTGTCGCCTCCAGTTTGCAATCCAAGAGATGGAAGCAGATCATATCACTCCGTGGCACGAGGGAGGGAAAACAACGGCTGAAAACTGTCAGATGCTCTGTAAGAATTGCAATAGGACGAAATCGGGGAAATAGATAAGGAGTAACGTGGTTGTATTTTGCAATCGTCTGAAAAATATGGTATGCTTGGAGAAATTGACCCTATAAAAGATGAAATCCCTCAATGGAAGTATATCTTCTGATCAACGAACACTCTATGAAGATATACTGCTCCCAAAAGGTGAACAGGAGCTTGTTCAGGCAACGATTGAAGCGATACACACTCTCATAGATCCGAGTTTTTCTGAGGATATCTTTCATGGGTGCTATGAATATCAAGACTCCCCTCTTCCCCAATATAGCACTATGGATCCGAGACAATATCCGAGAGGTTATTGCCATATCATCTGCGGACGGGTCTATACTATTCTCAAAGAGCATCCAATTATACGTGAGTTTCAAGCGAAATGATGACTCTTTGAACATGATTATGTAGTCTATCAAGATCGGGAGAGTCCAGATATTGTTTGATTTACCAATGTAATCCGTATTGGACACAAAATACTCGATCCAGATATGAGGGAGTTTCATTCAGATCGACCTCATCCATCTTTGCAAGATCAGAATGATAGTGCATATCACCCAATCAGTTATGCAAATTTCGTCGATACGGCAGAAAAATATTGGGGAAGCCAACTCTATTCGAGTATAGAAATACTCTGACCATGACTTGCTCAGTTTTTCCCATTTGTTGATATTGACCCAAGTGGTATGCTCGCATGATTTCCCATTATTCACTCGGATCGTATCAAAGAATCTATATTGGATGAATGAAAAGAGATTCAGGAATTCTTCCAAAGTGACAACAGTGGTGTGCGGATACCAGATAATCAAATGGTGGAAAGATTTCAGGAAGTCTTTCGATGTATCCAAATGCATAATGGTGAGTGCATAGGACATGAAGAAATCGACCAAGATTTCTTGCGACTCTTTCAGAAATTTATCGATAGAAGATTAGAAGTGGTTGGGGAATATAATCTTCAAGATGTGCTCAAAAATGGTTGGGGTAATCAAACAATGACACCAACGGAGAGAGACAAGTTTCTTGATTATCTTCTCCTCTATGTGCATGATGAGTTTTTCCCAATTATCATCAAGACATACAACCAATTACTGGAGTAAGAAGACCCCCAGATGCATTGATTTGGAAAAGAGTAAACATTCATATATACTCTGAGAGTTATACGGGTATTCTATTTTTTGAAATAAAAATATGCACAAAAATAAACTCACATCTGAACAGAGTACAGAGTTTATAGCTCTCTTAAAAGCACGTTTTGAAAAACATTCCAATCGCCACAAAGATCTTGTGTGGAAAGATATACAGACCAAATTGGAAGCACAGAATGATAAACTATGGTCACTCTCTCAGATGGAGGAAACGGGTGGTGAACCGGATGTGGTCGGATACGATGCGAAAACCAGTCAATATATCTTCTGTGATTGCTCGATCGAGACACCAAAAGGTCGTCGAAGTATCTGTTATGATCGTGAAGCGCTCGACGCACGAAAGGAACACAAACCACAAAATACAGCTCTTGATATAGCGAATGCTATGGGAGTAAAGCTCCTAACAGAGGAACAATACAGAGATCTGCAGAAACTCTGAGAGTTCGACCTCAAGACATCAAGCTGGATAACAACACCAAATGATATTCGAAAGCTCGGCGGTGCACTCTTCTGTGATCGTCGTTATGATACTGTCTTTACCTACCATAACGGTGCTGATTCGTATTATGGTTCTCGAGGGTTCCGTAGTTTTCTTATGATTTAATCTACAATTATGACTCACAAAGAAATTCTCTCTCAATGGATCGGATCCAGGTATCAAGAAGATCCCCAATTTGGCTATCAGTGCGTATCATGGGTAAAGAAATATTGTGAACTCTTGAATATACCGCTTCTTTGATTCTCAGGATCAGCTATTAATGCATGGAAATCCGGATCTCCATTTGGGTCATGATGGACCAAAATTAATAACAGCCTCCTCTCGATACCGAGAGTCGGTGATATTCTCTTCTTCGATGCAACCCCAACCAATCCATACGGTCATGTGGCTATTGTCGATGAAAAATCAAATCTGACTCGACTCAACGTAATCGATCAGAATGGGTGAACAGGTGCATGAGACGGGCTCTGAGATAATGCTATTGTCTTAAGAAGTATTGGGTATTCAGCGACCAAATGAAGAGGAAAATGCCTCGGATGGTATCGCTACAGCAAAACAAGTACCGTTGCAAGTCGAGAAGAGTTACCCCTCAACACACCACCCAATTTACAAGGAGACCCTCTCGTCGCAGACAGCACCAATAAAATCAATCGCCTTAAAAACAATGAAAGAGAACCGCTCCTCTAAAATTAGATATCGTATCACTCTAAAGTACTTAAAAAACATATTCACAGGGAATATGTTTTTTAAGTACTAATCATCTTGATTTAAGTCCCAACCCTATCAACAACAATAATAAGGATGGGTCTAAACCAGTTGACAGGATAAATTATCCCATAAACTTGGCTCTATGATCAGTAAAACTACCTATAGGAAAAAATCACGAATTTGAGATGCAAAAATAAGAGAAATTGTGAAATATTTTTCTCTGGATTTTACTTCAGATAAAACAGCGGTATTAACAGGTCTCAATCCAAAAACAACACAGGATTGGTATAGATATATCAGAAAGGCGATAGCCTTTCTCTGTGAGAGAGAAAAGAATGAAATATGGACTGGAAATGTTGAGATAGATGAGAGTTACTTCTGACCAACAAGAGTCCGATGAAAGAGAGGAAGGTGAGCTGGTATGAAGACAATAGTCTTTGGTTTACTCAAAAGAAACTGAAAAGTATATACTGAGATAGTTCCTGATGTAAAAGCAAGGACTCTCGTGCCAATCATTCGATGAAAACTTCGTATAGAAGAGTCTGAGATTAACAGTGATGGATGGTGAGCTTATGATGGGCTTGTAGATATTGGATATGAGAAACACTACCGTGTTCATCACGGAGCAAATGAATTTGCAAGATGAACTCAACACATTAATTGAATAGAGTCATTTTGGAGTTATACCAAAAGAAGACTCTCTCAATTCAATGGAATCAAGAAAGTCTACTTCTACTATTTTTTGAAAGAATCTGAATTCAGATATAATTGTCGTATTCAATGAAAAGATATTTATAAGGAAGTGCTAAAGTTACTTCGTCAATATAACCCGTAACTGGTTTAGACCCTAAGGATTATTATGATCCATGCACCAATATTCCGATAACAATCATACCATTTGCAAGAATTCAAAGAAAGTTCGTAAAGATATTATGGAATATGCCATACAATGGCCAAACACAACTGGTAATGAGATAGGTAGACCATGAGATAATTGAAACCCTATCTATATTCGTCTCATACCATATTTTTTGTATTTACGGTAGCGTCATGATTGATCAGATCATTCCAAAAAATTAGATAAATCGGTCACACCACTGCTGACTCAAGCTGGTACGTTTTTTCCAAAAGAACATCATAAATTTATTTCTTTTTTACTGTTCGTATAAGTTTGTACCCACCACCGTATACTCTATAATCTCGACCTTCAATATATTTTGGAGGAGTCACAGCTGGTGTTATCACGGTCGATCCAGTACTCGTATTTGGCTTTGAGGTGCTTGATCCAGTTCCGGTTACAGTTTTTCCAGTCGAGGTATTTGATCATGTTGATGTGATAACTTTTCCGGTTGAGGTATTTGATACAAGAGATCAAGAGTTTCCAACTGTACCACTTCCTGATGAGGGAGTTGGCTTGATAGTGCCACTTTGTACGAGTACTCAGGTAGATGTCACTCCGCTCATAGAGATACCACCACTTGAAGACATCAGTCCCGATCCAATAAGCACGCCAGAGCTTGTATTCATCATTCATGTTCCTATCAATATCGTTGATCCTGTTGTTTCAATCGTTGTACCAGTTAATATCGATCATGTCATGATAGCACCGGTAAGAGTTCATGTTGACGAAGGATTTTTCGGAAGATCAGCAATATTTATAATTGTTTCATCTGTTTCATTATTCGGCGTTGGGACAGATATCTGTGATTGATTATTCCAGAGATAAAAACCTCCTCAACCAAGTGTAAGCAACATAACCACAACTCCAGATATCACCCAACGCAACGATTTTTTATTTGTTTCATGGAGATTTTGAGCACCACTCTCCTGTGGAGGTGTTTCATTTGGTGGAGAAACTTCAGCCAAAACTGATGATCATTCTACTGTTTCAGATATACTGATATCTTGAGGCATCACTGCAGCCTCTCAGAGCACTGAAACCTCATCAGAAGAACTGCTTTGTGATCACTCGATTGGTGAAGCTATCTCTGTAAGAGCAACTTCAGAATGAGATAGCACCTCCTGAGGCTCTTGTTCACCCAAAGTGACTGCTTCTTGTAGTGGGGTGGCATCAATCAGAGGAGTAACTGACTCATTTGAAATGATAGTATCATTCTCTCCTGGGGCAACATCCGATCAAAGATCTTCTGGTTTTGAAATACTGATTGGCGTAATAAATGAAAGTTCAGGAAAGAAACCTGCCTGTGGAGATATTGCTATTCAGCTTGCTGAAATCGTATCCTTTGATGATTGAGAGCTACTTTCAAGTGTATTTTCAAGGGTATCACGTTGCAAATCTTGGGTATTTACACTCTCCTGTGTCGTCATATTTTCCACTGCACTACCCTCATTCTTGGTGGATATTGGCTCTACAAATTGAGACTCAATTACAGGTGGCACCTCATTGAGTATTGCTCTGTCTTCTTGAGAGCTACTTACCAGATCAGTCTGATCTGGTATGCTTGATATAGATACAATAGGATTTTCTTGAATACTTGATTCAATCTGTTTTCCTCCTTCTTCAAGAAGTTTGGTTTCTTGAGGAATTGTTTGAATGACATCAATCATTTCACCTGATCAAACATCTTGACTATCAGCTCCTGTCTGAGGAATACTTTCACCAAATATCTTTCCAAGTGCCTCTTCCTTTTCTTGATAGAGACGTTCTGGATCTTTCTGCTTCTGATGCTGACTCAGACTCGAGAGTGATATCTTGATCGGTTTTGCTTTGATGATTCATTTGTCCTCAGATATTTCTGAAACGCGCTCATGTGGGGTATCGATCCATACATCTTTTTGAGGAGGTTTTTGAGGTATCAAATTCTCAGACACGACCGAAGATGAGGAATTATTTGTTCACAAGTCAATAATTCCATGAGTTATTTCAGATCAAGCAGAGGCAGTATTTTCTGAGGAGTCTTCATGATTTTGAGTTTGTGCAAGTTGCATTTCTCGAAGTTTTCGCAAATCAATTTCTGGCATATGAGTATATCGATAAATATACCTCCAGAATAGAATAGATTTTCATTTTCGTCAAAAATCATCACTGGTTTTTGTATATTATAGCTTGCAATTTTCAAAATTTTCATACTATCTAAGGCAAATCACCTGTGCAAGCAGGTATTTCTTTTATACTCATTGCATGCAATACCGAAATATCGCGATTATCGCCCATGTAGATCATGGAAAAACAACACTTGTAGACGCCCTTCTCAAACAAGGAAATGTCTTTCGTGAGAACGAAGATGTAGGAACAACCATTATGGATTCCAACGACCAAGAACGTGAACGTGGTATTACTATCTATGCAAAAAATACCGCTGTTACTTATAAAGACGTCAAGATTAATATCGTCGATACTCCAGGGCATGCTGATTTTGGATCAGAAGTTGAACGTGTGCTTCGTATGGTGGACTCAGTACTCCTCGTAGTAGATGCTTACGAAGGACCAATGCCACAAACACGATTTGTACTCAAGAAATCACTTGAACTCGGTCTACGACCTATCGTTGTGATCAACAAAATTGACAAACCATCAGCACAACCAGCCGCTGTTATTGATATGGTCTTTGACCTCTTTGTACAGCTCGGTGCGAATGATGATCAGCTCGACTTCCCTATTGTCTATACAATCGCTCGTGATGGTATTGCTCTCCTCAATCTCAATGATGAGAAAAAGGATATTACTCCCCTCTTTGACGCTGTACTTGAGAAAGTGGCACCAGCAAAGAATGATCAATCAGCTGCGTTCCGTATGCAAATTGCCAATCTCGCTTATGACAACTACCTTGGTCGTATGGGTATCGGTCGCGTCTACGAAGGAATCGTAAAAACTGGACAAAACGTATCTATCATTGGAAATGATAGTGTGGTTCGTAGCGGAAAAATCTCAAAGATCTTCACCTCTCTCGGGCTCAAACGTGTAGAAACTGAGACAGCAGAGGCTGGTGACATCGTGACTATCGCCGGTATTGCCGATATCTACGTAGGGGAAACTGTATCGTCTTCTCCCGATGCACAACCAATGCCTCCGATCACGATCGATGCACCGACACTCAAGATGGAATTCGGAGTAAACTCAAGTCCATTTGCTGGAAAGGAAGGTAAATTTGTAACATCTCGTCAGATCCGTGATCGCCTTGAAAAGGAACTCGAGATGAACGTAGGACTCAAAATTGATTTTGATAACTCCGATGGTAGCTCCTATATGGTATCAGGTCGTGGAGAACTTCACCTCTCAGTACTTATCGAGACTATGCGTCGTGAGGGATTCGAACTTCAGGTAGGAGCTCCAGAAGTTATCTTCCGACAAGAAGGAAATAAGAAACTGGAGCCAATCGAACAAGTTGTGGTGTCCGTACCAGAATCGTTCTCTGGATCAATCATCGAGCATCTTGGAAAGAGAAAGGGTATCATCAAGAACATGCAAACAGAGAACGGAATCACGAATCTCGAGTTCGATGTTCCAACTCGTGGACTTCTTGGGTTTCGCTCTGTATTCACTATCGAAACCAAGGGTGAAGGTATTATATACTCTTCATTCTCACACTATGATGAATACAAGGGAGAGATCGCAAAACGTGATGTTGGATCCATGATTTCAGGATGTCCAGGTACTGCTATGGCCTACTCACTCTGGAACCTCCAAGAACGTGGACCAATCCTTATCGAACCAGGAACAGAAGTATACGAAGGAATGATTCTCGGTGAGCATCTCAAGGGTGGTGACCTCGTGGTAAATCCAACGAAGAACAAGCAGCTTACCAATATGCGTGCAAGTGGCGCAGATGAAGCAATCCGCCTCACTCCAATTCGTCAGATGACTCTCGAAGATTGTCTCGACTATGTTCAATCAGATGAATACGTAGAAATCACTCCTATCTCACTCCGACTTCGTAAGAAGTGGCTCACTGAAACAGAACGAAAGAAGAATGGAAAATAATACAAATATCCCTCAAGTTGAGGGATATTTGTATTAAGAATTAAAAAGTATTTTTAATGAGATATACTTCTTGGGAGATTCAAGACACTTTTACTTGCCTGTATTAATTTGCATTTTTATCTAGAAAACATAGTATCCTACTACTATCTTTATCCAAAAATTATGATAAAAGTTATCTGTGATTGATGTCAGAAAGAATATAATATCGCTGATGATCAGGAGTGAAAATCTGGTACATGTACTAACTGTTGACGATTATTACAAGTTCAATCAAATGAATTAAAGGAGAAACATATTATAAGCCCTTGGTATATAATTATACCCACATCATTTCTTGGTTTTGCATGATTTTATCAGATCTCAAGTTATATCACATTTTTAGTTTATTGAGCACTTCTATCCGTTGGAATTTTTATCTTCTTAAGTAGTTTATATTGGCTATATACAGAGTTCAAAAAAAATGGAACGATGGGTCTTATAAAAACTATTGGGAAAATATTCTGAATTGGAGTGTTATGTTCACCTGTTCTATCAATTATCCTCCTCACGCTTGCATTTGGGTCCGATTCGGCCGGATCTCCACAGAGTTTTTGGATCAAAGATAAATGACAGTGCAATATTGTACAAACAACAAGTCTTGGTATGTACTCTAATAACGCGCCATGGTATAAGCAAACATGCAAAGCTAATGATATAATAGACAAAGTTACGTTGGAGGCTTTCATGTTTCATCAATGTTTACAGATCACGCTTTGAAAGGAAGAAGGTAATGCATCCTGGAGGTCAAATCTTCAGGGGCTATCCAGACAAGAGCAAGATTTATTTTGCAAAATAATAATACCAAAGAAACTTGGTTTTATGCCATACAAAGTCTCAGCCGCAAGTGAGCTCTACTGACTCTTTCCCGAAATACAGGATAGAGCAAGTAGAGATACCGATAATAGAATATATCAAGATACTCAGTATAAAGACTATGCAAAAGAATGGTTTGAGTATTCACAATGTTCAGATCTTCATTCGTCACAAGATAGCAAGGATCTGACAATTAAAAAAATACTTACTATATCAGCTATGTATGGTTCATATATTCAGTTTGAGTGACTTGATACTTTTCTTACGTGAATTCATACACTTAATCAATCTTGATACCAAAGCATTGCTAATGAGATTGTTAACGAAAGGAGTCAGTATAAAATATATACAACACAACTTAATAAAATATCAAATAACTACCGCACTACCTTTCAATGCTCCAAGATAAAATCCCCATTAAAAGCATCTACAGGGACATGGAAAAATGTTAATGGAACAATGATGTATCAAGAGTAAAAAATGAAGCAAGTAATTACCACCCTCTCACCATCTTCTCAAAAAATCCCACATCCTTCACCTCTCGTCTCTCAAGAATTTGTGAGAGAAAGTTATCAATTTCTTTTGCTGGTATATTTGGATCAAGGTCAATATCGCGAGTCGCAAAGAGAACATTTGCAGAGCGAAAATAGAGCCTCAAGAGTATCGCTCGACCATTATCGTGCTGCAGAGCATAAGCAGATACCTGTGTCCAATCATAGAACGATTGGCCAATCATTATACCATTTTCATCGATGGTAATTTCTGTTGTGTCAGGAGTGTTATTGTTCGCAAAGACTGCGACACCTGCGAGCAGAAGTGCAACAATCGAGAGAACATACATACCCATAAATATCCCCCACAATACCAATGCGAGGATAAGTGCTCAACCAACCATATACCATTGGGATGAACGATGTTCTTTGCTAACAACTTGCCAGGTAAACATACTAGACAAAACTGGTAAATACAAATTTTATAATGAACCATGAAGATGCACTGATTACAAGACCGATGAGTGCATAGGTAATGGTTTGTTTTCCTCATTTCACATTCTGCTCATACGAACCCATCACCATCTGAAATGCTCCGTAGATAATCATGATGAGACTAATAGTACCAGCAAGAGCAAGCACAATATTGATGAGTGAGACGATTACTTTCGGTATATCATCCGTGGTAATATTACCACTACGAAGATCCTCCTTGGAAATACCGAGATACGTTGTATCGGCAGCTTGAGCAACACTCAGACTCAGCAAACCAATCATGGAGCATATTCAGCAGAAGATGTGTCAAAGACGAAGAAGTATAAATTTCATATTTTTTTCTAGTCTACACTATTTTCATCGTTTTGGGCAAATTTTTTATATACAAATGGATTGCCAAGCTGCACTTTGTAACTAATATACAACCATATAGAATTTTTTATCCTTATGCAACTTCCGCTTACTTGGCTCCAAAGCTACACTCCGATTGATGCTATTCGTCAGAAGAAAGATAATACAACACTTGCCCATGAATACTCTATCCACACTGCGGAAATCGATGGAATTCATACGACTTTTTCTCATCATCTTGTTGTGGTTGCAAAAGTCCTCGAGACAAGAAAACATGAAAATAGCGACCGACTCAATATTGTGATGGTTGATGCTGGTACTCATGGAAAGCGGCAAATTGTCTGTGGCGCACCCAATGCTCCCGAGACAAAGTTTGCAGCTCTCGCACTTCCAGGGGCAGTACTATGACCTGATTTTACGATAGCCGAATCAACTATTCGTGGGGAGCTCTCTCAAGGTATGCTCTGTTGAGCTGATGAAATCGGACTTGAAGGCGAACGAAGTGGTGGGATATTGCAACTTGAAGATATTTGGAGTACTACCGAACTTGAATCACTCATTGGGGTACCATTTTTTAGCCTATCATCTACCTTGCTTTCATCAAGTGACAAGCCGATATCTGTTCCGATGCAGGAGACGATCTTTGAAATTGATAATAAATTTATCACGAATCGTCCTGATCTCTTTGGGGTAGAGTGAAATGCTCGCGAGATGAGCACACTCTATGATGCATCGTTTGAACCACTCAAATCAATTGATAGAATAGGTGGTGGTGTGGAAAAATCAATCAACATAGATGCATGGGCAGAGAAATGCATACAAACATTCACTCTCAATGAATATCAAATCGCCCATCCTGTAACGAATCCAGGCCTTATCCCTATTCTCCTGCATCGACTCGATGAGCGATCCAACAATTTCTTTGCTGATGTATCAAATCTTGTCATGTATGAAACAGCTGCCCCGATGCATATCTATGATGCGGATAAGTTAGTTGGAGTGGTATCGATTCGTATGGCACAGGAATGAGAGTTATTTGAAGCACTCAATGATAAGACCTATATTCTCAAGTCCACTGATTTGGTTATTGCCGATGAAGTGGGAGTAATCTGTCTTGCTGGTGTGATCGGTGGCAAGAGAACCGCAACTCATGCCTCTACAACACATATTCTCGTCGAAGCTTGATGCTTTGATGCAACAACTATTCGCTTTACCTCTGCACGGATCGGACTCCGCACTGCTGCAAGCATGCGATTTGAGAAATCACAAAATCCTCTCTGATGTGAACGAGCCATTCGAAGATTTGAAGACTATCTCAAAGAATACAGCGAAAGCACTCGAATATCCCAAGCATCATTCAAACCTATTACTCCAACCGTAGAAATTGAACTCACTCATAAGTATATTGAATCATGCCTTGGGGTAGATATATCAAAAGAACAAATCACCTCAATACTTCAAAAACTTGCATTTGAAGTATCTGAGTCAAATGAGTCCTATCATGTTCGTGTGCCTGCGCACCGAGCTACCAAAGATGTGAGTATTCCTGCGGATATCGTCGAAGAAGTCGCACGAATGTATGGGTATGAGAATATCCCTTCTACTCCTATCATTCGTAGCAATGAAATCGTCGTTGAAAATAAAAGAGTGGCCCTGATTCGATCAGTGCGTTCTTTTCTCGTTTCTCAGAATCTTCTCGAATGTTACAACTATTCTTTTAGTAACCAAGAGGACAATGAACATGTAGGAATATACGATCATACAAACAGTATAGCTCTTCTAAATTCGACCAATGAGGATCATACTCATATGAGACGTCATATGCTCCCATGGATGCTTCATACTATCAAGGATAATACAAAAAGAGCTGAAGTATTCTGACTCTTTGAGATCGGTCGAACTCACAAGAAGGATGACAGTGGTACGATGCAGGATGATGAACGAGTGATTATTACAACACGAGGATATAGCGACACTATAAATAAAGAACTCCTTCAGAGAGTCTGCGAATTTATTTCTGGTGGTACTCGTATCATACCTCATGATGTTACTCATTTTCCAGCCTATCATCCTGGAAAACTCGTCATTGTTCCTGGAAAAGAAGAACCACTCCTCATTGCTGGCTACATTCATCCAAGCACTCTCAGACAATATGACCTCTCAAATGAATACATATTCTCCATTGAGATCGATCTTGAAGAATTTCATGCAATTTTCACAAAGACAATCACATATAAGTCACTCTCAAAATTTCAATCAACAAACCGAGAATTAAACTTTGTGACACCAGAACGTTTGAGCTTTGCTCAATTGTGCAAAGTGGTACAATCAAGTTCACCTCTTCTTCAAAATATTCTCCATGTCGCTGATTATCGAGACGATGCAAAGCTCTGAACCGGTAATCTCTCTCGGACTCTCTCATTTGATATAGTTGCCTCAGACCACACCCTCACCGATGATGAGCTCTCTCATATCCAAGAGCAGATTATTACCAACGTAGAATCAAATACTGCCGCACGTCTTCGCCGAGAATAGTAGCAATCCCTCTTTATGAATCCGATCTCCACCGAAAAACTCGATTACTCACATGCGGACAAAGTCATGCTTGAGGTTATTGATTTTGTCAAAAGCTATAATCACAGCCAAACAAAAGAAGAAATCTATGATACTCTTTGGGGTACCTATATTTTTGCACGGGATGCTCATGAGGGGCAAATGCGAAAATCATGAGAACCCTATATCAATCACCCAGTAGAAGCTGCAAAAATTCTTACCAGTATCAAGCCTGACCTCGTTACGATTCAAGCGTGCCTTCTCCATGATGTTCCAGAAGATACAGCTGTCAGTGCCGAAATGATTCGAGAAGTCTATGGTGATGAAGTTGCCAATATCACTGCGGGGATGGAGAAGCTAGCAAATCCAAAACTGCGATATCAATGAGAAGAACGAACTATTGGAAGCCTCCGAAAGATGTTCTTTTGTATGGTCGATGATATTCGCATCATCTTTGTAAAACTTGCGGATAGATTGCACAATATGAGAACTCTCTCTCATCATCCTGATCCAAAAAAACGTGAAAAGATTGCCCTCGAGACACTCAATATTTATGCGCCCATTGCTGATAGACTTGGCCTCTTTGATTTCAAGAGTGAGCTCGAAACTGAATGTTTTAAAACACTCCACCCTATCGAAGCTCATCAGATTATTCAAGAACTGAATGAACTCAAAGAATCACAAGATGTATTCATCACGCAAGTTGAGTCTATGATTCGCGAGATTATTTGAGTGCATATTCCTATTTATTCTATCTCCTATCGGGTCAAATCTCCATATAGCATTTTCAAGAAACTGGATCGTAAAGATATATGACATGTTCGTGACCTCTATGATCTCTTTGCTGTGAGAATTATCACTGATAATGTGCGTCACTGCTATGAAATTCTTGGAGATCTTCATGGCAAGTGGAAACCTCTTCCAAAGAGATTTAAGGATTATATAGCGCTTCCAAAAGAAAACGGCTATCAATCACTCCATACAACGGTTGTATGACTCATCTCGAGCAATCGTACCCAACCAACCGAGATCCAAATTCGAACACGTGAAATGCATGAACATGCCGAAATCTGAGTTGCGGCACATTTTGAATATTCAGAGAAAGGTGGATCGGTCGTAGCAAATGATGTCGTCTGGGTGCGCGAAATTAAAAATATTCTGGAGCGATGAGAGGATAATACAGCATTCTTCAATGAGATGAAGACACAGGTATTTGATGATCAAATTTTTGTATTTACCCCAAAAGGAAAAGTCGTCACACTCCCCCGATGAGCCAGTGCCATTGATTTTGCTTATCATATTCACTCCGATGTTGGCAATCATCTCGCATTTGTGCATATCAATGGAAGAAATGTTCCTATTGATCAACCGCTTTCAAATGGTGATGTCATCGAGATTATTACCGATTCAAAGCGTCAAGCATCTATCAACTGGCTCTCACTGGTAAAAACTTCGCGAGCACGCGATGCTCTCAAGAGCTTCCTTGCATCACAACATCGTGATGAATTGATCGAGAAGGGGCGCATGATGCTTGCAAGTTATCTCGAACAAACATTTGGGATGATTCTCGACAAGGACAATAATCTTCTACGTGTACTTGATGGACATGAATTGACCGCACGAGACAAAGAAGAAATATTTGTTCAAATAGGCAATCGATCTCGCAAGCCAAGCTCGGTTGTAAGAGGTATTGATTTTTTGCGAGATATACAAAGGAGTCGACATGCAGAAAAATCCCCATCCAATAAACCAAATAATTCCGTTGTCGAAGAGTTTCATCCATGAGATACAGAATTAATTATTGGTGGTGAAAAACATATTGAGTATCATCTGGCTGCCTGCTGCACGCCAAGCCCTGGCGATCGTATTGCTGGATACGTCTCACATCATGGCGTGAGTATTCATAAATATAACTGTGATGAGCTCCAAAAATGTAGTATTGAACGATTTATTGAGGCACATTGGTCTGGACAGGGGCCAAAAAAGATTGAATTGTTTCAGGTGGATCTTGAGCTCACTCCACCAAAATCATCACCAATCAAAATCCTTGAACACGTAGAATCTCTCTGACTCACCATTGAATCATTCGAGCAGCAACGATCGGGACAATATTATATCGTGAGCATGAAACTCTCATCCTATATTGATGACTATTTTCTGAGAGATCGCCTCGTCGCTCGTCTTGAGAATATTGCCTGAGTACGAGTCATCCAGCAGAAAGTATAAAAATTTGACTTTGCGAGTATCTCTATATAATGCTCTCGTCCTTGAGCAGATAGTGGATTCTCGCTCGCCAATGTAGCTCAGCTGGTTAGAGCACAGGACTCATAACCCTGAGGTCGGCGGTTCAAGTCCGCCCATTGGCACCAAATTTTCCGCGGAGTAGAGCAGTGGTAGCTCGCAAGGCTCATAACCTTGAGGTCGTATGTTCGATTCATACCTCCGCAACCAAATAAGAATTAAAAAACCTTCTTCATTATGAAGAAGGTTTTTTGCTAGATCTAGTAATTTCGCTTTACAATCATAGTTTTTTCACCGATCTTTACAGTGTATGCAAAGCCTTGATTATCTGGGGAATATGTAAAATCACGATAAATATCATCATATTTTTGAGACTCCACTCAATCTTTGACAACTATATATTTTCCATTAATTTCTACAACATAAGCAAAGCTTTTTCCATCTGGGGAATAAGTAAGATTATTTACACTATCATATTTTTGAGACTCCACTCAATCTTTGACAAGACTTCATTGTATTTTCCGGCTTCGAACTGATCATGATTGTGATTCGATAGTAGATAATGCTACATAAGCAAAACTTTTTCCGTCCGGGGAATAAACGAGACTATGACCTATACCATCATATTTTTGAGACTCCACTCAATCTTTGACAACTATATATTTTCCATTAATTTCTACAACATAAGCAAAGCTTTTTCCATCTGGGGAATAAGTAAGATTATTTACACTATCATATTTTTGAGACTCCACTCAATCTTTGACAACTATATATTTGTCATCAATTATTGCGATATATGCAAAACTTTTATTATCTGAAGAGTAAGTTGGGTATCAAGAAATACCGTTATACTTTGGTGATTGAATTCCATCTTTGATAACTACATATTCACTATTAATCATTGCTGAATAAGCAAAACTTTTTCCGTCCGGAGAATAAACAGGTGATAAAATACGATCATACTTTTGTGATTCAACTCCATCTTTGACAACAAATTCTTTCCCGTTAACTGTAGCAGTATATACAAAGCTTTTCCCATCTGAAGAATAAGTAATATTGTCAATAGTATCATACTTTTGTGATTCAACTCCATCTTTTATAAGTATGAATTTATCATCAATCTTCTTCATATAAGCATAACTTTTCCAGTCATCAGAAAAACTTATGCTATCATAGTATGGTGATTCAACTCCATCTTTAACGATAATTTTTCTTCCATTTATTTCTGCAGCGTACATAAAACTCTTTCCATCTATGGAATAGCTAAAACCTATAATGTTATCATATTTTTGTGAACTAATATTGCCATCCCTAATAATCACATATTTTTCGTCTATTTTCTTCATATATGCAAAACTTGTTCCGTCTGGCGAGTAAGTTGGATAAGCAGCATTTTCTATAATTTCTTCTTTTTGAAGAGGGCTCGGGCTATTTTCCGATCCTGAAGTATTTGCAACAATTCCGACATTGAATCATGAGCTATTACCTTCAGATGATCCAAATGAGAACCATACCGGCATATCAAGTGTCCCATAATTCCAATTCCATAGAAATGATGGTATTTGTATAACAGCTGCATAAACAGGGTTATCAAGAGTGCCATAATTCCACTGACCATTTGAATCAGATGAAGATGCAAATATTGCTTGAGATCCTCAAACAATCGAGAGGGCACCTGCAAGAAGCAGGCATTTTTTAACATGTCGCATAGTGAGTAATAAGAAATACTCACTAACACTAGCACAGAATTTGAATAAATTCAAATTTGCTCTATTGACAAATAATTTTCTTTCAATTTTTGAAGCAAAAAACACTTTTCATTTCATAAAAGTGTTTTTAGTTTGCATCTGAGAACACTCTACCCTACAACTTCCTCACAATACTCACATACTTCAAACCCGTGACTACACATCCAAGAATGATACCTTTCAATATCCAATGACTACTCGGATCAAGAAGATCTCGTGTCATAGGAGTATAGCTCCCTACGGCAATATGGACCAAAATGCCAATCGGAAGCGTAAATAAGAGCCAACTTTGAAGTGGTACGTCCAAGCGAAACCATTTCATTATGCGCGAGAGAACTGGCGAGAGAAGGTATATACCTACAAAAGAAGCTGTGAGATCAAAGATTGCATAATCAAATATATGGTATTGACGAAGAAAATGAAGAATATCCATGCGACTATTTTGTCAGAGTTTTTACCTTGAGCAGGTCTCGAATCTCTTGTAAGAGAACTACATCAGGAGCGATCTCCGCCTTCTTTTCTTCTATTTTTTCTTCTTTCTTTTCCTCCACTCGTTTGACACGATTGATAACTCGTACAAGTGCAAATACTGCAAGAGCAACTATCAAGAAATTAAAACTAATCTGAAGAAAATTTCCATAATTTACCGTAACCACTTTTTGTCCTTCGATAATCGATGGAAGCGTGAGTTTTAAATCAGTGAAATTCACATTTCCAATCAGCCATCCAATAGGTGGCATGATAATATCCTCTACAACAGACGTCACGACTTTTCCAAAAGCCGTACCGATAATCACACCGACTGCGAGATCTATCACATTTCCCTTGATAGCAAACTCTCGAAACTCTTTCATAATAGACATACGAGCAAAGTTAGATATTATGAAAGCAATCATACTAAAAATAAAGAGAAAGCAATATGCGATGTATACGATGTCAGAATCTCGATACCAAAGTCATCGATTCACGTCTCTCCGAAGATGGAAAAATGATTCGAAGAAGACGTGAGTGTGAGCGATGTAATGAACGATTTACCACGTTTGAACGAGTAGAAGTCGTGAATTTTGTCGTGAAAAAATCCGATGGATCACTCGAATTCTATGATCGAGTGAAAGTACAAAACTCCATTACCAAGGCAGCATATAAGAGAGCGAATATCTCTCCAGCCGAGATCGAATGACTCATCAATGATCTTGAAGCAAACTGGGCAGCCACTCGCAAAGTCGTCACCTCAAAGCGAATTGGGAAAGATATTCTCTCTCGGCTTCGTGATCTTGATGAGATCGCCTATATTCGCTTTGCTTCGATCTATCATCATTTCACGAGTGGCAAAGAATTTATCGAATTTCTCCAGGAAGAACTCCAACAAGATGAACCTCAAAAATCATGATCCATCTCATAGATCTCACGCTCCAAAAGACAATCGCCCCACTTATTACACAGAAAATGATTGATCTTCTCGAGGAGACAATTACTGCCTGAAAAAATGCACTTGTTCTCCACAATCGTCGTGGGAAAGAGCGGATCCTACGATGTGGGGACTGCGGTCATATATGGAAATGTGTCTGGTGTGATGTTCCGCTTGTATCTCATCACGATCCAAAACCTCATCTTGAGTGTCATCTTTGTTATTCTCCGTCAGAGATACCTCATGAATGTCCACATTGCAAGAGTAGCAAGATTGTCCCTGGATTACCAGGAACACAGTGACTCGAACAAAGTCTCAAGAAGCTCATGCCGAACATCAACATATCTCGAATAGAATCGGATATTCGGCGTCTTGGGAAGAAAGCAAAAAACATTGTTGCAAACGACACAACACCATCCATTTTTATTAGTACAAAATCAGAAATACAGGAATTTCTTCCAAAGATTTCCCTCATCATATACCCACTCTTAGAATCAGATTTTGGACTTGGCATGTATGATACCGGTGAAAAGCTCTACCAAGAGATTGCATGGTCACTCGATCTTGGTCAAGATATTGTGATGCAAACTATGATCGCAAAAGATGAGCTTGTGCAAGATATATTCACGCAAAATCATGAAAGTCACCTTACCAAGACTCTCCACGAACGAAAACTCTACCATCTCCCCCCGTACGCACGGTATGCGCGTATAACCTTCACTGGAAAAAAAAGTGATGATGTGAGTGGTATCTCCATCATCTGGCATGATCGTCTCATAGCTCTCCGGGATGAACTCTGAGTACAAGCCCAGATCATCCATCATCCCAGCCTTACCAAGAGAATTGGTGACATCTATCATGCGCAGATATTCATACGATCTCGTGAGAGTGAGATGATTCTGGGAGCATTCAGCTCAGAGATTGCAAAAAACCGAAATATTACTCTCGATTATCTCTAAAAAAACCTCTCATTGACGAGAGATTTTTTTAGAATCCCAGAACACTATAACCGTTTTTCTCAATTTCCTCTTGAGACCAAAACAATATATCTTTCGTATTCACTCGTGATTTTATAAGACGATCAGTGCTTCGACCTGTTTCCGTACCATCGGCCATCCTCTCAACTAAATGAAGAGTATCACCAACATTTGCATCAATATCACCCAATCGAAGCTCGTAATTCTTTGTACCCGCAAGAACTTGCTCAAAATATTGAGGAAGAATATATTTTTTTACAATCTTAGACATAATTAAATTTTAATTCAATAAATTCATAGGCGTTTAATTTTATCCGCATATCCAGGTATATTTTTATATGCTTGCATAGCATCCTCCATATTTCTGGCATTTGGGATACACTCTTTATATCCTTCAACTTTCAAATACTCTTCCAAAGTGGGATAATGAGTAGATGTTAGTACTTTTTTTACTAAAGTAGCACTCCCATTTTTAAAGACAATATCATCTCACTCAAAAATATCTGCATACATTTTTCCTGCCCTTCCTTCTGTTGTTTTAGATCAGGATTGAATCATATCAAAATATGGATTTTTTATTGGAACATCCCATTTTTTTGATGATAGTTGTTTATTGATAGGGAAATACATGGTTGTTTCAGTATCACCTTCTGCATAGATTCAATAATCGGAAAATAATCTAACAAATCATAATTTTTTGAATAATTCTTGCGAAGCAGCAGCATGAGTATTAGACACAGTACAGACAATGCCGTTTGCATTTGGATATTTCATTCTAACATCCTCAATAAGCCTCTGAATTAAAATATAAATAAGCCCTTTTCATTTCATTTCATCATCTAAGAGTAATAAACTTTTTACCTCAATATATCAAATACCTCATCAAACACGAGCTATGTCATGTTGCAACTCTTTTTTATAAGCTAGTATTCAGTAATGATTTTCACTATCATCAGTAAGGATATAAGTTGTTCTATCCGCTTGAAGTAATTTATGAAATGATTTTATCTGATCTCAATAAATAAATGATAGCTTATCTTGCATAATTGGCAGAAGATTATCCTGTTTTGATGCATCAAAATTAAGTAAGTTTTTTACTTTAAGTGCTGTTGTGATATCTGGGTTAATACTATCAACTTTCTTTTGTAGTAATAATTCCAGTTCTCATATCTTTCATTCTTTTGCAAGTTCAGAAATTAGACCAGATGTATTTCTCATAGAAATTTATCTAAAAATAAGTACTAACAATATACATATTAATAATTACTTGTAAAGTACAATTCTCTTACGATGAAGCAAGTTCATAATATATACATGACACTAGAAAATTTTATAAAATCAGGTAACATCCAAATCTACCCAATTAGACCATGTTCTTTCTCATTTATAAACCTCGCTGAATTTCATCACATACTGCAGTCACTCGGCTCAAAAAGAAACTCTGACTCTCTCGAGTTGGCCATGCTGGAACGCTCGATCAGGAGGCAGAATGACTCCTCCTGATTGCAGCAGAGTGAGCAACCCCGCTACTCAATTATCTTGTTGGTCAGGATAAGACGTATGAGTATACTATTGATATCTCTCGAACCTCACCATCTTATGATCTCTCTACAGAAGATGAGTATGTAGATTGGCTCGTTCCAAGTTATGAGAAAATACAAGAGGTTATCGCAGAGAACTTTACCTGAAAAATCGAACAAGTGCCACCCTCCTATTCTGCTATTTGGGTTGATGGTAAAAGGGCATATGAACTTATATTGAAAGGAAAAGAAGTAAATCTGAAAGCACGGCCCGTCGAGATATATTCTCATGAGATACTCTCATACGATCCACCATTTATCACATTGCGGGCACGAGTTTCATCAGGAACGTATATTCGATCTATAGCGCGCGACCTTGGTTCTCTATTGTGAACTGGCGGTATTATTACCGATCTCAAGCGAACCAAAATAGGCAGCATCGACCAAAGTCATTCTACACTCTTGGAGGAGATCAAACTATCAAATCAGCGAGATATTGGAGAATTCTTTGAACTTCAAGAGAGAAGAATAATTCATGATGAAGAAATCAAATTTCTCAAAAATGGTAACCTTTCTTTTTTGGGTCCAATAAAAGAGGGCTATACCCTCCTCATTGATCAGTTTTGAAATCCGATCTCACTTCTAGCTCAGAATAGCGGTGATAGCATCAACTGCCCCAACGCCCATAGTAGCAAGAATGAATCTTGACTCGTCATCATCGCTCAACTCTACCCCCGTGAGGGTAAACGAGGCACTATAGGAGCGACTCGTTCAGGCCTTGAGTAGTATCTGTTTTTGCATATCACCTCGATTGAAGCTATTTGCAATTCCTTCCATGGGCTCAATGGCAATAGCTGATCGTGGTGCATCTTCGAGAGAATCAGAAGTAAAAGCAATGATACAACCTCTCTCTCCTGTGATAGCAATCGATATTTTCTTGGATGTATTCGTGAGATATGCCTCGGGAATGTTGTCTTGCATGACAAAATAATCATCAATGATGGATTTCCTTATTTTCTTTGGTTTTCTGTAATCCAATCTTGATCGCTTTTTTCGTGATACAAAAGCCTCCTTTCCATCCAGTGGAACGAGAGAGTTATCCATTGCTACTCATGTATTCGATGGAATTTGGAGCATAAGATTATCCGGTCTGCTTTCTCAAAGAGTGAAATAGGTATGCCAACCAACAAAATACGGAGCATCTTGCTCACCAACATTCGTTGCTGTTATCTCCATGGTCACGCCCTCTAACGAAATAGTATAGGTAAGCGTATAAAGAAGTTCGAATGGATAACCCTCTACCCCATCAGAGAGACTATCAAGTGTGAATGTGAGTTTGATAGAACCTTCTCCAGTCGAAACATCAAGCAAATCCCAAACTTCTTTTGCTACCAATCCATGCATACGAGATCATTCTGGGAGTATGTATTCCCTCCCCTGCCACGTATATCGCCCATTCGGAATACGATTTGCAAATGGTGCCATCACCCAATTGCGTGATGCATATCCAATATGAAGATCTTCGAGTGATTTATAGCCACCGAGAATTTCCATGTCACCAAATTCTTTGTTTGTATGAAATGAGAGAAGTGTCGCACCATAGTGAGCAACTTGTACAGAGAATGATGAGAAATCTCAGTGAGAAATCGTCGTGATCGCATCTTTACCAGATCCAGTAGTATGAGAGGTGAGCATGACAAAAGTTATACAAGCAATATTCATGATAAAGCAAAGAAAGGCAAGAAAATTTTCTTTTCATTCTCGATTTCATATAATCATACAAAATATCTATGAAGCGAAAAATTTGAATTGATGAAGCATGAAGAGGTCCATGGTATGGCCCAGTTGTTGCTTGTGCACTTAGTTTTGTGCATGGGAGAGATCTGAATGAAGTATCAACATTAATTGCTGACAGTAAATCACTCACAGAGAAAAAAAGAAGGAAGGCTTTTGATTTTCTCATCAAACATTCGCATAAAAAAAATGCGGAACCACTCCTGCATTTTGGAGTATGACTTGCGTCAAATGAGGAGATTGACACTATGGGAATTAAAGAGGCAAATCGTCTTGCTATGGAGCGAGCACTCAGACAGCTTGCTTTTCTTATAAATCAATACTGAGATACGATTGATAGTGTTCTGATTGATGGTAATGATGGATATAAATTTGATACGATTCTCACAAAAAGCCCTCTCTCCATCATCAAAGGTGATACAAAAATAAAGGAAATTCAAGCAGCATCCATCATTGCAAAAGTCTGGCGAGATGAACTTATGAAAGCATATCATCTCATAGATCCATCTCTTGGTCTCGATATGAATCAATGATATGGAACAAGGAAACATCAAGAGGCTATTACAGAAATAATACATGTTTCTGAGTTTCATCGCAAAAGCTATGCGCCTATTCGCAAACAACTCGAACAAAAACCAAAACTCCTCCTCCATGTGTGCTGTGGACCAGATGCGACCGTGCCGATTATGGATCTCAAAAAAGAATATGATCTTCTCTGCTTTTGGTATGATCCCAATATTCAACCAAAAGCTGAATACGATAAGAGATTCGATGCGTTCAAAAAAGTATGTGAAATCGAATGAGTTCCCTATATCGAGTGAGAATACGATGTTGGAAGATTCTTTCAGATTATCAAATGATATGAAGATACGCCTGAACGTGGAGAAAAATGCACCCTCTGCTACGATATGAGACTCGAGAGATCTGCTCGACTTGGCAAGGAGCTATGATATACTCACTATACATCAACTCTCAATACATCACCACATAAGGACCTTGAGAAAATATTCTCACTCGGTGATAAGTATGGACGGGAATACGGACTTGAATTCCTCAAGATTGCCTTCCGAAAAAATAATGGCTTTCAACGGAGCGTTGACTATACTCATGAGCATAATATCTACCGACAAGATTATTGTGGCTGTGTATATTCTGACACTTTTCCCCTTCGTGTCAGGAATGCAAAAGAGAAAATTGTGAAGAGGGGGTTTAGTGGGTAATATATGAACAATCAGCCTCTCGTATCAATACTCATCGTTGCCTATAATCCAGGTGATTATCTTACAAATACACTCATCAGCTGTCTCAATCAATCCTATCAAAACACTGAAATCCTATTACTTGACAATAATTCAAGCGAGGATATACGGAAATATATCAGTCAGGCTGAGCAAACAACCAAAAAGACATGAAAGATTACACTTTTCTTTGAAAAAACAAACCATGGCCCTTACAAAGGATTAAATTTTCTTCTTGAAAGAGCAAATTGAGGTTATATCGCCATTCAAGATCACGATGACATATGGCATCTGGAGAAGCTTGAAAAACAAGTGAATTTTCTTGAAGCTCATCCTGACTATGTTTGATGTGGAACAAAAACTATTATGTACTATGAAGCCGATAAGAAATATTTTGAGTATTTTCTCGGTGACACAAATTACTATACCATTCATCCGTCTCTCGTTTTCCGAAATAAACTAAGACTTAAATACCCAACGGAAACAGGTGACTATTTTACAGATGCTCTTTTTATGAAACAATCTCTTTGCCATGGAAGAAAATCAATTAAAAACCTCGATGAATCACTTACCCTCCATATTATCAAAAAGAATAGTCAAAATTACAGCTACAAATGGTACAACTTAAATGTTATAAATATAAAGAAAGCATATCAAATTCACGGTTTTTTCTACGCCACACTAACCCTCGGATGGGAGATACAGAGAAAAATTTGATACCCCATTTTAATTTTTTTCGGTTTAAAAGACTTGATTGGAAAAATCGAAAGAATTCCATTTCTTTTGACTGGCAATGTCTTTAAAAAAACCACCAGATACGATTGGTGGGGGGGATATTTTAACGTATAATCTGTCTGTTAAGAATTTTTTTTCGAAGATTTGATGGAGAAAGGAGAAGAAACAGGATTGCAGTCTTATAAAATAAAAAATTCCACACAGAGAAATCCCACGAGTCTTTCCATAACTTATAGGAGAAAATCTTTTTATCCCGATCTAAGTATGCAACTGATAACAAAAGACAAATAAATGATTTCTTTTGGTAATATGTTGTGCTATAAATATTAGCTTTCCTATAATATGAATCAATCAAATAATCCAAATCAGAAAAGAGCTTTATATTCTGAGCTGATAAATTCCCAGAATGACGACGATAAAGTGTTAGTGATTCCTCTATTCAGTAAATGGAGAAATTGGTGGCAACCTGAAAATAAAAGTCATAGTCTGAAACAGAATATGTTTTATCATCTAAAATGAGTGATGTAATTGACACAGTTTTTAATATATCACGTCTTATCATGCCTGTCGAATAAGATGCAATCGGACCAGCTTGAAATCTGAGATATTCATCAGGTGAAAGTTGTTCATTTTGAATAATTTTCACACCCCTTTTTCGAAAGAAACTTTCTAGTATAACCTCATTCTGACTATTAATAAAAGAAAGATCACTGTACACGCAAGCTATATTCGGAAATTTTTCAAACACACTCATTTTTTTTTCAAGATTATCCGGTGTGTACATATCATCACCTTCCAGGAATGAAACATAATGAGTTTCTGGAGCGATATGTTTAATGAGAAAATTCATATTATCCACAATTCCTTTATTTGGAGAATGGTGCCATGCCCGAATTTTATCTGGATATTTCTTTGTATATTGCTCTATGATTTGCCAGGTAGCGTTATCTGGAGAATCATCACCAATGAGCAATTCCCAATCGGAAAACGATTGATTGAGGATTGAGTCAATCGTTTGAGCTATAAATTTCTCATGTTTATAGGCAGTAGTAATAATGGAAATTTTTGGCATGAGGATTTAAATCAAAGAATACAATTTTCTCATTGCATCGCGTCATTTTTTTGGTATATACGATCCAATATACATCATAACTCGTACGAACCAACGTCTTTTCAGATTATACCTCCAAGACATAAAAAAAAATGATCGAAATTTTTTCATATCGCCGTCTGAAAAGGCTTTTAGCATTCTACACTCATTAATAAAATCGTCACAAATACAAGTAACGTTCCTATCACGAAAATAATCCCTCCTTATGATAGAAAATAGTTGCTGAGATTGCTCTAACATAACATTGATATTTTTTACAAAATTTCCAGAATGTACACGATATAAGAATAGTGGCTTATCCAAGTGAAATACCTCTTTTCATGGGAAAATCTTCAACCAAAGAAAATAGTCAAACGGACCAAACATAGAAGTTCATAATTCGGCTAAATCAACTGGAAAGAAATCGTCTATGACCTTTTTAGTAATAATCACAGAACCAAATGACTGAATAGGATTTCAGTTACCCAATAAGTTTACCACAGAAAGTCTACTCATTCATCGTGGCAGAAATCGAGATTTGTTTTTCAAAGTAAATAGAAAATAGTTTCTGCTCTTTAAAATGGATTTCTCGTTAATTTGTAAAAAATCTGTATAAATTATATCAAGTGATTGCATCTCTTTAAACACACTCATTTTTTTTTCAAGATTATCCGGTGTGTACATATCATCACCTTCCAGGAATGAAACATAATGAGTTTCTGGAGCGATATGTTTAATGAGAAAATTCATATTATCCACAATTCCTTTATTTGGAGAATGGTGCCATGCCCGAATTTTATCTGGATATTTCTTTGTATATTGCTCTATGATTTGCCAGGTAGCGTTATCTGGAGAATCATCACCAATGAGCAATTCCCAATCGGAAAACGATTGATTGAGGATTGAGTCAATCGTTTGAGCTATAAATTTCTCATGTTTATAGGCAGTAGTAATAATGGAAATTTTTGGCATGAAATGAATTTATAGTAAATCTATTTAATTACTTTTAATATAAATATGGGTCTTCCCCAGTTACGGGTTAATTTTTCTGAGAATATTGTCTTAGTAATTTTAAGATTTCTTTATAGATATCTTTTCATTGCATACGACAATTATATCTGAATTCAGATTCTTTCAAATAGTATGGAAAATAGACTTTCTTGATTCCATTGAATTGAGAGAGTCTTCTTTTTGTGAAACTCCAGAATAATTCAATACCATTAATATGTTGGTTTCATCTCGCAAATTCATTTACTCCATGGTGCACTCTATAGTGTTTCTCATATCCAATATTCACGAGTCCATCATAAGCTTTCCATCCATCACTGTTAATTTCAGATTCTTCTAGACTCAATTTCCCCTGTAGGTGGTTTTATTGATCATAGAACCAAGTTTATGGGATAATTTATCCCATAAACTGGTTTAAGACCTTAAATATTTTGTAAAGTTGATACTTTTTAAGGAATCGAATCAGTCTTAAAGATCTTACTGTATTATTTTTCTGTTCATTAAGAACTAATCGTTCTTCTCACTCTATATGAAATCGATCGTAGACAAAATTATATGCTTGACTAAGAGTATCTGGGTCAATTACCTTTATTGATTGATATGGGTGATCCCGATATACAAACGTTATTTCTGGCAACATTCAAATCTTCTTACCACGAAAAAGATACTCAAGATTCATACACCAATCAGCCCACATATTCGCCTTGGATTGATATTGATAACCATAATCCCGATACATAATTCACCCGAAAGATATACTATGCCCCTTTATCTCATTATCAAATGAATCATAAAAAACGTGTATTCCATCTCACTTTCGATCATGTACAACAAATGATGAGTATTTATCAAATTCTTCATTGTAACTCACATATTTTCCATAACATACATCAAGTCAGTTTTCTATGAGACCATCATAAGTTTTACGTAATGCATATTCGTCATAAAATCGATCATCGTTGGATACAAAGATATATGCCTTCGACTTTTTTAATGAAAGAAGGTAATTCCAATTTCATACCATTCATTTATTTTCGCTATTTCTTTCAAAATAAAAGTTGTTGTGTTTTTTCATATATGCCTGCCCAAGATCTGATAGATCTTGGGGACTCATATCATCAACCATAATCACTTCTATATCACTCTCATTGAATCATTTCTGAGAAAATATACTCTCAAGACATTCCTGAGTATATCAAGGATGGTTATATGCTGGTACAAGCACACTAAGAATTGGACCTTTTTTTCCAAGACAAAAATCTCTTAAGGATTCTACAACGTATTCTAACATTTCAGTGGTCAATGTCGGTCACACACCAACCCAGAATGTATTGAACATAATAAAATCTGTATTTTTTAAATCTCATACAATTCGATAGTTATCTACATAATTTCGGAATGCTGGTTGTCGAATATAATTTCCAGCAAACAATAGACGCGTTCATATATTTTTAGAAACTAAATACTGCATTACATCCGTGCGATCAAACCCTTTTCCCTCTCGCACAGATAAAAGAAAACCAAACCAGCTTGGCTCAGAGTTCGGCATAGCTTCGGGAAGAATAAAATACTGATCTAATCATTCCTCTTTTATACGATTATGGAGATAATCCCAGTGCTTTCTGCGAAGAGCAATTACTTGATCAAGCTTTTCAATTTGAGCAACACCAAGTGCCGCTTGCATATCAGATATTTTCAGATTATATCAAATATGTGAATAAACATATTTATGGTCAAATCCATCTGGTAATCATTCAAATGACCAGCCAAAACGATTATGGCATGTATCATCCATCCCAGGGGCACACCAACAATCCCTTCACCAATCACGATACGAGGTGATAATTTTAGCAAGAAGATTGTTATTCGTCATAAGTGCACCCCCTTCGCCCATGGTAATATGATGAGCTGGATAAAATGAAAGTGTTGCGATATCTCAATAAGTCCCTGCATACTTTCCATCATATTTAGCACCCAGTGCATCACATGTATCCTCTATAAGCCATAATTTATTTTCATCACATATCTCTCGGATTATCTTGAGGTCAAAAACATTTCCGAGAGTATGAGCAATCATAATCGCCTTTGTTTTTGGAGTAATAGCTTGTCGCACTTGCTCTATATCTACCTCATAATAAGGAAGTTGAACGTCTACAAAAACTGGCACACATCCATTCATTACAATAGGATTAATGGTCGTAGGAAATCATGCAGCTACAGTAATAATTTCATCGCCTGGAAGTATGCGTCGATCTTTAAGTTCCTTTGCTGTAAGCGCAGTGAATGCTAGCAAGTTAGCAGAACTACCGGAGTTGGTAGTAATAACATGTTTAACACCTATGTATTTTTCAAGATCCTTCTCAAACTGCTCGTTCCACTTTCATCAAGCCCAGTGGCAGCTCATGACTGCTTCAGTAGCATACTCAAGCTCTTTCTCATCGAAAAGTGGACCAGCTACGGGAATATGAGATTTTCATGGAACAAAACTATTTTTTCTGTTCTCAATAATAAGTTTTGCGTATGATTTGATAGATGCAGGAAGCATAGAAAGAATACTTTTATTAAAATGGTGAAATAAAATTCGAAAACAAGGTTTGATTTAGGTCCCTGGTAGATACAATAGGGTGCTCAATATTCCAATCATATCCAAATGAATCATAATGAATCCCCTTATCACAATCTGGATCCCACGACTCTGTTACCATGTATGCTACTACTGCCTGTTCTGACTTCGACAAAAATCCATGAGCAAACCCCTTTGGAATAAATAACGCTTTTTTGTTTTCGAATGATAGCTCTCGAACGATATATTGTCAAAAAGTTGGTGATTCAGTACGAATATCAAGAACTACATCGTTGATAATTCAGCCTATTACATATACCAGTTTATCTTGTACACAAGGAGGAACTTGAAAATGCATACCGCGAATCACCCCTCTCACCGATACAGAATAAAATGTTTCCCGAAAAATTGGAAGGTATCAAAGAGTATCCTCAAAAATCGATGATGTAAAAACACGGGTAAATGATCCTCGATCATCCAAGAACCGAGGAAATTGCACCTCAAGAAGTCACGAGAGCTCAGTAGGATTAAATTGCATTTCTATATGCGTTATAGGTTAGAGTCAATCACTGTTTAAGAGAAGTTCTAGCATGCCAATTAAGTAGTCTCTCAGCATAGTTCGATCCAAAGGATGAATGCCAAATATCTAAATCAGAATCATCTTTAACCGAAAGAATAAGCTTTTTATTTGATATTTTTTCAAGCATATGAATAACCTCAATTAAAGAATGTGTTTCTTTCGGTGCAATATTTACTATATCATATTTCTTGGTCATAAGTGCTATTCTTTCAAGTCACAGCATATAAGCATCCACAATATCATCAATATAAGTAAAGCTCAGCCTTTGATTGGGTGCTTGAAGTGTAAATTCCATGGCGTGTTCTATTGAGCGAATTACTGCGGGAATAAACTTTTCATTGTCTCCTGGGCCATATGGGGAAAATAAACGCAAAGTTAGTGAAGAAAAAAAATATTGCTCTGTATAGTACTTTAAAATATTACCGAATGCCTGTTTCGTTGAAGCATAAAGATTAAAGGCTTTTTGTCGTGATTGCTCTATCAGAGGCGAATCGGAAAAATCATACTCAAAAAATGTGCCTGTATTAATGAAATATCGAACTCCATAGGTTGCACAAAGTTGAGCAATCTGTGTGGGAAAGGTAATATTACTTAATATCATCTCCTCAATATCTGAAGCAGTATGATATTTTCGATAACATGTTGCAAGATGAATAACCACATGTGGAGTATCTTGTATAAACACTGTTTCCATACATTCTCAATTTATTTGAGTAAATCAAGGATGATTCAGTAACTCTGTAATACGTGTAGTATTTGATGATGAGCGTAAAAGTGTAGTGACTCTATAATCAGCATCAAGTAATCTTCGTAGTAAATGACTACCAATAAACCCATTTGCTCACGTCAGAAAAATATGTTCTTTTCCCATAAAAATTATGATGCAAAAATAAATAATGATGGGTAAATTTTAAGACTTTTAATACTCCATGGTGTTTTGGAGTTACCGAAAGAAAATTATTACTTTTTCCTAGAAGAGGTTTCTCAAATATTTCCCATACTCATTCTTCATCATTGGTTTTGCTAAGTTTTCTATTTGTAGCTGATCAATCCAGTCCATTCTATACCCAATTTCCTCAGGAGATCCAATCAGTATACCCTGTCTCTTTTGGATAATCTGAATGAAATTAGCAGCATCCATCATACTCTCATGTGTTCCGGTATCAAGCCATGCGTATCACCGATTCATGAGCTCTACCTTGAGCGATCATCGCGAGAGGTATTCTGCATTGACTGATGTGATCTCGAGCTCTCAGCGATCTGACGGCTCGACATTTTTTGCTATCCTGATGACGCTATTTGGATAAAAATAGAGTCCAACAACTGCGTAGTTTGATTTTGGATCTTTTGGCTTTTCTTCAATCGAGGTAGCGTTCTTACTAGAGTCAAATGCCACCACTCCATACCGCTCTGGATCAGATACCTCATATCCAAAAACAACTGCCTTTTGCTCGCTCTCCACTACTTTGACACTTTGCTGCAGGAGAGATGCAAGACCACTTCCGTAGAAGAGATTGTCTCCTAGCACCAGGCACACATCGTCATCACTGATAAACTCTTCACCGATGATAAAAGCTTGAGCAAGACCATCTGGTGACGGCTGGACCGCATAGGTAATCGATATACCAAACTGAGATCCATCACCCAAAAGTCGAACAAACCCAGACTGATCATCAGGAGTCGTGATGACGAGTATATCACGAATCCCCGCAAGCATCAATGTTGTCAATGGATAGTAAATCATTGGCTTATCATAAATCGGCATAAGCTGCTTGGATATAGCCATCGTGATGGGATAGAGGCGAGTACCAGAGCCTCACGCAAGAATGATTCCTTTCATAATTACAAATAAGATGGAATGGTTTTTTTTATACCTTCTTCAAATCAAAACTTTGGACTCCAACCAAGTTCATTTCTGATTTTCGTTGCATCAATTGCATATCTCTTGTCATGACCTGGGCGATCAGGGACAAATGAAATAAGATCTTCAGATTTTCCGAGAAATTGTAAGAGAATCTTTGTGATTTCCAAATTCGTATATTCGTTATTACCACCAACATTATAAATGCTCTTTGATTTTGCTCAAGTAAAAACTTCCCAGATTGCATCACAATGATCTTCAACATAGAGCCAGTCACGAATATTGGATCCATCACCATAGAGTGGAACTCTTTCATTCTTCTGTATTTTAGAAAGAAACAATGGAATAAGCGAGATGAAATTCTGATTTGGCCCATAATTATTTGAACATCGAGTGATCGTGTAATCAAGGCTAAATGTTCGACCATAGGCCTGGACAAGAAGATCTCATCCGGCTTTCGATGCAGAATATGGACTGGATGGCTCAATGTGAGTCTCTTCGGTAAAATATCCACTCTCAGGTATATCACCATATACTTCATCGGTTGAAATATAGTGAAATCTCTGAAGCCCAAATTCCCTATGAAGATCTAAGAGATTCTGTGTTCAAAGAACATTTACCTCAGTAAAAAGTCGTGGATTCTTGATAGAATTATCCACATGGGACTCAGCTGCAAAGTGAATAATATCAGTAGGAGAATATTTTTCATACACCGCTCTGAGTGAATCACGATCCCGAATATCCACTTGTTCAAATGAATAATTGCAAGAGTTTTTTGTATCTTCAGAGAGTTTATTGAGGTTACCAGCATAGGTAAGTGCATCAATATTTATAAAACGAATATACGGAAAAAGTGGTACATATTTATTCAGAAAATTGGACCCTATAAAGCCAGCACCACCGGTAATAATAATGACCTGATTCATATATTAATCAATAGAACAATTAAAAAATTTTCATAACTCTAGGCGCTCATCATCATAGAGAAACAACTTTCCATGCTTCTTCAAGAGCCTGTCTACTCCATCAACAATTTTTTCTGATACGTTTTCACCATAGAGATTGATTCGAGATTGCATGAATTGATTCCCAATCGATCCTTTTACAATATCAGTAATAAGTCTCGAATTCACTGGCGGAGCAAGCACATTCGATCCAGCAATCAAAGTCTCTCATCGATCTGAACCAAATCGAAGAGTCACGCATGGTACTCAGACAATATTTGCCTCCTCTTGCATACTACCACTATCCGTCACGACAGCTCATGCATGAGAAATCATATCAATCACTTCATGATGATGCGCAAGTGCTGATCCATACGAAAATATCTCTGAGTATTGAGCAATCATGTCATCGAGCTCCGATCGTAATCCATATTGATCAATAGCCCACTCACTTGCGTAGAGCTTAAGAAAACAAACAGGGATTCCATCCTGTAAGAGTTTTTTGAGCGCATAAAATATGGCCAAAAATCGCTCACGATTTTCGGTATTTTCACGTCGATGGACCGTTACAAATATAAACTTTTTTCACTTCATATTTGGATAGAGTTCAAAAGCTTGGCTCGTATGAACCTTTTCTTGAGAATGTCTTACAGCATCCACAACGGTATTACCAGTAACCAGGATGTGATCAGGATCATGTCACTCATTAATAAGAAATTGTTCAGCAAGGGTCGTCGGAGCTGCAAAGAATCCTGTTGAGCCCTCAATTCATCGAGTGTCAAACTGCTCAGGATATGGCTCGATCGATCCAGTCTCATAAATACTACGATCCATCAGTGTTTCTCGATACGATCGAAAGTCAAATACTCCAGATTGATAATTTTCAAACAACCGATGATAGAAATCTTTCTTCGGAGTAATAGTCCGAATTCCCGCCTCCACATGAACAACACTACATTTCGTAAGAAAAGCAGCTTTATCAGCTGTGGTAGCTGTCAATGTATCGCCATGAACATAAGGAACGGGGATTTTCTTATACTCTTCTTTCAATTTCGTGAGAATACGACCAAGTTGATCAACCACCTTGGAATATTTTTCATGGAGTATTCATGTTACATTCAGATTGATATCCACAATCATACCAAATTCATTGAGTACTCACTCCGATAAAATATAATCGTGATGTTGCCCCGTATGAATGAGAAGTGTAAAGATTCAACGAGACTTGAGTTCGAGATAAAGCGGTGCTTGCTTGATAATATCCGGTTTCGTTCCGATCAAGATAATATGCACATGTACCTGGGACGATTCGCGAAGCTCTTCCCACAGTCACTCACGTACGAAATAATCAGTATATTGTTCCATGAAAGCAAAAGATAAATAAGTTTTATAAGAATTTATTTTAAAGCACGAGAAAAATTCCAACTCTTCTTAATGCTCTCGCGAATGGATACTTTAGCAGTAAACCCTAACTCCTTCTGAGCAAGAGTTGGATCACAAAACACAGTAGCAATATCTCCAGGTCTTCGTTCGGATATTTCATAGGGAATCTGTTTTCCAGTTATGTCACTCACTATATGAATCATCTCGAGGACGCTTGTCCCACTTCCTGTACCAATATTATATACACGTAAACCTTGAGAAAGAGCTTGATATGCTTGCAAATGAGCATCAACCAAGTCACACACATCAATATAATCTCGAACGCCAGTTCCATCAGACGTAGGATAATCATCACCAAATACCATCACCTTTTCACGTTTGCCACAGGCAACATCCGTAATGAAAGGCAGAAGATTATTCGGAATTCCACGAGGTATTTCTCCGATATATCATGAAGAGTGTGCTCAGATAGGATTGAAGTAGCGCAGACTCATAACAAACCAGTCTCATTGCTTTGCATAATCTTCAAGGATTTTCTCCAGCACTAACTTGGTAGTTCCATAAGGATTGGTTGTTGCGAGAGGCATATCCTCCGTTAAGGGGGGGGTATTATCCGAACTATACACAGTTGCAGATGAGGAGAATATAATCTTTTTTACACCAAATTGCTCCATAACTCCGAAAAGCACAAGACTTCCTCAAATATTATTCTGATGATAGAGATGTGGTTTCTGACAACTCTCTCCTACTGCCTTCAATCCTGCAAAATGAATCACCCCATCAAAATGATATTTTCGAAAAATCTTGTTCAATTCATCTTGATCTCAAATATCACACTCATAAAAATCAGGAGAATAACCAAGTATTTTTTTTATACCGATTAAATTATCGTTGGAAGAGTTTAAGAAGTTATCGAGAATTACTATTTTATATCCTGCCTGTTCAAATGCAACAACTGCATGGGATCAGATATACCCGGCACCACCAGTAATAAGGAGCGTTTTCTGGTCCATAAACAATCTAGAGAAAAAATTTATTCATTACCATTTTAAATGCTATCCGAAACATTCAACCATGTCTCTGCCCCTTCCCAAGAGTATAGCTATCATAGTGAATATTAACAGGTACTTCATGAATATGGAATCAAAGTTTATTGATTTGATCTATGAGTTCACTTGCATATTCCATGCCATCCATGGTGAGGCGAATACTATTTACAACCTCTATTTTGATAAGACGATAACCATTATGAGCATCTGTTAGATGTACCTGAGAAATACATTTGGTAAATATCATTCCAAGATACAATACTATTCTTCGTAACAGAGGAACATTTGATCGAGTTTTTTGAATAAATCGAGATCAAAATATAACCTGTGTTCCTGGATTTTTATGTAATATTTGAAAAAAGGAATGAATATCGGCAATATCATGTTGACCATCCGCATCGAAAGTAACAATGTATTCCCAATTATAATCATCCGAATATCTACGGGCAAACTCAAAACCTGTCTCCAACGCTGCTCCGGCACCTCGATTTATAGGATGCCTTAAAGAATAAATTTTATTTCAAAATGAATTCAGCACTTTTTGTGTTTCATCTTTTGAACCATCGTTCACAACACAAATTTCAGAAAATCATGCATCTAAGAGTGCCTGGATCACTATTCAGACACGAGATACCTCATTGTATGCGCGAACTATGAAAAGAAATTTATCTTTTTTCATCGTTATGTTTTTTAAATTTTGAGAGAGCAATTTCCCGAGTAAGCATCGTTAATACAGCATTGGTTGCTTCGATTTTTCTGAGTAATAGTAACGAAAAATACATCAAAAATATAATCGCCGCATACACAAGTGCATCAGCTCATCGCTGAAGTCCAACCATGTGCCCGATAAGATCAAGAATTTTTGGAAAGAGAGTAAAAACAAGCAATCAAAGACCGACACCAATAAACACCAGAAAATGAAGCGCATTAAAGCGCTCTCGGCGTGCTACATCCAAAGCAATGATAAGAATGATAGTTCCCGATACTACGAAAAATATCTGAAGAGGTGTGAGCAACATATGGATGTGTTAATCCAAACAATTACTGAGATTATACGAAGAAAAATGGTTCTTCCAAAGCGAAATTAAGTGAATACTAATGACAATAAGAGATTCTTACCTATCTCTTACTAACATTCGGTTAGAGTATGTGTGTACTCCAGACGGAGTTACATACTTACTTATTATCTTTAGATATATGAACAAATCAGTTCTCACGGCACTTATCGTAATGCCAGCCATAGTGGCAAGCTCTTTCGTTGGTGTAACATTTGCCAACAATACCTCCACCGATTCATCATCGGTTAAATCTACCAGCACACAAAAGCACACACGGAACAATATAAAAAATTCTCAATGAAACTATAAGATGGGTATGCCGATGATGCATAGTATGCAATCTCTCACAGATGATGAAAAGAAATCCCTCGAGAGTATGACAGATGCTCAGAAAAAAGAATTCTTCCAGAAAAAAATGGACGAACAAAAAGCAAAAATGGACGCACGTGATGCTGTTATAGACAAACTCCTCAATGGCGAAAGCCTCAGCGATGCTGACAAAGGAGTGGTCAGTGAAATAAAGACGGAACGTGCGAAAATGAAAGCGGAACGTGCACAGATGGATGCTATTCACACCAAGCTCGAAAAGAATGAAACTCTCACAACCGAGGAGCAAACGTTTCTTGATTCTCATAAGCCACAAAATGGTGATCGCGGACATCGTGGAAATATGATGAAATCAATGAAAAAAGAGTTTACTGAAGAATCGAATTAACCGTAACGGTGAATAGAAAGTTTTACATTCGCTCAAAAGGAATCAAATCTTGATTCCTTTTTTCATCAGAGCTTCTGGACGAAGCTATTTTCCTTGTTATTATAGCTATAATTTAGTAAAATTATGAAAATCCTCCTGATCGAAGATATACAAGAAGTTGCAACTCCTCTTATTCGATATCTTGCACTCGAAGACATATCCGTAATTTGGCGATCAAACGCTCGCGAGGGAATATATGAGTTAGCTCAGGAAAAATTTGATATAATTATACTTGATCTTGGACTACCAGATAGAGATGGTCGGGATGTATGCTGAGAAATACGTAACAATGGGTATACCATTCCAATTCTTGTACTTACCTCTCGATCACGCACTGTTGATAAAATTGAACTTCTCAACATATGAGCTGATGATTATATGGTGAAACCGGTTGATTACGATGAGCTCATAGCACGTGGACGAGCACTGGTTCGTCGCGATATGGACCATAAATCACAAGAAATTACTTTTGGTAACATCTATATTAATACTATGAGTAAATGTGTGAAATATTGTGGGCATGTAATTGATCTATCACCACGAGAATTTCATCTCCTTTCTGCTCTTGTTGTGCAAAGTAAGCAGGTGCATTCTCGAGACTCACTTCTCGAACAAGTATGGGGTGAGCGATCTTGATCAGGCGACCCAAAAGTAGTAGATGTCTATATCGGATACCTGCGCAAAAAACTCTCACGTGAATCCATCGAAACCGTAAAATGATTTGGATATCGTATAACCAATCGCTAGCATGGAAAAAACACAAAATCTTTCGCTCCAAGGAACACATTATAGGCTCACCATTCTTGCTACCTTATGTGCCTTTGTGGCAACATCGATGATAGGAGGTGGTTTTATCTGAGCCAAATATCTCAATGAATATCGTTTATCGCGTGATGCTTTTGATCGAGAATCCCAGGTTATATGAGCGATGTTTCAGAGGATAGGAAGTCCTCACAATATGGAAAAACCAAGTATTCGACGCAGTATCCATGATGCTACCCCACCACCGCGAGAGAGTATAGGTATCATTAAGTTTTCATCATGAATAATTGTCTCCATCGATATTCCAGAGAGACTCCTCTCATCAAAACTTGAGTGAAGCATTACAAACTTTCAAAACAAGCTTCATACATGAAACTATTTACAGGAATGAAATATAACAAATATGGAGGAGCAGGAATGATATTTTTTTCGGATTTTTACAAGATGAGATGATTCGCTTCTTCTCCTGTCACGGTCGGCTTATGACAAGGACGATCTCATGAGTGATATACTGTATTTTCTTCTCGTAAATTTTATTTTTATACTTCCATTTGCTATCATTAGTTCCTCTCTTATTCGAAGAATATTGAAACCAATACGAAAAAATATCAATGAAATGGAAGCCTTTATCCATGATGCAGGACATGAACTTAAAACACCACTCGCTATAGCAAATGGTAATTTACAACTACTCAGCAAAACCTATCAAGAAAATGAAGAAATTCATCAAGCACAAAAAGCTATCAAACACGCAGACAATCTCATAACGACACTTGTAGAGCTCTCAAGTATTGAACGAGCACCAAAAAATACAATTTGTAATTTGAAAGATATTCTTCTTGAAGAAATGTGATCACTTGAGGCACGTATGAAAGAAAAATCTCTCACAATCAACATAGATAAGATTGAAAATATAAGTCACATAATAGCTCAAGAACATGCCAAAATACTCATGCACAACCTCATTGAGAATGCTATAAAATATAATAATACCTGATGAGAAATATTCGTAGAGCTCACAGAAAAATCACTCATCATACGCGACACGTGAGTTTGAATAACAAAAGAACACCAATCAAAAATCTTTGACAGATTCTATAGGATCAATCACAGCCAACAGAACTGACATGGTATCGGACTTGCTCTCGTAGCAAAAATCTGTAGCATCTACAAGATGAAAATAATCGTTGAAAGTCAGGAATGACAAGGTTCAACCTTCAAAATACTCTTTTAGAATCAGCATGTCCGTCAATATCGAATACACCAACATACCCTGACTTGTACTCATTCATCCCCAAGTATTTAGCGATGAGCGAGGTTTTTTCTTGGAATCTTATTCTCAGAGGGAATATACTAAGCATGGCTTGAACGCTCATTTCATCCAAGATAATCACTCAAAGAGTGAAAAATGAGTCCTTCGTGGGATGCATTTTCAAAAAATAAACCCTCAAGCAAAACTGGTACGAGTCATACGATGATCCGTATATGATGTAGTGATTGACTTGCGTTCCGATTCTCCTACGTATGGGAAATGGGAGGGATTTTTTCTCTCATGAGAAAATAAAACACAACTCTTTGTTCCAAGGTGATTCGCACATGGATTTTTGACACTCGAAGATGACACGGAATTTCTCTACAAGTGTGATAATTATTACGATCCAAATGATGAAGGTGGCATCGCCTGGAACGATAGCCAACTTGCTATCGATTGGGAAAAATATCTTGATGCATACAACATAAAAGAAGTTATTGTTAGCAAAAAAGACTCCATTCTTCCGAATTTTAAGGCAATCTGTGATCAATAAAGTTAAACATATGACCAAGAAAAAAATACTGATCACTGGAGCAAATGGAATGCTTGCATACGATTTCATACGCATACATCACGATCTATTCGACCTTATCACACTTGGAAAAAGAGAGTGTGATATTTGTGATTTTACATCATGTCTCAATGCTCTTGTAACTCATGAACCAGATATAATTCTTAATCTTGCAGCCTATACAGCAGTGGATGATGCAGAAGATATTGGTAGAAAACAAAATATGGATATCAATGCTCTTGGTGTTTATAATCTTGCAAAAGCCACATCCGCACTTTGACTTCCACTCATAAGTATATCGAGCGACTATGTGTTTGATGGCAACAAGGAGGTGTGATATCTACCAAGTGATCATACCAACCCCATCAATAACTATGGTATCGCAAAATATCTCGGGGAAACTCTTGCGCTACGTGAAAATTCACAAACTATCATTGTTCGTACAAGCTGGCTCTATGGTGGTAATCATTGGAATCAAAAATCAGAAGAAGGAATATACAAAAATTTTGTAAATACTATCTTGAGACTTTCACAAGAGAAAGATGAGATGAGGGTTGTTGATGATCAATTTGGGGTACCGACATCTTGCTATGCTCTCTCCAAAGCAATCGGAGAGCTCATAGATAGGATAGATGAATTTCTTGATGGAGATAATCGTATCCTTCATTTCGCAAATTCGACGGATCAATCTATCAGTTGGTTCGAATTCGCACAAGAAATACTTACCATGACCCAATCATCAACTCGCGTGAGTCCTTGCGCATCATCCGAATACCCAACAAAAGCAAAAAGACCCATTATGAGTCTTTTAATAAATAATTCTAATATTCAACTTGAGCATTGGAGAGACAGCCTGAATAAATACCTACTCAGATAAAGCTAAGCTACCCCTTCAAGCCTTCGTTCATGTCTTGGTTGATGACTTCAAATAGCTTGACTTGATTGCCTCAATTCATGAATAACTGCGAGGGTATTCATTGTAGCGATCATACTCACAATCGCGTGAGGATTAAGTTTTGATTCTTGATTCTGAGCAAATCGTAGTAATTCACGATACACTTGACTCGGATCGAGCGACCGAAGACTTTTGAACTCCCAAGAATCCTTTGCCTTGTATGCAAAATTCTCTATATCTGGGAATTCCATTACGGTCATACCAAGAAAGAGAAACTCTGGGTTGAGGCGATCACTTGATATAACAAAACCACCAGGAATAACTTGAACTCATCCATTGGAATTGTCATGAAAATTCTTTTTTTGAGTAGTAAGCATACCATTTATACCTAATTCTTCATCAAGCTCATGAATAATCTGTGCTGATGTAAGATCTGTGAGCGATCCAATACGCTGATCCGGAATATCGATAGCTCAAGATGCGCCTGAAACAAGACCAATTCGAGTCGTCGCAGTTTTACTATTATTCCGCTCTTGAAAAATCACTTCAGTGTTTCATTTTCAGTAAGATACAAGGTTGAGACTTACTCATGCAGAATTTGGAAAAAGCAATGTTTTTCCATCATCCATCGTACCACCGCACTGATCATACAAATGACGTAGAGTTCAGCCTGAAAGTGAAGTAAGTGGAACATCCAAAAAAGAACTGAAGGCAAGATATGCATAGTATTCAACCGGTTGAAACACAAAATTATACTCTGAGTTATGTACAGTAAATGGTAACATTCGTAATGAAAGCACCTGTTTATTGCTTATATGTTTTTTGTCATTCAATGCTTTTACAAGAAAAGTACCGAAGTTCTTTTTTACTTCTTGAATAAGATGAGAAGTACTAATTCATAAGAGTTGAAATTTTTGTTTTGCCCCATCAAAATATTGCTCAAGTTGCTCATAAGTCTGAAGTTGATTGTATATCTGATACGATGATGCCTCAAGATGACTCGGGAGGAGTATCTTGTTTGCCCCTCTTCGAATGATTCAAGTATCAATAACCTTCTGACGCACCGTATCAAAACGGTTTTCACAAGCATGATTCATAGAAATCTAAAAAAGAACATTAGGATACTCTCATTTTTGAATGAGTCAATGGATTGATTGGCAGACGCTTGTTTTATCTTCGTGGTATGTAACACCAAACCAACTTTCCTGAGTATTAAATACTTGGCATGTTTCCTGATTGCGAGCAATGAGTGATGATACAACCGAGGGAAGATAAAACTCAGCTTTTTCCGCGTTGGAATATTTTTCAATATATCAGTGAAAGAGTCGGAGAAAATCATCAAACACTTCCGGTTTAAAGCCCCAGAAATTCACCGATACAAGTGTATCAGCGGGCAATTCTCAGCTTGTATCAGCATAGAGAGAAAGGATCTGACCATTCTCACGAATAATATTAGTATGCTCAGTTACAGAGAGCAGATGTCATTTTGTATCAACAATACATAGTCCTCTCGATACGGCACCATTATTTGAAAGAGTGTTTCCAAGTTGGTATGCAACGATAGCGCAGCTATGTTGATGATCATTATTCTGCAAAAACCGTGACATAACTTCAAATGATTCTCTCCCGTAAAAGTCATCTGCATTAATAACTGCAAATGGTCCATCTACCTCATCTCGTGCACAGAGTACTGCATGTCCAGTACCCCATGGTTTTACACGATTCCCTATATCAGTTCCCTCAGGAACAAATCGGTCGACCGTCTGAAATGCGTATCGAACTTCAATTTTTCCAGTAAGTTTCACATCAAATCTCTCCCGAAATTGACCTTCTAGTTCAGGACGTATCACAAATACTACCCGAGTAAATCAAGCACGAATCGCATCATAGAGAGAATAATCAATGATTGCCTCACCATTCGGACCAAAAGCGTCGAGCTGCTTGAGTGATCCATAGCGGCTTGCCATACCGGCAGCCATAATAACTAGCGTGAGTCCAGACATAGAAATAATTGACAAAATTGTGAGAATTGTATAGAAAAGATGAGAGATGTAAATTTGTTTTTTTGAGCATTTTCCTTATGATACTCGATATATTTTATCAACCACTCATGTCTAAAAAAATCCTTGCATCTGCACTCATTCTTACCCCAGCTATTCTTCTTGCATCATGTGAAAATAACAAACAAGTGACGGCTCCAACATCCGAAGAAAAGAAAATAGAAACAACCTCTGTAGAAAACAAATCAAAAGAGCCAACAACTCAGACAGAGGTATCAAATTCAGGAAATATCAATTCAGAAGAAAATGAATCGGAAATGAATAATAACTCCTCCTCAACATCAACAGGATCATCAATAATTGTCGCTGGATCAAGCATCACAAAAGAGGTACACTATAACTCACCAGCAGGTGATGAAAGTGTAGAGTTTACTCTGACTACCTCTGGCGACACTGTCACAGCCGTATCCACAAAACCACTTGCAAGCAATCCTATAAGCCGAAACCTTCAAACAAAATTCTCCGAAGCTATCTCAAAAGAAGTAGTCGGGAAGAAAAAATCAGAACTTCAACTTCATGCTGTTGGTGGTGCTTCTCTCACAACAAATGCATTTCAGCAATTTGTAGCGCAGAATTAATATGCAAATCTACCAAGGAGAACATCTTGGAACCATTCTCAATCTCAAGATTGATACCTCAGAGCCATGCGATGAGGTATTTTTGGAGATGAGAGAGAAAATAATTGATTTTGAAAATCGGTTTTCGCGGTTTATCCCATGAAACCATCTCGATACTATCAATAAAAACGGTGGATGAATCCTCGATCAAGATGGTATTATTATGCTTCAATATGCTCTTAAAATAGCCCATCAGAGCAATGGTATATTTGACCCGACCGTACTTCCCTATCTCAGAAAGATCTGATACGACTATCATCAAAGATGAGAAAACACTCATCAAACTGTATGATATCAATATATTCATTTGATCGGAAATCAACTCACACTCAATAATCATATTGAGATAGAATTCGGTGGCATTGGCAAAGGATATCTTATTGATCAGATTACCCAGTTGCTTCGGGAGAAATATTATGAGCGGTTTCTTGTAGATTTTGGTGGTGATATATGGGCGGAATGAACATGATGGCAGGTATGACTTGAGGATCCTTGCGACACAGAGAGAATACTCAATGTAATCACTCTCAGCAATAGTGCCCTTGCGGCATCAAGCAGATCAAAACGATATTTCTGAAGAAATCATCATCTGATTGATCCTCGTACCTGAGCATCAAGCTATACAAATCATGGAAGTTTTGTACTTGCAACCAGTGCAATGATCGCTGATGTTCACGCTACACTCTTTTGCATCATGAATACTGAAGAACGTGGAGAATACCTCAGAAAGTATGGTGAAAATATGGATGTGTATATTACAGAATAAACCCTTCAATTGAAGGGTTTATTCTTACGCATTCTGACTGTTAAAATTATCGAGAGCCGCTAGTGTGTTTGGTCAAATAATAAGATTTTTATAGTTTCCAAGGTTTAGATCTGAGCGAATCTGTTCAGCAGTAATACTTTGATTTCAAGGAATATTTTTCTTCTGTGCATATGTACTTAACGCCTTCGCTACCAAGACTGGATCAACATTTTTTGCAATTTTTATTGTTTTATCATGGAGCCTTTTTTCCGCTCCTCATAACACTTTCTCAGGCTTTGCAAGGGGTTGCGAAGCAACTCTGATAATCACATCTTTTTTTGGCATCAAAGATGCTAACCGTTGATCATGGTCTTGCTTCTGTGTATGCAAGCTTGCCACTTGCTGAATAAGTGGACCCAAAAGTTGCTGTTTCCTTTCAATTTCTCTGGTTATTCGCTTCAACGTTGCTTCAGTCTCCTCAAGATACTGTTTATCAGCAGCAACACGATTTTCTGCATTCCGACGAATATCTGGATTGGAAGATCACAGCTCTTTCTGAACGGATGCTGCAGCCTGATCAAACCGAGCTTTTGCATTATCACGAGCTGCCTGAGCTTCTTTTTGTTGAGCAAGTAATGGATTCATTTTTTCTCGAGCCCCCTTTAATTCTGCTTCTTTTACTGAAAGACTCATACTAAGAATATTAATCTCTGTTTGCTCTTTTTGTATTTGATATTGTGCAAGCTCTTGATTTGCTTGTTCATTATTTGCAAGGTATTGTCACCGACTTGTATCATACTTAGTTTTTAATAAAGCTAGTTGCTTATCCAAATCTACAATGGGAGCAAGCAGTACTGTAACTTTTTCAATTTCTCTGGTTATTCGCTTCAACGTTGCTTCAGTCTCCTCAAGATACTGTTTATCAGCAGCAACACGATTTTCTGCATTCCGACGAATATCTGGATTGGAAGATCACAGCTCTTTCTGAACGGATGCTGCAGCCTGATCAAACCGAGCTTTTGCATTATCACGAGCTGCCTGAGCTTCTTTTTGTTGAGATACAAGATAACTTTTTTGAGTTTCCAGTCTTTTCTTATCAGATTGCATCGCTTCTCTCTTTGATTGAAGAATAGCTATTTCTTGAGCATTCTTCTGTGTATCTTCCTTCGATACATCATACTTATCACGTGTTACATCGCTAATATTGCGACGATCTCCAAACATGGAATCAAAATTTCCCATATCCATAAAATACTAAAAAATAAATACATATTTATTCTTTCTTATATTTTCAAATAATGCAAAAATTATTACTTGACTATTCTAAATAATATTGTTATTAGACTAGGAGATTTTTTGACAGAATAAACAAGATATGATTATATAAGAGCAACAAGATTTTTTATTATCCAATCTATGAATACTACTGCATTAAGCAACAATCGAGAAGGAGCCCGATCCTTTCGAATGACACCTATGCTTGAAGTACCATCAACTACAGAAACAATGCAAGGACTTATATCTATAGACAATAACCAATGGGATAAAAACAGAGACTATGGTTATCAGGACAATGCGATCATCAATGGTGTTGAGTGGGATCATCTCCGCAATACGATTGTATGGAGCAAGAAGCAAATTGAGACAGGCATTATCTCAACAATAGCAGTATCAAATAAGCACTGAGATTATTCCAGAGAATTTGGATCGGATCGAATGATTATTATCAATGATAAGCTCGTTCTCAAAGATAAACGCCTCAAATCTGCGGATATAAATGAAGACGGACAAATGGTATATACACTGGGTGATGCTATCTTTATGAAGCACATCTACGATGATAATCATCGTATCATTCCTGCGAATCCTGAGATAAAAATGTCAACCGAAGAATACAAAATAAAAAGTGAAAGAGAGAAACAAGAATTTGAACAAGCTCCAAAATATCCGAGTATTCTCCAAGGTCCATTTATAACTTCATCCTGACATGTCGTGATCGTTGGAACGAAAAAAGACGACGAGGGAATTCATCTCTATATTGATCATCGAGAGATCCCACTTGATATTCATAAGCTAAGTGCCCCACTAAAAGTTGAAGGTGATAATCTCTTCATTTCTTTTAAAACTCCTGTCGGGACAGATCGAATCACGAAAATCGAGCTTGATAATCACCGAGAAAGACCAAAAAAGGGGCACTATCTTGTAGAGGGGTATCGAGCTCTCACACAACAACAAGTGAAAAAAATCACAAATCTTACAGAAGAACATGATGTACTTACTGCACAACGTGATGACCTTGTTAAGCTTCATGATGAAAAAATCACAAAATTAACTGACAAAGATGCTGAAATAGCTCAGCTACTCAAACTTCTTAATCAAGAAAAAGAGAAAACTGATGCTCTCAGCGAGCGGGTGGATCGACTTGAAAATACCATTATACAAAAAGAAGCATTGTACGAAAAAGATCTCTTTGAGATGAAACTTGCACATGGAGGCATTGTCACTGTCATCACCGAATCACTCAGCGATCTATGAAAAGCTATTGAAGCTCCATGAGCATTCTGAGGAAAACTCAAAGATCAAGCAATCATAGCATCCGATAGAATACGCAATGCTACAGCGCAAATCAGACATATAAAATAAATCCCTTTAGGGGATTTATTTTATATGTACTCTTTTTGGTCAAAATATTCACTCTCCTCAGCAGGCTCAAAGGTCTCTACAAGTCGTTGGATAACACACCTCATATCTTGCTTGAGCGGAGCGATACCATATACTCGCTCACTTTCGTGGGTAAATTCTACTCGATATGCATGAAGTGCCTGACGATGGAGATCATATTTCTCTGAGAAGAGTGTATTCGCTTTTGTATTTCCATATACGTTGTCCCCTATCACCGGATGTCCGATCGAGAGCATATGCAGTCGTATCTGATGCGTACGTCCAGTGAGGAGATCTACCTCAACAAGTGAGGCAAGATCACCAAAATACCCAAGCACTTTATATCTTGTCTGAGCAAGCTTTGGATTGATCGGATTATGTATGGTGTGTTTTTTTCGATCATTCGGATCTCGTCACATATATGACTCGATGTATCATTTTGTTTCTTTCACTCGTCCAGCAACGATCGTGATATATGTTTTTTTGACGGTTCGTTTGTTAATTTGGCGTTGAATATGCGTCATGAATCCATCATTCTTCGCAATAATCAGGATTCCAGAAGTATCTTTATCAAGACGGTGTACCAGTCATGGACGTTCAATACCATTAATCACAGAAAGTGATCAAAAATAACTCATGAGAGCATTTATCAATGTCCCCGATTTACCACCTTCACCAGGTACCGGATGTACATTCATACCAGCATCTTTGGATACCAAGGCATAATCATCCGTCTCAACAATCACCTCGAGAGGGATATCTTCTGCGGCGATATGCGATTTATCAATTCTCCAATTTACGATGATGACATCACCTCTTCGCACTTTGCAATGACGATCGAGGACTAATCCATTTTTCATCACCAGACCATCTTCGATAAGCCTCTGAATGTATGAGCGTGACTGTCCATCAAACATCTGAGAAAGGACGAGATCGATCCGGCGTGTATATCTTGGATCCTGTGCATAGATACAAAATTCCGATTGTGTATTATTCGTGAGCATTTTCTGGGCAAAATATACGGATACTGTTGTTATAGATAGCTTTTTCGAGTATGTCTCTCGGTTCATTTCGCAGGTCTGAGAGTTTGTCGAGGACTTCACCGATATAGGAGGATTCATTGTGTTTTGCTCCGTTTTTTCGTGCAATATACGGTGTGAGAAACGGAGCATCTGTCTCGAGAAGCAGATGAGAGATCGGTATTCGAATAGCTGCATCCTGAATCGCTTCGTTACGTGATCGATACGTGAGTATTCCACCAAAAGCAAAATATACTCTCTGACCAAATACATCCATAAGACTCTGTGCAAAGGAAAAATCCTCACTGTAGCAATGCATAACAATAGCGGGGATATCGGTGAAATTCTTCTCCACGATTTCACACAGGAGATCGTATGTTCTCTCTCGTGCATCACGCGTATGAACCACGAGTGGAAGACAATAATCTTGTGCGAGCTCCATGTGCCATCGAAACCAAAATTCCTGTGCCCGCTTCGCATCATCGATATTCGTATCTGGTAGATGATAATTATCCAATCCCGTCTCCCCTATGGCACGAACAAGATGAGGATGTGATTTCAATAATTCTGTGAGTTCTCTTTGATTCTTACCAATTTCATACTCATCTTGAGTAGACTGTGCATCGACTGGATGAAGTCCTATGCTAGCATAATGCCCGGGATACTTTTTCGCAAGAGAGATCGCCTTGGTAGAACTCTCAATATCACACCCGATTTGCATCGTATGAGTGACTCATGCATCCTGCAAACGTGCAAAAACACCGTCCTCATCCTGATCAAGAGGCTCGTATGACAAGTGCGAATGTGTGTCAAAAAGCATGTGAGAAGTATAGAAAAAAATTCGAAAAAATCGAGTTTTTACGTGAAAACTATATTTGGATACTCATAGCATGTGCGTCAATAAAAAATATTTGATTTTCAAATTAGCACATATAAAATAAGAGTGCTAGAAATAGCATGAAATATTATCTCCTTACATTCACTTTTATGTTTCAATGAAGAATTGTTTCTCGTTCGAATATAAACGGAAAAGTACACACGTTCCAGAAGGATTTTGATGACTATGATTCATATCAGAAATTCATCAATGAAAATCCAGAATATAATACAAAGGGGCTCTTCCAGAACTTCTTCGATGGATGGAATTCTCCGTTTGATTCGTTCTTTGCACTCCCAGGAGGCACACGGACTCTTCCTGCTGATATAAAACATCTTCCAGATGGGGTCGACCTAACAAAATATGAGAACCGGCGAGCAGAGAAGCGCCGAATGAGTGCAGAGCAGGCAGAAAGGCGATACAGTCTCGAACAAAGTAAAACATATATTCAAGACTATCTGAGCGAAAACCCAGACGACAGCGATGCTCAGGATGACCTGAAAAAGATCGAACAAGAGCTTCAAAAGCTCACATAATTTCTATAATCCCACCTATGCATAAAAAAGATCATTCCTCTCCAGAGAAGGAAACATCAATCGAAGAGGCTACTTCACGAGACACGACGGATGCTTCTTCTCATAATGAAGCATCCGAGTCAAGTGCGAACACATCCACATCGGAATCTATCAAAACGGAGGATAGCACGAACACGGATAACAACACATCACCAGCAACAAAATCCTCACTCCTCGGTCGTTGTTCTAGTATGTGTCGCACGCTTCATCCGGCTTGGTGGCTTGTGATAGCACTCATTCTTCTCCTTGCAGTCACGATCGGATGTTATGAGAAGAAGATCCATCGCGCAAACGATCGCTATGAGAATTTCATGGGTATGATGCAAGAATTAGATGATCGACCATCATACTATCGTCATAGCAACTGGATGCCTATGTGACCTGTCGATCAGGATTTCAATGATATGATGCAAGATATGCAGAGGATGCAAAGATCACATCAAGTAATGATGGATCGAATGTTTGATCGTCCTACAGTTATTATGAGACAAGACAGCAAGCCAACATCCGATGCAAATTATAGTGGGTATCGTGAAGTAAATGGGGATTTTGTTCGTTATAACATCCAATCTCAAGGGAATATACTCAAATGAACCATCACATGATCAAACAAAGATACGCTCAGTTCTCTAAAAGCAAGTATCGAAAAAATAGGTGCAAAGGGCGAACTCAAGGATAATACTTTTCAATTCACTGGATCCAGTACGATTCTTAACTCCATCCTAAAAACTCTAGGAAATTAAAAACCGGTCAAACGACCGGTTTTTTCTCCTTTGTATACAAACTGAATTAGTTTAACCCGAAAAAGACCAAACCGATGAGCACTGCAATCGCAATACTTACATAACCATCTGCGTAACGGTACGCGAAAGGATTATTTTTCGTAAAGGAAACGACTTTTTTAGCATCCATTATTTTCTCCATGGTGTTGCGGATTTGCAACGAAGAAAGATTGTAAGAAAGAAAATATTTTGTCAAGGAATACTCTATCCTATTAAGATAAAGAAAAAGCTCATATGTCTATGAGCTTTTTATTCCAAATTATTCTATTGTTATTATATTAATAACTGGATTGATATTTTTATGTTTACTCTGTTGCTGCTGGTAAATATAGAGCACAGATAGAGCTGTGAGCAATACCATATTCAACAACAAAATAACGACGTACCCCTTCTTTCTCATGACCGTACTCCTTGTTTAACGGTTCGATCATTCTAGGGAATCAAACAAGTTGTCAAGAGCAATTCACTGTGAACAATGCAAGAGCTATTATCTCAAGCCCATTTTCTCATCGAACTCCGCTCGAAACTCGGTATCTCGCATCTCACTATTGTAGAAACTATATCCGATATTTTTGATCTCATCATATCACTCGAGATATGATCTTCGCTCTGGTGACCACCCATCGTCGTGAGAGTCGAGAGATATCTGGGAGAGTCGGTCAATATCAAGGATCGCTTCTTCTTTCCAGGAGTCGATCTCGAGGAGATGACCTCATTTGACCTCAAATATACACTGATAGTAGAGTTTCTTATTCACCACATCATTGATAAAGAGAAGAAAATCCGGAGAGAACCTCTTGCCACTCTTTGGAGCAAACATCCAATAATCGAGTTCATTTCGCACGAGAAATATCTCTGCTCACAGATAGCGAGACCTGAGAGCTCATACCTTTGAATCGATAAACTTCACAAACTTTTTCTCTTCACTCGTCCCATAGCTCTCATCATACACGTACCAATCACGCTTCGAGATATCGAGTGCAAGAGTGGGATTGTCATGATCGCTCTGAGGTTTTGATTTCTCATCGCTATTGGTATAGGTCACTTCACCCGTGAGAGGATCAGGAATAGGAAAAGAGATAAAATGGAGATTTTTCTCTTGTTCGAATACCTGTGAGATCGATACCGGACGAAACACTGTACTCCCCACCACTTTTGGGAGACTCCGATCGATCACTTTGCGGATCTCTGGGAGGATCACTCCGACCAAGAGCTGGAGCTTCTCATACGGATCAAGGTGCTCGATATCCTTACCGCGCTCATACTGATAGGTGACACTGTATCGCGAGAGATATGAGTCGATGAATTCATCGATGCTCTCGATATCCGGAAGATGCTCTCTCAGGTGACCAAATCGAAAAAATCCATTCTCTGCTCTCACCAACGCCTTGTAGAGGATATGTCGACTAAAATCCCGAACGATCGATATCTCTCCGACCGCTATATCTGAGAGGATCATATTCTCTTCACGGTTCGTCAGACCTCGTGATCGGAGCGTATACGACGAGACTTTGAGCACCTTATCAAAAGTCGCTTCTCGCTCTTCATCCGTCGTCCGAGTACGCTTCTCGGTGCGATTGACGAGGACAAATCCATTTTGCCAGGTATCAGACTGGAGAAACCCCGACTTGAGACGGATCGTGCGTCGCTCGACTCACTCGCTGATGATCCCCTCGCCCATGAGCTCTTGCTGGAGATTTTCGAGAAACATCCCTGTCTTGACGAAATGATAGAAAAAAGTCTCGAGGATGCGAGCACTCTCATATCGCACTTGGTCAAATTTGCGCTTGTCACGCACGCTCTCATACGACCCGAAGAGTCCACCGATCTGAAAATCCTCAGGCAGCGAAAATGGACAATATCTCGCCCCACGCCCGATGAGCTGAATATCTTGGAGTGAGACTTTCTTGTCCGCACCGATATCAAAATGGATAATATCAAAGAGCGAGAGGACATCCCATCACTCATTGAGAGCGTTGACTGAGAATATCGCTCGTACGCGATTGCGAGCATGATCGAGATCTGCGAGGAGTTCGGATCGTTCTTTTTTCTGGCTATTGTAGATGAGCGTATTCTCGAGGGCAAAATCATGGCGAATATCTGCGATAAATTGCTCGATAGAGATACGACGAGCCGAGAGCTCACCGAAGATATTTGATATGAGATGATTTTCATCATTCTCCGTCTGGCGGAGCTTGTCAAAATCTCGAGGTGAGAGATCGGATATGACCGAGTGGAAAAACTCCCGATCTGCCTCACTATCGGCGATACGACGAGACTTGACGAGTATGACCGGATGGATCTCCACGCCCACCAAGAGGCGAAAGAGGATCTTGCGATACTGAGAGAGTGCCACCGCATGGACGATAAGAAGCCGCTTCTGATCTTCGACTTGGGTCTCATTGTTGTAGAGAAATTGCACATCTTTGCAGTATCCTGCCCGATTGAAATCGAGGAAATCATATTTGTACACGAGCTTGTCACGGTACTTTGCATGGATATTGCGATTGGAGAGATCCACCGTCGCCGTGAACTCGATGAGCATATTGGAGGGACGAGCCGAGATCGCACCCATCACCGCCGACTCCCAGTTGAGCACTTCTTCCTCTTCGGTGGCTGATTTAGTCTTGCGAGTCTCGACATTGAGCCTATGAGCCTCATCCGCGATGATGACCACATCTCGAGTGGCAAAATCCTCTGCACAGAGGCGATTCTCCCCGTCTTCTCGGATACGATTGTAGAAAAGCGAAGTGGATAAAAACATGATATTGATATCACCATCATTTGCCTCCTCGAAGCTCTCGATACATCGCGATCGTACCTTGCGACCGTTGAACGAGATCCCATTTGGATGAAAGAGGTATTTGTCGAAGCTATATTCTGTGAAATTCTTCCTCGCCTGTGCGAGGATCTGCACCTGATGCACGAGAAAAACAAAATGACGATACCCACGCTCGTAGAGATAGAGGATCACACACGCCATCACGAGCGTCTTGCCAGTACCGGTCGCCATATTGAAGAGGAGATGCTTGCACGCCTCACGATCTCCGGACTCGAAGAGGTAGATGAAATACTTGACCGCTTCCTCTTGGTATGGTCGCAGCTGCTTGGACGGATGGAGATTGTCCGTGATGAAGCTCGGGATATCATAGTGCTTCGTCCAAACCTGAAATACCGCATCGTCTCGGATACGGGCAAAGAGAAAATCCCCAAGAGTCGCCCCGACCCTCTGCGGTGATCATTGTTTGTTAGCTGCCATAGAACGCATCGGTGAGGGACTGATCTATCGGCGACACGCGATGACGAGCATCACGCATATCTTGGTAGTTGAGGTAGAGGTGATTGAGATCGAGGATCTCACGGAGCTTGACTCGTTGCTCCTCAAGCGGGAGTGCCTTGTATCCATCTCGCTCGAAGTCTCGACGATCGAACCAAAACTGGAGAAAAGCATTGCGCGCCATATCCGCATAGACCCGATGAAGCTCCTCCTTGGTGCGAGCAAGCTCGATCCTCTCGAGATACTCACCGTTATAGGTCTTGAGCTCTAGATACACAAACTCCCCTCCTCACTGCCACCCAACATTCTTCGATATCCCACCTTGCTCTCCCTCGATCACTTTCTGGAGTCTCACCTTCGCAATATCCTGGATATAGTCCATCTGCTCAATCCCGATCCACCGTCTCCCCATCTTGTGAGCCACTGCGGCGGTCGTGCCGGAGCCAAGGTGGTAGTCGAGGACGATGTCTCAGGGTTGAGTGGAGATTTGAACAAAATATTCAATGATCTCTTCTGGTTTTGGATTATTAAAAAATTTACCACCAAACATATCCTTTAAATGCTCTGTTCACTGTCTATTCCCTATAAAATCAATAATACTGCGACTCTTTAATCGCCGTTCATTTCAATCATCATCCTGCAAAAAATACTGTTTACTAAAAACACGCCAACCATTCTTTGTTTTTTTAAACTCTATTCTTCCTTCTGATTTTTTCTTCTCAAATGTTTGCTTTGACCATCTCCATATGTGCTTATCACTATTTTTATCGCTCTCATTTGGGTAAATCAACGTACCGTCTGGTGCTTCTATTGGGTAAAATAAACTTTCTGAAAATTGTATAGAGCTACGGTAGAGTGCTTCTATTGCATATTTTCCTCGCTCGTGCACAAATTCATCTTCGTACAAATATTTTCCATTATCTACATTTAATTCAGTAAATGGAGTTATATTGGAAATAACTTTCGCAAATACAACAGTATACTCATGCTCAGAAACAAAAATACTAGAATCATTTCATCATCAAAGTTTGTTCTTCCATATATAATCACCGACAAAATTCTCTCTCCCAAACACTTCATCCATCAATACTTTGAGATACGCTTGTTCATTATCATCACACTGCACAAATATGACTCCATCATCTCTGAGTAATTCTCTCGCTATCTCGAGACGATTTTTCATAAATGCGAGCCACGTCGAGTGATTGAAATTGTCATTATAGCGAAATCCATCATTGCCCGTATTGTAGGGTGGATCGATATAGATGAGCTTCACTTTGCCCGCGAGGCGATCACGGAGGGTGTAGAGTGCAACGAGATTATTGCCTTTGATCAGGAGATTAGAGCGAAGCTCTCACTCATTATCGAAGAACTCAACCTCCTCAGGACTCGTGATCTCATGATCCCCGCTCGAGTCGATACGACGAAAACCCGTCAGCACCTTTCGCTCCTGAAGTGTATCGATATCTGAGCGATCTTGGGAAAGATGAAAGAATCTCTCCTCTCTCCCCGTATCCTCACGACTCATCCCACCCTCGAGGATCGCATCCTTGAACGGAAACGAAAGCACTACCTCTCCCGACTGGGCGAGCATCAGTCCGATGCGGTTGCCATATTCGGTAAATCTTCACTTTTTGAGCTGAGTATCCATACAAAAAAGCATCTACAAAGTAAATGCTAAAATGACGACTTGAATTGAAAATATGTTTTAGCGAAACAAAAGGGCAACCAATGCGCTCAAGTTCGCTAAAACATACACACCTTTTCATACTCAAAAGAACAATCAAAGGGCTGAGCAACAATTAGTTGCCCTTTAATTTGTTTGAGTATTAAAAGAAATACTTCAAGAATGTGTATATTTTAGCTAGGTGAGTATATGGGAAATTGTGAGAATGGGAAGAAAAAATAGTAAAATAAGTTTTGCATATACCATGGTTTTTCTTAGATTAATTCTAAGATCACTTACATAATAATAATAATAAAAAATATTTTATTCCTCATTTTTGAGATGAAAGGAAATATGAAAAAATATGATAATACATACAATACATCTCAATACTCACATTTTCCTCTCGTTTTTCTCGATATTTATGAAGATATTCCTCTCTCATCGCTACACTGGCGAAGATATCCCATCACTCACCATCGCCTTGCGCACCATCACCGATACACTCGAGTCACTCGGACATATAGTATTTTGCTCACTCTGGCTCATCCCCTACTTCGAGGAGCAGCATATGACTGCCGATGACAACTATGCGTATTGTCTCAAAGCAATGCAATGATCTGACCTCATGATCGCGTATATTCAGTCAGAGACAGAGAGCAAAGGGATGATCCTCGAGCTCGAGCGAGCACAGGAAATGTGACTCCCGATCGTACTTGTGATCAAGCAGTGACTCGGACATGAGAGATTCAGATCGGTGGCTCGTGAGGTGGTGGAGTTTGAGTGTGTGGAGGAGATTTGACGAAGTGTACGAGAGATAGTATGGGGACAATAGAAAAAGTTTAAAAGGTGTGCTCGTGAAATTCCGTCATAGCCTAATTTTAGGTAAGTTTTATATTCTCATGATATCTCGTAAGAGTACCCCATTCGAAAGTCTGTACTCATCAGGTGACATATAGACATCTATCAGTCGATCAAGTAAAAATAATTTTACATCATCATGAATAGTATACAATCGAGCAATATCTTCTCCGGAAAGTGACAATAAAAATTCTTCATCTACCACTAATCGAATAAAACTTACATTTGAATTATCTATAAAACGAGAAGAATCGAGTCATTTTTCGATCAGAAATTTTAACAAAACTACCCCATTAAATTTATCCGATCCCCCAGATTGTTCATCCATTTCAGCAAGGATTTGAATAACTCTTGATGCAAATTTTGGTGATTTTTCTTCCCAATCACGAGCAATTTTTTGATTCCAAATTCCATCTAAATTTAAATATGGAACTCAGGGCTTAGTTTGGTATTCTCTCTCTTCGAATAAGAGAGAGTTCACGAATATTGAAAAATATGGATAATATTTTTCAGGATTTATATGTTTTGTATGTTTATAAACCCGATAGCCATCGTTACCCTCCATATTATGATCTAATATCTTAGCAAGATACTGAGCATTGAGATTATTCGTACCATCTAGCAATGAATGAATAAACCGACCAAGCCTCCCATTACCATCGCTGAATATATGAAGAAACTGGAGCATATATGTTAGCAAGTCTGCTCTATCGTTTGGATTTTCTAGTTTTTTTACTACATCAAATGTCTTTCTGAGTATTTTTGATTTTATATGCTCACTCGGTGGAACCCAAGAAGCAACAGCGACATTTACCCCATCAATATCTCGATCTATTTTTTTGGATCCACGTAATATACCATTCCATTGAATAAGCAAATGAATAAAAGTCTTATAGTTCATTTCTTGGATCCATTTTTCAAATGATTCTGGATTATTTCGAATCTCTAAAAAGTGAGTCATATTCAAAATCTTCGATACTCTCACCCCAGTATTCATCAATGATATTTTTACATACTGGTCTTTTGATATGTTTCAGTCATCATCAGGAGAAATAATATTTTCCATATATAAAATATATCTTACGGACAAATGGTATCATAATCTAAACTCAAAGTCAAAATACTGTAACAGAATACCTATGAATAGGTATTGACAGAAATTTCATTATATAAATAATACTCTGATATGAACAAATCAACATACGAACAGCAGCGAAATGACTATGTTGCGTCTATCCAGAACGGATCCGAAGCAATCCAATCAGCGGAAAAGATACTCGCATGAAAAGAAAACTATGATATACTCGCTATCAAACAAAAAGTCCTCTCACAAGTCGACGAGGTGCTCCATGGGTATTTTATCCAAGCATTTCATCGAATACAGAGATATTCAGATGGGATATCTTATTTCTTGAAAAAACATGGAGCCGAATCATCTCAGGTACAAGTAGGGCGACTCTTTGGATTTCGACCAGAAAAGTTTGTCGGCACCATGGATATCAAAAATCATTGACCAGTTCTCATCATTGAGTTTTCAAATATGCAAGATCTCCTCTTTGCCAAGTTTGCGAAGAGGAAAGAGCAGTTCTCCCAAGAAGATCGTGCAAGTGGTTTTTACAAAGTGCTCCACTTTGATGGGAAAGAGATCCCTGTTTGTGTCAACTGCTCGGGACATGATACCAGCTCTACCACTACTCATGAGCTCACACATTTTCGCAATCATATCATCGGCATGGACTACTACGGCAAATGATGAGGTAGGTCTATGTATGAGGTCTGTGTCTATGATGACCTACAAGAAGAAATCCTTGCATTTTTCTCTGAGTGACTCAAGCGAGCCTATGTACAAATGTGAATAGTAAATGACCAAAGATATGCATTCTATAAACGTATCGAAGGATATAGTAGCGCAGACCGTCAGAGATTTTATAATGACCTAAGCAGATTTATCGATATTGCTCGTCAAGTAAAGTACATCAGACCAGAAACCTATCACATAGAGCTTGCAATGATGCCAATCCATCAGTGGCAGAGATATCTCGGATACCTCCAGCAAAGAAAATAAAAACTCACTAGTGAGTTTTTATTTTGCGTATCCCCATTCAGCTTGCCACTTTTTCATTTGATCGATTTCTTTGGACTGAGCTGCGATGATATCTTGCCCCATTTTCTGAAGCTCTGGATGTTTTGCGCCAGTGAGATAGCGAGCCATATCAACGGCTGCCTGATGATGTGGAATCATACCCTCGATAAAGGCACGATCGAGATCATCTCCCATTTTGCCTGCGAGCATTTGACCCATTTGCATCATACTCATATCCATAGGATCCATCGTACGAGCATCTTGTCCTCCTCGGTATACCTCACAGCCCATCATATTTGGCATCATTTTACAATGCTCACGCATAGGATCATTCATTTGACCTTGGGTAGATGAGATATTTTTAGAAGGAGATGATTGGGTCATGAGAGACGCATTGGATGGATTCATAAGAGCCTCCATCTTGATGAGATCTCGATGCATCACATAAGCACCCCAGATCATGACTCATGCACAGAAGACGCAAGAGATCACACAGAGAATCGCCCAGAAATGACAACAGCTTCGAGCACATTTCTTCGATTCGGTTGGACAAGTGCCACAAGACCCCGTCTTCTCACACGGACAATTTGGCCCACATTTGCAGTCTGGACCGCATGGACAGGTTTGATTTGATTTCATAAAAGATAATTAATGATTATGAGGAATAATAGAAAATGACTCAAGCGCAGCGAACATTACAACGCTTCCCACTCCTACAGCCAGACTCGTGAAGGTGAGCCATTTGGTATCTCGAGGAGTATAGTGGATCATTTGCGACCTTGAAAAAGAAAAAGCTGCAATAATGAAACCAAGTGGCACAATCCAAACGCTTCGCTCAGGTGAATCCGGAAAATGCTGAATACCTCCCGTGAAGATACCAACGCCAATAGCAAGGAGAGTATTCCAAAAAATCTGATAACGAGTCACCGAAGCACTTTCTTTTTCAAGAAATAATGCACTCAAGAAAAACACTAACCCAAAAATTGCAGTAAACAGTGATCGGTATCCAGAGAAAAATCCATGTGCTACTGCTCCTGTAATAAAGCTCATGCCGAGGTATCGAAGAATAAGTGCATAATATTTTTTGGTATTCATAAGAGACATAGGGGTTATTTTCGTGTCGCAACATCCCATGTGCGTACCAATTCATCGATAAATTCGGTTTTCTTGGCAATATCCTCACTCGAGAGTGCCTTGACTCCACAACAAGAGAGATGATGTTTGAGAAGTTCACGATTAACACTCTGCAATAATCCCATAGTTGCATTGACCTGATGGGCAATATCAGCACAGTATTGATCACTCTCAATCATCTCTTGCACCTTCTTGAGGGTTCATTGAGCTTTTTTGATATTGAGTGAAAGTCGATCTTGGTAGGTTGACATGAGATGGAAAGAAAAAGTGCAAAACCCTATGGTATGGATATACTGTCAATGCCTTGTCCAGAGGCACCTCCCATCCGGGAGGTTTTTTAGCGGTTAACTACCGCTGTGAGCATTTGCATCCACTGCATGTACATGTCGTACACTTGCATGGATTGCATGAGCAATTTGTCATATTTTTTTGATTGAATTTATACCATACCATAGGGTATGGTTATTATAGTAGAGAAGTATTACAATTTTGCAAATAAATCTCCATCGATATGGAGATTTATTTAACCCATTAGTACCGATACGGCCTTTTTGAGATCTTTAACACTTATGATAATTCCGAATTCGTGATAGGTCGAAAGCACCTGAATAATATTGATCCCATAGAATGCGAGTTGCTTAGTAATGGAATAAAAAAGTCATGGAGTAGATATCTCGATATCCGAAAGACCAATAGAAATAAGCGCCAAGTCGGGCACACAGAGGAGCTGAAGAGATGCTGGAATCTGACAGAGGAGATGCTCGTGAGTAGAGGTATCATAGATAATATCTATCTCCTGCACACCCTCTATCATGGTAAAAAAATGATCATTTTTCCGTCTCATCTCAGTCATACAACCACTGACAATCTCAACGCTTTTTGATGAACGCAGTAGAGTCATGATAGACAAGCCAACGCGAGTAGTGATATTGTGAAACGACCGATGAGATATGGTTTCACGGATAATTTTTGGCCTCTCCATGCGTGAGAGTGCCATCTTAATAGCATGTACCGAGAGTGACTTCTGAGATTCTCGCTCGACATGCGGGCGGATATACTCGGCGAATGCGGTCAGATTGAGAAACCCAAATGCAAGTGCCTCTTCAAGAAATGGTTGATTCACTACGACCTGCTCGATAATCTCTGATATTTTTCTCATAAAATGTTCTAAATAGAACAATATAATATCCAAATAGCATAAAAAAGTCAATTTCGTGATTTATACAAAAAAGAGAGTACAAGCAGATCACTTACCTGCTAAATATAGTGGCTCTAGACCAGAAGATTTTAGAAATATCTAAGATTTTCTGGATTTTTTATAAAAGATTTTAATCATTGTAAGAAGTTCCTGCTCAAGTTCAAAGCTTTCTTTGGTATATCTCCATTCACATTCTTTGAGATGAAGGTGAAAGTTTACTTTCACGCCGTTGAACTTGTTCAATCGGCGCTTTGTAAAACTCCAGAAGTTCTCAATCCCATTGATGTGAATTCCATTCCCAAGTGAGAATTCACTTGTACCATGGTTGACTCGAAAGTGCTTGTCGATTCATACATCTACGAGACCATCGTATCCTTTCCAGCCATCCGAATATAGGATAGAATTCTCTAGACTGACTTTTCCTTGGATTATGGGGCACTGACTTTTCCCTGTATTATAGGGCGGAGTGTTACAGCTTTGCAATTCGGAATAATCTCTGTATATATTTCTACTCTTCCATTCTCATCTTTTCTCTTGATGAGTCAAAATACTGGCTGTTTGAGGGTTCATCTTCATCGTTTAAGTTTTCCTGCAAATCATCTTTTTCGCTTGGCTCAGAAATAGCTTTCATCTACTTCTATTTCTCAACCTATCTTTTCTTTGAAAGCCTCAATACGATTCGTGTAGATTATTTTCCTAAAGATAGAGAAATAATGGTTGACCGTCTTTCGATTATATCCCAAAAGCTCGCTTGTTTTTGTGGTATCAATATCCACACAAAAGCACTTAATAATCTTTTTAAGTTCGTGAACTGATATTTTGCTGTATGGGATCATAAGAAGAGAGTATATGAGTTACTTTCTTCTGGTCTAGAGCCATATAGTATATGACACTCAGTCAAGCTACTGGATATAGTGGATCCGATTCATGATGGAATCCGCATCGTTCCTACCATCGAGCATCATTTGAGGATCGCGCTACACTCTATGAACCACAACGATATCAAAATCTTATCAAAGAATCAATAGCCAAGTTTCGTGAGACGCATCAATCACGCCTTATTGTGAGAACTCTACTCATCGCAGACCAAAATGAAATCAAAGAGATTGAGGGATTTTGCGAACGCATTAGTGGAACATTCTCATATTATCTCGATCAAACACCTGGAAACCAACGACCATTTTGGTATGTTACTTTTGCGCTCAATCGCAGAGACCGTGATCTATCTGAGGCAACTATGAATACACTAGTAGCAAAGAATAGCAAATATATTGATGATATCGCACACAGAATTTGAGATTTTGAATCTCATAGTCTCAATCGTATTCATCATATGGAACAACAAGGATTTCAACTCACAAGTCAACTTGAAGCTCACGAGCTTGCTCATTTGTGGAGACCATTTGGCTGGAGTGAGAGTGCATGTCAAAGCGATGTGATTGACACTCAAAGTTGAAGTTTTGCACTATGAATACGAGATCGAGCTCAGAATCTCGTAGCAGCAATACTCTACAGTCATCAACCTCATGTTCTTGAAGATGGAACTGTCATACAGCATGGAGAGATCACTGAAGCAAGCACATGTAGAGAGCATCGTGGCAAGGGCCTCATGAGCATACTTGGAACATCCGTCGCAAGTTTCGCAATGCACAGAGGTATTCATAACATCTATGGCGAATATCGCATCATCGGTAACGAACAATCAAACCCCATACAATCACTCAAATTCGGACTTGAAAGTGGCATACAATTTCACACACATGACAAAAGAGGCGGATACCTCTATAATCACGTTGATATTGAAGATATCCCCGATACTCACAATCAAAATCTTGCCGTAGATGGATATCCGGGCGACGCACAGCAACTCAAGAGCTTCCTACTTGGTTCTATTGATACCCGGAAAATCACACAAAATATTTCTGAAGCGTATCTCAGTATACTTCATCTATAATTTTTCAAATATGTATCCCTATCCACTTTTACAAAAAAACATTACCATATTCCCAATTTTTGGAGAACAAACTCAATGAGATCCATATATATTTGACTACTCAAATGAGGATTTTCTCAGTGTAGATCCGAGAAACATGGATGATATGAATAACTACAATCGTGAACATCTGAAAAATAGTGGGAAGATATGGTGACTCGGATGATATCTTGAGAACAGATCACATATTCTCAAGGGAACTCATATTCAACAGCAAGGAAGAATTTATCATCTTGGTGTTGATATTACACCAACAGAGGCATTATCTCTTTTTAATCCACTTCATTGAGAGGTATATGAACGTGGTTATGAAGAATGAGATGGCAACTATGGCTGATACATGATTATACGATACACACTCTGATGAACCGTCTTCTATGCACTCTATGGACATCTCTCATATGAATCTCTCAATACACAATCCATCATACCACAGGGAGAATCCATCGGAAAACTCGGAAATACAAGTGAAAATGGAAATTGGTTTGTACATCTTCATTTACAGATATTCACTGGAGAGGAGATGGATACATGGAAAAACAGAGGGTATTGTTGGGTAGAGGATGTACCGAACATGAAATATATCTGCCCAGATCCAAATTTTCTGATTCGATATTAATTTCGTGAAATGAATTTGTCAATATAATAGCTTCTTTATTGATCATGCCACGAATCTCAAAAGCCCGCATCCAAGAAGTCCTCGATGCGATCCTCGCACTCTATCCGGAGAAGCAAATTGAACTCGTCTATGAGACACCTTTTCAGCTCCTGATGGCCGTGATGCTCTCTGCTCAGACGACGGACAAACAGGTCAATCGAGTTACTCCCGAGTTTTTTGCACTCGTACGAGAACCAGCGGACCTCAAAGATTGGACAATAGATCGTATCGAATCCTATCTCTCTCGGGTAAATTTTTATCACAACAAATCAGCAAATATCCTCAAGACAGCAAAGATTTTGAGAGAAGATTTTGATAGTTTCATCCCAGATACGATCGAAGAAATCATCACCCTCCCCTGAGTCGGCATCAAGACAGCAAAAGTCGTCCTCTCACATCTCTACGATCTCCCCTACATTGGCGTCGATACACATATTCACCGAGTATTTAATCGACTCAGACTCTGTAATACCAAAACCCCTGAAGAGACGGACAAGTGGATCGAAAAGCATCTCGGAACATCGCAAAAAAGCCAAACTCACCATGCCATTGTCCTCTTCGGACGATATATGTGTACTGCAAGAAATCCCCGATGTAGTGAGTGTCCTCTCGCACAAAGCTGTCCATCGAAGAGAGAATATTAAAGCCCCCAAATGGGGGCTTTCGTTAGTGTGGGAAACCACAAATTTTCCTTACAAAATCTGGGTCTGTAGCTGGTTTATGTTGCATATAAAGATAACATTCGAATCTCCGAACCATCTTTCTTATTTTACGGCGTCCACGTCGAATTGACTTTACATTCGCACGAACAATCACTTGTCGATCAATCATAACCGTTACTTTGCTTTTTTCATGATACTCTACTTCAATCTGAGCATAGAAAATATATCCTGCGAGAAAGGCAATAGGTATATCATGAGACAGTTGATAAAAAATCGGGCTCTGAATGAACTCTACATTCAAAATTCTTGGATTGATTATCATATTTATTCTCCTTGCATTTTTATTCAAAACCCCTCGCTGCAATGCATTGAGGGATCAAATGGTCGTTGCAGGTCGACTATTTTTGGGTTATCCTGCGTAGGAGGTGACTTCGTCCTGAAGTCCTAGGCTGGTATTCTCAAGTCCACCCAAAGAGAACGGCTACTGAAGATATTACTATCAGTGATTCTATTGCACCATTTTCATGGACAATATCATCATGCCAGAGAGTCCGAATTGCCCAGGGAATGAAAACATAACATCATGTGTCGGTATTTGGACACGCGTATACTATACGATATAAATCTATAGTTACAAATAATTTTTACGCTCTCTCTTCAATAATGATAAATCCAAATAAAAGCGTTTTTTATTTACAAAAATAAAAAACTATGTTAGTATGAACAGCAAATACGTAATATTATGCCAAACATATCGATCCCACATCACCCTCGTACTACCCCTCCATTAACAAAAGTACAAGCAAACTTCGATCAAGAAGTTTCTGCTCGTTCACAAGATACGATTCAAGGCATTGGTGCGAAAGTTGGAGCACTTTTAAATGAACTCTCTTCTCAAGAGAAGATGGATGTATTGAAACATGTACTTACATGAGCAGATCAAGAAGAAGCATTCAAAATACTTCTTCGCAAGCAAGTTCTCTCCCAAATTGCCGATACGACTCCTGTTACTCGTGGCCAAGAATGAGAGATTTATTACATCGATCTCAATGGTATGATGGTTGTCGTCGCAAAGAAACGCCCAGGAAGCTCTAAGGACAATGAGGAAAGTATGCATCAGCTTGCTTACGATGTATCCAGAGAAAGTATTTCTGGCATAAAGGTACCTTATCTCATAGATTCCTTTAATCAAAAGAATGACGAAGATAATATAGATGGCTATCTTGTAATGGAGCGCGTCAATGGAAAAACCCTCTATTGTATGACACTGGAGAAAATTGCAGAGCAGTTCTTATTACGGGACCTGCCAAATTTTGAAACCATTTTCTCATATCTTATAAACCGGGATGGAAATATACATTTTGAAAATGACTCACATGCGGAAGATCAAGTCAATCTTATACTACTGGAACTTTGCAAACAAGGTATTATTAATGAGAATCCGTGAATGTATTATTTTGACGGATGAAGAAAAGTTTACCCAGCTATTGAAGGTATCTATAAAAAATATCTTTCAAAAATCGAACTTTTCACAGATGTACAAAAATATCAAATTCGATCAAAAATTCGGCTCTTTATAGAGGATTTACAAAAAATATCACTACATCACAGGGATTTATCGGGCAATCCTCGAAATATCATGTTTCAACAAACAGAAAATTTAGAGTACACACCATATATAATTGATTGGGGGAAAGCATCTATCTGAGATGTGGATACTATATATTATGATGAATTATACGGTGGAAATTATGACAAAGATATGGATATGCCCACAAAAATTCAATACATAGGATCAGAAATAAAAGACAAAAATACAACAAGATTATCCTTGCGGGAGCTAGCGAGTATAAATAATTCTTATACCCATACTCTTGGAGGGAAGAGTGCATCTCATCTCGACCGAAAACTTCATGTAAATAAGTGAGATTTTCAAAGAATTTGATGATTGATTGGACTTTTTGAGACTCTTTTAACAAAACAAGAAAAATCAAAAAACTGGTATCTTCATCTTCGTAATATGACTGCTGATAAACAGATGGAGAATGAGAAAGCCTACGAAAAAATATTTTTCTTTCTTTGGATTGCATCCGAGGATGAGAGAAACAACTTAAAGGAGAGAATAGAAACAGGTAAGCATCAAAAGATAACAACCCGGGAATATCAAATTTCCGCCATCTTTGAAAAATATATGAAGCAGTACGAAGAATCCATGAAAAATTCTTCTAACGATTAGCTGAGAAGAGAGCTATTGCGTGCGGAATAGGACGAGATGAGGATATACGAGACTGTCCGGCTGCCCAGATCTGCGTCGATCATCCCCCATCGAGCATCATTGTCTCACGAGCTCATGCTTTGCGAAGGATAGCAAAAGCTTCTCGTTCCTCTATGCCAGTCGCAACGAGAAAGTATATCTTTGAAGATCATCCGCCACGAATCTTCGCACCACCAACACCAACATAGACACGACCAAGATTACTTTCTGATCGTGAATCTTTATTCGCGAGTGGATGAAGACCGACGATCGCGAGTGAGCCTGTTTCTCATTTGAGAGCATAGGCATTTGAGAGCTTGTATCATTGAATACGAGCTCATTTTGATGAGATTGTCAGTATCTTCTTGCGATATGCCTCGATGCGACCATATCCAAGTGAAAGGACATCACCATCTTGAAATACACCAAAAGCAAGCCGAGAAGTATAACCTGGCTGGAGTGCATAATAATTCCCGAAGAACTGTCCATTCAAGAGTGCAAATGGAGTTCTCGATGTGCTCATAAGATCAAGATGTGACGCTACTTGCACTCATGCATTAACTATTTTATCCTTTGGGTCACATAGCGATGCTGCGATAGGTGCCTTTGATGTTACAGATGAGACAAGTGGCCGAAGCATAAATCCTGGCGATTGAGCATTTTGATCGTCAACGAGAGTAGCACTCGAGCGAATCGTTGCACCACTCGCGAGATTCGTTTCAACAAGGTATACCTTTGAATTTTTTGCATACTTGTCATCACGGACACTCGAGAGTAGGACGCCATTCTCTGATGAGATCGGTATAATCTCGAGAGCTGATACAGAACTCACTGTAGAACAAAGAAAAAAGAATGTGGCAAATATGATTCGATTGAGAAAATGCATAGAAAAGATGGGTAGAAATTCAGTATACAAAAAAAGTGGAGAAAACGAATTTCTCCACCAAATATTTACACAAATGTTATTTTTTTATCAACGCTTTTCATCACATTATGCCAGCAACCGCAGCTCCAACACCACCAACAATGGCACCAATTGGTCAGAGAAAGAGTCCACCAAGAGCCGCAGCACCTCACACAACCGCAGTAGCTCAGAGTGCCCCAGTGATAGCAAATCATTTCATGACTCATCCGCCACTTCCTCCACCGCCTCAGCCACCATGACCTTTCTCATGACCTCCATGTCATCCACCTCATGCCATATGCTAAAATTTAAGAATTAATATAATTTATGCTATTTTTAATATTTGTCAAATCTAACAAATAGGAGTGAAACCATCATCGATGAGAAGCTTCGCCACTCGAAATTGTGCTGTTGTTCGATCAAGATTTTCTCATATATACGATACCTTAAAATAACTATCACCCATAAGATAATCTGCCAAAAATCGTAAACCGAGCATGTAGGACATAACAAGTCCGGCATAAGGAAGGAGTGATTTCTCTTCGGATGTTAAGGCTTCTGAAATTCCTTCTTGGTAACCTTTCATAATAGCGTCGTATCGAGATCAATCAATTACAATGGATGTAAGATCAAGATTACTGTGATCGACTCAAGCAGCAATCGACCAGATCATATCGCCAAGATCTGAGAAAATATATCCAGGCATAATCGTATCAAGATCAATCGGGGCGATTACCTGTGTTGTTCATGTCTTGAAGAGAATATTATTTACTTTTGTATCGTGATGATATATCCGTTTCGGAATAGATTTTACTGACCGAGTATATAAATCAACAATCCAACAATTAGCAAGAGCAAAATTCATGAGGGGCTCCGCTTGTGATCGCCTCTCCTGATCTTCACAAGATTCCCATGCCTTTTCCAGATCAGCAAATCTCTTCGTAAGATTATGAAAATCTACGATCGTCTCCTCAAACTCCCCTACCCTTTCTCGCTCAAGATAGCGGGTAAAAGTTGCAAATGCCTTTGCAGCCTCGTAAATATGTTGGTCGCTCGGAGGGGCATCATATACCTGACTTCCCTCAGAAAACTCAGTCACACGATATATCTCATCAGCAATAGTTGTATGGAGATTTCCGTTCGTATTTTCAATAGGAAGAAAAAGAAGATAGTCTTTATCGGAGAGTATTTCTTTTGCTAAACGAAGATTGTTCTCTATGGACTGATATGATGGAAATACCTTTGTATTGAGTCGTTGTACAACATAGCGTTTGTTATTCTCTTGAGTATTGGTAATCCAGGTATCATTGATCAAACCCGTTCAGAGAGGATAGAGTGTCAATGATGTATTCGTCATAAAAACAACATAGGATCATTTCAATCAATCGAGAACCATTCGTGGCAAATCCATAGAAAAAATGAAGGATAAATTGATTATACGAGCTTTTGATGGAAGTAAAGATTGCAAATGAAAAAAAGATTATATAATTCCGTTGCGAAATCATACCATATCCAAATAGTGGAATGGTAGACGTGCGGTTCGAAATGAGTGAAGCGAATATTCGAGAGCCGTACCCCCGAGCAAAGTGAGAGGGGTGCACGTACCGATGCTTCTTGATCAGTACAAACAGATATGCCCAGGTGGTGGAATGGTAGACACGTACGTCTCAGACGCGTATGCCGCAAGGTGTGAGGGTTCAAATCCCTTTCTGGGCACCAAAAAGAACTAAAAAACTCCCGTCTTTTCTCAAAAAGATGGGGGTTTTCATTAAAACAATGAATCTTGGGAAATGTTCATAGGAATCAGGCTAAATAGAAAAATAGCGGCTCTAGACAAGAAGAATTATCTTCTTACACTAGTTCCATATGATTAAATACAGTAAAATCAGCTCTGAGAAAATACGAGAAATTTTGAAGCTATTTTTAGGAGACTTTACTGCTACTCAAACATCAGAACTTCTCGAAATATCTCGTAACACTATTAACAGGTACTATGCTATATTTCGAGAAGAAATTGTGAGAATATCTATTGAAGAATCATCAAAGTTTTGAAAAGAATTCTGAGAATTTGAAGTTGATGAGAGTTACTTCGGTGCAAGACGAGTCAGAGGAAAACAATGAAGGTGAGCGGCTGGAAAAACACCACAGTGTTTGGACTTCAGAAAAGAAACTGAAATGTCTCTGTAAGTATTGTTCCAGATTGTAGTAGAGACTCATTAATGCCTATACTATACAAGGAAAAGTTCTGGAATGATCCACGGTCAACTCTGATGGTTGGACAAGTTATGATGGGCTTATACTCAATGGATACGAACATTATAGAGTGTTTCATTCACACAATGCACCACAGGCATACACTTCGTTAAGTTTGCGAGATGAAAAAGTCATGTAAACGGTATAGAGGCATTTTGGAGTTTTGCAAAACAAAGAATGATCAAATTAAACTGAATCCGAGCAGACAAATTCCATCTTCATTTGAAAGAATGTGAGTTTCGGTATAATTATCGCAATAAGAAAGAAGAAGCCTTACGGCTCCTTCTCAGAAGATTAGCGAAACGCTCAATTATTCAAATGTTTGCTTGTCTAGAGCCAAATAGCATACTCTTTGGGCACTATATAGTTTAATATCCTATGTACTATTTTGGTAATCTAAACTAATATTTTGTAATTATGATAATCTTATGGTAGAATCGGAAGAAAGATATACCATACCTAATATTGATGAAATTCTTAAAAAAATTGAAGGTCAAAATATAGGTTTTATTCAAGAATTTTGCTCGTTTTGTGAAAATAAAAAACGACTAATGAGTTTATCTAATCTCATAGTATCTATATTTCCAGTAAAACATATTAATAACCTTCTTGTTACTGATGTGTTATTGTGATTACTAACACTCCCCGTACTCCCCTTAGTAATAATGCTTGTTTTCTGCTGCAGGTTGTTCCGTGGTGTCATAAATGCGAATGAATCAGAAAACATTCGTTTTCAATCTCTTGTATTTTTCCTAATATTTTTACTATTTTGACTATGAATTTATCTTGTGATATTTGGATGACCACTTGGTATAGCACTTATTCTATGGTGATTATTTGCATCATACTATCTCATGTCTTTTCGATTGCTTTTTATTAAAGAATGGACTACATACTATATATCCCGCTTAGAATATTGTCATAAACAACTTTTTTATTTTTTTATAGATTCAAATTTTGAGCTATTCAGTGTAGTCGAACATGTAAAACTCATTAATAGTGCATGTAAATCAGTAAAAAATATTGATCGAGTTCTCTATATTTTTAATATAGCTCTACTACAGAATCTTCAAAACTCCAGAGAAAACTTATCTTGAGTAAGAGTGCACTACTTATGAAGAATCGAAAAACCAACTGAAGAGATTATGCGAGATCAACTAATATGACACTTGCGTAAAGAATACTCATACCTCCATGAACAACTTATACGAATAAATACTTCTCTTCAACAAACAATACAAAAATATATTATCTTTCTCCAGTATAATCAATTTATTGTTTCTCATACTCTCTCAGGGGATGAGACACTTATCAGAGTTGCTCAATTACAAAATCAAAGACTAGAACAACAAATTGAACAATTTAGCCTCATTTCAGAAAAGCTCTTACAAATAAGCCAATTAAAACTTCCCAATGCCTAGACATTGGGAAGTTTTTTAACACTCATCACAATCAATATGAATAGCATCACTCATATTAATTCATAAGTGGAAACAAATTTCTTTTGACAATACATTACATTTTTATAATATGAAAATACATTACATTTTTATAATATGAATGAACTCGAACAAAAAGCCTCCGAAGTAGCAGAGATTCTCAAGCTCCTCGCTCATCCAAAGCGGCTTCTCATCCTCTGTAAACTCTCTGAAGGAGAAATGAGTGTCGGCGATCTTGAGAAATTCTGTAGCATATCTCAATCACAGCTCTCACAATTCCTCGCTAAGATGCGTCAAGAATGACTCATCGAGAGTCGTAAAGATGGCATCTTTGTGTACTACCGCATCCAAGATAACCGTATATCTCAGATGCTGAAATCTCTCGCCACTATTTATTGCAATAACCAATGTTAAAATTTATGAATCCTCTCTATATTCATGCTCTCATCGGTGGTATACTCATCGGTATAGCAGCACTTATTATGTCTGGCTGACTCGGGCGTGTCATGGGCATATCAGGCATCCTCAAGTGAGTCCTTCCTGGCGGTGAACACGGCATATGGCGCTATACATTTCTCCTCGGTATACCCGTCGGAGTCGGGCTCTATACTCTCAACCATAGTGCATATATCCCCTCAAATACGGAAACATCGTCTACCATAGCAATCATAAGTGGAATACTCGTAGGTATCGGTATAACGCTCGCAAATGGTTGCACAAGTGGGCACGCTGTCTGTGGCATCGGTCGACTCTCTCAGAGATCGATCATCGCAACACTTCTCTTTGTGTCGAGTGGTATCGCTACTGTCACGCTTCATAACTTCTTGTAGTATATGAAACACCTCACATCTGCTCTCCTTTCGCTCCTATCTGGTGGGCTCTTCGGATATGGACTTGCTTACTCGGATATGCTCTCACCCGATCGCGTACGATGATTTTTTGATATATTTGGCACTTGGGATCCAACCCTCATCTTTGTCATGATAGGCGCGCTCAGTATATCACTCCTCGGACACTTTATCCTCGAGAAACATCCAAAGCCATTCTTTGCGGAAAAGTGGTATTTCTCATGGGAGAGAAAAGGAATAATTGACAAGAAACTAGTTATTGGATCAATACTCTTTGGTATCGGGTGGTGACTCGGCGGTCTCTGTCCCGGACCAGCTGTAGGTGCTATTATATTCCATCAGAGTTTCACCCTGATTTTCCTTGTGAGTATGCTTACCAGCATGTTCCTTACAAAAAAGTTTATCCCATAATTCACCTCTATGTACCAAGAAATATCCGCAATGCAGCTCGAGCAAATTCTTCAAAAAAATCCAAACATTGAGCTCATCGATGTGCGAGAACAGAATGAATGGGATATGATCCGAATCCCTCAAGCAAAACTCATTCCAATTTCCCAATTCCCTGATCGGTATCAAGAGATTGATTTCAAAAAAGAGGTTTACATCCTCTGTCGTACCGGAGCTCGCAGTGGGCAAGCGTGTGCATGGCTCGCACAAAATGGGAAACAAGCAACCAACGTTGCGGGGAGCATCAAATCCCTCTATGAAACTCGGTCGAAAATCCTCGAGATTACTCAAGCATTTCAAATATCCTATTTAGCATAACTTCTCTTTTTCATTTTTTCACTTGTTTTCTATGTCTGTTCTTACATCCACTGATTCTAACTTCGCTCGTGATACATCACAAGGTCTTGTACTCGTAGATTTCTGGGCTCCATGGTGTGGCCCATGCCAAATGATGTGACCGATTCTCGAAGATCTCGCAAAACAAATCGGAGATCGAGCTCGTATCATGAAGCACAATGTCGATAATGAACCAAATATTGCGCAACAACTTGCAATACGAAGTATTCCTACAATGATTCTCTTCAAAGATGGTGTGATCATCGAGCGAACTTCCGGCGTGCATTCTGTCACTGATCTCGTATCACTCCTACAAAAACATATGTAACTCTCCCATATCTATGATTTTTCCTTTCTTCTCGATGATCATCATGGGTATGGTAGTCGGACTCGTCGGAGGATGAGGAGCGATCCTGACCGTACCGATACTGGTGTATCTCTTTCATATCAATCCTCTCGAAGCAACCTACTATAGCCTTATCATTGTTGGTAGCACCGCTTTTGTGGGAGCACTCACAAAAATCAAAAACTCAGAGATTCTTTGGGACAAAGTGATCATATTTGGAATACCGTCTCTTCTCGCTACCTATTTCTCTCGTCATTTCCTCATCGAGCGCATTCCTGATCATATCGGACTTATTGAAAAATGAACACTCGTATTACTCCTCTTTGGATTGATCATGTTTGCTGCCGGATGTTCCATAGTATGTAAGAGAAAAATAAATCATCTTCAAGAAGGTGCTCGTATCATTGGGTGGAAAAAACATCTCATCACAACACTTGAATGATGAATAGTTGGTGCTATCACTGGGATGGTTGGTGCTGGTGGTGGATTTCTCATCGTTCCAGCACTTATGGCACTCGAATGACTGACGCTTCGTAGTGCTGTCGCTACATCTCTCGTGATTATTACGATGAATTCTGGCATAGGGTTTCTCAGCTGACTCCCACATGAATTTTCGAACGAGCATATAACCTTGATAACTACTAGCATTAGCCTCGCCATCGTGGGACTCATACTCGGACTCATACTCCAAAAACGAATACCAACAACAATACTCTCAAAAGCTTTTGGTATATTTACTATGGCTATGGCGCTCATCATGATTGGTCGTGAATTTCTCTCTCTGTAATCTATGAAAACAGCTTGACGATGGTGTGTGACAATATGGTGGCCACACTAAACCCCTCTTTTCTCAATCACATGTATTTATTTTCATTTCTTTTTATGCCTTCCAACATTCTCTTTCGTCAACTCTTCGATGAAAAAACCTGGACCTATAGCTATCTCGTAGGTGATACAAATACCTGATCAGCACTCATTATTGATCCTGTTATTGACCAAGTTGATCGCGATCTCAAACTCATTAGTGAGCTTTGACTGAGGCTCACGCATATATTCGATACACATATTCATGCAGATCATATCACCGGCAGTGGTGTGCTCCGTGAGAGAACCTGAGCAAAGATTGTCATGGGAATAGGTGCGGCAGTTGCTCAGCCTGATATCTTGCTTGTGGATAACGAAGTTATCCGTGTAGGGTCTATCGATGTTCGATCATTTGCTACTCCAGGACATACTGATGGATGTACGAGCTATCTCATCGAAGATATGATCTTCACAGGAGACACACTCCTCATTCGCAAGACCGGTCGGACGGATTTTCAACAATGATCTCCTGCGAAACTCCATCAAAGCATCACAAAACTCTACACACTCCCTGACACAACTCGTGTCTATCCTGGACATGACTACCAAGGGCTCACTATGAGTACAATCGGAGAAGAAAAACTCTACAATACTCGCATGCGATCGGATACCTCCATCGAAGAACTCACCGAGACGATGCATCGACTCAAACTCGAATATCCAAAATATATTGATATCGCTCTGCCTGCGAATATGAAGTTAGGTATTGTATCATCTGAATCACAATGAAAGCAAGGGTAAATAATCTGAAAATACATAAATTATTTATTGTCAATTTTATAATAAAATTTTTTGACAAATATATATTTATCATAAGATGGTGAAACAAATCAACAAAAAGGAGGCTCACAATGAGCAGCAAAGCCAAACAGGTGGGCGAAATACCAGCCCTAACATCGTATCTCTCAACTCAACTTAAAGCTGAGTTGAGAGCAAATATTCGCCTTGTTATCTGTCTTTCTTGGTCTACTAATCATAACCAAAGAAGGCTATCATGGGATAAATACATGTTATTATTCGTGCCGCTTTATCTCAATACGTATCCCGCACGGAGATATTTTCTGGAGCATAAACCAAGTGCGAGCATGATATGCACTTTTATTGATAACCACCTAAGCTATCAGTACGGCATAGAAGGACCAATCAGCGCACAGCTGAAAAAAAGCGAAGAGATTCTCGAGAAAGTATGTGCATTTGCATATGCTTCCTTCTCTTTGTAAATAGCAGTTAGGCTTAAGCCCCGTCAAACGACGGGGCTTTTCATTGTAAAAATATCTAAATAATCTATACTCTCCATGCTTTCCTTTTATATCTATGCACTCAAATCTCCAGAAATTCGGCACTACCCTTTTGATCGCTCTGAGCACGATCGGAGGATTCATATCTCATGACATCGTATTGGCAGCTGAGACTCCTCAGCCCACACAAGTATCGACTCAATCAGCTCCTACATCACACAGCAGTATCAACCAGGAACACCTTGAGTTTTCTGTATTTACCCGTCCTGACTGTGTTCACTGTAGATCACTCAAGAAATTTCTCGACACAGAATTTGCAAGTGGTAGTGCGATCAAGCCACGATATTATGATATCAATCTTCCTGAAAATGCAGCTCTCTATGATCAGTTTACTCAGATAAATAACCTCAGTAAAGTAACTCCCATTCTTCTCGTAGGGAATCAGATTATCGAAGGATATCAGAGTCCTGAGACGACTGGAAGGATGATCAAAGAATGAGTAGCCACTATGAAAGAAAGCTCTCTTTTTGAAAATGCAAAAGACAAACTCTCTTCTACAAAAAGTGGTGAGGGATGTACAACAGAAGGTTGTGAAATAGATAAGAATGCTATGTATGTGGATCTTCCATTCGTAGGTATCATCAACCTCAAAGAATATTCTCTCCCAATTCTTGCAGCTGTACTTGGATTCGTCGATGGATTCAATCCATGTGCTATGTGGGTACTCGTGATGTTCCTCTCCATACTTGTCCAGTCTGGATCTCGAAAAAAGATGTTTCAGATAGCGGGGATATTTATCCTTGCAGAGGCAATAATGTACTTTATGATCCTCAATGTCTGGTACAAGACTTGGGATTTTGTGAAGCTTGATCATATCGTCACACCTATTATTGGACTTATATCTCTCGCTGCTGGATGATTCTTCCTCTATGAGTTTTTTACGAACAAAGACGGAGAATGCAAAGTAACGAGTGTCGACCAAAAACGCAAACTCACACAGCAGATCAAAAAAATCGCTGAAGCACCGATGAGTATTGCTATCTTCCTGACGACCATTGGTATAGCTTTTTCTGTCAATGTGATCGAGTTTGCTTGTTCTATCGGCATTCCTCAAGCATTCACCAAGCTTCTTGAAATGAGCTCACTCGGCTTTGCTGCAAAGCAAGGATATATCGGACTCTACACACTCTTTTATATGTTTGATGATTTTCTTGTATTTGGTATTGCACTCTATGCGTTCAAATATCTCCATCTCACGAGCAAGTATACACGATACTGTCTCGCAATTGGTGGTATCATCATGCTGATACTCGGATATTTCTTCCTCTTTGATCCCACTGCACTCAAGATGATCGTTGCATAAAAATTTGACTTTCCTCAAAAAATAAAGAACATTACAGCAATATACAATATATGATTTTCTTTTCTTATTTCACACTTGTCCCAATGTGGATGCCTCCGTCGTGGAAGGCATATTTATAGAAAACAAAAAATCAAATTGCTTATCCGCGAGACGTACCCTGAGATCAGGTGAACTCGCGGATTTTATTTACTCAAAAAACTTTCTATGAACGAAACATACAACCTTTCACTTCGCACACAGTGCAATGCAAATATTGCCTTTGGATTGATTGATCCCCTCTCTTCCATCTCAGTAAGAGATACTCATGAAACAAGATCAGAGCTCGATATAGTGACGCTCACAAGAGAAAGAATGCAAAGCTCAATAGCTCAAGGGAATACATTTCGATGAGAGGCATTCAAAAAAATTCTCACTATCACCCTCCTGAGACTCCTAACAGACGAAACTAATAAGCAGTTTGAAGCTCTCAGAACCTACGAAGCAAATGGAGAAATATGGGCTCTTATCGACGAAGCAAGAACAAAAATTGACTTCATTCTAAGGACAACACCATATCATCAATGGTGCTCGGATGATGATCTCTAAAAATTTTATTTCTCTTTTACGAATATATGTACAACTCTTTCTATCCTCTCTATGTATGAACTAATCATGCGGTACCATTTTCAGATGAACATCTCAAAAATATACAAAATCAGATAAAACAAGTGAGTAAGTATCTCATCAATATACAAGAAGAAGATACTCTTCTATTCCATCACAACAATTGATTCTACCAGGGGAAACATACTTTTATCAATCTTGATAAAGAAAAAGCTACAGGATTTGATCGTATTCTTGATTATACGAAAAGAACGCAACAGATTAATACTCCAAATATTCGACGAACAATTGCACAAACTGTCACTGATCTTATCAGTGATGTATATAACAAAACTTGACTAATATCAGTGCATACATCTTTATCATCCACCACAGGACGTCACTATTCTCTCAAAGAGATTGCAGAGCATCAAAGTATTGTTATCTCTCAACTTCTTGAAAAAATCGACCCAAAAAATCAACTTGAATTCCTCAGAAGCTACTGGGAACTCATCAAAATTCTCGATGGATTGGACGAGGGCATCAGAGAATTTGAGAGAATGTCTGATGAGGAAAGGAAGCTATTTATTGAAAAATATCAAAGAGAAGGATTTTTCTAGTCACATTCTCAGGCTATTTCTTCCTATTTCCAAACTTCTTCTTGAGTCTCTCCACCTCTCTCTCTCCTAACTCATCGATGAGCATTGCTTCAGCCTCCTTATCAATATTGACGAGGCTCATATCATAGGAGAGTCCATGTTCTTTTTTGTAGAGATAATCATCATAATTTCCATACGAAATAACTAAATCTCCATCCTCAATAATCCAGAGCTTCTCAGCGATAGCATTCGCAAAATATCGATCGTGGGAGATGAAGAGAATCGATCATTCATATTTTCAGAGCGCCTGTTCAAGACTCTCTCGAGAGAGTATATCAAGATGGTTTGTTGGCTCATCGAGAATGAGGAGCGAACTCGGATGATGACCAAGGAGTGCAAATGAAATCTTTGCTCTCTCTCAACCACTAAATTCCTTGAGAGGCTTGGAGAGATCGTTATATCCTATCCCATATCCACCGAGAAGACCTGCAAGTTGTGAATGGGATGTTGCAAGTCCATGCTTCTCGAAGAGCTCATATACATTCAATCATGAAGTGAGCTCTTCGTGCATCTGACTAAAATATGCTATCTGTGCCGATGGATTTACCTTCACAATACCATCAAGTACAGGAATCTCCCCGAGGATTGTGCGAATAAGTGTAGACTTCCCTACTCCATTCTCGCCAACAATCCCAATATGTTCACCTCTTGTGAGGATCGCTTGGCGAATAAAAAAGAGTGGATCCTTGCGACCGATAAAAGCATCTTCTAGTTCAATAAGCTTATTCCCAGTAATTTCGCTCATAGTAAAGACAAACTGTGCTCATTCTGCCCTCTGTGGTCGATCAAGCACTTCGACACGTTCGAGCATCTTCTCGCGGGATTTTGCAAATCATGCGCGTGATCCAGCTCGAAATCGATTGATAAGATCTTTTTCAGATTTCAAAAATTCTGTCTGTTCTTCATATTTCTTGAGATCAAGACCATACTGCTTATCTCTCTCTTGTTTTGCTTGGGTATAATTTCCATGATAGCGCACCACCTGTGAATATTCATTGATAACCAGAGTCTCAGTCGTCGTCACATCCAGAAAAGTACGATCATGAGAAATAATAAGAAATCCACCCTTCCATTCATTTGATAGATATTCTTCGAGCCAAAGAAGAGCATCAATGTCGATAAAATTCGTTGGCTCATCGAGGAGGAGAAACTCAGGCTTGGATAGGAGAATTTTCGCAAGTGCCACCTTGGTACGTTCTCACCCTGAAATTTCAAGAAGAGGGCGTGAGAGGAGATCAAATATCCCAATTCATCGAGCAACTCTATCAACATCCGCATGATAACTATATCATCCAAGAAGCGAATATCGCTCTATAAGATGCGAATATATCGATCCATCATCATCCCCCTCAACCATTTTCTGATGAGCATGATCAATCTCTTGCTCAAGGTTTTTAAGTCCAGAAAATGCTTTTTCGAGCTCGTCTCGAACCAACACTCACTCATCATCAAATACGATCTGCTCAAGTGTTGCGAATTCAAGCCCAGAAAAGCTCTCTCGATTGCCATGAACAAGGGGGATTTGACCAGTCAAAAGACCGAGAAAAGTAGATTTTCCAGCTCCATTCGGACCGATGAGACCAAGACGATCTCACTCCGAAATTGTGATGTCCGTATCTCGTAGAATCACTCGGTCATCTCGCTCAAATCTCTCTATCTGGAGGTGAATATGTTTCATGGCAGATCAACATTGATAAACAACAAGGATCTATTGTACACAGAGAAAATCGAATACAAGTTTTTCTAAAACTAAAATAACATATCTGTCCACCCAAAATATCACTTTATCTGTGATATTTTTTGTCTTTCTGATGAAAGTATGTTGGAATACTCTGAGTAATCTGTTTTCAATATTATGTGATATCTGTCATCGTTTCAATTTCTCAAAAGAGTCTTTTGAGAGAAGAAGAATTCTTGAGAGGAGAGGGAGTCTTGAGAGGAGAGGGAGTCTTGAGAGGAGAGAATTTCTTGAAAGAAGAGGGGTTTTTGAAATAAGAGTGGTTTCACTCTCACAGAACTCATAGTAGTTATTACCATACTCTCTATACTATCCGTGATAGGGTTTGTCGTGATGAGTCATCAGTCATCAGTAGCAAGAGATGGAAAGAGAATTAGTGATATTAAGACATTGTCAGAGAGTGCGAGAATTACCAGTGCACAGCTTCGAAAGCTTCCTACACCTATAGCAGATAGTGTCTCTCTTAGTGTGAGTGGATCATTCATCGGATACCAATGATTCATGAGTCTTGCTCTGGTAAATCCTCTTGGATATGGATCAGATAAGATCTTTGATCCAAAAGACAATATACCCTATACCTATCGAGTCAATCAACACTACGACCAAGCTCAGTTCATGGCATACCTTGAGAATCCAAGATTTGAGAGGAGTATTGAGATTGCAGGGAGATGAAGGATACAAGAGATTGCTTCGCAATCTCTGACTTCTGCTCTCCCTTCCAATCTTCCTTCTCTCTTCTCTCAAGCTTATACCTTGGATACTGCTTATGCTCTCGATAGCAGTACTACTGATCTCTCTTCGAGATATCCCTACTCTGCAGGAGATAGACTTTGAATCTTTCTCTCCAAGGGAAGTAAGCAACCTCTTCAGAATGGAGTGAGTGGTACAGGAAGTAGAGATATCTCTTTGAGTGATGCAAGTACGCTTGATATCATGGTAGGATCACAGTGAGCTGATGAATATGTATCCATGGATATCTCTACTTGATCTCTTCTTTCTCTGAAGGATGGAAGCTTTGATGAGAAGGCACTCTTGGGGATGAATAGTGGTACGGGGAGTGGATCAGGTTCTGGGGGTGGTGATTCTGGAGGTGGAGGAGGATGACCGGTAAGTCATATACTTACTATGGGAGAGTATAGTATTATGGGGAATACCTACTATGGATATATAGGGCCTCTTACTATATCTCTCTATGCAACTTATGGAGTGACTATTACGACGATTACTCCTGGGTCACTCATAGATGATACGGTGGATGGATATGTGATTGATACATTCATTCTAGATAGCAACTATCAATCTCCCGTTACTATTCTTGCTGGCAGTACTAATATGCCATCGAATATAGCATTTGAGACTCCATATGCGAGTATAGCTTGTACTCCACAGTCAAGCTTTCTCGATGTTACTCCCTATGGTTGTACAGGATCAACGAGTTCAACTGATTTTTATGTCGGGTCACAGCATGAGTTAGGGATTATACTTCCACCACCTCTTGTTATTCCACCATCACTTTCACCGCCATATAGCGTGACCAACGCTCCTCTTGGTACGGATATTATTTCAAATGTGGTAACAGCGAGTCATATCTCTACTCCTGTAGATATTGCTGTTGTTGGCGGAGAGTTGCGTATTAACGGAGGTTCATGGGTTACCAGTGGTCAGATCACTCACAATGACGATCAGGTGGAATATAGAGTAGCCGCTCTTCTGCAAGAAAATGAGAATAAACAAGTAACAATATATTTTAATGGAACTGAATCGGAATGGTCGATACAAGCAAGGTGACCTTGTTTCTCTATTAATATAAATGGAATGATATTGTCTTATAATTCAGCTTGTTGATCGGTTGTTACTATACCGGAATCTATTGACAATGTTACTGTCACAAGAATTTCTCGATGATCCTTTGAAGGCAAGGGACTCACATCTGTGACATTTCCAGAGACGAATAACGTTATAGTTGAAACTGACGCTTTCAGTCATAATAGTCTTACATCTATTGTGATTCCTGATAATATTTCTTTCCAATCCTACCAAACTTCAGATTGAGATAGAGAAGAATGGTGATGAGAATCATGGGTGAATGGTGCTTTTCGTTATAATTCTATACCAGATATTAGTGCGATTAGTATCAGTTGTCCTGTAATTTCCGGATTATTTCGCAATAATGGAGTAGATGGTCAAACACATCTTGAACCTTGCCCATAAGATTCCAAACTGTGTTGATCAATAGTTATTTGCAATTTTTCATTTTCTCATAGAATGTCAAGGTCAACGGAGGGTATATTCCCTCCATAAAACAAACTCCCTCAAATGAAGGGAATAAAAAAGACAAAGGGGTGAACTATGAAATGGGTGACAATAGCTCTTGCATCTGTCCGCGTTGTATTAAGGAAACTACTTCGAAAAAAGGAAGTACCAACTTCTCATGAAGTAAAAAGCTTTTTTGAAAAGCATCCTCGTTTCCATGGTCTCATTGAGCGAGATCGTCAGGAAGTCGAGAGTTACCGAAGCCAGATGGTCTTGCAAGGAAAAGAAAAACCTTCGGCGCTACCGAAGTTTCTTCAGAAAAAAGTGCGTCATGTTCGGCAAATATATCTGATCCATGATTCAAACAATAGCCGCTAAAAATGCGGCAAAAAACCACCGCATGCGGTGGTTTTTCTTTAGGGATTAACTGTCAATACCTCATACCCATCACTCGTCACAAGAATCGTATGCTCATACTGAGCCGACCATTTTCCGTCCTTCGTTCGAGCTGTCCATCCATCTTTTTGATCGATCTTGGTGTGATAAGTTCCAATATTAATCATTGGTTCGACCGTAAATATCATTCACTCTTCCATCAATTCTCCACTGTTTTTTGGGGCTTTATGAAATACCATTGGGGCTTCATGGAAATATACTCCAGTGCCATGCCCTGTGAAATCTCGAACAACCGAGTATCCAAGTCGCTCAGCATAGAGTGCAATCTCATAGCCGATATTACCAAAGTGATTTCCTGGACGAATTTGTTCGATACCAATATCAAGACAAGCTTTTGTTACCTCAACAAGCTTCTTTGCTTCACGCGAAACATTCCCGAGCAAATACATACGAGAAGTATCACCAAAATATCCATCAACGATGGTTGTGACATCAATATTCACAATATCACCATCCTTGAGAACCTGTTTTTCACTCGGGATCCCATGACATACTACATCATTGACAGATATACATGTGTAGCGCGGATAGCCATGATAGCCTATACATGCGGATACTCCACCATTTTGCTGAATGTAAACATTCATCATATTATCAAGCTCCATGGTTGTAACGCCTGGAACAACGTATGGAACAATAAAATCAAGCACTGAAGCAGCGAGCTTTGATGATTTTCGAATTCATTCAATCTCTTCGGGAGTTTTAATAAGGATTTCATCCTTGTTTCGTCATTTCATAACGGTTATATCGTAATAGAAAGTTGGTACTTCTCATTGAGGAAGCTGATAATTGTACGCTCTTTTGGCAACATAACAAGATAATCCGTGTCATCTTCATGATCATATCCAACAAGATGCAAAAGTGAGTGGATAAGAAGTCGATAAAACTCTGCTTCTTTGCTATGTCATATCTCCACTGCTTGCTCAGATATGCGCGTAAGGGACATGACAACTTCTCCAGCAATCTCATCATCTCGAATACCAGAAAAATCATTGAAGTAATGAAACGAAAGCACATCTGTCGTTCCTGATTTTCCACGATATTGTTCATTGAAGGCTGACATCGTATCGTCATCCACCAATCCAAGTTGTACGATTCATCGCATCGCATATTCGCTCACCTCATCTGCCATGCGAGCAATATCAGAGAGAATACTTTGATCAAGTTTAAGGGAGTCAAGTGTATCGAGAGGAAAGAGTGTAAACATTAGTCTTTGAATCAAGAAATAAATTCGACCGATTTGAGTCATGGTTGGCGTATCATCATCGGTGTTACATCACAACTCTTGAGTGATGGGGTCTTATAGGCGAACTTTACTATTTGTGATTTTCAGCGTGATGTCTCTATTTTGAAAGCAATTGCATCGGCAAATGGAGTATCACTCTCTACATTTAACCTCGTAGCACCTTGTGGAAGTTGAGTAAAACTGGATCATTTTGGTACGAGAATGCGTGTGTACACAATATTCGATCCACTTCCTTGAATTCGCACTTTTTCATCCAAGAGAGATCCTGTAAGACCGAGTGATTGCTGAAGTACTCCTATTGCTTTTGCACCCCGATCATCAAGAGTGTGAGTGAGAGTGAGGGCGACTTCATTCGATGCATTACAATTTTCTGCAAAACTCGATGTCATTCGGATAGATCGATGAATATAACGATCGGATTTGTTGCCTGAGAGTGATGTATAGACTGGATAGATCCAGTTCGAGCCATCTTTCATTGCTCGAGCATTTCCTTCAAAGGCTGCGTTCAAATCAGAGAGTGAGTCGTCTCACCATACCGCGAGAATTTCACCACGATCGATAGCACTGAGTGTCTCATCAATGATATCCAAATACGCATGAGGGGATGATCTAAGAGCATCAAGAAAATGTTTTTGAAAGGCAAAAAGTATATCCTTTGCCGAGTCTTTTCGTCCAATCTGAGCCTCAACGATACTCGATATATAGAGTGAAAAATTTTCTTTTGTAATTGTCGTCTGCATCTCAGGAAAATTCACACCACCAAGGTGATCGATAATTTCCTCAATAATTCCTTGATTAATAGCAACGATACCATCGAGTGATTCATAACCAGCACGCTCATGAAATTGATTTATCACTGAAAAGTTCTTTGCAAATACTGGAGAGTAGTTTGCATCGCGCAGTCCATAATTGGTAGTGAGTTCACGAATTCATGGAGGTGGCTCGACCTGATATGGATAAAGTTTCCAATCATAGAAATAGATATCCCGAGATTCAAGTTTTGTGATAGCTCATCGATTCATCTCAAGAAAAATCACACTTCATGGGAACCCCCCACTTGCTCTGATTTCATCACGGTTTTGATTGAGTATGAGATATCTCATCGGCTTATTGCGACCCATAGCTGTGAGTATTTCATCCTTATGCAAGAGATAATATTCCCCTCCCTCAGCAAAATAACGAACCATTCTCTTGAGAGTCAGTAATTTTGTAGCATCTACAAAAGCGATATTTCACTTAAGAATATCCATGTCAGCACTGATACTATGAGCTTTCTCTATCATCTTGTGCAGATGCACCGATCATCCATCAAAAGTTTTAACGATATCCGTTTGCAATCATCAGGTTTGTACGAGCATACTCATGATTCATCCTTCACGATCCTGTGATGAGGAATTACTAAGATATTCACCTTCCAAGAGCGATCACTCTCGAAGGAGTATTCAACTGTTGTGAGTAATTCTTAAAAGAGCTGTGAAATTTTTCCCTATGCTTTCTGTGGGTGGTATTCATTCGAGTGCATGTCCCACTGGCGCAAGAAAAAGATGAGCAATACCAAAACTGTACTTTGCAATAATTGAATATTGTGATCTCTGTTGGTAGGTATTTGCGTCACGTAGAGACAATATCGACCATGATCCAAGTATAAATAATCAAGCACCAATAAGATGTATAATCAGAAGAAGCAGGAGAAATCGATGAAAATATGATCACCATAATGATTTTTGTCGGACTACTTTTACGATCGGTATTTTCAATGATTGAAGAATTTTTCGACCGATCGATCGAGAAGGCACGAACATATCCATGGTCTCTCGTGTATGTGGAAGGGTTGTTCGTGCATCCACGAGAAATCACTCTGAACTCTCAAGATACTCTCGAGAAAGCTGTATATTTTCATCCGAATCTACCTGATCAGACAGTATCTCTCTACCATCATTGTAGACATGAAGTTTTGTTGGGATGATTGGAACAACTCACTCTTCACGACCCAGAGCCAAATCCTGCGCCTGTGATGATGCGAGCTCATCCATAACTCTCGCATATCGAGTCGATGGATGCTTTTGAAGCTCATTCATATCAATTGGTTCGTTCGCATCTTCTCTCTCTTTTAGATCTTGCATAATTGCTTCTATCACAATCGGTTCAGGTAATTTTTCTTCTACAAAAATACTCCCCAAGCCAGATGAGGACTCATTTGCATCATCATGATGCGCGTCGTGATCGTGTGAGTCTTGATGATGATCGGACATTCCGGAGTTACTTCTTGATCTCATTATACGAAAATCATGAAGAATGCGAGAAAATATGAGAATATCTTGATATATAAAAGAGTCCACATGGACTCTTTTATATATTGTAGTACTTTTTGATAAATCCCTGTAACATTTGACTGGATGGATTATTCCCATTCATAGCATCCATGCGAGCGAGGATCTCATCTGGCTTGAGTCACTCTGATTCGAGCTGACTTCGCATAAGCTTCACAAGAAAACTGGTGAATTCTGGTGTGAATTCTGGATGAAATTGTACCCCAGTAGCATTGGCAACTTGGATCATCTGGATCGGTGATCTTTGTACGCTGTCATCTGGAAGTATGAGATTTTGCTCCTGAGGAACTATAACCCTTGCTTCACCAGGTGAAAATATCGCTTGCCTATGAGACCAGAGAGAATCCATATTCTCACCATCAACCATCACACTCCCCTTCCCGATGACACGTTTTTTCATCCAATCAACCTCACCTCACACGGCACTTGCAAGCACTTGACTCCCAAAACATATACCAAAGAGTGGAGCTCCGTCTTCTACCTTTGCACTGACAAAACGTATCAATCGATCCACCCATTCCTTCTGATCTCGCTCTGTCACCATAGCAGGTGACCCACCAAGAATATAGGCATCAGCACTATGATCTCTCGGTATACCATCCATCACACGCAGAACTTCTACCTTCACGTACTTTTCAATATCTGGAATACCTATTGCATCGATAAATACCTGTTTTTCATCTTTGAGAGCGGATTGGCTTTCGGCCTGAGTAAATCCAAAAGCAGGATTATTCGCAATACTTCCGAAGATTCATTCTGGTACGGAGGATAATATGGTGAGTTTTTGCATAATTCTTTTTAATAGAAAAATTAAAAATTATATGTATATATTTAAAATAGTCAACTTTTATATATCATGTTCATCAAACTCACCAATAAAGAGCAACTGTGCTCTCCCATGATCGTCAAGAGGTGCAATACAAAGTGGGAACATGCCATACTCATCAGGAGATTGAATAGATCGCTCAAGATAATCAGCATGTGAATGAACAACTCCTTCACGAGTGATATACTTCCAGGGAGTTATGAGAGAGTCGGAGAGGAGATAGCTAGTAATCGCGGGATAGGTTGCTCAGGTAAATCGAGCATTGATCTCGGTAGTATAGATCTGACCATCACCGACCATAAAATCGATTCATCAAAACCCAACATATCCAATCTCAAAGAGATAGTGCATGATCATCTCAGACTGACGCATAAATTCAGATCGAAGATAGTGGTGGTCAACATATACACTCGGTGATTGATTTCCGAGATAATATCGTCATTCTTGCAAAATCTGATCAGTAAATCCAAATATACAAGCGTATTTTTCGCCAGCATCCTCATAGATCAAAAACTGCACGCTCGGAGAGCTTTCTTTTTCAATCACCCGTTCAATGATAATATTTTTTCATCCGTATTCCGAGAGTATCTGTTCGAGAGTATTGTTCTGATTACTCCAGAAACCATAACCAGAGACACCTTGGGGGTCTTTGAAAAAGTAATGGTCTTTCCTTCAAAAGTATGATGTAATAATTTCTGGATCATCTGTATAGACTCCTTCAATAGTCGGAAGCCCTGAATGCTCAAGAAACTGTTTGAGCTTCAATTTATCATTCGCGATAGCTGATATCTCTGATGATACAAGGCATTTTGCCCCTATTTTTTCGGCTAAGAGCTCAACGTGTTCATTGACGGAGAAGTTGACTATATTCTGAAAATTCCGATCTCGAAGCTGGTCAATAAATCAATCATCAGCTAAAATATTTTCCGTCAAAGAGATATGATGATTATTCGAGAGAGTAAGCACCTCAACATCCTGCGATAATCCAAGAGATACAAAATATTCATGTGATTCTCTCTGAAAGGGATCTGAAAAAACAACCGTTGTATCCGAGAGTATCGGAAGAATTCTCTGATCATATGATCCAACAAAGGGAATATGAGGAATAATATCCTGTTTGATCATCAAACGAGTATCGTTGAGAACCAAAGTTTGCTTGTTAAAGATGGTTCGTATGCCTTTCTGAAGATATATCTTTGCTTCTTCTTCATGATCGAAAAAATTCACAATGTTAAGTCTAGTCATACGATAGTCAAAGAAAGAGGGCAAGAGTATAAATGAAAGCGTTACTCTTACAAGCTTTGTTTATAATCTGTGAAGAGTATGTGAAGATTTTTGTAAAAAGAAGAAAAAATATATACTATGCCGATATGGTTCAGCTTTCCTTCCAACATCATACGTTATGTATATCCTCAACTATATCAAACTTGCTGAAGATCTTCGTGATAATAAAGTAAGTGAAAAACAACAGTTTCATTACCTGATTGGCACTACAATCATTTTTGGTATAATATACGCCAGCCGACTGCTTCCTTATGAAGGCGATATTAAAATAGCACTTCTCACAGATATAATCAGTCTTTTACTAATGATTATTGGCTTGATTGTTATCTATCGGAAAAATCAACAATGAGACGGTAAGCATTTCATTGAACGATATTTATGCTTATGATTTCCAATAAGTATTGTTGGATTTTTTATATGAGTACTTATCGGTGGAATAACAATAGCTATAATCCTTATGATATTCGGTCAGGAAGGCATGAAAGATGGAAATATTATGTGAGTATTTAACATTACATCCGGTCTTCTTGGGACACTCTTTATCCTCTTCCTCTTCTATCATGGAATGATAATAGCCTCCAATCAAAAGAAGTAAAAATAGATATTCCTAGGAATATCTATTTTTTTCACTAGAATAGGGAAAATATTTTATGCACTCCAACACCATTACTTGTCCAAATTGCGGACATCAGTTCTCACTCTCTGACGTACAAAAACACGAGCTCGAAGAAATGAAGATAGAACTTCAAAAAAAGCTTCAAATAGAGATCGAAGCAGATATGAAAAAGCGAGCTTTTGGGTGGGCTCAAGAAGAAGTTAAAAAAGCGAAACAAGATGCGGAGGAGTCAGCTCGCAAACAAACTGTTGAGCTCGAATCACTCCGTAAACGCGATGAGGAAGCTCGAGTAAAAGAGCTCCAATTTCTCCGAGAAAAACAAGAAATGGAGATGAAAGCAAAAAACATGGAGCTCGAGAAGCAACAAGCTATTATCGAAGCTCGAAAATCTATGGAGACTGAGATCAAGGTACAAATAGAAAAACAGCAATCCCTTGAGAATGACAAGATGAAGATCGAGTATGACAAGCGTATAGCAGAGATGCAAAAGCAACTCGAGATGACCCAAAAAGCTGTCGAAGATGCTAACCGTAAAGCAAACCAAGGATCGATGCAGATCCAAGGTGAGATTCAAGAAGATGCTCTCAAAGATCTTCTCATGAGTAATTTTCCGATCGATCTGATCTCAGATGTAGAGAAAGGTATCAAGGGTGCTGATATCATCCAAGAAGTTCGTGATAGTTTCGGGCAATCAGTCGGCATTATTGCTTGGGAATCCAAAAATACCAAGGCATGGAGTGATAGCTGGGTCGACAAACTCAAAGAAGATCGACTACGAGTCAATGCTGGAGTCTCTGTAATTGTATCATCGGTACTTCCTACTGGCATCCACAGGTTTGGACTCTATCGCGACATCTGGGTTACCGATTCTGAATCAGTCCTCCCACTCACGATTGCACTCAGAGCTCATATGATCGAGCTCACCAAGACTCGCAACAGTCTCAAGGGGAAAGACGAGAAAATGGAAGTCCTCTACAACTATCTCATCTCTCCGGAATTTAAAGCAAAGATTGAGAATATCATCGAGGCATTCACTACCATGAAAGATGATCTCGATCGTGAAAAGCGCGCCATGGAGAAAATGTGGAGCGCTCGTGAAAAGCAACTCTCTCGTGTCATCGACAACACTGCACGTCTCTACGGAGATATGCAGGGATTGATTGGATCAAAGCTTGAGAAAGTGGATTATTTGGAATTGGGAGGTTGAGATAAGAAACCAATATAAGTATGTTCCAAAAGATAGCTCAATACATAGAAAACCGATTTCCAAATAGATATTGAGAAGCTATTTCATTGTTTATTGCTCAGCTTTCAGTTATTAAGCTAGGCTCTAGACCAGAAGATTTTAGAAATATCTAAGATTTTCTGGATTTTTTATAAAAGATTTTAATCATTGTAAGAAGTTCCTGCTCAAGTTCAAAGCTTTCTTTGGTATATCTCCATTCACATTCTTTGAGATGAAGGTGAAAGTTTACTTTCACGCCGTTGAACTTGTTCAATCGGCGCTTTGTAAAACTCCAGAAGTTCTCAATCCCATTGATGTGAATTCCATTCCCAAGTGAGAATTCACTTGTACCATGGTTGACTCGAAAGTGCTTGTCGATTCATACATCTACGAGACCATCGTATCCTTTCCAGCCATCCGAATATAGGATAGAATTCTCTAGACTGACTTTTCCTTGGATTATGGGGCACTGACTTTTCCCTGTATTATAGGGCGGAGTGTTACAGCTTTGCAATTCGGAATAATCTCTGTATATATTTCTACTCTTCCATTCTCATCTTTTCTCTTGATGAGTCAAAATACTGGCTGTTTGAGGGTTCATCTTCATCGTTTAAGTTTTCCTGCAAATCATCTTTTTCGCTTGGCTCAGAAATAGCTTTCATCTACTTCTATTTCTCAACCTATCTTTTCTTTGAAAGCCTCAATACGATTCGTGTAGATTATTTTCCTAAAGATAGAGAAATAATGGTTGACCGTCTTTCGATTATATCCCAAAAGCTCGCTTGTTTTTGTGGTATCAATATCCACACAAAAGCACTTAATAATCTTTTTAAGTTCGTGAACTGATATTTTGCTGTATGGGATCATAAGAAGAGAGTATATGAGTTACTTTCTTCTGGTCTAGAGCCATGATTTTTTATGTGAAAAGATATAGAAGCGATCAGTTCACCAGCATTTCGAGCTCAAGAAACAATGCAAATCATCTGTGAAAACCTTCGAATCGATACCAAAAAAATTCTCACCGATACAAGGATCGAAGAGCGATAATATGGCGACTGGGAATGAAGAAAAGAAAGTGAAATCATGACGAGTGAAATGCTGCGTACTATGGATGAATCACGATGACAGTTCCGTCCACCAAATGGTGATTCTATTCAGGATATCTATGATCGAACGAAATTATTTCTCAATGCTATCTGTGGCACGAACAAACACTATCTCATATGCTCTCATGGATTTACCATTCGATGTATTCTCGGAAATATTCTTGGTGTGCATCCAGGTGATATCTACAGGAATACCGGAAAACCGACTGCGTGAGTCTATAATACAGGTGTGATAAACCTTGATAAACAAGATGGTGAAATCGTCATAGTGAATGATCTTCGAGTCGTACCTTTTCTCCCGGAAAATCTAAGAACAAAATAGGGAAAATTTGCAAACCTGATATTTGGATTATACTACAAGAGTATCATAACTTTTTATATGACAACCGAACCAGCAACGCAATCCAACCATTCTGAACATCAAAAAACAGACGGTGAAGAAATTCTTCATATGGATCACGTCGAGAAACCAGCAAAAAAACCATCTCCTTTTGGTCCTGGAGTCAACTTTGGTCCAGATTCATTTGGCAAACATGGCAATGCATCCATCGGTGGATCAAAAGCTACATTCAACAAACAACGCCCCGGACGAGCAGCAGCTCGCGGACGATAGAAAAATCCTGAGAAATTCTCAGGATTTTTTTGATGCTATTTTGTTCTTTTATACTTTCAGAAAATAATATACCTATTATCTTTGCTGTCCTTCTTGGAGTATATCAAACATTTATTGAGCTTCGGTATATATAGGGGCAATATTTTGAAGAAATACCTTTCGCCCTTCCGCTGCTTCATTGAGATTTTCGAGTAATCGAACCGTTTCATCCCAACCAACACAACCATCCGTAATACTCACTCCATATTTGAGATTCCTTGGATCATCTTTTCATGGCGTGTAAGATTGCTTCCCCTCATGAATATGGCTCTCAATCATGACACCAAGTATATGGCGCGATCCCTCTCGAATTTGATTTGCAATATTATTCACCACTAATCACTGAAGTTTGTAATCCTTGTTACTATTTGCATGAGAAGTATCTATCATGACTCGTGGTACTAATCATACTTTCTCGAGTTGGCCTACTACTTTTTCTACTGATATCTCATCATAATTCGGTACAATTCCTCATCGTAGCACAATATGCGTATCAGGATTTCCAGTGCTCTCAAGGAGAGATATCTTCCCAGCTTGATTGATCCCGAGAAAGCTATGTGGAGATTGGGCTGATTGCATCGCATTGAGCGCTACGTCAATCGAACCATCCGTACTATTCTTGAATCCAATACTTGCAGACAATCCGGATGCCATTTCTCTGTGTGTTTGTGATTCGGTGGTTCGAGCACCGATCGCACCCCATGTAACCAAATCACCGATATACTGAGGACTAATTGGATCGAGAAATTCCACTGCAACTGGTAATCATTTATCGTTGATATCGAGGAGTATTTTTCGTGCCAATTTTAAACCATCCTCCATATGAAAAGTTTCATCAAGATATGGATCATTGATGAGTCATTTCCACCCGACGGTTGTGCGAGGTTTTTCAAAGTAAACTCGCATGACAATCTTGAGATGCGGGTATTGATCTTTCGCTGCTACAAGTTTGTCTGCATATTCTTGTGCGGAACGTTCATCATGGATCGAACATGGTCATACCACGACCAAGAGCCTCGAATCATCTCATCGAATAATATTGCGAATATGTTGGCGATCCTCACATATTCGAAGTTGGGTCGTATCCATGACAGGCAACATTTCTTTCATCTCATGAGGAGATGGTAGTACCGTTGTCGATCGAATACGTACATCATCCGATGCAGATAAAGTGTCAGATTGTTTCATACAAAATGTATTAATAATAAAAAATCTCCATCTGACTGAAGGAGAGGTATCTGTATTTAAGAATATTCTCAACTACACAAATCTACCCTTCAGTTGTTTCTGAAAGAAGAAATAAGCATAGAAGAACGAGAAAGAAACTATTTTGTGCATAAATAAATTGCAAGTAAATAATATGAATCTTTTGAAGAGTGTCAAACATATAATTATCGCGTGTTCGCGATACATTCTTTACTACCAAAATACCATTAATAAAAATATTGTATAGAGACACACAAGAGATTCTTAACACGATTGGAGATATTTTATTTATACAAAGCATAAACTATAACATTTAATATTTGACAAATAGTAAATATTAATAGAATTGCAGAGACATTTCGAAAATATATTTTTTAATGAATAAAATATACAACATTCGATAATGCCATGTATATTTTTACTACAAACTCTCTCGATATGAATGATGCGAATAAGTGATCTTATAGACAGGATGCTCAACCTGTTAATAACCATTCAGGTTTTACTGGATTCAATATATCAAATATCAACCTACCTCACTCACAGACAGATAAGAATAAGTCTGCTGAGGCTATGCCGGAAGTTCAAACATCATCCAGCCTTGATGATATTATTGAACAGGTAGATGCACAAGATCCTTTTGAACTGCTTGCTCAGGAACTTCAACAAAAAGTAAGCACGGTTATTTTGAGCTGGAAAGTAGTGGACTTTAATCGTCTCGAATGAAAGGATTATAAATCATGCCGCTCACTCTTAGTAGCCATAGAAGAATCTATACCTTCATGATTCGATGTGGATAGTACCACAAAGTGAAAAATATTTGATCATATTCGTGATATTATTGTAGATTCCATGTCATCCTCTGTGGGACTGACCGATCTCAAAAAGAACGCACAAGATTCAGTCTTTTCTTGAATCAATTCTGATACTCTTATTGAATTATTCCCACAAGAACAGGTCATCGAAATAGTACAAGATACCATTGATACAACCATACATGAAATCCAAGAACCCAAAAAAATCCAGAAATTATATACACCTGAACAGCTTGCAAAGTTTTCTCTCGATCTCAGCATCGAAGAAGCACAAATAGATGCACTCCAGACACGTAAGCCAAATATAGCGCTTGCCAACGACATGAAAGCATTAGGTATTTTGACAAACGCCGCTACCGCAGGAATTGGTGGATACTATAATGCCAATCTTATGCCGAATGACCCAACTATCGGACACGTTGCGGGTTCAAGCGTCGCTCTTGCACAGTGAGCGATTACACAAGGAAATCGAGTCAATGCATCAAGCAAATGAAGTAATCTTTGGTGAAATATCGCTGATATTATCCGAGTGAAACGTGGTAAACCAGCCTTGCATGTGCCAATGGAGTACAATACCCCATCTCAACCTACCAAAAAGACAAAATGGGGGACTATGACCGCTGCGTTATTACTTGGACTAGTAGTAGATTCTGGTAGTTCCATACAGAAAGTATCTGATCAACAACAATACAATCAAAAAGCACAGGATGTATTCACAACTGTTATGAACGAGACGGCTGAAAGTGGTATGTGAACACAGCTGAAATCACAATATTCCCAAATTCAAAGCAACATTACTCAGAAAGCGAAAACAATTCTGGATGCGGAGAATAATCGTCCAGGTAATAATGGAGCAGGGCGTCTCTCTGCTCTCGAATCAAAAATTCTTCATAAGCAAACTGTCTTAAATCCAGCGGGTAAACCGATCGATACCACTACTATTAATCAAGGAATCAATCTCAATATTCTTCCAAAGGTAAATCTTCACGGTGAAATTATCAGCGCAGATGAATATTTTTCAGATACTCTTTCTACTCTTCATATGCCACGGAGCTTTGCTCAGATTGATGTAGAGGTTCTCTGAATGATATTGGAGAGTTATAGTCAAGATCAATTAAAAAAAATCTATGATTACTCATGAGATCAACTTGCAATAGCAAAAGAAAATGACAGAGGTTTTACTCTTGGAAATGATGAAAAGGAATATACCAACCGTGCATCACTCAATACTGGTATTGATTCCATGTCCTCTCGTCTTAAAACAGCTCTTGTAAATATTGAAAAGGCAAATGCCATTATGCAGTGAGTGATGGAAAATCATACAAAACTTCTCAATACAGCTCAAGAAAATGCTAAAAAGTTTAGCACCAAATATAATCAAAAATTGGATGCTAATGTTGCGATCAAAGTTGAGCTTAATACTGATAACATCACACAAGGAATTAATGCTGCTCTCTTACCAGTTGAGGCTCGCAACCTTCTTGAACATATAGATAATTTGAAAAGAGAATGAAAACTTGCTTCAGCAATCACTGCATCACTTCCACGTACGGCAAAAATTATATTACTTGTCTCACTGACACTCTTTATGCATGGTTTGCTTGCAAATTTTCGACAAATTCAAGCAAGACGATTTAGCTCAAAAAAATCGAGAAATAAGAATGTACTGATAAGTGGAAAGGATGCTTATAACGAAGTACTTTTAGATACACAAAGACTGATGGAACAAATTGCTGAGGACATTGCCCATCTTATCAACAGCACACGCATCAAACAAGAAGGTGATAATGATGTTACTACAGAGCAATCTCGAGACTTTGTATACATGCTTTTAGAACAATACAATCCTGCTATTAAACTCTACAAAGGGGAAGAAAAAACTTTTAAAGAGAAAGCAAAGGAGTGGTGGAACTATCCAAAAAAGAAGTTTCTTGAGCATCTCTATCTCGATCGTCGTCCAGAGCAGTATAAACTTCTCGAAGAGCAAATAAAGGCGATAGAACTCCTTCTCAATCCAAGTGGAAAAGATGATGGAAGAAGTGTTGAAGAGAGAGCTACCGATCTCCTTAAGCCTATTGTTCTTGGAAATCATGAAGATGCTCAAAGACAAGGCAATCATCTTGAATCGGTCATCTACAAAATCCAAGAAAAAGATCGGAATGAGTTAAAAAGAATTGAGGATGAAAGAATTGCCACCATAAAAAGACATCAAGCGGAATTTGCATCTGCAATCACAACAGATGCTGGATGGGAAGAGTTCATAACAGCTATCAAACCGGAAGAAATCACGAAAAATCTCTACACTGATGATGAGATATCTCATCTTGCGAATGAACGTGCACAGAAAAATTTTGATAGCAATCCTCGGCGAATTAAGAGTTTTAATAAGCTTTCCATAGATCAACAAAGTGAACTTATAGGCCTTGAAATAGCGATCCTTCAAGACGAAAACGATAAAATCCAACAAGAAAAAGATCTCTGAGAGACCCGTATGAAGGCGTATTATCAGTTCCTTGGGCAATTTAACTCACCAAATGAAGCAGTTGTATTTCCAGGAATGGAGAAAAAGATACTCATGAGTGAGGGGTGAATTCAGAAATATCTGAAAAATATAGACTGGGAAAATGAAAAGAGTCAAAATGCTATTCTCGCATTACGAAAATTCATTAATGAGCTTGGACATAAAGAGTATGCACCGAAGCAAAAGCAGGTAAAAATGCAACAACCTACACCAAAAAAAGCTTCAGTATCGCAGAAGATAGTGCAGCAGGAAAAACAACCTTGATTCTTCCAAAATGCACTTACAGGATTAAAAAAATTTTTCACCGGAAAAAAGGATTAAAAAAAATTTCACTATAACAACCCTTATAAGGGTTGTTATAGTTTCGAAAGCGTATATTTTGACAAATATTTATTTATATAGTATCGTGTAGAAGATATTCATTTTATATACCGCTATGGAACAAATTATCAATACTCTACGATCCGGTCTTCAAAAAACTGGACTCTCTGGTGATCCACTTGAGCAAAGCCTTGCTCATACAATCGAGTCACTCGAACGACTTACATTTGGACGAATTCTTTCAGAGAAGCTCACGCCAGATGAGGTCGAAATTTATAAGGAACTTCTCGAAACAGATGGAGAAGTGGACGGTTATGGATTTCTCAAGGGCATACGACCAAATGAAGTTGATCATCTCATTCAGGATATTTTTATCCAAGAGGTTCGATTATTTTTACAAAGTCTTTAATAAAGTTATATGAACAAAGGAACACTCGGAAATACTCGAGACAAAATTACTGATTCAGTATCAGCTCTCAAACAGAAAACAGCCGATATCTTTGGGGAGTGGCGAGCGAAGAACAATGCATCAGCGAAGCAAGAGAGGGGAAGCAAAAATGCCACTCTTCCACTCTCCTATACTGCTGCAGAAGACAAAGTCTTCGATGGACTCATTGCGTGCAACCTTGCCGAGAAAGACAAAAATGCATATTTTGATGCTCTCGACGAATACGTCAGAAACGAAATAGAGAGTAAAAATATGACAAGAATGGAAGCTTCCGATCTTCATGACTCACTTATGAAGTGATTTTTAGCAAAATTGGAGTCCGCACGTACATCCTTTCTTGCACAACGACCAGATGCAATGCCATACGACCAGCGTGATCCCAATATATTTGCAAAGGGTGAACAATCCCTAAAAGATATGAAGGCATACGGGGAAAAACAAAGCATATTTTGAAAAATTCAGAACAATCTTCTGGGAGATATGACGCGTATGATAGTGAAATGGAGCTCAATGGGACAAAAATCATGACGTCAAAGCGAGAATATTTTTGATGATGAAAAGAAAAGAATTGATCAAACAAAGCAAGATATAACCAAAGCAAAAACCTTGGATATGCTTCTGGAACAATATAAAAAACAGCTTGATGAAGGCATAAAAAAATCCAGGAATCAAAGCCGAGAAAGAATTAATTGACACCTATTAGATTCGTATCGTAATCTTTTTCAAGACACCAAACGATACGGACAAACAAAAGCTGATATGCTTGGAAAACGAGAAATTCTTCTTCGACAAGGATTTGATGGTGACCAAAAATGGGTAGACCAAGCTCGGCCACTCTATAACCAAGCTCTTAATGAGGTATATGGATGATCTCATATAACACAGTCTTCACAGAGCAAACCAACATCTGAACAAGATGAACAACAAAGAGCATTGAATACGCTCAGCCAGGAACAACGCGATGAGATAAGAAGGCAGTTTTCTCATGCAATTTATCAGGATTTTCTCGTCATGAAAGATAGAAAGATAGACAAAGAATATCTCTCTCAATACATCGAGAATGGAGTAAAGCAGAATGATGTCTACGGTCTCTCAGAGCAAGATTTAAAAATGATCTATGAAGATGCTTTTCAAAAGGCATATGGTCATGCGTTCGCACAAGCAGAAATCCAAAGTGATAATGATGGCGATGGTATTCATTCTCACGTCGATCATGCATCTGAGTCACCGGATGGCATGATTCACCTAGATCTTGTCGATGTTGAGCCATATCTTGATATTTTTGCAGATCAACTCGCCATGTCTGACTATGATCAGAAGATGGAAGACATTTCGAAAGAAGGATTTTTCAAGAGACTCGTAAAACGGGCCGTACATCGTAATGGACGAGGTGCTTATATTCAATCACAGAAGGAAGAGATCAAGCGAGGTATACGAGAACAACTCCGAGATGGAACCCTCCACGAAGATGACATCATCGACTTTGTAAAAAACAGTGATGATTCGATCCAAGGCGGCAGTTATCTTGATTTTGAAAAAATACAAAAGCCCACAATTCGTGATGCTACTACCAAACAAATCATCGTAGATGTCCTCAGTACGCCGGCAGTCGATCGTGCGGCACGAACAGAAAAACTCAAAGAGCTCAAATCAGCTCTCGAGCTTCAATCAGGCTCGCTTCTCGAGCTCAATCAACTGGATAGGGCTCTCCAGCGAGTGGAAACAGCACTTATAGGAGTCGATCTCAGAACAACGGATATTGGACTGAACCTCTTTGATATAGGTCGCGTCGGAAATGAGCGCTGAGAAACACAGATGAAAAATAATGTTCCGAAATCAGGTATTTCAAGATTTCTCAATAAGCTTGATCAAAAGATCGGTAGTGCAGGCCCAATTGCATCAAGAGTTTCTGGCATTCTCAGACATCCAACAACAGCTGCAATTGCTGCGACTGCGGCAGTGACAGCAAGTAGTATAAGTTTCAATACTCTTACAAAAGCCCTCACACTTGGACTCATTCCATGATCACTCGTATGAGGTGTGGTTGCTGCTCATCGAAGCAAACGTGAAGAGCTTGATAGACAAGTACTCATTGCTCGTGGCAAAACCACTCTCAATGCTCGCAAAGAGAATAAAATTCTCACAGAAAAACAAAATAAGCTTGATACACTCATCAACCAGCACTCCATTACAGACATGTATCTGAAGGTTATTGATCCAGCTCTTGCATTGGAAGAACGCCAAGAGACCGCTCTCTTGTATCTTGCAAAACGTGAATCAACCAAACTCACAGGTATTAACTGGCTCAAATATGATGGAGAAGGAAATTCCACCGAACAAAACACCCGTATGCTTATGGCAATTAATTCATGAGATCTTGGTGGAAAAAACTGGTACAAAGTATCTCCAAATACCGATTATATTGCAACGATCGTGATATCACTCAAGGAAAGTGCACAAGAAATCTACAAAAAACGTGAAGAGTTCGCAAGAAAATATGGCAACATGGAATGACTCAAGTTTGCTGCAGTTGGTTATTGAGTAGGACTTGGAATCGGTGGTATTCTCGCATGAGTACAGGGGGCGTATCATGGTATTATGGGTGATACGAATATATCTGTGCCATCACATATGCCTACTTCTAGTAATACGATAGTAGCCCCAACACCTATCCATACATCAAGCATCACTCCACTTTCCCATATAGATCGCGTCTGGATGGATAATAATACTCATACATTTGATGGTAATGAGCTTCGGCTTTGGAAAGATTCAAGTGGAGGATTTGAAGTATCTCATATGTTCGGACACTCATCATCTCATGGTCATTTGAGTGATATAGTTCGGAGTGGTGATGCAGTAGGACTCGTGACTGTAAACGGAAAAGTCTATGAAGTTGCTATCGATGTACATGGGAAACTTCTTCCAAGTACCGAGCTCAGTACTGTACTCGGAAACTCAAGCTTTCAACATCTTGAGATCGCTAAGCATGTAGGCGGAAAGTATGAGATCTTCGCAAGTATTCGTGGCAGTGGAACTGGTGTGCTCACTCCCGTCATTGTACCAAATCCTCTTCCAGCACCAATTCCTGAGTCGGTTCCAACTCCGACACCATCTGGATCTTGGCTTGATAAGATCAAAGATGTTATTCTCTTACCGTTTGGAGCAAATAAGTATCATGAAACAACCAAATGAGAAAAAGGATCTCGTATCAAGGTACCTCCGATGCCAAAGCCAACTAAACATCTGGGTGAATCTGATCACAGTGATGATCCAATACCACCAGTTGAGCCTATACCGACTCCAACTCCCGATCCGGTGTCCCCTTCTTCCCCACCTCCTCCGACCGTACCAATAAAAGATTCCTCCGATGATATGGACGGAAAGGAGAGAGAGAAAGTAGAACATGAAAAAGATCTCCGTACAAAACTTGATGAACTCTTTGGACGAAGACGTGATTTTGACAACAGGTCAGGAAAGGAAGGTCCCCATGAAACTCACTCGGAAGACCATCGTTACTTAGATCGAAAAATCCTCTGACTCCAAGAGGAGCTCAAGACACTCTGAGTGAAAGATATTCCTACGTGGGACGATTATCTCAAAAATAATACCGTGGGACCGATTCCAAAGATTTCACATAAGTCTGAAAACGAAAAGACTGAGGGTAAATCCGATAAAGCCATCGATGCAAAAAAGGATGTCAATACAATATATGGTGACAGAATTGCCAAATTAATCGCAGAGTGAGATGTGATGCGTGATAGCAAGCAAATTCCAAGAATTGGGTTTATAGATAGCAATCGACCATATATTGTAATGAAGACCAAGAGTGGTATGGCTGTACCATTTTATCGTTCCAGTCAGGGAACAAGCTGAAAGAAGAAAGGTAAATGGTTTCCATTTTTTGGTGTATCTCCAGACTGGGTGATTAAATGAAACAAAGCGCAACATGATCATGATTACTTCTCACCAGAAATTGCACGACTCTCAAAACTTGTAAATGAGAGTCTCGATTATCCGCATTCGATCGATACAGATAATATGAGGAAATCACATCCATTTGACTCTTTTGATATTAGAAAATCAAAATATAACTCTTATGGAATACCAGTTCTAAATACTCCAAAGCCAATAGATGAAAAGGATGATAATGCATCTCCTTACATTCAAGAATACATTGATAGAATTAATGGAGTATCATTCAAGCTGAAAGAACCAAAGGATTGAATTGAAGCTCAGCCTCATAATGAATTAAAAACCATAAAAGATAAGATTGATAAGATATTCTCAGATATAGTAAATTCTCAAAACAATAGTGTTATACAAGAATCACTTACTTTGGGCGATGCTCATTTTGTTCTCGACATACAAAAAATTAATCCCACAAAATACTTGCTTAATTTTAAAGAGATAACTTGAGCGACTCTAAAAGATGCACAAGAAAATCTTAAGCAAGCACTCAGGGATATTGGTGTACGAATGGTTCGAGAATCATTACGCCCAGGAAGCTTCTGGGAACCGCTTAATGGTAAATACGATGTGGATGAAAGGGTGGTAAAATCTCCGAAGGTTCTCACATTTGAGGAAAAAATCAAAGAGAATATTGCTAAGATTGGAAGTGTTCTGTCATGACAAACTGCTGAGCGATTTAACCGAGAGATTCTTAGTGATATTGCTAAATTAGAAGGAAGAGATGTGAGCGAATATCAAATCGATGTTAATGGAAATAGGGTCTAAACCAGTTACGGGTTATATTGACGAAGTAACTTTAGCACTTCCTTATAAATATCTTTTCATTGAATACGACAATTATATCTGAATTCAGATTCTTTCAAAAAATAGTAGAAGTAGACTTTCTTGATTCCATTGAATTGAGAGAGTCTTCTTTTGGTATAACTCCAAAATGACTCTATTCAATTAATGTGTTGAGTTCATCTTGCAAATTCATTTGCTCCGTGATGAACACGGTAGTGTTTCTCATATCCAATATCTACAAGCCCATCATAAGCTCACCATCCATCACTGTTAATCTCAGACTCTTCTATACGAAGTTTTCATCGAATGATTGGCACGAGAGTCCTTGCTTTTACATCAGGAACTATCTCAGTATATACTTTTCAGTTTCTTTTGAGTAAACCAAAGACTATTGTCTTCATACCAGCTCACCTTCCTCTCTTTCATCGGACTCTTGTTGGTCAGAAGTAACTCTCATCTATCTCAACATTTCCAGTCCATATTTCATTCTTTTCTCTCTCACAGAGAAAGGCTATCGCCTTTCTGATATATCTATACCAATCCTGTGTTGTTTTTGGATTGAGACCTGTTAATACCGCTGTTTTATCTGAAGTAAAATCCAGAGAAAAATATTTCACAATTTCTCTTATTTTTGCATCTCAAATTCGTGATTTTTTCCTATAGGTAGTTTTACTGATCATAGAGCCAAGTTTATGGGATAATTTATCCTGTCAACTGGTTTAGACCCGGAAATATTGTCAGAACATCACTCACAATAAAATCTCCGTCAGTTCTTGCTTTTGAGGTACAAATCAAAGAAAACATAGCAAAGATTGGTGCTATCACCTCACGTCAAACGATTGAGAGATTCAACGGAGAAATCCTTGGTGACATTGCCAAGCTCGAAAACCGTCCGATCGAAGACTATAAGATCGATAAGGAAGGAAATGTGATCCGAAAATAATAATAAATCCTCATTGAATGAGGATTTATTATTTGTCAATATAATTTTAGAGCATGATCGAAGCAAATATGATATCCTCGAATCATATTTATTGAATTTTATTCTATATGCCTCCAGAAAACGGCTCCGATATTCAACAAAAAGTTGAATACGTAAAAAAATCTCTTCCCACAGAAATGGCGAAAGCAGCAGATACATTTCCACCAGAAGAATTTTTGCAGCGTGTTGAGATCTACCGGGATCTTCAGAAAGCTTACGATACACTCGAGAAAAATAGCAAGAGGCTCACTTCGATGAAAGATACCTATCTTGCCCCATTGCGAGAAATCCAGAACATGCAGCACTGGGTTGCGACCTCAGCAAAATGAGATTTTGCGAGATCTGTCACGACAAAATTCGAAGGATGGGAGGGAAACGATATAAACTTCAACTACACCGGCACAGACACTGTATCCATAGGGGAACTCATAGCACGATATAGCAAAAATAGCAAAAGAGTGGGAGAGTTTTTGTGAGGAACCCCGGATCAAGTAGGCAAAGAGAAGGATACGGAATGATACGATCGTATCGCTACCTTTATCGATGCACTTGAAACACGATCGGACGATGCCGAAATCAGTGCAGCCATAGCGAAATATCGAACAAGAGTTGGAGGAACGCTAGTACATACGAAAAAATTATTGGGTGATCTGGAGAAAATCATAGTTGAAAAGCGTAACAGTGATGCATGAACATTGAGATTTGATGTTATTAAAGCTTCTGATGCAAATCTTGCATCAGCACTTCGTGTCATTGGCGATACCGCAAACTCCTGAGTTGTTGCAACCCGTAAAATGAAACGACAATCGGACTGAGAAACAAGTGGAGATGATGCAGAAGATGCAAATTATAAAAAACTCGGAGAATTTTATCAAAAGAACTATGATGGATTTAAGAAATCTGCACAACAAGATGCTCAAAAACAATTCGATGAGATCCTGAAATCACTCGAATGATACCCTCAATATCTAGAATATCAGAATAAGAAAACTGAAATCATAGCAAGTATCACCGAACAGAATATCTTCATGAAAGCTACTGATAAGTACATCTCTACTTATGGTGGCGAAAAGCTTGGTGCAATCGGGAAACTCTACGATGATATGAAAGGTCTCTACGGTGCGTTCAATTTCACCGATGAAAATGTTGTAATGACCAAGGAACTTGCTATTACTTTTGTGAGCATGGCTTTGAGCTTCGGAACTGCCGGAATTCTTCTTGGTGTAGCAAAAGTAGCAGGATGAGTACGAGCAGCACTTGCGACAAAAAATCTTGCCACCGTCACCGAAAACGCGAGCAGAATGAGGAAGGCGGTAACGCTTGCGAAAAATGCCTGAACTTGATCTGGTAATGTTGTAAAATATATACCGCGGAAAGTAGCGACTGCTACGGAGATAACTCTCAAAGGTGCCGCTTGAGCGGTTCGTGCGGTGGAATCGGGAGGTACGATTGTCAGGACTGCCGGAGAAGCACTGAAATTTACAACCGCACAAACTGTTCTTGAGGCATATGGACCCCTGGCGCAAGGTGATGGAGCAAAACGTGTGTCTCTCGAATCTTTCGCAAAAAGATTTGCACAAAACGCTATCATGTTCGGGACTTTTGCTGGAGTTGAGAAGTTTCTCAGCTGACCTCTCATAGCCAAACTTGGCATATCCGCACAAAAATGAATCATTACCCAAAAAAATATTGTACTCAGTGCGGGAGATGTATCCGCTCTCTATTTGCTTCATGGACTTGAGACGGGGGATTTTGAGCTTACTCCGAATATGATTGCTATGACGGTCGCATTCCGAACAGCCCCGGGAATGGCTGAAAAATTTGCACAAGCCTTTCCAAAACTCAATACCAAATTAGCATCATACAAGTCTTCTGTACCGGAATGAATTACACTGAGTCAAGAGGATTATGCTATCGCTCTCACAAAAGTTCCGCAACATTTCAGAGATCAAATAGGAGCCGAAGCGTATATTCGTATGATTGAGAAGGTTGCATGACTCAGCAATCCCGAGAGAATTCTTGAAGCAGAGAGAATCCTCAGAAGGTCGCTCAATCAAGAGGAAAAAGATGCACTCATACTCGCTCATAATACTGGGGAAGGTAGTATATTTCAGTGGTCAACAGGAGATCTCAAAGCAAAGCTAGAGATACTCCAATATGGCAAACGAAGAGCGGAATTACCAAAAAAACAAAGACCAGAAAAAGAGCTATTTACACAGGAGGAGAGAGCGAAGCTCATGGAATCAGGATTAACCGGGAAAGCCGAGAAAATGGAACTTCAGAGACCAGTTGATGAGATCATCACTGCAAAATGATCTATATACCGTTACCTTCCTGATTGAAGAATCCAAAGATTCAAAACAAAAACCGGAGAACTACAAACCCCTCAAGATGCAATAGTGTTCATACCTGATTATGCGACTATCGAAAGAATGGCTCCTAAATCTTTTAACATGGAAGCTACACTGGGGGAGAATGGAACACAAATGGAGCAAATATTGTTAACAAGATTGCATGATGCTGATTCAAAAATATACATAGTAAACTCAAAAGGTGAAAAACTTGAAACAAATCGAGCCATACAAGCAGAACCATGAGAAATATACCTATCAATTGGTCCGAATGAAACAAAGGTAGACTTTATAATTCCTGTATCTAAGGATCCAAAAGTTTGATATCAAACATATGATACTAGAACATATCGCGACCCCTCAGATCCGAAGCAACGGAAGCGAGAAAGACATATTGGAAACAAAATTATTGAGATAAAATACAAACCAGAAGCTATCGTCGATATCGTTGCTGCCCGAGAACAATTGGCCACACTCAATCAAGAGCTCATAACGCGACAAGCTATAATCAGACAGTATACGAGAAAATCAACAAGCGAGTTTGTAGAAAATCAAGCAGCGATTGGTCGTATACAAAAAGAAATACAAGACCTCGAATGATCGATCGCTCGGGCAGAAAAATGAGCATCTCCAGACAAAGGAAAAGTAGTGCAAACAGTGGAAGATGATCTTGCAAGTATGTTAAGACTCGAGAGTAGCGATCCTCTGAGAGAATCTCTACGCACCAAGATACACGATCTCATGAAGCTGAACGATGCAGCATTTGAGAAGAGTTTCCGTGATGCTGAGGCTCAGTGATGGGGTGGTAGTAAATACGAAAAAGAAATCTATAACGCTACCAAAGAGGTTCGATCACAAAAGCCAGAGAATCTCACACAGTTCAATGATCAACTAAAACAAGCGTCGGCCGAACTTCTTAAATTAAAGAATAAACCTACCACTCCTAAAGGTGAACAAAAACTGCAACACAGACCGACGATTCTTTTTGCCCGAATTGCATCAGAATATCGTCTCAAAAATACTCCGAGAGATGTTTCTAGAGATGTTTCTGTTGCAGTAAATCATAACCAGTTCCCGACTATTATCCGCGATGGAACAAATACTCTCAAAATCGTGACTCCAGAAGGACCAATTGCGCTCCCAAAAGGAACTCAAGTTCTCCCGCCAGAAGCAGCAAAAAATCCTACTGATTGGACACGAAAAGCTTGGGGTCTCGGTGGACTTCTTCTGATTGGTGGAATTCTTTATGCCTGCAGTGGCGATGATAAGAATAAGATGCTGACACCTGTATCTCTTACCAATCCGACTACGCCAATCGCAGCTCCTGTGACACCTGAAGAAGCATGTCGTGATATCGGTACAAAAGTAAGTGAGATTAATATCCGCCGAGATAATGGTAGATGAGATATCCTGACGACTCAAACACGAGAAATCATCACCAAGCGTTTTATGTGATCAAGAGAATTTCAAACATTCCAAACCTTTCTAAACGATCATAATGCAGATATTCAGTCAAAAACAGCATGCAATGACATACTTGAATTTCTCAAGCCTCCTACAGTTGCAAATATTCAGGAATTGCAGCGACGCATAAATATGAATGCATCTGATGATAAAAACGGACAGGATGGTATCCTTGGACCTATTACCCTCAAACAACTTCAAAAATATCTTGAAACAGAACTTGCAAAATAAAAAACACCAAATGGTGTTTTTATTTCATCCTCCCCGCAACTACTCCCCAATCAATTACTTTTTTCATACTCTCCACATACTTCGCTCGCAGGTTGCGATAGTCGATATAGTAGGCATGTTCCCAGACATCGATCGTGAGGAGTGGGGCGAGAGTCTCATTCGTGAGTGGAGTCTCAGCATTTGAGGTAGAGATAATATCGAGCGATCCATCTTGCTTCTCTACAAGCCATGCCCATCCAGATCCGAATGTCTTAACCGTAAGATCAGCATATGCCGACCAGAACACTTCAAAACTCCCCCACTTAGTATTGATCTTCTCAGCAAGTGCGCCACTCGGGAGATTGCCTTCACCGCGAGCAAGGGCTTCAGGAGAGAGTGAATCAAAATAGAAAGTATGATTCCAAATCTGTGCCGCATTATTGAATACTCCACCACTTGAGTGACGAATAATAGTTTCAAGATCATCAAGTTCCTGGGTTGTACCAGCAATAAGCTTGTTAAGATTATCAACGTAGGTTTGATGATGTTTTCCAGAATGATACTCGAGTGTCTCTTGCGAAATAACTGGTTCAAGAGCGTTGAGAGCATAGCGAAGTGCTGGTTTGGTAATCATAGTGTGAATAAATGATAGTGTAAGTTTAGTGGAAAGAGCAATGGATGCAAGATGGTTTGATAAAAATTCATTTTTCTATACTATAGACCTCTTGTTTCTTTCCTTACTCATGAATCTCTCTCAATGAGCCATTGTGCTCGGATGTATCATCAGCGCTTCTCTCCTCGTTGGATGCGGAAAAGTTGCTTATATCCCCTGCGATCAACCAAATCAGGCACCAAATACTTGTATTGCTCCAATTAAGGACCAAACTCTCAAACTCTCGGAGGGATCAGGAAAAACCGTTGTGACGCTCTTCGCTGATTTCCAATGTCCCGGTTGTCAAGCTTTTCATAAAAACTCAGAGCCAACGCTTCTTCAAATGGCTGAAAGTGGATCTATTACATTTGAACGAAAAAATTATCCACTTCCAAATCATCAGAATTCAAGAAAAGAAGCATTATGAGCCCTGTGTGCTGCGAGTGCGTGAAAATATGATGCATATCGAGATCTTATCTATACCACAGAGTCAGAACGTGCCATAAAAGGTTTAGCAAAAACTGTCATGAATACCTCACAAATTGCTCTTCTCTCTGAGAAGATTGGACTCGACGGTGCAAAAATGGAGGAATGCATCGACGATAAATGGTATGAATGAGAGCTGAAATTACAACAATCACAAGCAGACAAATGGAAGCTTAATGCAACCCCGAGTCTCTATGTTGATGGTGCACTTATTCAGGCAAATACACAAGATCCCGAAGAACTCAAGAAGGTAATAGAAAACTATATCACACAAAACAAAAAATAAACCACATCATGTGGTTTATTTTGATAGAACGAGTATTCCTGTCTGCTTCCCTCGTGAGCCATCTATGCATCTGCAAATTTCCTCTATATTCGTCTGAACAATATTTTTTCGATTTGGATCAGGGTCAATGAGCCAATAATTCCCATCATAATAATCCAATAATCGATCGTGAATATAGATAGTATCGGAAGCACTATGCACCAATACTCACTCAACCCATATATCTTTTCCTTGTGACAAAAATTCCTGGAAACGTCCATGATAATCTTGATCTTGATATCTCAAGACTTCGACGGAGAGTGATGGTATATACTCACGGCCAATTTTCTCAATAAGAGGAGCGAGATCAATAGTAGAGATCCCCTCATCATTTCCATAATTGGTCATTTCCTCAAGATCATGAACAAATATATCTTTGATTTTATGAGGTATACGGACACCAAGCTTCTGTCCTATCTCCTCTTGATCAATGAGGATATTTGCATGGCGATAGAGAATCATTGAGAGGCAGGCAATAGCACAGTGGTAGGGTTTTTGATAGATGATATGATATTTTGACGGCATAGAGTTACTTAGAACGATTGAATGATAGAAGCTTCTGACGTTCTCATCTTATACTCATATCCTCATGACACAATACTTTTGTCTGAGATCACGATACGATGTGGTATTCAGAAGAGATCAGCATCAGCTGCTTTTGCCCCAAAACTTGCTTCTCGATCATCAATCATGACAGAATACCCTTCTCATTCGAGCTTTTTTGCGAGCAGTTCAGCCTCATGAAGATGATCACCAAGAACAACAATAGTATGCGTGTATGGAGCGATCGATTCTGACCATACTAGACCTCGATCATCAGAGAACTTCTCTGCTAGCACACCCATGAGACGAGATACTCCAATACCATAACAACCCATGTAGACACTCTTCTCTTGTCCATCTTGATCTGTATATGTCACACCAAAATCATCACTGAATTTCGTTCCGAGCTTAAAAATATTTCCCACTTCTGAGACCTGATGGATGGTTACTTGAGAAGATCCACATGAACTACAGATAAATTGTTGCTCATTCATGATCTCACTATTGTGACCCAATCAGCACTCATCACATACGTAGGATAGGTCCTCACCGATCGCAAGCGCTGTTTGAAATTCATATCCATACTTTGCATACGGTGCCCCATCTGAGAGAGTATAGTATGTATCTCCTGCAATACCGAGCCTTTCGAATGTTCGTTCATAAGCAATCTTTGCTCTCTCAAAATAAGTGTCGAGTGATGCCTGATCTCGATGAAAAGAATACATGTCTTTCATAAGAAATTCTCTTCATCGAAGAATTCCTGATTTTGCGCGCTTTTCGTTACGAAACTTCGTCTGAAATTGGTAAACACTCATACATTCGAGATCTTTATATGACTGAATCCAGTTTTTCATAAGTGTCGTGACCACCTCCTCATGCGTCGGATTGAGTGCGTACTCACGATTTTCTGCGGCTTTCAATTTGAAGAGCACATCAACACTATCCCATCGAAGAGTTGTCTCCCATTTCTCTTGTGATGCGAGTGCAGTCATAGAGATCTCGTATGATCCAGTCGCCTCCATTTCTTGTCTGATAATCTCCTGAATATTTCGCAATACTCTCAGTCAAAGAGTTGTATAGTTATATGCACCAGCAATTTCTTGGCGTATAAATCACGCCTGAAGGAGAAGTTGTGTCCCACGGTTATCCGCACCAGATGGGAGATTCTTTGTTGTTTTAAAAGGGAATTTTGAAAGGTAGAGCATAAAAAAATTACAATGGATAAATAGTTGTACCGCCAGAGCATCTATCACTCAGTCATGATTCAATACCGTTGCAAATATGCACGCGAATATCTGACTTTCCAGCTTCTCGTCCTACCATGAGCTTGGATGCCATTCAGCCTGTTCCAGTGTTACTTTTTCCAGCACACAAATGAGTAATCATATCATCAGAGAGATCTTGAGAGTGGATTTCTGCTATTCGAGAGGATATATCATTTGGATTCTCATAGACACCATTTGTATTGGTTATGAGTACAAGATCTTGTGCCTGAAAACATTGTGCAATGAGAAGGGCATTCTGATCATTATCCCCACCACGACCCAGCGCGTCGATTTCTTCAATCGAGAGAGGATCATTTTCGTTGATAATAGGGAGGATACCTTGATCCAAACAAGCGTGGATCGATTCTTGAATCATTTTTCTCCGATCGCTTTTATCAGCAATATCAGCATGTGTCACCAAAAATCCAGCTACGTGAATACTATTTTCAGAGAATTTCTGACGGTATGAACTCATCAATACATCCCATCCAATAGCCGCTAAGGAAGGTTTGTGTTCTTGTGGATGTTTTTCAACTCAGAGCGTCTTCCGACCAAATCCAACCGCTCCAGAACTCACAAGAATTACTCGGATTCCGTCACGAATACTCTGTGTAATATCACCTATCAATTTATTGACTTTGTAAGAATACTCAAAATCCTCCAGTGATTCTGTTCCAATTTTTACGACGATTGTTTGTTGCATAGCATAAAGAGTAAAATAATAAAAATCCCCCTCGATTTTACGACTCTCGAGGGGGATTTGGATTTTTTAAATGACAAACTACCTTTCGAGAGTCGAAAGGGGTACGGGTGAAAAAGCAACGAGAATGAGATTTGTTCTAATGTGCATATGATCTATATGGTATAAAAAGAATACAAGAAGTCAACAAAAAATACGCTTAACTCAAATTCATGCTTACGCCACCTTAAATTATTATCCAATCGATAATCAAATATCAAACAAACTGCTTATTTGATATTTCATGTTTCATAGGTACAATCAAGTTGGTATTTTTATAGAATCAGGAAGGATGTGCATCATGAAAGATTCAGATGAATTTGATACGCTGCTTCTTGCATCACGCAAAGACTTAGAAACCCTGGGGTTGATTTGTGCTAGAATCGAGGGGGAATATTTCCTGGTACAACTCAACCATGACAACGATCTCTGGTGTTCGCCTATATCGTGCACAACCTTTCTGAGCTTGCAACAGGATGGATGCCCCATGGTGCCAACAAACAATGACCGAGAACCAACAAACAACGTGGCACTCAACATTGTGTTGCACTAAATGGTATGGCTTTCAGCTGATAGCTTCGTATAATCCAAAGAGTATACTCTTTGGATTATTTTTTTCGAAATGAAAACTATTATTATCGATGTAGCACCGCGATGACTCTCAGGAGAAAATCTCAACTTTCGTATGACCGAGCTTGAATCGCTTGTTTGGACTTATGGTGGTGTCACAATTCTCAAACGCTTACAAAAACGGGACGACCCAGATTATCATACCTATGTATGATCTGGCAAGCTCGAGGAGATAGGAATGCTTGCTGAGGAACTCTGAGCTGAACTTCTTGTCATTGGTAATATCCTGAAACCTACTCAGATATTCCATATTGAAGAATTTTTTGAGAAGAAAAAATACAAAATCAAAGTATGGGATCGTGTCGATCTTATACTCAAAATATTCGAACAGCATGCGACCTCACCAGAAGCAAAACTCCAAATCGAACTTGCATCCCTGAAACACATGTGACCAAGAATTTTTGGCATGGGTATGGAACTATCTCGCCAGGGCTGATGAATAGGATCTGTGGGTATTGGTGAGACAAATACAGAAATCATGAAACGCCATCTCAGAGAGCACGAGTACAAAATCCGTGAACGACTCAAAGTGTATGAACGGACTCGATCAGAGCATCGAAAAGCACGAAAGCGCAAAGATCTAAAAACAGTCGGAATTGTAGGATATACCAATGCTGGCAAATCTGCTCTTGCAAATGCTCTCACAAAAAAATGAGTTCTCTCCGAGAATAAACTCTTTGCAACGCTTGGAACATCTGTCGGTAAAATGTGGGTTGCAACAGACGAAGGACGAGGGCAAGAAATTCTCATCTGCGATACTATTTGATTCATTCGTGATCTCCCTCCTGATCTTATCGACGCATTCAAATCCACTCTGGAAGATTCGATCGAATCAAACCTCCTTTTGCATGTGATCGATGCAAATGATCCAAATAGAGAGGATAAGATCAAAGTGGTGAATACAACTCTCGAGCAAATCGGAGCAAAGAATGATCGAATACTTGTGTTGAATAAATGTGATCTTCTGAGTAGCGAACAAAAACAAGAGATTCTTTGTAATCCCCTCTTTCAAGATGCCATCTTGGTGAGTGCAGCAAAGAGTGAGAATCTCGATCAACTCAAGGACTCTATTCTCCACTCTATCATGTAACAATAGGAAAACATATGCCACTAAATGACTCTCATCCATACTGCGAATACTGCAATCAACCCTCAACAGACAAATATCATCACCTCCATAAATACTATCATGACCATCATTATGGTGTGCAAGTACCTAATGATACGGAACTCTTTGCTCGTCTGATTCTCGAGATCAACCAAGCAGGACTTTCATGGACAACGATACTCACGAAATGGGAGAATTTCTATCGTGCCTATGATCAATTCAATATTGCGAAAGTAGCAACCTATACAGGCGAAGATATCCAGAGACTCCTCGGAGATGCGGGCATTATTCGAAATAAGCTCAAGGTAGGAGCTGCCATACACAATGCACAAGAAATTATCAGAATCCAAGAGCAATATGGATCATTCGCCCAATGGATTCAAGTGCATGCAGACCGTCAAATAACACTTCTAGAATGGCAAAAGATCTTCAAAAAACAAGGTTTCAAATTTACTGGCGGAGAGATTCTGCGAGAATTTCTAGTCAGTACTGGATACATGGAAGGAGCTCATGGGACAAATTGTCCATTTTACCAAATATAGCAGATTATACACTATGATTTACATCATCCCAACCGATACCTGTTATGGTCTTGCAGGCTCATACGATGAGGTCGCATATGAGCAAATCTACGCAATCAAGCATCGGGATCTCTCAAAACCACTCGCCATTCTCGTGAAAAACTTTGAAGACCTCCCGAAATACATCAACATCTCAGAAGAACAAATAAAGATTCTCAGAGTCTATCCCCATCCTTGGAGTTGTCTCGCAGAACGCAAGAGTGATGCCCCGATTCCAGCAAAGCTCAGAACAGATGACAAATATCAAAAGCTCTCTCTGAGAGTTGCTGAAGTTTGTATTCCTGAAACGATCAGAGATATCCTCCCCTATCCACTCTTTCTCACATCTGCCAATCATTCTGGCGAAAAAGAAGCACACACCCTCGAAGAAGCAAAGAGTATCATTCAGGATAATAGCATCGAAATACAATCTTTTAATGGTGGAATATGTGATAACCCTGGGTCAAATATTTTTGAATTCATGAAGTGATCAAATGAAATAATCTACTTGCGTAGAAATTATTTTTAGAAATAAAAAGAGCCAATTGGCTCTTTTTATTTTTTTCCTTCTATAAGCTCTTCGAGGAATACCCCTGGAGATACACCTCTTCCATTGATAACAAAATGCACTGCATCTCTTGTTTCTTTCAAGAAATGATCTTTATGCATGGATTCGCCTATCTCAATGCGTGCTGCTCCTCCATAGTTCGGACGAAGAGCAAGAATAGTAGGATTCTGAGCAACTAACCCTGTTTTTTGGTGAACGACTTGTACTTTCGTACCACATTTTGTTTGATTTACACGAAACATATACTATTGATTACTATTGTCATGTCATCATAATGAATTTTGACATTTTGTAAAAATTTATATAATATAAAAATTCTCAGATAAAATCATATATAATTTACTGTAATTTCATATGACAACAAAACATCATCAATGAGAAATCATATTTGAGAGTATGCGTTCAAAAGAAATCCATACCGTTCCAGTACCATCAAAAGAAGAGTTATTACTTAGACATATCGAAGACTACTATCAAAAATTACAAAAACAGTCTCATAATAATAATCCTATCACAGATATTGATATAATTGAAGCAAAGCGAATTCTATGATTGTCTCCAAAAAGCAAAAAAACATTAAGAAGTATTTTGATTATGATGCGAGAAATTCTATGAGCCAGATCATATATAGATGCAACTACTGAAAGTATTGATGCATCAAATACTACTAAGAATGATCAAAATTTAACATCAAATATCACCAATAACAAAACAAATCAACATCTGCAAACTGTACTGGAAACAATAGAAACACATATTTCTAAGAATCTCCTTATAACGAAAGCGGATTTAACAGATTATCATAAAACTCTTGAGATTGCGGGCATAAATCCGCCATTCCCTAAAAAATTAACAGAGATAAAAGATCTTCTGCTATCAATCATAGAATCAAATTCTAAGAACGAGAATAAAATTTGATAATTTTTAGTAAAATACCACCCAGTATCATACCAAGAATAGATGCAAGAAATCATACAATCAATGCAGGTACTACCGTTGCCTCCGTCTCATGCATACTCGCATAGATCCAAGCAATAATTCCAAAACTACTTGATAATACTGCTCCAGCTGTATTTGCCCACTTGGTATAGAGACCAAATGCAAGTGGTACAAAGGCTCCAACAAGCACAAAGGTATAGGAATTTTGCACGAGTTCAAATATCGTCGAGTCACCGAGAGCAAGATACATAGCAACCATTGCTACGAATATCACACAGATACGAGTCAGGCGGAGAAAACTCTTATCCGAGAGATTGCCCCGAAAGAGCGGATGGAGAAAATTGCGAGAGAGGATCGTCGCAGGAGCCAAAAGTGCACCAGAAGCCGTACTCATAATAGCTGAGAGCAGCGCGCCAAAGAAAATAATCTGAAGAAAAAGCGGAGCATGATTGAGCACCAGTGAAGGAATCACGCCCTCTGCATCATTCATACCAATAAAACTTGGCTCTAAAACTCGAGCAATGAGTGCAAGACCGAGAGGAATCATAGCAAACGAGAGATATAACAATCCTGCGATAATCGATCCCCAACGCGCGGTACTCGCATTTTTTGCTGACATGATACGCTGATAAACATCTTGCTGCGGTATTGAACCGAGACCAATCGTGATCCATGCTGCAATGTAGGCGAGATAATCTTTTGCTGTGAAATCCGCAGGAGTCAATCGGAAATGATCAATGGGTGTTACGCTCAATACATGAGCAAATCAACCAGCCTTATCCTGAAGATACCAAAAAATTGCGATGAGACCGACAAATATCACTAACATCTCGATGAAATCCGTGATCGCTACCGAGATCATACCGCCTCGATAGGTATAGATGAGGACAACGAGCGCGCCGATAAACATACCGTACGTCTGCGAAATCGCTCCTCATGTCACTGTTTGGAATATGATTCCAAGTGCTATAAATTGAGCTGCAACCCACCCAAAATACGAAAGCGCGATAATGAGTGAACAGATAATCTCTACAAATCTCCCATATCGTTCTCGATAATAGTCACCGATCGTGAGATGATGAAGTGAATAGAGTTTCTTCGCAAAGAAGATACCAATAAGTATGAGGCACAGTGCTGTACCAAAAGGATCGGTGATCACTCCGAGAAACCCATGATTGAGCATCTCAGCAGCCGTTGCAATAATCGTCTCAGAGCCGAACCAAGTCGCAAAAGCAGTCGCAATAACGACTGGAAGCGAGAGGCTCCTCCCTGCAAGGATAAAATCTGCAGAAGTCTTCACACGACGTGCAACATAGAGGCCGATGAGAAGATCGACGGCAAGATAGGCAACGATGAAAAGAAAAAGAGGAGTCGCGAGGCTGGAGAAATCCATACGAAAAAATGAGTGGATAAACTCTCGTATAGTAGCAGATTTTGAAAGATTGCAAGTGTATAAAAAATCAATCTCTCATTATGCTATGGGAGCGACTTAGATGATTATGTATTCTATTTTATAACATAAACAGGATCCTTATACCACTTTTCTCCATTCAATAAGTCTACCAATTCAACATCTCCATTCATTCACATACTAGATTTTTGTACAATATCTCGAATATATGGATCAAAATACTGATCAAGATTGATTGAGATATTTCCTTTTTTGTACACATGAAAACGGAGAAGATTTCAATTATTATCAATTGCTACCAATACACGACCAATTATATTTCCATTTTGGTCTTCAAAGTAAAAAACACTTTTATTGATATCTAGAGCATTGATGGCAGTTGACCAAAAATTACCAACGGAGGAATAAAAACTCAGACAACTTCCATCTACCCAGTTTCCCATCATCAAAACACGCATAGGATTAGTCTCTCGGTATAGAGTAATTGACGTTATATTTTTCGCTTTTTGTGAATGAAATAGTTCTTGTATGGATCGAACTTGTAGCTCTATATTTGCAAAAATTTGATCAAATTCACTTTGTGTGAATCAAGATTTTTGGTAAATCAACTCCTGATTTTCTTTTGGTTTCCATTCTCTTTGAAAAACTGAAACAAGATCCTCAACGGTTTGAATTTCATCGTTATATCCTAATTGCTGCATATAACCTTTGGCAATTCCATAAAAATACTGGATATCCTGATCATGGGAATGTTCTTCATCCTTCTGAATCTGAAAGGTCTGTCTATGTTCTTGAAGGAAATATGACATATCCATTCATTGGTCTTCCATTTTTGATCTCCATTCATTATTTTTTGGATTATCAAGCAGTTTTTTTACATCCTCAATACTCTCGTTGTTGATATATGCTTGCAAGATGCTTTTAAATTGTTCTTTATTGATAGGAGTCTTGAGATACATTTTAAATATCTCGATAAAATTACGATTCTGCAGAGGTCTTGAAATCAATTCTGATCAAATATCTCAAAGATGTGATTTGATAGTCGTATATAATTTATGATCCAAAATTCTCTCAAAATACTTAATAACAACTGGTTCATATTGCTTTTGGAGGAGTACAATATTTGTTGCATCAAAGTTTTTGACACTTGAGAGATATTGCTGAAAGGACTGCATTTTCTTTTCTTTTCCTGTATCATTCGTTATAGCCAGCAGTTTTTCGAAATTCTTGAGAAGATGTTCTTTTACATATGTTGTTTCTTTTCCATCGATCCATTGAGTATCAGTAAGATGGCTCAATGCTCAAAAATTCGTCTGCATTCACATATCCCAAGCATCCGTTATTTTTTGTATAAATGGAACAATAGCTCATTGTTTGTATACAAGCATATAGTCAAGCATTTCCCTTAAGTTTTTCACTCGATCAGAAAATCGAGAAAGCTTCCCCACGATTAGTTGATCTGACACTTTTCATTTGAGCTTTTGAAAAAATCTTTGCACTTTTGGATCGAGATTTGTAAAACTTTTTATATCATGGGAAATATCACTTCCATATCCATGGCAAAAAAGGGTCATCAACTCTTCGTACCCTAATCACTGAAAATTACCAAGAGCATATGCAAGCGCTTGAAATTCTTTAATATCTAGCAAATGATGGGCAAATTTCAACGGGTCAATCTCAGGGAGAATATGAATATTTTGAGCTAACAATCCATATTCCCCTCTGTTTACAATAGCTTTGATAATATTTCTCATATCTTCTTTCTGAAATAATGATCTGTTAAATCATTTTCATTCATAATTTTGCAATGCTTGAGGATTAAAGTAATGCAAAAATCTATCAGCACTATTTTGTTCGATCATCCGAAGGGCGATGGCAACTTCATCAACGCCAACAAATTTATAAAGATATGGGAGAAAGTTATGGTGATAACCTTTTTCAATAAGTTTATTTGCGATCTGTGGATGAAGGTCTTCAATATTATGAAACTTTTCGAGATATTCTGGAAGTAAACTTATTCGACAATCATCATGCAACATCTTCATAACAATTTCTCTGTGGAGTTGCTCAATTTCAGGAGTTTTATCAAGTATATCTATGAGAAACTCGTAATATCATGCATTTATCAATTGTTGAGCGATCTCTCGATAATCGACAAAATCAAATATATCTCTATGCTCGAATAAAATATGCCAGTCTTTTTTATTACTCAAAATACGATTGGCTATATTCTGAGCAAAATCCTCATCATATTTATCGGCAATTTTTATCAAATAAGCATATAACTGTTTTGATAGACATGTATTGATAAATTCTTTTGATGGTATAAAAGCTGGTTGAGAGAGTATAAAGTATATGCATTCTTCAGCTACATTATCTGTGTCATCTTGCTCTATACAGAATGCTAATATTTCCCCATAGTACTCATCAATATTTCTGAATTTCTTGATATTATGAATAACTTTGTATTTTTTTCACTCTGTCCATAGCTGATCTACTATCCTCTTATGATATGATTCGATTCCGATAAATTTATCAAAATTGTCCAAAATCAAATCCACTCATGACTTTCGCCAATAGTTAATTATAGGCTTATTATGAGCTAATAACTTTCCTATAATATTTGTATGGAGATACTGCTGATCAGATATATCAAGCCATGGGATATCTAAATATTGGGCTAGATTTTCAAAAACCTCACTTATATTTTCATCTTGTAACAAGGATTCAAGAAGGTTACGATGTTGAGGTTTCGGAAGATACTTTCAGATGGACAAGAACATCCATGGATTTTCTTTAATGGTTTCTGCATATACCTCAATCTCCTCATCGCTCATATTCGACAAATCAATAGGAGTATCGTCAGATAATGGTATATCTTCCTTTGCTTCTTCATGTATAACCTGTCAGACCATTGCTTTGACTTGCTCTATGTATTGCTCAAAATCCACCGTATTGGAATCATTAAATGTATTTGCGGAATGATTATGATTTTGTGTGACGGTTATGGTGCTATTTGTAGTATTCATATACTCGAGGGTCTATTACATCATATTCTTGTAAAAAATGCAAGAAATCAATTGTACTCATCATGCACATACGGATAATTGAGAAGATACTATGCAAATATCTCGTTCACAATAATAATAAATCCCCCAGATTGGGGGATTTATTATTATTGACTGCTATTCATCATCTTCTTCGAATTTCACACCACGTTCTGCTCGGATCTTCTCAGTAATATTGTTTGGTACTTGAGAGTAATGAGCGAATTCCATAACGTAGGTTGCTCGACCTTGAGATGAAGATCGGAGGTCTGTTGCATATCCGAACATCTCAGAGAGAGGTACATGTGCTCGGATAATCTTCGCGAGACCACGTTCTGTCATCTCGATGATCTGACCACGCTTTGAGTTGAGTCCACCGAGAACTTCACCCATATACTCTTCTGGAGTATTCACCTCTACGAGCATTACCGGCTCAAGAAGTGCTGGTTTTGCTTTCTTTGATGCTTCACGGAAACACTTTGACGCAGCAAGCTTAAACGAGAGTTCATTCGAGTCAACATCATGGTAGCTACCAAAGGTGAGCGTTGCCTTCACATCAACGATTGGGTATCCAGCGATCACACCACGAGAGTATGCAGCTTTGAGACCCTTTTCGATACCTGGGATATATTCACGAGGGACCACACCACCAACGATTTTGTTCACGAATACATTCTCTTCCTTGAGTGCTTCTGGATCAGCTTGACGCATCTCAGGAGTAATCGGCTCGAATGTCATTACAACATGACCATACTGTCCACGACCACCAGTTTGCTTCTGATGCTTCGTTTCTTGATCGATAACTGCTTGTGTAAATGTCTCACGGTATGCTACCTGTGGAGCACCGGTGTTTGCCTCAACCTTGAACTCACGCTTCATACGATCAACGAGAATCTCAAGGTGAAGTTCACCCATACCTGCGATAATCGTCTGACCGGTCTCAGTATTGGAGCTAACACGGAAGGTAGGATCTTCTTCTGCGAGCTTGTTGAGAGCCATACCCATTTTTTCCTGATCTGCCTTGGTCTTTGGTTCTACAGAGATAGAGATAACTGGCTCTGGGAATACCATTCGCTCGAGAACAATATGTGCATTTTCATCACAGAGTGTATCACCTGTCTTTGTATCCTTAAGACCAATAACAGCACCAATATTACCAGCCGGAATCTCTTCGATCTCTTGACGTTGATTTGAATGCATTTGGAGGAGACGTCCGATACGCTCTTTCTGTCCTGATACAGAGTTGTATACATATGAACCAGAAGTGAGTGTACCAGAGTAAACACGAACGAACGTAATACGACCTACGAACGGATCTGTCATTACCTTGAAGGCAATAGCTGCAAGAGGTTCTTTTGGGTCTTGTTTAAGAGTAATCTCCTTAGTTTCATCATCTGGATCAGTACCAGTAATAGTACCATTGTTTACATCCATTGGAGAAGGGAGGTAATCCACAACTGCATCGAGAACAAGCTGAACACCCTTGTTCATAAGTGAAGAACCGCAGAGAAGAGGATAGAGAGAACTTGAAATCACACCCTTACGAAGACCTTTCTTGATATCTGCGAGCTCAAGAGTTCCATTTTCAAAGAATTTATTCATGAGCTCTTCATCTTGCTCAGCTGCACGCTCTACGAGCTCTGCATGGAGCTTGTCTGCTTCTGCCTGAAGATGTGCAGGAATAGCAATCTCAACAACCTTCTCACCCATCTTCCCTTCGAACTCATATGCCTTCATAGCAACGAGATCGATGATTCCACTAAAATCTGATTCCTCACCGATTGGCATCTGGATTCGAAGAACTTTGTTACCAGCAAGACGTTTGATAATAGACTCGTACGTCATGTTGAATGATGCACCTGTCTTGTCCATCTTATTCGCAAAAGCAATACGAGGAACATCATACTTATCTGCCTGCTTCCAAACGGTCTCAGACTGAGGCTCAACACCCTGAGAGCTATCAAATACAGCAACTGCACCATCAAGTACACGCATAGAACGTTCTACCTCGATCGTAAAATCTACGTGCCCTGGGGTATCGATAAGATTAAGCTGAATTCCCTTCCACTCTGTTGTCGTCGCAGCAGAAGTAATAGTAATACCGCGCTCTCGCTCTTGCTCCATCCAGTCCATAGTTGCCTCACCATCGTGAACTTCACCGATTTTATGAGATTTTCCAGAGTAGAACAAAATACGCTCCGATGTAGTAGTCTTACCAGCATCGATATGAGCACAGATACCGAAGTTTCGGATATTCTTGAGATCTTTTGAGATCGCCATACGAAAAGAGATTAAAAATTTTGCTTTGGGATTATAGAGAAAATTGCCCTGATGACAAGGCAATCCCAAAAAGACGCGAGTATTGTATTTAGAGAGGAGGAAAAGTCAAAAGATGTGTTTAATGTATTCTACTTACTCATTTATTATTTCATTAATATCTTTTGGAGATTCTGGAATTGCTGCAAACATTGATCAAGACGTATTTTCTGAAATGAGATCGTATTCCTCAGTATTCATTCCTCATTTAGTTGGTATTTTGCATCACTGATCTGAATCTGACGATCACCCATCTGAGATATCAACTGTATTTTTAGAGTTCACAGAATGTGACGTGTTTTTTCAAAAAGACCTCAAACAAGCTTTTGCACATAAGATTTTGTCTGCATATTCGAGAGAGGAACAAGAAAATATCGAAATCGTACCAAGAAGAATATTTTCTTATGAATCATTTCTGCTAGAATAAGTATTTCTTCAATACTCTGTTCTTCAAATACTAAACGCTCACTTATGGAATCAAGCTGGAGTCAAAAAGATAAGATATCTTTGATGGAATTGTCATAGTTTTTTTAAAGACAGTATTCAGACCAATCCAACCAAAGAGCATAGCAACAAAAAGAGAAAAGTTCAAAAAGAAAACAAGATAACTTCCACCATAAATCGCACTCATAATAAATGAGCCAATCGACATGCCCATAAAAATAAACACCGTAATTATTACCCTTAAGAAAAATACTCACAATACTACCGAGGTTTTGAACTTTAAAACCTCTTGATTTGAATGTTCATCTTTAATAACCAAATAGGCAATATTTCCAATCATCAGATAGCCAAAAGAAATGGTAGTAAGTACATCAATTATTCAATCATCTAAGGGAATATATCCGAACAAATGGACTCAAAGAAAAATTCACCAACATATACAGAGAAAAAGATAATACCATCTTAATCTCAAAAATCAGAACAGGGGAGCTAAATCGGAAATATTGTGAGTTGTCATAGAACAAAAATCAATAGTAAATTAAAAATCTATTTCTCAATCACCTCACCAAATTCCTTTCGCCAAATATAGCGATCAAGAATGTAGTGAGTCAGTTGAATGCTCGCAAGTCCTGCAACAATGATTGGTAATATATCCTTCGTGGAGATAGTGTAGAACACATCACCAAAAACATTTGCATGTTCTCGCCATACAAATTGATCCCAGCTAAATTCTTCAATGTATGCAAGGGTTATAACTAGGAGAAAAACTCAAATTCCAAGTAGTATTCGCGATATTTTTGACCAGTCAGATTTTCGTCTTGTGACGCTCGATATCACCAATCCGTGATAGGCAATCCCGTGCAGCAACATAACGCCACAACCAAAGATCACAAAACTCTCATATACGATAATCCCCCATCACCAGATAAAAGCCGTCATGAGGATATAAAGATATTTGAGTGGATTCGGGCGATATCATTCTCCCTTTATAAAATACATCTGCGAGAGAATATAAATCAAACTCAGCAGGATCGCAACGAGTGAAAGCAGGTCGAATCGTGCGAAGAACGGAGAGAGAAAATCAAACTCACCATCCACAAACCACTCCAAATCAATATCACTCGAGCGCGATATCCAGTATGCAAGCGGTATTCCTGTTGCCATCCATAAGGCCATTTTATCAAGTCTTCGTAACCATGTATGATCCATCTTTTGCGGAGTATAATCTCTTCGGGCATAGAGAAGAGTGATACCAATTTGCTGCTTAATAAAATGATACGCAGCAATGAGAGCAAGCACCTGAAAAAGAAGAAAGAATCCTTCTCGTTGTGAACTATATGCCAATATCAGCAGCACAATGAATGAAATGATCGGTATAGCTGCAATGAGAGTCCGATATCCGCGACTCAATGTAGGTGCGGCAAGTACTCGAAAGAGGCTTCACCATACGTGAGAAACATCCACCAAGAGAACCAATAAAAAGAACCAGAGAGGATAGTATCCAGGATGAATCATCTCTGGAGCAAAAAGTTCAAATACACCTGTCACAATCAGAACAATAGGAAGTGCTGACCAAAAAAATATCCCATCAAACCATGGGGATATTAGCGTATATTTTCGTGATTGAGTTTGCATAGTTAAACGCCGACAAAATAGCTGCGAGCCTCTCCATCTTCAAATGATACCTTGAGAACATCTGATTCTATCGATGCTGATACGATAAGTCTATCTGGCATAAGGTCTGTACCAGCAATGGTTACCCCGGATTCATCCGTAAGAACAATCTGATTATCAAAAGTAAGCATAAGAAATCGTGGAGCGTTCTCATTTGCTTCACTCGGAGAAAGGCACCAGTAAAAATCCTGAAAATATCGAAGTGTTTTTTCTTTTTCTGGGGAGAGATTATTGATCGTTGAGTCGATAATAAATGTTCATTTTTCATTCTTCGCGATCACATATTCACTGTCTGTATCTTCGAATACTCGAGTATAGCTGAAGCTGGATACCGGTCTCGATGCGAGGGTTCCTTGGTAGTATTTACCGGTTGATCGATCAACATAATAGTTCGCACCGCTGGTGACAACAAAGGTAATATCACCTGAGGCTGTGATCTCCCATGTTTCAACATATTCTTCTTCTGAGAGAACAATATTCTCAGAAATCTGAACAAAATTATCAGTAAAATACCAGTACGGTTTCGATTCTGTCGAGCGAATATCCTCGATAAAGAGTATAAAATGCTTGCCCCCCTCGCTATCTTCGTAGGATCGATAGCCATAGTAATCAAAGAATTTTTCTACTTTCTTGGTGTTCTGATATGATGAGTTCAGAATGTATGGATAGTAGTAATCATCATCGTATCGAACATACATCTCATATGCACCGAGTGGTGTCATATCTGTCTTGTCTCCATCGATCTCAAGATGAATATCATTCTTGATCCCTTTTTCGTAGGCACGAATTTCATCACCAATGCGCGCAATGACTACGAGACTCCCCTCTTGTGGTGTAGTCGAGTAGATATTATCCGCAAAAAGCGTGAAAAAATCACCACTTTGTTCATTGATAACATCAATTTTTTGTGTCTTTGCACCGAGCATATTGACTCCGAAAGAAGCCCCAAGAGCAAATGATCCCTGATCGGATCGAAGATTGAGCGTCGCTCGATCATAGACAAATGGACGAATATCTCCTTGGTAGGATACATCGGAAGAGAGAGTTGCATCATATGGTCAAAGCTCTTTGCCATTGATCGTGAGGAAGTATTGAGACATAAAAAGAAAATTATTTTCCAATGGATCAAAAAGATATAATAAAACTAAGATTCTCTGCGAGCAAGCCTTCTTATCAGGTCTCAGAGAATTTCCCAGAAAGAAAATGGAGAGAGTATAAATATTCAGCAGCCGATGATTATTGATAGCACAACCATTCCCATAATGGGAGCTTCTGAACATAATGAGAAGCCAAAAATTACGAAGAACAACGCAATTGTTGGTCAAAAAAACGTCACAGCAAGTGTAATGAGAGCGGAAAAAAATAAAATATAATTACCAAAAAACAGCCCAAGGATACTGAGTACAATAGCAATACCTAGTCCGAAATGTATTTTAAACTGATCTAAATGCATAAACATGATAATTGAGCGAGAATTTACTTCGTATCAGAAACAAGTTATTTTGTAGCAAACATATATTGCACTCACCAATAACAGAGGCAAACGCTTGCAAGAAAAAATGTAGCTATACTATTAAATGCCGCTGCAAGAAACATAAATATAAAGAAGGTGATCACGGTAAAAATTACCGGAAGAGCTGGAATATTATTTGAATTCTTGGTTCGGCGAAATGCACACATCATCGTATAAAATGCAAAACAAAATACAAAGAAAGCGATCATTCAACCCATCCCAAATATGAGGGATAGAAACCCGACAATCAATCAGACAATGATCATCGTGCGATGAGTTCCTTTGAAGTGCTTGATAATTACATTATGTGCTCCAAAAATGAGACCCATTGCTATTAAAATAAATATTTCCATAGACATCATTATCAAATAAAGCTTTTTGTATTATCCGTATACACCATCGTTACAACATTATCTCTGTCATCCGTCGTGTGCCGAAATTGCCGACGCACGATATATCCAAGCACCTCTCGCATCGTCGTATAGATGGAAAATACGAGGAAATCATTCTTGTCATTGATACTCTGCGGCTCAAAATACTGTTGATAAATATAATGAGACTCTTCGACGATTTCTCATTCAAAATGAGCTTTGTATATCTCACGACCGTATCTCCCAAATCGCCATTTTGCAATCCATCCATCACTCGAATCAGGCATCTTGCGCTGTGTATAGGGAATATGCTGTTCGATAATAAGCTGATCTTCCTCAGAAAATTTCGATTTGTGTTCATGAATCGTTGCAAAGAGTCACTTATCCTGGAGAATGATTGATTCAATAGGATTTGCTAAGAAACATCATCCATCGAATACCACCTGAAAGAAATCATCAGCAAACTCATAATCTGTCAAAAAGAATTCGAGTGGAAAATAAGAAAGAACAGCATCAACGGGGATTCAACGAACAAAAACTTGTCCGTCAACAATGTGCATATCATAGATATCTCCTACTACCAAAGATGATGGCTCAAAGATTTCTGAGAGTATTTCCGCATAGGTACGACACACAAGATGATCCTCTTCTTCGAATGTGTAGGCTGTGAGAATAGCAATATTTTTGAGTCATTTTTCATCTCTCTTTCGCCTCCAAAAATCAAGGATGCTCGATCGGATACGATTTGCATGACTCGTATATCCAGCCGGAGTGAGCCAATCACTAAAATACATCGACTCTAATTGCATCCCAGGAGTATTTGCATTATTCTCAACAAATTTGATCACACCATTCTTATCAAATACTGCATCATAGCGAGCTATGAAATGCTCATCGTAGGGATATTCCTGACGAAAACGATCAAGCCAAGGACGATATTCATCGAGTCGAATATATCGCTCTTCATAGGCATAGATATATGCCTGTCGCATGATCGCATCGACACGACTCACCAGAGTTCGAAGATTCTCATCTTCCTCGGACGACAAATTCACAAATACCTCATTATCCACATAGTCAAAATAGTCTTTTGGGAGATTGAGATCTCCATACAGAGCTTCTACTTTTTCTGTGACATATTGAGTATCCATTTCACGTTGTGGTGAGATATGTGGTGTTATTTGCATACTACCCTCCTCACTTAGAAAATCAGCCTCCGCCAAAAGAACTTACACTCTTCGAGCTACTACTTGAGCTCGAAGAGTAACTTGATGAACTTGAACTCGATCCAGAAGTCCAACGACCTCCAGATGACCATGGACTCGATGATGAAGCACCACTCCCAGTCTTGTATTTTGATTTATCGGCGAATAGGGGTGCACCATTTCTCATATCGATGATAAAGAGAAAAATCATGAGCATCGCAAGTGTTCCCATAGCAACTCCCGCCTGTCATTTTGAGATTTGATTGTCACTTTTTCCGTCACTCGGTAGCGACGAGGTGCTATTTTTTACCTTTCCTCCGGATGATGGCTCGTATTTATTCATGCCACCTCCAGCGATCGAGAGTTCTCTCTGCTGAACACGATTCGCGAGGTATTCTTTGTTCTTTGTAAGAACATAAGCTTCATAATCCCCAATATCTCTGATACCCAGATAAGGAATCACCTCTCGATGAACGTCGATTCATTCTTTGATCAATGTTCATCCATAAAATGTATCAAAACCTGATCTCTCATCAATATCGAGAATACAAAGTTCTTGGATACCTTGAGCTGTGAGAAATGAAGCATCCGGATATTCTTCGCTCCTGAGTATCACCTGATGTTCCTTGAATCCTATTGCCTGTGCAATGTATGAATCAATCGTTGCAATATCATAATCAGGTGCCGTGTCATTCTCATCGAGGATACAATCATACTGCGCAATATCTGACGGTAACATCTTTACGAGTGGTGCAAGAGCTGCCATAAGACGAGGATTCTCTCGTGCGGATGCGAGCAGGAGATGTGCCTCAAATGTCTTGGAAATACCATTCACAACCGGAGCACGATTGAAATTGAGAGCTGCATTCTTCACGCCAGCCTCATCGAGTATGACCGCCAAGAGTACCATATCAATCGGCGGAAGATGGATGAGAAGGAGTTTCTTCTTATTGCTTTGGTTCTTCTTGAGTATTTTTGTCATCTCTCCTATATAGGCAGCAAGTGAGGTGATGACTGCGTCAAGATGAAGATTCTTCAAAAAAAGTGCCGAGTTCTGATAGTATTTGAGTATATCGGCTGTCTCCTTGAAGAAAATTCGCTCATAAGCATCATAGATTCACTTCGGTGTATTCGTCGGTATTGCGGCGAGTGTTTCGATGAGGATATTTCCATGCACTTGTCATCCTTCGCGTACAACAAAATCTTCTACATCTCGAGCAATCATAAATCTTCCCAATTGCCCTACACCGTCTTTTGTATTATTTTCATTATGTAATGATGCCATATCTCAGAAGAATGCTTAGTAGGAATAAAAAGCAACCGAAACCATCAGAGCAAGAACCACCAATCCACCTTCGATAATACTCGCAAGTGCCATATTCTGATCGATGAGAATCTCCTTTTCCATACGTGGCACACGAAAGAAGAGCGAGAGTAATCCTTGAAGAAACACCATACCGATGAGTCCGAAGACCGCACTCCATAAGAGTGATGGAAGAAATACCTGCAAAATAGGCGTTTCATGATCGGGAGTATAACCCGTAAAAAATATGGCGGCGGTAATAATAATACCCTGCCCCATAACAACTCATTTTACAATACTTGCAAGAGCCTTGTTCTGAGTATTAAGGATTTCATGACGTACATCAAATCGTGTCCATCCCTCAAACAACCACAATGAGATTGCAAGAAGAAGAATACCAAGAAGCAAATAACAAAGACCGGAAAGTACTACGAATGGATCGAGTATCATAGCGATGGAAGCAAAGAATTAAAAAGTTCTATTTGGGCGCGCACTTGCGCAATCTGTGAGATGAGTGATTGTTGTATCTCTCCAATCCTCACTCATGATGTTTGAAGCCCGAGGACAAGATCACTCGAGAGTGAAATTCCGAGAAGTGTACTTATATTTTCCTCGCTATCAAGCGAACGAGAAAGTTCTCGAACGAGACGAAAATGGAGAAAATAAATAGCATCGAGCAGACGGACGATTTCATCATGAGACGCTGATCGTATATCGCATCAAGCAATATCATCAAGATCATATTTTTTTCCCATATTCATCTCATCGAGATGATAGATTGGATCATATTCGAGAAAATATCTCTCAAAAAATTGTCCACGAAAAATGCGAACAATGTCAGAGAGAAAATTTTCTACAATTGCTTTGGAGAGTTGTGAACTCGGCATAAGACTCGCTCGAATTGACGGTATCAATCCGACTGATGAAGAAAAACTCATAGTGAAAATAGTACCCTGAAACTCTGATATGATTGTCTGTGTTGTGGGAGTTATGTTCTCATGAGTATTCCAAGATACTCCCATTCCAGAGAGATAACCATCCACCATTTCTCTCACGATCTTGGTTCGCTCGGATATAGCACTATTCACATCAAGAGGCGTATGGAAGACGACAATATCACAGATATTGCGAGTAAGCATATTAAAGTGCAATAAATAATACTGAGAGTGTAGTGAGTTCTGATAAAAGCTCAAAAAAATCTTTTCAGAAAGAGTTTTCTTGTGAACATTTTATTTTTCATCTTTTTTTCTATAATTCCCCCATTCTCAAAACAAACCATACCATGCTACTAGGAAAAACTGGAATTCATATTATTGGAGATCTCTACGAATGCTCTTTTGAGGATTTTGCGACTATCACACGAGACGGTATTATCAATATATTTGGCAGTATGATTGACGATGAGTGACTCAATCGACTCGGTGAACATATACATCTATTCTGATGAGCATCATTTACTGCAGTATTTGCCCTTGCGGAATCACACGTATCTATCCACACGTGGCCGGAGTTTGGGTATGTATCGATCGACGTATTTGTCTGCAATCAGAGCCAAGATAATTCATCCAAAGCGGAGAACCTCTATAAGAAACTTATGGAAATATTCCAATCACAAGAGCAAAAACTTCAAACGATCCATCGATCAATGATAGCTCATAAATAATCAACTATGTACGACCATAAAGAGGGTGAATATTGTCACAAGAGCACACTCATACTCTCTGATACAGAGATACTCCTCGATATAAAATCCAATTTTCAACACCTCCAAGTTATTCATCATCAGGATTGGGGAAATATACTCCTCCTCGATGGTGTCATACAACTCTGTGATGCATACGAGTGGAGCTATCATGAGATGATGGTACATGTTGCTATGCAAACTCATCAGAATCCAAAGCGAGCTCTCATTCTCGGTGGTGGAGATGGCGGGTGTTTGAGAGAACTTCTCAGATATGAAAGCATAGAAGAAGTTGTCACCTGTGATATTGATCCAGTCGTTACAGAAGTTGCTCGCAAATATTTTCCTCAAGTTGCATCCGGATTCAATAATGTTCGGTCAACACTCGTCCATCAGGATGGCACAATCTTTGTACAAGAATATAGCTGAGCTCCTTTTGATATCGTGTTCGTTGATAGTACTGATGATAGTGAAGATGGAGAACTTGGTGGTCAACTTCATGGTGAGACAATATTTGGAGATATTAAAACAATCACCAATACAAACGCTCTCATCGTGAGCTATGGGGACTCTCCTTTTAGTCGTTTGGATTTTTATCGGAAACAGCATCAGATGTTTCAGAGGAATTTTGCAAGTGTCGATCGATATCTTGCTTTTATTCCTATGTACCATAGTGGTTGTTTTTGATTTTTCATAAGTTCAAAGCTTCCTCAGATTACTCAATGATTTCGCAATCACCCCGGACAATTCGACGATCTCAAGTACTACACGCCAGAGATCCATAGTGCATGTTTTGTACTTCCAAAATTTCTGAGCGTATAAAAATCCCAGCTTCCTTTAAAGCTGGGGTAACATGAATCTCGTTTTAGCGTTCATATTCCCACTTCTTCGAAGATCGAGGAAGGAAAAATGCTGGCCAAAACAGGGAGAAGAAGAATGCGCGCGTTGCATAATGCTTGGTTGTGTAAGCAAACAATGCTTCATGCTCGCTCCACGTCAAGTCAGGAAAAACTTTTTGCACATCTTTCCATATCTTTCGGTATGAGAGGGCATATGCAAATATTACCATCATGACACATACTTGATACATGCACAATACTTCAACCAGGAACGGAAGGTGCCATGTCATGATCAGCATGAGTATATTCGCTACGATCATAACAAAGAGAACATTTCGTTTTTTTGGACCGTAATTTGCAAGCCAGTCTTGCTTGTGTAGTACACACCAAGTAGTATTTGTATTTGTAGAACTCATTGAAATAGACTCCTTATTCCTTTCAATCATTTGATCACTATATATAGTATATACTATTTGTCAAAGTAAAAATCTCTCAACCGATCTAGCCACGGTCTAAAGCGCCGTGGCTTTTGTTTTGCTTTAAATTTCTATTTCTGCACCTTCGACATCTTCTTTTCATTGTTGTTCTACATATTTTTTGATGATATCTCCATCTACTGCTCAGACTGTTGTACAAAAGTATCACACTGCCCAGAGAGATTTCTTTTCTCACCAATAGAAGTTTTTTAGATGAGACTTAAATATTGTATCGGTCCATATATGGTGTGAGCTTCTTCATTTAAACATTTGGACTACAAATGGAATTGGATGTACAAGAGGAATACTCAGATATACATGTATATGATCTTCTTCCATACCAATAGCAATGGGTGTGATGTAGAGTTCTTTGCAGATTCATTCTATGATTCGTTGTACTGATTCTTGAATTGGTTTCGTAAGACATTTTCTTCTATATTTCGTAATCCATACTATGTGATACCTGCAGTCATAGACAGCATGTGATGCTTTTCGGTACACCATGTTGATTTATATTGAGTCATGTATACACTTGACACTCTAGTTACAATCGGCTTGAAAGCAAACAGGGTTTTGGACCCAAGGATGGAAATAATATACGTCCAATCACACACAATAAAGAACTTTCTACAGAAAAGATGAAAAAATTCCCAACTTCATATGAAGTTGGGAATTTAATAGGGTCTAAACCAGTTGACAGGATAAATTATCCCATAAACTTGGCTCTATGATCAGTAAAACTACCTATAGGAAAAAATCACGAATTTGAGATGCAAAAATAAGAGAAATTGTGAAATATTTTTCTCTGGATTTTACTTCAGATAAAACAGCGGTATTAACAGGTCTCAATCCAAAAACAACACAGGATTGGTATAGATATATCAGAAAGGCGATAGCCTTTCTCTGTGAGAGAGAAAAGAATGAAATATGGACTGGAAATGTTGAGATAGATGAGAGTTACTTCTGACCAACAAGAGTCCGATGAAAGAGAGGAAGGTGAGCTGGTATGAAGACAATAGTCTTTGGTTTACTCAAAAGAAACTGAAAAGTATATACTGAGATAGTTCCTGATGTAAAAGCAAGGACTCTCGTGCCAATCATTCGATGAAAACTTCGTATAGAAGAGTCTGAGATTAACAGTGATGGATGGTGAGCTTATGATGGGCTTGTAGATATTGGATATGAGAAACACTACCGTGTTCATCACGGAGCAAATGAATTTGCAAGATGAACTCAACACATTAATTGAATAGAGTCATTTTGGAGTTATACCAAAAGAAGACTCTCTCAATTCAATGGAATCAAGAAAGTCTACTTCTACTATTTTTTGAAAGAATCTGAATTCAGATATAATTGTCGTATTCAATGAAAAGATATTTATAAGGAAGTGCTAAAGTTACTTCGTCAATATAACCCGTAACTGGTTTAGACCCTTTAATATTTCGCAATCTGGTTATTTTCCCAAGAGAAACATGAACCATTTCACTGCTCTTTTGAAGGCAAATTGGAAATATTGTTTGGATTTTTCCAAGAGTACATCTCGTTGTTCTTCACTAGCAGAAAATAACATATCCTTATAATCTGCAAAATATCCCAACAACCAAACGAGCACGCCAATTGGATAGATCCCAATAATATAACCCCAGTGAAACAGGATTTTTTCTTGGAGTATCAAAGATAACAATGGTATATACAACAAGATCATTACTATCCAAAACCAAACTTTAAAACCCCCTTGATCCTCCGGATACCCACCCTCATATGGATACTCAACTGTTTTGTTCATGACATTCTCCTTTTCAATTTTTGATGTAAACAAAGTAAATTTTTTGATATTTTTATACTATGTCAATTAAGTACATACAGGACAGTGATATGAATATAAATATTATCGAATTCATCCGTTAAAACAATATTCTTCTCTCTCAGAAAATTCCGAAACATAAAGGAAATCAGACAAAAAATCCTTTCACAAAAATGTGAGAGGATTTTTCATTATCCACATTTTTTCATATACTACTATTGAATTCATTTTTCCATTTCTCATGCTCAAAAACAATTTTCAACTTCTCTCCTCCAATCATATTGATTCTCTCCATCTCACCCTTCATATCTATAAGCATAGCATTACTGAAGCTCGTCATATTCATCTTGAGAGTGCGAGTGATGAGAATATGTTTCTCGTTGCGCTGCGGACGCTCCCAGAAGACTCGACGGGAGTTGCTCATATTCTCGAACATACAGCACTCTGTGGATCGCGCTCTTTTCCAGTAAGAGATCCATTTTTCTCGATGCTCAAACGATCGCTTCAAACATTTATGAATGCTTTTACGAGCTCTGATTGGACAGCATATCCATTTGCGACACAGAATAAAAAAGATTATTTTGGACTCCTCGATGTCTATCTCGATGCAGTATTCTTCCCAAAGCTCGATCCACTCTCTTTTGCTCAAGAAGGGCATCGATTTGAATATGATGAAGACGTACTCACGATCAAATGAGTTGTCTATAATGAGATGAAAGGCGTCTATGGTAATGTAGTTGAACGAATCTATGAAGATATCAAGAGCTCACTTCACCCTGTGACAACCTATCATCATGACTCGGGAGGTAATCCTCGTGATATTCCTGAACTTACCTATGAGGATTTTAAACATTTTCATGAGCTACACTATCATCCAACCAATGCGACTTTTATCACCTTTGGAAACATTCCAGCTCCTGAAATACAAGCGCATATTGAATCAAGAGTGCTGCGAGAGTTTCAATATGGATATAAAGTAGCTCCAAGAGATGAAAAGAGACTTGCAAGCCAAGAAACTAACTATCGTCACTATCCAGGAAGCGATGATGCTGAGTGTTATGTGCATATTTCTACACTTCTCGATCGTGTAACACATGTTGATGAATTTCTCGATCTTCAGGTTTTTCATGCACTTCTTACAGCACATGCATGATCACCACTCACGAAATGGATAGAGGAATCAAAAGATATCAAAAGTCCATCGCCTCTCATGGGAATAGACGACAGCGGAAGAGAAGTTCGCTATACTATTGGATGGATTACGAGCTGAGATACCCTCGAGAAAACTCGTGTGGATTTTCAAAGATGGCAACAATCTATTCAAAACTGGAAACCAGAAGCTCAAGAATACAGTGCTATCATCGATCAACTTGAGCTTCAACTCCAAGATCGACCAAATAACTCAAGCTATCCCCTCGGGCTGGAATACGCTCTCACAATCATGGGGGCGGTCATGCATGAGGGGAATCCAAGTGATCATCTCGATCTTTCGGATGCTCTTATTCGACTCCGTACAAGAGTACAGGATCAAAATTATTTCTGAGATCTTCTCGGAAAAATCTGGATCAATCAACCACATCAGGTCACGAATATCCATACTCCTGATGCGCTCATGAACCAGAGAGAAACCAAGAGGGAAAGAGATTTTATAGAATCAGCTGAAGCAAGCTTCACAGCTCAGGACAAAGAGAAAATTATTGAGCAATCAGCACGACTAAAATCTCTACAAGAATCTCAAGAGTCTCTCGATTGTTTGCCAATTATCGCGCGAGAGGATATCCCAAGAAATATTACACCACCGAAGCTCGATATCCGAGAAACCGCGTCAGGATTCAGCATAAATACCATCACCCAATGAGTCAATCGTACGCAGCTATTTGGGTTATATAATGGCAATGATCTCTTTGGTATAAGTCTCACACTCAAGCTCCTCTGACAAATCTCCACGAAAAATCGAGACTATATCAAACTCTGAAAAGATATACAAACCATGACTGGAGGCATCTCTCAACAACTCAGCCTCAAATCCGACAAGAGTGGTTATCGCGCACTTATCACAACAACCGCCCGCCATCTCGAGCGATATACTCAAGATATCATCCCCCTCCTCTACGAAATTAACCAAACGAGTCATTGTGATACTACTCGGCTCGAAACGCTCCTCGGAGAAATTAGTTCAGGGCTGGATGCTGAGATCATAGGATCAGGGCAAAAATTTGCCATGATGGAGTCCACTGCACTCCTCTCAGAATATGGATCACTCGTAGCATCGATCTCATGAGTGAATGCCCTGAAGCAAATACAATTGCTCAGCGAAAAAAACCATATTGATAAGACTTTGAATCTCGTAAAAACACAACTTGAATCCCTCTCAAAAATATCATTCGATACGGTACAAATTACAAACCATGATGATAATGGTAAAGCAACGGTGCTCAAACCAATTGATACACATACCCTCAACTCTCAATCACTCCAAAAGTCTCATCGTAAAAAAGCTTATCTCTTTGAGAGTCTCGTCTCCTATCACTCTCGTGCCTATCTGAGTGATCGCACTCGTAGTCTCAAAGATGATGCTATTCATCTTATTCTTGCACAGTATCTCAGAGATGCAGCACTTCACACCCTCATTCGTGAACAAGGCGGAGCCTATGGAGGAGGGGCAAACTACGATCGAGAGACAGGCGTATTTCGAACCTTCTCATACCGTGACCCACGACTCATGGAGACTTATGAAGACTTTGATCGTGGACTCACTATGATCGCCGATGGATCACGACTCAGTGAAGATCTCCTTTTTGGAGCACTGCTTGGATGCATCTCTGCGATCGACAAACCACTCACCCCTCTTACGGAGACGCTTCAGTCACTCCGGCTCACGCTCCTCGGAGAATCACTTGAAGAAAAATCCATCATACGGAGTCATCTTCTCGATGTGACCCTCGATGATCTACGATCAGCAGCACGCTCACTCCTCGAAGGAGAGCAAGCAGATGTGAGTATCTCTGGGATCACACACGCCTGAATATTTTGAGAGAAAGGATTCGAAGTGGTAAAGTGGAGCGATTAAGAAGTATAGATTTTTATTAATACCTATTATATGAAATATCCTCAATGCCCAGAATGTAGATGAGAAAACGTATATGAACTTGAATACAGTTTTATCTGCCCAGATTGTTTTCATGAATGGAGTTCAGTATCTGAGGCCCCAAAGAGTGATTCGGAGGCTCTTATTATCAAAGATTCAAATGGAGTTGCACTACAAAATGGTGACACAGTTATCACAATTAAAAACTTACCTGTAAAGGGAGCTTCACAGCCTATCAAAGCAGGGACAAAAATTAAAAATATTAGACTCACAGATGGAGATCATAATATTGACTGCAAAATAGATGGGTTCGGTGCAATGTGATTAAAATCAGAATTTGTAAAGAAAGTGGGATAATGAGAGCTTGATATTCTAGGAAATGATCATCTGTAATTCAGGTGTAAATCTAGAATTTACAGCAAATAACCGTCAGCTTTCTGCGAGATTAATATTTTGTACACTTACCAACTCGTGAGCAATAAACTGCTCAATTACTCATTTCTTTTCTAGAAAAGCAGGTATATTTTTGACACGAAAAAGTGTAATATGAGGTATAAAGATTGGGTATGCATTATCAGGTATATCCATGTACTGAGGAAATAAATTCTTGCATGAGGCATGAAACGTTCGCAACTGAATATCATTTTGTATTCCAATATACCCAACCCTCAGATTCTCTCATTCTCAAAAATATTTCATATTTGAAATGCTGAAATCCAATTTTACTTCTCATATTTGTCATAAAATTTTGTGAATCACTTCCTTATCCTGAGGAGAAATCTTACTGGGAAGATAGAAAATTGTTATATGAAGAGAAAGAGGATTTTGAAGCTCTATAATCGATGAGCAGTCAGGTCATAATATGTTCTGAATTCAAGAAAAAATATCCGCGAAATATTTCGAGTAAAGTGAAATTCAGATAAAATGAGAGGTCGTATACATAGATATTTAACCGGAAATAAAGTTCTACTAGAAAATTTTGTTTCACGCTCTAAAGGCCATTTTTTACGTTCTATTCCACAGCTATACTGACCGATCGACCCATCCGATCGCATCACTCGATAGCATGGGATAAAGGGAGGAATAAGATTTTACCATGACTGATCCGACCCGATGGCATCCAGACCGTTCAGCAAGCTCACGACAGGAAAGTATCTCTCCAGAATATGTCGCAACAAGTGTTAGGAGCACCTTTTGACTCAATGGAGTGCTATTCAAATGATATGAAAGCTCTGAGAGATAGTCAAAATTCCCAGAAAAATATCGCTCAATCCAAAGAATAATATCGCGATTGAGTGGATGATCATGAGTAGGAAACTCATTAGATGAGAGGTTATCGAGCCATATATCCCTCTAATTTGCACGATAAAGCGAAGTATCACATATGAAGTACATATAATCTCAGAAGGGGAGGTCACAACACGAAGCAGCATCTTTTTGTGAGACATAGAATTCTTAAAAAAATAATGCGTATTATTGTTTCGCCTCCCACCAATTCTCCCCTACTCCAATATCCACATTGAGAGCGATCGGGCCAAGTTCAGTATAAGCAAGAGTCTCTTGGAGTTTCTCACAGAAAGCATCCGCCTGGAATCGTGGAACCTCAAAGACGATCTCATCATGAATATTCATCACCATTTTTACTTCATCAAAGAGCTCTCGAATCAACCGATCCGCCTTGATGAGTGAAAGTTTCAGAACATCTGCCCCTGTTCCCTGAATGGGCATATTCATCGCTTCTCGCTCAGCAGCACTTCGTAGCATCTTATTGGAGTCATTGATCCCATCGATCCAGCGTCTACGACCGAGGAATGTCTCTGCATATCATTTGGTGCGAACTCATTCAAGTAACCTCTCATAATAACTTCACACACCAGGATAAGCATCATAGAATGCCTTGATGAAGCTATCCGCATCTTTGCGTGATAGCCCTGTTGTCTTCATCAGGCCAAAACCTGATACACCATAGATAACACCAAAATTCACCGCCTTTGCAATACGACGCTCATCTCATGATATATTCGTATGACCAAAGAGAAACTCTGCTGTCCTCTGATGAATATCACCTCATGCAAGAAATGCATCCTGAAAAGCCTGATCACCGGAGAGATTTGCAAGAATCTTGAGTTCCATTTGAGAGAAATCTGCCACCACATAGACCGTGTGCGAATCTTCCGGTCGAAATGCTCGACGTAAAATCTCACTTCCTTCACCATGTGCTGGAATATTCTGTAAGTTCGGGTCTTCACATGCAATACGCCCCGTCGCTGCACCGATCTGAATATAGGTTGGATGAATACGATTGGTCCGAGGAGAGATGCTTCGTGGGAGCACATCAAAGTAGGTTGTCTGCAATTTCGTTAGCGTACGGTACTCAAGAAGAGGCAAGATAATAGGATGTTTGTCTTGGAGGAATTCCAATACCTCAGCATCCACAGAATAGCCAGTCTTGTTTTTCTTGCCTGATTGGAGTCAGAGTTTCTCGAAGAGGATAATTTGGAGTTGTTTTGAAGACGAGATGTTAAATTCTTCTCATGCAGAGAAAAATATCGTCTTCTTGAGATCTTCTATTCTTCGACGAAGATTGACTGACTCCGTATCGAGTAAGGAACGATCTAGGAATACTCCACCTGCTTCCATACGTGCGAGCACTGGCGCGAGCTCATGTTCGAGATCAAATATTGCCTTCATTGCCTCTCGATCACTCGAGTTATCCTTATCAAAAAGAAGATGAAAATATTCAGAGTCCAGAGCAAGAATATTCTCTGGAAGCGTCATATCAATATCTGAGAGGTTAATCCCAGATTGAGAGAGTATCTCTTCGAATGAATGTCTCTCTGATCTCGGGCGCGCATACGCCATAATTGCCGTAAAAATCGATCGATCTTGGTACATAGGGAGAATTTCTCCTATTGTATCAAAAGTTTGCTACTTCACAATTATGAACGAAAATTTGCTCAAAATGAAAAGATAGGTTAGAATTCATCCAAGAATATCTATGACTTGATCAAAACAACCGCTCAAAGACTCCACAAGCCCTCAAAATGAGGAGTTTTTGAAGTTGCAAAAAGACAATGAAATTTTGCTTGAACGCATCACAGTCCTCGAACATATGTTGGCGGAAGCTCGTCGATGGATGGAGAGAGAGGTACAGACACGAACCAAAGAAATTCAAACAAAACTTGCCACCAAGAGCACTATCCAAGCACTCAACGAAGTATTTGCCTCCAATAGTTGAGACCAAGATACACAATGAGTAGCAGTCAATCTCATTCGAGAATATTTTGGCTCCTACCTTGATACTCTCCCACACCAATTCTTTGCTTATCTTATCGAGGCAGAGCGGCTCTACTATATTCTGACGACGGAACGAGGATTTAATGATGGACTCCCTATTATATCAGTACTTACCAAGGCATATGATTGTCTCATCCATGAAATTATCACCAAGTCTTTTGTCAAATACGCACGTGATCGACTCCGATGAGAAGTCCCGCCAAAATTCAATGATCCACTTGAGCGAGCACTCATAGCCATGGTTACCAAAAATTATACTCTCTCCATAGGGAGACTCACACCACTCCTCTCACGGATTCGAGACCATCGTGAGAACGGAGTCACCCTTCTCCCTTATACACAAATATTCGCTGATTGGATCAAATGAAATGAATCTCTCGAAAAAAATCTTCTCTCAGAACCCCTCAGAAAGAAACTTGTTAGACTTAACGAGAGCGAAATATTCGGGGAAAAACGCCATCGCTCTAGTATCAATCACGATGAAGTACGTGAAGCACGCAGCCTCCTACTTGGGAATTATGAGAACCAACAAAGCATATTTATGTTACTCGTGAAGATTGGGAAGTAGAAGATAGACTCTTAATTTCATAAATAAGAAGGAATATAAAATCCCCCTACTTGCACCATGCCTTCTTCCTCAACGAGGAGAGCAAGCTTCATTAGTCGGGTGAATCGTATAAGTCTAATGAACTATGAATCTATCATTCCCTCTTTTTTAAAATATACAACACCATAAATCCAAAACTCATCCACTCAAAATACACACGAGACCGTGTGTGTTTTTGTATTTTGTTTCAAAGTATGATGTAATACTAAGCAGAATTTTTACTTATGTTTCTATGTCTCTTTTTTCACGCAGTCATTCTCTTAAGATGATTTCTTTGAAATCATCCCCTTCTTCTTTCAGTAACCACTCTGCCTTCACCCTCACAGAACTCATAGTAGTGATTACCATACTCTCTATACTATCCGTGATAGGGTTTGTGGTGATGAGTCATCAGTCATCAGTAGCAAGAGATGGAAAGAGAATTAGTGATATTAAGACAGGGTCTAAACCAGTTACGGGTTATATTGACGAAGTAACTTTAGCACTTCCTTATAAATATCTTTTCATTGAATACGACAATTATATCTGAATTCAGATTCTTTCAAAAAATAGTAGAAGTAGACTTTCTTGATTCCATTGAATTGAGAGAGTCTTCTTTTGGTATAACTCCAAAATGACTCTATTCAATTAATGTGTTGAGTTCATCTTGCAAATTCATTTGCTCCGTGATGAACACGGTAGTGTTTCTCATATCCAATATCTACAAGCCCATCATAAGCTCACCATCCATCACTGTTAATCTCAGACTCTTCTATACGAAGTTTTCATCGAATGATTGGCACGAGAGTCCTTGCTTTTACATCAGGAACTATCTCAGTATATACTTTTCAGTTTCTTTTGAGTAAACCAAAGACTATTGTCTTCATACCAGCTCACCTTCCTCTCTTTCATCGGACTCTTGTTGGTCAGAAGTAACTCTCATCTATCTCAACATTTCCAGTCCATATTTCATTCTTTTCTCTCTCACAGAGAAAGGCTATCGCCTTTCTGATATATCTATACCAATCCTGTGTTGTTTTTGGATTGAGACCTGTTAATACCGCTGTTTTATCTGAAGTAAAATCCAGAGAAAAATATTTCACAATTTCTCTTATTTTTGCATCTCAAATTCGTGATTTTTTCCTATAGGTAGTTTTACTGATCATAGAGCCAAGTTTATGGGATAATTTATCCTGTCAACTGGTTTAGACCCTAAGACATTGTCAGAGAGTGCAAGGATTACGAGTGCACAACTTCGAAAGCTTCCTACACCTATAGCAGATAGTGTCTCTCTTAGTGTGAGTGGATCATTCATTGGATACCAAGGATTCATGAGTCTTGCTTTGGTGAATCCTCTCGGGTATGGATCAGATAAAATCTATGATCCTTTAGATGGAACACCTTATACCTACAGAGTCAATCAACACTACGATAGCGCTCAGTTCATGGCATACCTTGAGAATCCAAGGTTTGAGAGGAGTATTGAGATTGCAAAGCAATCTCTTCCATCCACTCTTCCTGATACTCTCTTCGCATCAGATTCATTCTTTTCGTCAGATTCACTCTTCGTATCAGATTCACTCCTTGTATCGAAGGCGCACGCCTTCGATACTGCTTATGCTCTCGATAGCAGTACTACTGATCTCTCTTCGAGATATCCCTACTCTGCAGGAGATAGACTTGGTATCTTTGTGAGTAAAGGAAGTAATCAACCTCTTCAGAATGGAGTGACTGGTACAGGAAGTAGAGATATCTCTTTGAGTGATGCAAGTACGCTTGATATCATAGTGTGATCACAGTGAGCTGATGAATATGTATCTACAGATATCTCTACTTGATCTCTTCTTTCTCTGAAGGATGGAAGCTTCGGTGAGGATGCTTTGAGAGTGATCAATAGTGGAACCGGAAGCAACTGAAGTGGTACGGGAAGTGGGGATGGGGGATGATCAGGGAATGATGGGTATGTATTGACTATGGGAGAGTATACACTCCTTGGACAACCCATGTATGGATACGTTGGTCCTGGTTTTGCATCTGGACCCTATGCTTCGTATATTGCTACTATTACCGCCTGAGATCTTACTCCAACTGATTTAGATGGAAAACAAATTGATAGTATTCTCTTTTTTCAGGGGCAGCAAATTATTTTGATGGAAGGAGGGAATGGTTTTCCAAATATAGTTGTTTCTGAAGGAAATCACATAAGTAATTGTGAAGCTGATTGAGCTCTTGGAAGTGTGCAGGTATTTGGATGTGAGAGTGTATCTATTGTGTGACCATACACAGTTGGAGAGTTGAGGATCTTAGGAATGGAGGGTGTAAATGCGCCACCTGTCTTACCAAGTACTCCAACATGACTCACCCTTACTCCTACGGATAGCCAGGTTTCTATGACGTGGAATAGTGCAGACAATGCAAATACATACACTCTTGCATGGAATGTAGATGGTGGAAGCTATACAGAAGTTTCTGGTATCACCGGGACAGGATATACGCATACTGGACTTACTAATGGCGCATATTATTGTTATAAAGTACGTGGGATGAATACAGATGGTTCAGGTGAATACTCGATACCACAATGCACAGCACCAGATACGTTACCAGTTGTACCAACCAATGTCAGCGCATCATGAATTATATCAAATAGCATCACTCTTTCTTGGGATGCTATTACCGATGGGCAATCCTGATTTGATATTGAGTATTCCACGGATGGAGTGAATTTCATGAATCTTTGAGATTTCTCTGATGGAGGAGGAACTCGACAGTATTCACATAATTGATTGATGGGGGGTGCTACTTATTATTATCGTATACGAGCAACAAAAGCATATGGTGTAGTAAGTGCGTGGTCTGATATTGTGAGTGCGGTAGTTAGAACGCCATTCCTTATGTCCCCTACGAACATAACGAACGCTCCTATCAACACGGATATTATCTCAAATATTGTCACAGCAAGTGATGTCTCAACGCCTGTTTATCTCTTTTTTTCTGGTATAGGTGGAACAAACATTTCACTACCAATGCCCAGCGTTGAATTTCGAGTCAATGGAGGAACTTGGGTTACCGGTGCTCATATTAACAATGGAGATCAAATCGAGTATAAAACACAGATCAATCGTTATAATGCTAGTATGGCTATTAGTATTAATTTTGGTGGACAGATAAGCTCGTGGAATATCACTTCTTCTTATGGACCACCATCTCTCACGATGCCACTCAATATCACTAATGCTGCTCTCGGCACAGACATTATTTCAAATATCGTCACAGCAAGTAATATCTCTACTCCTGTACCACTCAGTGTCAGTGGTGCTGAGTTTCGAGTGAATTGAGGAGCTTGGGTAACATCTGCAAATATTAGTAATGGAGATCAGGTGGAGTACAAGACTCAAGTAGCACAAACTGAAGAGAGAAAAGTGGTTGAAATCAACTTCAATGGAAATAACTCTCAATGGATAGTAGATGCTTATTCATGTTTTAGCTTCTCAAATGGCACAATTACGAATTATAGCAACTCTTGTACAAAAGATGTAGTCATACCATCCAAAATTTGGAATCAAGATGTTACTAGCATTGGCAATTTGGCATTCGCTTCAAAACTTTTGACATCTGTTATGATGCCAGATAGTATTCTTGCTATTGGGAATAGTGCATTCATTGGGAATCAGCTGACATCAGTGACTATTCCTGAAAATGTTATCACTATTGGATACTCTGCATTTGCGGGCAATCAATATGCCCCACTTACCTTTAATCGTCTTACTTCCATTGTTATTCCAAATAGTGTAATTACCATTGATAATGGAGCATTCCAATACAATCAACTCACTTCCCTGACTCTTTGAAATAGTTTGACATATATTGGTCAGGGTGCATTTTGGTCCAATCAACTCACTTCGGTGACGATTCCAAACAGTGTGACGTATATTGGTGTCGGTGCATTCCGGAACAACCAACTCACTTCCCTGACTCTTTGAAATAGTTTGACATATATTGGTGGCAGCGCATTTTCTTCCAACCAACTCACTTCGGTGACTATTCCAAATAGTTTGACGTATATTGGCGGTAGTATATTTTCTTCCAACCAACTCACTTCAGTGAGCATTCCAAGTAGTGTGACATATATTAGTGTTGGTGCATTTTCTTCCAACCAACTCACTTCGGTGACGATTCCAAACAGTGTGACGAGTATTGGTGAGGCTGCATTTTCTTCCAACCAACTCACTTCGGTGACGATTCCAAACAGTGTGACGAGTATTGGTAATTCTGCATTTTCTTCCAACCAACTCACCTCAGTGAGCATTCCAAGTAGTGTGACATATATTAGTGAGTTTGCATTTGCATATAATCAACTCACTTCGGTGACGATTCCAAACAGTGTGACGAATATTGGTGTCGGTGCATTCAGGAACAACCAACTCACTTCGGTGACGATTCCAAACAGTGTGACGAGTATTGGTGAGGTTGCATTTTATTCCAATCAACTCACATCAGTGACGATTCCAAACAGTGTAATGAGTATTGGTAATTCTGCATTTTCGTCCAACCAATTCACTTCAGTGACGATTCCAAACAGTGTAATGAGTATTGGTAATTCTGCATTTTCGTCCAACCAACTCACTTCAGTGACGATTCCAAACAGTGTGACGAGTATTGGTGGTGGTGCATTTCAGGGAAATCGACTCACTTCAGTGACCATTCCGAATAGTGTTACAAGTATTGGTGGGGGTGCATTTAATTTTCAAGATTACTCATCAGGAAATGGTACCATATATGGTCCATCATCTGGGTATGTAAAAGATACTTATTCCACTAACTCGAATTCACAGTTTGATAAAGTGAAACTTCCAAACTACGTTGATACCCCTTAATTAAATCACATTTTCGAAATAAAAAACAGACCTTCTCACGAAGGTCTGTTTTTTATTTCTTCAGCTCCAATCTCACCACACACTCGATATGATGTGTATGTGCGAACATATCGACTGGGGTAATATCAGTCAATGTGTACGGTGTATTCCTGAGGAGATATTCGAGATCTCTCGTCAGCGTTGCTGGATTGCATGATACATAGATGATCTCGCTCGCTGCGAACTTAGCAATCGTCTCAAGTGCATCTGGATGCATGCCATCGCGTGGCGGATCGATGATGAGAGTATTTGCTTTTATTTTATTTTCCATCGCCGTCACAAGATATTCTTCAACCTTTGCATTCACAATTTCAAGATTCTCTACTCCATTGAGTGTTGCATTGATACGAGCATCCTCCGTTGCGCTTGCAACGAGTTCAACACTCACAACATGATCATAGAGATCTGAGAGAATAATACCGATCGTCGATGTGCCAGCATAGAGATCGAGGAGCGTGCCTCCAGGTGATCGAATCATGGACCTGACAACACTATAGAGCCTCTCAGCCGTATAGGTATTCACCTGAAAAAAGCTCTTTGGTCGGATAGCAAATGTCTTCTCAAGAAGCATCTCGTGAATGACTCCATCTCCGGAGAGAATATTGACCTCACCAGTGACGATATCTGCTTTTGAGTTATTCTCGAGGAGAATAAGATCAGTGAGATAGGATCGGGTTTTTTTCACATCATCGAACCAAGCGAGAAGCTTCCCTTGAAACTCACGAAAGAGCTCCTTGGAGATTGCTGGTGGAGGATTTACACTCCAGATGAGCATCATCTCATCTGTTCGTTTTCCCTCACGTACCACAAGATGACGGAAGAATCCCTCATGTCTCTTCGGGTCATAGGTCTCGAACCCACTTGATCGAGCAAATCATTCTGCAAGCTTTACAATTTCATTCACCCGCTCCGACGCAAGCGCACAATAGTTGAAGTTGAGAATACGGTCATAACTCCCCTGTTCATGAAATCCAAATCGAAACTCATCGTGAACACCTTCGCGTTCAGAGATATATTTCCCAAAAGAGAATTCTACTTTATTACGATATCCGTAGAGGTCATGACTTGCAACGATCGGATGCCACACAGCGCCGATCACCTCATCCTTGAGTGTATGGAAAGCCTCTTTGATCTGATCCGCCTTGATCTCGAGTTGCTTGTCATAGTCAATCGTGATCCATTTTGCACCGGGATACACCTCATAGGGAGCTGGAACTGGTCGCTCATACGGCGATGGAACGATCGTCTCGAGCATCTGAGCCTCGACAAATGTCGTCTTGCATTTGAGCACACGAGCAGAGATAGTCGATCCAGGAATCACTCCACCGGATATAATAACTTTTACACCATCGGGAAGTACACCAAGTCCTTTGCCACCAAATATGAGTTTATCAACTTTGAGTTCGTTGATAATATCTTGTTTTTTCATAGAAATAGTACAGAGAATGAAAGAGAGACACAGAGTATAGTGAAAATGAATTTTTTGAGAAAAAAATCTCCAAAAATGGAGATTTTAGTACATAAGAGGAATTCAGGCAAAGTTTTTTAGTTTTTCAAGCGATATCTTTTTGTGATTTACTACAATATCAGCTCAAAATTTTCTCTCTTTGTATCCATGATATTTCAAATCTTCTCTTCCTTCTGCATCAATATACCAAAGATCAAGATCGTAGTCAAAGACGTTTCCATTTTCCTTAATACTATTTTTTAATGTATGAACAAGATTACCATTTTTATCAGCAAATAAACGAGAATATCTGTAATCTATAGCACTACTTTGATCAATTAATATTCAAATATTATGTAAAGGGAGAAGATATGTAATATCCTGAAGTACCGGTTCCCGATTATGAAAATTAACTGCAAGAACGATAATATTAGTTCTGTCTGTTTGAGAAAAATAATCACGTCTTTTTACTATTGCAATATCTTTGTTTTGAAACAGTATTCAATATCAAATCGCTAAACATTTATCCATCGAAACTTTGACACCACATTCATCCTTAGAATAACCTGATTCATACCCTGATAATTTTTCTCATAATGCTCATTCGATAATATCCGCATTTCATGTGGTTGTAAGTTGTATCTTTTTATTTCCATCAAAAAGATACAACTGATAATCAATGATACGAAGTTCTTTAGTTGGGGTGGATGCAAAGAGAGTTACGGGAATTGCAAGAAATATTGTTGCAATTGCGAATGAAATATATCTCATAAAAATATAAATTTAAAAAAATTATTTGATGAGCTTTTTAAGTTGCTCAATATTTATTAACTTTCGATATGTTACATACCCCTCTGATTCTTCTTTATAAAAAACATATCCATATCTTGTTAATTTTCGCTTCTGAAACTTACTTAGATATTCACCATAATTTTCGTTAACCGTTGTATACGTTTTTTGATGATATATATTTCATGTACTATCGCTTGAAAAATCGCTGTTAACATCCTGAATAATACGCACTTTTTTTGTGATATCTTCCAAACTCATTTTTTGAGTATTCAAAATAAATAAGGTATGGAGTGCTCCATCAGCCTCAGATGGATGATAAATTTTATGTACAAGTGCAATATTGGAATCTTGAAAAAGAATTTCATAACCAATAATATCACATGCTCTTGGATTCAGTGTATAATCCTTCTCACATTTTTCCCAAATATCTTCATAGCCTTGGAAAAGACCATTAATAATATCTACATTTCCTCTCGTAGTAAGTTTTTTTCACTGAATACCATTTTCAAAAAGATACACTTGGTGATCTACAATGCGAAGCTCTTTGGTTGAAGTGGATGCAAATGTTGTGATAGGAGCTACAAGAAAAAAAGAGCTCATAAGTAACAGAAAATATTTCATAAGAGTGAGTGAAAATGAATATGATCAATATCATATAAACAAAAAAGGAAGTGCATAAGAAATTCACAGAGTTTTCACATAAAAATCTCCATTTCTGGAGATTTTTTTCAGACTATTGTTTTACAACGATACTAAAGAGTTTATTCGGAACGAATATCTCACGGGCAATTTCTCTGCCTTCGATCCACTTGGTGATATCTGGTGAATTATAGACCGTCTCAGCAACTTCTTCCTGCGCAACTCCATTGAGGAATGTGAAGGTTCCACGAAGCTTTCCATTCACCTGAACTGCGATCGTTACCTCATCATCTATGAGCATCCATTCATCATACGATGGCCACTCAGCGTCATAAATAGAATCTTTGTGCCCCAATACATTCCATATCTCTTCTGCCATATGCGGTGCGAATGGATGAAGGAGAATAGCGAATTTTTCCTTCCACTCCGTCTGAAACTCACTGTCTGTTGGTAATCCTTCATTCAGAAGAATCATGAGTGATGATATGGCTGTATTGAATTTGTAATCTTCAATGTCTTCGCCAACTTTTTTGACGGTCTTATGGAGAAGCTTCATCGTCTTCATTTCATCTTTTGTGATATTTTTACCCTCGGTAAACGTCGTGTGAACACGATCAAGAAATCTTCGCACTCCCACAATACCTGTTGGTTCCCATGGGGCACTGTCACGAAAATCACCAAGCACCATCTCATACATTCGTAGTGCATCCGTGCCATATTCGCTGATCATATCATCAGGATTGACTACATTCTTGAGACTCTTACTCATCTTGGCAATTACTCGCTTTACTTCAAGACCCGTTTCAATTTCAAAGAATTTACCATCTCGCTCCTCGACGAGATCGACAGCAACAAGACCACCATTCGATCGCTCATAAGCGTAAGCAAGAATCATTCCTTGGTTCCTTAAGCGTGCAAATGGCTCAATCGTCGGAACGACCCCAATATCATAGAGGAACTTATGCCAGAATCGCGCATAGAGCAGATGGAGTACAGCATGCTCGGCACCACCAACGTAGCTATCCACCTCACCCCAGTAATTCACAACATCCTTCGATACAAGTTCTTCTGAATTCTTCGGATCCATATAGCGAAGATAATACCAACATGACCCTCCCCACTGAGGCATCGTATTCGTCTCTCGTTTTCCTATGAGATTCTGAGCTATCTCCACATGCACAAACTCTGGAACCGTTGCAAGTGGACTTTGTCCGTCTCCTGCTGGCTCGTATTTTTCCACCTGTGGAAGTTTGAGTGGAAGATTCCAATCAATAATGATCTTTGAATTGATACCATCGTAGACTTTGGAATATTCTTTGTCCGCAATCATCACAAACTCTCACTCGGTGCGAACATCTATCCAAGCATCTGAAGATCTTAAACGAGGAAGTACATTATAATCTTCATTCGAAATATGAATGAGCGGAATAGGCTCACCCCAATAACGCTGACGAGAGAAGAGCCAGTCACGAAGTTTGTAATTGATTTTCTTCTCTCCAAATCATTCTTTCTCTGCTTTGTCTGTGAGAATCTTACGAGCGTCTACAGACGCAAGATTCGTATATTCCACAGAATCAACCAAGAAGCCATCATCTGCAAAGCATTTCATACCATGTTGAAATACCGACCATGCATATGCATGGTTTTCCCACGAAAGCAGCTCCGCAACTGCTTCACGAGAATACCACTCCATGCTATGTCGACCCTCATCAACCTCCGAATAAATTTTCTCTTCAGAATTGAGTTTTACATGAAAGAATCGCCCATAACAATCTTGATTCTTTGACTTTGTAAATCGATATCCGAGTGATCCGATCGAGGATCCAGGAACTTCCCCAAGAATCTCAAAATCTGTATATCATGTTTCTTCGCGGATTTCTTTCCGTAACGCTTCAATCTCGGTCTCTCATTCTTCTATGCCACCACCTACAAAGTGATAACAATCAGGATTCGATTCTTTGAGGAGAAGAAATTCTCAATTCTGATTTTCAATAATCACATCGACTACATGTCGATAAAGTGTCTCAGCTTCTTTGCGAGCAGCATTCTGACCCGCAAAAAGTATCTTGGTTCGGATACTCTGACGAATTGGTAAGCTATATTTTTTAGCAAATGCAAAATCTCGCTCATCATGCGCTGGTACTGCCATAACGGTGCCAGTGCCATAATGCCCAAGGACATAATCAGCAATCCAAAGTGGGACAGATTCTCCATTGTATGGATTAATCACTTGAGACCCTGTAAATACACCCGTTTTCGCAATAGCATCATTCGTTCGATCTTGGTCTGATTTTGACTTGGATGATACAATATAACTCTCACATGCCTGACGATGCTCAGGGGTGATGAAGAGCTCAACATCTTTATGGTCTGGTGCCATCACAGCATAGGTCATGCCAAATACTGTATCAATGCGAGTAGTATAGACTCGAATTGATTTGGTTGGGTCATCAGATTTCTTCATCTCAAATTCACATCCCTCACTCTTTCCTATCCAATTTCTCTGCATTTCTTTGATTCCTTCTGGCCAATCAAGGGTATCAACATCTGCCAAAAGCCTCTCCGCATACTTTGTAATAGCTAAGACCCATTGTCGAATCTTTCGCTTCTCAACAAGCGTACCACAGCGATCACAGGTATGATCTGCATTCACTTCTTCATTCGCCAGGCCTGTTTTGCATGATGGACAGTAATTAATCGGAAGATCTTGCTCATAGGCAAGTCCTGCCTCGAACATCTTGAGGAATATCCATTGTGTCCACTTATAATACTCTGGGTCAGTCGTATCAACCTCACGATCCCAGTCATACGCAAGCCCCAATGATTTGAGCTGGCGCTTGTAATTTGCTATATTCTGATCCGTCGTGATACGTGGATGAACGCCCGTCTTAATCGCATAATTCTCAGCAGGAAGACCAAAAGCATCCCAACCCATTGGATGAAGAATATTATATCCTGTTGTATGTTTGTAGCGGGCATAGATATCATTTCCAACAAAACCCTTTGGATGACCAACATGCAGACCAGCACCAGAAGGGTAAGGGAACATATCGAGACAATAATGTTTCGGCTTAGAAAAATCGTTCTCAGTTTTGAAAGATTTATTCTCCTCCCAAAATTTCTGCCATTTTGTTTCGAGAGAGAGATGATCGTATTGTGCCATAATTTCAGAAAAGTATATCTTCCCCATACTACGATTGAGAAGCAGAAAGTCAAAAAAGCAAATCACTGAAGCGAACAAAAAATACTGATTTCTAGAAATCAGTATTTGATAGATATTACATCAGTGCCTTTCGTATCTCATCAAGCTTCCCATGATCCACCTCCTGTTGAATACTCTTCTGCTCTTCGGTGGTATAATGTTCAATAATCATTAGCCAATTCTTCTTTGCTTCTTCATAGAGTTTGATGATTGATTCGCTTTCCTCTTCCATAATAGCCTTGAATTGCTCACGTTCATCGAGAAATACTTTAACGAGTTCATCAATCTGGTACTGAGAGAGACGATGGATCGCATCAATCACTTCTTTTTTCTCAGAATACGTAAGCGCAAGAGAATTCTCTAGGAGATGTATAAAATATATTTCATCAAAAACAGCACCAGGGTGATTCAAGGCAACACGATAAATAGGATCGTTGCGCTCGAGATAATGTACGTGAGTAATATCGGTCATATGAAAAGAAGATTATGTTCGGAATTTTTGTGATTCTATCATATCATGTGCTTTTTGCCAAATATCAGGTGACACCATCGCTGTATGTGCAACATTCGATACGTCTTCATCGTCGTTCAAGTCTGAGAGGAGTGTATAGAGCTTGAGAACTTTGTCAAAATCATCAAGATCAATAGGAGATTTTGCACGATACTCACGCTCAGCATAGTCAATGGTTACCAGAGATGAAAGTATATTTTTGGTTGCCATGAGCTCATTGGCTGGTGTAATCACCTCAAAATGTCCATCAGCGATGGTATAATCACGAGCATTGGTCTCAAGTAATAACTCTTCAAATGCATCAGGCATCACATTTCAAAGTTTTCAAGAAATCACTCATACGAAATCGAAAGCAAATCCACTAATACTTCCAGTCTCTCCAAGATTGCCGCCTGATCGACTAAATATATGACGCATATTCGGAGCAGTACGATTGCGATTATCTGTGAGTACCATAACAACAACTGCAATACCTCATGCGGAATATCATTCGTATATCATTTCGATGATTTCACTTGCATCTTTATCCTTTCCGCTTCAGCGTGCGATCGCTCGATCAATATTGTCATTGGGCACATTTTCTTTTCGTGCTTTTGCAATCGCCTCAAGGAGAGCAGGATTTGCAGATGGATCATCACCACTTCGAGCAGCAAGTGCTATGAGCTTTGCATGGAGACTAAATACTTTTGCTCTTGCTCTTCCATTCACCTCCTTTTGATGAGCAACCGTTGGACCTCTTCACATAGAAAATTGTAAAAATTGGGAATAATTATATCTCTTGTCACTTTTTTGTCGACAGAAAGTAGGGTTATTTTACAGATTTTCATTTTTTCTTATAATGGTTGCTCTCCACGTCCTGAATAGCAGATATTTTCTCAATCAAAAAAGGAAGTCTCAATCAAAAATCTACCCAAAATAAAACAGGAAAATTGATTGGGCTGTGGCATTTATTTTAAAAATAGCGTATTGACTACATTTCTTTCCCAGTCCTTTTCTTCAAGAGCAACCCTTCTTGTCTCTCTTGCCTGATTTTTCCTCGTGAGTCTCACATCGAGTAACACTCTTTATGCCGCTGATTCACTCAGCCTTGCATCCGAAATTACCGAGCCACGAACTCAAACATTTGTCATTACCGCATACTATTCTCCAGTACCAGGTCAAAAGAGGTATTTTCTCGGATCGTATGAAGATGATGTTAAGCTCAATGGTCGAGGTGTGCATGGAGCATCAGGAGAAAAAGTATTTCCTGGAATGATTGCAGCTCCAAGAAGCTACCAATTTGGTCAATATATTGATCTTGGTAGTACAGGTGTTGGAAAAGTATCAGATCGAGGAGGTGCGATCGTAAGTTGATCAGGAAATGTTGCCGATAGGCTTGATATCTGGATGGGCTATGGTGATGCTGGTCTCACACGAGCAATGGCGTGGGGACGAAAAACTGTCACAGGAACGATCTATCCAGTTGGAACAAAACGCGAACTCTCAGTAGACTTTTCCAAACTCTATCCAAATATTCAAGATACTCCTATTATAGTCGATCCAGAGGAGATCAAACGTCAAGAAGCAGCACGAATTGCATACGAAACAAAGAAGAAGGAAATCGATGAAAAAGTCGAAAGTCTCGATTGACTCAAAATCGGATCCAATCAAGATGAAGTAATGATACTTCAAAACGCTCTTTTTGGACTTGGATATATGTGACAGATTCCAGAAAAATGAAAATGAAAACTTAGTGGAACGACTCGAGTCGCACTTCTACGATTTCAAATAGAAGAAAAACTGATTCGTAATGAACGAGATATCTCAGCAGGGATTGTATGACCTCGAACTCAAGCAGCCCTCAAGAAGAGACTCTTAACATCAGATGTGACTTTTCAAAGTAATCCAGGACAGATAGCTAGCACAGATGTTTCTCCTCGCAGCAATCTCCTCCTAGATGATACCCCCCTTAAATAAATTTCGTGGCAAAAAATAATAAAAACATGCATCGAAAATATATCATATTTCTGAGCTACTGGCTCATACTCCTCTGAGCGAGCATATGGATACTTGGTGGTCAATCAGGCATCATCCACGTTGGAAACGAGATTTTCTTTAATGGCATTTTTCTTGCCCCCATTCTTGTGATCTCTCTGATAGTATCGAGAAAACGAGCAAAAAAAGATAATACCTCTACCATTTCTTTTCGAAGACAGTTTTTTGAAAAACTTGCCACTTTTCTTACGGTCTGTTCAGCACTATCGTATCTTCTCATTGGAGTATTTGTCTATCAATATGCGATATACAATCCAGCAAGACTTCCCATATACAAAGTGGAAACTGGAGATAAAACTATTACATTTGTCTCCATGGTACATATTGCATCACCAGAATTTTATCAAAATGTACAAGATCGAGTTCGGACACATCTCGCAAAGAGTGGAAGTGTAGTATATTATGAATGAGTAGGGTCAGGGACACAAAGCGGCAACATACGACTCCAAGAGATTCTCAACACTGATTTGAACAAATTCTACGATGAGATCGCCAAAAAAGCGAACCTTACGTCACAGTCAGAACAAAATACACTCACAGAAAATGATCGAGAGCATAATGTAGATATGACAAGCGATAAAATTGTTGAGCTCTATGAAGAGCGAAAACGAGCAAAGAAGAACGCAGCTACTGAAGATGTACCAACCCTCTTTTCGGATACAGATATAGATGATCTTTGAGAACTTCTTCAAACAAAAAATGAACGTGAAAGGCAACTACAAGTTCTCCTCTTGCGAACACTTTTCTCTCTGAGTACCAGACACCAAGAAGTCTTTAGCCAAGAAATCATCGGATGATGAGATCCATTCTTTGATACTATACTTCTGGATCGCAATCAATATGTATTCGATACGATTCAAAAACGGGGTGACAAAGATATTCTCGTGCTCTATGGATCACTTCATATATCCGGCATTATCGATCTTCTGCGAGCAAAAGATCCAAATCTTAAACAGGAATTTATAGGAAGTATTCCACTTTTCTAGCAAACAAATTAGCACTTTATCGATAAAGTGCTAATTTGTTTGTATTCTCAGAAAAAACCTATATACTCTGCCATTCGTGTTTCCACGAAGACTATAAATTTACTTTTCTAGCAACAACCACATGACAAAAGTGACCAAGTGAAATAAGAAGCCTGTAAAAAAACAAAAAATAAGCGAAGCTCAGAAGCAAGCAATGGTCGAACAAATGATGAAAAAAGGACCAAAAAATCCTCTTCTCTGGGTATTCGTTCTCGCACTCTGAATCGCACTCCTCTACGGATACAAGAGTGATGGTATAACAAAAACTGTTAATAAAGACATATCTCTTTCAGAAATCCAGACAAAGTACGCATCTGGCATGTACGACAAAATTGTACTTGAAGGTAATACTATTCGTGCAGAAGAAAAACCACAAAAAGATTTTTTACAGTCTGCTAATAAAGAGATAACCAAGCAACAAATTGATGAGACACTCGCCCCTCCTCGCGATAGCATGAAAGATCTTGGATTCTTTGCGAGTGGTAGCACCACTGAAATTGTTGTGAAGGAAAATACCTGGGGAAATATCTGGAAGGATCTTCTTCCAACTATCATTTCCGTGGTATTGATGGGCATACTTATTATGTTTATCATCTCAAAAGTTGCTGGTGGGGGTCCTGGAGGAAGTGGTGGTCCTATGGCTTTTATCAAATCCAAAGCACGACGATTTGATCCAGACGATGTAAAGAATAATATCACCTTTGCTGATGTTGCTGGTGCTGTAGAAGAAAAAGAAGAACTCCAAGAGGTGGTTGATTTTCTCAAGAATCCTGACAAATACAAGAAGCTTGGAGCAAAAATCCCAAAGGGTATCCTCATGGTAGGACCACCAGGCACAGGAAAAACTCTCCTTGCTCGTGCGGTTGCTGGAGAGAGTGGAGTACCATTCTTCTTTGTCTCTGGATCTGAGTTCGTCGAAATGTTCGTCTGAGTCGGTGCAGCACGTGTGCGTGATCTCTTCAAGGAAGCAAAAGAAGCGTCCCCTGCGATTATCTTTATCGATGAGATTGATGCGATCGGAAAAAAGCGTAGTGTCTGAGTATCCGGTGGAAATGATGAGCGCGAACAAACACTTAATCAGATCCTCACAGAAATGGATGGATTCGATAATGAAACAAATCTCATTATTATGGCAGCTACAAATCGAGTCGATGTTCTCGATAAAGCACTCCTTCGACCAGGAAGATTTGACCGAAAAGTTACGATCAATCTTCCAACACAAGCTGACCGAGAACTTATTCTCAATATCCATGCAAAGGGAAAGCCTCTCAATGATGATGTTGAAATGAAGAAAGTTGCAGGTATCACGGTAGGATTCTCAGGTGCCGATCTTGGAAACCTGATCAATGAAGCAGCAATCCTCGCAGGACGAAAAAATAGTGAGACGATCACGATGCAAATCATCCAAGAATCCATCGAAAAAGTAGCAATGGGAACTCAACGGAAATCTCTTCGCATGAGCGAGCATGAGAGACGTCTTGTAGCTTACCACGAGGTAGGGCATGCACTCATTGGTAAATTCCTCCCAAACACGGATCCAGTTCACAAGGTATCCATCCTCTCTCGAGGTGGTGCTCTCGGCGTAACTTGGTTTGTACCCGATATGGATCGTGTGCTCGTATCCAAAGCGAAATTCGAGGATGAGCTCGCAGCGCTCTATGGATGAAGAGTTGCAGAAGAGGTATTCTTCGGAAAAAATGCCATCACAACAGGAGCATCCAATGATATAGAGAAAGCGACTCAGATGGCTCGTGATATGATTATGAAATATGGATTCGATAGCGAACTCGGCCCTGAGAATCTCGAAGGTGACACATCTGGTGGTTCAATGAATACTCCAGGAAATCTCCTCTCACAGCATACTCTTGAGAAGATCGATGCAAAGGTACGAACGATACTACTCACTGCATACGAGACGACCACAAAACTCATCACACAATATCGTGATCTCCATGAGAAGATTGCAGAGGATCTTCTCCAAAAAGAAGAGCTCACGCAATCAGAGTTTGATGCATATTTTGAGGGATTGAATGTTCCGGTGAAGATATAGAAATAATATAAAAATACAGATGTCTGTATTTTTATATTATTTTCTTTAAAGGCATTAATCAAATATTTAATTTAGCTAATACATTTCTTTTATTTAAACAAAATAATTATGTCATATAATCAATATCAAATTATGAGAAAAATCTCTTTTTCTATTTCATTAGCTTTATGTATTTTTATACTGAGTGGATGTAGTAATAACGATAAATTATTTGAAAGAAAGAAAGAATGTACTGAAAATAAAGATAGAATGATGGAGCAATTACTAGAGCTAGGGAAAGTACATTGAGCAACTTATATTGATGAAATTTTTTATTCAAAAGAGGATAACACTTGCTACTATACTGCATATTGAACAAACTGATATCTTCTCTTTGATTATTTTGGTAATAAATTTACTGACGGTGCGAGTAATACCAATTCAAATGATATACAAAGACTGAAGAAAAAAATAATAAAACTAAAATGAGAATAGAAGAATTTATAAGTTTTTCTGAGCCATAGTAACTACCCTATTTTGACTAATTAAAATACAAATACTTCTAAGTTAATAGAAATATTTTTCTTTTTTGCCAACCAATTCTCTTATCTAGAAGGCATCATTGTGGACTTCCGAAAAGTAAGTAGTATAATTGTTCTCGTTCTTTTTCATTTCTCCAATATGCTCAAAATTCTCGCCCACCTCATCATCTCGATGCTTGCTATCTGGCTCACAGACTATCTCATCGATGGAGTTCATATTTCTGGTGATTGGACCAATGTGCTCATCGTAACACTTGTTCTCGGCGTGGTAAATGCAACCATTGGAACGCTTCTCAAAGTACTCACATTTCCACTCAGCCTTCTCACATTCTGACTGGTAAGTTTTCTCATATCAGGACTGATGGTTTTATTGGCTGATTATTTTCTCAAAAGTTTCTCCGTGGATAACTACTGGTACGGACTTCTCTTTGCATTTGTCCTCAGTGTTATTCAATGGGGTTTCAAGTCGATATTTGGGATGAAGAAATAGATGAAAGAATAATCGCGGGATCGAACTTATCATACCGCTTATTCCAAGTGATTTGCCGCTTCGCATAGTTGCGGTTTTTTTGTGCCACGAGATCAATAAGCTCTGAATATGATGCAATCTCTCATCGTCGAAACATTCCACATTCTTTGTACCCTATCGTATTAAGTCATGGAGCATCGCTTCAAAATTTCTCCACCATAGCGTCATATTCCTCAAGGAGCCCAGTATCAAACATCTCATTCACTCTCTGATCAATCTTTATATAGAGTTGTTTTCGATTTTCGGGATTATCTTGATATGGTGTGATAAAAAAGGTATCGAGACGAGCCACTCTCTCTGGAATGTACGCTCATGATTTACTCTGACCAGTAGCGTAAAAATATTCAAGTGCACTCATAACATAGCGAGTATTTCGATGATCAAGCGTTGCTGCACTTGCGGGATCAATTTGTGTTAATTTCTCATAAAGCACCTCACTCCCCTCTTGATCAAGAATCTTCTGAAGGGAATCACGATAATCAGGATCTGCTTTCCAAGAATGAGTGGATGCCCCATAAAGGAGCATATCAATATAGAGGCCTGTTCAGCCGACAATTACTGGTATGCTCCCAATTTGATTCTCGCGAGCAATAATCTGCAGCGATCTCTGAGCGAAATCACCAGCACTAAAAACCTGATCGATATCAATGACATTAAGCATTTCATGAGAAACTCACCGCATTTGATTGGGAAGAATTTTACCTGTGCCAATATCAAGTCACCTATATATTTGACGAGAATCAGCACTAATAACTTTACTCCTCATATACTGTGCGATCTCAAGTGAGAGGGCTGTTTTTCAACATGCTGTTGGTCAAAATATAATAATAGCTCATGGAAGATCCGTGATTCATCATATCCATTTATCAAGTAACTGCGTTGACAATTTATTCATATTGCAATATAAATATTTTTATGTATTATACACAGATAATAATTTTGAAACTATGGCAAAAAATTCTATCGATGGTGGAGTCTTCTGACTCGCTGCTAAACTCCTCGGTATGTGAGCACGGACTGCCCTCAAACCAGTCATTAAACCGATTCAAGAGGAAGTAGCTCATACACTTGATAATACTTTTGGACACAAGGTCGTCAAGAGAGAATGACGCCCAGGTTTTCGTGTTGATGATATCAAATGGAATATGACAAAAAATGAACCAGAAATCAAATGGATATATAATCCAAACACTCCTGCACAAGAAAAAGTATTCTGATTTGAAAAAGAAAATCATCGTTTTGTACAGGTGACTGTCAAGGAGAAATAAAAAGTGAAAATAAATTTGCATTCTGTATCGTTTTGTCTATACTCCCAGTCGCTTACCTCGTGAGTGACTTGCCTCCTTAGCTCAATTGGATAGAGTACCGGTCTTCGAAGCCGTGGGTTGTTGGTTCGAGTCCAGCAGGGGGCACCATGTTACATATATTGATACGATTTGCCCGGATGGTGGAATGGTAGACACGTACGCTTGAGGTGCGTATGCCGAAAGGTGTGAGGGTTCAAGTCCCTCTTCGGGCACCAAATAATCTCTGAAAAATCTCTTCAATTTCTTGAAGAGATTTTTTGTACTTCTCGTATCTAAAAGAAACAAAAGAAAGACCCGAATTGCTCGAGTCAAAATGTGGAAGATAGAATTGCTCTATCTCTTATTTGTGAACCGGAATGAAAATTCGCATTCCAATCTGTAAGGTATGTTTTGGCGCGTTACACCATTTTCCTGTTTTGGTGTGAATTACCGAACAATTCTTGAGCCAGTAAGGATCAAGAATTCCGGCATTCAAATGCGCGATGGCATCTACCTTGACAGGATCACCTCCAGAGAGTTTCCAGAGGGTATCGCCATTTTGGATAATGTACTCTGTAGTTTCAAGCTGAGAAACTTTCGCTTCTTCAGTCTTCACTGGTTTAACAACTGTCGGCTTCAGAACCACTGAGTGATCTTTGTGCCAGAAGCACGATTCCCAGAACCAGCAGTATATAGCACCCTGATGATCTACCTTGTTTGATGCCAGAGCAGAAGAACCAGATGACTCTTGGTTATCATGCGGATAGCACTCTTCCCAGAACCAGCAGTAGGTCGGAAAGTGGAAATTCAGCCAATGAATTGACACGCCTTTCCAGTAACAACGTTGCCAGAACCAGCAATATTCAGCATCTTCATCAGATGATCCAACAGGGACTGAACAGGATGGTGCTGTAGCCAGCAAGCTCAGAAGAGTAAGTACCGCGAGGATACCAGCAATCCAGAGCACCAGATGACGCAGCGCGTAGACAATTGCAACAAGCACGAACATCAATACCAAGAGCATAAGGGTCCAGTCCAGCCAGCTCAAATCCAGTGACGCAGGATGAATTGCCGGAACTGTCAACAAACTTAATAAAAAGATGAAAAGCAATGTTGACAGTAGAGCAATGACAGATACTGGCATGGTCGGCCAACTAAATGGCGGACATTCTTTTGCCAATACACCTTTGAGCTGTACTAAAGCTTTTTCAATTTCGTCAGAAAGTTGATTGCCACACGTGACAAGCCACTTTCCAATCTTCAACACCACAGACAACAACTCTTGAAAGAGGTAAATAACCCCAAACAACAATGCTGCCCCACATTTTCGCAAGAAACACAAAAGTGTGTTCATAGAAACCTCCTATTTTATTCGTTTCTAGTTTAGAATAGACATTATTTTTATATTATGTCAATAAATAACTTATGAAATTATAATCTATGGAGTATAAAATCTATAGGGTCTAAACCAGTTGACAGGATAAATTATCCCATAAACTTGGCTCTATGATCAGTAAAACTACCTATAGGAAAAAATCACGAATTTGAGATGCAAAAATAAGAGAAATTGTGAAATATTTTTCTCTGGATTTTACTTCAGATAAAACAGCGGTATTAACAGGTCTCAATCCAAAAACAACACAGGATTGGTATAGATATATCAGAAAGGCGATAGCCTTTCTCTGTGAGAGAGAAAAGAATGAAATATGGACTGGAAATGTTGAGATAGATGAGAGTTACTTCTGACCAACAAGAGTCCGATGAAAGAGAGGAAGGTGAGCTGGTATGAAGACAATAGTCTTTGGTTTACTCAAAAGAAACTGAAAAGTATATACTGAGATAGTTCCTGATGTAAAAGCAAGGACTCTCGTGCCAATCATTCGATGAAAACTTCGTATAGAAGAGTCTGAGATTAACAGTGATGGATGGTGAGCTTATGATGGGCTTGTAGATATTGGATATGAGAAACACTACCGTGTTCATCACGGAGCAAATGAATTTGCAAGATGAACTCAACACATTAATTGAATAGAGTCATTTTGGAGTTATACCAAAAGAAGACTCTCTCAATTCAATGGAATCAAGAAAGTCTACTTCTACTATTTTTTGAAAGAATCTGAATTCAGATATAATTGTCGTATTCAATGAAAAGATATTTATAAGGAAGTGCTAAAGTTACTTCGTCAATATAACCCGTAACTGGTTTAGACCCATCTATATTTCATGAAAACGGTAGTGTGAAGAGATGTACTACCGTAAGATAAGATTTGTGAATACTTAACAGAAGAACAATATTGAAAGTTGCGCTGGATAAAAATATATGTTAAGCTCAATTTATATTTTATTTCGATACTCTTTCGACATATGGATCTCGCTGAAATTATTTCGTTCTTTGCCAAATTTCTTGAAGGCATCGGAGTTCTTGTAATTACTATTGGGGTATTCTATTCACTTGCAAACTATCTCTACCATCTCTTCAGGCGGCAAATCAGTGCTTTTAATCATCTCAAGCAAGGTATCGGAAAGACTATTCTTCTCGGGCTCGAGATCCTCATTGCTGGTGATATTGTTGCAACTATTATCACCAAACCCAGTCTCGAAGAAGTTGGAATTCTTGGTATGATTATTCTCATTCGTACTTTTTTGAGTCTCTCACTCCACGTAGAGGTAGATGGGAGATTTCCATGGCAAGAAAAATAGCTTAAACAAAGAGGAAAGAATGTACAGATAAAAAAATAATGATACACTCTCTTCTTGCCTGTTTGATGATATGAAAACAAATGCTTCGCTCATCGTTACCAATGATATGACAACAAGAGAACGATCCCAAGTAATCGAAACTCTTGCACAGCGTTCGCGACTCTCTCGTATCAAGCGCTCTGATGAACATCTCTTCGGTGCGATAGCTCCTCATATTAAAGTCAAACAACTTTTGGATTTCAATTGTAAATGTCTGGAATCCGAATTCTCTAGGAAAATTCGATCAACACTCTCCGGTAGCAATATGAAAGACTACTATTATAGAAGTGATGGTATATTAGGGGATATTGTCGTTCTTGGTGATGAAATCAACTGGCAATCATGAAATCTTCTATCGAGTTTTTGGAAACGTGGGCATTATTCATGAGAGCATGGATCTATCAATCCACATCACCTCTATCCAAGGAGCCGCGGTGGAACATCAAAAAATGAAAATATTCGTCATATACCTCGAATTCCTCACGATGATTTTCACTCGATTTTTCAGAATCTCACACCAATGGAACAGATAGATCTTATGCTACGCATTCATAGAGACGATCTTCGCAGAGATTTTCGTGAGCATATACGAGATATCATTTATGAAGGTGAAAAACATGACGAAATATATCTGGGAGGGATTCGATGAGGCACAGGAAGAAGATAAATCTCTACTTTGTATCTTTTTTCTTGAGGCATGATGATAACAAGATTCAATTCTTGTCTGTACGATTATTTAGTATAAAACACTAATTTATATTTGACAAGTTCTACCAAGAAGATACAATAAACGAGCAAATACCAATCAATTTAGCTGAAAGTAAGCTAAAAAAATCTGAGGAATAAATCATGGCAAATTTCACTGTCACAGTAGTTCGTAATGGCAAACGCATCGAACGTGCACGTGTCCGCATATGGGGTTCTGGTGCATTTCAAGGTTATCTTGATGAGGACACAAACTCACAAGGGCAAGCAAATTTTAGCACGAGCATGAGCTCAGGTAAGATATATGTGAATGGTAATCTCCAACAAACTGATTGTCGCTTCAAGGGCGACCTCACTGTTCATATTTGATTTTTCTCAACTCAGTTCATCCGCCCAGGCTTTCAGCCTGGGTTTTTCTTTCTCCTTCGGATTATTCGAGAGCACCTTGATTTTTCGTGATTAAAAGCTACTCTAACAGCAATGACCATAGTATCTAGCCATAATACCGATCGTGAAACTGCATCTTCCTGAGATGCAAAAGATCGTGAAGCTCGTTCTCGAGAGACTGTTTCTCAACATCAAACTACCAACTCACAGCATGATGAGACTTTTTTTGATGCGAACATGTCGTCTCTACGTCCTACACTCCTCGATGAGTATATTGGACAAGAGAGTCTCAAGCGACAGATCAAGCGAGCTATCGCATCAGCAAGAGCCCGTGAAGCAAGTCTCGAACATATTCTCCTCTACGGACCGCCATGACTAGGAAAAACTACTCTTGCAGCGATCATAGCTCGAGAGATGTCTGTTCCGGTCGTATTATCAAGTGGTGCGAGTATTGATAAACCATCTGACCTTGTATCACTTCTCACTGGTCTCCAACCTGGTAGCATTCTCTTCATCGATGAAATCCATAGGCTAAAGCCTCATCTTGAGGAGATTCTCTACATTGCCCTCGAGGACTATCGTGTTGATATCCTCGTTGGTACGGGAGTCGGCGCAAAGAGTGTATCAATATCACTCCCACCATTCACACTTATCGGAGCAACCACCAAGCTTTCGAAGATAGCAGCACCTCTGCGCGATCGATTTGGGAATATTTATAAGCTTGAATATTATACTCATGATGAGCTTGGAATTATTGCTCGACGCACCTTTGGACTTTTTGGGTATGAATATGAATGAGCACATATTCTCATAGAAAGTATTTCTGCTCGATCACGTGGTACTCCACGTATCACGAATCGTCTTGTCAAATATATCCGAGATCATTTGATTCTCTCAAATGGAGAGATTGATATACCAACACTCCACATACTCTTCGATGAGCTTGGCATTGATCAATATGGACTTACGCCGCTTGACCGATCCTACCTCCAGACTCTCATGCCAGACCCTGGAAAATCTCCAAAACATAAGTGACTCACTACACTTGCAGCATTTCTCTCCGAGGAGATAGACACAGTTGAACACGTTGTTGAGCCATACTTGCTCCAAAGAGGGTATATCGAACGTACTCCGCGTGGACGTATCATTACCGCTCGTTGAATTGAAATTATTGATAGATAATTTCTGTGAAGATTCTCTGAAGAAAATATACAAATTCATAGATTTGAATATCCTCATAGGGTATTCTTTTTGAAATTATGAAATCCATCAAACCAGCCCTTATGATAGTCCTGATAGCACTCACTATGTTTGTAAGTGTCGCAATCGTCAATGCGAAAAGTTCTGAAATTACTCAAACAAAACGCCTCACCATCGGACCAGATCTCGTTGACTGCATTGGAGTAGCACCGCAAAAATGCATGCAAGTGCTCAATCCAAATACAGGGAAATATGAGAATTTCTTCGGAGAGATCAAGGGATTTGATTTTATGCCTGGGTCAAAAGCGCTCATAGAAGTACAGGAAATTATCAACGATCCAAAAAATACTCCTGCAGATATGAGCAATCGCGAATATTCATTGATACGTGTGATCAAGAGTCGTTCTCAATCTTTGAGCCTACAAGGTTCGTGGAAAATTACAGCTTTTAATGGTGAAAATGTTCCAAATCCAGTCTATGTCAGCTTTCTTACTGGGAACAAAATCTCAGCAAAAGTCTGTAATATCTTCTCAGGTAATTATTCACTTCAATGAAATACTCTCAATGTGTCTCAGATGATTTCAACCAAGATGGCATGTGTGGGAGATCTTGGAAAAATAGAATCAGCTTTCGATCTGACATGAGCAAAAATCCTTCGTGGCAAAGATGGAATCAGCCTTACAACAAAGAAAGGAGATGTGTTTATTCTCAAAAATGAAAATATGCTCCTCAAAAATACATCTTGGAAGCTTGAAAGTATAAATGGAGTAAAACCAATCAACGAGATAACCTTGAATTTTTCGAGTAAAAATACGATTGGCCTAAAAATATGTAATATCGCATGAGGTGAATACACTCTGATAAACAACACATTCTCAGCGCCAAATATGATTTCTACTCTGATGTATTGTGACGATGAGAGATGAGTGATTGAACATGATTTTCAAATTGATTGATCTACTTATTCTCTTGAGAACAATATTCTTACATTCATTACGTGAGATTGAAAAAAGTACGCATGGAAGCAATAAAAAACACCAATTGGTGTTTTTTATTGCTTGTTATTTTCTCGGTCTACCTACCAATATAAACATTTGTCATCCTCGCGGAGGCGGGGGATCTACTGCTTTTGCGAAATGAAAATTTACATTGATAAACACAAGAAAAAGTAGATTCCCATCTATATGAAAATGACACAATTTAATGGCATTTATCATCCTGAATTTATTTTAAAATCTTCCCTTATTTCTTTTTTAAATACAGTCCACCCCGCCTCCGGCACCCCTCAAGAGGGGAGGAAATACAAAATGTTCCCCCTCGTTGAGGGGGAACAGGGGGGAGCTATTATCGCTTCTCTTCACCAACCCAGACTCCATGACCAATCAGAGCATCTTTTTGTGATTTGCTTACTAGTTGATCGATCTGTGATTCACTAAGTGTAGCAATAGCATCAATTGATCATGCGAGAGTCAGGAGTTTTTTTCTTGTTACCGGTCCAATGCCTGGAATCTCTTCAAGCAGATTTTTTTTCATTTCTTTGGTGCGTTTTGATCGATTGAATGTGATCGCAAATCGGTGAGCTTCATCACGAATCTTCTGAAATACTCGTAGCTCACCCGAAGCAACCTCGAATCGTACTGATTCGCTCTGATATGGGAGAAATACCTCTTCCAACCGCTTCGCGAGGGAACATATCTGCGGAGAGATCCCAAGATGATTCAATATTTCTTCATCAGAATATCATTCTGTAACATATTCTCATCGTAGCTGCTCTCTCCCCTTCTCAATACCCTCAAGAGCTGCTGAGAGTTGTCACTTACCACCATCGATAATGATGAGATTTGGGAAATTTGATTCTTTTATTCATTCGATATATCGCCTCCTCATGACTTCACGCATGGATGCAAAATCATCGATTTTTCCATCGGGCATATCTTTGATCTGGTATTTGCGATAGAGACTCGTCTCGCTCTTGCCATTCACGAGAACCGAACGCGATGCAACCGTAAAACGACCATCGGTATGCGATATATCATAGCATTCGAAGATGATCCGATCTTTCGTCTGAGGAGAGTTGTATCCAAGCTGACCCAAGATCACCTCCATGTGAGACCTCGTAAGTGTCGTATCTGAGAGGAGATCGAGAGCCTTGCGGTGAAGATATTCTGTGGCATTATGTCGCACAAAATTTACAAGTTCACGCTTCGCTCCAATAATGGGGACTTCAATTTTTATTCCAAGTTCCATGAGAAGTTCGCTCGATTCATCTCAGAGTAACTCATGAAGGAGAACATTTTTCGCTCATTCATTCTCAATAATTTTCTCAGCAATCGCAAGTGTGAGCAATTCAGTCATATCTTCATCAAGCGGATTCTCAATTTCATGATGTACAAGAGATCGCACCTCACCAGATCGAAAGGAGAGTATCGATATGAGGATCTGATTATTTCTCTCACTGCCAATATACACATCATAATCACCATCAATCGCATCACGAACGATCTGATGAGAGAGCGTCATAGCGCGAAGAGCATCGATAATATCTTTAGTCTTCTTTGCTTTTTCATAGAGTTGCTCTTTGCTATATTCTATCATCTCTTCTTCCAATTTACCGAGGAGATCCTTCTTGTTTCCAGAGAGAAATTGCCTGAGAGCATCAACATTTTTGCGATGCTCAGCCATCTTGGAAGATTCAAGAGTGCATGGTGCTGGACACAGACCAATGTAATAATCGAGACATGGAATACTCCTTCCAGCAGTGTTAGTAATATGGATTTTCCCTTCTCTCTCTTGAAAAGCTATTTGACATGCCCGCACCTTAAATACACGCTTGAGCGCCGCAAGAGTCATGCTAATGCGTGTACCAGCAGCATATGGACCAAAACTCTCACGATCATCACTCGACTTCATCCGACTCCGATACACCTCCTCCACCGGACCACTTTTGATACGAATATAAGAGAGGTTCTTATCATCCTTCATGAGGATGTTATACTTTGGCTTGAGTGATTTGATAAGATTCGTCTCGAGCACCAGAGCTTCGATCTCGGTGGTTGTCTCGATAATCTCGATACGAGCAACCTGTGTGACCATCTGATATTTCGCGACCGTATGCTTGGTGGAATCCTTAAAATACGAAGAAACTCGGCTCTTGAGATTCTTCGCTTTTCCGACATAGATAATGGTATCATGAGAATTGATCATCTGATAAACCCCCGGAGAGTCTGGGAGTGTATCGAGTGTCGAGAGGACGGCCAATGGTATCGTTCGCTGCATAGGGAATATAATATAGCTCGGATGGAATTTTCAAAATACAAACCACCCCGCTTTCAGCACCCCTCAAGAGAGGAATATGATACAAAATGCATTACTCCCTCTCGTTGAGGGGGAGCTATATTTAATATGTCATCCTCGCGGAGGCGGGGATCTAACACCTTATTGCTAAACTGATTCTAATGAGCAAAGAAAAGGTAGATCCCCAGTCAAGCTGAGGATGACACATTTTTATGTAGATTCTGAATTCATTTCAGGACCTACATCTCCTAATCAATCCTTGTTTTCTCCTTCTCTTTTCATACAATCGGCTCGCTCCCATTCTCTTTTGGGAGTGGGGGTTTTACTTTATAACCCCAGTGCCTATGAAATTCCTCAAGGAATTCTGGTTCTGAAGAATTTTCTTTCGGTATGAGTTTGTACTCATTCTGACAAGAAAAAACAATCGCGACAAGCGATAATGCTTCAGACAAAATAAAAGACCCATTCGTAGTGGGTCTTTTATTTTGTGGGGGTTTATTTCCACCTCAGTGCTATGAGGCCTCTTGCGAGGTCGTGGGTATTCTAGCACAATATGTATGATTTGCAAATTTTTTGAGGATGCAACTCCCCCTAGCCCCCGACTCATCGCGTCTATGCGATTCGCTGGATTAGTGAACCTGACCCTCAACGAGGGGGAATAAAGTCAAGAAAAATGGAATGGAAGATCCTGAAATAAATTCAGGATGACGGAATCAAAATATGTCATCCTCGCGGAGGCGGGGATCTACTTCCAGAATTATTCTTGAATTTACCATCCATTCAGCCAGATTTACGACTCATCGCATCTATATGATTCGCTGCATTTCCTGTGGTCAAGCTTCAGCAGTCCAGTGAAGCGTATTGTCACACTGAGTCGGACACCAATCTACACGGGAATGACATAATTCTGATACACAATACATCCACCCCGGCTTCGCCACCCCTCAAGAGGGGAATAACACATTCCTGTATCTTTTCACCCTCGTTGAGGGGCAAGCCTCAGTAGTCCAGCGAGTTCCCATAGTTGGGACGAGTCGGGGAAGCGAGGTACGAGCAGGGGGAGTTGTATCTCCAAAATTCCCCATTCAAATCAACTAGAATACAGGTCTCTCTGTCATCGCACCGATAATATTATAAGAGTCAAGGCGAGTATATTGATGAAACGGACAAAATATGAGACACTGGAGGAAAGTTTTCTCTATGCATCTCTTCCGATCAATTCTCAACGCTCATTTTCTTCAATATGTAACGCTAACGATGATAGCATGTTTTACATTTTGTACACAATTAAACGTACAGTATGTAAAAACAAGTACCCAAAATACTGATGCTGTGGTAACATCCATCGCTCATGCAACACTCAATATTAGTAGTACTGCATTTGCAGAGGAGCCCACATCTACGCCTGCAACACCAGAAACAACGAAGGCCTCAGATCTCACTCTTATTAACGTCCTCAATACCGCTATTGGGCTTGTTTCTCTCATCTATGTTCCTTTCTCGATGCTCTCGAGTTGGCTCTTATCACCTGATTGGACTTTTGGTGATTTTATTCATCTACGACCGGTACTCCATTCATTGTGGGTGTTTGTATCGAACACCGTCTATGTAGTCTTTGCAGTTATGTTGATCGTGGTAGCGATTGCAAATATTTTTGGTCAATCTGATAGCTACGCGATCAAGAAGATGCTTCCACGATTTATCATCGGAGTTATTATGGTGCCGTTCACCTGGTGGGTCGTATCAGCAAGTTTATCAGTGTCATCATACCTTACTGCACTCACACTTCGGATGCCTGCGGATATTATGAATGCAAATTCAGAGATTAATACGCGAGTACAAATACCAACACAATGTTATCTTGATTTTACGAGTACAAATGAATCCAAAAAAATATGGCGCTGCGATGATCCACCACCTGAGGGTGTTGATCTTGCAAAGCATCTCTTGCAGTCAGATGGTGCTTATGGGATTATTCCACTCTATGCGTACAACATATTTAAATTCAATAAGCTCGATGAATTTAAGAGCATTCTTAGTAGCGACGCAACCAAAACAGAAGCATTTAATGCTATGTCAGAAGCTGAGCAAGCAAAATATTCTGCTGGAGATGCTACCACAAAAAGTGCTATGCTCCAGGCTGCTATCATTGCAACAGGAATTGGTAAGATTGGAATACAATTTATCATGAGTATTCTCTTTGCTATTGTATTCACTGTTATTCTCATAGCACTGGTACTTGTACTCTTTACACGAGTTATCAAGATGTGGATGTATGCTATATTTAGCCCACTCTTTGCTCTCAAATTCTTTCTCGATGATAAGGTAAAGCAAGAGAGTACTCTTGGAGCATTTAAGTTCGGCGACTTTATCGCACTTGCGATGGTGCCAGTGGTCGTCTCTGCAGCGCTTGGATTTGGGTTCATGTTCATCATGACATTCAAAACACACATGGAACAACCGACCAAGGCATGAGCAACACAACAATGAATTGAATCAGATTATATACAAGTGACGGATAATAATGCAAATAGTGGGAGTATTCAATTTTTTGGCACAACTATCAATATTAAACTCTCTGATACAAATGGTGCAGGTGTCGGTGCTGATGGGAATAGCGTAAAAGCTGATGATTTAAAAGCAGCACTTTTTAATGTACTCTCATGACTCATCACGCCGATATTTGGTATAGTCATACTTTGGATGGCAGTGATGGCAGCCATGAAGACGTCCAAGGTTGCAGGGGCAGCGGTTGAGGGCATTGAAAAAATGGGGTGAGAGATTGCTGGTATGACTAAGAAGCTTCCATGAATGATTCCACTTGGTACTGTTACAAGATGATGAGAAAAAATTAAGATTACATGAAATGGTCTTTGAAAAATACCAGATGTCTTCAGAGGAGTTCTCTCAGAAAAAGAAAGCAAACAACAGGCATATATGAAACAAGCGTTTGGTTTTTCAGAGGGGAAATTTGAATCCGTCTTAGCTAAAGCAAATGCAGCACATGCCTCAAACAATAAAGAAGAGATGAAAAAAGTGCTCGCACAGTTAGCTGCATCATGATATACTCGGGAAGATCTAAATCAACCTGCTATGCTTGATATTCTTACAAAATATAACAAGACTGTGTTAAATTGATCTGAAACAGTAAGCGCTGCAAATTTTGATCAGATTCTACAAAAGATAGGAGATCAACTCAAACAAGAAGGAAAGCTAACATCGGGTGAAAATAGCACAACATTCATGCAGAATTTCAAAAAAGGATGACAAGCTCTTTCTACAATCTTAAATATGAATGCTAATATTACACTCACTCGTGGTACACATAAATTAGATATCGAAGATAAGAAAAACATTAAGTATACACTGAATGGCGAGGAAAAAAGTATAGAGATTGATATAAGTGATTTGACAAGCAAAACGACTAATGATGAGAGAAAAGACTATATTAAAACACAGATTGAGAATGCATTTAGTTTAAAATCACTTTCCATTGATGAAACAAGTCTCAAGGTGCTTGTGAAAAAAATGTTTGATGAAAATCCACCACCAGGTGCTGGAGGAGGCGGAACACCATAATTCTTGCCCTCATAGCAAATCAAGTTATACTCACAAAAATCACCTTTTGTATGACTTTGACACCTGACCTCCTCACCTACCTCTCCTCCCTCAAATCCAAGAGTCTTGAGCGAAAGGTTCCAAATATCTCTCCAGAAATGGGGAGATATTTGCACGATATGACTCGAGCCCTCACGCCACAACGTGTACTCGAGATTGGCACCGCAAATGGATATTCCACACTCTGGATCGCAAGTGCACTCGGTGAATGAGCGAGTGTTACAACAATCGAACAATCTGTCCCAGCACACGAGGAGGCACTCGGATATTTTCATGAATGTGGTTTTGATGATAGGATTCATGCTCATCTCTGAGATGCTCTCGAGGTGATACCGACTTTGACGGAGGACTATGACCTCGTATTTATCGACGGATACAAGCGTCTGACTCTTGATTTCTTTCTTGCGGTCATTCCCCATACACACGATAGATCGGTCATTATTATCGATGATGTGATCAAATTCCGAGGGAAAATGGAGAGTTTTTTCATATTTCTCAACGAAAAAAATATCCCACATACGATCCTCCCGATTGATCCAGATGATGGATGTATGATGATTGTGATGGATGAGAGGATCAGGGAAAAATGTTACAGAAAATCATAAGAATAGATTCCCGCCTGCGCGGGAATGACAGGCAGTAATCTAGTCTGTTATCCTTTCTATTTCTTTGTCATCCTCGCGGAGGCGGGGATCTGGCTACATCCATCAAGAAGATTCCCGTCTGCACGGGAATGACAGAAAAGGAATGAATGAGCAACAAGAGTTAAGAGTATAAACAAAAATCTTACAATTTTCATTCTCTCATATGCAATACTACGTCTATATCCTCACAAACAAACCGCATGGGGTGATCTATATTGGGGTGACAAATAATCTTGCGAGAAGAATGTATGAACACAAAAATAATCTTCTTGATGGTTTTAGCAGCAAGTATCATACTTATCAACTCGTATATTTTGAATATGGAAACAGTATTGAATGAACAATCACTCGAGAAAAACAATTGAAGAAATGGAACAGAGAGTGGAAAGTGAGACTTATAGAAGAAGAAAATCCAGAATGGAGGGATTTAGCAGATGAAATACGGGAGTAATAGGCACAAGAAGAAGCAGATTCCCACCGGTGCGGGAATGACAGACAACATTTTAATTGTTCATTTCACTTATTTATTTGTCATCCTCGCGGAGGCGGGGATCTACTTCTATCCATTCGCAAGATTCACATCTGTATGGGAATGACAGTAACAAGAAAAATATGTTGTCATCCTGAACTTGATTCAGCTAGCCTCAAGCTGTCCAGAGAGCGAAACAGTCGTCGCGAATCGGGGATCTTCCTCTTTTCTTGTCTTCCTCCTATCTTTCCATGCAATCGGCTCGCTCCCATTCTCTTGGGAGTGGGAGGTTTAGTTACTAACCTTCGATTTTATGAGGAATTTCCTCAGATATCTCATCGCCATTCTTGGCTACGAGATCAGCATCCGAAAGATGCATGGAAGAATTCGCAAGAAACTCTTGCGTGATCTTCGAAAATAAGAAAAGACCCCATGCACGGGGTCTTTTCTTTGGGAGATTTAATCCCTTCGACTTTATATCTCTTGCGAGATCAGACGCATTGTAGCAGATTTTAAGAAAAGTACAACTATTCTTTGATTATTGGAGATAGAAAATATTATAATAATATTGACAGATAGATATTTTTTATAATAGTGATTATCTCTTGAGCAAATACTTATGCATCGTTTTGTTCTCTCATTTATCGCACTTCTTGTCTCAAGTTTTGTATTCATATGGTCGATGTATGAATTTGTTGGGTGAAGAAATCAACTGTTTTTACTCCTGATTGCCCTCGGAAGTATGGGGATATTTTTCTCATGCTTTTCTGTATTTTCCTTTTTCGAGTCAAAATCATTTCCATGAGAATCTTGAGCCAAGAGCCTCAATCATACCCCATCATTCTGGTGACTCTCCTCTCTCGTATTTTCACTTGCGCTCATTATCGGGATCACTCTCACACTCTTCGGTCGTCACCCATCATCTGATTGAGCATCAATTGCAGGTACGACAACCCCAGAGTCTTCCAACTCTGGTGAAATACTTAAGAATGAGGGGGAACCAAAGATTGCTATGGAGGCATCAGAACAAACACTAGATGAGGTGAATACAGAACGACCAAATACAGTGAATCAAGCAAAGCTAATACAGCATTCTATCGCAACATCAGTATCATCTGAGAAATATCCCACAAAAAAGCTCTCTCAACAAAAAGTAACACCCAAAAGACAATACCTCAGCGATGGAACACCGATTCCTTATGAGGGAGAGAGGATATTTGTGAGATATGAATAACTAAAAAACTTCCAAGAAATGGAAGTTTTTTTTGAGATTCTGGACTGTAAATCCAAAATGTCTGCAGCAGCCTAACCTTGCTGCAGACCATTAGTGGTTCCAGTGGCTCCAGTGCTACCAAAGAGAGTACTAAGAAGTGTCGTAACAATTGAATAAGCCAAGAAGATAATCAGTATGCCGATGGCTACTTGTTTAAAGATTGTTTTTGCCTTCTTTGTTTGTTCCTCTTCACCACTTGCAGTAAGATAAAGATAACCACCGTACACGCCATATACAACAGCGATAAGACCAATAAAGAGGGCTAAGTTATTAAATATTCCAGTAATAGAATCATTTGCACTAGCTGTAGTTCCAGCTATTTGTGTGTTAACTGTACCAAAGTTCAAACCACCACTAGCAGTAGCAAAAGCCGCACTGTTCATAGCCAAAGTAGAGAGACCGACACTCGCGGTTGCGAGTTTTGCTATATTTGCGAGTTTCATATTCGCGAAAGTTATAAAATGAATAAAGCACACGTATGCTAGCATGTTTTGAGCTTTGTGTCAAAAAAATCGAGCTTGTTCTTTTGGTGTTTTCTCTTTTGATTGATTTTGAAAGTGAGAGTAGTGGTGAGAATATGAGTCTGAGACTAGAATAAACTCCCCCTTGATCCCCCTCAACGAGGGGGAAATAATATTATTATTGTCATCCTGAACTTGATTCAGGATCTTCTTCTTTTTGTGTATACACAGAACATCCCCGACTCGTTGCACTCGCTGGACTCCCTTTGGTCGCACACCGTCACTATGTGCCACCCCTCAAGATGGGAAGAATACAAAAATACAAACCCCCTTCGTCCCCCTTATCAGGAGGATAGAATACAAAATCCTAACCAACAAGAAATTTCTTTTGTCCTGTTCTCCCTCGTTGAGGGCAAGCCTCAAGCAGTCCAGCGAGTTCCTATTGGTTAGAACAAGTCGGAGGCTAGGGGGAGATGTATTTATTTGTATCAAGTGTTTGTCATCCTCGCGGAGGCGGGGATCTTATCAAACCTGTGATCCTGAACTTGATTCAGCAAGCTTCAGCAGTCCAGTCCAGCGCATCGCACTAATGCGATAAGTCGGGGATCTTCCCCCTTTTCTTGTCTTCCTCCTGTCTTTCCATACAATCGGCTCGCTCCCATTCCTTTGGGAGTGGGAGATTTTTATCTCCTAAGTTCTAGGCTATGAGGAAGTTCCTCAAATATCTCTTCGCCCTTCGTGGGTATGAGATCCGTCGGGTACATGGAAGAGCTCAAAAGATGCTTATCCGCGAACTCAGATGAAAATAATAAAGCCCCCTGCAGGGGCTTTATTATTCGGGAGATTTTCCCTAAGTTTTAGGCTGGTCTCTTTCGAGATCAGAGGTATTATAATCAGTTCCCTAAAAAATACAAAATTTTCACACTAGAATAGTCGCATCTCTGTTGGCTCCTCAATCGTAATAACTCATCGTTTAACCAGCTCACCGAATGCACGTGAAGTTGCCTCCACGTCGACCATCGCATCGTGAGCTCATTCGAACCATGTACCAAAAAGATGTTTGTAGAGTTCATTCAAACGAGGTGGTTTGAATGAAATTCCTCTTCATTGTAGCTGACAATATTCCGTACTCGATCGCATGGTACAAAGCGATTGTTTCGGATGAAAATCCCCAGCACGCCCGAGTCGCTCGAGCTCATAAGAAATCACATCACGATCATATTCGATATTATGCGCTACAGCAATATCAGTACGAACATTGATAAAATTCATAATCTCATCGATATGATGGCTGAGAGGTTCTTTATCTACAACATCACGATCATAGATACCATTTACCTGAGAAGATGCAAACGGAATGGAAATTGGCGGCTTGATGAGAATATTTATTCGATCTATTTCCACGAACCCATGCTCCTCTGATATTTCACCGAGAATCCCAGCAAATTGAATAATATACGGTTGTTGATCAAGACGACCATCTCTCACAATAAAACCTGTTGTCTCGGTATCAAATACAAATGCTTTCATAAAAAATGGAACAAGAGGTGGTGAGTGTAGGGATTTTTTGAGAGAGAACAAGAGGAAATGAGGAGAAATTTTTTCTCTACATCCTCGAGAACTGCAGAATATCTACTCATGATGATGTAAAAAATTTGTGATACATTTTCATTGGATAAACTTGTCACAATCGAGTTTTTTCATACTATGTTGACCTATTCTCTCCATTATTATGATGTGATTTCTTGAACGACTTTTTGGTGATGATAACCAGAAAATGATTGCTCGCTACCAGAAAGATGTAGCAAAGATCCGATCCCTCGAAGCAAGCTTGATCGAAGAATATACTTCTCTCGAGCAAGTACAATCTCGCACGAAAGAATTTATGTCACGTTTTGTGTGACTCGATATTCACATCGACTCAGATCGAGCAACTATCAAATCAATCCTCGAAGAAATCAAACATGAAGCGATTGCTCTCCATAGTATCGGATGTCGCCTCCTCTCCGGGACGACTCATACACTCTCAGATGACAAAATAGTCCTCTGGAATATGGTACCCTATGATGTACAAATCATAGGAGCACTCGCACTCAATGATCGTCGCATTGCCGAAATGCGAACCGGCGAGGGAAAAACTCTCGTTGCAACCATCGCTGCATATCTCAATGCACTCACCGGATATCCCGTCCACGTCGTTACAGTGAATGATTATCTCGCTCGCCGTGATAGTGAAGAAATGGGGATTCTCTACAAGGCACTTGGTCTGAGTGTCGGTGTTATTGTGCACAACCAATCCAGCGAAGTAAAAAAAGAAATGTACCGTAGTAATATCGTCTACGCTACCAATAACGAGCTCGGATTTGACTACCTACGTGATAATATGGTGTCCAAACTCGAGGATCGTGTCATGAGTCCACTCTCATATGCGCTCATCGATGAAGTAGATTCGATTCTCATAGATGAGGCCCGCACTCCACTCATCATTTCAGCACCAGATAGCGAACCGACCAATAAATACATGAAGTTTGCAGCCATCGCAAGAAGCCTAGAAAAACATACACACTATAAGGTAGATGAAAAAGCTCGATCCACGATTCTCTCAGAAGAAGGAATCAAACGTGTAGAGGAAATTCTTGGGGTTGAGAATATCTATACATCTTCATCGTACAACGATCTTCATCATATAGAGAATGCTCTCAAAGCAGAGAGCCTCTTTGAGCGTGACAAGGATTATATCGTTCGTAATAATGAAATCCTGATTGTTGACGAGCATACAGGACGTGTACTCTCCGGTCGCAGATATTCTGATGGGCTCCATCAGGCAATCGAGGCACGAGAAGGCGTTGAGATTAAGCAAGAAACAAAGACTCTTGCTTCCATCACGTTTCAGAATTATTTCCGACTCTACAAGAAACTTGCAGGTATGACTGGTACCGCAAAGACAGAAGAGGAAGAATTTTATAAAATCTACTCTCTCGAAGTGCTCGCTGTTCCAACCAATAAGCCCCTCATACGTGATGATCGTGGTGATCTCTTATTTAAGAATGAAGTGGGGAAATTTGAATTTCTTGTGAATCTCATTGCAAAACTTCACAGTGTTGGACAACCAATTCTCGTTGGTACCGTATCCGTTGCAAAAAGTGAGTATCTCTCAGATCTCCTTAAGGAGAAATGAGTTCCTCATGAAGTCCTCAATGCAAAACAAGATGAACGAGAAGCAGAAATTATTGCAAAAGCTGGATCTTTTGGTGGGGTTACGATAGCAACCAATATGGCCGGTCGTGGTACTGATATTAAGTTATCGGAAGAAGTAAAAACTCTCTCTGGCAAGATGGAAATCACACCAATACTCAGTTATGATCTTGGGTGACTCTTTGTTATCGGTACTGAAAAGCATGAAACTCGTCGTATCGATAACCAACTCCGAGGCCGATCTGGTCGACAATGAGATCCTGGTACCAGCCAATTTCTTGTCTCACCAAATGATGATATTATGAGAATATTTGGAGGTGATAAACTTTTCTCTATATTCAATTCACCAATCTTTGCAAGTGTACCTGCCGATGAGCCACTTGCTGAAAGTGGTATGCTCACCAAACGTATTACCTCCGTACAAAAACAAGTGGAAGGACGAAATTTTGATATAAGAAAGCATGTGCTCGAGTACGACGATGTTATCAATCAACATCGTCTCGTCATCTATGCTCGCCGCAACAAACTCCTCAAAGGTGAAAGTCAAGAAATATTAAACGAAATGATAGTGCGAGTGAGTAAGTCTTTGACAGATAATGCTCGTGATCCGCTCACTGGCAATCTCTCCCTTGAGTCTCTACAGGAAGTGTACAAGGTTATCTCAGGGAAAGAAAAGCTCCCAGAAATTCAAGATATATCGAGTGAGGAAGAAATTATAGAGAGCTACATTCGTGCACACATCAATAATCTTCGAGCAAAAGCAGGAGAGGAAAACGTAAGTAACTTCATTAACCAGCTCATGCTTCAATCAATCGATCTGCTCTGGATGCAACATATCGATGCAATGACCCATTTGCGAGAAGAAGTAGCTTTTGAAAGCTATGCGCAGAAAAATCCACTCATCGTCTATCGTGAACGTGCCTATGATCGATTCATGACACTTATATCTGATATCGATCATCGTGTCGTTCGCAGTATGATAGCATCTCAAGCTCCAGAGCCAGTTGCAGAAGCAATCGATCCAAATCTTCCTCTCACAGTCAGTCTTGATGAACAAAGCGAGATAGCATCAGAATTTGAGGAAATCATGCAAGATACAAATAACGAAGGTCAAGAAAATGAGGTGAAGAACCCAGTTACCGTGATTCGCCTTTAGAGATGGATATCGAATAAAATATTTATAATGAATACTACTGCTCGCGAAACGCTCGCCTTTGTGAGAGATATTACGATCGTGATACTCCTCGTAATACTCATACGTACTTATGTATTTGCACCGTTTGCAATATCTGGACATTCGATGGAATCCAGCTTTCATGATGGTGAATTTATTCTTGTGAATAAATGGAATTATGCACAGATAGCACCCACTCCTTCACTTGATTTGCGCGTAGGAGATCCAAAACGATGAGATGTTGTCGTTCTCAAGCCTCATGTAAGTGTAGAGCGACAGTACTATATTAAGCGTGTTATTGGCCTTCCTGGTGATACAATCAGAATATCATCTGGTGCTGTGTATCTTACGCCGGTTGGTACCAATCGTGAAGTAATGCTCGATGAAGAAGCCTACCTCAATGATACAAACAATGGAAATACAAAATTTCGATGAGACCCTGGTACAGACCGATTCACAGTTCCAGAGGATTCATATTGGGTGATGGGAGACAATCGAAACAACTCTTCCGATTCGAGAGAATGTTTTAGTATGTGTGTTCCTGGTGGCGCTACCCATTTTGTTACACGGTCGAATATAGTTGGAAAACCTCTCTTCTCATTCGGAGGGATTCATATCGAGATGCTTCCCTATCTCGATGGACTCATCAAGCTTCCAACACCCCTCAATAATCTCGAATTTCGATGAGCAAATATACCAAAAGAATATAGCTATCCAGAGCTTGGAGGAAATTAAAACCTAAAATAACAATGTTTCATTAAGAAATGAATGATATAAACTAAAAATAGTGTATCTGTTCACCCAAAATATCACTTTATCTGTGATATTTTTTGTCTTTCTGATGAAAGTATGTTGGAATACTCTGAGTAATCTGTTTTCAATATTATGTGATATCTGTCATCGTTTCAATTTCTCAAAAGAGTCTTTTGAGAGAAGAAGAATTCTTGAGAGGAAAGGGAGTCTTGAGAGGAGAGAATTTCTTGAAAGAAGAGGAGTTTTTGAGATAGGGGTGGTTTCACTCTCACAGAACTCATAGTAGTGATTACCATACTCTCTATCCTCTCAGTGATAGGGTTTGTGGTGATGAGTCATCAGTCATCAGTAGCAAGAGATGGAAAGAGAATTAGTGATATTAAGACATTGTCAGAGAGTGCGAGAATTACCAGTGCACAGCTTCGAAAGCTTCCTACACCTATAGCAGATAGTGTCTCTCTTAGTGTGAGTGGATCATTCATCGGATACCAATGATTCATGAGTCTTGCTCTGGTAAATCCTCTTGGATATGGATCAGATAAGATCTTTGATCCAAAAGACAATATACCCTATACCTATCGAGTCAATCAACACTACGACCAAGCACAGTTTCTTGCATACCTTGAGAATCCAAGATTTGAGAGGACGATAGAGATTGCTGGAAGAAAGTTTCATGGAAATGAGAAGATTGGAATGAATGAAGGATGATTGGATGGTGGATGAAGTGGAAGAGGAGATGATAATCTGAACAGGGGGAATCAAGAAGTTGGAGTGAATGAGTTTGGAGGACAATTGAAAGGAATACAAGAGACTGCTTCGCAGTCTCTTCCTGAAACCTTCTCAGACTTTTGAGGTATGCTTTCTGCTTCACTTCGTGAAGCTCTCCCAAGAGCTTACGCTCTCGACAGCAGCAACATTGATCTCTCTTCCAGATATCCCTACTCTGCAGGAGATAGACTCTGAATCTTTCTCTCCAAGGGAAGTAAGCAACCTCTTCAGAATGGAGTGACAGGTACAGGAAGTAGAGATATCTCTTTGAGTGATGCAAGTACGCTTGATATCATGGTAGGATCACAGTGAGCTGATGAATATGTATCCATGGATATCTCTACTTGATCTCTTCTTTCTCTGAAGGATGGAAGCTTTGATGAGAAGGCACTCTTGGGGATGAATAGTGGTACGGGAAGTGGATCAGGTTCTGGGGGTGGTGATTCTGGAGGTGGAGGAGGATGACCGGTAAGTCATATACTTACCATGGGAGAGTATAGTATTATGGGGAATACCTACTATGGATATATAGGACCACTAACTATATCTCTCTATGCAACATTTGGCGTTACTATTACAACTGTTACTCCTGGATCACTCGTAGATGATACCGTTGATGGATATGTGATTGATAGTATGTTTGCAAATTCTACTTTTTCAGCATGGCAAACTATTCTTGCTGGTACTACGAATATGCCAGCAAGTATTACATTCGAGACTCCTTATGCAAGTATAGCTTGTACGTCAGAGTCAAGCTTTCTTGATGTTACTCCCTATAGTTGTACTGGATCTACTACCTCAACTGACTTTTATGTGGGGTCTCAGCATGAACTGGAGATTAGTCTTCCACCTCCAGAAGTGGTGTGTACCAATGCATCAAATGTGACAGATGAAAGTTATTTTACATTTAATAGTTATGCAAAAACTATTACTGGTTACGATCAAATAAACGGACCAAAAGATGTAGTAATCCCATGTTCTATTGCCTGAGTACCTGTTACAACTATCTGACACAGTGCTTTCTATCAAAAAGGACTTACTTCAGTTGCTTTACCTGATAGTATTACCACTATTGCTTCTTACGCCTTTCAAAGTAATCAAATAACATCTGTGTCATTTTGATCAAATATACTAGCCATTGGGGTAGGCGCATTTGATTCCAATGCGCTTACTTCTATTGAAATACCTGATAATGTTACATTTCTTGCAACAGATGTATTTGCTAATAATCAAATCACTTCTTTGATAGTGCCAAATAATGTAACAGATATTTGAAACAGAGCTTTCCTTTCCAATCAAATTACTTCATTATCTCTCCCTAATACACTTACAAATATTTCATGATGAGCATTTAATGATAATCTTCTTCCAGATAACTGAGCTTGGATTTATGCCCGCACAGCCACATGAGTAGACATATCAAAAATTGTTTCATATGGCGGACTAAATAAAAACATAACTATTCCAAGTAATATTCAAACTATATGAGAGGAGGCGTTCTATGCTAATAATCTTGAGTCTGTTTCTATTCCAAATAGTGTAACAAACATTGAGGAGTGGGGATTTCGTGGTAATAACCTAAGTAATATTAGTATTCCATCAAGTGTCATGAATATTGGTGGTATGGCATTTGCTAATAATCAACTATCCTCAGTAGATATACCTACTGGCATATCAGTCATTGAAGATAATGTATTTCAATCTAATGAACTTACCTCCATAACAATACCATCTCATATTAATACTATTGGTGCTAATGCTTTTCATAATAATAAACTAGATAATATTTATCTTACTAATTCATTAACATCAGTAGGCGCAAATGCATTTGGACAGCAATCTAACAATCAAAATGGAACAGTTTATGGGCCAGCATCATGATATGTAAAAGATGTTTATACCAATAATTTAAACAATGAGTTCGATAAAGTACGAATTCCAAACTATATTGATCTTCCTTAATCGTATTTTCAGATTAGAAAACTCATTAATCTTAGAAATAATGGGCAAATAGAAATAATCCCACTCGAATTTTCAAGTGGGATTATTTCTTGTACAAAGCAAAATTCAATTTAATGACCATGTTCCCCTTCTGTGTAAACCATCACCTTATCTCTTATCACCATGACAAAAGATTTCATCTTTTCGAGAATACCCGCATCTCCTGTGCCACTACATGTTGCTGGATCATCTTTTTGATTGAATTCTGTTGCATCGGTCTTGACCAGATTCATACGACCTTTCACGACTTCGTCACTATCTCGGGAAATATCGAGGAGAAATCGATCCTCAGAAGCTATACCCATATTGATAACTTTCTCAACAGGCAATACTTCCCCATTCACTACAGCACGCACCCTATACCCATCACTAAGACCGTAGACTTTACCATTGTCTGTCCAAACCACTCCAGAACCAACCATCCAGCCAATATTTGCGAAGAGATGACCCCATGCCACACCTCCTGCATGTACATGGATCGTGTCACCATTTTTCTCATGAAGATGCACTCGATCCTGCGGTCGATCAACTTCTGCCTTGTAACATCCCGCAATTTCTTCCATGTACTTATCAGGCGAAAAGTCATATTTCACTCCATCTATTGCTACAGCAAAGTTAGCATGATAGTGTACTTTTTCCGTATAGATCACATATCCAGCAAAAAAGCCAAGAAAAGCCATCAGAGCAAGAACACATATTCGAAGCAGGAATTTCATAAATAGGACGGATTATTTACAAGAAAGTTTGTCAGTAATAGATCTGAGCTTTGCTTGAGCACTCGTATTTCCTGATGCTTGAGCGATTTTATAAGCATTACAGAAAAATGGTTGATTATCTGCAACACTACTATCAACTACATCCGTGATGCGTGTAATATCTGCAAGAGCTTTGTTGTAGTCGCCCAACATATAGTATGCTCGATAGCGGTATCGGTACGGCTCAAGACTTGTAGCGTCTATGCCAATATACTCATTTGAGAGTGACATAAGCTTTGACCATACTTCTTTCGCAACATTTGTCTTATTCTTTGCATTATTATTGTAGTACTCGCGAATCTCATTGTCGATCTGATCAAGAGTTTTCGTAGAGACAGCGGGTGTGCTAACTGTTGATGATGAAGTAGTTCATGTAGTATTCGATGATGTTGAGGCATGAGAGCTATTTGGCATCGCAAATATAGTACGATCTGCAGCGGATGGATAACTATTGACACCAGATTTTGTCACATACTTACCCATGCTTGCATCGTATACAAACACTCACAGTGGCTTGATAAGATCTATATCCCCATTAGCATTTATTGCGTAGAGAATTTTTGCTTGAAACGGTCCAGACGATTGAGAATTACCAGAAGTGTGAAAATCAACAAATACTGCCTTTTTTGCAACGAACTCATAGCCTGATATCGTGAGCTTGAGATCAATTCCATGAGCAATTTTTATAGCTTCTTGTTGATTGAGTGTTTTAATAATAATTGCATTGTATAGACTCTCTCATGTGATGATTGGTGAGACAGTTATCTGAGTTGGTTGATTCGTAGTTGTAGCAGGCGTATTCGTAGTACCAGAGTTTGCAGTTGTACTCCCTGTAGCCACGATAGAAGTAGGTGTATCGAGAGTAGTTGATCCAGGAAGGAGTATCACACCACTTGAGCTAATCGATGCTCCGAGTAAATCAGTTCTTTGAACAATATTTTGCCGCATCATCGATACCTTAATACTTGGGTTTGCATAGAGCTTTGTCAACTCCGCTTTGAGTGCACGATTCTCATTGAGAAGTGCCGCCATAGTTGCCTCGTAACGAGAAAGTGCCATTTGCACTTGTTGCTCTACATCACTCCTCAAAAGACGAAAATCACCATCGGTTGCGGCAAACAATGATGGAATAGTGGCAAGAGAGGATGCGCCTATGAGAAGAGTCGCAAGAATTTTTTTGGAAGTCATAGGGAGTTAAATAAACAATGGAAGTATATATCTTCTGCTCAAGTAATGGTATTATAGTCAGAAATTGAGAATTTAATACAAAAAAATTGACACCAAAAAAAAGAAATGCTACGCTAGGTATAACCTATGAAAAATAATTTCTCACATAGTACTTATATGACTCTTCAAGAAGGAAAAAAAACCACACAAAAAACCTCTAAAGCCGTTACTGCAACTCCACGCATGTACAAGTCGCAAAACGAAGCTCTTCTTAATGTGCCAAAAAAACGTACAAGAAAAGCGGTTGAGGCAACATCTCAGACAAATGAGATTGATGCAAATAGAGAAAATGAGATGATAATCAAAAGTGAGTGAAATGAGGTTATAACTCCTCTCCATCACAAGATTCATCACCGCATTCGGAAAAGTATATCACACTCTGGATCAGCATGGCAACGTGTAAAAGCATTGCTTTTCTCAACACCCGCACTTGCGATCTTTTCTCTCATGATGGGTCTCTCTCTCTGGAGTGACTATCAGACAGAAAATATAAAACTAAGCGCTTCTCTTGGAAATCTGAGTCAACAGATCACAACACAGTGAGGAAGCGGTGCATTGATATCACCTGATATTAGCATCGTTCCAGGAGTACCTGGCTCGGATATTCTTGATTTCGTATTCAACAAATCCGCAAAAGACGTCAAGGAAGTCAAGTATTCTCTCGTTTATGATCAAAAAAAGTTGCAATTCTCGGAAAATCTCCCACACTTTGAAGGATGTTCTGTGGATAGTGAATCAGTTCATCCTATGCTTTTGAATATCGTCATGCAATGCAACAAGAGTCATGACTTTGAAAAAGATGTGCCGGTAATAAGTCATGCTTTCACGCATGTAAATAATTCACAGAATGAAAACATCACTATAAACGTCGTAAATATAGAATTTTCCACAAAAGATGGTTCTACCTATGAACTTGCTGGAAAATCATATGATTTGCTCTGAGGATCCAAAGGTTACTAGAAAAATATATTATTTGTGTTCACATTGTCACCTCGATCTATGATCGATATCACCAATCGCTCAAGTTCCGATATTCTCGAACTCTATGACCAGAATGATGGACAAGAAGTTTTTGAATTCTCTTTTCCAGTGAACTATCAATACTCCAAGATTATCCGTGATTTTGTAGCACTTATATTTGATAGATATTGATTAATACCCCCTTGGAAGTCTCGCTTCATCCTTATTATTGATGAGCTTATCAATAATTCTATCGCCTACGGAAGTATAGAATGAGAGATGAATATATTTCGACTCTCCATTGTAGAGGGATGACAAGAAACGGAGCAAGATATTCAAGAACATCATTATACGATTCGGGTAGAGGTACAGGACACTGGGAGCGGGGAAGGCACAAAAACAGCAGATGAAATGAGGCAAATTCGAGATCATTCACATGAGACTTTTAGTAGTGCTGACCACTACATGGGCAAACGTGGTCGATGACTCTTTATGCTTACAGAAAATCTTGTTGATATACTCGATTTTCAAGACAATCCTGAATGAGGTCTCACTGTTATTGTGCAAAAATCAATTATTATTCCGAAGGAAAATCAAAAATGTCAGTAGCTTTGCTACTGACATTTTTTTGAACTTTTTGAACAATGATGATTCTTTGGCTTTCATACAGGCACAGGATCATATCATCATCGAGACCAAGGATTGCAACGAAGAATACGCCAACATCAGAGGATCACTCCAAGAATAAATCACCTCTTGAGAAGTGCTTCTTTCGTATATTCACTACAGGTAGGAATATGCTTACAAAAAGGTGGTCGATCAAAAGCTTTCGCAATCATTCATGTATCAGGCGAGAATGTTCTTTGATATATATTGATACAAAATACACTCAGCTGAACAGGAAAACGATATATTTTCTGAAAGAGTGATGGGAGTTGAGGTAACCAGAATGAGAATTTTGGAAATCCTTGCATACAACCAGTTTTTGCTTAGAGTAGGAAAAACTCTATGTATATTTGTAATAATTGCAACGCACAAACCGCAAAATGGACAGGGCGATGCCTCACATGTTGAGAATGGAATTCACTTGAAGAGAAAATTGATGCGGTAACTCTCGGAAAGAAAAAATCAACCAATGTCAGTAGAGAATCTGTATCAGTCATACCGATTACCGAAGAAGTGAGTGAAAATCAAGCAGGAAATCATCGAGTTATTCTTGAAAGTCAAGAGCTCTCACGAGTGCTCTGAGGTGGACTCACGCAAGGGAGTCTCACACTTCTCTCGGGCGAACCTGGTATTGGAAAATCCACTCTCTCACTCCAAATTGCTGATTGGTTTGCTCAGGGTGACCAATCTACACTCTATATAAGTGCCGAAGAGAACTTCACACATCTCTCTTCTCGTGCGAAACGAATGAACATAGCAAATAAAAATATTCTCTTCGCACAAACATCAAGTCTGGAAACATCCATCGATCTGATCATGCAAAATCAGAGTCAACTCATCATCATCGATTCTATATCACTCATGTCGAGTGATAGCGATCTTTGAGTCATATCAAGTCTCAAGCTCGCGAGCGAATCGTATATGAAGCTCGCAAAAAGTACCGGAAAGAGCGTCCTCCTTATTGGACATGTAACCAAAGATGGGTCAATATCGGGACCGAAGATGATGGAGCATCTGGTGGATACCGTACTCTTTCTTGAAGGAGAAAAATGGGAGAATTATCGGATTCTTCGAGCGTTGAAAAATCGATTTGGGCCAACTGATGAAATCGCTCTCTTTCGCATGGAGGAAGATGGGCTTCATGATATTGTGAATGCTGGCATGGAGTTTATCAATCTCTCTCATCAAGACCCTGGATCCATCATCTCTATGACTATCGAGTGAACCAGACCTCTTCTTATTGAGGTGGAATCCCTCGTTACCTCGACAAAATTTGGTTATCCAAAGCGATCAGCACGATGAATCAATACGAGTAAGCTCGATCTCATCATCGCAACACTCATCAAACATGCAAAAATATCGCTCGATTCCAGTGATGTCTATGCCAATATCGCTCGAGGTCTTACACTTCCTGATCCTGGAATTGACGTCGCTATAGCAGCTGCGATACTCTCATCAAAGACGAATAGTGTCTTTCGTGATGTTGTATGGCTCGGAGAAGTATCTCTCACCTGACGACTCAAGGCACCACATCTTCTGAGAAAAAGAATCGAAGAAGCCAAAAAACTTGGTATGAAAAAAATCTTTGCCCCCATTACAAAAGACCTTCAACATATAGAATGAGTTACTAATATCGAGCATATTCGTGATATACTCCCTTATTTTTCGAAGGGTCGCGAAATGAATGAAGAAGAGATATAAAAAAAATTGGGTGACATAGATTTGAATTGTCTGCACGGACAAAAATCCTGAATCCAAGTATGAATTTATACAGATTTCCCTATCTCCTATGTCTAAATCTCTCTTTATATTTCGCCAAGATCTTCGTCTCGAAGATAATCTTGGCCTCATAGAGGCACTAAAGTCTTCGGCAAATGTACTCCCAATATTCATTCTTGATCAAGCCTCTCAGGAAAAATTCTGAAAAGATGATATTCGCTTTGCTTTTCTACGCGAAGTCCTCACTCATCTATTAGAACAAATCAGAGAACAATGAGGTGAACTGCGAGTATATCGTGGAAATCCGTGGGAAATTATTCCAGAGATTTGTACAATAGAGAAAGTCTGACACGTCTACGCATCCAGAAGCTATGCACCTCATGGAATGTATCGAGATGAACAAACCAAGCAATCACTTACCGAACAATCTATACCATTCACACTTGTAAAAGATTTTCTTCTTGTTGAACCTGAAGAAGCCCCAGTACGAAAGGTCTTCACGCCATTCTTTCGGCTCTGGCAAAAGGCACTCACACAAACACAACCGACACCATTTCCAGATTCACCAAATTGGGGAACATGGAATGAACATATTCCGAGTGAAGTCCCAATGAGTGATATTCATGCGCTCGAAAAACACCCATACTATACACTCACATATCTCGACGATCGACTCAAAAAACTCAGCAGTATAGCAAACTATACTGAATCACGAAACTTTCCAGCAATCGATGGAACCTCTCGCCTCTCAGCCTATCTACGATTCGGTCTTGTGAGTCCAAGACTCCTCTACACACTCACCTATTCTCAGAATTCGCAATTCATACAAGAGCTTGCTTGGAGAGAATTTTGGTACCATATTGCTCATTATTTTCCTGAGACATACCATCAGGAATTCCTCGAGAAGAGACGAGGGATTCATTGGGAGAACGATATATATCTGCAATCAAAGATAGAACAAGCCGAGACGGGATACCCTCTTGTTGATGCAGCTATCCGCCAACTCAAAGAAACCAATTTCATGCACAATCGTTTGCGTATGGTGGTCGCATCTTTTATAACGAAAAATTGCTTGATTGACTGGAGGTGGGGAGAACAGTTCTTTGCGAAGTATCTTCTCGACTACGATAGTGCTGTGAATAATGGGAACTGGCAATGGTCAGCCAGCGTCGGTGCCGATCCGAAACCACTCCGCATATTCAATCCCCTCCTTCAGAGTGAAAAATTCGACAGTGAAGCAAAATTTATCAAGAAATATATTCCAGAGCTCATACATATCAGCCCAAAAGATATACATACTCTCAATCTTGCAGGCATATATCATCCTCCCATCGTCGATCAGAAAGAGAGCGCAAGAAGAGCAAAAGAAGCATATCTTGGGTGAATATCTCATGAAAACTGGAAAAATATATAAAGAGTAATACTATAAAATCTTCTACAGTACCACTTCTCAATATGAATCCTCTCATCCCTCACATACTCTCATGAATATCCATTACTCGATGGAACACCTTTCCAAGGCTCCAGACGTATACAACCCTCGATCATCTTGCATTTGTGATACACATCTGCCTTACTCTCAGTTCGTTACTCGAAGAGAAAGAAGGTATTAAGCTCCACAAAGGGACACTCATCCGTCGAGTTTTGTTCGGTGGTTTCTATACCTTTCTCTACTCAGATATAAGCTCAGAGGTTAAGCATAGACTCAAAAACAATTCACCAGAAATCTATCGTGCTCTTGATAAGAAAATCATAGACACTCTCGAAACTTATAATCTCCACTCACGTATTCTCGAGGATCTTCATGCTACCTATCAGGATCGTGATCCGACCATGGAAGATCACCTTATTAACTTTGCAAAAGCATGGGCAAGCTACTATGAGACCTATCACAATAGCCTTGTATATGCTGATGCATATAGTCCACTACTCCAGACTATGCATGCAAGAATTGATACTGATGAGCATGCTATATTTCTCAAATATCTTGATCTCAATCCACTCAACCAAACCTGACCAGAAAAATATCTCCTCACCATACACAGACTTGCATCGAGTTATCGATGGAATCGTATGACGAGAAAATATCCCGTCTCCGTGCTGGGGCATCTTGCTTTAGTCGCTTTTATGACTTACTTTATCGGTATTTATGAAAATATTGATAACAATACACTTGATGACATGCTCGAAACAGCACTCTTTCATGATATTCCTGAGGCCATAACTTGAGATATTATCACACCGACAAAGAAAGCTGTCCCATGACTTGAAGCAAGCATTGAAATGATTGAAGCAAGCATGGTGCAAGAATACCTCATAGCACCTATTTCCACCTTTCAATTCGCAAGCCAGGTGGAGAACAAAATGCTCCATCCATGGCAAGAGTCAAATGGCAGTCTCGTCAAACTTGCTGACATCTTCTCTGCACTTTTTGAGGCTGATCTTGAGAGAGATAGCTCTGGGGAATTCTCAGAAATATATTACAAACTTCTACGCAAAGTATCAGCCAACCCATCTCCAGCGATTGAAGGAATACTCGGGAAGATGTAATTTCAATGCAAATATATCTCTTCTCAAATATTTTGACAAAAATAACTTCTTCATAATAATCCATCTGCATTTGTCAAAACCAAAGGAGAAAAAGACATGCAGCAGGCAATATTTGCACCAAGCCATTCAAAAAGAGAGTATCGTCAAGCGATACCCGTCTATCCGCTAAAAGCCCCAGAACTCACCACGAGTGAGAAAGAGTTGCAGGATGGATTTGAGTTAAAGGCTTGGTGGAAAATTCATAATATTACCCAGCAGATACTCAAAAAGCAGTTAGAGAGCAAAACAGCTGCTTCTGTGGGGGATCGGGTAAAATCGGCGCTTGCTCAAAAAGCAGACGTCGTGAAAGCAGTGGCAAATAAAATCCTGGAAGAAAAAGCGCTCCTCCAAAGCCAGATCAACGAGATCGAAAGTTGGAGGTGTGAGAAGTTCTTCAGGGAGATGAGAACAAGCAATCAGAGATTCGAACTGGAAGCTCTTGATCGCTGCCTCAAACTCCTTGAGTCTCTGTAGCACAGAGCACGCCCCGTCATACCGCCGAAATCTCGGCGGTATTTCTCTTGATTTTTTGCTTTTTTCACGAGTCTCCATATACTCTTGCTGTCTTTTTTGTTTTCTCTTCATTCATTATGTCCAACGGTAAAATCAAACAAATTATTGGTGTCGTTATCGATGTTGCATTCGATTCTGAAAATGTGCCAAGTATTTACGATGCTCTCGAGGTCATCGGATCTGATATCAAGGTTGTTCTGGAGGTACAACAACAACTTGGCGATGGTGTTGTACGAACCATCGCCATGAACCCAGTTGACGGTCTCAAGCGTGACATGGAGGTGAAGAATACTGGTGCTCCTATCTCTATACCTGTAGGATCAGAGGTTCTTGGTCGTATGTTCAATGTGCTTGGTGATCCTATTGATGATGCCCCTGCAGTAGCCGGCGCTCGTCGTGACCCTATTCATCGTAAATCCCCAGTTTTTAGTGAACTTTCAAACAAAGAAGAGATTTTTGAAACAGGAATCAAGGTTGTTGACTTGATCGCGCCAATGCTCAAGTGAGGAAAAGTGGGTCTCTTCGGTGGTGCTGGTGTAGGAAAGACGGTTATCATGCAAGAGCTTATCCACAATATCGCATCTGAGCATGGAGGTTACTCAGTTGTTGCGGGTGTTGGTGAGCGAACTCGTGAAGGAAATGATCTCTACCATGAGATGAAAGATTCAGGGGTTATCGACAAAACAGCGATGGTATTTGGACAAATGAACGAAGCACCAGGTCCTCGTGCTCGTGTTGCCCTCACTGGTCTCACGATGGCAGAATATTTCCGTGATGTTGAAAAACGTGATGTCCTTCTCTTCGTAGATAATATATTCCGCTTTACTCAAGCAGGATCTGAGATTTCTGCACTTCTTGGTCGTATACCATCTGCCGTAGGGTACCAACCAACCCTTGCAACTGATATGGGTGCCCTCCAAGAGCGTATTGCATCAACTAAAGATGGATCGATTACTTCCGTACAAGCAGTATATGTACCCGCAGATGATCTTACTGATCCCGCTCCAGCAAATACTTTTGCCCATCTTGACTCAACAGTAGTTCTCAATCGTTCTATTGCTGAACTTGGGCTCTATCCAGCAGTTGATCCTCTTGATTCCACATCTACCGTACTCTCACCAAAAGTAGTTGGACAAGAGCATTATACGGTTGCTCGATCATGCCAACAAATTCTTCAACGATACAAAGAACTTCAAGACATTATTGCCATTCTTGGTATGGATGAACTCTCTGAAGAAGATAAACTTACTGTATCTCGTGCTCGTAAGATCCAACGATTCTTCTCGCAAAATATGCACGTTGCAGAGCAATTTACTGGAAACGCTGGTGTGTATATCAAGAGAGAGGACACAGTTCGCGGATTCGGTATGATTGTTCGTGGTGAACTCGATCATATTGGTGAGAAACATTTCTTCTACAAAGGAACGATTGATGAGGTTATAGCAAGTCACGAAAAGAGCCTCAGTGAAACGAAGGAATAATCATTAAGATCAGTTATCACCATGAAATTCACCCTCACATCCTCGTCTTCACGTCTTGTAAACGGAGAGAAGATTCGTAGTGCTACTTTCACGACAAGATCAGGAATTATTACTGTTCTTCCTCATCATGAGCCTCTGATGACTGCTGTAGAGCCTTGCATCCTTCAGGTGATTGATAAGGATGGGAATTCTCTCTCCTATGCAATAGGTCAATGAGTTGCTCATATTGAACATGATCAACTCATGATTCTCGCAGACATGGCAAATGACGGATCCAATATTGACCAAGCGGAGCTCATTGAGCGAAAAGAAAAGCTGGCAAAAGAGATCGCAGAACTCAAATTGCAACATGCAAATGATGGAAGTGTAGAGACGATGCAGTGAATTATCGATCTCGAGACACAATTTCTCAAAGAATCTGCACTTGAGATGCTCGCGATAAAGAAATAAATCCTCATTTTTTGAGGATTTATTTTCAATATTTTATCAATCCATATATGCCACTTTCTTCTAGTGCTATCGAACATCCAAAAGCATGCCTTGCGGTCTGTGGAGATGCAATTAATATAAATTTAACGCTCTTCTGATGTCTTTTTGGACTTCTATTTCTTATAATAATTATTTTTTGATCACGATTTCAAAATCGAAAAATCTATTTGACAAGCCTTGTTATTTCGTTACTTCTTTTCATTTTCTACTTTGCAGAGTTCTCTAAAGTTTGTTGAAGTTGCTGACAGGGTGGTGCCACCTTTAATTATAGCCTCCTTCCCTCAAGTACTATTCCAAAGTGGTTACATGATTGGCTAAATCAAGTTGAAACGAATAGATTGTATGATGTATCAATATAGCTAATAAATATTGATACATCCCTTCTATACTTTTATCACGAATGATGTTATTTTTATAGGCTTGCTATGGTATATCGCTACACGGATCTCACAAAAATAATATAGAGTGACTCTGATCGCGAAAATTTAAGCATCCAAGGAATAAAAAAAAATCCCTAACTGAGGACTTATTTCTTATTATATCAAGATGCATGATGTACAGAGTAGAGTTTTCCACGAACATTCACCAATGCAACGATTCTCCTATGATATGGTTTTGTATTTCTGTGATGTATACTCTCGAGTAACATTTCCTGAAGTTCAGTGTGAATTTGCATCTCTTGCTCTTCATAACGATGCTCCATGCTTCGTAACGCATCCTTATATATACCATCTGCTAGACCATGTTGAGCGGCTGGTCACAACAATTCAAGAACACTACTGCCTATCTTTTGCAAGAGTGCACTCACATTTTTTCGGCCCATCTTGCTATGAATTTGAGCCCAAGAATCATAGGCATCCTGAGGAATTGTCCTCTGAATACGACGAAAATCTTGGTCAATTATATCATTAATAATTTCATTTTCATTCATTAGACGATCCATCAGTGATCACACAAATTCTACAGAATTCATATATTTACAAAATAATGGTTATTGCTCCTTATAATATCTAAATGTCAAATCATTGCAAAAATTTCTACATCCATATTCCCTTCTGTCATGAACGTTGTCATTTTTGTAAGTTTGCTATGACACATCGCTACACAGATCTCGCAAAAAAACAATATCTATCGGCTCTCATCGCAGAAATTCAAGCATCCGAAGAACCAAAAAACAAAGCATCAACAATTTATTTTGGTGGTGGCACTCCGTCGGTACTTACGAAGGAAGAAATTAAGATGATTCTTGATTGTTTTGAGAGAGATGAAAATACAGAAACATCATTTGAATGCAATCCTGAAGATATCAGCGAATCCTATCTTCAAGATCTTAGGGAACTCGGGATTAATCGGATCTCAGTAGGCATACAAAGTCTGCGAGATGATATTTTACAAAAAATTGGTCGCACTCACACTAACAAAGATGATATTGTTCGTGGACTGACACTTGTGAAGAAGTATTTTTCCAATTTTTCCATTGATCTGATTATCGGACTCCCCCTCATGCAACCACGAGATATCATGCATGATGTAGAGTTACTTACTCAAATTTTTGATCTTCCACATATCAGTGTCTATATGCTTGAATCTGGGGTCTACCCAAAGGCATGGGAGACTGTTTCTCCAGATACTAAAGTCATATCAGATGAGTATATTCACATGTCTCAGACATTGGAGAATCTTGGATATGAACATTATGAGGTCTCAAACTGGGCAAAGCCATGATATCAGTGTAAGCACAATCAGAATTATTGGACACATCACGGATATCGTTGATATGGACTATCAGCCGCAAGTCTCATTGACAGGGATCGTATCGTCAACTCGTCTTCTTTTCGAGGATACTATCGCCATGAATATGAAAGTGAATATCTCTCAGAGGAAAATATTCAACAAGAGAAAATCATATTTGGATTTCGCACCTTTCATCTTGATGGTAGCATTTGTGACCACGAACATATTATTGAACTCTCTCAAGCCTGACTTATCGAGCAAAAAAATGGGATTATCTCCCCTACTTTGTCTTGAATTCTCCAGGAAAACCATATACTGTGACTGCTTTAAGAGACGAATCATGATGATTCTTGGGATACTCTCCCTTACGCTTCTTGCAATCATCGCAGCATTCCCTCTCGAGACAGAAATGAAGAGAAAATTCCTCATAGCTGGATGTATCATCATTATAGCATTCTTCATTGTTACGCTCACGCCGATATGGCTCAGTGGTAGAGCAATCCCATGGTAAGGGATAGGTCGCGGGTTCAATTCCCGCTATCGGCTCCATTCTCAATTTTCATTATTTAGAAGGTCCTCAAGACCCTCAAAGAGCTTTATTCTAAGCTCTTTTTTTATCGTTTATAATGAGTTCAACTGTTATTATTTCAATGATAATGCTTAACTTTGGCTTATTGAGAAATATAACTTTCTCGTACTTTCTGAATTTCTATCTAATCACCAAGTTCTGGATTTTTCACGAATATTTGAATTTTTTCTGAGGCTGGAGCATTTCCTATGAGAATTTGATTCACCGAGCTAAGAATATGATTTCTTGAAGATTTCCCCCAGTAACTTGTGTAGGGGTTCACAATAAGATCAAGTATGTGCATATCATCAATGGAACCTTTCCGAACCTCCGCTATAAGGTATGCTACCTGCATCTTCCATTGCGGGTTTCTTTTCACAAACAAATCTATTCTCTCCGCTGCTTCCTGGGTTAATACTCAAATACCAGAGGGAGATATCATGCCCACACACGCTTGAAAATCTATAGTTTGTGGGCGACGCAAAGAGACCATCTGCATGAATTCAGAGAGTATTTCCCATGATCGAGCATTGTAATCTTGATCGATTATCTCTTCTTTCATCACACCTTCGTTCTGCCTGCTTGTGTTTAACATACTATATTACATATAAAAAATACTTGTATAATATTGTGACTTGTATAATTGCAAGCAAAAAGTCTTCATAAGAGACTTATACTGCTGTGTTGGAACATATTTTTCATTTTAATTTTTTAAATTTGAGCTACACTAGATGTACACGATTCTTAACTTCATCGTATGTCCCGAATTACCACCTGTATCTGGTCTCCAGATAATCGTGCGCTCGATATGGCAGAGTACTACTGCTCTGTATTTTCTGATTCTCAGATTACGACAAAAGGGCTCTATGACGAAGCGAATCCTCATGTTCCAGGATCAAAGAAATGAGACGTTATGATCGTCGAATTCAATCTTCTTGGATCGAATCAGTTTGCCACACTCAATGGTGGCCCATATTTCCAGCACTCCTGTGCTGCTTCATGGATGATCCCATGTGCGAGCCAGGAAGAGCTTGATCATTATTACAGCAAACTCTCGACAGTGCCTGATGCAGAGCAATGCTGATGGGTATGTGATCAGTTCGGTGTATCATGGCAGCTTATCCCAGTGAATTTCACAGAATATATGAGAACTGGTGATACAGCCAAAACCGCACATCTTATGAAAGCAATCATGGATATGAAACGACTCTCATGGGACGCGATTGAAGAGGCATATAATTCATAGAGTATCTTTTTCTTTTTTTATTTATACATATGACTCACAAACTCACTGTTTCCACCACTATCAAGACTCCCCTCTCCACTGTATGGGGAGTCTTCTGGAAACCTGAACATATTGTCCACTGGTGTTTTGCTTCTCCTGATTGGCATTGCCCAAAGGCTCTCGGTGAAGAACCAAAAGTTGGTGGCATCTTTACGAATACCTTTGCCGCAAAAGATGGAAGTTTTCAATTTGATTTCACCGCTCAATATAATATCGTGGAGCCGATGACTCGACTCGTCTATACCATGGGTGAGATGAAAGAATATTTTCTCGATGCGGGTCGACAGGTAGAGGTAATTCTCGAAGACACTCCTGAAGGCATTAAACTCACTGAAATCTTCGATGCAGAAGATATTCACTCTGATGAGATGCAAATTGCTGGTTGGTCTGCGATACTCGAGAACCTTCGTATCTATGCCGAATGACTCACACAAACAATTGAGACCAAATAATAAAACCTCCATACGGAGGTTTTATTATTATTCAGCAGTAACTTCAGCTGGAGCTGATTCAACTACGAGAGTGTGAGACTCAATGGCAGCTATAGGGCCACGGTAGTCAACAACATATGGGAGGAGAGCCATATATCGAGCGCGCTTGATAGCTCGAGCAAGCTCTTTTTGCATCTTGAGAGATACACCAGAATAGTATCGTGGAACGATCTTATTGAACTTTGTAAGGTACTTTTTCAATGTAGCAGTATCCTTATAGTCAATAGACGTGATACCTTCTGCTTTGAATGGGCACTCTTTCTTTTGACGAAGAGACATAAGAAGAAAAATTAGAATTTATCAGAATCAAGATCGCTAAAATCACCATATTCACCAATATCCACCTCAGGAACCGTTTCGCGATCGGCATCCTCTCGCTTTGAAAGGAAAATAAGATTCGATATGATGACTTCTGTTTTTTGAAGACGAGAACCATCTTCTTTATCGATTGTTCTCGTCTTGAGACGACCCTCAACGTAAACAAGCTTTCCCTTTGAGAGAAAATCAGCTGCACGGTCTGCAAGAGGACCCCATGCTACACAGCTTGAATACTCTGCTTCAGACATCATTTCACCCTGATGATTCGTAAAAGTACGATTCGTTGCAAGAGTAAAAACAACAACCTTAGCACCAGCAGCCGTGACCTTCACGAGAGGATCACGAGTAATATTCCCAATAAGGATAACTTTATTAACCGTTCGCATAGTATAAAAATAGAATTATTCGTCGATTTTAACAAACATATGTCTCCAGATAGCCTTCTTGAGGTTGAAGTTCTTAATAACTTCAAAGAATGAAAGACCTTCACCACCAAATGTAAGGAGGAGATAGTAACCAGTATATGATCCGTTTATCTTATAAGCAAGATCGCGGACACCCCAGAGATCTGTCTTGAGATCAACGACGTTGAGTGCCTTCACTTCGTCAGTGATTTCTTGGATCAGGGCAGTATTTTCCTCATTCGAAAGATTCGGATCGAGGATAATCATGAGTTCATATTGACGCATGGACCTATGGATAAGCCTTTCTCATATGACAGTGAGTCAACTAGAAAGGAGGAAGTAAATGAATCTCAGATGAAATTCGAGGAGTTATTATAGAAAATATAGTCAAAATGCAAGTAAATATCAGAGTTTTTTCGTGCTTTTTCGAAGAAATCTTTGAAAACATCGAATGTCAAGCTCATATAATTGCCGTGGAGAAAAAAATACCGTAAGATATTTAAAACTTACACGTGACTCTCACTTTTCAACCATCGTCATCCCGAATCAAAAAACAAAAGCAAACTATGAGTGCTTTTGACCGATGAATTGCCATGCAGGTACTTTTTGGTGATGCACCAAAGAAATCCGACATTGAACAAAAAATCGAAGCCATGTTCGTACAGTACGCGTACAATAATGAAGCTATGGATCAAATCTGTACTAATAGTCATATTCCTGAGCTCCTCACGGAGGCGCGAGATATTCGTATTGAAACACAAGAAGAACTGATCAAACTTCAGAATATGGTTTTTTGAAATCAGATTTGCCAAATCACAAAAGCTCTCTAAAGTAATATCAGATTTAGCATTTCTTCCTGCTCTACCCTATGGATCTCACTCCCCTTTTTGGATCCAAATGCCGCGTAAAAATTCTCGAAAAATTTGTCCTCGAACAAGCTATTACACGTCTCTCTTGAGGTTTTTTTATGCGAGAACTCTCGAGAGATTTGGATGAACAGATCAACTCCATACGACGAGAACTCATCAATCTTGAAGAACTTGGTATTCTCAAATCAAAAACAGCAGACAATAAGAAGATCTATACTATCAATGTAAAATCCCCTATTTATGAGGGAATTATTGGAATTTTTCGTGATAACTATGATCCAATCTCTCCACTTAAAGAATTTCTCAGTAACAGACGAAATATCCAAGTCGTGAGTATCCATCAGTCGCTCTCTTCTATAGGTAAACGTGAGAATCCACCGAAAGTTGACATTCTTCTTATCGGGGAAATAGATCGTGATGAATTTGCCAAATTTCTCGAGAAGAATTTTATGGGTAAGAGTGTCAAATTTGCGATCATTACCGAACTCGAACTCGAGAAGAGGCTCTCGTATGATGACAAGCTCATTACTACGCTTCTCACGGATCCAGATATGGAAATTATTCGCGATAAAATCAACATAGCAGAGACTGTGGCATCAAAACTCCAAGAAATCGATACACTGCGTAGCTCTCAAGCTCCAAAGAAAAAACCCTACTACAGCTCACGCAGAGCCTGGTAGAGTTTTTAAGATGAATGATAGTATTTTATAATTTCAGGATTACAAATTCCGAAGAACAGGATAAATCCCTAGACCCAAGCTTTTTTACTTACATACCATATGAAACTCAAAGAACTCAAAGCAACAGATTTTCAAGATGATCAAAAATATGATTTTCTGTTTCCAATAGGAGCGACCGAACAGCATGGTCCATTTCTTCCATTTGGAACAGACACATATATTACCGACTACCTAGTTGAGCAAGTTTCCAAAGAATTTCCAGAATTGGTAATTTTACCGACTTTAGAAGTATCAAGATCTCAAGAACATAGAGGGTTTTATGGAACTCTCTGGTTATCTGAGGAAACACTCAAATCAGTTATATTTGATATTTGTAATTCCATCAAAGAGAGAGCAAGGAATATCTTTATCACATCATTTCATTTTAATGATCCATACATCGAAGATTTTATAGAAAACACAAAATTTGATGGAGTAAATATTGTCCATCTTCAAATTACACACGATGAAGATGATAAGTATATAGAAACAAATATTCTACATGGTGAATTTGATGGACATGCTGGAAATACAGAAATATCGAATATGCTTGTTATTGAGGAAAAGTTGGTAAAACTGCCAACTGAAAATGATCAAAAGAATAGAGTAGAAGATCCTTTTGAAACAGATAACCTTACAGAAAAGTGTCCAAATGGAATAGTAGATAATCATCCTGAATGGTTGACCAATAAAAATATTGGAAAAGGGATTCTTGATATCTATGCTACACGAATGATTAAAAACCTAAAAAAACATAACCAAAAATAAACTATCCGTTATTCGGGATTACAAATCCCGAATAACGGAATGAAACTGAGAATTACTTTGGGAAAAATCTCGCCACATAACTCTTCATGAGCTCGATTCGCTCGCGAATTTTTACTATATTTCCAGCTCAAAGCTCTTTTGGAAGAACACGTAGTGTAATATCTCACTTGTATCATCACTCTGAAAGCATTTGCATGAGACGGTCAATCGGAGCATTTCCAGTGCCAGGATAGAGATCCACCTTCTCACCTTTTCGATCAGAGAGAAATATATTATTGATACTCGATCCAAGGAGCGAGAGAGTCCGCAAAAGATCAACTCATGATTCTGGATCAACATGAGTAATGGAAAGTGCGGTGTGCCCTGTGATTTTTTTAATCGACTGGAGAGTTGCATCTCGATATTCTGGAATAAAAAAGAGAAAGGTTTTCGGTTCAACATTCGTAATAGCAAGAGAGAGATCTGGATGGAGTTCTGACATTTGTGGGAGTGTCTCTTCGTACCAACTCACATCTTTATCAAGACGATGCGGAGGATAGAAATAAATTTTTCGGACTGAGAGAGTTGTAGCAATAGTGATAATTCTCTCCACTGTAGCACTATCCATTTTTCGTTCAAAAGCCACAATACTCTCAATCTTCACGCCACTCTCTTGTGAGAGCGAAAGGAGATATTCTGCATCGAGCGTATCATAGAGATCACGATCCAAATCAAGACTGATAGACGAAACACCAACATCTTTTGCAATAGAAAAGATCTTGTGAAGTCCGTATCACTCAAGCGAAGCAGTCGATAGAATCATAAAAAAGAAGCAAAAAACACGTTATTAGAACTATAATAGCAGAGTATTTTCGACTTTGCAAATATAGCACTTGGCAAGATGGAAGAAGTTCGTAAAATAGTACAAAAAAATATGGAATTCCTCTTCAACCCATCATTGCAAATTTTTGCACTCTTCTTCGCATGATTCTCTCTCATCGGGGTGCTAATATCTTTGGTTATCTTTTTGGTGGAATATCTTTTTACTCTTGGTAGAAGACTAAAAAGCTTCTACAACGAAATGCAGGAGAAGAAAAAAATGATACAAGGAGAAACAGAAGTGATCGCACACATTCTTCTCCCAGATGAATCTCCTCATACTACCGAGAATATTGTAACAGTATGAGAACAAGAAAGCTCCATGGATGAAGATATATTGGATGAAAATGATAAAGAATCGAAAGAAACAAGTGACAGTACAAACACTGAGGAAATATGAATAGATGATACATCAGAAGATATCGATCTCGACATAGGATGATACAAGAGTACATCAGAACAGGACGAATACGAAAATAGAGAAGTATCTGATGAAGATGAAATATCTACTGATGATGAATGAAAAAAAGAAATCATAGAAGAAGAGGATTTCTACGAACGCATCAAAAAACCTGTGAAAACATCTCTCCAAGGTGATATCTTTGTCAGCAATCAGCCACATACAACGCTTGATGCTACAAAAGAAAATGAGCAGAAAGAGTCATCATCCATCAGTGATACTCCATCCGATGAACTCATCGGTGAAATACATTTGCATATATCACGTGGAGACTATGCAAAAGCGCACCCACTTATCATTGAATGATTGTCTTTTGATCGAGATCATAAAATCCTCAATATAGCACTTGCGGAGGTCTATGAATCAGAGAGTGACTATCATCGTGCGGAAATTCTCTATGCAGATATTATACGCAAACATGGCAAAGATGCTGATCTCCTGGCAAGACTCGCCCTTATGTTGTCGTTTGCTGGCAAATACCAAACCTCTTATGAGCTCTATCAGGAAGCATATATTCTCGATAATACGAGTGATGAGGTTATATCAATGCTTCTTAATCTCAGTGCACTCCTCTGAGATTATCGAGCATCCAAAGAATTTGCGGAGATATATCTCAAAAAATATCCTCGTCATATCGATACACTCGAAGTACAAGCAAAAAATGCACTTGAGCTTCGAGATGGTGTGCTCTTCGATAGAACCATATCAACACTCCGAAGTCTTGCTGGTTTTGATGCACGAACTCACGCACGAGTTGCTGATCTTATGGAAGAAAGGAGCACGATTTGAGAACTCTACTACAATGATAAATTTCCTGAATAAAAGGGGATTTTTTGCACAATAAAAAAATATATGCTACAGTGAGCTTGTATCTTTTTATTACCAATTTATGTCCTTTCTTTTCCCACACGAAAACCAATTTTTTGATCTCCTCGGAGAGCTTCACAAAGAAGCTGACGAAGCACTCTCACTTATAGAATCCGCTTTTCGTAATACGAAAGAATTTTGTAATTCAAGTAGTCGAATCAAGAAAAATGATAGTGCTTCAGAACGAACCTATCAAAAAACTCTCCGAGAACTTGCTCACACATTCATTACCCCATTTGATCGTGAGGATATTCTTGGTGTTGCACTTGCTTATGAAGTATTCTCACAGAATGCACGTATTCTTATACTTGATGCATGTTGTTTTGAAGAAGAAAGTAGTAAATATGGAAAATCATTCCTTGATCATCTTGGTGAGGTTCGAAAAAATTTGAGCGAACTTAATGAAGTAATTTGTGCTGAAAAAATCTCATCTAGTGATCTTGAAGCAACACTTACATTAGCACATGCTTCGGTAGAGGAACTTAAAAATACTATTGAGGATATGCTTCTTGAGGGTTTGAGCGCCGCAACAAATTGGAAAGAATGACTTGGTGCTCTCAATAATTCGAAGAATCTTCGCAAGGTTGCTAATAGTCTTACTTCGATTATCAAAGGATATGAAACCATTTTTGTAAAGGGGTTGTAGTATGGAAGCAATTATTCATTCAATGTTTGATGTTTTGATGCATCATCCCGCTATTATTTTGCTCATTCTCCTTGCATTAGCATTCGATTTTAGCAACGGAATGCATGATTCGGCCAACTCGATCGCTACGATCGTTGCAACACGCGTCATGTCTCCAAAGAGAGCGATTATTATGGCTGCAGGTGCTAATTTTGTTGCATTTTTTCTCTTCACGAATCATGAAGTAGCAAAGACTGTCGGAAGTGGCCTCATTGAGCTATCAGCTATTACTCTCACCGTAACGGCATCAGCACTCGTTGCTGCGATTTGTTGGAATCTTCTGACATGGAAATTCTGACTTCCATCATCGTCGAGCCACAGTCTTTTTGGTGGCCTCCTTGGTGCTGGAGTTGCTCATGCCTGATGGAGTGTTGTTATCATCATGTGATGGATAAAAGTGCTCGGATTTATGATATTAGCGCCACTCCTTGGCGCAGTTCTTGGAGGTGTTATTCTAGTAATTTTACTGAGAATATTTCGTTGAGTAGATTTTCTCAATGCACAACAATATGCAAAATATCTACAAATCGGATCCTCTCTCCTCTATAGTATTGGGCATGGCTGAAACGATGCCCAAAAAACTATGGGTATCATTGCTGGTATTCTTGTTGCAGGAGGTGTCTATGCTCAATTTGAAGTCCCATTCTGGGTAGCACTTCTTTGTTACTCAGCGATTGGAATGGGTACTCTCTTCTGAGGCATGCGCATCATTCGAACTATGGGAAGCAAAATTACCAAACTTACACCAATCGGATGAAGTGCTGCAACCCTTGCAGGATCTATTTCTCTCTTTAGTGCAAGTGCACTCGGTATACCTGTATCAACAACGCATGTTATCACAGGTGCAATCAGTGGTGTTGGGGCTATCCGAAATCCTCGAAGAGTTCATTGGGATTTTGCACTATCTATTGTGAGTGGGTGGTTTCTCACGATTCCTGGCGCAGCGATTGTAGGTGCTCTGACTTTTCTTCTCTTCTCCTATTTTGGATCTTTCATTTAAAAAATGGTTAGTACTTGACAATAATTTTTATAAGTATACTATGCCTTTAGTTTCAACCAGCGCGGAGGTGATCCCACATCTCGCACAGTGCCACATCTTGTATGCTTATGTGGTGTTCGTGTAATGCGAAAGAGATACATCTCTCTGTGACGTGAAAAGTTGAAACAGGCACAGGGAAAATTAGTCTGTGTGAAGCATACAAAACCAAGACACCCAATTCGGGTGTCTTTTTCTTCGTTTATTTATAAAAACATTTATTAATATATATTGCAAATGTTATTTTTTTCATATTATATTATAATATATAATTATACAATATATGTCTAATGCACTCGACAGCTCTAATAATTCTGATACTAATATAAAAAACGGCTATAAAATCATACATCATGGTGGAATTGGCGTCTGAAAAGAGCGAAATTTGAGTTGATCATGTCATGAATTACAGGCATCAATCGAAGGTAGAGTGACTCGAATCCTCATTGATATGTGAGCATACCAGTGATGAGGGAAGATCGATCGAGTTATGGAAAATATAGTGGACTGAGTGCATACTATACTCTTCACCCATGGTCATATGGACCATATCGGTTCAGCACTTGCTGTAACATCTAGCAGTGAATGCCCTCAAAATATTATCACGACACCAGGAACAAAATTTGTAATGAATGTCGCACTTGCAGATGCCATTAAAATAGCCGATGAATTTCGAAAAGCAAAGGAACGAAAACTTCGACAGGATGCCGAAAAAATAAAATTAGCTGTTACATTTGTTAACTCATTTAATAAAAGGAAAAAAGGTGTTATTCGTAATACATCAGGAGATCGCGTAGAAACGACAGAACAAGTAGAGAGTAAAAATGCTCAACTCGAGCTCATGAAAAGAATTTTGAAAGAGAATAAGGTTGATCCGATGGATTCAAAATGGTATGAAAAATTTACCTATGTAGCACCACTGGAGCATACAGAAGAAGATCTCATGGAGCTGATGAATCAAGTACAAACACATGGTATTCACGATGGATGGCGAGATATTGCACCTGGTATCTCAATACGATTTGATAATGCTGGTCACATACTTGGCAGTGTAAGTATTACGATTCGTATTAACTATAATTGAAAAGATCATAACATTCTTTTTTCTGGTGACCTTGGATCGTATAAGTGGGATATTCACCCAAATGGACTACCTACACCCCCAATAGATATTCCCATAGAAACTGTTATCACAGAGTCAACATATGGATGATTCACACGAGCACCTTTTGCAGAAGATTTACAACAATATGAAAAACAGTTGTGAGAGGATGTCCAAAAATATGATCGTATCATTCATGCTTGTTTTGCATTGGACCGTCTCCAGATGATGCTCTATCGTGTTATTGATGCTAAAAAACGTTGAATTATTCCAGAAGATACTCTTGTATTTGTTGACTCAGTCATGGGATCCAAGTATTTAATGGCTTATGTGAAACAAGCTCTCAGACAAGATGATAAGAATCCTCCCCCTAAAGGTTCCTCTATTCATTCCATTCTCGATAAAGACTATAAGAATAAAGAAAAATATAAATTGCATAACTTTGCAGACTATCTCGATCCGAATAATTGAGAGTATATTGTGGTCGATTATACTAATCGTGATGCATGGATGCAGACTATTGGTGATAAAAAAGCTATCTATATTACATCTTCCGGTATGATGGATGGCGGACCAATTGAAGACTATCTCCGAAAATTTATCAGTGATCCAAAAACCGTATTCTACAGTCCATGATTTCTCGTGGAAGAAACGCGATGATTTAATATTTTACAAAAACAATCTGAGGAATGGGGTGACCGCACCATAGATTTAGGAGAAAATGGAACGTATAAGATTAATGCGACTTTTCGACAACCAAAATGATTCTCTGGACATGGTGATAGTGAAGATATCCAAACATGGATTAGAGCAATATCACTTACGCCTGATGCAAATGTGATCATTGTACATGGAAACAAAGATACATGATCTCAGGAACTCAAAAAACTACTTATCCAGAATAATGGCTTGAAAGAAGAACAAATTATTGTTCCTGATCTTGGGACATCACTGATTAAAGTTTTCTAAAAAAATCACCTAGGTGGTTTTTTAAAAGTACATCATCAACACTTTTCTCCGAATATAGTAGCCACCAAGAGCACCGAATGAAAAGAGTATACTCGCTCAAGCAGCCTGCTCTTCATTCGTTAGTTCTGTTCGTATATCAGAATTGATTACTGATGAATTTGCTTCGTTTCAAGCAATTTTCTGTGCCTTTGGTTGTGCTATCTTTTTAGCTTTCTTTGGTCTTGGTAGTGGTGCAAGTTTTCTTGAGACTATTGGTGTACGCACTACATGAATAAGTGAATTTATGGGCTCAAAAAGAGTAGAATCACTCTCATCACTCATGAACATAGTTTGAATATGATGTACTCCTGGTGAGAGCTCAAACGTATAATTTTGTCTCTTCATCCAAACCGCGCCGGAACCATTTGTTATATCTAGATCGTCCACTATCCAGCGAACCATCATATGACTTCCAAGTCCGATGATTTCTGCCGTGATACTACATCACGAATTGTTTGTAGAACATTCGATTGATCCATCATCTCATTCACTTAAATCTGAAGCTATAGTGGAATTGCTCAGACTCCAGAGAAGCAGGGGGTTCAGGTCGAGAAAATGTTCATCACTCGTTCACTCCTCAATATCCGATACAGAAGAAAGATCCATGACTCATGATGAACTTTCTTGAGTATCATCAGCTATAGTATCAATGGATCATGTAAGAAGATATCCTTGTAACAAATCTCTTATACGATCCTCTGCTTCGATCATTTCCTGTGTGATCAGTCGACCATCAACATGATTGCCACGATAATGCAGACTATCGATAGTTTTTGCATCACATACCAAATCAATTTTTGCTCCGACCTTTGGAAGTGTGAGTTTGGATTCACTCGTTGTTAATTGATAGGAAATTCACGGCATAACAATTGCTTCCAAATCCTTTGAAAGCGTTGTTTTTCATTTTTCATCGGTACGTTCAAGATGGCATCCACAGAGTGAAATAGGAGTATTGGTATTATTTGTGATCAATACATATTCGCTCGATCTCTTGTCATCTTTCGGAGAGGGGTTGACTCAGGCAATCTGAAGAAATTCTCTACCATCACTCACAAAACAGCTTGATTGTGGGGAAGAAGAGGAGGAAGATGTAGTCTTTGTTGATGTGAGTGCGGCCTGAGGCGTATAACTCCAAAGCAAATGACGACTGTAGATTTCTCCTGTTTTCGCAGTTGCGGATATATCGATTGCATAACTCATTACTTGATCGAGGGTAAGTGATGGTGGGTTACAACTCTCTGCGATCACAACTCCGTTTAGAGTAAATGTGCATGATTTGAGTGATCCGGAAGCAATGAGAATTTCAAAATTCGTTCGACATGTGAGCTGCGTACACAAGATTGTATCACCGCTCAATGTTGCATTTGATGGATATTGGAGATGCAGAGAGAACATTGGAGTCTGTGTTGATCCAGAGAGACTGTCAGTTGATGAGTCAACTGATCAAGTAGAAGTACTCTCAACTCCAGAATTGCCACCAACAGAAGTTTGTGATGAGGAAACTTCACCTGTAGTAATAGTAGCAGAAGATGACATCAAAGTTTGAACCGATATCATCTCACGACTGTATCATTCAAGAATCGTTGTATATGTCAGATCTTGCGCAACTCGATGAGAATAGAGTCCTTGCAGATTTTTGGTCGATCCCTTGATACGAAAATGACTCGAGGTTGTAGAGTTTACCTTCCATGCTATATCGGATAAACTACCTGTATGACTACCTCGTACAAGATGCAGCGTAAGAATATTTCCAGAGATTTCTCATGAAGCAAAAGCTCATGTTCCCTCGAATTTACGATCAGAGAACAATCCTCACGTAGCACTGAATACAAGAAGTGTTGATACATCGATACTGCCAGTCAAATCTTCATTATAAGCAATCTTGATCGTATCATAGATGTTATCCACATTTCTATCTTCAATCGAGAGAAATATTGGTGCGAGCTCACCAGCAAAGACTGATCCTGTGGTGATAGTTGAACCCGTTGAAGAATTGATATTTCAAGAAAATGTAACACTTCCTGATGATGTATTTTCAGATATTGTACCGGTTGATGAGATTGTGCCAGATGATATTTCTTCGCCTGATGAACTCATACTCAGTGCACTTCCTGATGATGTTGATCCAGAGTTTGAGATATTTTCTGATCCAGATGATATGATGGTTCCAGAAAAGCTGACGTTATTTCATGAACTCGTTGCATCGATCATTCATGAAGAGGTTGATCATGTTGTTCACAAAGTATTTCATGAACTTGTCGTACTCCCGGATGATGTTGATCCAGAGAATGCTATCTCACCTTCTCACTCAGATCAAGTGGATGTCTCTCATGAGGCAGAACTTCATGATTCACTTATGGTTACAGTTGTTCAAGTTGTTGATCCTGTAGACTCTACTACAGCAGAACAATCATGGTCAGAAGGAGTGTACAAAATCGGAACTCACTTGGTAGTTTTTGTATACTGTTTTTCATCAATTGCCATTCAAGTACTTGATCGTATCGTGAGGGCCTCATTCGTATTGTTGAGTTGAATTCTCGATTCTAGATATCAAATTGTCCGACTTGTATGAGATGCGAGTATTCCTGTGAGATGATGAGTTTTGAGCGCTGCATCATGAATCGAAATTCCTTCAAGATTGATATCCTGACAGGTAATATTACGAATGATAAAATACTCATCATCATTTTCATTTATCACATTCGCAGCGATTTCAGTGATCACTATGTTTCATGAGGCGATACTCTCACTTCCCATCGTTGTCCATGCTCATAAAAATATTCCTGTTATCACCAGGAATACGATTATTATTTGAGAAAATCTTCGAATGAACATTGTGTGCGACACAGCAGAAAAAACAGAGAATTATTTGAGAACAATCTTGGTCATATCTTTTGGATTGAGGTCACCACCTAGACGAGGATTGTAGTAACTGATGAGATATTTTACAATCTCATCTTTTGTGAGTTCCTGAGATCTGAGTCCTACACTTTCAAGAGATGTCTTGATCTGAGACACTCGTTCCATATTTCCCTTCTTCATTTTATCAACACGCTGATGATTCGATCTTATAGATGTTATGCTTTCTTCATTAGTAATTGCAGCCCAAAAATTTTCAAATATCCCCTGAATCCCGCTTCGTTTTACGCTTGCATTCTCCTCATAATCAAAAGGAACAACAATATAGAATTCCTTGCGCATAATCTGAGCATACTCGACCAAATTTTTGAGAAACTCTATATATTTGAGGGTTTGTGTCTGAAGGAGTGCATTCTGCTGGGCATAGGCACGGTTCGAGAGCTTCGCGAGATATGGTGCGAGGTCAATCTTGAGTGATCGAACCACGATTTGGATTGGGAATCTCAGAGCATTAAGCACTCTCTGAAATGAGAGAATAATTGCATCCTGTTCCTCCTCACTTTTGAGCTCAAAATTGATCGGGTGTACCTTAATCACCATACGAGAAGAGCCATCTTTCATCATGATGAGATTATCACGAATCTCAGAAAAAGGAAGTGATCGCTGAGTGGTTGAGTCGGTGGGTACTTTTTTCGGAGTACGGATTTTATCAGTTTGCATGAGTGTGGAACGATCGAATTTTTCGAATTATAGAGATAATTTCTGATCAGGCAAAGGAGAGAACAAGATTTAGTTGACGATCAATCATTCTTTGGGAGAAATATGTTTTCTTGCTCTTATATTTTTGAATGAGAGAAAAGGAATGATCGGTATCGATTAACAACCGAAAAAGATGGCCATCATCGTAGACGAGTTTCATAAAAAATGTATCTACACTTTGATCTAACGAAAGATTAGAAGCAAAGAACCGTTCGTATATAGGGGAAACTCGCTATGTAACAGGGTGAAATAGAAATGACTTCTATAAATTAGAATTTGACATTAAATTAAATAATGTTATTATGTCATCTATCAATGTTCATTTGATTACTATTAGTGGTTAGATGTGGTGATGTTTGATATACAGTAGAAAGCATTGGGCTGATGAAATATTCATCGGTCCACCACTCCCTACTGACAATTTCTGTCCTACGGGAGTAAACTCAACCACCGAGATAGAGAGAAAAAAATGGCTACTGCGATTAAAATAGCATTTGGTTCTACTGAACTACATTTTGCGAAAGCTTTCAAGGCAGAAGAGGGCTCTACCCTCGTTGCCGAGATCACCAATGATGGTGGTGGTATTGCCGGCAAGCGGGTGGTCATCATTGATCATCCACCAACAGCTGGTCTTATCCCCTTGATTGAGGGACTGATCGTTGCTGGTGCAGAAGTGCACCTGCGTGATCATCATGGCGATAGCGATCGTGATGGTGTAACTGTTGCACGCTGCCGTGAGCTACTTGGCGACCGATCGGTTGTTACAACTCGCTCCGAAAACCCAGCATGTGCCAGTCTCGTGAAAGTTGGCGAGTTCGCTGATGCTATTATTATAGCTGATGCGGATCAAGATGGTGTTACTGCCGCCCTCAAGGCAGCAGGGATTATCAGCTATGCTCAACTGGAAAGTGATGCTGCCATCCTTGATGGTCCGCATACTGGCAAGACTGAGCAAGCTTTAAGTCACATTGGCTGGAAGCTCGTTCGGGCATGGGGTGCTATACCTGCATTCGGTGCACCCAATCGAGCCAAGGTGTTCTCCGATGTAGTACATGCCTTCGTGGCTGCTGCTGCAGGTGATGCTTCTGGTATGGAAGGGCTCGATCGTCTTGCGGTCGAGTATGAACGGAAGGTCGAAAGTGCAAAGAATCTTGCCACTCTAGCAACGCTCCTTTCACCATCCATCCGTTTCCTCGAAATGCCGGATGAAGCAGAGTTTGATCCACCAACATTGGCGAGTGAGTTGGACATTGGTGTTTTGGTCAGTGGTCGAAAAGTCAAATTTGGACCCATTGCCAAGACCTTTGGCGTGCAGATAAGTCTTGCACGCACAAAAAGCGGTGAGCGACTAGGGGTAGATCTCTCAGCTCTTGCTGAACAAGTGTTCGGTGTGCGCCCTAAAGATGGATGGAAGCCGGAAAATGGAGTGATTTCAAATACTCCTTTTCTCCTGCATCTCTCGCCTGAACGCTGGGAGGTTCTCCGTCCAATCCTTGTGAAGGCGCTTAGCTAAACACCTTCACCCCCCAATCATCGTATAGGATTCATTCACATAAAGTCAGACGCACGATGAGCGTTTGACAAAAGGAGGAAATATCAAAAAAGATCTGGTATAACGTAGTCCTAGTACCATTAGGTATCAAAAGACACTCATACTAAATCTTTGAGACACTGGACGGAGGCTTCATGCCACCGTCCTTTTTTATATAATTTCCCTACATACCCTGAATAATCTCCCGTACAAAATCCAGAAAATATCTTTGTTTGCATTATATCTTTCAAAGATTTTGTACAGAACAATATCGGTTTTTCTCAGATTTCCATATAATCATACTCTCATTTTCTCGAAAATCTTTTTTTGTTATGCCCTCAAAATCTTTCTGGTCCGATCTCGCGTCCAAATGACCGATCGCCGCACTTGCCCCTATGGATGGATATTGTGATTCTCCCTATCGTCGTGTGATGAAGCGAGTCGCTCCTGATATCATCACTTTTGCAGAGTTCTATTCTGCCGATGGTCTGGTGCATTCGAAAACACTTGCTGACACAGTACTCCCCCATGAAGCAGATGAAAAGCCCGTGATATTTCAAATATTTGGTAAAGATCCAGATATGTTCGCCAAGGCAGCCGTCATGATCGAGCAATCGGGAGCTGCCTGAGTGGATATCAATATGGGATGCCCTGCCAAGAAAGTGGTCAAAAGTGGTCATGGATCATCCCTCATGATCAATCGTGACACAGCATTTCGCATTGTAGAAGAGATGAGTAAAGCAGTGTCAATACCTGTATCAGTGAAGACACGGCTTGGCTGGGAAAATCCAGAACTTCTCAAGGATTTTTGTCTCTGACTTCAAAATGCTGGAGCTAATCTCATCACTGTTCATGCCCGTACCTACAAGCAAGCATTCACCGGTCAAGCTGACTGGTCAGCACTCTTTGATCTCAAGCGTCATCTCTCTATACCGGTCATAGGGAATGGTGATGTAATTGACTACGATGATGGTATCAGAAGGATACAAGAATCAACATGGATCGGATCAGGAGATACTGTGCTCGACGGATTTATGATTGGTCGATCTACCTTTGGGAATCCATGGTCTTTTCTTCCATGACATGTTCGACCGACTCTGTGAGAAATCCTCGAAATTATGCGACTTCATGGTGATCTTCTTTGGGAGAGAAAGTGACGAAAGTGAATGCTCGAGGCTCGCAAGCATCTTGTGCAATATCTTCATGGATTTCCCGGAGTGAAGACCTATCGTCAAGCACTCGTGACGGTTGAAACACCGGAGATGATCCATGCTGTACTCGATACGATCACACACGAGCACCAATCAATTCTCGATGCTATCCCAGATGATGGGTCTTCATCGAGTCAAATGGAAGCATGGCGAAGTTGTGATATTGCTTGTGATTAATTCACCATTTGAATACAAACTATGAAACCAACTCAACCCTTCCCAACAAAACCAAGTTTGTGGACCTATCTCTATCCTGCTCGTACCACTCCATGGATGAGTTTTGGATTTTTAATGGTCGCATTTTTTAACGGTATTGCAGAATCAACACTTCCATTCTTTGTTGAAAAAATTCTTACTGCCATACGAGCAAACGATATACATCTATTAAAAATCACGCTTATTATTCTAAGCATCTTTTGAATAACTACTTTCATTACTGGTTGGCTTTGGCATAGATATTTTTGATGGATTCTCCTTGTGCAGTGGAATGCTACTATACAATCAAGAATCCTCTCATGGTATCGATTAATCTCATATGACAGTGCTCTGCGTTATGGCATCACTCGTCTTTATAGCATTATCCATAAAGGATCAGAGGAGTGGACAAACTTCTCTTACTTTCTGATCAATCGAGTAACCAGTGCAATTATTTCTCTCTCGGTGAGTATTATTTTGCTCATGTTGATACTTCCTGGAATATGGTGACTCGGCGCCATGTTTATTCTCATAGTATTTGCTTTTCTTGCAAAATCACTCCATGCTTATATTCAACCAATACGTGAGAAGAGGCGTGAACTCGCAAATGACATGAAGAATATTACACTGCGATCTTTTCTCGTGCCATCACTTCTCCTCAAGCGAAAATCACTTATTGATACTCAGTCACAGATTCTATCACTTTGAGAGCAGATTCATATACTCAAGAAGAAAGAAGGCATAGGAGCTTTTGTTATGTTTGATCTGATTTATGGTCTTTCCAATATTCTCAGAATTATTCTCGTCGTATCCGTTCTTTATTCATGGTGAATACTTCATGATCCTATCGTACAGCTTCCTGTTGTTTTTCTCATACTAGCCCAACTTTCGTTCAGCATTAATTGGTTTATGGATATTGCCTGGGAATATGGAGGTATTAAAACTGAAGTCGATAAGATGCTCGAAGCATTTGCTTCACTCCCTCTCGCGCCAAATCTCGATCATGGTGATGAATATAAACCTTGAAATGGTACTATTGAATTTAAGAATGTTTCTTTCGGATACAATGAAAACAAACTCAACCTAGAATGAGTATCCTTAAAAATCGCATGATGAGAACATATTGCACTTGTTTGACCTTCAGGTGCTGGTAAGACGACGATCGTTCGACTTGTGATGGCATATCTCCTCCCAACCTCATGATCTGTTCTGCTTGATAAACAGGATACAAAATCACTCGACCTTGCTTCAATTATTGACTATATCGGATATCTCCAACAAGAGCCACAAATATTTGATGCGAGCATTCGTGACAATCTCACGTACGGAATCGATCGAGAGGTGACGAACGAAGATATTGAACGAGCTCTTCGTGATGCTGCGGCAGACTTTGTCCTCGATGATCTCTCTGAGTGAGTCGATACCATCATTGGTGAAAAGTGACTCCTGTTGTCTGGTGGAGAACGTCAGAGGATCGCTATTGCCAAGCTCTTTCTCCAATCTCCATCGATCATCATCCTTGATGAGCCGACAGCAGCACTCGATAGTATCAGCGAAGCAAAGGTGACCGAGGCAATCCATCGGCTCTCAAAGTGAAGAACGATCATCACAATCGCTCATAGACTCCAAACTGTCCGGGAAGCAGATAGGATCATCGTCGTCCGACATGGAAAGATCGAAGCAATCGGATCTCACAATGAGCTTCTGAATACTTCGGATCTCTATAAATCTATGGTGGATCTGCAAACCGGAAGAGTAAAGGAGATAGAAGACTAATGGAGATATTGGATGATAGGTGAAGATTGTATGAATCTTTTGAATATTTTTTCTTGTGAGTATACTTGCCAACATAATATTTTTTATGAAGTATACGCTACTTTTCGTTCCTCTTGTATTATCACTCGCTGCCTGCACACAGGATCAAGCAGCATCTTGTGTAGAATCTTGATGAAATTGGGATAGTCAAAAAAGTATCTGTTTTATACGTGAAGTAACTTCAGGATATACGCAGTCATGATCTCTCGGTAATTCTTGAAATACACTTCCAGCGCAAACATATACGGGCAAAGCTATATCTGTTGAGGAAATCAACCAGCTTGTCGAATCAAGAACAAAACCATATCAAAAAATCACCATCGATCTTATCAGTTCACAAGAGAGACAGGGGTTTGCGCTTTGGGCAAAAGAGCAAAATTTTACAAGACAAATCCTCGCATCTACCGGAAAACTTCAAGGAGATGAATACTTTGTTTTAACACAGTCTGGAAATATTGCCGATAAAGGATTTGATGGGCAACATGGATGTGGTATTTACAGTGAAGGCACGTGCTATTTATTTGTGAAAGTAGCTTGAGAATTTACTCCAGTATTTCTGGATAATGATATGTCTATTTCATCGATTATCTGATCATCTGATTCTGGTTGGGAAATTATTCAAACCATTGGTGATGGTGGCGCATTTATGGAAGCTCACACTTTTTTTACCAAAGATGGCCAAAGTGTAAGTCAGTTTACGCGTAAATCCTTTGAAGATGGACCTGAAAGATTAACCAAAGGATTGAGTGTTGGAGACTATCATCTTCAAACTTATGTTTCCGAAGGGAACTCAGAAGACTCACTCATTGCGAAGAATCTTTTTATCGCTGGGTATAATATGAAAGACTCTCGTTGAGAAAACGCTCCTCAATTCTCCGAGATCAATATCAAATTTCCAGATCGCTACGAGTCAAGGTATCTAAGTGGGATCGAATCAGATCGATACAATCAACCACAGAAAGATTTTGAAATTCCATTCAGCAATAGAACAAGTTATTTTCTCTCTTTTGATACCATGAAACAATGGAGTGAACTCATTTCCTCAAAATTCAATTGATGAAACACCTCACTCACATACGACAAAATATTGCTTGCAGAGCGAGATGGTGTTTTCACACTTCGATCGGAGGGTATATCTTTTTCTCCAAAGAATTCATGAGAGAAAAATGAACTATCCAACTTGCAGATATGGACATGTGACCCGAATAACAAGAATTCATATGATAGTAACCCTTATAAAATTCAATCGTACGATATAAAAAAGAAGAGCTTCGAATACCATATAAGTGAGAAATTGAACAATGTTTGTGAGCTTCCATATGTTTTTGATTTTTTTGGATCTAACAGTGAACATGCTTATTTTCCAATAGTGATCGAAAAGTAAAAAGTCAACCCATCAATCTTTGCAGAAAAAGAAAATATATCCTACTATGAGGATATATTTTCTTTTTTTAGTATGACACTTGAAAATAAGCGATGATTTGATGCAAAGCAACCCCCAAAACTCTCATCAAATCAGGAACAACTCAAAAAATGGGGAGAAGCAATGGGTATACAAGTGCAGGATCCAAGTCTCAATACAAAATTTGATCGCAAGGATGTCTCTACTTGGATTATCCCAGAGACTATGTTAGATGGGAAACTCCGAGTAAAAGCTCTATCTCTACCAAATGATATCACCGAAACAGAAAAAATCATTCTGATGAGCAAACTTCAAGGTGTAATCTACGAAGGAAAGGCCTATTTTACTCCGCCAGAAAAAGGTAGTATCACGAAACAATACCAAATCAGTCTCATGAGTGCTATTCATAAGCTCATGGTAGCAATGGAAGATCCAAATACGCCGGAAGATGTACGAAATACTGCTGCCAATCAGATGGGGAAATATTGGGATACCTATGCAAAAGCCTTTTCACATCTACCACTCCCCGTCAGAAACCCTGAATGAGTAAAAGCTTTTCTTGATGATCTTATCAAAAAGGAGGAAGTCATGGAGAATCGTGTAGCATATTATCATATCGAACAAAATGGAGTAACCATTAAAACGCAAGAGGCTATTACGAAGCTTGATGACACCGTTACTGAAAAAGTCGACCTCCATCTTCAGACTGCCCTCTTTGAACAATGAAATCAAGAGACAACTCAAAATATCGCTCTTTTAACCACGAAAGATCGAGAGCGAATTGCTAAACTCGAAAAAATCAATCCATCAAGTGTGATTGCAAATGGTGCAAATGATTCTTTCTCACCATCCAATTATCAATCATTTCTCGATACTCCAAGGCTTTATTCACTTCTCAATATTGCAGGATACAAGCGACAGCTTCGTGAGATGAACTCTGAATCACAAAAGCGACAACTGCAGCTACAGGCAGCAAGCCAGATACTCAAGACGATTCGTACCGAATATCCATGGGTGATGACTCAAGAAGCTCAAGATCCTGGAAAAATGCTGGAGACAAAACAAATGCTGTGTGTCGGAAAGGTATCATTGATGCATGGATTCCTCGAAGAGCTCGATATAGCTCACTCGACCATTATAATGAATAAAACTGATGCTCAATGAAATGGACATATTGCTCTCACACTCCAGATAGACGGAAAGGATTATCTCGCAGATCCGACTAACCTCCAAGAGCTTATTCCTATTGCATCTCGTAAAATCAATCCGGATACTAATAAAACGGAGCTTGATTTTCAATGATTTAGCTATCTTGATAACTCACAATGGTCGTATGACTATGAAGCGACCATTCCAGAATCCGGCATCATGCAATCAATTCTTAATAACCATGCGCACTATGGCAATGAGAATGCAAAGATGGCTAAAATAGAACTTTGGTCGCAGAATATATTGGAACATACTCAATATCAAGGAATTGGCTTGTCAAAAGAAAAGAATCAAGCGTATAGAGATGCGATCCTTGCAAAACCAACAGGAACTTTTCAAGAGACTCTTTTACTCGGTAAACTCTACCGAGAGTTAGGTGATGCTGCGAAATCGATCGAAGAGTATCAAAAATGTATGAAACGATATCCAACTCAAACTCCTCTTTGGTGTTTTGAGTCTCTCATACAGAGTGCTCTTGAAACTCATAATCAGAATCTCCTGCAAGAGTCATTGTCTATCCTCATCTCCAATTTTGGAGAATACAACAAGCCATGGGAGATGCTCAATAATATCAATCCAAAAATATCTGGCAAAGCACGAGAGTATATTACATATATCTCTGCAATCAGAAATATAGCTGCTAGTTGAGAATATAAACTCTCAATTTGAGAAAAATTAAGTATTCGAAAAAAGCTTTTTATTGGACAATATAATCAACTCGCAAAAGACATTACTGAAAAGATATCATAATACCCGTTATAATATCAATGATAAAATCGCTCAATTTTGAGCGATTTTATGGATAAATAGAGTGATGTATTTATACTACATTGCAAAAAATAAATAATGCTACAAGATCTTATTTCACAACTTATATCAAATACCAGAATCACCACCGATTATTCTCTCGATCGTGTTCGTAAGTTGGCAGAGTATTTTTGAAATCCTCAAGAGAGCTATAAAACCATCCATATAGCCGGGACAAATGGAAAATGATCAGTGAGCCAGATGACTTTTGCAATCCTTAAGGAAGCAGGATACAAGGTATGAGTCTTCACCTCTCCATATCTCGTAGATATTACAGAGTCGATTGAAACGAATGAAGGATATATTCCACATGAAAAACTTGCTGAGTATTTTGAGCAAATCCTTGCATATCAACCACAGACAACATTTTTTGAAGCAAAAACCATTGCTGCATTTCTCTATTTTCGTGATACAAAGTGTGAATATGCCGTAATTGAAGTAGGGCTTGGTGGGAGACTCGATGCAACAAATATCCTCACTCATCCATCCATCACCTGTATTACTTCCATTGGCTGGGATCATATGGATCTTCTTGGTTATACTCTCGAAGCAATTGCTGGAGAAAAGGCTGGTATTATTAAGTCATGAATACCTCTCGTGACTGATTGTGATTTTCACTCTATCCAAAATCGTGCCGAAATTCTTAATGCTCCGATTATTCGATCATATCAATGAGATGTTCAGGTAAATCTTGCGGGTGCACATCAAATTACCAATGCTCAACTTGCCTATCAAATAGGACTTCTTCTGAAGATTGAAGCTGAAAATATCAAAAAATGACTTCTTCACGTCACCCATCGAGGACGTTGTGAGTGGATAGCCCAAAATATACTCGTCGATGGAGCTCATAATCTCGATGGTATAACTGTGCTTGCAAAATATATTGCATCAATTCGCGATCGATTTGATCATATTGAATTTGTCGTAAGTCTCAAAGACGGTAAAGATCCACAAGAAATGTTTGCACAACTTGCTCCACTATGAAATTTTCGAATTCTCGGAATGCAACACAAACTCACAATGGATCCAATACTATTGAGTAGTCAATTCTGATGAGTCAACATTATCAATCCTGAAGCAATTCATAGAGAAGCTCTCTGAGCAAAAAATACACTCTTTGTTATCTGCTGATCACTCTATGGAATTGGCGAATACTATCAATGGATGCATAAGAAGCAGTAAAAAATATTCGTAATAAAATCATGAATGGCAAGAAAAATAGTTGAAATTTTTCAAAATTTGATATTATAGCGAGTTGTATTTCTACAAAAATTTTTATGAAAATCGTCCTTGTCGGATCATGAGAAGAGCTCACCAATCTTGAGACATCTGTACGTGCATCTCTCGATCGCAATGCACTCGCTGATCTCATCAGTATTGAAACAAAACAAGATCCAGCATACAATCTCGAACTTGGTATTACACAGAATCCCGCTCTCTGTATCGAAGAAGAGACGATCGATTTTCGAGATATGATCTTCGAAGGAATGATCCCCGCAGACGATGAGCTCGATGCTATGTTCGTATCGATACTTGGGCAAGATGAACACGAACACAGTGGAGGATGATGTGGATCTTGCTCGACGGAGTGAGGTTGTGGCACCTGTGGGGATAATGAAGAATCAGGAGATGGTTGCGCCACAGATTCCTGCCATTCACATTAATTTATTACTTTTTTCATATGTTCAAAAGAATCGGACTCTTCGTCCTTACGAATATCGCCATCATGGCGATGATTAGTATCATACTTTTTGTTCTATCATCGGTATTCGGGGTGAATCTCAGTGGATACAACACAAGTATAGGATGATTACTCGCATATTCCGCAGTAATTGGCTTTACTGGATCATTCGTATCACTTGCGATCTCTCGATGGATGGCAAAAAGAAGCTATGACATCCAACTTATAGATGAGAAAAATCTTCACCAATACCATGAAAAAGAACAATTCGTCTATAAAATAGTCCACCGTATCGCCCAGATGGAGCACATCACAACACCAGAAGTTGGAGTCTATCAATCTGAAGAAGCAAATGCATTCGCAACTGGTCCATCAAAAAATAAAGCGCTTGTTGCTGTATCGAGCGGACTTTTGGACGCCATGGACAAGGATGAGATTGAGGGGGTCGTTGCACACGAAATGGCTCATATACTCAACGGTGACATGGTAACCATGACTCTCATGCAAGGTGTAGTGAATACGTTCGTTGTATTCCTCTCACGTCTTATCGCGGGAGCTATCGATCGAGCACTCGCTGGAAATAACAATGAAGAAGAATCAAGTGGCCCGTCAATGACCTACTTTATCGCGAGTATCATACTCGATATTATCTTCGGTCTCTTAGCACAGATTGTTCTCATGGCATTCTCTCGTCATCGCGAATATCGGGCTGACGCAGGCAGTGCAAAATATGTTGGGAAAAACAAAATGATCAAAGCGCTCGAACGACTCAAAGAAATCACCGAGAAAAATCACGTTGAGCCAAATGAAAAAGAACCCATGGCAGCATTCAAGATTTCTGGATGACATGCTATGATGGAGATGCTTATGTCACATCCACCCCTTGAAAAAAGAATCCAAGCACTCAAGTAAAAATACTATCCCGATCGGGATAGTATTTTTTGAGGTATCAATTAGAAATTTGCCGCAACAGTCACGATAACCTTGTCACTGTAGCTGGTTGCAGGAGTATCTTCAGCAACCTTTGCGGATGCAGTAAAAGTAAAGTCATCGATACCAACAGAAGTCTTAGATGGTTTGTTGGTCGTGTAGAGAGTGTAGGCAGTGACGGTACTGTTGATCTCACTACTGAGGTTAGCAGTCTGAGTGAATCCAGCTGCAACGCTGTCGGATGCTCCAGAAAGAGTGGTCGTCCACTTGTAGCTCTCGGCAATACCATCAGCAGTGAGATCGTTGATGATATCACCAGAGGCAGAGAGCATACCTCCGTTGAGAGATTTAGCAGTGACAGAAGCACCAGCTGATGCGTTGGTTCCTACTTCCATAGTGACTGATCCTGATGTGTAGGTAGTTGGATTGAGGTATCCAAGATCAATAGTATCTGCAGAGATAGCCATATTGAGGATAGGGCGTACTTTTGCTTTTACAATGATACCATTGATGGTACCAGAGGCAGAACCTGGAATGACATCATTCCAGTTGATCGCGGTGGTAAGACCACCGGATCCGGTAACCGTACCGGTACCGACCTGAGAGGCAAATGCTGATGATGCACCGAATGCAGCAAATGCTGCTACGGTAGAGAGAGCGATAAATCGCTTGGTATTGGTATTCATAACACAAAGAGAAGATATAAAGAAACACAATATACGATCATGATGCTCACAAAACTGTGGCTTCGTTCATAAGCGTAGCATATAAATTTGAAAAACGCAAATATTGTGAAGATATATTTTATACTTTTGTATAGCAAATCTAAAAACACCATTGATATCAATGGTGTTTTTAGAGCAAAACTTTATTAACGAAAAAAATGCTTGATATCTATGAGAAGATCTGAGATCGAAAAATTCTGAGTTTTCAGGAGAATTCGATTGATCGTGTTAAGATTACGCGAAGTAACTTCTATGCGTGCAATGATTTCGTATATACGAAAGAGAATCAATGCAACAAGCATCGATATGACTGAGAGTGCAACAATCTGAACAATGAGAAGGATTTCAGGAAGAGTCATAGAGAAATTGAAAAGTTGCTCTTAGTATAGCAAAGAATGGGAAATAATGCAAAAGTATCAACTCACAAACGATAGAATTGTTGCGATCATGCAAAAGGAGCCTTATTGGCTCCTTTTTATTTCCTTACTTTTTTTGCTGCCTCAGAAAGAATTTCAGATCTTGCTGAGCCTGCTTCCATGCAGCATCTGTTATCGAATCAATACTCGAAAGCGCACGCTGGAACGTACGGACGGACGGGTCCTGAAATTCTGCGAGTAAGCGCTGAAGATACAGCCTCGCCTCATGATGCTTTGGGTTCTCGACCAGCTTCGTACAAGCACTATACATCTTTCGTTCTATTATCCCGATGGAATCATCCGGATGATAGGTGAGATCGATTTCATCAAATGAAGCTCTTTCGGCTGATGAGATCTCCTCAGCCACACGCCGACGCGTGACATGATTCAGATGTTGTTTTTTCATTCTTTCTATCTCCTTCGATAGCGTGAGTGTGTTTGAAAACGAATGTACTATACACATTTATTAATAAGAATCAAATCCCTTATAGAGAATGGTTATCATTTGTACACAAAAGAGATAACTGCATAATTTACAGGCTATTTTTAACATAACAAATAAGAAGAATTGGTCATGAAATCGGAGTGAGCAAAATATACTGACGTATATTTTGCTTTGTAGCTACATATATATATAATTATAATTGTAGCTACATAATTACCACATAACCCTATGACACAGATAGATAAACTTCTTGCGAAATTCTTTCAGAATCCCGAAAGTATTAGCTACTCAGATCTTACAAAAATCCTCATTGCATACGGATTTGGTGAGATCCAGGCAAAATGAAGTCATGTGAAATGGAAACATGAACTTCTCTCAAAAGACCTTATAATTCCAATCCATAACAACGATTGCAAGCCCACATATAAAAAACTCGCTAAAAAATCTATTCAAGAATTACCATAATTATATCACAGTTCCAATTCCTCAATCGTATCCACTTCCATACTCCATCTTTCACTTCTATCTTTACGTTTCAATCTTTCACTTCTATTTCAATCTTTCACTATGAAACACTATATTCAAATAAATAAAAGGAGTCACGAATATTCTATTACACCACTTCCTATCTCTCCTCTCGGAGAACATCTTTCTCTTGTCGTTTGTGAGGCTGCAAATATCAACCAAGAATTTGAGAATGAAGATATACCGGCATTTCTTGAAGATCTCCCAAATCTTATTGAATCAGAGAGCGAATATCGCTCAAAAAAAAGCGCTATACTCAGATTCCGACTTACCCCAGAAGAAAAGGCGATCATTCAAGAGAATGCAAAACAATACGGATTCTCAAATATGAGCTCATTTCTCAAGGAAATTGCTCTGCATCCGAATGAGCTTGCCACTTCGAATAAATAACCCCTCCAATTTGGAGGGGTTATTTATTCATTTCAGCATACCAATATATGAACATATAGTGTTGTTAGAATTTTCTATCATACTCAAATTATTTTATCCCCCAGACTTCATCCATCTTCTCTCATATCTTCCCTTCATAGATCTCTATGAGCCTCCGATTCGCATCGACGAGCCTCTGTTCTTCCTCGATCCGCTCGACGATAGTTTTCTGTATTTCGAGAGGAGGGAGAGGGATTTTTAATCATCTCACAAAACCTAAATTTGCCATCTTAAATTTTCAATCTCATAATCTCATAAATTCATCGTAAAGAGATTGTGAAATAAAGAATAGAAACTTTGGTGAGAGAATAGTATCATCTTTAGGATATAATCAGGCGATATTCTGATTTGTAGTGCATGGAAATAATAATAAACCAGTTTTTCAGATTGTTGCTCATACTAATGCCATGAGAGTGGTGTATGGTTTAAATAATTTAGCGGCTGACTTCTTCAATCATACCTCTGTAATATATTCCTCAGATGCGAACACAAATTGGTTCTTACAAACAGACGATCATACCCAGGGTATAGTTCCATCCTTCCAATATTCTTCAGTATCACGCGGAGGGGTTCCTCCAGAAGAAACATCACACACCTCTCCCAACTCCACCATCTCCCACTCCGGATCTATCTTGATCGTCGGCTTATAATTCTCGACGACCGCTCGAGCTCCATCGATGATCCGCTGATATCCATCGAGCTCAGACACGATCTGTTCTTGGATTTCGAGAGGAGGGAGAGGGATTTGATACTCTTTTAAACTGGTAGTTCATAAATTCTTTTGAGCAACTCCACCTGAAAGTGCCATAGCATCATTTTCAAATTTATCTGAATTTAATAAATGAAAAAGATAATTCTTATTTATAATAGTGGGGTTTTTAATTTTTAACTTTGCAACCCGTTGGTTCAATACTGCAGGAAGATGCTCTATTTTGAGTACTCACACTCTTCAAACATTTCAAGTCAGAGACATTAATAAATCTCACTTTGATAGAATAAAGTCAGTTAAGTTTTTCACTTCATTATCCGGATAAAATTTTGGATCTTTTGGATCAATAAATCCTTTTTGAACATTAGTGATTCGTATGACTTGATATCAACTTTCAGAGTATTTTTCACTCTGAAAAGCATATCCATTTTGAATTTCTACAAGTTCATCTAATTTTATTAGGTCAAATGAAGAAGCGGGATTTTCTGGACCAAGAATGTATCTATCTCCACTGAGATTATATTCTCCATTTTCTGCAATTTTTGATTTTTCTACGAGGTGAGAAAGCGGCTCATTTTCTAGTTCGATATTAGGATTTTCTTTATACTGATTCAGGACTTCGAGAGCTTTTGGGAGATCATTTTTCTCAATTGGACGACGTTGAGCTCCGAGATCATATCCATCTGCAGATATCTTCACGAAGAGGATAGAATCATTGGCTTTTGCTCGTTCTCGATCGAGAAAGAGTATAGAGGTCTTCACTCCTGCATAGGGATTGAATACCCCACTTGGAAGTGATGCCACCGCCCAGAGGTATCATCCATCTACGAGTTTTTTTCTGAGATCTTTATAAGCATTTGATCCATTGAACATAATACCCTCAGGCACGATGATACCAGCGCGACCATGGAGCTTCAAATGTTCAATAATATAGTCAGTAAAAAGAACCTCAGATTTACTTGTTTTCGAGCTGAATTTTTCATGAGGCCTTATCCCTCCTTTTGGTGTCATAAAGGGCGGATTAGCCAGTATCACATCGCGTTTCATTCACCAGAGTTTTTCATTTGAAAGAGTGTCATTTTCATCAATATTCGGTGTTTTGAATCCATGAAGGTAGAGGTTCACTCGGGCAATCTTCGCCATACCAGGGTCGATATCAACTCAGGAAATATTTTTTCAGAGCGTTGCCGTATCTGAAACGCTGAGATCTCAAGCTGATTTGATATGATTAAAAGCCTCAATAAGAAATCATGCTGTTCCACAGGCAGGGTCATAGATTGTTTCTCATCTTTTTGGATCAACAACATCGACGAGGAACTCAATGATATGACGAGGTGTGCGAAATGAACCTGTATCTCATTGGCTTCCCATGACAGATAATAGGTACTCAAATGCATTACCAAGTTCTTCTGAGTGATGATAGCTAAACCCATTGATTTCAGCAAGGAACATGGTAATAGTACTTGGATCCTTGAATGGGAGTCTCGCATTTTTGAATATTTGCTTGAAAAGCTCAGGAAGATGATCAGCTACTGATAATTTATCGAGTCACTCACTGTAGAGATTCGCTTTCTCTTGATTGGTAAGTCTATTATCAAAGAGCTTAGACCATGCATATTGTTCATAGTCTCAGATAAAAAAGCTCGCATCATACCCAAGCTCTCGACTCATACGATCCTGATCATCCATGAACTTATAGACGAGGGCGTTCGTGATCTGGTCGATCTGGCTTTTAGGATCGGGGAGTTTACCCACGAGCATGTCTCGACAGGAGTTGATACGATTTTTGGTAGTGGAGTTGAGCATATAAAGTTATTGTTATTTTGAGAAACTAAATTCTCTCATCGCACTCGTGAGATATTCACTCGAATAATTGCGTACAGCATCAACAGTAGGACGACCTCAGACGAGCCTAATATCGTTCATGTTAACGAGAGAGCTATAGCTATCGAGTCCGGCAATACTACCTGAATCAATGATAGAACGGAACCTCTCATCAGCTAAATATGTCTCGAATATGATCTTGAGCTTGCGAAGTTGTTCACCAGTTTCGACATTCGGTCGCTCAGTAATCAGGAACTTCTGCCACTCTGTGTCAAGTCGTTCATCGCGAGACTCGAATCCTCGGAGAAATCCAAATGCTTTAGAGATCATTTCTCGGAGAGTGATACGCCTACCAGTATTATAGACTTTCTCATAGGATTCTCGGAGTTTTTGAGGATTCCAGTACTCATTTGGCTTATTGAATACTTCACTCTTCAGAAATTCTTCGACTCACTCGATCCCAGAAGTTTCATTTATCTCTCTTATAGTCTCACTATTTTGTAACACATACTCGAACTGTTCGTGTTTTGGTTTGCGATAGAGTTCCTGATCAATACGCATTCACTCTTTTCAGACTTGGATAATTGTCTCTGAACGGACTTTATCGTCTACTCTCGCATCTACATCATCAGGATTGATTGGAGGATCTACGATGACTATCGGACCATCTTTTTTCTGCGAGATTGCAGGAAGATCGAGCTTTTTATTGTAGTCAAAATCCTTCTCGAAGTACTCACAATTCCCGAAGAAATCAAGGAGGAGAAATTTATCTTTTTCTACCTTTTCTCCCGTTTCCTGATAGAGAAATACATGTTTTCTAGTACCTCGCCCCTTCATCTGGACGAAATCCGCTGGTGAAAATACTGGACGAAGAAGCACTACCCCGAGGAGGTCAGGACAGTCATATCCAGTCGTCATCATGCCTACGGTCACACATATTCGAGTCTTCCCAGTCTCATAATCTGGATGAGTACTATCTGCAAAGTGCGAACGTCCAGAGAGACGATTATTGGTGAAATCCTTGGTGAAATCCTGTGATCTCATAACACTACTCGTCACCTGCATCGCAAAATCAGAATCATACTTCCCTGGCCATTTTTTCATAGCAATGGCATTGAGGAGATTGACAATCTTGGCTGCATGGGACTGACTTACAGCAAATACAAGCATCTTGCCGAATTCACCTGTGAGAGGATCAAGAAGTCCATTTTGGATGATTGTTTCAGCAAATATCTGATTTGTTTTTTCATTGAAAAATCTTTTTTCAAAGTCACGTATTCCAAATGATTCCTCACTCGATTCACCGTCATCGTTCTCGACTTCAAGAGTAAATCATTCTAGAGAGAGAAGCTCAGTCGTCACATCAGTACGAGCATCGATAACATACGGATTGATGAGAAAGCCATCTTGCACTCCGGCCGAAAGATCATAGCGAAATGTTGGCTCTCATGCTTCACAACCAAAGGTTTTATATGTATCTCTGAGGTTTCTGATTTCAAGTGCTTTCGGATTTTCTGACATCCCCGCTTTTTCATCGATTCCTTTGAGATAATCCTTTGGTGTGGCTGTGAGTCCAAGTTTGTATCCGATAAAATACTCGAATACTGCACGAGCATTGCCTCATATCGATCTATGTGCCTCATCGGATATCACGAGCTCAAAATCTGTCGGAGAAAAAAGCTCTTTATATCTATCACCAGCCATAAGGGTCTGGATAGTAGAGACAACAATTTGGCATTTTTGCCACTCACCTGACTTGATTGTATCGACAAAATATACTCATTTGAATATTTCTTCTGCAAAAGCCTTTTTCGCCTGATCTTCAAGTTCTATTCGATCCACAAGAAAGAGTATTCTTTTCGCATTTCCTGTCTGAAGAAACAATTTACATATTGCAGCTGAGGTGGTTGTCTTTCCTGTTCCCGTAGCCATCTCGAGAAGATAACGTGTCTTTCATTCTTTTGCCCAAGCTTGGATGGCTTGTATAGCTCAAACTTGATAGGGTCTGAGATATTTTGCTGGAGCAAGATACTCAGCATTTATCTGGATATCAGCGAGCGAGGAAACATCTGGATTATAGGTCGATCTATGTTCGAGAGATGCCTGAGTTGGATATTCTGTGATGAGTTCAGGATTCCCATTTTCTCTATCCCAGAGATAGTGTGAGTTACCATTTGAGAGGATAATAAATCGAGCATTTTTCGAGATCGCATAGTCTCGAGCTTGTTCTTTTGCTGAAAGTGGATGGATGGATTCTTTCTTTGCCTCGAGTACACAAATAGGAAAACCACGACTATCGAGGAGGAGATAATCAATTGCACCTCGAGGAGCATGCTCAAAATCATCTCATAGATGATCGAGCTTAACTCATGCTTCCACTTGAATATTAGCTTTTTGCTTCTCTTTATCGAGAAAACTCCATCCAGATTTCTCGAGGAGCTTATTGATTTTTATACGAGATTGAGCCTCTTTTTGCATAATAGTCGGAAAATACGATTGAATAAATCAAATTGTATAGATATTCATCTAAATCACCAATGTAAAAATACACTCTTTCCAGAGTGTATTTTTGATATGAATGATTGGTGGCGAGGAGTGGAATCGGACCACCGACACAAGGCTTTTCAGGCCTCTGCTCTACCACTGAGCTACCCCGCCAAATAGAACCAAAGATGGTAGCGCTACGGAGAATCGAACTCCGGTTTACGGGATGAAAACCCGCTGTCCTAACCACTAGACGATAGCGCCAAAACAATAAAATGGTCGGAGACGCGAGACTCGAACTCGCAACCCCGTGCTCCCAAAGCACGTGCGCTAGCCAATTGCGCCAGTCTCCGACTATATCGTATGCAGAAATGAATGGTGGGCGTACCTGGACTCGAACCAGGGACCCCTTCCTTATCAGAGAAGTGCTCTAACCAACTGAGCTATACGCCCATTCGATACGATCTTGAGAATTGCAAATGCTCCAGAAAAAAATGGAGCGGGCGATGGGAGTCGAACCCACAACAGCCTGCTTGGAAGGCAGGGACTCTAGCCATTGAGCTACACCCGCTTACTGATTGAAAGCCTGGGCATTGTATAAAAACTCCACTCCTTGTCAAACATTTTTTGAAATATCCGCACCAAAAAACCAAGGTTCCGAGGAGCAAGAAGAAAAGATGAAAAAAATAAGAATTTCTCTATAATGGCGAATATTTATTCGAATATTTATGATTATCCCTACCGTCATCGAAAAAAGCTCATCAGGAGAGCGTGCTTATGATATCTATTCGCGTCTTCTCGAAGATCGCATCATCTTCCTCGGTACTGCTATAGATGATAGCGTTGCAAATACGGTTATTGCACAGCTTCTCTTCCTCGCAAAGCAGGATAGCAAGGCGGATATTACCCTCTATATCCAGTCACCAGGTGGACATGTGACGGCCGGACTCGCGATCTATGATACGATGCAGCATATCAAGCCAGATGTATCAACTGTGTGTGTGGGTCTCGCAGCATCTATGGGTTCAGTGATTCTTGCGGGCGGAACCAAAGGAAAGCGATATGCACTCCCCCACTCAGAGATCATGATTCATCAACCTCTCGGTGGTATGGAAGGACAAGCAACCGATATGAAGATAGCGGCACGACACATAGCTCGCACAGAAGAGGTACTCTATGAGATCCTTGCAAAACATACTGGCCAAACCATCGAAACCGTTCGAAAAGATTGTGATCGTGATAACTTTATGTTCGCAGATGAGGCACTTGCCTATGGTTTGATCGACAAAGTATTGAAATAAACTCGTATGAGTATCACAAGTGCAAACCTACCGGACGATATTTCTCCACAGTGAGCTCTTTTTATGGAGGTACCGCCCGAGAGAATACCATGTATCGATTCACATCTTGAACTCCTTGTTGTTCGTATACAAGAAGTAGCTCACCACCTCTGTCTTGTGCACATCATACCAGATGATATGCTCTCTGACTTTCGACATGCATGTTGCAAACATCCTGAAAGTCCGACTCTTTTTTGAGAGATTTGGGACCAATGAAATCAGCGCCATATATCAGCTCTGTCACTCGATCACATCACCCATAAACTCGCAAAGAATATACACTAATTCCCTCTTATGTCATCGCATACGCCCCTCCAAGATCTCCTCACCAAATGAGTTTCTCAAATCATCGATCAAGAATGACTCGAGAAAAAACTCAATTCCGGAAAACAACTTCGCATTAAATTCGGTATCGATCCATCTGGAACTATCCTCCATATAGGTCATATGGTACCTATTTTGAAGCTTCGCGAGTTCCAAGAGCTCGGTCATCACGTGATCATCCTCATAGGAGATGCGACGGCACAGGTAGGTGACAGCTCTGACAAAGATGCCGAGCGCCCGATGCTTGCCAGGGAAGAGACGAGAAAAAATGCCGAAGCATACGTATCAAAACTCTCGAAAATCCTCGATATCTCAAAAATCGAGATCTATTACAACAGCGAATGACTCGATAAAGTAAATTTCTGCGGTGTTGGAGAACTTGCGAAGCATTTCAGTGTTGCTGAGATGCTCGATCGTCATAATTTCAAAAAGCGTTTTGATGCTGGCATTCGTATCTCCCTCCAAGAGTTCCTCTACCCAATCATGCAAGGATACGATAGTGTCGTACTCAAAGCAGATGTAGAAATCGGGGGGAACGATCAATATTTTAATCTCCTTGCTGGTCGTACACTCCAAGAGGCATTTGGGCAAGACAAGCAATCAGTGATGACATTCGATCTACTCATCGGACCAGACGGCAAGAAAATGTCGAAGACATCACCGAATGTGATCCCAATCGATATGGAGCCTCGTGCCATGTTTGCGAAGCTCATGGAGATGAACGATGATCTCATCCTCAACTACGCAACCCTTGCAACACGACTGAGCATGAATGAGGTTAACGTACTCAACAACCGTCTCCAATCTTGAGAAGATCCTCGTGCTGTAAAACGGGATGTTACTATGGCTATTATGAGTATTTACCATTCAGCTGAAACCATTCAAGAGGCTCAATCCTACTACGATGCAACGATTCAGGGATGAGTACTACCAGAGATCACAGACTTGGCTCGAGTTGAAATTGCAGAGCAATCTATCGGTCTTCTTGATCTTGTGCGGCGAGCAAATTTCTTTACAAAATCGAGCGAATGTCGCGATGCGATCACAGGAGGATCTATCAAAATCGATGGTGAAGTTCACAGTGATATGAGTGAAATGATCACTATTCCCAAGGAAGGTTTTATTCTTCAATCCGGAAAGAAAAAATTTGTAGGGGTAATTTCTCTTGGGAACTTCAAATCTAGTAATTATGAATAATAATGACTTGATACGTGAAATTGGCTTCGATTTCTCATGGAATACCGAGAAAGTTTGGCAACTCGATGAACCTATACTAATAATCCCTATAGATACTCTTCTCTGGCATTTTCATATGCCATTCTGGAATTCAGAATGAACAGATGAATATAATCTCACTGTCTGGGATACTTTTTTGAACCCACAAGGAGAAATATCTCATTGGCATGCAATTCTCAACGCAAATATTCAATACCCACTTGATGTTATGCCGAACAAATGAAAGCTTTTGTTACTCGATGGACTCCATAGACTTGCAAAACTCTATCTCATGGGAAATACAGATATTCATGTACGAATTATACCACAGTCTCGGATTCCAGAAATTATAGAATTGACAAGCTAGACAGAATTCATATTCTATTCTTGTCAATCAACGGATGAAATATATGGCTTTTGCTCGCTCTTGCATGTGTACTCTGAAATTCGGAGTACTTTTGCAGGTTCGATGGTAGTTATCTATCTCATCACCAATAAGTCTCCGAATCTTCGGGGATTTTTTATTTCTTCGATTTTGACACATACCAATATCAACTGCACGGAGAACGACCATGTGCGACAACAACCTTGTTCGGATAGAACAAAAACCAGAACAAAAAACGACTCATCAGTCAGAGAGTAAATACCAGGAGATCATACTCTTTGGAATTGTCTTTCGAGTTATATCAAACCCTGATAAAAAGGAGAAAACATCGTAGCAAATTCATGCGATGGCCTATCAAAAATACCCAACTCATCAGGAGTATGGGTATTTTGTTTTAGAAATTTCTCGCAATAACAACTCGAACATTCGCTGGGTTTTTCAATGTGAGAAGATCGTCCGTAAATTGTCCTTCGAATGGAATACATCTTGTTGTTGCTTTGAACCGCTCCTTAATATCTATCTCCATCTGAGGATTACCATCCCACTCATAGAGTGCGAATTTTCCAGCTTCAATAGCTCGACCAACATCTTCGAGTGTCTCACATGCGACCGTATTCTCTCTCAGACGTTTACTGCTCGCCTCGAACAACATCTCTTGTCCTTGAGTGTGCATATGATCCACCGTGGTAGTTAACTCTGATCTCTCAATCACCACTTTTTCTCCGGAAATACGAGAGGCGACGACGCACTTTCCAGATTGGAGATCTCGCTCACCACACTCGATACGCACAGGATAGCCTGAGAGTTCAAAATCATTGATCTTTTCACCGAGTCGAGCATCACGCAGATCGAGGAGTACTTTTCCCCTTGGACCGATAACAGCTCGAAAATATTCTCCTTGTACTGGTACCTCTGTTGTTCCGCCCGTCATTTCCTCTGCGAGAGATCGGGCATAGGTATTCACAATCTCCTTGTTATCTTTTCCATAAACTGGAAGGATCATAGCTAGATATTCACTCATTCGAGGTGGAATAATCAGTCCTTTGTCATCTGAATGGGATGAAATAATCCCTCCAATCGATCGAGTAGAGAGTCCCCAAGAGGTATAGTATGGATGAGAAATTCCACCATCTCGATTTTGAAAATTCACACCAAAACCCTCCATGAATCCCTGACCAAGAAGATGACTGGTACAGATCTGAAGTGCCCATCCATTCGACATCATCGGCTCAAATGTATAGGTCGTATCCGCTCATGCAAATTTTTCACTACTCGACTTTCGACCTGCTATACCATCAATTGCCATTAGTTCACGAATTGTCTCAATATAAACACCATAATGAATCGAGAGAGCAAAATTATTTGCATCTTCACGTGTTTCATGAAGTGTATGCCCTTCCTGCCAATGAAACTCCGCGGTTCGCAAGAAAGGTCGTGTACGTTTTTCCCACCGAAGCACACTTACCCACTGATTGTAGAGAAGTGGAAGATCACGATATGATTGGAGGCGATTTTTAAAAAAATCACAAAAGAGAAGTTCCGATGTCGGTCGGATGGCAAGTGGATCCTCAAGTGTTTTTCATCCACCAACAGTTACTACAGCAAGCTCTGGTGCAAAACCCTCAACGTGTTCTTTTTCTCTTTCAAAGAAACTCATCGGAATAAGCATTGGAAGGTATAAATTTTGAACACCGAGCTTCTCAAATTTTGCCTGCATGGTTGATCGAATACGATCCCATATAGCAACTGATTTTGGAAGAAAAGTAATACATCCGGGCGTTGGAGAATACTCAAATAAATCTGCTGCTTTTGCAACATCGAGATACCACTGAGAATAATCTTGGGATCGAGGAGTGAGAGCCATAGACAGAATAAAAAACGAAATTATAAGTAGAAAATATTCTTTTTTCACATGATAGCAAGCAAGAACGATGATTTCTACAAAAATAAATAGCAAAATTTGCTATTTATTTGAACAACTACTATGTTTTCACCACCAGGTAGAAAGATGACAAAGGAATTTGGATAATTCCAATCCTAAAGGTGTGAGTCTGTAACGAATGCAAAGTGGCTCAGTGGTTACAACAACTCGATCAACAATTCCTTCATTTTGGAGCTCCTGAAGACGAAGGGTGAGGATCTTTGCACTTGGAGAACCTATACTTCGTCGAATATCATTAAAACTCTCATGTCATTGTGAGAGTGTTTTAATGATGAAAATTATCCATTTTTTACCAAGAAGCGAGAAAAGCATAGCCGTCTGTGGGCATGCATCATGTGCTGGTCGTACCATAGTTTTTATAAGAAACCATTTTCTTGATTTCAGAGTGGTTGTCAAAGCGAAAAGATAGCTTAATCGGCAAAATCTTATTTAGAAGATACCCATTGGTCCTCCTCATTGACGGGGAAAGCAAGGTTACGTGCAATGAAAGTTAGATTGTATCTGTCGTTGTCCTGAAAAGTTACAAATAAATAAATAACAGATTCCCAACTTATCCCAACAATGGGAACTTGCTGGACTACTGAAGCTTGATCGTAGGAAATACAGCGAATCACATAGGTGTGATGGATCATGAGTCTACCTTTTCTATATTCTCCCCTCCAAATCTATATCACAACACAAATCCAAAATTTCTCTATTCAAAATAGCATTGTCATGACGCTATTTTTTGTATTTCTTAAGAAAGTGTGATGAAATGACGAGAAGCATAATCATTTCTCCACACTATACTATGTACCAATTCAAATCGTCCTCATCCAATAAATCAATATTTACAAACAAATTCTCTTTCTCTTCTTTTAAGAAGAGAAAACCAATAAATGTTTTTTCTTCTTGTTCCGCCTTCACCCTCACCGAACTCATAGTAGTCATCACCATACTCTCTATACTATCCGTGATAGGGTTTGTAGTGATGAGTCATCAGTCATCAGTAGCAAGAGATGGAAAGAGAATTAGTGATATTAAGACATTGTCAGAGAGTGCGAGAATTACCAGTGCACAGCTTCGAAAGCTTCCTACACCTATAGCAGATAGTGTCTCTCTTAGTGTGAGTGGAACATTCATTGGATACCAAGGATTCATGAGTACGAGTATTGTGAATCCTCTTGGGTATGGATCAGATAAGATCTATGACCCTCTTGATGGAACTCCTTACACCTATCGAGTCAATCAACACTACGATAGCGCTCAGTTCATGGCATACCTTGAGAATCCAAGGTTTGAGAGGAGTATTGAGATTGCTGGAAGAAAGTTTCATGAAAATGAGAAGATTGGAATGAATGAAGGATGATTGGATGGTGGATGAAGTGGAAGAGGAGATGATAATCTGAACAGGGGGAATCAAGAAGTTGGAGTGAATGAGTTTGGAGGACAATTGAAAGGAATACAAGAGACTGCTTCGCAGTCTCTTCCTGAAACCTTCTCAGACTTTTGAGGTATGCTTTCTGCTTCACTTCGTGAAGCTCTCCCAAGAGCTTACGCTCTCGACAGCAGCAACATTGATCTCTCTTCCAGATATCCCTACTCTGCAGGAGATAGACTCTGAATCTTTCTCTCCAAGGGAAGTAAGCAACCTCTTCAGAATGGAGTGACAGGTACAGGAAGTAGAGATATCTCTTTGAGTGATGCAAGTACGCTTGATATCATGGTAGGATCACAGTGAGCTGATGAATATGTATCCATGGATATCTCTACTTGATCTCTTCTTTCTCTGAAGGATGGAAGCTTTGATGAGAAGGCACTCTTGGGGATGAATAGTGGTACGGGAAGTGGATCAGGTTCTGGGGGTGGTGATTCTGGAGGTGGAGGAGGATGACCGGTAAGTCATATACTTACCATGGGAGAGTATAGTATTATGGGGAATACCTACTATGGATATATAGGACCACTAACTATATCTCTCTATGCAACATTTGGCGTTACTATTACAACTGTTACTCCTGGATCACTCGTAGATGATACCGTTGATGGATATGTGATTGATAGTATGTTTGCAAATTCTACTTTTTCAGCATGGCAAACTATTCTTGCTGGTACTACGAATATGCCAGCAAGTATTACATTCGAGACTCCTTATGCAAATCTTAATTGTACGAGTACATCATCTCTTGGTGATATTACTCCCTATAATTGTACCGGATCTGCAGTATCTACTGATTTTTATGTTGGGTCACAGCATGATTTGGGAATAAGCTTTAATATGATAGGAAATTGCCAAAATGGCAGTACTCTCACTGATGAATCATACTTTACCTTCAATAGTAATAGCGGGACTATAACATGATATTCGAGTAGTGGGCCAAAACAAGTAGTTATTCCACCAACTATTGGCGGTGTAAATGTTGTAAATATTGGAAGTGCGGCTTTTGCGCTTAAATGATTGAAATGCGTTAATATTCCAAATGGCATTACAAATATTTGAGAGCTTGCATTTTTCGCAAATAGTATCACCTCTGCGGTAATATCAAATAGTGTTGTAAATATTGGCATGTGAGCATTTAATAGAAATAATCTTCCAAATAGTGATGCATTCATTTACGCTCGTAATCCAGATGGATCACAAGATACAAGTACTATTATTGGTTATGGTGGTGCTCAGCGTGATAATATTGTGATTCCAAATAGCGTAACGAGTATTGGTGGAGAAAATGCATTTTATAATAATAATATTACTTCTATTATCATTCCAAATAGTGTCACAAGTCTCGGTAATTGAGCATTTGTCATGAATCAACTCACTTCGATCAATATCCCAAATAGTGTAACAAATATTTGAACTGGTGCATTCTCAACAAATCAGCTTACATCAGTGATGATTCCAAATAGTGTAACAAATATTGGTCGAGCAGCATTTTTCAAAAATAATCTTACATCCGTGACGATTCCAAATAGTGTGACAAACATTTGACTAGATGCATTTGGAGTTCAAACAAATTCCCCTTGAAATGGTACCGTCTATGGTCCAGCATCCTGATATGTAAAAAATACCTATATCAATAACCCAGATACACAGTTTGATAAAGTGAAACTTCCAAACTACGTTGATCTTCCTTAGAATGCTAGAAAATACAAAACCCACCTAATGGTGGGTTTTGTATTTTCTTCATTTGCATGACTATCTATTTTTCATTTATGGATGTTGTAATTTCTGAATGAATCACTTCTTCAATAACAAAATCTTTCATTGGAGAATAGAAATCCAACTCTTTCTTATCAACCTCGGAGATGAGAAGTGAGACAAGCTCATCAAGCTTCACCTCTCGTTGTGTCCCAAGCTCCATATTCTTGAGCTGGCAGATGCCATTTCTTGCTTCCATTATACCGATAATAGCTACGTAAGTTGCACCCAGACGATTTGCTTTCTTCATCTGTGTCTTGATGGATGGAGTGCCAAGCGAAATGAGAGAATTAAGTCATGCTTCTTGAGCTGCAATATTGAGTGGAAGTGCGAGTTTTGTTGCATCCTCACCAAGTTGGATGATATAGAGGTGGGTTCGATCTTTGTTTCGAAGCTTCACACCACGATCCATGATTGCCTCTATGAGGCGCTCACATCCCATGCCAAATCCTACTGCTGGAACAGCAGTCTTGTGTCCGAGTGATTTTGAGAGTCCATCATATCGTCCGCCACCACCGAATGCATCTTGTGTGCGGCCTGATCCATCGACCCATTCCCATACAGTATGAGAATAGTAATCAAGACCTCGAACGAGTGTATGATCCTCAACGTATGGAACACCGAGAATTTCCAAATACATCTTTACTTTTGCATAGAATTCCTTGGATTCACCCTTGAGGTAGCTCTCCATTTTTGGTGCATATTCGAGGAGTCCACGAACTTCTGGATTCTTACTATCGAGAAGTCTGAGAGGATTTGTCTCGAGACGAGCAAGATCTGTCTCATCGAGAATATGACGCTTATTCTCGAAGAAATCTCGTAGATCAAGGAGGTATTTTTCACGTTCTTTCTCATTGCCGAGAGAGTTAATCTTGAGTGTATATTCGCCTTTAAGTCCTATGGAATCAAGCATTCGACAACCAATATGCATCATCTTCGCATCGAGCACCGGATCTTGTTCACCGATGATTTCAGCACCAATCTGATGGAATTGACGATAGCGACCTTTTTGTGGACGATCATAGCGAAAATGCGGCTCAATATAGTAGAGGTACACTGGCTGAGACTCATCGAGCATATTCGTCAAGTATGATCGCATAACACCGGCAGTTGACTCTGGCTTAAGCGCAAGGCGTCGCTCTTTGCGATCATCAAAACTATAGAGCTCCTTTGAGACAATATCGGAAGAATTCCCAGCTGATCGAGTGATGAGTTCCTCAAATTCAATAATGGGTGTCGAGATACGAGTAAAGCCATTTTTACGAAACTCGTGACGGGCTACTTTCTTGAGAAATGTGAAATATCTCTGGTATTCACCGAAGATATCCTGCATTCCACGAACTGTTTGAAGCATTGTGGAGAAATAAAAAACAAAGGTAATATCGAATATACGCATTTTCCTTTGTTTTTCAAAAAAGAATCAATTTATTTTAGAGAAATAGAGAAAGAAAAACCCACTCATTGAGAGCGGGTCATAGAGTGATGTGAAAATTTAGAAGGAAACCAGATGTGCTGTCTGATCAATATGCAAGGCACCAGATTTCCAGTAGGCCATTTTACCACCCATACGAGCAACGGGGACAAATCCGCGATCACGACCGCCATGATTTTCTTGACAATGTGCCTCCGCAAATTTACGGAGCGATTCCCCTGGAGCATGAATAACTCCACCCGAACGTTCAATATAGCGAAGTTTGATCTTGCCAGATTCCACACCACCATGACAATTTGTCATATGCTACCTCTTGTAACCATTTTTTCATTTTGACTGCGATTTCTCACAGTCTCCTTGTCGTCTTGATTTGAGCGACAGGCGGTATTATTTCTTATTCTTTAGTTTTGTCAAATCAAAATCCTCGGAAAATCGAGGATTTTTTGATTATCGTCCATTTCTCACTTGATTGCTTCATAGAGTTGCAGTCCGAAGATTCGCACTGGGCGAAAATAACGACTCAAGAGTCGTTTTGCAACTCTCAAACAACGCTTGCCATCTTGAAGTAGAAATTTCAGAGCATTTTCCCTTGTAAAGTAGCGAATAGCTCCTCGACCTATATCAAGATATACCGCACCGTAGAGAATGCGAACATTGCTTTTGCGATATGGAACGTGATGATCCTGAAGCACTTTTCGGAATGCAAATACTTGATGACCAAAATGACGATCACTGCTCATATGATGATTCAGAAGGCGTGTATTCATATTTTTTCCTCCTCAGATTTGATGAAAAACAACCTTGGAGCGTGATTATGGAAAAATTTACGAAAATTACAAGATTATTTTTTGATTCGTGTGTACACATCCCGTGCTTTTACACTGATCATTTCTCATGTTTCCAAAATATATGCCGTCAATTCTCATCCATAAGCGCATCCTGTATCGATTCCAACAGTATTGAGAGTAACATGAAGTCATTGTTGTGCCCAATGTCCGTATATCACCTTCTTCGATTCACGATAGAGACTGTGCCAAGGTGGATTATCAAGATCATCGAGGTCTATTCCAAGTTCATCCCATGTACGAATATTCATAAGAATTTTCTTTGCAGTATCAGCAGGATCATTGCCCGGCTCAAGTCCAGCATGGACCGCAATCCATTCATCAGACTCGATATAGATAGGAGTACGAATATACCACTGGTGTGCCTCTGGACTCATCGTCTCTTTATAAGTTTCGTATTTGAGCGGACCAAAATAGTGCCTCAAATGCGAATGTTTAAAAAACTGCTTATATGCTTCATCATGATTTCCGCGAATACATTCAAATCCACTCTCATGGACGTATTGTACGGTCTCAGCTGAATAAGGTCACTTATTGATAAGGTCTCACAGAAGTATCACCCGATCTTGTGGAGTTATCGAGAGTTTTTCAATCAAATCTTTTAGCTCCAAAAGACAGCCGTGAACATCACCAATGAAGATTGTTCTCATAGAAAAAATTATCTCAAGAGTATATTGAAAAATGGGAAAAAAGAGCTGTACATATTCTTTTTTACCCGTAATATGAATTCTTAATCGATATTCACCTATATATATGACCATGCATTGAGCAATTGCACATACGATTGAAGAAAATGTAGAATCGTCCCTCCAATCTCATTCATCTCTCATTCGATATATATGAAATGATATATATCCCACATTTTGAGGAAGTATTCTAGAGCAAAAAACCAAAACCCATGTCTTTGAAGAAATAGTTCGCGAGGTATTACTCCATACTATCACCTGAATCATCACCCCACAACTTGAAGATAGTCTTATCGATCTTCAGGATATTCTTCCGAGTAACGCAGGTGAGGATTGAGCTAAAGAGCTCTGGCTCAAAATACAAGAGAAGACTATAGAGCTAACCACATGATCTTTTACCGTTGACAAACAAGCAATCATTCTTGATATTCTTGACTACAACAGTGACATTGGAATTATGAAACAAAATAGACTTGTAATAGCATTTATTGAATGGTGTAATGATGATATGCCAATTACTTCAAATACACAAGCCCTGTGCGATAAAATTATTTTGCGGGTAACTCACTCTATGAGGGAGCAAAGAAAAAATGAATTTCCAAAATAAATTCAAACAAGCCCACAGTCCGTTAAGAAAGATCCTGATTCTCATTCAAGATCTTCCTTTGTTCAATTAAAGATCACGCTTCATGGATTTTTTTGTGATTGAAGAAACTCCCCCTTAATCCCCCTCAACAAGGGGGAAATGAACCCATCTGTTGCGACCTGGTGACGGAAAGATACGATACAAACAAACCACTCTTAATGAAAGTGGTTATGGTCGTCGTTTATATGCACATCTCTTCGTTCCCCCTCATTGAGGGGGCTAGGGGGAGCTTGTATTCTGACCATCTTCTACTTCACATCCTTTACTTCCACTTCCATAGTCAGATCTTTTCCTGCGAGTGGGTGTTGTCTTGGGTAGGTTATGACAACGAATTCATCGTCAAGGATTTGTTTAATGGTGATAGTTTGATTGTTCCATTCGGTCGTGGATCCCGTTGCTATTCTTTTTGGATGGAAGAGTCATTCCATGCCAGGAGTATCTGATCGGGTGATCTGAGATCGACGAACGATTTGTTCTTGATCTTTGGTTCCGTAGGCAACTGATGCATGCAGTAGCACTGATTTCTTATCTCATGCTTTCATACCAAGAAGCTCGGTATCGAACATGGGAAATTTTTCTCATTTTCCTACATGGAGAGTAGCTCATGATCCTTCTTCTACCACTTCACCAGAAGAATAGAATCTATAGTCGAGAATAACCGTTGATCAAGAGATAATAGGAATAAGAGGTTTTGGTGAGAGTGACGTATCTTGCGATACGTTGTTCCCTCCTCCCGGGAGGGAACATGAGGTAAGGAGGAGTGAGAACAGAAGAGAGGAGAGGGAGAATGAAAGAGAGAGGAGAAGAGGAGTGAGAGTAAGTTTAGTAAGTTTTTTGAGATTGGAAGAGATAGGCATAAGAGTGATAGTTATTGAGGAATAAGGAGTATGGGGTTATTGGACTACGTAGTTTGTTAGTTTGGATCTGTCGAATTGGTTAGAGTTATTATTAATATAAAAACTCTGCATATAAGCCGAACCATAGACGGTACCGTTTCAGGCGGAATTGGTTTGATCTCAGAAAGTCTCATCCCAAATATTTACCCTACTACCCAGAAGCGTCACTGATGTGAGTTTGTTGTACTTGAAAGCAGCCCATCCAATAAACGTCACACTGTTTGGAATGGTCACAGAAGTAAGTTGGTTGTTATAGAAAGTCAGATCTTCAATACGCGTCACACTGTCCGGAATCGTCACTGATGTGAGTTTGTTGTACTTGAAAGCACTAGACCCAATACTCGTCACACTGTCCGGAATGGTCACTGAGGTGAGTTCGTTGTCCTCGAAAGCATTATTTCCAATACTCGTCACACTGTTTGGAATCGTCACGGATGTGAGATTGTTGCTCCGGAAAGCACCATACCCAATACTCGTCACACTATTTGGAATCGTCACGGATGTGAGATTGTTGCTCCGGAAAGCATCATACCCAATACTCGTCACACTGTCCGGAATGGTCACTGAGGTGAGTTCGTTGTCCTCGAAAGCATTATTTCCAATACTCGTCACACTGTTTGGAATCGTCACGGATGTGAGATTGTTGTACCTGAAAGCACCACCCGCAATACTCGTCACACTGTCCGGAATCACAAGAGAACCTGTGAGTTCGTTGGTCGAGAAAGCATCATTTCCAATACTCGTCACACTGTTCGGAATCGTCACTGATGTGAGTTTGTTGTACTTGAAAGCATCATTTCCAATACTCGTCACACTATTCGGAATCACAAGAGAACCTGTGAGCATGTTCCAAGAGAAAGCAACATTTCCAATACTCGTCACACTATTTGGTATCGTGACTGAGGTGAGTTGGTTTCTATAGAAAGCATCATTTCCAATACTCGTCACACTGTTCGGAATCGTCACTGAGGTGAGGTTGTTGAGCACGAAAGCATTATTTCCAATAAACTTCACCGTCTTTCCATCAATCGATGATGGTATATCAAGTTCTACGGTTGGTGTAGTATTACTTAAGCATCCTCTTGTTGTATTCCACTTATAACCAGTAATGGTTACTTCGTTGTTATTTGTTGTATATGTAAAACATACTGGTGGTGCCGTTGCCTCCACACTCGCACTCACACTCCGAGAAGTGTTTCACTGTCCGTAACATGTGAGAGTATAGGTTGTTGTTGTGCTGTTGGCTGGAGTTACGGGTTCGGCTCCACCGTTTGTTGATTTATCTCCAGTCCATCCGTTACTTGCCGCACATGATGTAGCATTCGATACACTCCAAGAGAGAGTAACACCGGTTCCGTTGTATACAGATGTTGATGACGCGGTTAATGTTACATTCGGAGAGGTTGGATTCGCCACATTCACCGTAACACTTTTCGTTATGGATCCTCCAGCACCATCACATTTGAGGGAATATGTTGTTTGGGATGTGGTGAGATTATTGAGAGTGAGAGATTTGTTGGTTGTCAGATAGTTACTCGGGAGTGTAAAGTTCGTCGGTGTGCACGATGTAGCATTCGTGGCATTCCAAGAAAGTGTTGCTGATCCGTTGTAGGATACGGAGGCAGAATCACCAGCAGAAGTATTGACGGAAGTACCGGCATTCACTTTGAAATCAAGAGTTGGCAACTGATTGACGGTAATGTTTACATCGCTCGATGTGACACTTGATACACCAAATCCTGTACAGGTGATCTTGTAGGAAGTATTGGATGTTGGACTCACGGTTCTACTTCCGACTGGATCATAGTTAGGTGTGAGTGCTGTACTACCTGCATAGAGAGTACAGCCGTTCGGGTTGGCATTCGCAACATTCCACGAAAGAGTAGTAGGACTACCCGATGCAATCGATGTTGAACTTGCACCAAATGAAGTAATAGTTGGGGTTGGGGTTGATGTCGTAGTGGTTGTGGTGGTTGTTGTAGTAGGTGGTAGCGTAGTAGTGGTAGTGGGCGGCGTAGTAGACGTAGATGCCCCACCAGAGAGTTCAGAAAGACTTGCACATATAGGATTTCCATCAGTCTTAAATCATCGAACAACTCAGCTATTAGTACACACCTTTTCTGTCTGAGTGGTTGCATCTCAAAAAGCATTTTTAAAATAACTCATAATAGCTCCTCCAGTAGCCTCTCCGGCAGGAGCAGAAGGCCATGTAATAGCAGCACTTGCTCATCCGAGAGCAAATGTCAGACCACTGATGAGGAGGCTTATAATTGCGAATGTTGTGAGAAGCTTGACTCGAAGTGGTGTATGTTTCTTGAGTCGGGATGTATTCATCAAACGATCAAAGAATGATCGACGAAAGATTTTTCGTGAGAATCTCATAGAGAAAAAGATAAAAATTAGTCTCTTTTAGGATAGTATACAAACGTGTAAATTGCAAAAAAACACACAGAAATCATCTTGCAAAAGATGGGTTGTGTGTTTTTATTAAAAAATATCTTATCACTCGATAGTCAGTATTTTCACCGGAATATCTTCACGCAAACTATCTACATCACCTGCACCCAGCAAGAGGATGACGGAGGAATTTGGGAAAGAATGATCATAGTACTCGATATATCGTGCTGTCTCCTCCAGTCCTTGACCATTTTGAACTCATGGGTAACGAGACTGGAGTAAAGTTATGAGTCGATCCATCGTCATATATTCCACATCTTCCGCTTTATCACGTGAAAAATAAATATTCGGGATCATGAGTTCATCCGCATCGTCAAACGATGTTGCAAATTCTGAAAGTAATTCTCTCGTACGTGAATATTGATGAGGTTGAAATACCACAAAGAGCTTGCGAGCTGAATATTTTTGTTTGATCGCTTTTAAGGTTGGTTTGATCTCTTCAGGATGATGCCCATAGTCAGACATTAGTATGTTTCGATTTTTTGTCTCCCCCACCACCTCAGAACGTCTCCATGAACCCTGATATGATTCGAGACCTGAGATAAGTATCATACTATCAAGCCCAAGAATCCGACCAACCGCATAGGCAAGCTCCGCATCATGTTCGAGATGATCACCTGGCACTTGGAGATTCCACGATGATGGTAGATCTTCAAACTTCATTTCACCATTCACAATCGTAACTATTTTCCCTTCACCAACCATCACTGGGATCGGAAGTCATGCTGTATTTATTCATCCATAGATACGATGGTAGAGCTCTTTACTTCGCTCATCATCCCATCTCATCACCACATACCCTCGAGTTTGACGAATGATCGAATCAAATGCCGAGAAATAATCATCAAGATTTTTGTAATAATCAAGATGGTCAAGATCAATATTTGTGATAACCGTTATGTATGGATGATATGCGAGAAAGGATCGCTTGTACTCACACGCTTCGATCGTGAAATAGGATGAACTTTCAGCATTCCAAAAATTGGACTGACCAAACTGTGGAACTTGCGTACCGACGATCACACTCGATGCTTTTGGAGTATTTTGTAGCATGACACCAATCATAGCGGTGGTTGTGGATTTCCCATGCGATCCTGTCACAGCAATCCCCTGTCGCTCATCGAATATTTCTGAGAGAGCCTGTGGATATGAGAGAGATCGGATTCCAAGTTCCTTCGCTCGCTTGAGCTCTGGTATTGCCTCAAGATTCTCAGCATAGCTCAGATCCGGCTTCGTAATAATTGCCTCAGAGTAAATCACCAGATCTGTATCAGATGTGATTACTTCCGCTGAATGCCCGATGGAAACATCTATTCATTCAGACTCAAGACGCTCACGAAAGGAAAAATCACTCGCATCACTCCCAGTCACGTGCCAACCAAGCGAGCGACGATAGAAGCGAGCAAGAGCAGAAACGCCGATGCCACCGATGCCGATAATATGAAGATGCATAAAGTTCTATATGATATGATACTGTAAGCAGATAGAAGATTTTAACAAGGAAATTTATACTCAAATAGCCTCAATGGAATATTTGAATTATTCAGAGGTATAATTACTTTCGTTAAAATTATTATGGTAAGTATTTAAGATTCAGTGTATAATAGATGTGTTTACAGAGATATGCCAAACAAAAAAGTTAACTCCAAAAAGAGCATTCACGAACAGTGTTGAGACCAACAGATAAATACAGATGAATTATTATGGGAAAATTCTAATACAGTTATAAAAAATATATCATATATATGATTACTTATCATAGTCCTAGAAACAGCAAGAAAGTATTACTTGCATGTTAACTGAGTACCATTTTTTGTGCTGGACTCAGAGCCGTTGATTACACTTGAACATATGAGATAGCTTTATTTATCTTATTTATAATGTTTATACTCTACTGGACATTACACCAAATAATTCAAAAGAAATTCTTTGAGTATTGATAATTATCAGATTAGCATTTCCAACTGCAGTAGGTCTGATAATATCATCTTATTTTATAGTGAGTTATTTAATTCATCCTAACCTCCCCACTGATGAGCAAGTAATTTATTATTCGAAAGATTTCTTTATTAAAAATTATGATGATTATTCTGAGGTATCTCTTACTTCAGATAAAAAACCATACAACTATTGCAAAAAAGATGCTCTATTCAAAGATATTTGCTCCTTAAAAAAAGATTAAGATACTATTCAAATTAATTTGATTATACTGATGATTCTTAATCAAATGCTAATACTAAAATAAGGGATGGGGTCTTTAAATTATGAGAATAACAAAGCATTGAATGAGATATAAGCAATACTAATTGACTATACAATTTTCATTTGCCCTCATCTCCTCTCTGTCTATACTGAGATCGTTTGACTTTCTCTCCCTATGTCGCTCATCTCCACATCCAACCTTGCACTCGATGAGATACACCAGTTTCTCAGGGCTTACCGATATGTACGAACCAATGCAAGAGACCTCTCGGAATCACTTCATGGGAAGATTCTTGCAACCCTCTTCTATGAACCATCGACTCGAACGAGGCTTTCATTCGAGTCAGCGATGCTTCGTCTCGGTGGACAAGTGGTGAGTGAATCGAATATTCATTTCAGCTCTCGTGCAAAATGAGAAGATCTCTCGGATACGGCACGAGTCGTCTCATACTTTGCTGATATTATTGCTCTGCGATCTACACAGCAGTGAGATGCTCTTCTCCTTGATACCTATGCGAGCGTACCGGTTATAAATGCTGGAGATGGGAATGGTGAACATCCAACTCAGGCACTCCTTGATCTTGCGACTATTTATGAGAGCTTTCCAGATCTCTTTGAACGAGTGAATCTCAAGGTTATGATCGCTGGCGATCTCAAATATGGGCGAACTACCCATTCTCTCTCGAGTCTCCTCTCTCTCCTTCCGAATGTAGATCTTATATTTGCGTCACCTCAGGAACTACAAATACCAGATAAATACATCTCCTCTACAACGAGGATTATTGAAAGCCTTGAAGAAAGTGTTCTCAAGGAAATCGATGTACTCTATATGACACGATTACAAAAAGAGCGACTTCCGGAAGATACAAATTTCGATAGTGCTTTCTCGGATTTTACTCTCACACCTGAACGTGCAGCACTTCTGAAAGATAATGCGATCATCATGCATCCGCTCCCTCGTCTTGCTGAGATACCTCACGAGATTGATTCGCTTCCACAGGCTCGATATTTCGACCAAGTGCAGACTGGTGTCTTTATGCGAATGGCTATTCTTCTGCGAGAGCTTGCTCCAGATATTTTTGCACACATTTCTCAATAATTCCCACTATGAAAATCCTCTCTTGGAATGTCAATGGTCTACGAGCCATCGAGCGCAAATGACATATTTCTGATATCTATCCTCTCGATATGGATCTGATTTTTATGCAGGAAATCAAGGCAAAATCCGATCAGCTCTCAGAAGAATTACTCCATCCAGCACCATATAAAGCGATCTATCATTCAGCGGAAAAAGCATGATACAGCGGTGTAGGACTTTGGATTCACGAACGCATCGCATCACAAGTAATATCAGTCGATCATGATCTTCCCGATAATCCCGTCGAGAACGAATGAAGAATTATTCATGCAATACTCAATCTTGACATCGGAATCACACACATCTATGGAATCTACTTCCCAAATGGTGGCAAATCCGAGGAAGCATGGCAACATAAACTCGCTTTCTATGAGTGTCTTAGAGCACAAACAAATATTTACCAAGCTCGTGGTGAACATGTCATTTGGTGAGGAGATATCAATTGTGCTCATCACCCAATTGATCTTGCTCGACCAAAAGAAAATGATGGGAAAATAGGATTTCATCCACTCGAACGATCTTGGCTCGATAGTATGGTAGAGCTCGGTCATCAAGATGTATGGAGAGCCGCGAATCCAACCATATCAGATGTGTATTCATGGTGGGATCCGGTCACCAAATCTCGAGATAGAAATGTCTGATGGAGGATCGATGCATGGTGGGCAGACAATAAATTTGTAGAGAAAACAAAACCAAAAGTAACCTATCTCAGTGATATGATGGGATCAGATCATTGCCCTGTCGTCGTGGAGTGGTAGATTTGCCAACAGCAAAAACATATGATACATTATCAGCAAGATAAAATCTGCAGATAATGTATGGAATCATTTGGTGATAGTGCTACTAATTTCGCTCCAAAAAAACAAAAACCGATTCCAGAGTCTGCACAAGATCAAGAAAAATCTCTGCAAGATCGGATAGATCGGTGTGTTTTGGAGTGTCGAAAACAGGCGTACTCATACATTGGAGTAAAAGGTGGAAAGGAGTGATACGATCCCTCTAATACATTTACACAAAATTTTGCTAAAGGTTCGGTAGATGCCATCATCGACAAGGTAGGTGCCGCGCTTGCTCTGGGTGAAATAAAAGTCCAGGAAATTATACAAAAGATCCAATCTATCGATTGGAAGAGTTTGATAGTCAATCTATGGAAGAGTTTGACACATATCCCAGAAAATGCATATGAATTCGGGCAATGAACGATCGAGATCGTGATAAAAGTACTAGGCATAACTGCCGTGCTAGATAAAGCACTAAAGATCATCGAGAAATGAGCAGTGATCAAAAAAGCGGAAAGCTTGGCAAATAGAGCTGAAAAAGCTCGCAATATCTCCAGTCTTGGGATGCAACTACTCAAAGATCGATTTAAAGAACATCTCAGAAATCACCCCAATCCAAAAATCCAAAAGATCTCCGAAGCAATCCAAAAAATTATCCAATTTCAGAGAGATAAAATTCACCCAAACGCTCCAGAATATATAGCTATCAGTACTGCACTCACGTCTCTCAGTGTCATCGCAGTACAAAAACTAGATCAGTGTGAGGCATGCACTCTCATATGAGATGAAAAATGAAAAGAGGAGAATATTATCATGCTCGCCAAAGAAGTCGATAAAATAGCAACACAAAATCGCATCTCATTGATCTAGTTTAATCAACATTTCGAGCTACCATAGGAGGTCAAATCTTAGAGCCATTCTATCATAAAAAATAACAGAAAGAACTCTTTCTGTTATTTTTTACATACATAAATGAATGCGGGCGGAAGATTAAGGAGGCAGAAGTGGATTCTAACATGTTTAAAATGCTTTTTAAGAAATTTATAATCGTAGAGTGAATATTGAAACTGAATGAATAATCCATCTTCTTTCATCGAGTTTTTAACTCCTGCCATTATAAGATGTTTATCTTCCGCACTTATATTCGCCAAAGGAAGTCATGATACAACTGCATCCGCTGATTGAAAATCTACGAAATTCAGAATGTTGCTTGCATTATCATTAATGATAGTGCATCGTTCATTTGATAGATGTTTGATCTTATTGAAGAAAACTGGGTGCAATTCAAAAGAAACAATTCTGCTATCACTTTCTCATTTACTGAGAAGTGCTTGTGTGATGCATCCATTCCCAGCACCCAATTCAACAATAAGATGCGCATCCTGAAAATGCACTGGAGCAAGCATTTTGCAAACAAGATATTTGGAGCTCTCCGTAACAGATCATATAGTTTTTATTTCTCGCAAAGCATGCTTCAAAAACAGAAAATTATCTCTCATATATGAAAACTAGCAGACAACAAAGATTTTTCATCTCAAGCGAATATAAAGATATGATTGTAATCAAAATCTGACTCTGTCAAAAGATAATACTATCACTTATAAGTATGTTTTCTGCTTTCAATCTTTCTATTCTTGTTGTTAATTTTTGATAAAAGTAGTATTAATCTAGCTTTATGAAATCAACAGGAAGCAACAATTAGTTTTGAATAGAATCTTTTGGAAACTCTCTTACTATTTTTTTCCACTCTGGTCCTGCGAAGAATTCTCGACTCCGACGAGTAATAACAGCACAACCCTGACGATTTCCATGTGCAGATCATCCAATAAAATCACCAATATTATCGAGTACAAATGTCATCCGGGGTAAAATTGTAACAATATTACCTTGAACGTTCTGTTCCATAAAGAACTCTTTGTATACTTCGAGTAATCTTGATCCATTCTTTGATCATGAATGAGCAAAATCTTCCTTGAAAGCAACAAATATCTGTGAAATATTCAACGATGTTGAAGAAAATTTTCCTGAGCGTATACCATTGATCATATAACGCAAAAATGGAAGAATTGTCTGATTGAAAGTGAGCCCATCTCAGACACTATTTGATTTTGTATCATTGGTTGAAGATCAAACAGTACCCAAATATTGAATATATCTATCAATAGAGCGAATCGTCTTTCGAGTGATAATACTCTCTTCGTACGTTTCATTATTTCAGGAATTCGCATCTTGCAACAAATCATCTCATTGAAGAATGGACTCCACCAACTCACGAGATTTTCTTTCTATTCATAGAGATTTGATACCAGCAATTTCTTCTATTTTTTCAGAGATATACCGACAAGTTTCCTCAAGATCTGGATATTGAGACTGAATAATATTTAATCGCTCTTTCATGATTTGCAACTCTTCCGTAGAGTCATTTTTTCTGACAATGATTTTTCAGAGTGTAGTCCTTCTCTCATAATTCTTTGTGCGTATATTATCAATACGAACAAAACACTGGTAAATGTATTCGAGAGCCTTGTCTTCTCTCGTGTCATTGAAATTAGATTTTTCCTGTGAAAGACGAGTAAAGGTAGTATCTGATTTTTCTGACTTTCCTTGCTTTTTTTTCTGCTTGACCCAATCTGCAATCTTCTTATGAAGTTCAAGTTGTGCCTGAGACGCGTAGATAAATTCACGACAAATACGTTTCAGCACGAGAAAAGCATAACGCTGCCGAGAAGAAAGCTCTGTGATATTACCGTGATAAGATCAGATTTCCTCAAGTGAACTTTGAATATATTGCAGGAGAGATCTATTTTCATACTCAAATCACTGATCTTCATCTTGAGGAACTGTGATAAAATTATGGTGCGATTTGAGTATATGTGCAAATTTTTTCTCTAAACCTGCGAATCATTGACTCAAAGTAAGATCAAATCGTTGACTATGATAATCCGGATGTACGTGATGAAAAAATCTTTGGATCTTAAAATAAATACCCTCAGGTATGAGTATCGATCGAGCAAGGAGGAGTCCTCTGAGGAACTCAACTCAATCAGTCATATCCTCACCTTTTTCCTGCCCAATAATGTCACGACGCAGTATTTCTGCAACATCTGTCTGTTTTTTCGTGACCACATTCTTTACGGGCATTGATATGATCCGTCCATTTGCCACATCATCAACAAGATCAAGTCGCAAAATTTCATCTCGTGTACAAACATAATGTTTAAAGGCTTCATCAGCAAATCCTCTCCACAAATAGCTTGTCTCAATGGAGGTAAGAAGATGATCATAGAAGTTGAAATTCTTAGCAAAATTATCGTATGGTAATTCTTCTCTTGCATCTGATAATTTACTTTTATCTAACATAGTGCATAAATATATATTTTGTCATTATAAAAACAATTCAATGTTGTCAAACATTTAATTTTATATATTTATACTATAATGATTTTCTTGACTTTCTTGTGCAGGTTCCTAAACTTCTTAGTAATAAAAGCATCTGAGCGGCCAACACCCGCGAGCTGAAGGAAGAAAGGTATTGCCGAGTAGAACCTTCCGGGAGATTCCCGTCATAGAATATCAATCAAGTACAGCCTCGGTGGCACCTTTCGACACACTATCGAACCGAAGCACATGAAAGTTTTTATTTCTTTTGTGTGCTTTTTATGATCTCAGAAACCGTGTGGAACGAGCTCATGCAATATATTGATCATATTCATGATAAAACCCCTGAACTCACGATCAAGAAATCGCTCTCTCAGACAGAGCATACCCTCTCGGCACTCTCGTGTCTCACGGAAGAAGTCGGTGAGCTCGCGGCAGAAGTGAGAAAATTCACAAAATGCTCGTTTTCTCAAAGGAAAGTTGATGCGTTTTGTATCGAGGATCTTGAAAATGAAGCAAGCGATGTACTCATCACCCTTCTTCTGTTACTCAAATCCACTGGAGTTACGAGTCTCGATGAGGCACTCCAGCGAAAAGTGCAGAAAAACAAGGATCGAGGATATTAAAAATATTAAGACTAATCTCGTTATTATGCTCAAACTTAAATTTCCGAACGAATCCCACAAAGATCGATATATTGAGATGATTAAGGAATGGGGGCAACATGAAATCATCCCTACTGATCCTGACAATCTCTTCGCAGGTGCGAATTATGAAGAATTCCTCCAAATCACAAGAGATGCTCGTGATAATCCACCAGAGGGCAGAGTTCCAGCATCTCTCTTTTTTATCATAGACTCGACTCGAGATCGCATACTCGGCGCTCTCGATATCCGTCATAATATAGAAAATGATTTCTTGAGAGAAATAGGTGGGCACATCGGGTATGGCATCCGCCCATCCGAAAGGAAAAAAGGTTATGCAACGGAAGCACTGAGATTGGGAAAACAAGAGGCAAAAAACCTAGAAATAGAAAAAATATTGCTTACCTGCCTTGATGAAAATGTATGATCCTACCGTACTATCGAAGCAAATGGATGAACATTTGAGAGACATGCTGATTTTAATAGGAAAAAGGTAAGAAGATATTGGATTACAGTCTAACTCACAAAATATGCTCAAACTGGAATTCCCCAATGAATCTCATAAGAATCAATGCATCGAGATGATACGAGAATGGAGAGATCATGAAATACCCACTTCTCCCTGAAAACTCTTTATGTGAGAAACATACGAAGATTTTCTTCGTATTGTCACCAAGGATCTCACAGACAATGAATGAGGGATCAACTCTACTCTTTTCTTTCTTGTTGACGATACAGGACCTAATATCCTCTGAGCTATCCAGATTCGTTATCATATCAATCATCCAAAATTGATTGAGACATGAGGACATATTGGGTATGGTATCCGACCATCTGCGAGACGAAAAGGCTATGCAACACAAATGCTCTGACTCGCCCTCAAAGAAGCGAAGAATCTATGAATCGACCGCATACTCATTACATGTGATCATGACAATATTGCTTCTGTAAAAGTGATCGAGGAAAATGGATGAAAGTTTGAATGATATATGCAAAGAGACTGAGTAAAATCACGAAGATATTGGATCAATTTACTTTAACGCTCAATCTTATGTTAGAACTCATTATACCGAATTACTCACATAAAGATCAATGGGAAGAGCTCATTGCAGAATGGTCGCTTCTGGAAGATATTAACAATGTTTCACCAAGAGCACTCTTTGCTGGAGATGATTTTGACTCATTCTTCAATATTACCGAGACGAATCGTACCATCGTTTCAAAATGGACTCCTCCATCGACACTCTTCTTCATTATGCAGGATAATCGTATCCTCTGAGGACTCTATCTTCGGCACAAAGTGAGTCTTGATGAACTTCAAAAAGTTGGTGGCAATATCGAGTACGCTATACGCCCATCTGAGCGTGGTAAATGATATGCTACGGAAGCCTTCAGACTTGGCATCGCAGAAGCCAAGAAAATCGGACTTGATAAACTTCTTCTCACATGCTTCGCTGATAACATTGCCTCCACAAAAGTTATCGAGAAAAATGGTGGTATTTTCACCAAACATGTGGAATATGGTGGTGAGCGCAAGCGAAACTATCTGATACGTATAAATCCTTAAAAAATAAAAAATATTTAATCTTTCCTCTTATGCTTCGAACTCATACATGTGGTGAACTCACTGCAACTCATATTGGGCAAACTATTACTCTCTCTGGTTGGGTAGATACTCGTCGAGACCATGGTGGTGTCATATTTATCGATCTTCGTGATCGCTATGGTATCACTCAGACCGTATTTGATCCAATATCTCATCCTGATGCATATACTATTGCTGATTCTGCTCGTGGTGAATACGTAGTGAATTTTACTGGGATCGTGCGATCACGTCCTGAAGGTCAAACGAATGCAAAGATCGCAACAGGGGAGATCGAAGTGCTCATTAGCGAAGCCAAGATTCTCACCAAGGCAAATACCCCTCCGTTTGAGATATCTGACAAGACCAATACTTCTGAGGATGTTCGATTCAAATATCGATACCTCGATCTCAGACGCCCTGCAATGCGAGCTAAGATTGAGCTGAGAGCAAAGATGAATCGGTTTACTCGTGAGTATTTTTCAGATCGATGATTTCTCGAAGTACAAACTCCGATATTCACATCGTCTTCTCCCGAGGGGGCTCGTGACTATCTCATCCCATCCCGCTTGCATCCAGGTAAGTTCTATGCACTCCCACAAGCACCGCAACAGTACAAACAACTTCTCATGGTAGCTGGAGTGGATAAGTATTTCCAGATTGCACCATGTTTTCGTGATGAAGATCCTCGTGCAGATCGGCACTCATGTGAGTTCTACCAGATAGATTGTGAAATGAGCTTTGTCGATCAAGAAGATATTTTCGCTGTTGCAGAAGACTTCATCAAGAAACTCTCCCATCATAGTGCACCACAAAAAACCATTGCACGACTTGAAGAAAGTGGTCAATTCATCCGGCTCACACATACTCAAGCAAAGGATCTCTATGGATCAGACAAGCCAGATCTTCGATTTGATCTTCACTTCGAAGATGTATCGAGTATTTTTCAGGATTCAGCATTCTCCGTGTTCAAGTGAGCACTCGATTTTGGTGGCGTTGTGAAGGCATTTAAGCTTCCTGGGAAAACTCTGAGTCGATCACAAATTGATAGCATCACTGATGTTGCTCGTGCAAATGGAGCAAAGGGTCTCGCCTATGTTACCTATGAAGCTGATGGACCCAAGAGTCCTATACTCAAGTTTCTCTCTGAGACAGAAATTACTGCCCTTACAGAAAAACTCAGAGCAGAGGTAGGTGATATGATCTTCTTCGGGGCTGATACTCGTGAAAGCGTGAATAAGGCTCTTGGTGGAGTTCGACTTGCACTGCGCGATATGCTCTCACTCGCTGACAAAGACAGTCTTGTATTCGTATGGGTGACTGACTTCCCTATGTATGAGAAGAAAGATGATGGATCGTATGATTTCGAACACAATCCATTCTCTATGCCTCATGGTGGGGTTGATGCCTTTGCTCCTGGAGTGGATCCACTCTCCATCTACGGATGTCAATATGATCTCGCACTCAATGGATATGAGATTCTCTCTGGATCGATTCGTAACCATGATCTGAATGCACTTGTAAAAGCATTTGAAATCGTTGGAAAAGGCGAAGCAGAGGTAAAAGAAAAATTCGGAGCTATGTACGAAGCATTCGGGTACGGAGTACCTCCACATGGTGGATTTGCATTCGGGTTCGATCGAGTACTCATGATTCTCTCGGATGAGACCAATATTCGCGAAATCTATGCGTTCCCAAAGAGTGGAAAAGCAGAAGATGCTATGATGCGTGCACCGAGCTTGGTAGATGAAAAGCAGCTTGAAGAACTCTATATTGAGATACGGAGTGAGTAGTTTATGAAGAAATATCGACCACACTTGCCACGAATAGAAAAGTCGCTACAATCCAGCGGCTTTCATTTTTTTGTTTTTCACCATGAAAAAAATTCTCTTCGTTCTTCCGTTGTTTCTGGTGGGTTGTTCCTATTCATGAAGCAATACCACTACAAGTACTGTCGTACTACCAAAATCGACCGTCGCAGTCTCAACAGGACAAACCGCTGGCGGAAGCGGAACTCTTGCTGTACAAAGCGGATTAATGGGTACTACTACATCAAAGATACTCTTTGAGAAAGATCTCTCACCAAGCATTCGTGTTGTTCAGGATGAAGAAAATACAACGGTATTTTTTCGGAACCAAAAGATTGCTTCACGAAGTAACATAATAAATGATACTGATTTTCTCGAGTATCAATCTATTGAGCAAGAAATAACAAATATATTGCAATCTAATGAAATAGAGCCAGAGAAATTTACACCAGAACAAAAAAAGCAATTCGGACGAATCTATGCACAGAAGTATTTTTTACTCCTTGATAATAGCGAATATACAGCCAGTGGAATTACGATTCTTAGTCATCTAATGTATGAGGGATGATCTGATGGGTGGATCTTTGATGAAAATACAGGCGATATGCTTACCTACACATGAAGTGTGGGTAGCACACAACAAATTATCTATCAGAATAATATATGGTACATACTTGGCTGGAATGAGCGGGGTGACGAGGGTCCCTATCTTGATCTCTATTCTGCAAATAAAAACATTCGTCATATTCTACTTGAGCAGCTACCAATAGAGAAAAATGTAGAATATAAACAATTTGAAATTGTTTGAGATAAACAAATAAAAATTTGGTATGAACCAAGAAAACTGGAAGAAGGTCAAGTAACGACAAAAGATGACTGGAAAAGTTACGTTATTTCCCTCTAAATCTACACAGAAAACTTACTCTCATCAGTAGGTTTTCTTGTCTTCTGAGAGAATCGAATACAATAAGATTTCAAAGAAAATTCCAATTATGACTCATATTCTCCCAAAGATTTGGTTCAATAAGGCTATTGTTGATTCCAATCAAGCATCTCTTCATATAGCATCATCTGCTGTGCTCTATGGACTCTCTGTCTATACAGTGTTCCCTATTTTGAAAAATGGAGATAACTACTCAGTATTTCGTCTACAAGAACATCTTGAGAGGCTCCAAAATTCAGCGAAACTCATCGGCATTACCCTTCCTGAAGAATGTTGCGATATTGAGAAATTTCGCAAAGTTATCCAAGAGTTGGTTTATGTAAATCAACCAAAGGAAACTGTGTTTGCTCGGGTAACCATTCATGTTGACGAGCTTGTGCCAGGAACACGAAGCAAATGACTTCATACGTCACTCTCTGTATTTCTCTACGAAGCAAAATCTATACTCCCGCAAGATGGGGTACGACTCAAGACATCCCCATGGAGACGAAATCCTGATTTTTGTATTCCATCACGCGCAAAAGTAAATGGTGCTTACGTAAACAGTGTTCTTGCAAAACAAGATGCAATCGATAGTGGATACGATGACGCTCTCTTCCTTGATCTTGATGGTCATGTTTGCGAGCTATCAGCAGCCAATATTTTCCTTGTACGTAACAATACACTCATTACTCCAAATATTTCCAGCGATATCTTGGAAGGAATCAATAGAAAAACAATCCTTGAGATCGCTCGAGAGGAAGATATCAAGGTAGAAGAAAGAACAGTGGACATGACTGAACTCTATATTGCTGATGAAACATTTGCATGCGGTACATCCGCTTTCTTTGCACCAATTGTAGAGATCGACGGAAGATCTATAGGTACATGAAACGTATGAGATCTAACCAAGCAACTCAAAAATCGCATGGCAAAAATACAAGCATGAGGTGATAATCTTTCATCTCGCTATCTGACAAAAATATAGTTGTTATGAGACTAGATCTTTTTATCGTAGCTAATTATCAAACCACTCGCAATCGAGCTCAATTCTGGATTGATTCAGGGCTTGTATTGGTAAACAAAAAAATCATCACAAAGGCAAGTTATCAGATAGGCGAGAATGATTGCGTAGAAATTATTGAAGATCGAAAGATTGATTGGGTATCTCGCAGTGCTGTGAAGCTCGATGACTTTCTCGAAGCAAATAAGATTCAAATTGAATCTTTGCAATGTCTGGATGTTGGATCCTCTACTGGTGGATTCACTCAAGTACTGCTCTCGCGATGAGCTCAGAAAGTTGTGGCAGTGGAGATCGGCACAAATCAACTCCATAAGAAACTACTATGAGACCCAAGAATTGAATCCCATGAACAGACGGATATTCGAGACTATGCAGAAGAATCCCAGAAGTATGCATGATTTCAAAAATTTGATCTTATTGTGGGGGATATTTCCTGGTGTCCACTGCGTGACATTCTCCCATCTATCATACCACTCTTAAGCGAGAAGTGAGATATGATCTTGCTCTATAAACCACAATTTGAAGTGAGCTCAAAAGAACTCACTAAAGGTTGAGTCGTTCATCGAAGTATCGATACTCAGAAAATGCTTGATAGTGAAGTATTGTTTTGGAAGGAAAAATTCTGAATCAGACTCAAAAAAATGAGCCAATCAACTCTTGCAGGTGAAGCAGGCAATGAAGAATATCTTGTCTGGATGACACTATAGCAACATGAAATACGACTTTCTCACGCTCACATCAGAAGAAAATCAAGCACTCTACGAGAGGGGTTTTGTGGTGAAATCTTGACTGAGATGGTGAATATTTTTTCTCTACCTCTTTCCAAGGGTTGTTATTTTTGCTGCTATTACCATAGTTTTTATATTTTTCCAAGGAGGCATAGTGCTCCCATGGATATGAGTTGTATGTATCATCTGAGTGATTTGGAAACTGATAGCTTTTCTCTCTATTCACACTTTATTTCATACCCCATATGGAATTCTCCTTCGGTGAAAGATAGTGAGTTATGAGGATATAATAGTATATACCAAATCATTTGATTTTGGGTTATCTCTCCCAAACAAAGAAGAGTTGGACATGGGGTTCGGGATTTTTGCTGGGATTATTTATGTTGGATTATATCTGCTCCTTGAAATAAAAAAAGAAGATTGGATTCCTTACTTATTTGGTCTTACCGTATTTGGATTCATTCTCTTCTTTGGGAGAAAAAACTTTATCATTCATAACCCCTTTCAATCAACCTTCCAATGATTGGTTCGTCTTGGTCTTAGTATTGAAAAATCTCTTCATATACTCGAAACAAGTAGTGAAAACATTGTAATTCAATTTACAACAAGCTCTAAAAAGGAAGATTTTTCACAATTTGAAAGAAACTTCAATCATCTTGCAAAAGAATTCACTCGTATAATACATCAACTTGAAAAACTAGAAGTCATAGAAAAACACATGCAACAAGGTGATGTCATTGATACATCAAAGTATATTTCCTATCTCAAAAAGGAAACAAGCCGCCCAATACGAAAGATATATCAATTTCTAGAAAACCAAAAAAGTGCCCTCATGAATCAAGATGCTATCCTAAATATTGAGCAGTTCTCACATAACCCTCTCACACAAAACATTGATCTTGCAAAAAAACGAATTACCGTACTACAAACTTCCATCGAAATATCACTCAAAAAGCTCGATGAATTTCTCTTAAGTATATCATAAAATGGGCCTTAAGCGCCCATTTTATGCTCTATGATTTTTCTGACATAGTTCCAAGTATACCACGAATGATAGCATCTGCATATTCTTGCCGATTTTTTGCTGATCGGAAAGCAAAAGCAGTATTTGGACATCCAAGGTTACCAAGCTCAACAAGTACATTTTTTTTATCTGCTCAATTCTTTGGTAAAAGTAGATAGAGTCATCTATCCGATGGTTTCGCCGTTGCTACAGCACCTCGGGCAGATCATATTTCTTGAGCAAAATCTTGCGCAAATTGGTTTATTATCCCCGTATTCCTTACCGTCAAGACATTGAGAGGAATGGATTGATGATTACCCGGCCTTGCATCAGCATGTATTGAAAGAAAGAGTACATCATCTGAATCTTTTCCACTTTTCCACTGATTCCGAAGCTTTACCCTTTTTCTGAGCCCATCTTTTACTCACACGTCAAATTTTCAACTTCCATCACCCCAGCTATCCCATTTCTCAATATCGTCTCTGAGTCCGGGAACTCGGGAACTTGTCGATCAACGCCAGTCAGTATTATCAATTTGATCCCGAAAATAATGCGTTATTTTGACGTTTCCACCGTGTTTCCGTATTTCACGTGCAAGTCGTAGAGATACATCCATAGATATATTTGGTTCAATGACATGAAGATATTTATCTCAAAGACCATTCTGTGTATCGTTCCATTCACCAAATCTTCTGGATGGTTTGAGGTCACTTTGTGTATATGGAATAGGATGATCGTTAGCACCAAGTGCCACAGGGGTTGCTCATGGATCAAGACCTCCATGACCAGGATCTAGAATAATAAGCTTTCATCGAAGTTTTTGATCTTCCACCGGAAGCGACTCCAACCATGCATAAAAATCAGGTTTCGTTTTCTGTACAAAAATATCCGTAGATATATCCGACTCCACAAGGAGATCATCTCATTCTGGGATTTTCAGCTCTTCATTTTTTTCCTGAATCGGGGGCAAGAGATATCGGGCATTCCGTACAATTGGATCACTCTCATCTAAATCATTCAAATCATAGAATTCTTCTACATTTTCTTGTGTGGGATCTATACCGGCAGTGTCGAGCATAGCACGAACTCATTTTCATGGAATAGATGCAACCTGATCATAATTATTGGTTATTCCAAACTTTTGCTTCAAATAGTACGTCATTCGGTCCTTTGGGCCAGAGCCATGAAAAACATCTAATAATGGATTGTACGGCAATCGTGCATCACTATATGATACCATTTCTTCATCTGTTCAGCCTGATTGATCTGTTGTAGCGATTGCATCGATACCTTCCACATAGTCAATCATCTCTTGAATTTTTTCTGCTTTTGTTTGCACTTGACCAGAAAACGATATTAAATGTTTATCCCCAACAAACGATTGTGAAAACCAATTCGTATAATCTGTATTGTATACCGGGGAATGTTTCTTAGTTGGAACTGAATGGGTATCGATTTTCTTAGCAGCCCATTGTGCAAAAACCTCCCAATTTGGATATTCTTTTGTTCGATATTCTTCTTGATATTTTTGCAACATACCCGCCACACGATACGCTCATCCATTATATGACATGTAGTAAAACTCTCTATCTATCATATCTTTCTGACTTTCAATACGAAGCTTATCATTGAGGAGTTTTGGATTAATATATGAAAAATATACAATTCCCAGAATGGCATTGTCTCGTGCCTTTTTCGGGTTAAGTCATTCACTTGATATTCAGAGATTTTTTGTAAGTGCTTTTTTTGCATCTTCTATTGCATCAGGTTTCATTTGAAACAAACCAACCGCTCATGTTTTACTAATTCTTGATTGATCCAGTAGGCTTTCTTTGATCATGAGTGGAAGAAGTTCATATATATCTTCTTGATTTGGGTAGAGGGCTTGAAAATCGGAACTTTTTGATAAAAACTGATATGCTTCATTCAGTGTAGAGATGGCTCATTTTACACTTTCAACGGGGACCTTATCAGTGGCATAATACTCAGGATGAGATGCTACTTCAGCACTATCATTCGATCGCACCACACCCATAGGAGTTGACACACTATGTTGTGAATATTCTCTATAAACACCTCATGCAAGTATTGCACCAACAGTAGCACTTATGGCTATCTTCTGACGTATACTCAAAGATTCATTTTTATCTCATTTTCCAAATCTCTGTTGTATGTATGAGACATGATCCATTATTTTTTCTTTCATACAAAAATATTTACTTTGAGTAATCTAACATATATAAATATATATGTCAATTATTAGTTGTATATAAAAGCATAAGATATTGAATTCGCCTTTCTTTTTATTGGAATAAGGAGTACTTTTTTTATACTTATGCTACCATATATTACGCTCATGGGTATAACACTTCTTGCTGCTATGAGTCCAGGACCTGATACTATTGTAGTAATTAAAAATAGTCTCATCTCTCGAAAACTTTGAATACTCACTGGATTTGGTATTGCATCTGCTATATTTGTCCACGTTGGATATTGTATTGCTGGACTTGGGGTAGTTATTTCTCAGTCTATTATTGCGTTCCAAATTATCAAGATTCTCGGTGCTCTCTATATTCTCTGGATATCATACCAGATTCTTCGAGCCAAGAAATCATCATATTCGGATGTAAATCTCACAAAAGATGCATCACTCAAACTTTCATCATTTCAAGCGTTTCGAGAAGGATTTATCACGAACGTTCTAAACCCAAAAGCGACTCTTTTCTTCCTTGCAGTATTTACGCAGGTGATTGATCCTCAATTAAATGTAGGTGTTCAATTCTCATATGGGGTCGCTATGGCATCCGTTCCACTTATGTGGTTCACATTCCTTGCGACAACACTCAATATCTCACCCATTCGTGCTGGTTTTGTGAAAATACGATACTATCTCGATAAATGTATGTGATTTCTTCTGGCATTTCTCGGAATCAAAATTCTCTTCTCGGGGACAAAATAAATCGAACAACAAAGTGTGCAATTTATTGTTCGATGCATATAATTCCCATATTCTCAACTTTCATATGCGATCAGCTCTCAATACGATCCAATGGTGTCCAGGGTGTGGGGATTTTTTAGCACTCATGGCAATCCGAAATACCCTCAAAAAACTCCAGATACCACGTGAAAATACTGTTATTGTGTCAGGTGTTGGTTGTAGCGGAAAGATCTCACAATATATCGATGGTTATGCGGCTGAAACTCTTCATGGTCGCTCAGTACCATTTGCTATCGGAGCGAAGCTTGCCAATCCAAACCTTACCGTGATCGCTATTGGAGGTGACGGAGATGGATATGGAATTGGGCTTGGACATTTTCTCCATGCATGTCGTCGAAATGTAGATATCACCTATATTGTCCTCGATAATGAGAATTATGCTCTCACAACAGGACAATCTTCTCCGACAACCCCTCTCGGCATCAAGACGAAGTCAGAGCCTCAAGGAAGTGTCACTCCACCTCTCGATCCTGTGGCAGCTGCAAAGCTCTTTGGAGCAGGCTTTGCTGAAGCAGTAGTTGATCGTGATATGGCAGCCCTCAGTAGTACTATCGAGCGAGCTATCCTTCATCCAGGCTTTGCGCATATACGTGTCCATCAAGCATGTCCATCTTGGAAAATATGGTAGAATCCCAATACACACACCGATTTTCTATTGAGCTCGATGGAATGGAAATTTCACGTGCATTTGCACAGGAAATACAATTGAATGGAAAGAGATATCACTATCTTGAGGACGTATGGACACACCCGGATTATCGAGGTAAATGACTCGCCAGTAAAGTTCTCTGAACACTACTATCCTACGTTGCTCATGATCCATTTTCACACGGCGTTATTCTTGCTACGAGATATGGACGTGATGTAAGCGGAACGAATAACTCACTAATCTGATACTACGAAAATCTCTGATGGAAAATATGCTGAAGAGAGTATCGTATGGATTGGATAAATGAATCATGGCAAGATCATCCATCCAATACCAATCCGGAAGGGTACGGAGTAATGATGTACCGATCTTCAGGTCAAGAAGATAGCATTTGAGCAGATCCCGAGGTGATTCAACGAGTTATTCCTACATGTCCAGATCAACAAAAGAATGAATGAATGCTCTATGAAATTGTTCAAAGTGGAAAGAATCTCGATGATTATCAATCATATCCACTTTTCATAACGATGCAGCAAGAAAGTATTCATCCTATAGAGAGAAGAGAACTTACAAAAGATTGTTCGGGAGCAAAAAAAATGGTTATTGCAATTATAAATCCACAAGGATTGAAGCATTAAAAACCCACCGTAAGGTGGGTTTTTAGGAATGATAGATATAGTGCGACGCTACCCTCGACATGCATGATTCACATTATTAACCACGGTAGGGCGGTTGCTCTCGTTGAATCGCATGACCCAATACTTATCAGAATCAATCTGTTCGAGATAGCCAACTTGTGTATCGAATACTTCGAGGGTTTGTTGAGCCCATTCACACTCTTTTGGCAATTGTCGCATAGTCTGTGCCAAATAAGCCCGTTCAAATTGAATATCAACTGGATCAGCCTTGACAGCATTTGTAAAAAGACTACCAGAAATGACCACCATCATCATAAGAATCTTTTGCATTTTTTGTCTCCTTGACATAATGCAGATAGCACGAATTTGTGCGAACAGGATGATAGATATTTTTATAAAAATGTCAAAACAATCCAATCATTATTTTGATCAAATAAAAGCTCACCAAATGGTGAGCTTTTATTACTTAATTGAGAGTACTTCCACCTCGAGAGTAAGTTCTTTTCCACCGAGCTGATGTGGTGTAAATGTATACCCTACACGATTGCCATCAATTGCAGTGATCTGATATTTCTTATTTTGCTTGTCTGTCCATTCCGCACCTACTTTTACGTCAACTCCTGCAAAAGCATGATCCGATGGATTAGTATGTTTAATAGTAACCACCTTTCCTTCTATCTTTTCGATTCGTAATGTTTGATTATTCCCACCATTTCACTCTGTTCCTACTTGAATCTTCTTTCCAGTAAATGGATTCATACGATTTTCAGCTGATACCGTTACCATATCTCCTTCGATCTTCTCAACTTTTGCCGGACCACCAGGAATCATGCCGATTACTCACATAACTTGTACTTCATCACCTACTTTAAACTCTGGTTTTCCATCCTTGAGGACTTGGGCTTTTGGAAGTGATGTTGTGATGCGATCACCGTACATATCAATCGATCCAGTTGTTGTGAAAGTATCCACAAATTGCTCGAGATTTCCAGTACTACTGAGTGTGGAAGGTCCATAGAGCTTCTCAGCTGCGATTTTTATACTCTTTTTCTCCCCTACTTTCATAGTCGCTACGAGCTCATCCATGCCAGATGCAATGAACGGCATTCTCTTTCCAACCACAAAAGGAAAATTTGACTTCGAATCAACAAGTTTATCGCCATCTTTCAAAGTATAATTGATCGTATGAACCACCTGATCTTTTTTATTTACAGAAGTTTTTGTAGTTGTATTCTTTACAGATTCGCTATTGTCTTTGTGAGACCAAGGCATAGTACACGCACTCAACGAGAGAGAAACGAGAACCAATGGAAGAGCAATCTTTTTCATAAAAATGAGAATTGATAAATGGTGATGAGATTATAAGAATACCGAGTAAGAGTGCAAAGTTTGATCGTATCGAGTATGCAATTTTGGCTTGTAAAATCTACAACATGCGTTATAAAACAATATTTTATAGCATGGCACCAATAAATCCTAAAAATAACGGATGGGGTCGGAATGGACGCGATATGAGCTCCGGATGAGCCTGAGTCGCTATCATATACGGATGATTCTTGATTTCAACTATTTCCGCGAGCATATCATCAGGTGAACTCGCAGACACGATGAATCCTTTTTCTTCCATCTTATCTCGATACGTCGGATTGAATTCAAATCGATGTCGATGTCGCTCAAAAACGGTATTATCCGTTCATGACGCTATTTGTTCCTTGTAGACCCTTTCAGCGAGCGTATCATCACGAATGACACACGGATAAAGGCCGAGACGCATATTTCATCCTTTTGTTGTCAGATTCTTCTGATCGGACATAATATGAATAATGTTATTTCATCACTCTGGAGTGAATTCCTCACTCGATGCATCCTGTATACCAAGTACATTTCGAGCAAATTCGATTGCCATAATCTGCGATCCGAGGCAGATACCCAAGAAAGGAATGTTATTTTCACGTGCGTATTGTGCCGTCAGGACCATACCATCAACTCAGCGTGTTCAAAATCACCCTGGAATACATATTCCGTCAAATCAGTACAGAAGCGATATTCATCGTTTTTCAACATCCTCAGCTTCGATAAATTCAATTTTTACACGCTTCTGAAAGGCAAAACCAGCAGCACGTAATCATTCATTGAGAGAATAATATGCATCTTCAAGTCAAACATATTTTCCAACCATAGCAATATTGATAACCTCATGAGAACTATCAATATTGCACACAAGATTCGTCCATTTTTCCATATTTGGTACGACCGGTGAAATATGAAGCTCTCTTGCGAGCTCATATCAGAAATTCTGTGATTCAAATGCAAGAGGAACGCGATATATCGTATCAAGTGTTGGTGCTGATATAACATGTTCACGTACGATTCAACATGATCGGGCGATTTTTTCTACCATATCATCAGCAATTTCCGTATCCGCACGAACTACCAAAAAATCCGGAGACAATCCATAACTCATCATAGTACGGACAGAGTGTTGAATTGGTTTTGATTTGAATTCTTTGCTTGCTCAAAGATATGGAAGAAGTACTACATGAACAAAAATCACATTTTCACGTCCGAGATCATGCTGCATCTGACGTGCCGATTCTAGGAGATACTCATTCTCCATGTCACCAATCGTACCACCAATCTCCACTATACTTATATCTGCACCGCTTGATTTTTGCGCTTGAATAATTTTTTCTTTTACAAGATCCGTCAGATGTGGGACAATCTGTACTGTCCCACCTAAATAATCTCATTTTCTCTCGCGAGTAATAATTTCTTCATAAAGCTTACCTGAAGTAAAGGATGAAAGCTTTGAGAGATTAATATCGAGAAATCGTTCATAATGTCCGAGATCGAGATCTGTCTCAGCTCCATCATTCGTCACGAACACTTCTCCATGTTGAAATGGACTCATCGTACCAGGATCAACATTGAGGTATCAGTCAAATTTCTGACAAAATACCTGTTGACCCATTCATTTGAGAATCGCTCAAATGGAGGCTGCCGCGATACCCTTACCAATACCGGAGAGAACACCACCGGTGACAAAGATGTATTTCATAGGTTTTTGTAATAATACAAATAAAGTCTTGTATGTAAAAAATTATTTGTATTATTTTTATTTCTGAGTGTAGGAATTGATTTATTGATCAACGTAGTTTGGAAGTTTCACTTTATCAAACTGTGTATCTGGGTTATTGATATAGGTATTTTTTACATATCAGGATGCTGGACCATAGACGGTACCATTTCAAGGGGAATTTGTTTGAACTCCAAATGCATCTAGTCAAATGTTTGTCACACTATTTGGAATCGTCACGGATGTAAGATTATTTTTGAAAAATGCTGCTCGACCAATATTTGTTACACTATTTGGAATCATCACTGATGTAAGCTGATTTGTTGAGAATGCACCAGTTCAAATATTTGTTACACTATTTGGGATATTGATCGAAGTGAGTTGATTCATGACAAATGCTCAATTACCGAGACTTGTGACACTATTTGGAATGATAATAGAAGTAATATTATTATTATAAAATGCATTTTCTCCACCAATACTCGTTACGCTATTTGGAATCACAATATTATCACGCTGAGCACCACCATAACCAATAATAGTACTTGTATCTTGTGATCCATCTGGATTACGAGCGTAAATGAATGCATCACTATTTGGAAGATTATTTCTATTAAATGCTCACATGCCAATATTTACAACACTATTTGATATTACCGCAGAGGTGATACTATTTGCGAAAAATGCAAGCTCTCAAATATTTGTAATGCCATTTGGAATATTAACGCATTTCAATCATTTAAGCGCAAAAGCCGCACTTCCAATATTTACAACATTTACACCGCCAATAGTTGGTGGAATAACTACTTGTTTTGGCCCACTACTCGAATATCATGTTATAGTCCCGCTATTACTATTGAAGGTAAAGTATGATTCATCAGTGAGAGTACTGCCATTTTGGCAATTTCCTATCATATTAAAGCTTATTCCCAAATCATGCTGTGACCCAACATAAAAATCAGTAGATACTGCAGATCCGGTACAATTATAGGGAGTAATATCACCAAGAGATGATGTACTCGTACAATTAAGATTTGCATAAGGAGTCTCGAATGTAATACTTGCTGGCATATTCGTAGTACCAGCAAGAATAGTTTGCCATGCTGAAAAAGTAGAATTTGCAAACATACTATCAATCACATATCCATCAACGGTATCATCTACGAGTGATCCAGGAGTAACAGTTGTAATAGTAACGCCAAATGTTGCATAGAGAGATATAGTTAGTGGTCCTATATATCCATAGTAGGTATTCCCCATAATACTATACTCTCCCATGGTAAGTATATGACTTACCGGTCATCCTCCTCCACCTCCAGAATCACCACCCCCAGAACCTGATCCACTTCCCGTACCACTATTCATCCCCAAGAGTGCCTTCTCATCAAAGCTTCCATCCTTCAGAGAAAGAAGAGATCAAGTAGAGATATCCATGGATACATATTCATCAGCTCACTGTGATCCTACCATGATATCAAGCGTACTTGCATCACTCAAAGAGATATCTCTACTTCCTGTACCTGTCACTCCATTCTGAAGAGGTTGCTTACTTCCCTTGGAGAGAAAGATTCAGAGTCTATCTCCTGCAGAGTAGGGATATCTGGAAGAGAGATCAATGTTGCTGCTGTCGAGAGCGTAAGCTCTTGGGAGAGCTTCACGAAGTGAAGCAGAAAGCATACCTCAAAAGTCTGAGAAGGTTTCAGGAAGAGACTGCGAAGCAGTCTCTTGTATTCCTTTCAATTGTCCTCCAAACTCATTCACTCCAACTTCTTGATTCCCCCTGTTCAGATTATCATCTCCTCTTCCACTTCATCCACCATCCAATCATCCTTCATTCATTCCAATCTTCTCATTTTCATGAAACTTTCTTCCAGCAATCTCAATACTCCTCTCAAACCTTGGATTCTCAAGGTATGCCATGAACTGAGCGCTATCGTAGTGTTGATTGACTCGATAGGTGTAAGGAGTTCCATCAAGAGGGTCATAGATCTTATCTGATCCATACCCAAGAGGATTCACAATACTCGTACTCATGAATCCTTGGTATCCAATGAATGTTCCACTCACACTAAGAGAGACACTATCTGCTATAGGTGTAGGAAGCTTTCGAAGCTGTGCACTGGTAATTCTCGCACTCTCTGACAATGTCTTAATATCACTAATTCTCTTTCCATCTCTTGCTACTGATGACTGATGACTCATCACTACAAACCCTATCACGGATAGTATAGAGAGTATGGTGATGACTACTATGAGTTCGGTGAGGGTGAAGGCGGAATGCTTTTTCACCGAAGAGAAGATTTGCATAGTATACGATGACAATAAAATACAAGGTGTATGTGTATGGTAGTAAGAATATCACAGTTCTTATGAAAAGTAAAGAATACCCAATGAGAAGTTGAGTATTCTAAATTCTAAACCGAAACGCAACAAACTTGATGAAACATTTCATTGGGGGTAAAGTATCAAAGCCTCTTTCTTGGTCTGGAGTTTATCTTTTCCACGAAAATATCAAGTTGCTCCTGTGTTATAGTGGAGAAGTTAGTCTTCTTTGGGATATACTCTCTTAGGAGTCCATTCGTATTCTCATTGGTTCCTCGCTCCCATGAATGGTATGGGTGAGCGAAGTAAATAATCGTCTTGGTACTATATTCAAACATCTTATGATCAGCAAACTCTCGTCCGTTATCTACGGTGAGAGTTTTTCTTTTTTCATGAGGCATACTACTCCAAAGTTTTTCTACTGCACTTGTGACTCACTCAGTGTTTTTCCCTTGCTCCAACTTATGAGCCATCAGGTACCCTGTTTTTCTCTCAACGAGAGTCAAGATGGCTCACCTACGATCTTTTCAGATGATCGTATCTCCTTCCCAGTCTCCAATCCTTGCTCTCTCCTCAATTTCCTTCGGTCGTTCATCGATCATTCGTCTTTCTTGAATCTGGTACTTTCAGACAACCTTCTCCTGCTTGCGATCTCGATACTTTTTTCCTTTACGACGAAAGTATATTTTTATGAGTTCTGGCATTTGCTCATAGACGAATGCGTACACGGTGTCTTTGGAGAGCTTCTCGATGATTCCTTTCTCTTGTTGGTATTTGATCCAGCTTCCAGCTACTTGATCAGGAGAGAGCCCATCCCGGATCTTTGTATCGATATAGCCAGCAAGTTCTCCTCATGGATGAATCCGACAATACGCGAGAGATCTTATCTTCTTCCTTTCCGTACGGTCTCGGATAACTTTCTCAGGATCGAATGTATCACGATCATACTTCTGAAATAATCGAGTGAGGATAGATCGGTTCCGTCCAACCTTTCTCGCTATCTCACTATCGATATATCCTTCAGATACGAAGGCCTTTATTACAAAGAGTTCTCCAAGAGTAAGTTGCATAGGAAATTATGTGGTATATAGGTTGTAGAGTATGCCTATCGGCATACTCTATTCCCCATGACATATGTTTCCAAGTTTTGTTGCGTTTAGGGTTAGAATCTAGGTATTTTTTGTAGACAAACGGAGTTTTAGTTTTTGGTATAGGTTTTATCGATCTTTTGGTATACCATAGTATTCAAGCAGATATTTTGCAATATCTGAAAATACGATAGCACTTGTTATCTCAGCATATTGACCTGTTCTCGGTCGTTCTGCTTTTACAATCAGTACAAATTTTGGATCATAAGCAGGAGCAAATCAGCCATATGAAGTAAAGGTTCGTCCAATAGTTTCACCATTAGGACCCTTCTCATATCATCCTCGTGATGGTATCTGCGATGTACCTGTTTTACCAGCAATTTTATATCATGGAACAGCACCTTTCTTTGCATATCAGATCGTTGCGCCTTCTACCATCATATCTGTCACGAGTTTTGTTGTTTCGGACTTTACAACACGACGCATCTCTACCGGTTCAGTTTTTTGTACTTGTCCATTCGGGAGTGTGATAGAATCCACAAGATATGGCTGCATATAGATACCACCATTTGCGAGAACCCCATACGCTGCTGCCATTTGTATGAGTGTTGCTGCAATACCCTGTCAGAATGAGCTCGTATAGAGCTTTGATCGACTCCACTTATCGACGTTCTCGATCTCTGCGAATACTTCTTCCTTCATGGTGATATTTGTACGAATTCCAAATCAGAAATCACGAATATATTCTGCGAAAATATTTTTTCCCACTTTCTTTACAATATCAATCATTCACACATTACACGACCAATCCAAAGCATGTGTATACGTATGTTGTCCGATACATTCTTTTGCAAGGTTGCTAATAGTAAATTGATCAATCTTGATAGATCCAGCATCATAATATACGTCAGATGGACGAATTTCACCACTATCGATTCCAATGGCCACGGTTATCGGCTTAAAGATAGATCCTGGTTCATATAACGATGCAACTGGATCACTCATGTATGCAAGTGGACCCACACTATTCTTGTATTGATACTTCTTCACGAGTGGGTTTTCTCGTTCTTCTTCTGTCGCATCACGTAGTTTTACTACTTGACCATTTACTACATTTGATGTTCCTTTGATAGCATCTTCCACAAACAGTGGCATTCCGAGAAAATCAAAACCTATATCTTCATGATCATCTGGGTTTACCATTTCAAGATCATACACTCGACTATATTCATTTGGATCATAACCTGGCGCACTCGCCATAGCAATGACCGCTCCTGTTTTTGGATTGAGAATGACAGCAGACACACGATTTGCACGAAACTCCTTTGTAGCTCGTTCCAGTCGATCACCAAGGTATTTCTGAATATTACGGTCGATCGTAAGTGTAATGTCCGAACCATTAATAGTGCGGTCATTATCAAGATCAAAATTCTCAATAGTCCTCCCATGGATATCTTTTTTAGCACTTCGAACACCCTCTCTTCACTGTAATTCTTTTTCAAAATATGCCTCAATACCATATTTTCCAACACCATTCTTATCGACAAATCCTGTAATCTGACTTCATACACTCTTCTGTGGATAATAACGTGATGGGTTCGGCTCGATGATTATAAAATTCTTGATATCTCATACATCATTTCCCATCTGAGATGCAGTTTGGGAGAGCCTCTCATCAATAAATTCCTTCGTTGCAAAAGACATTTGTGAGAGAACTTTGATATAGCGAACTTTTCTCTGAAGCAAGCTCTTTGTAAGATCAGCATTTGTCAGACCAAATATATCCTGCAGATTTTTCTTTTGATCATCAGACAATGATATGAGCATTGGATTTACATATATATTATTTGCAATCAAATAAATACCGGATCCCACTTGATTGTTCGATGTGAACTGTACAAAAGCATCAAGTTCCTTGGGTGTGAGATTTTCTTTGAGGAGAGAGCTTGTCACATATTCTTGTGACAACTTCGTTTGCAAAAAAGATCGGATCGTCCCATCAAGACCTTGCGAAGTAACTTTTGCTCCTTGAGCAAGCGGCATGCGCATGAGCTCATACGAACGTTCTACACATGAGAGATCAAAAGCAATACCACACGCTTCTCGACGATATACTTGCACGAGAAAATCCAGAAGTGCATCATGCGAGCCACTTGCAGTTGGATCGATAGCAAGGTCTGGGAGGTCAGCACTCGTAGCAAGAACACCGATCGGCTCATTCTTGGTATAAATACTCCCTCGAGAGACGCTATTCGTAATCTTTGCGGTTTGTTGCCTATCGGCAAGTGTGCGATAATAATCGCCATCAATAATAGTGTAGCGAAAAGCTGCTGAGAGCAGAATAAATGCAACAAAGACAAAGAAAAATGAGAGAAGTTCAAGCCGACCCATATGTCGAATCATGAAATTCATTCGATAACGAAATTTTTGAAAATTTATAGATTTCATATATGTCCTTCAAAGAGTTGATATTGATGCAAATGATACAAACCGATGAGTTCACTCGACAGACGTGGGGCAACGATGCGTATTTTTATACCGAGATATACTCGCATAGTTTCCAGAACATCGAGTATTCTATAGTGATGGAGCATATGATACCATTCGTCGTGAATATGTGGGAGATAGTATGTGATTTGTGAATAATGTTCTACTGGACAACGCAGTACTTCTCTCGTCCCATAGAGTGAGGAACGTTGACCAAGAAGACTCTCTATCCATACTGTTCGACGTTCTTTTTGAGTGGATTGCGATGAGATAAGTTTCATATCATTCTCGATCCCCATGATTTTCAATCGCTCATATGGAAATGAATGAACCCCATCATCTTGGAGAAATTGATTCATAAACTTGGTAATATGAATTTCTCCAGCACCAGGTTCAATAATGGAGTGAGAAGTACCGAGCTTTGATTGAGGCTTGTGATGAGCGAGCGAGGCAAGTAATTCTTTGGTATAAAAAAGCGCAAATATCTTGGAAATTGGCATCGCATATTCAAGAGCGAGCGAGGTAAGTACTTGTATTTTTTGTTCACTCATAATCCTCACTCAGTCGTAAATTCGTTCAATCTCACTATAGAGAATCGTCATGTCTTCATTCGATATTTCTCTCAAAATCATACCAAAAACGTGCTGCTTTCGTAGTGGCACTTCCACCAACATTCCAGGAGCAAGAGATTGATTTGATCGGTAGGTCCAACCATCCAGTCCCATCCCGGACTCGAGGCATACAACTTGATATAACATAGATTCATACTAGAGAAAAGCCTCAGGAATGCAAGACAAAGGAGATGAAAAGAAACAACAAAAAACCGTCGCTAAATTTGGCGACGGCACCCACGAGAGAGGTAAGGAGGAACTCTCTCGATAGGTGACCCCGAAGGGCTGACGGTATCATAGGTATTATTTTTGCAAAATCAAGAATATCGATTCTGGATTGTCAGTACTATAAATGATGAATGATCAAAAATAAGAAATCTAAGAAAAGCCCGCCATAGGCGAGCCAAAGATTGAACCTCAACGTTTGATTTTATGAATATTCGCATCATGTCTTACGAGGATGTTTGTTATCACAAACCCGAGAACAAGAGAAAGTCCATAAAACACACCTGAATCCAACAGAAAAATACTGAGAATACGCTTCAACTCCGGCTGAGGTGGCGAGAGTGGTAGAGTGGAGATCAGATAAGTTGTTATCGCAAAATCTGAAAACACAACAAATACCATGGAGTTGAGCGTTGTTTGCAATCTTTTCACTGCAAATTCAGCAATATCGGCACGCTTCCTCTTAGCTGACCAATAGACGAACAACTGAAAGAGTATCAACACCCAAAGAATCGGCACAAGCATCCTTGCATGAGCAAGATCAGATGCAAAGAACACCCACCTAGAAAGATGCCAGAAAGAAAATCTACTGGGTGCTCTGGAAACTATCCAACCATGCATGTGCACGAAAAGCTGGATTTTTTTGCATAACTACCTCCTGAATTTGAATCATGCAGAACAATTTATAACCATAAAATACTAGGGTCTAAACCAGTTACGGGTTATATTGACGAAGTAACTTTAGCACTTCCTTATAAATATCTTTTCATTGAATACGACAATTATATCTGAATTCAGATTCTTTCAAAAAATAGTAGAAGTAGACTTTCTTGATTCCATTGAATTGAGAGAGTCTTCTTTTGGTATAACTCCAAAATGACTCTATTCAATTAATGTGTTGAGTTCATCTTGCAAATTCATTTGCTCCGTGATGAACACGGTAGTGTTTCTCATATCCAATATCTACAAGCCCATCATAAGCTCACCATCCATCACTGTTAATCTCAGACTCTTCTATACGAAGTTTTCATCGAATGATTGGCACGAGAGTCCTTGCTTTTACATCAGGAACTATCTCAGTATATACTTTTCAGTTTCTTTTGAGTAAACCAAAGACTATTGTCTTCATACCAGCTCACCTTCCTCTCTTTCATCGGACTCTTGTTGGTCAGAAGTAACTCTCATCTATCTCAACATTTCCAGTCCATATTTCATTCTTTTCTCTCTCACAGAGAAAGGCTATCGCCTTTCTGATATATCTATACCAATCCTGTGTTGTTTTTGGATTGAGACCTGTTAATACCGCTGTTTTATCTGAAGTAAAATCCAGAGAAAAATATTTCACAATTTCTCTTATTTTTGCATCTCAAATTCGTGATTTTTTCCTATAGGTAGTTTTACTGATCATAGAGCCAAGTTTATGGGATAATTTATCCTGTCAACTGGTTTAGACCCAATACTATATATCAATGTATTCTCATTCTTTAGGATTTGTAATTTCGAAACATTAAAAGCTGATATTCAATAATATTTCTTTTTTCAAAGCAAAAATAATCCTCAATGGCTTTCATTATTGAGGATTATTTTTGCCGAAGCATTATTTCTTCTCTCGTGATACACTCACTCTCTCAATTCGACCATCATCGATCGAATCAACTTCGATGCGAAGCGGTCAGAATGTGAGCACTTCCCCTTCACGCGGGAATCTCTCAAGTCGCTCAATGATGAGATAGGAGATCGCTTCGCCGTAGTGTTCTTCTCGAAACCCAATTTCTTCGATCTCGCCGATCTCACATTCCTCGAGAATATCTTCGATCAAAGTATTGCCAACGACTGAGATGCTGCCATCGGATACATGACGGATATAAACCTCTTCATCATCTTTTTCATCTTTGATATCTCCGAATACTTCTTCGATCACATCTTCCATCGTCACAACACCAGCCACTCCCCCATGCTCATCAAGGACGAGCGCAATATGCTTTCTAGATTTTTGGAATATCTCCATAAGATCATCGATTCTCTTGGTCAATGGTATCTTGATGATCTTCTCGAGAGGAAGGTCTTTGAGCTCTGTTTCATCGAGACCATTACGATGCCACTCCACTACCTTGCGAAAACTCACGACATAATCAATATCATCAGGGCTCTCGCCAAAAGCTGGTAACCTTGTATGAGATGCAGAGAAAAATCGTTCCAGAGCCTCTCATACGGTGCTTCATAGCGATATAAACTCTACCTGGACACGTGGGGTCATCACACTCTCCGCTCGAGTATCAGCAAGATCCAATACTCATTTGATACGTCGATGCTCGATCTCCTCAACCACACCATGTTCTTCACTCATTTCAAGAAATGCTTCTACTTCTTCACTTGTCACCCGATGAGAGTGAATATCACCATGCTTTCCACCAGTGATCAGAGTCAGAAAACGTGTAAATCATTCAATCATCCAATTGAGCGGAGTGAGTATCCACATGAGAACTCGGTAGATCGGAGCTACTTTGAGGGCTACCGAATCACTAAAACGTACTCCGAGAACTTTCGGCGCAATTTCACCAAAGAGAAGAATAATCACAGTTGCGGCTAATACGCATATTGTAATCGTATAAGGTCAAGAGAGTCAAAACAAGGATGCTACCCCCGATGCAGCGACTGTTGCAAGCGAAGATATCCAGACCGTCACAATAGTCGTACCAATGAGGTTCACGATGAGCAATCTCTCCGCATGCCGCTTAATATATTTCAAAGCCTTTGCTCCGATTCTTCCTTGCTTGATAAATCCATCTATCTTATGATTTGCAACACTCATGAGAGGAATTTCTGTCCCTGCAAAAAACATGAGAGCAAAAAGAAGCACAAAGAAAAGTCCGATCGCAGTGGTCGGATCAAGTGAGCTATGGCCACTACTGGGGGCACCAAGTTCCATTCTGTCTATTTAAAAATGAAGCTACTATGATATCGATTCGGAAAAATAGTCAAGTTTATAAGCCTTTCTGAATATGATTAGTGGTGGTGATCATCATGATGATGATGATCCGTGCTTGCCCCTCCATGACTATCATTCGTGAGATGATAGGCTCTATACCACAATCCTATCAAAAAGATTTCTAGTACGCTATTTACCTGAGCAAGAAAGAGGATAAAAGGTGCTGTTAGGATAGTTATCACAAGAAATATGGTAGAAATATCTGGCTCAAAGCCAAACCATCCAATCAGCCACGAAGCAAGAAATGGAATAAGGAGAATGATAATACCTATGAAAATAGTTCGCACACTCACGATAAGATAGTTCAAGTATACTTTCAGTGTAACATCAAGATGAGTAATTGCTTGAATGGCTGATGCAGTAAGTGCTTGAAACGATGTTTTTTTTCAAAATACTATATGATAAGGTGCATAGGAGAACAACATATTGGCTATATTTGCCAAGATAAAATATATAAAAATAAACCAAGATATAGGGACAATATAACTAAAATCAAACAATCTCAGAAGAAACGCATAAAAAGTAATAACCGAGAGAAGGTTAAAAATTCCAACGAGATTATGAAGCTCAAAAAGATCAAAAAAATGTGATAGCCCTATCCCTAATGCTTTGGTCGCGCTTTGATGATGCTTATGCTCTTCGGAATCAATAAGAGAGATGACTCCGGCATGAGCAATGGGACCAAAAAAAAGCATGAGACAGTAAAATATAACTACCGTGGAAAGAATTTCCCAAACCGTAATACTATGAAAGAATTGGAGAATGATGCCGATAATTTGATTTCCTTTTCCAAAAATAACACTATACGTCGAAAACAGCTGATAAAAAAGAACTGCTGCAAGATAGACTGCTGCTATGAGCGAAGGAAAATAATTGAATTTTTTTGCGGTATTTCCAATACTTGTCGCCGAAAACTCCCACGCTGGATAGGCCACTTCTGTGCGAAAATTCCATTTTCCATGAGCATGTGTATCATCATGTGACGATACATGTCATTCTTCGTGTGTTTCATGAAGTTGACTATGATCAACGAAAGTCTCATCTTTTGCTTGATGAGTTTCTGTATGATGATGGTCAACCACATGCTCAGACATAAAAATTTATTTGTGAAAAAGAGTGTCGATAAATTGGAAGTATCCTTTGAGAGATTTTGTGTTCATATCAAGTCTATAGCTTGCGTTCAGACCACTCTCTGGAAAGAGTAAACCGACATCTTCCAAACTCGACAAGCGTTGCAATGTTATTCATGATCGATTCACAATATCTTTGCGAACATAAGCAATTTGGGTGCGCATATCGAGTGGATAGAGATATCATTCATTTGCTATTCTATCAGCAATTCGATTAGTTAAAGTATGAAATCGTGCTCCATCACTTGCAATATCTCGGAGTTCCGAAAGTGAAGCATCGAGTTTAATATCACTCACTCATCAAAAATTATACCCACTCTCTATGCCATGAGAGTGGAGAAATGAGAAAATATCCTTCCCTTCTTTTCCAAGGTAGATACCCGTGAGGAGAAGATCATAACTTCTTTTGTCATTTTTTACCATATCCCTGAGCTCATCGACACTCAGCTTCTTCTGCACTACTTCAAATCAAGAGTCTATAAAAATAGTTTCTAGTTTTTTCCAGAGCATATCACTCATCGGCTCTTGAGCGAGAGATGCAACCGTAATTGTTGCTTTTTCTCAGAGTTCATTGAGATATGCTGTATCTGGATATGTTTTAATTGTATCAATGAGGATTTGTATTTTCTTAATAGCTTCTGTGCGTCGTTCCAAAGCTATTTCAGGATGATAGAGCTCATATACTTCACTCGATCGAATCTGAGCCTTAGCTGGATCAATCATTAATTCTACGACAATATTTTCTCGAGAGAGAATTGTATTTTTCTTCCAGAAAACTATCTCATAGGTATTTGAACCATTCTTTAATGTACCAATCTCCTTGCTTGCACGATAAGCAAAATCTCGACCATGAAATTCAGTCAATCGAAATCCATTGATCGTCATAGAATCCGATCCAGTAGGCGCTTGACCACGAAACACAAATGATCCTGTTGCTACAAAAAGTTTTTGATTGTTCGGACTTGTAATAATAGAGCTATATCCAGGATCTGGAAGGGATGTGCCGGATTGCGTTTGGAGATTGCTCTTATTTTGCTCAAGAGTTACAAGTATATCATTTTTCGGATATTTCTTCATAGCCTTGAGTCACTCCTGAATACTTGCAACAACTCCAGAATAAGAAATCGGATCATCTTGTAAGATAGTACTCGTTATAACCGGTGGAAGATTCGAAGAAAAAGTCCCCTCAGGAAATGTTTTTTTCAAGAACATAATACTCTGTCACAGCGGCTTTCTGAGTTCTCATGGAAGAGTTTTTATGTTCGGGAAAACGGCGAGAACTTCTGGAATTTCCAACATAATTTCTTGAAACTCACCCATAGAGTTTATCCCAGTTCATGTCGATGGGAGAATATATGATGCCTGTCCAATACTCTCTTGAAATACGTTTGTATTGTCACCGTAGAAGGCAAACACCAGTTTTGAAGCAAGAAAAGATGATGATGCTGACTTTTCAAAGAAATACTTTGTTACACCCGTGGTTTCATTTGTCTCACGACCAGTATATTTGAGCATTCCGCTCACTGGCACCTTCTCAGAAATAGATGCAGATTTAATTAGATCGAGCTTTGATTGAGGGAGAATAGGAAGTACCAATAGCTCACTCATTTCTTTCATACGACTAGAATCGGTGCGAAAAACAATCTCTCAAGATGGCCCCTCAGAAACAGAAGTACGACTCAAGATTCCAAGAATATCTTGCGATCGTGCCTGTTCGCGATAGAGAACAAAAGATGCTATCACATCTTCTCGTGTAATAGAAGAGCCGTCAGAAAAGAGAGATCCTGGAAGGATAGTACATGACACCTCTCCATTCACTCGACCAAATTCGCAAGATCCAAGATCTTGTTTCAGTTCTTGATTCTTTGGATCGGGCTTCATCAACGAGCGAAACATAAGATGGTTGATGATGTTCGTGCGATCATCAGTGCCATAGGCAAGTGGTGAAAGAGATGGAGGAGGAGCAAGTTGAGCAATAATGAGCTGACCTCCAGGCTCAGCCGTGACTACACTTCCTTGATAGATATAAGAAAAGATCAAAAATCCAGTACCAAGGAGAGCGAAAAAACCCATCAAAAGGGTTATATACTTTTGAATTGCTTTTCGATTGTTCATAAAAATGAAGAAAATATCATCAAAAGACGAGGCGTGAATCTATCTGAAAAAGTATCTGTAAAACTAAACAAAGAAGAATACAGCAAGAGTCTCCACTACAAACATTACCGTGATGATTATAGTTGCATTATGAAGAACTTTTTCTACTCCACGTCGTTCAAACTTTGCAAATTCTCATGAGCTAGAAATACCAAGGCTCAATCCGGATTGTTTTGGTTGAAGCAATACGAGAAGTATAAGTATAGCACTAGTGATGATCAGAAGAGTGAGGAGAATGTGAGAGAGGCTCATATGAAAAACTATAGAGAAGAGAGAGGATTGTATGCAAAATTACGAAAATTCCAAAGAGAATAATAAGTCAAGAAAATTGCCCTTGATATGAGAAAGACACTCATGGAATATGGAACCCATCAACAAGGCGTTCAAGAAAAGAAAAAAGAAAGAAATATCCAACACCGCACAATGTGAGTCGTGTAGAAAATGGTGGTGATTTTCTCAGGAGCAATGACTCCAGCAAGAATCCACCGCCACCCGTGATCAAAGACAAAACCCCTATGATCTCAATACCACCAGTTATTTTTACACCATCGAATATGAATTCTATAGCGACCCAATAACATCCAGAAAGTATGAGAAAAATAAATAATTTCATATGTTATATTGATGTCAAGATATTATTATCACGAATGTTTGCGTGATTGGGGTGATATATGATAGAGTATTCAAAAGTATCTATGTTTCAATATTTTTCAGAACGCTTCACGAAGAGAGAACCGACAACGGGATTGCGTTTTTTCTGTATAGCACTCGTTATTTTTGGGATGCTCTTCATCAGTAGTATTACTCATGAAAATAGAATGTATGCTGAGGCTCCTCTTCCAGAAGATAATCTTATGTCGACGAATTTTACTTTCAAACCGGGAGAATATCTTGGGAAAGGCCTTACTGCAACATGAGTTGATTCTACAGGGGATACAGAAAAAGATGCAAAGACACTCTGATGATTAGCCGCAAGAACTATCCTGAACCTTCTCACGCTCGGATGTCTCGTGATGACTGCTGTTGCTGGTATTCTCATGGTCACCTCTTCCGGAAATACCGATCGAGCAGAAAAAGGGAAATCAATGCTTATCGCCTGCTGATCTGCACTTGTCATTGCTCTCCTCTCAAATGGACTCATACGAGTTATTCTCTATCTTATTGCTGCTTAATTTATGAAAATAGTTCCAATTGCACGTCACCTTCTCCTCTCCATCGTGAGTATATTTTTTCTCACGCTCTCATTTGGAATAGCGTTCTGAGCTGGTAATGTTACCGACCCTGTCACCATTTGACTTCCATTTGAACAGTATACTAGCACAAATCCTAATGATAATGGAAGTATCACTTCAGCAATTGCAAAATCTATCCTTGGGATCATTCCTTATGTACTTGCTCTTGCGGTTCTTAGTATGATTGGGGCAGGTATTTATTATCTGATTTCATGGGGAAATGAAGAAAAAGTGAAGACAGCCAAGAGTACACTGCTCTATACTATTATCGGCGTAATCATTGCAACATCAGCCTACACAATCGCCAATATTGTTAATTCTCTCTCTGTATAAATATGTACCATATCTTCTCGAGAATATTTCTCATCATTCTCATTCTCTGCTCTTTCGGAAATTTTTTTAATAACATTACTGGTATTTCCATTTTTTGATGAAGCAACATAGTTTTTGCTGTACTGAACGAACAACAAAAGAACATGAATACTGAACTCACTCTTAGTAGCGCACAAGAAGAAAATTATCAAAACGATCTTGAAGGAAAAACTGCAAATAGTTTTCTCTCAGTAATTACTAGCTACGTACTCATGGCATCTATGTTTATCGCAGTCACCATGTTTATTTACGGCTCATATGAACTTTTCACGAGTGAATGAGATCCAAAAAAACATTCAGAAGCAATAAAAGGCATGATATACTCATGAATTGCTTTTCTCATCATTTCATTTTCCTACACGCTTGTTGAAGTTGCCTCTCGGTTTCAGGTTGGATAAATACTCTTCTTATGCATACTCACGCTATCTCTTTTTCCCGCTCTTTTCTTATATCCCTTGGAATTCTTCTTGGAATCTGATTATCATCAAATATTCATTTCTCTGATAGAGTATTTGCAGAATGTGGATTTAATAGTGGAAAAACCATTGTCACAAATGTAGATGATTGTCTTGCTGGATGAACAAATACAAAATATACAACAAATCTTGTGAATTCAAAAGATCCTGGTGATGCCTCTCTTTCTTGAGGAGGAAGAGAACGAATTAAGCATTTTGTAGACAGGCTCATCGCGTTTGGTATGCTTCTTGCTATTGGATGATTAGTTATGGGTGGTGCTTATATGGCGAGTTCTATTGGAAATGATCAAAAGGTAAAAAAAGGAAAAGACGCTGTTAAATGGTCGGTTATTGGAATGATTGTACTTATATTCTCCTATCCACTCATGAATGCAGTCATTAATTTTGTATACCAATTGGGCGGTCAATAGAAAATAATGTAAACCTTACCAAAACGATTATGAAATTTGAAAAACCGATATCACTAACGACCCAAGAACCACTTGAAATCAGTGATTCAACTGATCCATTAATTAATAAGATCAGAAATAAGCTTTATGAAAATCATCCAAGTATTTTTCAGTTAATACAAAATGATAGTCATCATATAATGATTGATATTCAAATAGATGCGGATGGAAAGCTTATAAGAACCAATGATGATACGTGTTCTGACTCGCCGAGAATGAGAGAAATTATACGAATAGCAACATTAATCAAAAAAAGTTTACCTGCAATTGCGGATGATCATGTTAGGCTATGGAGAGGAAATAGGCCAAATGAAGTCGGTCTTAATCCGTCATATACAAACTCTCTTGAGGGAATAGCGCTACCATTTTTACTTTGATACGAAGGGTTATTATCCTATATCGATATACCAAAGCAAGATTGAGCGAAGTATGTACATACCGGAGTGGTTGCCAAAGATGCTGAATTTATCTTACCAAAAGACCTAGTAAAACATGCTCAGATAGTAGGCATGTCAGACAAGGAGGCTAATATACTAAAATCCCAATCAAAACCGGAGGATTCAAATCTCGAATTTGATTTGTGGAATAATTTTAAATAAATATCCCCCTGTAGAACAGGGGGTTTTAGCAGAGAGACCCTAGAAGGGTCTTGAATGGGAAGTATAGTGAGACTTAGGATAGCGTGAGACTAGAAGTGAAGATCAAGTTGATTACCATCCTCAATTATATCTTCTTTCTCTTGGTTACAGATGTAGTTGTTGATCATTTCAATATCGAGTCCTGTTGTTCGTACGAAGTATCATCGTGACCAAAAGTGTTTGTGTCCAAGAGCTGTTCTTCTTGGTGCATATCTATTATGGAGTCGTATGGCAGATTTTCATTTAAGAGTACCTATGACTTTTGCTACTGAGAGACTTGGTGGTATCTTGAGCTGAAGATGAATGTGATCTTTCATAAGATGTCATTCGAGTTTTTCTATTTTCATTTCTCTCAGAAGATCATTGAGAATGTTTCAGAGTTGAGTTTTATAAGTTCCATATATAATTTTCTTGCGGTACTTTGGGCAAAGTACTATATGGTAGCTACAATCAAAGGAAGTATGAGCCATAAGTGAAGAATGAAAAAAGGTTATGATAGTAAGCACCCTTCTTCTGGGGACTCTCTGCTTGAGAGATACTATCATAACCTTTTTTCTTGTACATGTTGGAACGGTAGAACCTAGGTGTTTCCCCCACCAGAGGCGGGGGTTTTATACATTGCAGAATAAAAAATATCTCACCTGCGATATTGAATGTTTCTATTACCTTTAAGCAAAGTTGTATGCAAATAGTATCATCCTCATTATGATACTTCTGTAGAATAACCGTTCATATTTTTATTAAAACTTGAAAATATAGTATAGTCAAATATGATAACGGAAATATTTGCTCAAGAGTATGACTTTCAAGCTGAGAAACTTCACTATTTCATTCTTATTTATAATTGTTCTTTGTGGATCTCTCTTTTTTGCCACGCATGCTTTTCAATGAGAATCATTAGGCGATGATTATCTTGATCTCAATAGTGCACCTCCAACTGCTATTGATACGAGTAGAGAAAGGATTACTCAAAATCATGCATCTTCTTCTCACATACAAAGCACACCAACAAGTACTAACAATACTATCTACATTAAAAATTTTGAAGCGTCATCCCCAAGTATAGAAAGTAAACCAAAGAGTATTCGAGTAATTGCAAACTCATGATACACACAAAGATTTCCTCAAAATTCAGAAGCTATCACCAATACTATTTGTAATCCCCTATTTGAGCGATTTTTTGCAGAAAATAATATTACCATACTTGAAACCCCTCACGAACCAAGAGCTTGGATCAATGGATCAGGAATCGCTCTATCAGTTGCCAATATAGGACCAAGTGAGGTCAGTGCACTACTCATTCATGAGTGAGCTCATCATTTTGATCTCACACGATTTCATGATAATCCTGTGAGAACTAAGTTTTCATCGATTTCATGGCAAGCATCAGACCTCAGGAAAACAAATGCAAAACTTGAAGATTTTGTATCAGGATATGCACTTACAAATGATTACGAAGACTTTGCGGAATCACTCACAATGTTTGTATTATTCAATGAAGAATTTGCACAAAGAGCTTGAACGAATGAAGCTCTCAAGAAAAAATATCTTTTTCTCCAAGATTTTGTTTTTTGACAAGGAGAATTTCAGGGAACTAATTACGCATCAGGATCAATAGAATCATATAATTGGGATACCACTCGCATAGAGATCAACCAAAAAAAATATGCAAATCTCGCAAAATCAAATATAATAACCTCTTCTTGTTTTGAGTTGATTTCTCCCAACTCAGTAGTGACACAATAATTCTTGATTCAGCACAACTATTCGGAGTAATTTGGCGAGCAGAAAGAGGATATTACCCATCTGTTCCCATATTTGCGACGAAATAATTCATTATCTTCTCCTCAATTTCAATAGATACAATGAGAAATGAGCCGAGAGAACAATTCAAAACAGATGACATTTGATTTATAATTTTAATATATTTTATGGTATTTTTTCGACGAAAAAAGAAAGAGGATATTACCCCACTTTCATCCATCAATCAAGATCTATCTGAAGCGGAAACAGCTGCCTTTCCCAACAATATAAATAGTTTACCAGAAGTTGTAAACACAACTGCTTGAGAGGAAAAACCAACCTTTATCAAGCGACCTCGCATCAATCCAATGGCTATGCAAGATCCCCGTGATATCCCTGGTAATATTGTCTCAACCGTTCGTAACCCTCAACGAGAGGGGTATAATAGTGGAAATAACAGCCAAGCAAAGGAACGGCAGAACAATCAAAATCCATCAAGAAATAACACCCAAACCAATTATTCCCGTCCGATTGAGACTCCTCCAGAGCGGACCCCTTATGACAGAAACGATACATCACGAGGCAAAAACAAACATACTTCTCACGCAAATCAGCACCAGAAGTTCATTCAAGGTGTTCGTAATCAAGAGCATAAGTTTTCACCGGGAACAAGTAAGACCACCTATTCCAATGATCGCCAGGCTCCACGGCCATTTCAGGGAGGAAGCCGCAATATTAAAAATGAAGTTCTTGGTGCTGGGGCGAGTTTTGTGAGCATTCCAAAATTCCGCAATAAAAAATCATTTCCATTTCTTACTCCTCAGCAAGCTGTAAAGAAGTTTCTCTATGAATTTCATGAAGAAACACCAACTCCTATAGCAAAAGAAACACTTCGAATTATTCCTTTTGGTTGAGTAGAACAAGTCGGTCTTAACTGTATTGGATTTGAATATGAAGATGAAATACTCATTGTTGATGCAGGTATTCAATTTAGCGATCCATACCAGCATGGTATCAATGGTACTATTCCAGATCTGAGTTATGTCCGGGATAAAAAAGTAGTGGGTATTTGTATTACTCATGGTCATATTGATCATATTGGTGCTATGCCTCATTTTGCAGAGCAATTTGGTCGCAATATTCCAGTGTGGGCAACTCCGATGGCTTATGAGCTCATAGCTCTGAGACAAAATGAGAACAATGCAACATTGACGAATATGCACGAATATCGTCGTAACGAGACGATACAAATTGGCAAATACTTTCAGGTAATGCCATTCACGGTAGATCACTCTATTCCTGATTCAGTTGGACTCCTCATTGAAACCCCGGTAGGACGCTTTATTCATACAGGTGACTGGAAGTTCGATAAGAACCCTCTTCCATACCGACCATCTACTGATTACAATCTTCTTGAATCTATAGGGAACCGTGGTGTTCGAGCTCTTCTCTCAGACTCAACGAATGCTCATCTCTCAGGATCATCTATATCAGAATCAGAAATTGTTCGATCTATGGAAGATATCTTTGAGGTTGCAACGGGGCGTGTTATTACAGCCACATTTTCATCAATCATCGACCGAGTAGCACTTATTATTGCCACAGCCGAAAAATATAATCGCAAGGTAGTCCTCATGGGTCGTTCAATGAACAACTATCTCGAAATTGCTTTCAAACTCGGCTATACTCGTCCAAAGACTGGAACGATCATTTCAATGGAACAAGCAAAGCGCCTTCCTGACAACCAAGTTTGTATTTGTTGTACTGGTGCACAAGGTGAGCGATATGCAGCTATGATGCGTATGGCGACTGGTGAACACAAAGATACCGTGCTCAAACCAACTGATACCGTCGTATTTTCTTCATCAGTTATTCCTGGAAATGAACGCGCCGTACAATTGATATTTGATATCATTATGGCACAAGGACCAACCATCAAGCATTATCGTGAATCGGAAGTTCATGCCGGTGGTCATGCTCGCCAAGAAGATACTGAGAAAATGATTTCTCTCATCAAGCCAGAGGTCTATGTTCCTATCTACGGATATCCTCATATGCTCTTTGGAAATGCAAAAAATGCATATAAAATGGGATATAATAAAGAACATGTTCTTATATCTCGAAATGGGCAAATCATGGAATTCACCAAAGATAGTTTCCGAATCACCCATATGTTTGCGCCTCATGAAATCAAATCAGTCGATGGTTATACAACAGGCTACACCAATGAAGTACATCTCCATGATCGCTATCAAATGGAGCTTAATGGGTCGGTTGCTGTATCATTCGCACCTGTATGAAAAGGGTGGTCTTATCGTTACGATCTCGCTGGTCTCCCACATGTGAATGAATTTCCATCACTTGAGAGAAAATTGAAAGAATTTCTTGCTGGTGGAGCACTTGATATCATTGAGCGTGAAAAGGATGTGAAATTTGCCCGTTCTCAGATTGCTAAAAAAGTCTGTGATATCTTCTTTGATGAGATTGGCAAAGAACCAATCGTTATGGTACTCGTCAACTAAACAAAAACCCTGCACATGATGCAGAGTTTTTTTATCAGTGATTCTTCCTTATATCACCGACCGAGTACCCATGTTGTGATTTGAGCCGTAGCTTGATAATCTTGTGCTTTGTTATCCCAGCGAAGACCTACTCGGTAGGTTCCAACTGGGAGATGATTGCGAGCGTCAGATGGATTTTCTAGACCATCCACTTGAATCGGCTGTGCACGATCCACTCGTGCATTACCGACCGCAGCGTCCAGATATCCGTTTGGATACAACTTTTGGTAACACTGATAATGAAGTGTCTTCTTGGATGCTTGCCATATATCAATCAGTTCATAGATCAATCAGATCACGAATACTGAAGCAAGAACATAGGTCATAATCATATCCTTCTTATTTCACCTGAAAGGTTGAGTAGATTATATAATCTACTCTCAAAAAACAACTATTTTTCAATAGTCACTACCCCACTTCGTCGATCAAGATTAATTTTATAAGACTTAGCTCACTGATATCATGCCATGATAGTCATACCTGTTCCTGTAGCTCAGGAAAAAGAAATAGCACCTCATTGACCATAAATGACATCAACAGATCAACCACTATACGATGAGCTTCCAACAGTTATATCCGTAATCTGATAGTGAGGGTCATTGTCAAAAAATGGACTCTTCAGAAGATCTGTTGTCGCACTTCATTCCGTCCGACTTACAACTCCAGTGGAGATAGAGATAGTAACATTCCCTTGTGTTTTTCCAAGCGTTGTCGTGAGTCGTTCACTCTGAAGAATTCACTCAAGGGCATGAGCTATGCGTTGACTGCTCTGTGCTGCTCGCTGACTACTGACTCCATCATAGCTAAAAAGCGTAATGACGAGACCAATGATTGCTATAGTCACCATGAGCTCAATGAGTGTATATCACTGTTGATTTGGTCAGTTGAATAATGCCATATATTTTTTCTCTATAATATGAAGTTTTTGAGATATTTCTAATTCTCGTGAAAAATATGTTAAAAAGATGTTAAAATAACTTGAAAGAATCCCATCTCTCTATACAATCACCCAGATTCTTCATGAGAGTCCGTTTGATTTCGTATTTCTTGCCTCTATGAAAAAAGTTGCTATGAGTCTCGTATGACTCATTGGTGTGACGGTTACTGGAATGACGTTTGCAGCACTTTCTGCTGTAAATAATATATCTCTGATGAATAAAGATGCGACGAGTGTAACACTCAACTGGTGATCTGTATCAGGTGCAACAAAATATATTGTCCACTATGGCACGCAATCGGTTCAATCAAGTGGATCAACCGTAAAAACATATGATATGGAGAGTGATCCTGTATCATCTACTGGAACTACTATCAAGTCACTCACTGGTGGAACATACTATTTTGCTGTTACTCCCGTTGCTGCAAACGGTGAAGAAGGTGATACACTCTCAAAAGAACTTCAGGTGGTTGTAGGATCTGGGATGACAATAAATGCCCCTGCAATGAATTTCGCACTCTCTGACGTAAAAGTTCAAGATGATCGCAATATCGTTCTCTCTTTTACACGACCTCTTGCTATTGGGTCTGCAAGTATTAGCGTGAAAAAAACAACAGACAATTCATCTCTCACGGTTCTGAGCGCAAACGTATCAAAGATTGACCCGACAAAACTCGAGGTAAAGCTTGATACTCCTCTCAGTGATGCAACCAGCTACCAAGCTCTCGTAAAATCCATCAAATGAGCACAAGGTGAAACGATTACACAAGGAAATAGTAGTTTCCGTGATTTCACAACACCACCTTCTATTCCTGATTCTATCGAGACACTTGCTCTCGTCAGCACACCAAAGGCACCAACAAGCTCAGGTGTTATGACTATCAAGACAGGATCTATCACAGCAACAGGAAGTATGAGCGGCGTGCTCAATAGTGCTCCAGTACTTCCTCAAACGGGTGCAAAAGAAACACTTCTGCTCATTGTAGCACTCATTGTTGGTCTTGCAATTGCCTCAGGTATGCATTTCCGAAAGAAAGCATAACCAAAATACGCTCCTTAGGAGTGTATTTTTTTGTAAAAATTGGATCGTAATTACGATCCAATTTTTACTTTTACTGCTTCCAACATCGTTTTATGGATGGATTCTATGTCTCCGCTTGCATCGATATATTGCCATTGAGATTGAAAATGAGGCATGTGAGAGACCTTCTCATAAGCTGAAACCACTCTCTCGAAGAATTCTCTTCCATATGATTCAAATTTATCTCCAACTGTATCAAATGTACGACTCAGAGCCGTATCAATATCAACTGATAATCCAAATATAATATCAGCGTCAGAACCACGAAGTGCGAGTTCATTAAGTGATAATATATCCTCAATAGATATACCTTGCGCTCCACCTTGATATGCAAGTGATGAAAGTACTGATCGATCTGAAATAACTATAGCCCCTCGATCAAGTGCTGGACGTACCACCGTATGCAAGAGTTGTGCCCGACTTGCAGCATAGAGATATGCCTCCGTCAATGGATGCATCATTTCATCAAACTTGGTTCACTGCACCACTTGACGAATCGCTTGAGCAATTTCCGTAGATCATGGTTCACGTACCATCAATACCTCCCGATCGGGGTATTCTTTTTTGAGCGCATCAAAAAGAAGTTTTGTTTGTGTTGTTTTTCCTGTACCAACCATTCATTCAAGGATAATATACATAGTAGAAAATGAAGAGAAGTCAGTATAAGAAAATTCAAACAAGAGTCGAATATTCTCAGCTCATTTTACAATAAACAAAAACAAAACGAATCATTCCTTATTTTTTCAATCGTCAATATCAATATTTTGAAGCAATGAATGGATTATGTTATACTGCGCTCAGTATTCTACTTTTTTCTTTATGAATCCAAATACTCCAGATACTCCTCTTGATATCACCCCAGTATCAACAGAACCTACTATTCCTCTTGCTATTCCAGAGGTAGCTTCGATCTGAAACGAAAACCTTGTTGAAGAAACCCCATCCTCAACAGGAGAAAATTCTCAAACAGTCTCATCCTCTGAGACAGATATTCCAACCCTATCAGACACAATCGGATCTCCTTCTATAATGGAATCCACGACTACGGTAGATCCGCTACTTTCTACGGAATCTGTAGCAAATAGCATTGTATCAGAGAATAATCCAAGTACAGAACCAGTAATGGCTTCTGAGACAGCTCCAATGGAAGCAAACCCGAGCACGATACTCAATTCATCTGAAGCTCTATCAACTCCGTCCATCACCGATTCGCTAAACACTCCAATTGAAAATATTCCAGATACTCCAAAAAAATGAAAAGGACTCCTCTTTTGAATACTTTGAGTTCTTGGGATCAGTCTCCTTGGTGGTGTAAGTTTTGCTGGATATACCTACTATGAACGTGTCACTCATCCAGATTGGACCGCATCTGAAATCGGTGTATTTATTCGCGATGGAGTCATCGACTCACTCACATCTCATGCTATGGTTCTGAGTGGCAGCGAGCCAACTTTCACAACAATCAATACCAACTACACACTTTCAGGAGAATGAAAGGGACTTGAAATGACAGGATTTAAGAATGCCAATGCGACTCTCAACATGAGTGGAAGCGCCTATATGGAGCCACTCGTCGCATCTGGAAGTTTACCTGTATTTGATGGAAGTTTTACAATGACCCTCGCACTCGAGTGATCAGGCAAGAAATGAGTCAAATGATCTCTTGTTATCGGTGTCGACGCAAAAAGCACGGGTGGCACCATTCTCTATATCAAGCCAAACAACATCAAGCTTATCGCTCCAGATATTTCTGAACAACTCGGACAAGAAATTCCTGTTGCACAAATAGAAAGTAGTATTGATGAGCTCAATAAAACTTATCTTGGAAAATGGTATAGAATCGACCTCAAACAAGCCGGAGAAGAGCTTCCAAAACTTGCTAGTGAAATCCCTGGTGTACCATATGGGCTTCCCACTGAATCGATTGATGCTGAGAAATTCATTAAGGAGCAACAAGAAGTTGGGAAACAAATGAAAGAACATCTTGGAAAACTTAAAGCAATTTTTGACAAACATACGCTCATCAAAGCAACAGCTCGTGATGTTGGTTGGAAATCCTACATCAATCCGCGATCGATCACCTATGATGCATCACTTGATCAAGAGGGACTCAGTGCACTTCTCCTCGATAGCTACGAATGGCTCAAAGATGCGCCTATTGGAGAGTGAAAGACGGTTGGGGTGACATATAACATGGAAAACCTCAGTAGCGAAGAGAAAGAGAAATTCCAAAAATTTATCAAAGCCATTACATTCGAATTCACACTCTCATGAGACATGAAAAAGCATGGGGATATGGAGCTCAAGAAATTCACTTTTCATAATGATGAAGATAATTCTACCATCACTCTTCATGACTTCATGAAGACGAAAGTCGATCGAGATGAAAATACTATAAAAGTGGTACGAAGCGGTTCCCTCTGTGAAATTACAGAAACTCAAAGTGGTACAACAAAATCTCTTTGTGAAAAAGAAGGTTATTCAAAGCCAAATGCAAACTTCACCTACACTGCAAATGCAACTCTTGCACCTCAGAATTTCTCACTATCTGGTAATATCGATGTATTTCCTTATGATTATGAGAAAAAGAATTTTAATGAAAAGGCTGCTCATATTAATATAGACCTACATCTTATTACAGCAGACAACACAACAACAAAATTCTCTCAAAAGATGAATTTCAATGCTGATGCTAATCTTGAGCAAGCAAACACAGAAGTTAAATTCTCTCTTGATGGATCGCAAGTAACGGAAAAAGTGGCAAAAAGAACTATTGATCCAGTAAGTGAAAGTATTGACGTGCTTGAGATGTTTAAGAGTATCTTCGGAGAAATCAAAAATCTCGATTCAACGCTCGGAGATGCTCAAAGTAAAGCTCTCAGTACAGCAAGAATAGCACAAATTCATAATACACAGATAAGCATTGAGGCTTATCGAATGGATAATAACATGCTTCCAGAGAGCAGCAATGGATGTATGTCAAATACCTCAGTAATAAGTGATTTAATGTCTCCTAAATCACGCCAAGAAATCACAAGTCTTCTTGAGAACTGTACGATAAAATATACAAAAACCGATGATGATAGCTTCTATCTCCTCAGTAAACTTGAGTCAGAAAGTCAGGCAAATCTTTTTCTTAGCAATGAAGAATTTCAAAGTTTTTCCACCACACCAGCTTCCGATTTGAGTACATTCGTAGTAAGTCATCAAACAAAAACGAGTGAAAACCAGTCCTGATATTACTATCTCACAAATGACTAAGTAAGTATGAAAACTTCTTGATTTCTCCAAAGCCGTGGATCACTTCTTCTCTCCACACTCCTCTTTACAACATTGATCGTTCCTCTCTCAACCGTGGGATTTGTATCACTTCAGGGTTATACAAAAGATGCTAAAGCTGCTACAAGCAGAGAGCATATATCAATTCTTACAAATGAAATAAACCAAAAATGAGTATCAGCAATTGATATGAATGCTCTTATTAACACCGGGTCAGTCGATAAAACAGTACAAATAAGCTCTCAAAAAACTATCTTCTGAGAAACAAATACGGAAAAATTGACCACAAAAGCCTGAGATGTTCAGTGGACAAGTTTACCGAGCGTCGATTCAACACGCATGAAAGATCAATATGGAAATATGCCACTTATTGGTTATGCTGCAACCAGCCAATATTCTGCACTTCAGGTTGCAACAACTATTAATGATCAAGTCTATATAAAAGAAAATTTTGTTCCAGATAGTTGAGAAAATGCAGCAAAGTGACTTATCCAGAATCCATCAGGAACAAGTGAACTTATTCATGGAGATTACGGAAAACATCGATAATCAATAAAACTCCCACTCAAATTTGAGTGGGAGTTTTATTGAAAAGGTAGATCCCGCCTCCGCGAGGATGACAGATACTTGCCATCTCGACGTTAGGAGATATCCCTTATATAAAATATCCTCACCAAATTTTAAGTGTAAGAAGTTCTCATATTATTTGGAATGAACAAGCCCGAAGTATCACAAATCTTCTTGTATTTCCAAACTTTCGTGTATAATGACAAGCTTTGCTCAAAGCATACTTTACAAAATCAAATATGGATTACCAACAGCTCAAACAAGACAGTGTCACACTTCATCGTGAGCATCAAGGCAAGATTGAGACAACCTCTCGTATATCGGTCAAATCGAAACATGATCTCTCGCTCGCCTATTCCCCAGGCGTCGCTGAGCCGTGTATTCTTATTAAAAACAATCCCCAAGAGGCTAATAATCTCACCCTCAAAGGTCGGACAATTGCAGTTATTTCTGATGGATCGGCCGTGCTTGGTCTTGGAAATATTGGTGGACTTGCTGGGCTTCCAGTTATGGAGGGAAAATCCCTTCTCTTCAAGGAATTCGCTGGACTTGATTCGTTTCCTATCGTTCTCGACACACAAGATACTGAAGAAATCATTAGAACTATCAAAGCAATTGCACCAACATTTGGCGGGATCAATCTTGAAGATATCTCTGCTCCTCGATGTTTTGAGATCGAAGAGCGACTCAAAGCTGAGCTCGATATTCCCATCATGCACGATGACCAGCATGGTACTGCTATCGTAGTGCTTGCTGGACTTCTCAATGCCCTCAAAGTAGTCCACAAAAATCTTGCAGATATTCAGATTGTCATCTCTTGACCATGAGCAGCAGGAACTGCTGTTGCCAAGCTTCTCTCTCTCGCGGGAGCGAAGAATATTATTCTTCTTGATTCAAAAGGGATTCTCTCTCGAGATCGGATCGACCTCAATGATCACAAGCAAAAACTTCTGGAAATATCAAACCCAAAAAATATATCTGGTAATCTCCGAGATGCCCTCAGGAATGCAGATGTATTCATCGGAGTATCTGGTCCAAATATTGCAACCAAGGAGGATATTCAGCTCATGGCAAACGATGGAATTGTGTTTGCACTTGCAAACCCAGTACCTGAGATTATGCCCGAGGAAGCAAAAGCAGGTGGGGCACGCATTGTGGCAACAGGAAGGAGTGACTACCCAAATCAAGTCAACAATGTTCTTGCTTTTCCAGGAATTTTTCGTGGTGCAATCGATGGAAAGAAGACAAAAATAACTGATACGATGAAGCTTGCTGCTGCACATGCGCTATCAGGCCTCATCGAAACCCCTACCGAAGAGATGATTCTCCCGGATGCATTCGATCCAAGGGTAGTTCATGCAGTTGCGGAGGCTGTTATGAAAAGCTAAAAAATCCAGAGCATAAAGCTCTGGATTTTTTCGTATTTGTTCCCCATTTGTTTATGTCATCCTCGCGCAGGCGGGGATCTTCTCATTGGATGAGTAACACTAATCTATTCAATCAACTACAAGAAAGTGTGAAAATACTACCCTCGATAAGATAATTTTGCAATCGCACCCTTAATAATATCATCAAGAGATGATCATTCGTCCATTTCTGATAATGCTATTTCTACGCGAGATCGGTCATATCCAAGACCAATGAGCGCTGCAAACGCCTCTTGGTGTGGTGTTTGGATGACTCATGAGTTCTTGAGGGATGATGATTTCTTCTGAGTGTCCAGATTATCATAGTTCTTCACCGCACCTTTGAGCTCTACAATAATCTTCAGAGCTCATTTTTTTCCAAGTCATGAGACCGATGCAAGAGTCTTATCATCACCAGACTCAATCGCCTGAATAATAGTATCAACTCAGAGTGAGAGGATTGAGAGAGCCGTCTTCGCACCAATTCATGAGACTTTGAGAAGTGTGAGGAATAACGCCTTCTCTTCAGCAGATCCAAATGCAAAGAGGAGCTCACTCACCTCGGTACGATGATGATAAATTTTCATCTCACACTCACCACCCTCACCCACCTGACTTGCAAGTGAATATGCGAGGGGAGAGAGGAGAAGATCAAATCCTATACCCGTACCACTTGCCATGAGCGTTACATTGGATGAGGTGATATCCGAGAGTATCCCTTTGATTTTTGCGTACATATGATATTTTTATCATCATACATCTTGGATGCATTTTACAAAAAGAAAATCTCCTAATATTAGGAGATTTTCAGGACTAACGAGTCATCTTCTTGAATCCTGGAGGTGGATCAGAAGTAAGCTTTGGATTATATTCGATAACAAGTGAATATTCTGGGTATGATGATGCGCCAGCTGCTCATGATCGTAAGAAATTAAGATCATAGTCTTTTTTCTGTTGTTCTGTACAATTAGGAAGAAAATCAGGACAAACAGTATTAGCAAGTTTTGCGGTTGTACCAATCGTGTTCCCAGAAATCAACGTACCATAGATATAGAGCTGTTTATCTGAAGGAGCACTACTCGCCTTGACTCATTTATCTGTAAAGATACTTGCGTATATCTTTTGTACATTATCATTGATAATCACATCACCACCAAGAACAATTATTGCTCTCGGTGAATCGGTTTTAGATCACCAGTTCGTGTCGATAATAAAATCATTATTAACCACTATAATGGTTTGTTTTGATGGATAATTACTTAATTTTTCACCTGAAGTTGTAATGACTGCAACATTACTCGGTGTATTTCGCTTGAGTGATTCCACATTTTGAAGAATCATATCGCGTACTTGTGGTTTTCGGAAATTTCCAACTTTCGCATAGCTATCAACTTCATTGAGAGCAAAGATCGCATCTTTATTTCCTGATGATGCACTGCCGAGTATTTTTATTCAACGGTTTTGAGTAGCTCACGTGGAGGCTGCACCACCTACTTTATAGAGAAAATTAAATCATCCAGCCGTAAATGTATGCAGAACTTGATGCTGTAGATCAAAATCAATCTGTGTGAGAGCACTATCAACCTGAGGAATAAGTGAGAAGTTTCCATTCGATGTTCATTTTTCAATATACCTCCATGTATGACTTGGCATGTAGTTTGAGTCAACCACAGTAGATCAGGTTGCTATGCCAGAAAAGCTTAATACTCATCCAAGACTCGTAGTACCTGTTTGTGTGTGATACAAATGATATGTCTTCAGATTCGATCAAACATTTGGTGATTGAGGCCATGTTGAATTTGTATCAAATGGTAACCCAAGACCAAATTTTCCGAGAGCCCCGCTCGTAAGCGTAAAAATTCCACTTCCTACTTGGGAAAAATTCATATCTTGTGGCAAAGCCGCAAAGTTAGTAGATGCAACCTGTCAAACATTCGTAGTATCCGCCAAAAGAGATTCAACGCTATAATTTGCAGTACTTATCTGGATTTTATTAGCCCCATCAGTAGGCATATAACTAACAATATTTAGCGTTCCTGAATTTACATTTGTATATGTTTTAGAATAAGCAGTAGCTGTATATGGTATTCGTTGAGTACTAAATTCGCTTAATGCGTTCAAGTCACCAGAAAAATCAATGGAGTTTCCATATTGGTTTTTTAGGATGGTTTTACTATCAATACCTCAAAAGTCGGTTTGATTTGGAGAAATAGTATTTTCAATTCCAAGAGTAAAACTAACCTTCTTGTATCATGACTCCTCTTTAATCATATTTCAGTATGTATCATGAAGGTTTACAATAATAGATTGTTTATCCGCTCCATTTGCCTTAGGACTTGCTGCAACAATTTGAAATAGAGGACTACTTCCGCCAGCATATAAGATTGATTCCGGAACATTCGCAACTACCTTGAGTGGTCACTCAGAACGATTTCCGAATGGATCCGTAAATATATAGTTGTAATCTCAAGCTAATCGAAAATCCATATGATCGACAATTACCGTAGAGCCTGTCCATATTGGTTGATCGGATCATGATGAATCCTTTGGTACAGGTGTGCCTGTAAACTCAAGCTTATACCCTTCAAGTCCATCCGGGATAGCAATACTACCAGTTCCAAGGGTAGCATCATGATTTGCAACCATTACACCATGTGATATATTGATATTTGGGGCTTTACTCAACATAACCAAGCCTTTCATGCTAATATATCAAAGATTCTTTGACCATGCGAACCCATCGAATCATCAAGTAGATCTATCATATATTACGGTATCTGTTCTACCGGTATCAAAACTAATCCATCAAGAAGATTTCGACCATGCGAATCATTTCATTTTATAAATATCAGTCGATCCTGATTGGATAAGATACGCCTTGCTTGAATCATTCAAAAAGGCTACAAATGCACTTTCATCCCAATTATTTGATCCATCAGTTTTTTTACAATCCGTCGTTACACATGCAGCAGTGAGCACAAAGAATCCAGAAAAAGATTGATTTGCATTATCAAAATACATCTCCTGAGATGGTATACTACCATTTACCGTATGTCCAACTCAAACATCAAAATTTGTAATTAGAGATCCACTCCATGATTGCGTTGCGTTATCAATACGACCAATAACTGGGATTTTTGAAGCGATGCTATCAGAAGCAGTAGCACCAGTAAAGAAATTTGCAGCAAGACTAACTTCTGGCGTTATGATCATTCATAGGGCCAAAGCAATGCCTAATAAAATATTGATTTTCATATTCGTGTTTATTTACTAGTAAATGTGAGACATTGTGTTTTCTGTTCCTCTTGTGTAATTTTCTCACACAAACTCTGATCTTTATTTTTAATAGCATTACTCATAAAAATGTCATTTTTACATGAAATCTTGAGTCACGCATTTGATATTTTCTCACAAAGACTTATATCTGATTTTTCTCATGCTTGGCGATATGCTTGCTCATCAAGAATATTTCCAAGTTCTTTTTGGCATGTGGATCTTGTGTTTTCATCTTTTATTTGGTTACATAGACTTATATCTTTATTTTTCATTGCTTGATCCATGGCAAGCTGATTAATACAAGAAGATTTAAGAGTAACATCTGAAATCTTAGAACAAGCATCAATACTATTGGAAGATTGAGCTACAAGAAAAGAATCATAAGAATTTTTTGCATTTACTTGATCTGCACAACGATTTCTTGATTCATCATCACTTAATATATCACAGACTTTAATATCAAGGACTCCCGTGGAGCTTGCCCGGATTTTTGCAAATGTCGTTTCGTTAATGCACTGCATGCGAAGTGATGACGATTCCGATATTTTTTGACATATATCGTTATTGTTTGATGCTGTTGCTTCTCGATAATAAATTGCATCCTTACACCGATTCCTTCTTGTCTGGTCAAATATTTTCTCACACACAGAAATATTTTGGGAATTTCCAGCATCCTTTTCAAAAATACCATCCTTACAAGATTGACGATCTTTCTCAATCGTGATCTTCTCACAAAGTGCAGCATTTCCTGTCTTATATGCATCATTGTACCACTCAGCGTTCATAGTCGTTTCACTCTTCACAACCGTAACCCCACTCGCCGAAACTTGCGGATAGTTGATATTGGATGGTGATTCGTTTGGAAGTTTTGGAGCCTTACTCGCAGAGTATGATTGATATCCAAAATAAAGCCCTCCGATGAGCAAGAAAACCACTATCAAGCCGATAGGTAAGAGAAAGTTCGTATACCACGCAGGCGTCTGAATATCAGAACCAACGTCCTTTTGATCATTTGAATTCATAGAAATTAATAAAGAACTACTGAGATATTGTATCAAATCATACCCTCATCTGTCCAATATTATGACTTGCACTTTATAAAATTTTATTCAAAAAAGAAAAAAGAGAAAAATATGCTGATTTTTTTGACAGAATAGGGGTATATATGACACAATGCAAATATGCATACAAAAGTATTTTTCGCCTTCGCTCTCATCCTCAGTACAAGCGTGCTTTGATCTATAGCTTTCTTTGGAGTGGATATTGCCTCATTTGAAAAGATCAGCCAGAAAAACACGGTATCGAACCAATCGGATACGAGTATCTGCCAAAATATCACTCTGAGTGGCTCTGATATTTACTATCTTCAGTGTGGTGAGAGTCTTTCATTCTGGAGCATCTCTGCTATAGAAACACCAAAAAGCCTCATAACAAACAATTGGAAATTCGAAAAACCAACCTATGGAGTAGTATCTCTCTCTGCAAACAATATCTTCTCTTCTCCAGAGCTCGATGTGACGAGTGGTGAAGATGCAGTATTCATCACAACCAGAACAAAGGATGGCTTCCCTCGAATCACCGCACTCACAGCGCCCATCAATGTAACACTCAAAGACACGAACAGTATTTCACTTACTAGTCTTATACTTCTTCCTGGAATGAGCCTCACGCACAATCCACAACTCAGTGATCTACGTTGAGCTGATTTTTTTCGAGCAACGCAGCTTCTCTCTGTTGAGATGGCAGACATCACACAGCCAGGATGGATTCGTAGTGCTGCACCAGGATATGATCTTGAGTCACTCATTAGCAGAACAAGGCAATCGCAGCAATCAATGATGACGACATATTTAGGTCAAATCCAAGATCAAGTGAATATATTGAGAGAAATAGTACTTGAAGAGAATATCGATCCGATCGAATCAAGTCTTATGATTAATAAGCGAAAAACTGAAACAATTGAAAAAAAATGAATTGGAGAAAGATTGAATACTCTCATGGAAGGATATAAAAAATCTCCAACACAAGACAGTACAATTTTCCTCTCAAATCTCGAAAATGAAGTTCGACAGCTTGCATGAATCGATGTGGATAGAGCACAAAATATCACTATAGTTATCAATAAACTTAAACAATCCGTCAAAATCAGCATTGATAACAGACGAACCCCTAAAAACTTTTCTGATTATCTCGGTGTGGTTGCCCGTGATAATCTCAGCAACAAAGACGCTATGAGTATGAAGGAACGATCAAATTTTCTCGCACAACTTCGTGAAAGTAGCCGAGCGAAAACCCTCGACCAAGCCCTCACTCAAAATCTCGTTGCCGAACAAATGGCAAAATATGCCATCAATAATGGTAACCTGAATAGCAGTGAGAATATTGAATTGTGGATACGTCTTACGAGAGATCTTGTTGATCTTATATCTTCTCCTGATGAGCGAAAGGCTACTCTCTCCTACCTCTTGGACAAAGGAAATTCTCTTGTTAGTGACTATCATAAGCTTCTCAAGAATCAATATTTCCTTCCTGATGAAGTCCCTTATATTATCCTCGATCGCCAACAAAGAAATCCAGTCCAACTTCCACCATCTCAAGTTCAAAGCATTGAGAATATCTTAAAAACACTCAATGAGTTTCTCAGTAGCCAAGAGTCAAACTTCTACACCATTTCGGAGACGTATAACAACGATGCACTCGATCCGTTCAAGCTGCTCAGATGAAACTTGAAAGATATGGAGCGAACGCTTGGAATTATTACTCATCTTGGAGATTACCGAGATAAAAAATATGAAGTAAACTGGTCAAACGAAGACGTCAAGTCATCTTCGTGAACAATACAGGCGATTACAACACTCTCACAAGTCTTTGATTCACTCAAGATGAGCACTGGATCTATTGAAAAACTTGATGAATCAGGCAATTCTGAGAGAGCTATAGATGTAATCTATGATGACAATATAACAATCAGCATCAAATCGAATTCATGATCTATTGAAGCAGCAAACATAGCATTGAAGCAACCAAATATTACCTTCCAAATACGAAATTCTGGAACTCTCGATCAATTTGTAACATTTATGAGTACTGACTTGAAAAAGCTTCAGGAAAAAATAGTTGATATAATTACAGAAAATACAGAGAATGTGAAAATTCCACTTGATATATCCACACATTCGGCTACATTGGATGGCAAAACTTATTCTTACTAAATCTATGAAACGAGATACTCTCAGAAAAGTAGTAGTTGGGGTAGTTGTGGTTATTCTCTTGCTTTCGATCACACTCACTTCACTTATCTATATTTTCACCATTTAGAGCTTTTGCAAAAAGGCTCTTTTTTTGTATAATCGACAAAATTTTGCCTCTACTCTTTCAATCCATGACTAATCCACTTACCGCAAAACATCAACCAAAATTTTCGCTCCTTACCTTCTACAAATTCGTCAATATTCCAGAAAATGAAGTTATGGATATTGCGCTCGAACATCTTAGTTTTTGTCGCGATCTTGGACTCAAGTGACGTGTCTACATCGGAACAGAGGGTATTAGCTCAACCGTAACAGGAAATACGTGGCAACTCTGGTCATACAGGCATTATCTTGAGAATTCTCACTATTTTCGCGATATCAAGGATATTGATGCCAAGGCAACACCCGTCGATGATCACCAGTTTCCTCGCATGAGCGTAAAAGTTCGAGATGAGATTGTTACACTTGGATCGAAGGTAACAGCTGAGGAAGTACTCAAATTTCATAAAGAAATATCACCAGAAGGATTCAAAGCACTTCTCGATAGTGGAAAAACTGATGATTATGTCATTCTCGATATGCGCAATGATTATGAATATGATCTTGGGCATTTTAAGAATGCTGTTCCAGCCGGAACACTCAACTTTCGTGAAGTTCCAAAATTGCTTGAAAAGTATAAAACTGAATTTGGGAAGAAAAAAGTAATATTTTATTGTACTGGGGGAATACGATGTGAGAAACTCTCTGTTCTGATGACTCAGGAATGATTCGATGAGCTCTACTCACTCCAATGAGGTGTGGTAAAGTATGTAAATAAGTATAATGATGGAAATTGGCTCGGTAACCTCTATACCTTCGATGATCGTATCTCAACACAAGTAGGCGATGAAACAACGCATACAACCATCGGAAAGTGTATATATACCGAGGAAGCTACCGACCTCATACACAACTGTCGCTATGCCCCATGCAATGCTCATTTTCTAGCAACACAGAAGGCATTTCGATCTCATGGAGGGTTCTGTAGTGAAGAATGTTATCACAAAGCACAAGAAGATGGTCTCGTTCGCGTGGTTGACTGGGATCAATATGACTACAAGAATCGAATGCGAGAGGCTCATCGAGGTGAGAGAGATCTCGAAGCAACAAGACAAGAAATTAAATCACATATTCAGAAGGAGTTTGGGAAATCACAATTTTCTATGAAGAATTCAATCAAAGAAGTAAGTATTCAAGACTAAGCTCTTGAAAAATAAAAAATCCTCTATTCACATTGAATGTGAATAGAGGATTTTTTATTGTATATATCTATGGTGGATCATACTGGATTCGAACCAGTGACCCCTTGCATGTCGAGCAAGTGCTCTAACCGGGCTGAGCTAATGATCCATGTGTATAGTGAGAATGGTGCCCGAGACAGGGATCGAACCTGTGACCTTGAGCTTAGAAGGCTCCTGCTCTATCCAACTGAGCTACTCGGGCAGGGAAGTATATATAATGACTTGTCTCTGTATCACTCGCTGTATCTCTGTTCAAGAACGGTTGGTATTATATGGAAAATTGAAGGAAAGCGAGGGGAATTTTGACAGAATAGACAAAATCATATAGTATGAGTTCATCCAGTTACTATGACTGGGAAATTGTACCAAGGATGTCTACCATCTTTAAAAATTCAATTTTCCCCGTTCAGGTAGACTGGATGGGGTGTGGAGAAAAGTTATGTCGACAGAAAATAAGAGTGTGGATGAAAAAATCCTCTTTCAAGTGACCAGAAGTGGATTAATTACTTGTTTAGTTTTTATCTTCGTTCTATTGGTTGTAGGTTTTCTCATTTTCAAACCTGAAGCTCCAATAAATGAAGAATTAAGTCATAATGTGGACTCTGATCCTATTATGAAAGCGGTGAAAGAAAGATTCTCAACCTTTCGTGACAATACAGACAACTCAGCTACCTGTCGTCATGAACCTATGTCCTGCGATGGTGAATCAAACAAAAAGGTAGAATCTCTTTTAAAGATTCGAGATGCTGTATTCGCATTTCACTCATGTGATAATGCAACAGAATGGAAAATTTATGTAAATAAAAGTCCATCGATGCCTGTAGCATGTCGTGCACGTTAACCTTCCACCCCCTTAATAAAAATCCCTACTCATCACTGAGTAAGGATTTTTCTTCCGAATATTCCTCCCCTAAACCATCAAAAAAATCCCCCACAACTCATCAGAGTCCGGGGGATTTCTCTTTACAATCAACATTATGGTGGGTGATATTGGATTCGAACCAATGACCCCCTGCTTGTAAGGCAGATGCTCTCGCCAACTGAGCTAATCACCCATAGTGTGTTGTATCTTGGTGCGTATCTCTTGAAAGAAAAAGGGAAGCGTCTCTATCGACGGATGTCGGGAGTGGCTTCCAATGGTTTCGTATTCTTTTGGTTTGTACTTTTCATTAATCTTTCTCCATTCTATCAAGTCTGGATTGTGTATCAATGATTAGTGCTGCTTTCTCTCGAGTATGTTCATCTCTCAAAAATAGCATCTTGGCGTCTACCGACTCTCCCACCGCTTCTAACGGAAGTACCATAGGCACGACGTGACTTAACTTCTGTGTTCGGAATGGATACAGGTGTACCCCACGCGTTATAAACACCAAGATGCTGTCTTTGAGAACCACAAAGTATAGAACGATTAGTTAAATTACTTTCCAACTGAAAAGTTGTTTGAGAGAAGAAAGGTAGGAGATATATTTTAAGGTATATTCTTTGTTGTTTTTTCTCTCGTTTTTTGATGATATCAGTTCTTATTGCTTTCGGTTGACGAGTCAACAAAAAGAATAAAAAGCTTGCATAAATATCATTCGTGCTATTAGTATTGCTCGGCTGAGAACATCGCTGTTCGTACACCTGCAACCTATCAACCTTGTAGTCTCCAAGGGCACTTATCAAGAATAAATTCTTGGAGGAATCTCATCTTTGGATTGGCTTCCCACTTAGATGCTTTCAGTGGTTATCCATTCCGAACGTAGCTACTCGGCAGTGCCGCTAGAGCGACAGCCGATCCACCAGAGGTTCGTTCACTCCGGTCCTCTCGTACTAGGAGCAAATCCCATCAAATTCCTAAACGCTCACAGCAGATAGGGGCCAAACTGTCTCACGACGTTCTGAACCCAGCTCGCGTACCGCTTTAAATGGCGAACAGCCATACCCTTGGGAGCTTCTCCACCCCCAGGATGCGACGAGCCGACATCGAGGTGCCAAACTCCGTCGTCGATGTGAACTCTTGGACGGAATCAGCCTGTTATCCCTAGAGTAACTTTTATCCGTTGAGCGACACCACTCCCACATGTTGGTGCCGGATCACTTTCACCTACTTTCGTATCTGATCGACTTGTTGGTCTCTCAGTTAAGCATGCTTATGCGAATACACGACCATCCCGATTTCCATCCGGGACTAGCATACCTTTGTGCGCCTCCGTTATCTTTTAGGAGGCAACCGCCCCAGTTAAACTCCCCGCCAAGCACTGTCCCCCAATATGGGGTTAGATGTACACAGAGTGAAGGGTGGTATCTCAAGGATGACTCGGGAAACCCCAGAGGGTCTCTTTCATAGTCTCCCACCTATCCTGCGCATCAAACTGAATACATCAGTGCCAAGTTAGAGTAAAGCTTCATAGGGTCTTTCCGTCTTGCTGCGAGTAATCGGCATTTTTACCGATATTGCAATTTCACCGGGACTATGCTTGAGACAGTGCCCAGACCGTTATGCCATTCGTGCGGGTCGGAACTTACCCGACAAGGAATTTCGCTACCTTAGGACCGTTATAGTTACGGCCGCCGTTCACCAGGACTTAAGTTCAGAGCTTGCACCCCTCCCCGTAATCTTCTGGCACTGGGCAGGCATCACCCCCTATACTTCCACTTACGTGTTTGCAGAGAGCTGTGTTTTTGGTAAACAGTCGCCTGGGCTCGTTAGCTGCGGCCTGAAGAGTGAATTACTCTCCAGGCAGGTCTTATCCCGAAGTTACGACCGCTGTTTTGCAGAGTTCCTTAAGCATAGTTATCCCGTCCACCTTGGTGTACTCACACCAGCCCACGAGTGTTCGATTGCGGTACGGTTTCATTTGTTCTCCTTAGTGGCTTTTCTCGATACCAAATCATTGTAGGACTTCTCATTGCTCGGGCTTACGCCTTCACTTTGAGAGAAACTATACTCTTTCGTAATGACACCCGGATTTTCCTAAGTGTCCGCTGTTGTATAATTTGAGGATAATCTATAACCCTCTCCAATGACCCGATATGTCCCCACGTCGTAATAACGAACATTTGAAGTGCAGGAATATTAACCTGCTATCCATCGGTTTCCCCTTTCGGGTACACCTTAGGACCGACTAACCCGACCACGACTGACGTTGGATCGGAAACCTTGGGCATTCGGTGACAGAAGTTTTCATTCTGTTCGCGTTACTCATACCAACATTTTCACTCCTCGTACCTCCAGCAAGCCTTACGACTCACCTTCATCGGCATAGAGGACGCTCCGCTACCACTCCAATAAAATTGGAGTTTCCGTCTTCGGTAATACACTTAAGCCCCGTTGAATTTTCGGCGCAAGATCACTCGACCAGTGAGCTATTACGCACTCTTTGAATGAGTGGCTGCTTCTAAGCCAACATCCTGGTTGTCTCAGTAACCTCACATCCTTTTCCACTGAGTGTATATTTGGGGACCTTAGACAGGAATCTGGGCTGTTTCCCTTTTGACAATGGCGCTTCTCCGTCACTGTCTGACTCTCATAATACTTGGCAGTCTGCATTCGAAGTTTATCAAGGATTGCTAAGTCTCGCGACCCGCTCACCTTATCAGAGCCCTACCTCAGACTGTTGCTTTATGAGGCTATACCTAAATATATTTCGCGGAGAACCAGCTATCTCCCAGCTCGATTAGCTTTTCACTCCTACTCACATGTCATCCAATAGACTTGCAGCTCTAAATGGTTCGGCCCTCCAGTGTGTGTTACCACACCTTCAGCCTGCACATGAGTAGCTCGCATGGGTTTCGGGTCTAGTGCATGTGACTAAAATCGCCCTATTCAGACTCGGTTTCCCTACGGCTCCGGGTATACTCTCCCTTAACCTTGCCACATACAGCTAACTCGTTGGTCCGTTCTACAAAAAGTACGCAGTCACCCGTATAAATACAGGCTCCTACTCTTCATTGGCACAGGGTTTCAGGATCTATTTCACTCCCCTCCCGGGGTTCTTTTCACCTTTCCTTTACAGTACTTGTTCACTATCGATCTTGTGTACTCTTTAGCCTTGGAGAGTGGTCTCCCCAGCTTCACACCAGATTTCTCGTGTCTGATGCTACTCAAGAAATTATTGCAAATAGATAATAAGGATTTCGGTTACGGGGCTTTCACCCTCTTTGGCGGACCTTCCCAAGTCCTTCTCCTATCCAAACTATCGCTTTGTCCGTCCTTGCAGAAGACGGTAAATAACTCTTACAACCCCTGCGTTCAAGGTCTGCACCCATAAGTTTACGCAGGTTTGGGCTGATCCCGTTTCGCTCGTCACTACTTAGGGAATCTCAATTGATTTCTTTTCCTTGCTTACTAAGATATTTCAATTCAGCAAGTGTCCTTCCATTACGGATTAAAGAGGTTCGCTCTTTAGGGTTCCCCCATTCGGAAATCCCCGGTTATAACGCCTGTTGACGGCTTACCGAGGCATATCGCAGTCTCCCACGTCCTTCATCGGATACACAAGTCGAGGCATCCACTCTGTGCCGTAACCATATTTATACCAGAATAAGATAGAAGGAGATATATTTCCGTATGACGGGAAGTATATCTTGAGTGCCTTCTATCTCTAGATTAGCTTTTTATTCTCTTTGTGTTTGTTGTTGATACTCGTTTAGCGAAAGAATTCAAACTGATAACTATTCTTAGGAATAATAAGAGTATTGCTACTCATCTATTCTAAGAGTTTTGGTGAAATTGAATAGAAAGACTGGAAATATGAGAATTTGAAAAGACTACTCTTTTTTGGTTCTTTTTATTTCTTTGTTTTTCTTTACTCATTTTCTTTTTTATTTTTCAGTTAAATTGCTTTTTAACTAATCGTTTTATACTTTGTGTTTGTTAATGAACAGAGTCATTGACACTCGGCACCAGAAGAAAACATCCATCATCATATGAGACTATTGAAAGGAGATAGTCCATCCGCACGTTCTCGTACGGATACCTTGTTACGACTTAACCCCAGTCAGCACTTCTACCATGGACCCCAATATTACTTCGGGGGCTTCCAGTAAAAGCACCTCCCATGGTTTGACGGGCGGTGAGTACAAGACCCAGGAACAGATTCACCGTGACATGTCTGATTCACGATTACTAGCAATTCCAACTTCATGAGGGCGAGTTGCAGCCCTCAATCCGGACTGAGATCGGCTTTATAGATTGGCTCCACATTACTGTATTGCGACTCTTTGTACCGACCATTGTATCATGTGTGTGGCCCCAGGCATAAGGGCCATGCTGATTTGACGTCATCCACACCTTCCTCCTGATTAACTCAGGCAGTCTCGTTAGACATAATAACTAACGACATGGGTTGCGCTCGTTAACGGACTTAACCGAACACCTCAAGGCACGAGCTGACGACAACCATGCAGCGCCTGTCACCGAGTTCCCTTGCGGGCACATCCAACTTTCATCGGACTTCTCGGGATGTCAAGCCTGGGTAAGGTCCCTCGTTTATTGTCGAATTAAACCACATGATCCACTGCTTGTGTGGGTCCCCGTCTATTCATTTGAGTTTTAACCTTGCGGCCGTACTCCTCAGGTGGATGACTTAACGCGTTAGCTTATAGCACCGGCTTACGCCGACACCTAGTCATCATCGTTTAGGGCGTGGACTACAAGGGTATCTAATCCTTTTCGCTCCCCACGCTTTCGTCTCTGAGCGTCAATACTGTTCCAGGAAGCTGCCTTCGCTTTTGGTATTCTGATGTGTATCAACGGATTGCACCCCTACTCACATCATTCTGCTTCCCTCTCCCAGATTCTAGCTGAGCAGTTTTCGACACAAACACGGGGTTAAGCCCCGGTCTTTCATGCCAAACTTACTCTGCCGCCTACAGACGCTTTACACCCAGTAATTCCGGATAACGCTTGAAGCCTACGTATTACCGCAGCTGCTGGCACGTAGTTTGCTGCTTCTTATTCTTCTCCTACCGTCATTATCTTCGGAGAAAAAAGGAGTTTACACCAACAAAGGCTTCGTCCTCCACGCGGTGTCGCTCCGTCAGGCTTGCGCCCATTGCGGAAGATTCCTCACTGCTGCCTCCCGTAGGAGTATGGGCCGTGTCTCAGTCCCATTGTGGTTGGTCATCCTCTCAGACCAACTACCCGTCATAGCCTTGGTGGGCTTTTACCCCGCCAACTAGCTGATAGGACGCAGGATCCTCCCAGAGCAGATTGCTCTTTTACCCTCTCGGGACTATGCGGTATTAATCCGGATTTCTCCGGGCTATCCCTCACTCTGGGGTAGATTCCAACGTGTTACTCACCCGTCTGCCGCTAATCAAGAAGTGACACAAAGGATACAAAGGAAAAACATGCTTCGCATGCACTTCTCTTATCTCTTTTGTGTCACCCCCATCATCGCTCGACTTGCATGTGTTAGGCGCACCGCTAGCGTTCATCCTGAGCTATGATCAAACTCTTTAAAACGAACGATAGCTTTGAATCGCTTGCGCGATTCGCTGTTATCTTGATTGTGAGTGTTTCGCTTACGCGAACACTCGATATTACTTAAAACCATCTCTTGTATGAGATGGAGTTTTCTTCTTGTGTTGAGTGTTAATGACCTTTTCGATGGAGGGGTTACCTCTTGCGAAAGCGAGGGGGATTGTATAGAAAATGATTGGGGTGTCAAAAGATTTTTTGACTTTTTTTCCCTTTCTTTTTTTTCTTTCAATAAAATCGCTTTCTGATGAGATTTTTAAGAAAAATTATTCCTCAAAAATTTGTGCAATAATTTGCTGATCATAGAGTACCTGATTTACAGTCGGTAAAACTTTTTTCACTGCCAAAAACCATTTTCTCGAAACAATATCATCAGATCTTGCTATCAATTCATCAATCTGCTGATAAAGTATATCAGCTTGTTTCATATCATATGATTCAGTACTTGGTGCATGTGGATTGTGATATTCTTGAAAAGTTCTTATAAAGCTGTGTATATACTCAGCAAAGATATCAAATACTTCATCATAGTCATCACGGAATATGAGTGCCAGCAAAAACTCAACTGCATCGAGATCAATACTTGCTATCGGTTCATTCAAAGTATCAATAATCACATCATAGACCATCAAGCCATTTTCTCGCAGAGAGAAACTTTCTGCTTCATCTGAAGATTTCATAATTTCCGCAACCTGTATACGAATCTGCATAATCCTATCGCGAGAAAGATTATCAGAGCGTGGGAGTACATACTCGATAACAACTGGCGGATGATTCTCAGCTTTTTGTTCTCTTATCTTACCAGATGGAAATGGAAGAATATCACCCATAGAGAGAAAATTATACTAACGTCACCATATAAACAGAACCAATTCTTTGAATTGCTTCGAGTCGAATAGATCTCATATTCTCGCATATAGCAACATCTCACGGAACAAGCACATTTTGTGTTGTTTGTATTTCACCATCTTTAGGGAGAAAATCTATAAGGAATCCACCATCCAACACATAAATAAGAGATTTTCAACGAGAGGTGACATAGTGAAATTTTTCATAATCAAATCGATGTATCTCGATACTATAACCAAGATGAAGATCGGTCAGGTCAAAAGAATATACATCATTATTATTGGAAAACATACGACGAACTTCCACGCCAGATGCCCTGTTTTTACTAAGCGTATTACAGCGATCAAGGAGCGCCTGTGGGAGTTTAACTGAAATATTTTTCACTGGATTGAGAGTTGGATTTCGGATTGTATGAGTAATACCTTGAGGAATAATAACCATATCTCCAGACGATACTGGAATAATTCTTTCTACTCAATTATCGTAATATATAGCTTCCGAATCTCCAGTATAGAAAGTCACTTCTGTTGTGGAATCATGACTATGTATTGGCTGGGTATAGCCTGGTGGTGTCATAGCAGTAATAACCGATGGTGCCTCTAAATCAGAATCAGCTCATGGATCAATACCGATATATTCACGTGGTTCAAAAACTGTTTTAGATAGATCAGTTATTTCATTAAGGTAGAGTTCTTTCTTGAGATCGGAATTTCGAATTATACCATAAGGTGCAGAAAGTTGCTTTGTCCAGTTCTCCAGACGAATTCGACGTAGCAATCACTTAAGAAGATCATACTCTTCATCTGTAAAAGTTTCACGATACCTTTCAAGAGCATTCATACATAGTTCAGATCTTCTTCTACGATCGAACAATCATGATGTAGTGTGAATATGATTCCTTTCTGTTATTTTAAAGAGATCCTGAAAAGATCGGATGATAAGCTGATAGTCTTTATCCTCCGGTATATTATACTGCATGAGTAATTTTAGTGCACCTTTCATATATCCACGTATGTAATTAGTTTTCTCATTTGTACTTCAACTTATCTCTTTTGTGAAAATTCACAAATTATGTAACCTTTTTTCAAGATCATCCATGGTTCTATCAATAAAATATTTCTAGCTACTGAAGCTCTACGTGAATTCCATATTGAGTCGGTGTATCTTCGATCCAATGAGTATTTTCGGGTTGATGAAAATGATTAATGTCCTGTATATCAGAAGCAAAAAGAGAACCAATGAGTCATAACCAATCAGACAAAACTTTCTTTGCTTCATCAACAGTATTAATCTTTTGTGGCCAACAAATCACTGATCACTCTGTATTAACATTATCATGAATATGAAGACCTGAGATGGGTTTGTTATATTTTCCAGCAAGCATCTCAAGCACTATCTTATTCAAAATATAGACGACGTATGTTTCAGTTGGTCTATCTGAAAAATAGATAAAAGATCCGCTTTGTCCGTCTTGCTGTTGTGGCTCAACTTGTTCTCATACCAGTCGCACAATATTCGCTTGAATAATTGCGATAATGGCGTCAGATTGCTTCAATGTTGCCTGAACGTATTCTCATGTGGCATACTCTCGTAATGTATTCATAAAGCTCAGTTAATTATAAGGTGAAAAAAGATACCAGTCTGCATGACGGAAAAATTGAGTTCTCTTAAGGGTGTCAGTTGAATAAAATTTTATCTTTCTATATTCCTCAATGTCTTTTTGTATCAATGAGTACGTATTTTTATTGTTGTCTGATAACAATACACCGTTTAATTCAAAACGTCCATCAAATAAGTATCTCTCTGCGTCAAAATTCCATGATAATCAAAGTGCGAGAATATATCAGACTCTCTCTGACAAATGTCGCGCAACATCCAAAGTAGAGAAATCACCATTTTGATTCATAAGAACAATTAAATTATATTTTCCTATATCTTGCTCTGTAGGAAGTGCTAACTGAAGGACTCTTCTGCTCGTATCAACTCTTAATGCTTCACATGCCGTATCAGATGGGTCAAGATATGTAACAGATGCTTGTGGAAATGTTTGTTCAAGACTAATATCCATTCAGCAAGCAGGATAGAGTATCTTCGGATTATCCGGAAGTATCTTTTTTACTGTCCGTGATGCTCATATAAGCTCAGCGTTCGTCTCAAGCGAAAACATATATTCGACAGTAAAAATCAAAATAAAGTATCTCAAATATTAATATTGAGATACTTTATTTTGTCAATTCATATTATTTTTCTTCTACCTCTGCATCAACTGTTCCATCGTCATTTTTCTTGTCATTTGCAGTCTCCGCATCTGTTGTGCCTTGTGCGTAGATTGCCTGACCAATTTTCATCATAACCTCTTGAAGTGGATTGAGTTTTGCATCAATATCAGCCTTGGATGCATCAGAAGGCTCAAGAACTTTCTTGAGCTCTTCGATCTTTGCCTTTGCATCTTCACCATCTTTTGCGTCGTATTTTCCCTCATTGTCTTTGAGAGTCTTTTCTGCTTGATAGATAGCCGAGTCCGCATGATTACGAGCTTCGATCGACTCTTTCTTGAGTTTATCAGATTCGCGGTTAGCTTCTGCCTCCTTTACAAGCTTCTCAACTTCCTTTTCATCCATATTCGTACCTGCCTGAATGGTCACCTTTTGTTCTTTACCAGTTCCCTTATCCTTTGCAGTTACATGAAGAATACCGGATGCATCAATATCAAAAATAACTTCAATCTGGGGTACGCCACGCGGAGCCTGTGGAATACCAGAAAGGATAAACCTTCCGAGTGACTTGTTATCACCAGCCATTTCACGCTCACCTTGGAGAACATGGATCTCGACACTATCTTGATTGTCAGCAGCTGTCGAGTAGACTTGAGACTTGGAAGTTGGGATCGTTGTATTACGCTCGATCATACGAGTCATAACACCACCAAGGGTCTCAATACCGAGAGACAGTGGAGTCACATCAAGAAGAAGCACGTCAGTCACATCACCTTGGATAATACCAGCCTGAACCGCTGCACCAACGGCTACCGCTTCATCTGGATGTACAGAGTTATTTGGATTCTTTCCGAAGAATGCTTCCACCTTGGCTCGCACCATAGGTACACGAGTCGATCCACCAACGAGAATTACCTCATCAATCTGTGATGCTTGAAGTCCTGCATCCTTGAGCACCTTACGACATGGTTCGATAGATCGTTCCACGAGATCTGCAATAAGCTCTTCGAATTTTGCTCGAGTAATCTTCATAAAGAGATTTTTTGGACCACTCGTATCAACCGTAATATATGGAAGATTAATATCAACCTCTGTCGCTGATGAGAGCTCTTTTTTCACTTTTTCCGCCTCATCACGAACACGTTGAACTGCCATTGGATCCTTACGAAGATCAACACCTTGATCCTTTTGAAATTCAGCAACAATATACTCAAATATCTTCTGATCAAAATCATCACCACCAAGATGAGTATCACCATTAGTTGCAAGAACCTCGAATGTACCTTCTGATCCAATCTCTAGGATGGAAATATCAAACGTACCTCCACCAAAGTCATAGACCGCTACTTTCTCATCTTTCTTGTTTGCAAGACCGTATGCAAGAGCTGCGGCAGTTGGCTCATTCACAATACGTTTTACATCAAGTCCAGCAATCTTACCAGCATTGATAGTTGCCTGACGTTGGGAATCATTGAAGTATGCTGGAACAGTAATAACAGCCCCTGCAACTTTTGATCCGAGGTATTTTTCCGCGTCATCTTTAAGTTTCTCAAGAACCTTTGCAGAAATTTCTTCTGGACGAACATTCTCACCGTTGTATTCGATGAGACATTCACCATTGGAACCGGCAACTACTTTATAGGGAACATTCTTAATTTCCGCTTGAACTTCGCTAAACTGACGACCAATGAATCGCTTTGCTGAGAAAATTGTCTGAGCAGGATTCATAACTGCCTGACGTTTTGCTGGCATACCCACAAGCGTGTCACCACCTTTGTTTGCTACAACAGATGGGGTTGTATTTCCACCCTCTGCATTTGGGATCACCTTTGGAGATCCCGCTTCCATAAACGCAACACATGAGTTAGTTGTACCAAGATCGATACCAATAATTTTTGACATAACTTTTGAAATAAATGAAATATTCTTCGTTTGCACAGAGAACATCTTTGTGCTAACAACATGGGGAGTATAGCATACTTTTTTTCTGTGTCAAATAAAATTAGCACTTATTTATTTTCGTGCTAATTTTAGAAGAATGGTTGTATAAAAACTATTCAAAGATAAAATGGAAACTTATGCTTATTGCCTCATTATCACATGCAACATCTTTATCTTTTTATCGGATGACCTTGATCAGAACATAATGTCTCTCTCGCGTCATGAAGAAACATAGCAAATACATTAAAAGATACTCCAAATCTGGATATTCACATCGTTCTTCTGACCCAACAAGGACAATATTTTCTTGATGAAAAGACAATCAATCTCGATGATCTTCTGAAAACGATGGAAGGGAATGTGGGTATTATTTTATCAGTAATGCACGGGGCTTTTGGTGAAGATGGACAATTTGCCCGTATCCTTGAGAAAACAAAGCTATCTTTTATCGGATCATGAAGCCAATCGTTAGAACTCACCATAGACAAACAGGAAACTGGTGATTTTCTTAGACAGTACGGAATTCGAGTTCCTCAATCATTTATAGTACGAGATATTCACGAACTCCATCAAATAGCTCTTGATCTTCCATGCATTGTCAAACCGCGCGCTGATGGGTCTAGTGTATCACTCTATAAACCAAATTCTCAGGAGGAGCTTTGGAAAATATGTATAAAAGAACTCAAAACACGATCTGATATTCTCGTTCAAGAGTATATTCAGGGGAGAGAATTTACGTGTGGAGTAGTAGAAATAAATGATGATATTCTTACTCTCCCACCATCAGAAATTATACTCACTAAAAGTGATATATTCGACTATGGTGCAAAATATTCACCAAATGGATGTAGAGAAATCACTCCAGCAAACATTGATGATGATCTGAAAAAACAAATCCAAGAGCTCGCCCTTCAAGTGCATAAGCTCTGTGGATGCAAGGACATCTCTCGCACCGATATGATTCTCAATAAACGAGGAGAACTGGTTGTACTGGAGATCAATACGATACCTGGTATGACCGAAACAAGCTTCATACCACAGCAACTTCATGCGGCTGAGCTTTCGATTGAAGATTTTGTTGGTTCAATGGTGAAGAAGTACAAAAGATAATCGATGATGTTATCCTAATTCATTTTTATTACTTGTTCCATCTCGATAACTTGATCAAGGGATGCATGATGAAATTTTACACTTCCGAACGAATACTTTCTCGATATATCAGGGTTGATTTCTTTTAATTGGGATTTTGTATCAAAAGAAACTCATGAGTAACGCGAGCAAAAATCTGAAAATGATTCATCTATGACAAATTCAACATGTTCGTATCACTCTGGATAAAAACTTGTTGCCTTCGGTGATGGGAGCTCTAAGAGTTGGATCTTCCGATTTACAAAAATAACTGGATCATTGAGTCGATACGTTGCAATGGGTCTTCAACCAATTATTGATTCATCGAGAAGTTTTCCATAACCAGACTCGATTTGATTTTTGAGAAATTGATATCGTTCCACCGTCTCTGTACGATAACATATATGATCAAGTTCGCAGCCACTCACATCGATCGCATCTTCTGAGAGTCATTGAAAGATTTTTTGCAAGAATTCATGTGGACTTCAGAGTATTTCGTTGATACGTGCCATAATTTATGATGGTTGTAAATAAGCAATGATCGTCTCCCGAATTTCACTCACTTTCTCGAGATCGGTAATATCCGCAATTTTGAAATCAGGGACACCGCTTTGTCTCACACCATACACCTCTCCGGGTCAGCGAAGCTCGAGGTCAATCTCAGAGAGGATAAATCCATCATTCGTCTCCTCCATAGCTCGCAGTCGCTCTGTCTTTTTTCGATCCTCACTCGTGAGGAGATAACAGTACGACTGATCCTGCCCACGCCCGACTCTTCCGCGGAATTGGTGAAGTTGTGAGAGTCAAAATCGCTCTGATCACTCAATCACGATAATAGTCGCATTAGGATTATCGACACCAACCTCTATCACGGATGTGCTCGTGAGAATATCGATATTACCAGCTATAAACTCCTGCATAATAACATCTTTCTCTGATCACTTCATACGGCCATGAATGAGACCAACTGTGAGATCTGGGAAAATGAGGCGAAGTTCTTCGCTCTTCGAGACAGCAGAAGCAATATCGAGTGTCTCACTCTCCTCGACCAGAGGACACACCCAGTAGACCTGATGTCCACTCGTCACTTCACTCTCGACCATACGGTAGAGATCAGTGAGATGATCTGTTTTGAGTACTTTTGTATAGATAGGCTTTCTCCCTTTTGGATATTCATTGATGATCGACATATCCTGATCACCATTGATTGTCAGAGAGAGGGTTCGTGGAATCGGGGTTGCTGTCATATTGAGCACATGTGGATGACATGCTCACCGACTGGAAAAATAGGTCTCGAGGACGGTGCGTTCATTCACGCCAAATCGATGTTGCTCATCGATCACTACATATCCGAGCTTCGCGAACTGTACATCTTCCTGAATCAATGCATGTGTCCCAAATATAACATCCGTCACTCCATTTGCGAGGCGATTTTTTGCTTCTTTTTTTTGCTTGGGTGTGAGCGCTCCGACGAGCAAATCACTCGAGAGTCAAAAATCACCAAATACCCTTTCAAATCCTGCAAAATGTTGTCTCGTGAGAATCTCAGTTGGCGACATTATAGCAATCTGTGCACCCGTCGCATGATGGAGATGAAGTGCTGTCAGAAAAGCGACAATCGTCTTACCTGTACCGACATCACCCTGCAAAAGTCGATGCATCGCATAAGGAGATTCCATATCCTTGAGGATCGCAAAGGTTGCTATTTTTTGTTTGTTCGTCAGTTCAAATGGAATTCGTGTCAGGAGTTCCTTCATATAGTCCGCATTGAGTGGAACCACAAGACTATGTCCTTGGCTCTGCTTTTGAAGAGCAAACTTCTTTTCAATGCCTCGTTTTTGATAGCTGTAGAGTTCACGATACCCAAGACTATGTTTTGCACGCTCATATTCCTCAAGTGTTCAAGGTGTATGAATCATCTTAACCGCGTCATGAAATCCAAGAAGCGTCTGATAGGTAGGAAAATCTCGAGGCAATGGATCATCGAGAAGAGTTATATACTCGAAGAGAAGGGGTATCTTCGCTGCAAACCAAGATCCTGGAATATAGTTTATATCGCTATAGAGTGGGCGTATCTCGCTTATATTTTCCGTAGAGAACTTGATCTCAGGACTCACAAAACTCATTTTTGCATACTCATATTTTGGTTTGCCTATGAGGGTGATTTTTTGATCTTTTGAGAGATTCTTGAGTTGATAATTCGCATGAAAATAGACCGCCTCCACATAGCTTCCATGGATATCGCGAAGAGTGATCTTAGTAAGTTGTTTACCATTTCTAGTGCGCTCTCGTGAAATATGCTCGATAATCCCCTCAATCGTATTGATCGAACTCACATCAATATACGCCCACTCTCGCACCACTCCCCCAATTTCCTCAAGTGTCCGTGGATAGTGAGTCAACATATCCTCAACCGTCTGAATCCCTCCATCAGCGAGTTTTTTGATGTATGCATCTGTGGTATGAAGAAGCGTTTTCGTGAGTTGCATTTTTTCTTTGTATTTTATGAGAATACTATTGAGTCGCAAGCAAATAAAATAAGAGTCAGATATCGTGACTCTTATTTTAGGCTTAAGGATTTTTAATGATTACATAATGCAGATATTCTATTACTCGATCTTTTTTATGATTTCTTGATTCTGTCTTATCTGCCTTGAATCGTTGATATTCTTGGGTGAAAAATCCATACTCTCACCTTGTACTCATAATATCTCGAATATCATCATGACTCATCAATCATTCATCATTATACGAGAGGAAAATATAGTTTGCATCAATATTTTCTATCAATTCACTATACGCCCTTTTAACGTTTGATCGACTGCAATAATCTGATTTTTGTTCGCGACAGTCTCGCATACCTGTCTTGCCATGAATCTCAGGACTATCATATCTTGCAATCGTCTCAAGAATATGATAGTTTCCACTGTATTGACGGTGATTGTACGGTGGATCAAGATAAACAACATCGTGTTTTGTATTCCTTACCAGCAATCCCACATCACTATTTGTCACAATATGATCATGATCATTGAGGTGATATTGAACAGGCTTGAGTTCGAGTGGTTTTTGTGCAGATTTTTTAAGCTTCTTGAGGAATGCGCCATATACGGAAGCGGTGTTCGCAACCTTATCAATTGCTTCGAGGAGTGACGCAAGCAAAAAAAAGTACTCATCTTCCGTCACTTTTCATTCCATCTTCCAGAGTTCTATCTGCGTACGAATAGCATCACATCGCTTCCCATTTTCATCTGAGAAATACTGCCGCTCATATTCTCCTCAGAGTGTTCCACCAGAACAGTAGTTCTTATAGATAAATCAGCTTGTGGGCTCGATCTGACTCAAATGCGCAAGCACAATATTCTTTATTTCGTTCACTCCGGCTACGAGAAGTTCCGGAATATCGCTTGTGAGACCCGTAAAGTAGAGATCTTGATGATTGCCAATATAGTGGCGATTCAGGATGTAACTATAATACTGAAGATCATTCGCCCAAACTTGATACCCCTTCTGTTTCCAATATCTCCCAACAGTGCCAGTTCCCGCAAAAAGATCCGAAAAAACATATCTTCGATCTTCAACTACGGAAGATATGGAAGTATAGAGAAACTCTAGAAGAGAGAGTTTTGATCCAATATAATTCATACTTCGTATTATTAATTGTTACTCATAGTATTCAATTTATATCTAATTTCAAGATAATTTATTATTCAGCGATGCTTTCCACTCTTCAGGATTGTGCCAACCACATCACTTACATCATAAATTGTCTGTATAATTCTCATTTCATTGAAAAAAATACTTAATTCAGAGGAATTTTTGTCTCGTATTAGTTTTTTTGCATTTTTCACAAAAACGACTCTTGAGAAGATTATGCTCTCGTACAAGAAGCATAAATTGTGCTTTCAATTGTTCATCAGTCATATCTTCATAATCTTCTTCTTTTTCTATCCACCGAATCTGAGGAATCCGATGATCAACTTCTATTTTTCGACCAGTCGGCGCATATCAAAGAATAGCATCCTCACCGTTATATAGAGATATAATTCTTTCTTTTAATTTTGTATCTAAGCTTTTAGTCCTCTCAATAGAGGTATGTTGAATTTCGAGAGAAGCAAGTTTTCTATGTGGAGTTTTTCTCCCGCATACAGAACATAATATCCTTTTCTCATAATTTGATCCTACTTTTTCCATCACATACCCTTTTTGTCGGATCATTTGGAGTGCTTTTGCTGGTTGGCTTCAAGGTAATTCATGCTCTGAACAATGCCATTTTAAATCTGATAATATCTCAAATATCTTATGAATTTGCGTTCCCTCGTTAAATGGATTATGACTCATAAAAGACTCATGTTTTACGAAAATAAATCTTTTATTTCCACCTCTAGAGCTATTGCAAGAATAGCGATATTTTCGAGAGAAATATTCTTTTCTCATCTTTCCACATTACCTATATAGGTTCTATGCAGTCAGGATTTTTCAGCAAGTCATTCTTGAGAAATTTTTCTCTCTTTTCGTAAAGCTCGGATTGTTTCTCAAAAAGATTTCTTAATATCCATGATAGACGAAAAATAAAAGTAAATTCACTATAAGAAATGATGACTATAAATCTACAGACTATAAGTATCTATGTAATAGAAAAAATATGTTCCGGGTTGTTTTATTATTTCTTAAAAACTAAAATATACTCATGTTTGAAAATGTAGTAGTCACTCGATAGGGCTCGATATTTCCATATACCGCTCGCACCCATCTTTCCTCTATTCCCTTCCATATTCTTCACTATTATTGATTTGAGGAGAAATCAATGTTTCTGAGCTTCAGTCATACACATAAAACCAAGCGGCACCCATTCGCTATTCTTATATGCATCTCCGATTACTATCACCATATAGCCTTTTTTCTTGAGAATTTTGTAGGTATTGTGAATGACTTTACCAAAGGATTCAAGAAAATGTTGGGTATCTTTTGTATTTGATAAATCACCTTCTTGATCACTAAATTTAATAATATCAGCATATGGCGGATGAAGAATTGCAAGATCTACGCCATCAATCTCTCGATGTTTCAATATCTTCTGTACTTTTTCGAGTATCTCTTTTGACCCGCTATCTCATACTCAAAAATGAGCATGAATCAGATTGGATGGAATCAGATTTTTTACTCTTTCGATGAGCGCATCCTGTATATCTATTCCTATGATATTCCGTTCAAGTATTTCACATTCTATAGCTGTTGTTGCGCTACCAAGGAATGGATCATACACCCATCATCATTTTTTTGTGTATCTTTGAATAAAATGATTCGGAATTTGTGGAATAAAATTTCCATGGTAAAAATTAGAGTGTTTCCCACCTTTTGCTCGCTCATTAATTATCCACAAACTATCCATATTGAGATCTATTTCTTTCCAATTTTGAAGATCAAAATCGTTATGATGCGGCATAAGAGAGTATTATATCAAGATTATCTTATAGAAAAAAATCATTACGTCATGAAGAAATCTCAAAAATAATCCCCTTATTGTTGTGGGATTATTTTTGATATAGTATTCCATTCTTATTGCACAAATCTTGGACTTGGAATAATAATAGATTCTAAATCAAGTAGAGTGTTTGATTCTGGTGATATCACGATGAGAGATGGGATCCGAGTATTGTTCATACTGAATACCACATTCTGGTACATGCTATCCAATTTTGCACAGCCTGCGCCCTGAAGAGTGTAGTAATAGGTACCTGCTGATGATACCTTGCTTTCATAGATGCGACAAGTGGCTCGTGATGCATCATCGAGCTTCGCAAGAATCACTCGAGAGATATACTCTGGTGCTGTGAGTTGTCCACGGATCGCTACATAAGCTCCTGGCGTCATTGCTCCACTATTGGTGGTGGTTGCATAGAGGAGATTGTTCTTACCACGATAGACAGTAACAGATACTCATGATTTTGGAATATCGAGAGCAAATGAAAGTTGCCCTGCTTCAAATGCGTATCTTTTTCGATCATTGGTATCGATACTCGGCTTTTGGAGCGAGTCCTGTACACCCTCAATAACACGAGAAATCTCTCTCAAATCAGGATTGATGAGTGTCTTCGTTCCGTTGAAATTTGGAGCAAGACTGCCAGTCACGACTACTTCACGATTTGGTGTTGTAAAGGTAATTTTATTGGTGTTTGCCTCGATTGGCTCTCCAGTCGAAGTATTGATACGACACTTACGAGTAGATGTATCATAGAATCCCATTTTCTTCTCACATTCATGCTCCTCGGCAGTTACCTTGACCAAGACTGCAAGGAGAATGGCGATCACAATAGCACCGAGAGCAATACCCGCAATCATAATATTGTTCTGACTTCCCAAAGAATGATGTTTGCTCATAAAAATGAAGATATGAAATATAACTATACTTTACCGATTTTTTCCGAGTTTTCCAATCTTTCACAATTTTTACTTACTATAAAAATATGCATTCATTCCTCCCTGATTGAATTTACGATTCTTAAAAGAAATTCTTCGTAGTTCTTCATGGACGTATTCATCCGCCATGATGATACCGCCTCGTGTGAGTGAGTGTTTGAGAAAATCAATGAGTGACCATCGAAGATCATCACTCAACTCCATGCGATCCCCATATGGTGGATTGCTGACCCAATGTATGGGCTGACCCAGCGCGAGGTCATCTCGAGAGAGTGTCTCAAAACTTCCTGTTCGCCACTCAATCATATCTGCGACGAGAGCTCGCCTCGCATTCGATAGTGCGATTGTTTGCATGAATGCATCAGAATCTGAAGCAAAAATCTTTATCGCCTTGTCACCATTCCTGCACTGATCTATTGGGAGTATAGTAGCCTCAGCCTTGTCGAGAACCTCATCTAGAATCCCATCATCATGCCATGGAAGTGACGAAATACGAAATCCTCGAAAGAGTCCTGGAGCAATACGACGAGCAATCATAGCTGCCTCAATAGCGATCGTCCCGGAACCAGCAAAATAATCATAGAATGATGTATTGCCTCGGTATCTAGAAAGCGTGACAAGTGCTGCTGCAAGTGTTTCTTTGAGTGGTGCTTCTCATGATTCTTTGCGATACCCGCGCTTATGGAGTGCTTCTCAGGTTATATCGAGAAGAATAGAGAGACGATTTTTTTTGAGCAGCAGCTCAATATGAATCTCATCACGTCCATACTGTGGTCGAAGTTGTATCTGCTCATGAAGTGCTTTTGTTGCAACTCGTTGGATGCTCGGAATACTTGAGAGTTCTGATGTGATCGAAGCTGCATCGATAACAACTGGATGATCTTGCGGAAGAAGAGATGACCAGCCTATGAGAGACATCACTCGATAGAGCTCATCAAAATCAGTGACTCATTCAAATTCTCAGAGAACAAGATAGATACGGTTCGCATAGCGACTTGAGATGAGTGATTGATAAACTCATCGAAGATCTGTCTCAAAGAGAAGCGAGCGATCTTCACTACGAAGCAAATTTTGTCCACGATCTTGGATCTCATATTTCGTCAGCGACTCAAGTCCCGCAATGGTTGTTGCAAGGAGTCGAAAAATATTTCCCGGTTGATGGAGATGGAGTTGTGTACTCATTGAAAAAATATATTAAAATCAAAAATCAAAACTCACATCAACTCACGGACCCTGAGAGAAGAGGGTGGATTTGTCATTAGAGAGAAAAGTTGGATAGAGCGTGTCACATGCCTTAATATCCATGAGAGAATTGATCATTTGTGGACATGGACATTGATTGCAGGCTACTACAACATCGAGTGATCCATATCTCGAAATTGCTGTCTTTTCACACGCACTTGCACCATCATAGAGTCACCGAACTTTTCCACCATATGCTACTCCATTTCCATCGAATCCAACATTCAAATACAAAAATGATCAGGCGTTTCGACCTCCAAGAAGACGAAGGGAAACATTATAATTTCCAAGATCACCTTGGAATATATGGAACGATCTTCCCGGCCAAATAATAACAGGATCTGATCCATCTCCATAATTTACCTCAGCTTGACTATCCCCTGTATAGTTGATAGCTACTTCCTTAGTATCTTGGTTGATCGTCTCAATATACACTCATGTTGGTGTTTTTTCGCCATAGAGCACGATAGATGGGCAACCATTTGAGAGAGTTCACTTGATACTTGGACAGAGATCATTTGCATTCGAGATTCCATCACTATCGAGATCGGTATTCGCTATGATACCAACCGTACTCATACGAGTCATAACATTATCACCAATTCTATCAATAAGAGAAATCTGGTGTGCTCAAGCTGTTGTATAACTAGAACTCCAGAGAGCTCATGTACTACTTGATAATCAATTATCATTCCACATAAGATCCGTATTACCAACTATCGCTCCAGTCACAACCGTTGGATTACCACCATAAATGGTTGATAAATTCGGATCAAGCACTTGATTCGCATTATTTGAGAGCGATACGAACGCCTCGCTTTGGATACCTGCTACATCCCTGACTCGAAGATGAACACCGTATTCTTCGTTCGGATTGAGTGATATTGTAGGTGCATTCGTACTTGAATAGGTAGCAATAACATCCGGTACGCTAGGTGATCTCTTCGTGATAATCCACTCATATGTGACCTCATCCGAATCACGACCATCAACGAAACTTGAAAGATTGTAAGTAGTTATTCCTCCAGCAGTCGAGCTGGAATTTACTCCAATATCAAGACCAAAGGAATTTGGATTAGAGAATGGGTTAACACACATTTTAATAGCATCAAATTTCGTGAGCATATCCGTCCACTCTATCTGAGAAATCGGATCATTCCAGCGGATAGTATTGATATCACCAGTCACAAGTCATGCTTCGATCGCCTTGCGCGCATATCGATTCCATCGTGGATCTAAACCAGTTATAGTGCCACGTGGGGTAGTATCAGCAACATCTTGTGAGTCACTCCAAATAAATGCTTGTCGCAAAAGTACCGCACTTGCCTCAATCCTCGTGATGAGATTATTTGGACAAAATTTTGACCCTGATGCATTCGATCCATCTTGGCAGAGAGTGGCACTATCATATCCCTCAACATATCACTTAGAAATAGCTTTCTCAATACAATAATAATCAGGATTCGAGAGTCCTACATCTGCAAAACGGGGCGTCTCAAATTTCCATGCATCGATTGCGTTCACGATCTTACATGAATCACAATTTGCCTCAAGAAGCGTCGAGATAAATTGGGATCGAGTCACATCTCCAGATGCAGCAAAAACGCCCTCTGAAAAAAAGAGAGGACTGAATATCAAAAAGATAACGATCAGGGAGCGATTCTGAAAAAACTTCATGGGGGAAATTACGATGGTTGGCAATAATGAACAAAGGATCCAATTTCGAGTTGATCCCGTGGTGAGTCAATCAATCTATACTCTATCTCATCGTATTCATCAACTTCTGGGGCTGTGATTTCTCGTCGGATAATAGCCGTCTTTTTACGAAGCTCCATGATATATCCTTGGCTCTCTTGTCATTTTCGTGTGCCTCTCTGTTCGGTATAGATACGCTCAAGAATGACACCAATTTCGGTTGACCTTTTTCTCGTCGTCTCATCATCTATCTTACTCGGAAGTTTCGAGCTGGCTGCAAGGGGTTCATCGTGATATTCAAAAATTCCCACACTCTCAAATCGCTCTCTCTCAACAAATGCCTTGAGTATTTCAAAATCTTCATCTCACTCACCAGGAAAACCAACAATGAAACTTGTTCGTATGAAAGATTGAGGGAATTTTGTACGGATACTCAAGAGCATATCATCAATATGTGCGCGATCATAATGACGACCCATCAGTTTGAGGACCTTTTCACTCGCGTGCTGAAATGGTATGTCAAAGTATGGAAGAAATTTCTTGAGTTTTGCGAGTCGATCAAGATGCTCAAGGGTGAGTGTATCAGGATAGAGATAGTAGACTCGAAATTTGAAGTCCCCCTCTAACTGGTCTATTTTTTCAAGGAGATCGAGGAGGAGACTCTTGCCATCATTGATGTCTGTACCATATCGAGTCGTATCCTGTGCAAGAATCTGTATCTCACGAATTCCGTTTGCAAGCATCATCTTCACTTCTGAAAGTACATCCTCTATTTTTCGAGAATTCTGTCGTCCGCGAATATTAGGGATAATACAAAAAGTACAATTATTATCACATCCTTCTGCAATTTTGAGATATTCATATCCAAAAGGAGCATGAATATATGCCCGAACTTCATTACCAGTCCAAACAAAGGCTTTGTTTCATTTGCCAGGTGCTTGGATGGATTCGAGATATTCAGTGAGTTTTGCTTCCTTCGATTCATGTGCCGCCTTGCGAGCGCGTGCAATAGCACCAAGGTTAAATTTTGATTTCTTTCCGGTCACAAGTTCCTCGATTGTAGAATAACTAATAAATGGAACGACTGCTTTGAGGTTCTTGAGACTCGAGAGAAATGCATCATCTTTGACAGAGACATAACACCCCATGAGGACCAGCTTTTTTCAGAGAGAATCATAGTACGCAAGCGTCTCCTCACTTTCACGGCGTGCAGACGAGAGAAAACCACACGTATTCACGATAATATATTCAGCATTGGGATCGTCTGGATCACTGATATATTCAACTGGGACACGATCACTCCATTTGAGTATCTCCCCAATAGCAAACTCAAGATCGACAAGATTTTTGGAACAGCCCAGATTAACGGCAGAAAATGCAAACATAGAAAAATTTGGGGAATTATAGCGAAAAACTCTAAAAAAGCGAAAAGAGGAGAATGGAGAAACTTTTTTTGACAAGTCATCGACAAAACATAGAATTGGAGTTTCACTCAATTTTTGAAATCTATTATTTTCAATCAATATGCGGAATCTTATAGCCTCACATGACGAGATCGATAACTTTATCATCAGATCTATCAATCCAACCACCATAGAGTATTACTATCCCGATGAAAATCCATCATCTTGGACTCCAGAAGAATACCAAGAAAAATATCAAACTCTCACAGCAACACTTCGCAGAGATTTGAAATATAGAGCAAAGGCTGAAGGTTTTTCTAAAGAAATTCATCAAATCATTCAACAAGATTTTCCTCTTGAGAATATCTCTATTTCAAGCATTTTTCGATCACGACCGACTGATTCACAAGAATGGTCAAATATTGGTGTTGGTGTTACAAAAATCAACCAAAACGGAGAAAAAGAATATGCAAAGATCATGCTATCAGAACAGATCGATGATATTCGGACACATATTATCACACAAATATCTACACTATTTAGACAAGAACAAGACTCTAATGTTGTATTATTCAAATCAGCGAAAGATGCTGCTTAACATCAATTCTTCTCTTCTATCGAATTAAAGTCCTCAAAACTTACCAAAATCGGTAAGTTTTTATTTGCATTTTATGAAAGAACTCATATTGTATCACCATACTAATACAATATATGAAGTATCCAGAATGATTGAAGCTTGTTACAGATACATTGTGGCGAATCGACACAATCACTGATTTGTCAGGTGTACTTGCTGATCTTCTTACACCAGCAGAAATTACTGAGATTGCCGATCGCATACGACTCCTCAAAATGCTCCAAGAAGGCAAAACCCAACGTACCATTGCCGAAGAACTCGCCATATCGGTCACAACTGTTAGTCGTGGCAATCGCATTCTCCAATACGAAGACAACACTATTTCAAAATATTTATAGACTATGAACTCCACAAACGCAACTCATCTTGAAGATGATGAGGTATTTTATACTACTTTGAAATCCATCTTTCTCGAAATTTCACCCATTCAGCTCACAAATCATCTTGCTTCTCTCTCAGAAGTAGAAAGAAAGCGAATCAAAACTATGTTACCCAAAAACCCACAAAGCATTACCTCTGAAACTCGAGGAAGAATGAAACACATATTACAAACTTACTTTGACCCACTATGACGCTAAAAGAAATCATTATAAACCGATCTGGATACTTTGGTGACTTTGGAGGGGCGTATATACCAGAGCTACTCCATCCACTCATGGAAGAAATATCACAAGCATTCTTTCGACTCAAGGATGATCCAAATTTTCTCCAAGATCTACATGCGCTCTATCGAGAATATATAGGACGTCCATCACCACTTGTATCCTGTAATAGGCTCTCTCAGTATCTTGGTGGTGCAAGACTCTTCATAAAGAACGAATGAACGAACCATACATGAGCCCATAAAATAAATCATTGTGTCGGACAGGCACTTCTTGCAAAATATCTTGGAAAAACCAGAATCATTGCCGAAACAGGCGCATGACAACATGGCATCGCAACAGCAAGTATATGTGCGCGCATGGGGATAGAATGTGTTATCTATATGGGAGCAAAAGATTATGACCGCCAAAGACCAAATGTATATGCTATGGAGTTGGCGTGAGCGAAGGTAATTCCCGTTCATACCGGGAGCGCAACTCTTCGTTCCGCAATCACCGCAGCACTTCAAGATTTGATAGCTCATGCTGATGAGAGTTACTATCTTCTCGGTACTGCCTGTGGTCCCGCACCCTATCCATCCATGAACGTATTTTTTCAGAAAATTATTGGAGAAGAGGTTCGATTGCAATTTCAGGAAAAAATTGGTGCCAACCCTGATATACTTATAGCTTGTGTTGGTGGCGGCAGCAATTCCCTTGGCTTATTTTATGACTTTCTCGACGATACAAATACAAGGCTAATGGGAGTGGAGGCATGATGAAGATGAATTGATACAGGAGAGCATGCTGCCCGATTTGCAGATGGAAAAATATGAGTTACCCAATGATTCAAATCTATCTTCCTACAAACAACTGAATGGCATATCAGGGAAACAAGTTCTATTTCAGCAGGTCTTGACTATGCTGGGGTATCCCCCCAGATTGCATATCTACAAAGCATCAATCGTCTTGAAATGTTTGCCGCCACAGACCGCGAGGCTTTGGAGGCAGTACAAATACTAATGCAGTACGAGTGAATTCTTCCAGCACTTGAGTCTGCTCATGCGGTTGCTCATGCTATCAAGATACTTCCAACCCTCCCAAACAACACTAATGTTGTTGTCAATCTCTCAGGTCGCGGTGAAAAAGATCTCTTTATAACAGCACCTTATTTTGACGCAAAATTTATCCCCTACCTTCACGCATATGTCCAATCTTATGATGACACATCTCGTAGCCGGATATCCAGATAAAGAAACGAGTGAACAGATACTGAATCTTCTCTGCAAATATAGTAGATATGTTGAAGTACAAATCCCGTTCAATGATCCTATCGCTGATGGAACTGTCATTTCGGATGCCAATAATGTAGCTATTGGGAATAATATGGATTTAGAATGAGTATTCCAGCTGATGAATAGAAGACACAAAAATACAGACTGTGAGATACTTATTATGACCTATTATCATCGCATATATACGTATGGTCTCGAGCCATTCCTCGACCTTTGTCAGAAATCATGAGTTGTATGATGCATTATCCCTGATATCCCTTTTGATACCGTTGATGGAGAACAACTTCTCCTTGAAATGAAGAAAAGAGATCTTGCTCTCATACCGGTAATAGCACCATCAACGCCGTCAAGAAGAATAAAAAACATGATCGGAAATATAAAAAGTCCTTTTCTCTATGCGATCTCGACGAATGCAATCACCTGAAGTAATGTAAACTTTGAAAAGAATGTTCATATATATACAAACAAAATTCGTGAAGTATACAAAGGTAAAATTGGGGTTGGCTTTGGAGTAAAAACCATAACTGATATCATTCATATCAGAAATTCTGGAGCATTTCCAATTCTCTGATCAGTACTCATAACAATTTTTCAGCAATCCTGACTCATATGACTAGAAAAGTTCTTACAAGAAATTACTAAAATCTAGTCTCTATCTTATCTATGGCTTCATTATAGCAATATCTTCTCAGTGCGATGCAAAGTGGTTGAAGTTGCAGGTCAATGAATCTCAAATTCACCTCTATCATGCGATGAAGCATACAAAAATAACACCTCTAGAGGTGTTATTTTTGTAACCATTGTCATGAACTATACTCATTGATTTATGGTTCCATGAAATGATGAAAGATTTATCTATAGTCATTGCAACTATTTCATAGATTGAACCAAATGCTACTCTACATTGTTTCATCTCACCAACACAAAAGTCGTCTCATTGTCAGCCCGATCTTGAAGTCATTCTGCAAGAACTTGGAGTCCATAAAGCTCTGCGAGTGATCGATGACCAAGACAACCAACATGTTTTGGAAGCGCACTATGAGCAAGACCACGAGCAATTCGAGCATTATCACTCCACTCACCTTCCCCACTTTGAAGTATTTTTTCTGGGTAGAGTTTTACAAGATTATTTCTACATTGTTTGATTGCCTGTTCGTGAGCCATAATAATGGAAATATCTTCCAACGTCGATCCGATCCGAGCAAGAATACAATGCTCTATCTTGATAGCATAATGCGTGACATAATCCCAATGATAATACCCCAACACACGAATCGTCTCATCCACCAATCCCCCAGTGGAATTCGCAAGAGCAAACTGACCGAGATCCACCATTCCATCTTGAAGTGCCTGGAGAACTCATTCGGTCGTATAGAGTGGCACAACCTCAGCCTCTATTTTATTTTTAGAGAGATAACCCTGAAGAGCGATGAAATTATAACTTCCAATATCTCATTGAATTCCTATTTTTTGTATTTTCATAAGAGGAGAAGTGTGGATTTTATTTTTTGTGAGAGGAGAGAGAGATCTGTTTGAGGAAGTACGGTATGACCAAGTCGCTCATAATAAAGAGCGTTGTGATACTGATGATCATTCATAGCATCCGGAAGTGGAACAATAATAAAATGTGCCGCGGATGTTGAGAGCTCAGCGAGGGTAGTTGCTGATCATCGAGTCACAACAAGATCCGTATCTTGCAAGACGAAAAGTAAATCTGAACTCTCGATCCAATCAATCGTCTCTACATGAGGATATTGTATAAATTGGGACTTCATATCTTGATTGAGTGTACCGAGAATAATCTTGAACTCAGCATCGATGGAACCGATCGTGTGAGCAAGCTCTTCGAAAATCGCACGAGACCCTTGTGATCCACATATTACCAGAATATGACGAAGATTTGTCTTCCATGTGATAGCGGATGAGAGTTCCGCATGTTTATACCATATCGGATCAAGAATTTGTCCTATCACAAGAGCATTCATTCCTGGAAAATACCTTGAAGCATCGTCATATCAAAGCAAGATAATATCAGCTATTTTTCCGAGCAATCGGTTTGCTTTTCATGGGATTGTGTCAGACTCATGGATAGCAAGTTGCATTCAGAGTACTTTTCCAGCAAGAGAAAGTGGTACAGATCCTGGTCAACCCTTGCTCATAATGAGATAGTATCATTGTTTCTTGAGCAGAGAGAACTTGTGTATTCCCCAAAAAAATAACGGTAGAAAAGAATATATATATCAAATTTTTGCAGTCCAAGAAGTATCCCTGAGTCGCTCGATGGGGGCAGTGATTGTCGATATATGATTCATCTTTGCCATTTTCTCCTCGAGGGAATCGGGAGCGGTGATGTAGATATAATCTTTGTCAGGAAGATGTTTTGTAAAAGCAATAATAGGCATCACATGGCCTCAAGTAGCCGATCATAGGAGAATAATTTTCTTGGTTTCACCAAAGAGCTTCGCAAGCTCACGGGGAGTATTAGGAGAGAACATATCATCAAGGTCATTGAGTAATAATTCCGGCAATTTCGAGCTCTGCCATATGTGCAAAGAGTGAGGAAATATCTATATTTGTTTCCTGAGAGATCATATCCATGTGGACTGCACCAGCCGATATAGCATCATAGATTCACCTATGAATCTCACTTAAGTTCTCTCTTTTACTTTGTAAGGAGTTAGTTTTTTTATTTCAGGAGACACCTCATTTAGCTGTTGGTTTCATAATCCCTCTCTCACGCTCAATCTCTACGAGAATATCCTCTGCATTGAGAATCAATTTTGCATGTCATTTTTGAATCAAGCGATTTGCCCCAGAGCTTCCACTGTGATCTATGAATCATGGAAGAGCGAATACTTCTTTATTCGATTCAAGTGCAAGATTTGCAGTAATGAGAGATCATGACTCTTCAGCTGCCTCTGTCACAAGAAGTCCGAGAGATAGTCAGGCGACGATCTCATTTCGTATTGGGAAATTGTATGCAATCCCTTGAGTACCAAGCGGAAATTGCGAGATAATGAGACTTCCGCTCTCAAGAATACGCGTAAAGAGTGCTCGATTGGATGCTGGATAGGATCGATCGATCCCTGTACCAAAGACAGCAATCGTTGATCAACCACATTTCAGAGCAACCTCATGAGCGATCGTATCCGCACCAAGTGCACCACCAGAAACAATTGTATATCCCGCATCAACAAGATTTGGGATAATTATATCAAGAGATCGTTGTGTATATTGGGTCGGTTTGCGTGATCCGACAATCGCAATCGAGGGAGTATTGAGGAGGCTCACATTCCCACGTGCCCAAAGCATCTCAGGAGGATGAGAAAGCGATGCAAGTGATTGCGGATAAGCATCGTCTCACCGCAGAAGAATCAAATATCCTTTTTCGACAACATCCTCAATCACCTGCATCGAAGTCTTCGCGCTATTCTCTCGTATATTTTCTTTTCGCTCCTCCTTCATACTACTTGATACAAGCCATGCCTCAAGAGGTGTCTCAAGAGCTACCAAAGCGTATGAAACCAAATCACGTTGAGTGAGGCCAACTTGAAGTGCATATGCAATGAGAAGATGTTTTTGAGTATGATCTGACATAATTATCGCTGAAAAAAAGTGCTGATACGGGAGAAAAGTGATGTGGTGTTATCTGGCACAAACCATTCTTTTGGAATAATACATTGTGATGCTCCATAAAAAAAACAAAGATGAGCGCAAGATTGACGATATACAATATCCGCAGCTATCTGGGTCCTCGAAGAAGAAAATATTTTCTTTTCTTTATCGAGAGATCATTCCACCCAAAGTGATTCTAGAACAAGACGTTGATTCCACTCTGTTAGGCAATTCTTAAGAAGAGATACTGCTATCTTGTTAGCTTGAAGTCATCCATGTTTCCAGTATATCTCAAATGTATGAAGTGCTTTTTTTTGATCAAAACGACTCAACAAAGGAGCGTCACCACGCGACCAAAGTATATGATCGCTCGGCAATGTCGGATTATATACTTCAATACTATCTCGGTCAAAATATCAAGGAGAAAATGTATTTTGTGCCGATCGACTTCGAGAGAGTCCGAGGGAATGTAAGAGATGTGACTCAATAATACTTTGGTTGATTCGTTGCATAGAATGCATCATATTGATTTTTATGCACGTGTAAAAAAACTCACCTGGAAAAGATGAGTCACATCAATGATTATTTCTCTTACAAAAGAGCAAGCTCCCTTTGGTCGGAAAAATATTGCATTTTCATTTTTTTGTAGAGTCACGAAAGCATATATCACTCATCACGAGAGAGTCAATCATGGATCATATCTTTGAGAATATGAAATGCTATACGTACATGAGACCCATGTCATGAGAGAAGTTCAATTACTGCCATCTGAACATTGAGATTTGATTCTTGATAAACAAGGGCTGTAATTTGATCAAGAATGTATTTTGGTAGTTCCACTTGTGTTGCGAGTGCAGCCATTGCTTGCATTTGCACCTCCTCATAGCCTGATTTCGAAGCTTGATGAACGAGTGTTTCGAGTGCGGCAGACCGAGATTCAGGATAGTCCAACAAACTCATAAGCTTGTTGTATTCTACAGATGTACGATAATTTTCTTTTTCAGCTACGATTGAGTGAAAAATTCATGTTGTTCGATGCGTCATGGTTATTGGTTATTGACATGATTATTAAAACATAAATATATACATATGTCAAATATATATTCTGAAATGGATATGAGACCAGTGGCAACTATTGACAAAATGAAACCTGAGGTTTATCTGAAGATTTTATGAAGAATGTGTGAGGTTTGTTGCGTCCCCTCCCACTTTTATATAATTCACAGACGACCTTCTCTTTTAAGAAGCACTCTATTTTTCTTTCTTTCTATATATCGCATACTTATAACGGTCATACTCCTTCTTGGAATGACACAACAGGCATTTGCCTATACCCTGACAGCTCGTGATGAACGAACAGCAGATCGACTCATCAATCGATATGAACTCATGATCAATCGTGAAGGTGATGATATTCGTCCAAATATTCTTGCTCAACTTGAACGCAAACTCGCACGATTTCAGCGAATCGGTGCTTATCGACTGTCTGCTATTTATCAGCTCGTCATTAATGAACTCACAGATATTACTCCGCCAGTCATACCTACCCCACCAGTTATTCCGACAACATTTGAAGTAAGTACGACAAATGGATGAGTCAGATATCTTCGATCGTGAGATGCTACAAAAGTAGGATCGATTCGTGTTACATCCTACAATGGCACGACAGAACCTACTACCATCAATCTATTGCGCACATGATATGGTTCCGCTCGTAATATTGAATCAGTATGGTTAGAATATAATGGTGTTCGTGTGACCACGCAAGCGTCTATCAATTCTGATAATCATGTTATTCTCAGTTTCATTGGAGATGAGCGAAATATATACAATGGAAACAGTAAAACATTTGATCTCATAATACAGCCAAAAAATCCTGCTTTTTTTGAAGAACATTCCACATATTCTTTTTTCACAACAAAAGAATGTATGACGATTAATGCAAGTGTTACGAGCGCATACTACTTCTGTGGTGACAATGCAAACGCGATGCAATTCATTGGATGAGTCATGGTGCAGATCTCAAGACCAACTCCTGTCACAGCTACATATCGATTAGTTGTAGATGGGATAGAAAAATCTCGATTTTCCAGTATCACCAGATCAAGTGCTGATTATTATTGTCAAAGAGATCGAAGTAAATACCAGGACACCACTATTGAGTGTATATGGAATGATATTACCATCTATAAAGAAGAAGCTATAAAGCGTCTCTATAGAGGATATTTGAATGAAAAAATCTTCATCACTACAGAATCAATCACCAAATCAGAAGCACTCAAAAATTGTCTTCTCAACGCTAATAGTAATCCTCAATCATCCATTCGATGTGTGTGGAATGATAGTGAGATTTATTCGAGAAAAGCACCTAATCTTCCCGTAATAAACAAACCATATATCAGTCTCAAGGACCATTCACTCAGTCTCGGTACATTTACAGCGTATGCTTGAGAAGAAACAAAACTTCTCAGCTATACTATCACGAACAACGGACAAACAAAACTCAATATCAGTGGTCACGATGTAGTGCTTGTATTGAGTAATCCATCAGCAAAAAAGTCAGACTTCATCCTGACAACCCGGGCAAATGGTGAAATTATCGATGTACGCAATGGGGCAAGTACTCTTGGTAGCGGCTTCAATCTTGAAAAGTATCAGAATGCTCCTGTTTCTGTGACAGTAATTGCCCCAAATACATACAGCGGAACGGTAAAACTTATTCTCAAGTCTGTGAGTGAAAATGATCTGGAAGGTAGCTCTGGTGGTGGAACTCATGAAGTATATTTTCCATCAAATGTTGTAGCCTTCAAGCCAATCATCACTACACCAGCACCAGTTCAAGCATCTCTCAAAATGACTCAAATATCTGGTATTACACAACCTTCCAGCACCAATAGCGGATCTCTTTGAGCATGGAAATATCAAACGTTTGATGATGTATCACCTTATACTAGTTCATTTACCATCTCTGCAAATAATCCTGGTGCTAAAAAAGTAAGCATTGATCTCTACATGAACGGCAAATTCATTCAAAATTTTGTGAATCATACAGGAGACCTCAATATTAACGGATGAAACTTTTGAATTCTTCCGAAAAATACGAGTGCAACTATAGAATTTCGACCAGCAAGAGATTCGGAACTCGAAGCGAAATATGTAAAAATAGTGTTAACCCAAGTTGAATACGGAGATAGCACCGGCGATGGAAAAATAGCAAAATAGATCGGATATCCAACATCACGAAAAACTCCGCTTCCCATGGAAAGCGGAGTTTTAAATTGGTCCTCTTTTTGATTTGATTTGTAATTTTACTTGACGAGCATCTGATTAAAAAAATCAGTCAGATACCCTACCGGATCAGCGCAACCTTCTGGTAGCAGAGCAAGCAGAGGTGACCTTGAAGCCACATCAGTACCTACCCACTGATCTTGACTTTCCTGAACGATGGTTGGTGGAAGCTGCTCAAACGCTGGTAAGTTTGGATCGCCTGAAGCTATCAGATAGCCCTGACTATTGAATGCATACCCAGCTCGGATGAGCAAGGCTTCAAGACGGTCGTGATCAATCCGAACACGAGCTATATTTGCACTCGTATGAGGCTGAATAGCCACCATCATATTCACAAACCACTGCTGGTAGAGTGAAACAACATTCAGATGATCATGTGCAGCAATGGCCTCCTGACAACGAGCAACCGTTACCGATACCTGACGTGGCGATTGAAGCCCTTTTTTGAAAGCCAAAAGACAACGAACCATCTCAGGATCCAAAACCTCAACCTCTTTGGTTCCTTCAGGTTCTGCTGTGGTCACGAAGGGGGTTGGTTCAGCTGACAAGGTAGCAATATCCTCAGGAGATCTGCAAGTTGCACGCCCATACTCCTCGGACGATAAATGAACTTCGAAGGCTTGCCTCCCCTGTCCTGTCCACACATACAACACGGGCGACTGGTCAGAGACCATTATGGGACGATCCCTTGAGAGACGACCCTTCGACCGTTCCATAATATGAATTTTTTCTGCCAAAAACGTAGCATGATCAGCAAAAATGCTGAGCACACGCGTCTCCATGGTAGAGCACTTACAAATCGCTTTGAACGACATGGCGTAGTTTTGAGCAAGTGCATCGCTCAGCTGCATCCTGATCCCTCTGGGGAAAAGAAATACGGTTTGTTTGTTCATTTTTGCTCTTCCTCATGTGCAAAAATTGCTACCGAATGGTATGTTTTTTATTGTACATAACTTTATTTGCAAATCAACTAATAATATTAAAAATATATTTTTAATATTATTAGTATAGAAAACATACCTCTAACAATTCTATGAAAGAGGTATGTTTTCTATACGAAGAGTTGTTTTACAATCATTTTGGTCCAGGAATAATATTCTCCTGAATGAGAATTCTACGAAGACATACTTCTGGGGTTTCTCATTGTATACATTGTTCCGGATCATAACCGAGAGCAATGATCCAGCTTGTGCTCGTGAGAAGCCCAAAAGGCACATCGAGCTCTTTTCTCATTGATTTTTTAACGTGTGTATCTGTAGAAAAAAGTTGATGAAGTTGATTCTCTGATATGGTTCTCACTCAATTTTTGAGTTCACTGATCCAATTTTCCACTAAAGATTTCACTTTATTCTTTGAACGCAATCTTTCATAGAGAGCATCTTTATATTCTACATTATTTGAAAGAAGGGTATCAAAATATTATGAGAAAAACGGTGCATGACCATGATACGAGGTAAAGAAGGAATGACCTCAAAGTGCATTGATAAGGGATTGAGTATTAGGAACTCATCCGCGTGAATTTACCACAGAGAGATCTTGCTTTTGTTTTATAGTTATATCACTTCGAAGGAGGATTATCCTGTTATAGTTCTCAAGAAACTGTTTCAGTGCTATTGGTGTTGCAAAATTTTTCTTTGTCATTTCTCATGAATGATACAAAGCACGCAGATTTATTCACCAACGAGGCTGCCCATCGCTCATGAGGTCTGGGAAGTATCCATCTTTCTTTGCAAGCGCATCAACAATATTCTTAGCCCAACTCTCGGCCTTTTCATCAGATATAACTTCTTCAAAATTGTTTTTAATGGATGTTAGTGGTCAAAAAAGCCCTCATAGTGCTGAAAATGAAAAATCGGTATTTATAAAACTCGGATCAACTTTCTGTGCAAACACTTGGGTTGCAATATTGTCTACATCAGAGATAAAAATGGTACCTGTATTGGTATAGATAAAAACATAGGGGCTCGAGGGGAGTGTATATGCTGTGATTTTTCCATGTTCGTTTCTTGGGATAATATCTTTGAGTAGATCAATCAACCATGCTATCTTGGGAAGATAGTGAAGACTGCTCTCTCCATTTTGACTCTTATATCGTAGATGGGGCATTGCTATCACTCCTTCGGCCATCCCAATATCATTACCGTGATCAACGATATCGAGTCAAAGTGAGTGTGCAATGTCTGTATGATGTTGTTTCGGATCAATAAAGACTTTATTTATGAGTGTTGTTGCATTGTGTGAGGCACTCTCAACGACCGAGTTTGCGAGCCTTGTTTGAGTAGATTCTCACATATCGAATTTTCTCAGATTATCCAATGAAGTTGCAAAAATTTGTTCATCAAAGAATCGATCATATGATATGAAAGTATGCAAAAAAATAGTCTTAATGTTCTTATCCAACTCTTCTTTATCTAGTTTTTGTGTTATAGTCCGGTTCAGACTTATTTCGCTACTTACTAATCACTCTGATTTGTGTTTATAGGAAAAGGCAAGAAATTTATTATGATCTGAAGTTGGAATATATTCTATAGATGGACCCTCATCATCCATGGTCATATAGATGCACCATTGAGGATTATTATCTGCTTGTATCGTTAGTGTGTTATCATTTATAACTACCCGTCTTTCCCATCCCTGATTTTCGATTTTTTTCTGTTGTTTCAATGACTTTTCCCAGACACTCTTTGCTTTTTCATTTACTTTATACTGCTTTCCATTGATACGTACATGTGATTGGTTAAATCATCGTTGAACACAGGATCGAAATTCTTTTTCTCACCATATAAATGGCACGGATTTAAGGAATTCTCGCCGATTTCCTTGTAACTTTTGGAACATATCAATCCAATAACCAGGGCTTCGCTGAGGTGATCAAAGAGGATAGAGTTCTAAAGTTAATCAAAAAAATTCTGATCATACTTCAGTTTGATTTATAAAAAGTTCTTCACTACTATTATTTCAACTAAGAAGAGCGAGATGCTTTACAATACTTAAATAGCTTAATTGTACTCAAGACAAAGAGGCCTTATCTAAAGCAAGGAGATCAAAAGTAGCTGATTCTTGATCAAAAATAGCCTCAATCAACATCTGACTTAACGCAATAATTAAAAATTGCTTTGGATGTGCTATAATATTTCAGGATGCTAAAACAATATTTTTTTGACTATATTCCGTAATAACTTTTTGAGTTATTTTATTGAGAATATACGGCAATGCCACCTTTTTCTCTTCATCAGACAGGAAAATTCTTTGAGAAAGATCATCAATATGCTGATAAAAATTAGTCAGATCAAGATTGCTATAAATATTCAAGATATATTCATACATTTGATTCGCACGTGACTCAAGCGAATCAGGAGGAATACCTATATCATCTGGCGGTGTATCCAATGGTTTTATTTGATTCATAAATATCGAGAAAAATATATTATTATATAATAATTATTATATAATATTGTCAATAATATATATTTTGATTTAATATAAATTACACGTGATGAAAAATCTCTTGACTCAAATATTAGCACATATATAATTCAAGTGCTAATATTAATTTCACACATATGAATATCGAAAAATTTACATCGCAAGCACGAAGTCGCCTCGAATCAGCACAGATGCTCGCGATCGGTGAGAGAAATACCACCGTTGAACCCATTCATCTTCTCAGAGCTATTCTTGATGACTCTGACTCACTTATACAGCATATACTCCAAAAAATTGGTATAGATATAGCGAATCTTATACAGCAGGTTACAACACAACTCACAAAGCTGCCACAATCCGAATGAGATCCTCAAACAACCCTGTCATCAGAGCTCATAGAAGTCATCGCAGAAGCTGAAAAAATCATGAAATCAATGGGTGATAACTACATCACCGAAGAGCATCTCTTTCTCGCCACTCTACGACGAGCCCGATCTCTCAAGGAGATATTTATGAAGTATCAGATCGAAGAGAAAAAAGTAGAAAAAATGATCCAAGAGCTTCGCCAGGGTCAAAAAGCTGATAGTCCAGAGAGCGAATCAAAATATCAGGCGCTCGAAAAATACACCATCAATCTTGTCGAAGAAGCACGCAAAGGAAAGATTGATCCAGTGATTGGCAGAGAAGAAGAAATCCGCAGGACTATGCAAATACTAGCACGTCGATCCAAGAATAATCCTGTTCTCGTAGGAGATCCTGGCGTCGGTAAGACTGCTATTGTTGAGGGTATTGCTCGAAAGATCGTAGAAGGTGATGTGCCTGATACTCTCAGGAATAAAACACTCCTCACACTCGATCTCGGTGCGCTCATTGCGGGAGCAAAGTATCGTGGCGAATTCGAAGATCGTCTCAAAACTGTTATCAAAGAAGTAACCAAATCAGAAGGAGATATCATCCTCTTCATTGATGAGCTTCATACCATTGTCGGAGCTGGCAATCAAGAAGGTGGTGCCGATGCATCTAATCTGCTCAAACCAGCACTCGCGCGCGGTGAGGTCAAGATTATTGGAGCAACGACTCTTGCGGAATATCGAAAATATATTGAGAAGGATGGGGCACTCGAACGTCGTTTTCAGCCAGTTATCGTCGATGAACCAACTCATGATGATGCGATAGCTATCCTTCGTGGGCTCAAAGAAAAATACGAAGTATTTCACGGTATTGAGATATCTGATAGTGCTATCGTAGGAGCTGTAGAGCTCGCAACAAAATATATACCCGATCGCAAACTCCCAGACAAAGCGATCGATCTTATCGATGAGGCCGCATCCAGCGTCAAAATGTCATCAGTATCAAAGCCTGTAGAACTCGATAAAATGGAAAAAGAAATTCGAACTCTCGAGATCGAACGCGAAGCTCTCAAGAGAGAAAAATGATGAGTATCGGAAGAGAGCAAAGAAAAAAACGATCGCAAGATCGCAGAATTACGTGAAATATACAGCGCAAAGATCGCAAAATGGCAAAAGGAAAAAGACCTCATTACCAAGCTCAAGTCCAACAAAGAATCAGTCGACACTCTCAAGATTGAAGCTCTACGTCTTGAGAGACAATCGGATTTTAATAATGTTGCTCGAATTCGCTACGGTGAAATACCAGCACTTGAAAAGGAAAATGAGATCATCCTCCAAGAACTCAATGATTTACAAAAAAAAGGTGAATCGTTCTTGCGAGAACGAGTTGATATTGAAGATATTGCCAGTGTTATTGCAAAATGGACGGGTATACCAGTTGGAAGGCTCGTCGAGACGGAACGTGAAAAATACCTTCACCTTTTTGAACGCCTGAAAGAACATGTTATCGGACAAGATGATGCTCTCGAGAAAGTATCGCAGGCAATTCTTCGAAGCAAGGCATGACTCTCGGATCCAGATAAACCTATTGGATCATTTCTCTTCCTTGGACCAACTGGCATCGGAAAGACAGAGACAGCAAAAGCACTAGCAGAAGAGCTCTTCAATGATCCACATGCGATGATTCGTATCGATATGAGCGAATATATGGAATCTCATGCGGTTGCTCGACTCATCTGAGCTCCTCCTGGATATATTGGCCATGATGAAGGTGGGCAGCTCACAGAGGCAGTTCGTCGCAAGCCGTATTCTGTAATACTCCTTGATGAGATTGAAAAAGCACATCCAGATATTTTTAATGTATTTTTACAAATTCTCGATGATGGTCGTCTCACAGATGGCAAATGAAGAGTAGTATCATTCAAAAACTCTATCATTATCATGACATCGAATGCGATACGAGAGCTACCAAATGATATCTCTCACGATGAGAAAGAAAGAGAAAAATATATACGATTAACTCTGCAGAAGCACTTTCGTCCTGAGTTCTTGAACCGAATTGATGATATTGTCCTCTACAATACTCTTTCCGAGAGTATGCTCGAGTCAATCGTTCATATCTTTCTCCGAGATATTGAGAAGATGTTATGAGATAAAAATATAGAGGTTACCTGGTCCGAAAGCCTGATCAGATATCTTGTCACGATCTGATACGATCCCGAATTCGGAGCACGCCCTCTCAAGAGAGCAATCACTCGAGAAATTATGAATCGCATCGCAACAGAAATAGTTGCAGATAGAATTCATACAGGACAGCATATCACAGTAACCTATAAAGACAGCTGAGTATATGTTGAATAAAATTGCTTTTTTGTCCAAATCACTACCATAGGAGTAGATATCCATAACGTTGCCTCTATGGACACACGTCAAAACAACACTCCCACATTGTATATTCTCGAAGATGAGCGACAAGAATTCGAGAAACGACTTCAAGATAGCACTATCGATGAAAATACTCGTGCACGTATTATTCATATTCTCAAGGAGGCACGAATACTCAATCCAAAGAATGGCACAGTAGGTTTAAAACCTGGTATTGTGAATATTGGAAAAACAATTCGCTACAAAGTTCAATCACTCCTAAGTGACAATACCTTCGAATGAACCTTTCGAATAGGTGGCAACGAGAGTCCTATATCCTGAAGAATACCACACGATACACCATTTGCTGTAAAATTCAAAGGACGGCAGGTTGATGAAGATAACAGTATATTTACCGTCGATAAAAAAGTATTTAAATATAGCAATCTCGATCTTGTATCTCCTGAATTTGCTTGGATGCAATCGGAAACAAACAATGAAGTAGAGATAGAGCTTGTCTCTTCAGATTGGATCAATGAGTAATATTAAACGCATACTTCGATATTCTTTCTACCCAAGTATACTTGGTGATGTTTTAATCGCTGATGATACAATACATCTTTGTTGGCTTTCCTTTGCAGACGACAAAGATGCTTCATTGCAAGAGTTACAGAACAAATATCGGTCATCCGAACTTATTCAAGAGTCATCCGAACTCCAAAAGATAGTACTTGATTGCATCTCGAGCAAATGAGAAAATCTTCTCAATATTCCAATTCATCTTCATGGAACCCAATTTCAACAAGATGTATGGGCAGAGCTTCAAAAAATTCCTCTCGGTCAAACCAAGACGTACAAGCAAATTGCAGCAGTGATTGGTCGCCCAAAAGCTGTTCGTGCTGTCTGATCTGCGATAGGAGCGAATCCTATAGCCATTATTATTCCTTGCCATCGTGTCGTATCATCGGATGGATCGCTCGGAGGGTATCATTGGGGAATTAAGAAAAAGAAACTTCTTCTGAATCTTGAGAATGTTTATTCTCAAAAAAGTGAATAAAAATTAACTGATTAGATCTCTAAATTATTAGGTATATTTATTTGGCCAGATAACACATTGATTTCCAATTTCTTTGGACTCCGCATATTTCTTGCCGAGCCACTTGGTGATGATTTCTTGATGAGCCATTGTTAAATTGCAGCGTCAAGTTTACATTTCATAAACTTCTGAAACTTCATACATCATCGAATAGTGATTCAGACTCTCTCGCGTAAGCGAGGGAGTTTTGTATAAGAGAGTATCCTATTCGTTCAGCAGGAGTCATACCAAACATACCAAGTCCACTGTGAGGTTTTCTATGATTGTAGTAATCAGTAAAAAGCTTGAGTTTGTATCGATATTCATGGATATCTATTTTCAATGAGTATTCTCAAAGATTCTGCCAAAGAGTTCTATGATACCTCTCTACCTTCCCATTGTGCTGTGGAGTATAGGGAGCATTTCTTTTGTGTTGTATTCAGAGTCTGACAAGAAAGTCAGTGAATCATTTTCCAAACTCAGATCAACAATCCGTACGTATGGTTTGTATAGGAAAAGGTGAAGCGTCTATGAGATTGAGTACAAACTCCATACTCGAACGTACACATTGCTCACTGTGAACTCTTGAGAAGACAAACCTACTACAATCATCGATCGCATCGTATTGAACTTCTCTTCTACTGCGTCAGAAAGGAAAGCAAACATCTAACTGTATTTCTCTTCCTGGTTGATCAAGAACATAGAGTGTTTTACGTCGTTGCCTCCATTCTCATTTTCTCTTGTAGCGAACTCACGTTCGTGAGAGAATTCTATAGATGGTGGATTGATTGAGAGAAATCTTTGTTTCTTCTTGAAGCTTCCATGAGAGACTCCTTGGTCAAAGCTCTGGATATCTTCGTGCGAGATTCCCTACCATCTCTTCTACTACTTGATTGGTTCGATTCACTGGAATATTCTTCTTCGGTCAACATCGCTTTGGAACTACTCAAGCTTCTTACTCTATACGATAGCGAGCTAACCACTTACTCACGCTTTGACGAGAGACCGAAAGAAGAGAAGCCACTTCGTGGACTTTCTTCGCTCCATCAAGAATTTCTTGAAGAAGTTTTATTCTCATTTGCAACATAGAAAAACAAAGATATCTTGGTCACATGGAGATAGGATGATAAGATAATGATAAGACACAAGGTTTGAACACCTCACCATCATTCTATCTCCTTTTTCATTTCCTCCCTTTCATGACAAGAAGGGAATGATGTAAACCTAATTGCTGCAATTGTAACATTTCTTGATGAGCCATATGCTTGACAAAATTATTATTAAGGCAATATTCAACTATTGAACATTTTTGAAGGAGGGTTCAATTGTGAGTATCTATCTGATTCTCGTGGCAATCATATGTTTTTTGGTATCGCTTGTATCAGCATTTGTTGATGATGAGTATAAGCGACTTGCTCAGACTTTTTCAGATTGGCATCGGTTCTTATGAGAATGGAGGTGTTCATTTGGAGTTTGAATGGAAAATGTTTTTCAGAGTTATTGAATAGCTTTTTGCTATATTTCAAAAAATTATTCGAGAATTAGAAAGTAATCAGTGAAAAAGTTTGATTGAGTTATATCTTAAAAATCACCAAAAATCCCTCCTCTTGTCTCAAGAGAGGGATTTAACTGTTTACTATTACTATTTTTCTTCTATTTTTAAAACTGCACTTCGTATATCATCTGGGGTTTTTACACAAAATGCCATTCCTCAAGTACTTGAAAATTCTTCACAATTCTTTCGGGTATCATCAATAAGACAGGTATTCTCTAAAGAAATACCCTGTTCACGAGCAATACGTTTAAAAAAAGTACAGTCATCGTCGGTTTTTAAATATCATAAATCGTAAGAACAGTGTATTTCATGAAATATTTGAGACAACAAAGGAATATTTGGAGTGCTATATAAGGAAAATCCATCGACATTATTCGTAATAAGAACCTTATATATATTATCTCATAACTCCCCTATTATATGCACTAAGTCCTCTTGAATTTTTACAGCACCACAATCCTGTTTATAGATAGCTTGAAGTATTTCATAGTCTAAACCGGTTTTTTTCGAAATAATCATCAAGATATCATCTCATGATATCTTCCCAATCATCCAATCATTAAACACCTGACGATCTGTAACAAATAAAAAATGCTCTATTTGTTGATATATTTTATGATGCGGATGATTTTCTGAAGAAATACTTTCAAATAACTTTGTATATGACAACACTCAATAAAAATCAACGAACACTATTTTCTGAAACATAATACTTATTTAGTAATTAAAATAAAAATTCTTGAGCAATAGATTCATCTAGATCTATTGTACCAATTTGAATATTCCTTTCATACTTCAAAAAACTTTGTTCTCATGGCACAAAAGCCCCCTGATTTTTTATTTTAACAATAAGATCATCAATTTGATGCTTAAAATATTCAATAGAGCAAAAGCTTGCAATATCTATTGCATGAAAAAAGGCACCCGTTCAATATTTATCATTCTTTATATTGAAGCTAAAATTCCCAGCTGTTGGTATGGATGATAGAACTTCAGCAACCAGAGAAATTCAGTATCATTTATGTCCTCAAAAATTCCGAATACCAACAACATCCGCAGCACAAGTGGTGTACTCTCAAGTTTTTGTGGTATAGATTCAATCTTCAAGAATACCATCTTTAGTGTTCCATATTGAATTAGCAGATCTTTCTGAGGTAGACATATCCAATACAATAGGGTCTTTATTCGTCGGTATACCGATTGCTATTGGATTGGTTCAAAATAATGGAGCAGTACCTCAAAACGGTAAAACAAAAGGTTCAGTATTGTTTGTAATAAATGCAATATATCCTTTTCGTGCGATTTTCTCAACAAAATCAAACAATGATCCATATCTTTGAAAATTCTTTAGTCCAATAATCACTGTTCCATATTCGTTTATTCGATTTAGCAAAATATCCACACAAGCATTCATTACCAACGGTCAAATACCCTTATTTCCATTGATAAGCAAAGTATTTTTCTTATCTTTTTCAATGGCAATGTTATCTTCCTCTCTATCAGAATAAAATTGAGAATCATAGAGAAATTTAGATATTCCATGGGTTTTCTTTCATCGAAATTCCGCATTGAGATAATGATCTATTATATCAATTCGAGAAGATTCATCAACCACTCATAAGATAAGTAATTTTTTATGAAAAAGCATCTTAAAATCGTGTATATTTATTATCATACACTATTTATTGAATCGTAAATTAAATGGACTTATTCCATATTTTTTAAAAATTTTTCATGCTCATTCGCTCGAGGTATCTGCTTCAGTATATCAAAGAAGTTGCACCACCTTATATATATTTTCAAATGAATGTCATTCAATTTCAATATAAGTAGGAATTTTAGGCCATGTATCAATATCCACCCTAATATCTAAATTTTCTAAAACATAAGAAACCCTTTGTTTTTCTTGAAAAAAATTATCCCTCAATCCAATACTTTTGAGATATGCGCTTAGCTCTTCCCACTCTGAATATTCAAAGTTAAAACTTATTTCTTTTTCTAATTTTGCATTTAATTCAGTTTCCATCTTATACTTAAGAATTACTTCTGATTTTTCACCCTCCTTTCGAATTCGTAAATATGCTCAATTTTCAAAAAGAGTAGCTTTTCATTGTGTTATTTCATTTATTTTTTGAATAATCGGAATAAATCTCGGTAACGCTTTGTCCTCTGCGACAATAAAAGATTCGTTCTTTAAAAAATCCATAGTTTCAATCTGGGTAATATCATCCAATATTCTTACTCATCCCAATGCTTCGAGTTTTTGAATAATCTGATCCTTATCTACTTCTAGAATTTTTAATTCTAGTTCGTCATTTACAATGGATGCTCAAGGAGAATTTTTAGTCATTTGATTCGGATTATTGAGGCAAAAGGTGAGGAAATCCCAAGAAAGCCCTTGAACAAAGCTTATAAGCGATGTATTTTTTCGCTATTTTCATTTTCAGAAGTACATTTCTCTACTAATTCGCGCAAATATTTCTTTTGGCTCATTGTAAGATGAAGATTATACACTATTTTTCCTCATCCTAGCCCATATAACAAAATCAGGGAAATTATATGCACGAGATAATCTTCATCAAGATTATCATCTTCCGAAAAAATTCAATTTATAAGTGCATGAATTTTCTCTCAAAGATAAGGAAGATTTTAGAAGTACGTTGAATTTGCAAATGGTAAACTATTAGAAATAGCCGAAAAAGCGCAAAGAAGCGCTACTTCGATTCATCTTGATATTAGTAGAATTCGCAAAGAACGTGATGAATATATCGAGAAAAATATGCATATTGAGAAGGATAAGGAGGAACAGCGTATTTATAATGAGAAACGGGAACGCTTTGAGAAAAGAATTGATTTTTATACAACTCAAATGTCCAAAATCAATATGAATGAAAGGAGTGAGATGGCAGAGATTGAAGCTTTCATAGCTATCTTTCAGAATGCTTCAAAGCTCTATCAAAAGGCTTCAAATGTTCAAAAGGGTAGGATCATTGAAATTCTCTTTTTGAACATCATTGTAGACCACCAAAAAAGGCTTCATCTTGCGATAAAACCCTGATTGGAATGATTATTTTTTTGAAAATTCACTAATGGTGGGTAAGGAGGGACTCGAACCCTCGACCTTAGGCTTAAGAGGCCTCTGCTCTAACCGGCTGAGCTACTCACCCACATACTCTCCTTTCAGAAAGCACGGCAGAGAATAATCAGTTTTCTCATTTCGTCAAACATTTTTCACACCCAAACTACATACCACGCAACTTCATTGCTTCGAGTATTCTCTTGAGCGCAATAATATAGGCTCAGGTTCGCAATGGCACATTGTGCTCATAAGCGCTTGCTTGAACACCTTGGAGGGCAATCTTCATTTTCTCTTGGAGTTTATGTTGAACTTTGTCACGATCCCAGGAGAAATTCATACTATTTTGCACTTGTTCAAAATAACTGACGGTCACTCCTCCTGCATTTGCGAGAATATCAGGAATGACTGTAATTCCTCGATCATGAAGGATCGTATCAGCTTCAGGGGTAATTGGCCCATTTGCAAGCTCCATGATAAGTTTTGCTTGAATGCCCGGTGCATTTTCCTTGAATATCTGATTCTCGAGCGCTGCGGGGATAAGAATATCACATGATTGCAGAAGAAAGGCATCACTATCAATCATTTGAGCATTTGGGTAGGTAATCACACTTTGTTTTTGATGCTTGATGCTTCGAACCAGACATACATCGAGACCACTCTCCAGATAGATGCCACCATGGGAATCAGATATACCAACAACGATAGCACCTCCGCCAACAAGAAGTTTTGCCATCTCAAGTCCCGCATTTCCCGCTCATTGAATGATGATTTTTTTACCTGCAATGACCTGTCCAATACTTTCAAGATATCATTCGAGTACATAGTATCCACCTTGTGCTGTTGCTGTATCACGACCAAGCGATCCACCAATCATGACTGGTTTTCCTGTGAATGCTCCTGGTGCCCATGATCCTGTAACACGGCTATATTCATCCACCATCCATGACATGATTTGAGCATTTGTATTCACATCGGGAGCTGGGACGTCTTGATCTGGACCAAGGTAGCGAAAAAGTTGATCTACATAACCCCGTGACAATCGCTCAAGTTCTCAGAGGGAGAGCTCTTTTGGATCGAATATTACGCCTCATTTCCCACCACCAAGTGGGAGATCAAGGGTGGCACATTTTATCGACATCCATATAGAGAGAGCCATAACTTCTTCACGGCTCACATCAGGATGAAATCGAATTCCCCCCTTGTAGGGACCACGAGCATTATTATGCTGACTGCGGTATCATGTAAATACCCGAATTGATCCGTCATCCATATGTACTGGAATCGATACCTCGATAACACGATGAGGCTGTAAGAGTGAGCTAAACTGGTTAGTATAGGCATCTCAGAGAAATGAATAAGCACTTTGCATCTGTGCTTGTGCTGAAAGAAATGGGTTGATAGACGAATGCATACAGAGATTATAAAAGAGATTATGATACGGCCATGAGAGCATCTTCGAGTCGATTGAGTCATTCATCAATCTCAGCATAGGTAATCACGATCGGTGGCTCGATACGAATTGTCTTGGAAGAATTGAGTGTCCCCGCAACGAGCACTCATCTTTTGAAGAGCTCTGCCGCCACTCGATAACCAATATCATGTGAAACAAAATGTTGGCCAATAAGGAGTCCTGATCACGTGATATGAGTATAGATATTTGGGTGTTTTTCTGCAAGTACTTGAAGACGTTGTTTCATATAGACTCACTTTTCACGAGCTTGCTCTGCGTAATTATCACGAAGTACCACTCGGATAGCTGCAATAGCTGCAGCGCAAGCAAGAGCACCACCACCGGTTGTCGTTGTATGAATAAATGGATTAGGAGACATCATTGATTCCCATATTTCTGGAGTCGATGAGAATGCGCTCACAGGCATTACCCCACCTCAGAGAGCCTTGCCTGTCGTCACAATATCTGGAACGACTCACCAATGATCGACTCACCAGAGTTCACCCGTTCGCCCAAGCCCTGTCTGCACTTCATCAGCGATGAGAAGTGTCCCATATGCCCGTGTGAGTTCCCGAGCTCGTGGCCAAAAATCATCTGACGGTACAATCGCACCCGCCTCTCATTGAATCGGCTCAAAGATCACTCCTGCCACACCGACACCTGTCGATTTACAAATTTCAAGTTGCTGCTCGAGAGCATCTGCATCTCCAAAGGGAATATGATAGACCGGACCACCGTAGAGTTGTCCTACTGGCTCTCTGTAGAGAGCTTTTCCCATCATGGAAAGCGATCCCATGGTTTTCCCATGAAAACCATTCGTTGCCGCGATAAAAGCAGATTTTCCCGTATGGAGTTTTGCGAGCTTAATAGCACCCTCATTTGCCTCAGTACCGCTCGCAGCAAAGAAACTATAGGAGATATCACCAGGGAGTGTATCAGCCATAATTCTTGCAAGAGCTCCCCGAAGTGGGTCAATAAGCTCCTGACTTGGCATAGGATTACAAAGAAGCTGTGATCGTACCGCTTCAACTACCTCAGGGTGAGACCAACCAAGACTCATAAGTCCATATCCTCCGAGAAAATCAATATATTTGCGACCGAGCACATCAGTAAATTGAGCACCATCTCCACTCCATTCAACTGCAGCCCAACCGCTACGTTGTGTATTCACAGATTTACGTTGCTCAAGCCACCCCCTATTAAAATGCTCTGAAAAATTATGGATTGACTCATCGATAATCCATTGAGCATTCTCACGATCTGGAAGCTCACTCCGATGAATAATATCCATCCAAGTATTCGCATATTCGAGAGCATTTTGATGTTTATTGAGCATAATTCTGAGACGATAGATTATCGTATCAGATTCATCACGATTAAGCAACAATTCTATCTTGCAGGATGTATTTAATTCAATATGGTATATTTTGAAACGAGAATTATAAAAAAGAGTCTTGGTAATAAGCGAAACTCAAATGACCATAGAAACAGGTACGAAGCGAAATTATTTTATTTTTGCTGTAATCCCAGAACCTTACTGCAGCTTTCCCTTGTATCAATAACAATAACCTCGTCTTGACCCGAATTCATGCAATCTTGATCCCGCAAGTCATCATCTCGTCTTGATGAGACTCCTGACAAGGCTATGTCTTGATTTTGATAGATAGATTTTTCTATCTGAGCACACTCCCAAAACTCAGCACGGAGCTCATCAATATCAATCTCACCTCTAAAATAACGCTCATTTAATGCTATCAAAAGAAGATCTACCTCTGTATTGTGATGTGCATTTTTCTCAAGTCAGTACCCCATAGTTCTTTTTAAACAAAATTATTATACATATATTTAATATATTAGCAATTCTATAAACCTATAGAAAATCAGTGACGTTTTTCGTGAAAAATATAACCATAAAAAATCCATCCTTATGATTGAAAGATGGTTTTTATGTTTATCGAACGATTACTTCACCCGAGACGCTCGGCTTTGGAAGTGTTGGCTCAGGAGTAACAATCGGGTTATCAGCAGGGAGTTTGACCGGTTCAACTTTCACTGGTGTTGTAATTTTCGTTGGCGTTTTCACGGGAGCAACCTGTGTATTGATCGTTGGTGGGAGCAGAGTTGGTTTAATGACAATGGTTGGGGGAACAACCGTATCGATTGTTTTTTGAAGTTCATCTTTTTTCTCTTGAATTTGACGCTCTATTTCGAGACGATTTTCAGGAGTGATTTGTTTTTTCAGATCTTCGATGAGTTCTTCAGTTTCAGTTTTTTTATTATCTATGATAAGCTCATCTTCTACTGCCTCCATCATCATACTTGGCGAGAGTTTCGCTGTATCATCTATGAGATCTTTTTTCTCACGCTTTGTTTCAAGATAGAAGGATTGCATCTCTCATCATGTAATACTTGGGAAAGTCACTGTCATTTCTCCTTTAATTCGCTCCATCATAGCAGTATCATCTTTTTTCTCAATTTGTAGTGCATTCATATAAATAAGATCCTTCTGAGTATTACGACGAATAAATCGATCTTTAAATGCTTCTGTATTTGTAATCACTCCCGTCATTACCTTTCATTTTTCGGTATCGATCGTGAAGTTTTGTTCAGGTTTTACAAGATCTTGCTTGGCACTACCATTCTTAAGATCTTTGTAGGAAACCACTACTCATGCTTTTGTTGGATCCTCAGAGAAAGAGTCAATAACATGTACTTGACTTATATTTTTTTGCTTTTTGATAAGAACTGACGTTCCACGAACGCCTGCTGAGAGATCATTCGTCGCAACTGTGAAAAATGATGCATCGTAGAACGGCTTCAGTACACGTGCCCAAAGGATTCCATCCTCAAGACTCATCTCATTACTTTCTTTTGAAAGTTTTGTAAATGAAATCTTGGAATTTGGAGCTAAACGAACAATAGAGTTGTCTGCAAAAATAATTTCTACCTCACTCTTATCGTCAGTAATCACACTATCACCTGCGAGAAAAGTTGTGTTCGTTCGGACGCTCGATGTATCACGAGCAGATATTTTCTCAACGCTTCATTTCACCTGACTTGCATACGCAAGAACGATGGAATTATTAACAGTATTTACCGATCCAGTTGTGATAGATTTACCAGTATTTTGACTGATCTGATACTGATACTCATCAGTTGTTTTGTGTCGAGAAAAAAAGACAGTCCCACCAATTACAACTATAAAAAGAAAAATAACGGTAATAAGTTTTTTGTTTTCATTTTTCATAGGAATGAATATAACAAATGTGAAATAATAGAGATGCCACGTGTCAAGCTATCCTGTGCGAGATGAAAAGTATCCCCTATCCATCTTAGTATATGTACCTCAGAAAAAATACAACCAATATTCTTCTCACATTTTGCTTAAGTTCTATTGGAAGTTTTATTCTCTATCTCCTCCTCATTGTTGCTGTTGGATTAGATTTCAACACTATCTTTCTCTATCAGGGAAATTATGATCAAAGTTCCAACAGGATTATCATAATCAAAATTGATAACAAGAGTCTTGATGCCCTCGAAAAAAGTGATCTACGCGTACTCAATCTCTCTAAGACTGTTTTTGCCAACACACTTGAAAAGTTGGAATGATACGATGCAAAAGCAATAGGAATTGACGTTATATTTGCCAATCAATCCGAAGATGCTCATAGACTCAAAAATACGCTTGAAAAATATAAGAATATTGTAATCGCAGCAAAGATAGGGAATCAAGATGAGAATGCTGAAAATCAAGTTCTACCTCTCCCTATTTATAACAGTGCTCATTGGGGTGCAATTGATGTACATCTATCAAAAAATGTTGTCAATAAAATCCAGCCGATCTACACTCTCTCAGGACAAACAATCGAGTCTATGAGCGTCAGGCTTTATCGAGCATTCATTGGTAATAACGAGAATATTGGAAAATTTGAATCATGAAGGTATGTGATTAATCCACTTCGATCTGTTCCAGTAAATTCAGAATGAAATGTGCTCATTCGATTCTTTCATCCACCAGAAGGTTATCCAAGCTATTCACTCATAGACGTACTTGAAGACAGGATTGATCCTGCAATTTTTCGTGACAAAATTGTACTGATTGGTGAATACGGAACACTGATTCATGATGCACACTTTAGCCCTATCGATCATAATATTAAGATGCCTGGGGTAGAATTTCATGCCAATATGCTCGACTCTCTCTTACAAGGAAAATTTCTGAGGGAGCAGACGGATCGAGAACTTATCATATCACTTATACTTCTTGTATTATTTCTCGTTGTTTTTTTCTTTCGATTTCCAACGCGTCTTTCGGCAATAGTCTTTTTCTGTTTATTTATCGGAGTATTTATTTTTGCGCGATGGGTATTTGCAGCTCATGGTATTGTTATAAATCTTTTTGCTTATTTTATCTCCATAACTACCACTTTTGTGGTCTCTACACTCTACCGATATTTTATTGTGAATAAAAAAAGGCGTTTTATTGAGCTTGCTTTCTCTCGCTATCTTGCGCCAGAGATTGTTCGAGAAATTTGAGATCATCCAGATACACTCAAACTCTGATGAGAGAAACGGGAAATCACTATTTTTTTCTCAGACATTGCGGGTTTCACTACAATTTCAGAACTTCTCGGTGCTGAGAAACTCTTTAGTATACTCTCAGAATATCTCTCTGAGATGACCAATATCCTTATTGCAAACAAAGGAACACTTGATAAATATATTGGCGATGCTGTGATGGGATTCTTCAATGCTCCTCTCACAATAGATAACCCTGCACACCATGCTTGTATAACTGCGCTTGAACAACAAAAGGCTATCAAAATACTCAATGAAAAATGGTCTCTTCAGAGTATTCCACCCATCAATGCACGTATTGGTATCAATACTGGCGAAGCAATTGTTGGCAATATTGGATCACAAGATCGATTTAGCTACACGGCAATTGGCGATAGTGTAAATCTTGCAGCACGTCTCGAATGAGTCAACAAAGAATATGGAACCTCTATTTGTGTGAGTGAGTCGACCTATCTTCAGGCAAGGGATCAATTTGTCTTCCGAGAGCTTGATACTATTAAGGTGAAATGAAAAACAAAAGGCGTAAAAATATATGAACTTCTTGGTTACAAAGATGACACGAACAATATTGAAAAATATACTGCATATAACGATGCGCTCTATCGTTATTATTCTGGGCTCTATACGGAAGCTCAAAAAATTTTTCTAAGCATTCCAGATGATGATGCGGCAGAAATGATGGCAGAAAGATGTCAGGATGCTCTCGATGGTATCATAGAAGTAATAGATGGTATATACGAGATGAAAGTGAAATAAAATCACCAAATGGTGATTTTATTTTGTAACTGAGAACTATCTTTAAGAATCAAAAAGTGATCCTCTATCAAGTATTGAGACAAGTAGTTTACCTTTTGGAGATGATAAGTCCATTATTTCTTCCTGTGGAAATAATCTCTCAGAGGCATTTTTTATGCGACTTCATATCGATTGACATATTCACGGTGTTTTATCAACCCTCATCTGTCATCGTCCGTTCAAATGAAAGGTAACTCCAAGTCGTTCTCGTAATATTTTTCTCAGGAGATCAAATTGCTCCAGTGTCTGGATCTTTTGAATTGAATAAATACATAAATCAATCTCTGTCTTTGAGATAGTTAGAATAGGGTGTCGATTTATATCACACTTTAAATCATTTACTAAAAAATTATATCCACAGTCACAAGTCGGACACACCGTTCGTCGAGCGATAATTACATTTCATCATGAATTCATATCATCATAATGTCAACTTTAAAAGAAATAATATAAATAATTTTATATTATAGTCAACTATTAAAAATGTATGCTACCAATAATAAATGAAGAAAAATCCCTATCTTGATGATAAGGATTTGAAAAATAATATGGTAGCGATACGGAGAATCGAACTCCGGTTTAGGGAATGAGAATCCCTCGTCCTAACCACTAGACGATATCGCCATAGCAATTTCCCTTCGGAAATTGAATCTTTTATCTCTTAAGATCGGAGGTAACACCCATGGATCGCGCAGATCCAGCTACGATGGACTTTGCCATATCGATGTCATAACAGTTAAGATCAGCCATCTTTGCATGAGCAATCTTCTCAAGTTGAGCATCAGTGAGATGTGCTACTTTATCCTTGTGTGGAAGTTTTGATCCAGATTTGAGATTGAGCTCTGTCTTGATGAGATACGTCATCGGTGGTTGCTTCGTATAGAAGTCAAATGTTCGATCCTCGTAGATGTTAATTACGGTTGGAAGAACAGTACCCATCTGATCTTTTGTTCGGTCGTTGAACTGCTTACAAAATTCAGCAATCTGAATACCTGTAGGACCGAGCGCCGTACCAACTGGAGGCGCAGGATTTGCTTGACCAGCCTTGAGTTGTAGTTTGACTACTTTTGTAGGTTTCTTAGCCATAATAGTATATTTTTCAGTAAATGTTTGATTCAATATTCACTTAGAAGCGGAGAGGAGTATATGTTTTTATGTTTTTTTTGCAAATTGATTTGTCAAGATTTTTCGTATAATTTGCAAGAAAATCTCATCAAAGATTCCAAATTCTCTTTTTTTGAAGCGCTATCTCATTTTCTACCAATTCTTTCCATGAAAATCACTACCAAAACTCTTCAGGCAGAACATTTAAATAAGCTCAAATCTATTATAACCGATCTTAAACGCAAACCTCACCTCAGTGTTATCCTTGTTTGATCCAATCCTGCTTCACTCACCTACGTTGGCCATAAAGAGAAGATTGCAAAAGAAATTGGTGCAACTATTTCAGTTCACCAGCTTCCCACAGAGAGCACATTTGAGAATGTTCGAGATATTATTCTGCAATCAAATAATGACTCGGGGGTGGATGCCATTCTTCTCCAGATGCCACTTCCCGATCATCTGAAGCCTCATACTCGCACCCTCTTGGATCTCATTGAGAGTCGCAAGGATGTTGACGGCCTCACGACGTCAAATCTAGGGGCGCTGATTTCATCAAAAGATGCATCACTCATCGCATGCACTCCACAGGCAGTCATGAATATTGCTGAAGCGTATCGCAGTGATCTCGCTGGAAAACATATGGTGATTCTTGGGCGTTCTGAAATAGTGGGCAAACCACTCATTCATCTTGCACTACGAGCAAATATGAGCGTCACAATACTACATTCTCACAGTAAAAATATTCAATCACTCACGAAAAAAGCAGATATCCTTGTCGTTGCAGTAGGACGGCCAAATACTATCACCGATGATGATGTCAAAGATGGCGCACTTATTATTGATGTCGGGATCAACAAGCAAGATGGCAAGCTCGTAGGCGACACTAATATTATCGATCAAGAACGAGTCGATGTTACAGCTGTTCCTGGTGGTGTAGGTCCTATGACCGTTACCTACGTTATGCACAATCTCCTCGCAGCATATGAAGCGAATAACAAGTGTGCGAAAGATGGATCGCAAGAGAAAAATCAACTTTCTCTCTCGGGTTATTTTTTCATTCTTCTTCTCCTCTCATTTGCTCTCCTACTAGGATATATGATAGGAATATTTAGTCCCGAGATTTTAGAGATGCATCAGAATTGGTTGCCAAAGTAATATTTATCTCCAAAATATCCTTCTTCATTTTAAATGAAGAAGGATATTGGATAAGAAACTGCATAAATTTTGCTATAATATTCTTATTTACTTTTTTCAATTGTATTAAAAACATACCAAACAATAATACTTAATAATATTTCAGATGATATTATAAGACTTGATAAATGAATTGTTGTTGATACTGAATAATATTCTGATAAACCTCAACTAGTACTCATTGATGAGATCATGGCAATAGGTGACCATAGGATTAATGGAAGAAATGCCCATAGTACCAACTTACATATCGTCCAAATTCTCGCATTTCTATGAAAATACAAGTAGTGAAAGTTACCAAACGAGATCATAATAGCACCTAAAACCAATGGTATAATAGACGTATTGGAGTTATTTAATACGATGGTCATTAGAGGTTTAACTCATGCAATTGTAGTAATTAATCATACAATAAGTATTAGTTTTTTGATATATAATCTACCTCTATTATTTCATGAATTTAAATGCATGAAATAATCTACAAACCAAATAGTAGTAAGACACACTCACCATGATGTATACAAAAGAAATATTAGTACATATAATGATGGGGTTCAGTGTCTTAAGGCGTCTAAATTATTTACTAAATGTAATACTCAGTTAAGTATAAATGCTGATCATAAAAAGATCGAAAGTAATCTCATGATTTTTGTTTTATAAAGTAATCTCATGATTTTTGTTTTATTTTGGCAGCTCCGCAGGGAATCGAACCCTGATCGAAGGATTTGGAGTCCTTAATTCTGACCGTTGAACTACAGAGCTAGGCGAGCTGTAGTATAGGGAAAAATGGGATTTTGCAAAACAATTATAGCACTTCACGCTCCAGAAGTGTCAGCATATCACGAAGTTCTGCCGCTCGCTCAAAATCAAGATTCTTTGCAGCTGAGAGCATTTCAAGTTCGATACGTTTCTTTCGAGTTTCGAGATCCTCAATAATATCAAACTCATCACTCTCACCCTTGCGAGAAAGTCCGATATCTTTGATGCGTGATATAATCGTCGTTGGTGTGATCGAGTGTTTCGTATTATACTCAATCTGTACAGCTCGGCGACGATTTGTCTCTTCAATAGCCTCTTTCATTGCCTCGGACATTTTGAGTTGATGAGAGTACATTACAACATAACCATTCGCATTGCGCGCAGCTCTTCCAATAATTTGCAGGAGTGACGATTTCGATCGGAGAAATCCAATTTTCTCAGCATCAAGAATCCCGATGAATGAGACCTCTGGAAGATCAAGACCCTCTCGAAGAAGATTTACACCGACGATAACATCAATATCTCATACTCGCAAGTCACGTAATACTTCCAATCGTTCAATGGTCTCAATTTCCGAATGAAGATACTTTACTTTCACTCCATTTCCCGCGAGAAATTCAGCGAGTTCTTCGCTCGATTTCTTCGTGATAGTCGTAATAAGAGCTCGCTCTCCACGTGCACATACTTTTTGAATATGACCAAGGAGCGAATCTGCAACGTATTCCATCTCCTCAAGTATAATTTCTGGATCAAGAAGTCAGGTCGGACGAATAATCTGCTCTGCAACTACACTACTTTTCTCAAGTTCATATTTTGCTGGTGTCGCCGAAATATAGAGAGTTTGACCTACTTTTTGTTCAAATTCATGAAATTGAAGTGGTCGATTCTCATAGGCACTCGGCAGACGAAAACCATATTCGATAAGATTCGTCTTGCGAGCTCGATCCCCTGCATACATACCACCGATTTGTGGAAGGCTAATATGCGACTCATCAACAAAACAAAGCGCATCTTTCGGGAAGAAATCTATAAGCGTGGATGGTGGGGTGCCAAGCGGTCGATTGGACATATAGAGAGAATAATTCTCTATACCTGAGACATATCATGTTTCTTGGAGCATCTCGATATCATAGTCTGTTCGCATCTTGATTCGCTCCGCCTCAACAAGTTTTCCAATATGTTGAAAATGTGCTACGCGTTCATCGAGCTCATGGCGAATCTTTGGAATGATCTCATCAGCCATTGATCGAGACGTCATAAAATGTTTTGCCGGGAATACAACGATACTCTCGACACTTTCAAGAATACGATTCGTAAGTGGCTCTCGAATACGAATACGATCAAGGGTTTCATCAAAAAAATCGAGAGAATAAATCATCTCACGCGAAGAAGGAAATATTTCAAGTGTGTCGCCAAACACACGAAACATTCACTGTGAAAAATCCGTGGTAGATCGACTAAATTGAAGTTTTACAAGATGAGAAATAACATCTTCAAGTGAATAATTTTGCCCTACTTCAAAATGAAGCACTTGCTTCTCATATTCATCCACTTCCCCAATGCCGTAGATACATGAGACTGATGCGACGATAATTACGTCCCGACGGGTAAGGAGCGATTCGGTCGCTGCATGACGAAAGCGATCAATCTCCGCATTAATCGTCGCCTCTTTCTCAATATAAGCACCCGTCTTCACGACAAATGCTTCTGGTTGATAGTAGTCATAGTAGGAGACAAAGTAATGCACAGCATTATCTGGAAAAAATTCTGCAAACTCTGCAGCGAGTTGAGCTGCGAGTGTCTTGTTATGAGCAATCACTAATGTCGGTCTTTGAAGATTGGCAATGATATTTGCCATCGTATAGGTTTTTCCTGATCCTGTCACACCGAGGAGTGCCTGAGACCTATTGCCAGCAAGAAAGGAATCCGTCAACATCTTGATCGCTTGAGGTTGATCACCTGTTGGTGCATAATCTGATACGAGTCGGAAATCTGGCATGAAAAAGCATTGGAAAAACTCATTGTAGCAACTTTCAAGAAAACTCAAAGCATGAAAAAAGATAGCATATAATCTGAAACAATGAATAATCCCTCATATGAGGGATTATTCATTGTTTTTTTCCTGCATTTCTTTGAGAAGTTCTTTGCGAATTTCCTTGCGAAGAGTAGATCGACGACGACGTAATCATGCAATGAGATAGAAGATAATTCACAAAAGTACAACAATTGGTATAAAAATCAGTGCAAGAGACCAGTAATTGATAACTACCTTTGCCTCATCGTAGACCACGAGAAATTTTGGTGCTGCATGAAATTCTTGTTTTGTTCCATCCTGTTTATCGTATTCTACATCGATTTGCGCTGTGAGTTGTTTCTGTACTTTTTTTGTTTCAAGCTTTTCCCAAGGAAAGAGTCGCTCATTGAGTGATCGACCGGCTGATTTTTCTGAGGGAGTGAGATATCGATATTGTTTTTTGCCATAGCGATCAGTGTATTCTTCGACAAATCCTTGCCAGGTATTTTCAAATATACGATCAGAGTTCGGAAGAATAGCACTTTGTTGATTATTGAGAGGAATATAATCAACGGTTGATTCACTGATAACAACCCCATTCTCATCTACTATTGATTCTCGTCCGATGGATTTTAAGGGTACACCGGACTCATCAAGAAGTGTAATTTTCCCTTTTGGGCGGATATGTACATTTCCTGTATTCTTAATAGGAATATTGAAATCTACCGAAAAATCATTGAGAAGTGTGTCATCCTCCTTACTACCACCATTTGTGATAGCATCAAATACAGATTGATACCAAGGTACTGTATCAATGGTGGCGTTTGGATTGAACGATGTTCCACCTCATGCATTTGATGATACTTGCTGGATCGTAATCCCACTTGAATTAAGAGCAAGATTCTCACTAATTGCCCCACTCACTGTAAGGAGAATAATGGAGGCTATCTTCTTTTCAAATTGTATCTGGCTTCAGGTTGCTGAATCTTGATTTTTGAACATTACAGCTCCATAATGTCAACCTGGGGTGGCAGAATTTGGTATGGTAACTCTAAACTGCATTTTTTGTGTTGAATGTGGTGCAACCGTAAGACTGGACTGCATAAGTGTTATCCAGTCAGAAAGTTTATACCCATTAAATCACCCCTGTCCTTGAGCATAGAATTGTGGAACTCCTGTAGTATTATTTGAGAGAAAATCTTCTCTTGAAAGAAGAATTACACGAGTCTGATCCGTATTATTAAAGAGCGTGATTTCTCGATCAATAACATCTCCCGAGTCACCCGAAAGCTCAAATCGAAATGGAGATACAGATATATCAATATCATTCGCTGTTTGTACTTCTGCGAAGCTCGTATTTGGGAGTAAAAAAACTAAGAAAATGAGAACAAGATTATATATTCGAGGCATATAAAATGAAAATAAATTGAACTGAGTATATCGAAAGTATGAAATTTTTCTATCAGGAATCCAAACAATCTAAAAGACTGTTTTCCAAGAAAGATGTGTAATTCTTCCATCTCGTTCTTCTGTATATTCTGTTTTCATATCACTAAATGGGATAAGAGCACGGAATCGACTTACTATATATCTGGTTATTATTCCAGTACTGTCAGAAATTCTCACTTGGTTGGCTCTTTGTTCACATGGAATAATGAGTGCATTCTCAATAGATAGCTCTTCTCTTAAACCACGTATTGCCGTCTCAAGCGGCTGTTCACCTGAAACAGCCTTTTCTGAGATCGAATGAGGATGATTGCGTATGCGTTGACGATTTTTTATATCTTGTTTATTTTCCCGCAATACAAGTACTTGAAGGTCATCTGTGAGACACAAAACATCAACCACACTAATTTCTATCTCTCGGATACATTCATAGAGAATTCTTGATTCACCATTCTTTTCTTGATCTCGAATCTCATCCACCATCTGCTGAATTTCCTCTTCTGTTAATGTAGGGTTTTGTGCACGAATTGTATGTTTCAAAACCTCATCACTAATAACTTCTGGAGAATTTGTTAACATACCTTTGAATATAGAATGTAAACCTATATCTATCAAGAATATCCCTTTCACATAACTGTGTATATATTACAAAGATTAAGGTAATAATCAACCATCTCGTTCTTGTTAAGGATTTAATTTTGCAGATACCCATTTTCACTTACAATCAAGAAAATCTTTAATAGCAAATAAGTATCCTTATGAATAGCAATCTTATAAAATCACTTGAAGAATCCTGCCACAACATTCTTATCAAAAATCTCGAACGAACAACAGAAACAGTCTATATTCTCTACGATACACTTTCCCCTCTTGCAACCATTGTTTCTGATGCATACATGAGTGCATTCTGAACAACCGAATGAATAATATTCAGACGTTTTATTGACCCACCTGCACCTCTCTACCGATGATGACTTATTAATCCAAAAAACCCTCATCAAGAATGAGAAAAACGAATTATGAGTGAATTCAATCAATGAGAGAATCTCGAACGATGACTCAACCATCAGGAAGAAGAAAAAGCAGTTACGGAAGAGCTCATTTCTGAGGAAGTAGAGTCTATCAAGCACGATCTTCTATCGCTCCCTGCAGGAAGTATTGTCGTTCTGATACAGTCATCCAACTTCCGCCTTTCCACATTTCGAATACGATTAGAACTCTTTCATCGAGGAGTGCATGTCGTCGAACACAATCATCTCTCCTATATACCAGAATCTCAATTTGAAACCTTTATTCGATCACATGAATACAGAACACCCTACTATATTAGTGAATTCGAACGATTATCTGACATTACCCAATCTGCTTCATGATTGAGGATCTACAGTAGTACGGGTGAGATATTGCAAGTAGGTGAAACAGAGACAATGCGAGGAAATACTGGTGACTATCGATGAGTCATCAATAAATGAGGGACTTTTCCGCTTGGTGAAGTCTTTACGGAAGCAAAGGACCTAGAGAGCGTGAATGGTGTTGTTATGGTTAATACTTACCCAAATACTGATTTTTCCATTGAACAAGTCAAATCATTTCCATTACATATAGAAAATGGTAGGGTTCTCGCTAATGCTGAATTTCCAGAAGGATTCCAGAAGATATATCAGATGGTACTCGAACACGAATGAGAGGTGATGGTACGAGAAATTGGCTTCGGTCTTAACACTGCTATCTCAACAGAACACCCTCTCTCAGACGTGAATTTTCATGAGCGTAAGCATGGTATACATCTCTCACTTGGCAAGAAGCACGGTATCTATGGAAAGAAACTCCCAAAAACTATGCTCCAAAGGTACCATATCGATCTTTTTGTTGATCTAGATAGAGTCGAGACACCTGAGCATGGAATAATCTTCCAGCAAAAGCAAGGATAAGAAGTAATTTTTTAACAACTAAATATTTCTAGAATGTTCTGCTTACATAGCAGGGGGGAATCGAAATTTTGGAAAGATTATCAAGTATATATCCCTCTTTAAGAAAATGAGTCAAGAAACTTTACAAAAAAAATATATTGTGCTAAAGTGATTTAGCTATCTTTTCCGAGGAGCAAACTCAACGGTCGGGTTTTTCCGATTATCACTTGATGTTTTCTCCCAAACGATAGTGGAGAAAACGATTTTTCAGGAGTATTTATCATGAACGACTTCCCAACAACTACCCATGTTGGTAACTTTTTCTCATCCTTCTATGGTGACTATATCCGTATTTCAAAAGAAAACGGAACGCTTAAGATAGAAAAGGAACATGTTCCACCCGTGATACACACAGGAAAATGTACCTATGAAGGATATGGGTTAAAAATTGTTTCTGATGGTGATTCCACAATCATCACTGAAACTCAGCATGAGAAGTTCTTAAAGAAATAGTTCGTAATGCTTGATTTCTTTTCTTCAAATCAAATGCACTTTACTATAGTAAAGTGCATTTTGGTTAAATCTAACCACTCCTAAAAACCATCTCTAGTATAGCAGTGATCAGGGAGAGCATTTTTTAGAAAGAGTTCTTCATTATGTGAGAGTTATTTTCTTTTGGTTGCTTTATGAATTTTCTATTAAAAAATCCTGATTACTCAGGAGGTTTTATGCAAGAGTAAGAGTAATACCAGCTGATGCAAGAGCTGCTTGAGCACTTACAGAGGCTGCCTGTACTGATACAGAACCAGCACCAGTCAACTCACCTTCACCAAGAAGTTTCACACGCTCACTGTTTGAACGAACAACTCCAGCATTCTTGAGAGAATCAAGATTGATATCTGTCATTCCTTTTGCAAAAAGTGCTGAGAGGGTTGAAAGATTGATGACTGCATATTCCGTAGGATTGTACGCAGTGAATCCTCGTGCCTTTGGAAGGCGACGAACAAGAGGAGTTTGTCCACCCTCAAATGCTGAATTGAACTTTCCACGTCCAGTACGAGAACCTTGCCCCTTACAACCACGTCCAGAGAAAGTTCCTTTTCCAGAACCTTTTCCGCGACCTACGCGCATGCGTTCTTTGCGAGAACCCGGAGTACTCGAGAGAATATTATGATTCATATTTCTAATTAAGCTACGATAGTTTTGAGGGCTTTCAGTGCACGAAGAGTTGCATTTACATTCGTAAGTTGGTTTCGACCACCATGACGTTTTGCAATGATATCTTTGAGCCCTGAAACGGCAAGAATCTTACGGATAGAACCTCCGGCAATAAGTCCAGTACCATCAACCGCAGGATGAAGGAATATAGACGTTGCTTTAAAGTTTGCAGTAATTTCATGAGGGATAGTACCGTTGACTATCTGGAATTCAATAAGATTCTTTTTTGCATCACGAACTGCTTTTTCAACCGCTGATTGTACTTCTGAAGATTTACCAATACCGAGACCAACTTTTCCTTTGCCGTTGCCGATAACAACAGCAGCACGAAAACGAAGCTGGCGTCCACCCGCTGTAACACGGGTTACACGACGAACCTCAAGGAGCTCTTCTTGGTATTCCTTCGGAACTTCATCGAATTGTCGACGATTATCTCGACGAGGCTTTCTTTGACGATCTTGTTGTTGTGTCTGTGTCATACAGAGAAATACTTAAAAATTGAGACCAGTAGAACGAGCTGCATCTGCAAGTGCTTTTACACGGCCATGATATTGAAATCCAGCTCGGTCAAATACACATTCACGGATACCTTTTTCAGTTGCTATTTTTCCAAGAGCAATACCTACAGCATGTGCACATTCCGTCTTTGAACCAGTCTCTGACTTAGAACTTGCGCTTGCAAGAGTTACGCCGAGGTCATCATTGATGAGCTGAGCAAAAATAGACACATTGCTACGAAATACCGCAAGTCGTGGACGAGTGGCAGTTCCGTGAATTTTAGCACGAACTCGTGCTTTGCGCATCAGGCGCTTTTGAAGTTTCTGAAGCATAGAAGATTATTTACCAGCAGTTTTACCAGCTTTACGACGAACATACTCACCAACATAGCGAATACCCTTTCCCTTATACGGTTCAGGCTTTTTTATGCTGCGTACAAGAGCAGCAAAATAACCAACTTGTTGTTTATCAATTCCAGAAATATGGATGATATTTTTCTCTTTCTCATCAGCGGTGATACTAACACCTACTGGAGCGTCAAGTACTATCTTATGAGAAAAACCAACAGCCAAGGTGATTTTTGAAGGAGAATTCACTTCAAATTTATAACCAACACCTTGAATTTCAAGTGATTTCTTAAACCCTTCAGTTACACCAGTCACCATATTGGCAACTAATGCTCGAGTGAGACCCCAGAGAGCCCGCTCTTCTTTCACATCTTGATTCTTCACAGAAACTACAAGAGTATTATCTTCTTGAGTAACTGATACACAAGGTTGAAGGGTGAATTTAAGTTCACCTTTTTTTCCTTTGAGAGTCACGATCGAATTATCGAGCGAGAAAGTTGTTCCTGAAGGAAGAGAGATAGGTAACTTTCAGATACGAGACATATATATAGATTTTTAGAATGCTTCACAAAGAAGTTCTCCACCTACACCGAGAGCACGAGCTTCATAGCCAGTGATAATCCCCTTTGGAGTAGAAAGAATGTAGATGCCGTGGCCATTTCTAGATTTCTTAATATCAGCAGTTTTGATATAGATTCTTTGGCTTGGACGAGAAATACGACGGAAAGAAGGGATATAGAGAGTTTCGCGAACATTGTTGAGTCCAACAGTAATAGAACGCTTATCTTCTGATACCTCATACGAAGCTACGTATTTATTTTTCTTAAGAATTCGCAGAAGCTCAGTCTTAAGAGTAGAATATGGGACTTCAACGGTCAAAAGACGCGCATGGTATCAGTTTCTGATACGAGTCAACATATCTGCAATAGGATCGATGATCATAATGGAGAAATAACGAGAATTACCAACTTGACTTTCTAACACCCATAAGTTCACCGCTATTTGCAGCTTCACGAATACAGATGCGGCACATATCAAACTTGCCAATGTAGCCATGAACACGACCACACACGGAGCAACGATTGTATAAACGAGTAGGGAATACGACCTTTTTTCCGAGAGAGAGGAGATGCTCAGCACGAGCATGAGCCTTTTCGCATTTCACGACGAGAGCTTTTCTTGCCATATTATTTAGAAAAAGGAAATCAGAGAGAATCGAGATAAGCTTTTGAGTGATCAGCACCTTGTGACTGAAACTTAAAAGTTACTTGCATTCCATGTGTTTTTACTACATCGAGCTGAGGAACCTCAGGGAAAATAGTGTGTTCCTTGATACCAAAGTTGAAGTTTCCTTTCTGATCAAATGATTTTGAGGAAATTCCACGAAAGTCACGAACACGAGGAAGAACAACAGCAATGAGCTTCTCAAGAAATGCATACATAGCATCACCACGAAGTGTAACCATAATACCTACTGGCATTCCTTCTCGAAGTTTGAAGTTTGAGATACTCTTACGAGAGTAGGCTATAACTGGTGCCTGACCGGCAATAAGACCAAGATCGGAGACAAAAGTTTTATAATCCTGCTTTGCTGTCGTGAGAGAACCAATACCCATATTGAGTACGATTTTCTCAAGACGAGGGGCTTGCATAGGATTTTTAATGTCGAGCTCTTTTATGAGCTTCGGCATAATCTCACTTTGAACGTGAGAACGAAACGAAGATGAGTGCATAATTATAAAGCAATACGAACATTAGAAATGTGAATAGGTCGCTCAGCTTTAACAATTTGACCACTTTGACCGTTTTGAGGTTTTACATGCTTAGTAGCGATGTTTACCCCTTCGACTGTCACGCGATCGTTCTTGAGAGCAAGAATGCTTCAAGTTTTTCCTTTATCGTCACCAGCAATAACGGTAACGCTTTGACCTTTTTTGATCTTCATAAGTATAACTAGATTACTTCTTGAGCAAGAGAGACGATTTTTTGGTAACCAGCAGCACGTACTTCACGAAAGACTGGACCAAACACACGAGAACCTTTTGGTTCTCCTTTTTCATCAATGAGAACACAAGCGTTGTCATCTGTGCTTACATATGTTCCATCATCTCTACGAATAGAGAATGCTGTTCGAACAATGACTGCTTTGAGGACTGCTTTTTTCTTGATATTACCTTGTGGGTTGATGCGTTTTACAGCAACGACCACGATGTCACCAACAGAGGCATAGCGACGCTTGGAACCACCAAGTACTTTGATAACAAGTACTTCAAGAGCTCCAGTATTATCTGCGACGGTAAGTCGGCTTTCAGCTTGTATCATGAGATATTAATTAGATTGAACAAGAGTCCAGCGTTTTAACTTTGAGAGAGGACGTGACTCAAGAATAGTAACCGTATCACCTTCTTGAGCTGTTTCGCTCTCATCATGAGCATAAAATTTGTTTGAAACTTTGTAGCGTTTTTTGTACTTTGGATGTGTCATGTGTGTATCAACACGCACAACAATTGTTTTTTGCATCTTGGTACTCGTAACAACACCAGTAATTTTTCTCATACGATTTAGTTTTGAGAATTAAGGCTAGACTGTGCTCGAGCAAGTTTTTTCTTGAGGAGCTTGATTTGATGAGACTGCTTTGTCACTCCCAAACTATTTTGCATTTTGAGAATGTAGAGTTCACGTTGAATTTGAGTAATCTCAGACATAGTAGTTAGATAATGACTTTCGTCTTAACTGGCAATTTATAACTTGCAAGCCGAAAAGCTTCTCGAGCAACTTCTGGTGAAACTCCTGATATTTCAAAGAGTATGCGACCAGGTTTGACAGGAGCTCGAAACATTTCGAGAGAACCCTTACCTCCACCCATCGGAACCTCAAGAGGTTTCTTTGTGAAAGGTTTGTCAGGGAATATTCGAATCCAGAGTTTACCACCCTTTCGGAGTAAACGAATCATGGTTCGACGTGCAGATTCAATCTGTCGGGAATTCAGATATCCTGGCTCAACAGTCTTCAATGCAAATGCACCAAAAGCAACTGTAGAACCACGAACAGCTATTCCACGAATGACCCCACGTTGAGGTTTGCGGTATTTAACCCGTGATGGCTGTAACATAAACGACCCTAATTATAGAGAAATAAGCAAATTGTCAAAACTATTTTTTGAAGACCTCCCCTTTGTACACCCATACCTTAACGCCAATTGTACCAGCTACTGTTTCTGATCGCTCTGTAGCGTAGTCAATATCAGCTCGGATAGTTTGTGTTGGGATATTTCCTTCTTTGTAGGTTTCACGACGAGCGATTTCCGCACCATTAATACGACCAGAAAGAATAACTTTGATTCCAAGTGCACCTTTCTCAAGAGATCGAGCAATCGCGTTTTTAATAACTCGTCGATATGGCATTTTCTTTTCGATTTGTCGAGCAATAGAATCAGCGACTAAATCTGCAGAAAGTTCAGGTTTTTTTACCTCCCTTGCCTCAATTGTGGCGATTTTTCCAAACTTCTTTTGGATAGCTAATTGAAGTTTTGTTGCATTTTCATCACCCTCACCGAGAACAAGTGCCGTACGTGACGTATAGATCACAATAGAGATACCAGTGCTTGTATGAGAGATAAAAATATTTGCAATAGGAAGTCCTTTGAGGAATGATTGTACAAAAAATCGAATATTAAGATCAGTTGAAACATTTGATCCATACTCCTTCTTGTCAAAAAAACCAGAAGTCTTCCATGTTTTAATATATCCAATACGGAATGCCAGAGGGCTAACTTTGTGTCCCATAGGATTATTTTACGGAAAGAGAAATAGAAACATTGGAAGTTCGTTTCTTGATTGGGTGAGCTCGCCCACGAGAAACAGGATTGAATCGCTTGTATACCACTCCCTTACTTACAACCAAACTCTCAATAACGAGGTTTGTTCGTTCTTGCATATCATTATGCTCTGCATTTGCAGTAGCAGAATGAAGACCCTTATAAAGGATAAGAGCTCATTTCTGTGGCATAAATTGGAGTGTATCAAGCGCTTGCTTTACATCCATGTTACGGACAATAGCAGCAATCACCTGCATTTTTCGAGGTGAGATTCGAGCGTTTCGAATATATGATTTCATAGCGTTGAAAAAAACTATCTATTACCAGCGTGACCAGTAAACTTGCGGGTGAAAGAGAATTCTCCAAGTTTGTGCCCGACCATATCTTCTGTAACAAATACAGGAGTATGAGCCTTGCCGTTGTGAACACCAAATGTGTGTCCAACAAACTCAGGAGTAATCGTACAATCTCGTGACCATGTCTTAATGATGGTCTTTTTGCCTGAAGTATTCAAAGTATGAATCTTTTTGACAAGTTTTTCCGCAATATATGGTCCTTTTTTAAGACTTCGTGACATAAGATGAAGAGAAAGGGACTAAGGATTGAGAAGCTTACCAGCTCGTGTACGAACAATCCAACGATTGGTATCTTTGCGTCGTCGAGTTTTGACACCACGAGCAAGTTTTCCCCAAGGAGTCTTTGGACCTTTTCGTTGACCGAGAGATTGATGTCACTCACCACCACCATGTGGATGATCTACAGCATTCATAGATGAACCGAGTACCGTAGGACGAATACCCATCCATCGAGAACGACCTGCTTTACCAATCACAATTTGGTTATGATCTGTATTAGATACAACACCAATAGTTGCGTAACAATTCTTGTGAATTTTTCGTATTTCACCAGAGGGCATTTTTACTTGTGTATACTCACCTTCTTGTGAACTCACCATTGCACTCGATCCAGCAGATCGAACACTTGATGCTCCTTGCCCGACAATAAGTTCAAGATTATAGATCGCAAGTCCAACTGGAATATTACCAATCTTCATACGATTTCCTGCAACTGGCTTTGCCGTTTCAGCAGTGATAATCACATCGCCTACCTTCATGTCTTTATGGGCAAGCACGTATCGTCTCTCTCCATCATAATAACAAACGAGTGCGATATAGCCAGTTCGATATGGATCGTATTCGATTGTTTCAACTTTTGCTGGTACATTGAGCTTGCCAGTAAAAGCAAAATCAACGAGACGGTAGCGTTTCTTATGACCTGCACCTTGATGACGTACGGTAATAGTACCAGTATTGTTTCGTCCCGCATGAGTCTTGATACGAGTTGTAAGTGGCTTATACGGAGTGCTTGTTGTGATCTCATCAAATGAGTAACCCGTCATTTGACGACGACTTGGCGTCGTAGGGCGATATTTTTTTAGTGCCATAACATGAATAGTTTAAGACGCGAGGGTTTGAAACTCTGAAATTCTTTGTCCATCCGCAAGAGTAACATACGCCTTTGTACGTGCTTTGCGACGAAGAGACACACCACCACGACGGTTGCTTGTGCGAACCTTTGGATGTTCATTGACCATATTAACCTTAACAACCGTAACACCGTAGAGTTTTTCAATAGCATCCTTTACACTTACTTTCGTAGCGCGACCATCCACATAGATAGTATAGACGCCTCGAATCTCAAGGCTTTGAGATTTCTCGGTGACAACCGGTTTTTTAATAACGTTGTAGATAGACATAAACTATACTTTGAAGATAGTAGGAAGCGATTCAAGAGACTCACGAGTGAAAATAAGATTCTGGAATTTCAAAAGATCGTGAGGATTGAGGTAATTCACAGAAATAACTTTCGCTGTTGGAATATTGCGTCCAGCTTGAAAGAAACTCTGATCATTTGCTGTTACTGCAAATACAACTGATTTCTGCTGCGATTTTGAAAGAAATTGAGCTATATCTTTTGTTTTAAGAGTATCAGTTGGAAGACTATCAAGTACAAAAACGTTTCCGCCTTGTGCTTTGCTTGAAAGAAGACTCAAGAGGGCTGCACGACGTTCTTTCTTATTCATCATAAGAGAAAAATTCTGTGTATTTCTTGGGCCGAATGCTACTCCTCCACCACGACGGATCGAAGAACGAGCATCACCAACACGAGCATTGCCTGTCTTTTTTTGCTTATAGAGCTTTCGAGTAGAGCCAATTACATCACCTCGTGTCTTGGTATGAGCGACATTCACTCGACCATTTGCTCTTTGAATGAGAAGCAATCGATGAATTAATCCAACATTTACCGCTCGACCAAAATAGGTGGCATTGAGATCTACAACTCCCTGTTTGCTTCCATCGAAGCTATACATTGTTGCTTGTTGCATACTATGGGATCAATTAGAAATCAAGAATAACAAGGGAGTTGCGTGCACCAGGAACTGGACCGCGAACTGCGATAATATTATGCTCCTTGTTTATGAGTTCAACAGGAACCTTGTGAAGTGTAATGCGCGCATCACCAGAGTGACCGTGCATTTTTTTACCTGGTTTTGTACGACGAGGCTTACGAGTACCGATAGAACCGAGTGATCGAGGAAGCTTGTGGCCATGTCCAGCTGGAGCACCTTTAAAGTTCCATCGCTTAACTGCACCAGTAAAACCTTGACCTTTTGAATAACTTACCATAGAAACCAACATTCCCTCTTCGAGCATTTCGAGAGTGACAGTGTCACCAACTGAAACATTTTCGAGAGATCCTGTTCGAGATACTTCACGACGAGTAGGACGAGTATGTTCTTGAAATTCAAGAACTACTGCATCATATCCATCGCGTTCAACCGTCTTTACTTGAAAAACAGTAATTGCAGGGACACGAAGGAGAGTCACAGGCACGAATGCACCATTTTTGATGATTCGTGTCATTTCAACCTTCTTTGCAAGAATACCGGACATAGAGGCGAAAAAGAAAATAATTTAGAGGTTCTCTGAGAGTGTGTAATTACTTACTTCTTTTTTCAGACAACATAACGCCTTTTACAAAAGCTGCCACAGTATATAAAAGAAACGGTGATTGTCAAAAAAAACGCACTACTGCGTTTTAATGATGAGCTCATTGATTCTTCGCTGCATGTGTTGGTACACTTTTTGCAGTACGTCACGACGTATATTTGATATATCTGTACGTGCCTTGAGCAACTTATCAGCACGATCAATCTCTCGTAATAAGTCTGTCAATACTCGGAGACGTTCACTGCGATCATTTATATTGCCATTCGGAAGAGCATTATCAATCTTGATGAATGATTTATCAAGCTTTATAAGATATGATTGCAATATCGTTGTGTTCATCTCATCAATAAGCATATCATCATCCGATGTATTATTACTCTGCGCAACTATACCAATATACTCAACTGTTGGGGTGGATGCATACATCTCTTGTACAAAAGACATACATAGAACAGCAAGTAAAAATGAAAAAAATCTTTGAGGAAAACGAATCATAGTCTTTTTGACGAAAAATTATACCAGTGCTGACACAATGCACAAAAAATGAAAAAAATCAAATTCTTTATGTGGATATTGTGTGAATTTATTCAGGAAATGCAAGAATGACTCTGAGACCGTGTCATCTATATGTATGTTCCAGCTTCATAAAGCCACCATGTTGTTGCATAACTCGAGAGACAATGGATAAACCAAGTCATGCTCCTTGGAATTCCTCATTTATCATTGGGCGGTCACTACGAACACGGTAGAATTTTTGATGAAGATGTGAAAGATCATATTCACTCGTTCCAACACCATTATCTTCTATAATGATATGCACCATGTTCTTTTTTTGAACAACACGAAGAGAAAGAAGTGTATTATTCCCGGCATATTTGAGAAAATTTGTAAAAATATTATGAAATATTCTTTCAAGACCAATAGGATCTGCAACGATAAATTTTTGTATTCATGAGACAAAACGAGTAGATTGATAGTTTTTAGACAGAAGTTCTTGATATATTGCTATCATTTTTTCATAAAACTCTTCTATATCAATCACTTCACGCTGAAGACTATCTCCATCTTCTCTGTATTCAAGTTTTTGATACTGCAATATTTGTTCAGAAATCTTTTGTATACGATTTACTTGCATACGAATATTTTCTATCTCATGTTGACTCAGAGGAATAACCCCATCAGAAAGAGCCTCACAGAGACACGAAAGTGCCATAAGTGGTGTCCGTATTTCATGTGATAAATCACTAATAAACTGAGATCTTGTACTCTCTTCTTGTCAAATTACGGACATGAGCTGATTAATAGATTCAACAAGAGGGGAAAATTCATCCCTTGGAAGATATCGAATGGGGAAATATTCTCATGTTTGAGCTGCCTGACTTACTTTCAACTGAAGAGCATTAATAGGGGCAAGGTTTCGACGAAAAAGATATGACCAAGCAATGAGACAAAAGGAAAGAAGTACCAGGTTGAAAATCACAAGATCTTTTAATATTTTCTGAAACAAATGAGCTTCAGGAGTATCACCAGAAAATACGTCATAATCACCAAAAAACTTCGGGGAAAAAAGTGCTATCGATGCAAGAAAATCTGAAAATGAAAGAAATTCTCGTTTTTTCGTTGTTCATTCTTCTCATGTATCTATTCATTGATCTGAAGATGATGATGGAAGAGATGATTCCACATGTAGCAGCGTTTCATCAATATGATTGAGATCACGAAACACTCACTGATACTCCGATACGATATCTCCACTCGAAGTTGTTGGGTTGAGTACTTGTTTAAGAAGTTTGAAACTTTTTTGAGCTGAAAGCTCACTCACTTCCTGTCTATAATCCTCAAAATGACGCAGTGTAGAAATTCTCACAGCAAGAAGATTGGAGAGAATAACGAAGATAAGTGTGAGAATGAGAAAAAGAGAGAATCGAAATTTCAGTGTCATTATAGTTTCTTCGAAATAATATAGCCTACTCAACGAATAGTCTGTATCACGATAGAAGGCGGGATTTTCTTGCGGAGATTTTTGATATGTGTATCAATCGTGCGGTCATAGAGGTAGTTTCCATATCCCATGATTTCACGCATAAGAGTATCACGTTCAACTACCTGATCCGGATGAAGACAAAGAAAGTAGAGAATATCAAATTCTGATTTTGTCAATCGATGTGTCTCTTGATTTTTACTTCCAATCGTATAGAGATTTGGGTTGAGAATAATTCCTTGATAGGTAATATTTTTGCGTTGATTGATTGCTTCTGACTCTGATACAATTAATGTACGGCGCTTCATAATAGTACGGATGCGCGCAACCAACTCACGAAGAGAGAATGGTTTTACGAGATAGTCATCAGCCCCAATTTCAAGTGCATAAACCTTATCATCCTCTGTGGGTCGTGCTGATATGATAATAATAGGAGCTTGTGATTTTGATCGAAATAATTTTGTTAATGTCATACCATCTACTTCTGGAAGGCCGATGTCAAGAATGATGATATCAGGTGGATTATGAAGGAATATATCTTTTGCTTTTCTCCCATTATCACAAAGAAGCGGGAGAAAACCCTCACGAGAAAGATATGTTCCAATCATGGAGAGAATGGTTGCATCATCTTCTACCACGAGCACGCTTTCATAATCTTTGTTTTTGAGAGACATAGTGGATAAATTATTTTTTTCGAAGAACAAATTTCTTCGTCGATCGATAGAGGCGTGCTATGAGCGAGTTATATGCGCGAGACTCCCTCACAGAAAGTACATCATGTAACATTCAGGCGCCATTTGTTCTTTTTATTTGCCATCGATGATAGAGAAGCTCTATGAGTGCTGTCAGTGGTACTGCAAAGAGAGTACCAAGAAGCCCAAGTACTCCCGTAGCTATAAACATCACAATAATTGTGAGAAGTGGTGATATAGAGAGGGCCTTAGACATAACCTGAGGTACTAGAAGATTATTCTCAACTTGCTGAATGAGAATATAGATAATCACCACAATAATAGTCGCCTTTGTTGAAATACCCAAAGCAATAGCCAATGCAGGTATGAGTGAAAGTACTGGACCAAGGTAAGGGATATTTTCCAGAAGCCCTGCAAGAAATGCAAGTGTACCAATATTCGTCAATCAAAGCCCAAACATTGCATTCGCAAGATGCAAGAGGACGAAAGTAAGTAAAAAGATAGAGAATGAGAGAATCATCTGTCCTTTTGCCCACTTTCCAATGATTGAATATGACTCATGTACGATCGTATCATATTCCAAAGACCAATTCTGTGGAACCAATGATCGTATAACATATGCTACCCTTTTTCGCTCGATGAGAAAAAATACCGTGAGAATAGTAGTTGTCGCAATAAGAAAGGTTGTGCTCGCCACTGAAACAAATATTCCCTTTCATGCCTGTAATACATTCGTTGCGCTTCCAGAAATAAAAGAAACAATTTGACTCGTGTTTGCTGAAAGTGTCGTTAAAAGATTATTAATATCTTGTGTAGATGCATAATCATGAATATATCCTATCATCCAATCCGGAAGTCCTAAGGTAGAAAAATCTCACTGAAAAACGGCCGTTTGTACTTTGATGATATAACGATTGATAACGTCAAAGAATTTGATAAGTTCTCTTACAAAAATTGGTACAACCAAGAAAATAATCGTTGAGAGAAAAACAATAAATACAAAGAGGGAAACAAAAATACCCACTCAATCACCAATTCGATATTTATTGAGCTTATCCAAAAGTGGGACAAAAAAGAGGCTCAAAATAAATGCGATAACAACTGGTGCAAAGAGTGCCCCAAATGACTTAAAAAAAAGAAAGAGAATGACTGCTCCAACAACAATTAAGAGTTTCTGGAGAAAAAGGACAAGATCTTGATTCATAATGAGGAAAATGCGAATATTGAAAGTATATACAAAACGGAGAGAATCCAAAGAATTCACCATTTCTTCAGAATATAATACTCTCGTATATACTTTCAATCACATTTTTATAAAGAATAAATCACATAATAAAAATTATGTGATTTATTGATTGCTCGTTATTCAGCACTTAGGCTACTCAGCAACTGATTCATTCTCATTTCCTTCTTCATCTTCTTGATCCGCTGTCGTCACTACTACAACCGAGATGAATGAGTCTTTTGGATTTTTCAATTTTGCAAGAATCACTCACTGTGTCACTCGAGAAGTTGTTCTCACGGTTGAGAGTGGTACGCGGACCGTTTGACCATCTCGGCTCATGAGAATAACAGACGCGTCCTTTTTAAGTTCCTCTGTCAATAATGATACATAGATAATATCACCGGTTTTTGGTGTTACCGCTCCAGCTTTCACGCCTGATCAACCTCTCCCCTGTTCACGGTACTCACTACATTCAGATATCTTTCCCATTCATTTCTCTGTGACAATGAACACAAATTTACCATCGTGTGAGACAACATCCGCTTCAACTATCTCATCTCCTGCTGACATACGCATAGCACGAACACCAGCTGCAGCTCTTCACATTACACGAACATCTGTCTCATGAAATTGAATTGCCTTCCCTTTCTTTGATACAACGAGAATATTTTCATCGCCGGTTGTTACCTTTACCCAAGCAAGTTCATCATTTTCTTTTGGCTTCATAACAATGAGACCATTTGAACGAATGTTTGTTATTTCACTGAAATCAATTCGTTTAATAAGCGCATTTCGTGATATAAGAGCAAGATGTTTGATTTGTTGTGTTGATGGATCAAGAATTGCTGTAATCTTTTCATCCTTAAGAAGGGCGATAAAATTAATGAGTGGTTGTCATTTTGTCGTTCTTGATGCCTCTGGTATCTCATAAGCAGGTAAGCGAAATACTCGACCAGTATTCGTAAAATAGTAGAGATCATTATGGTTTGTTGTCGAGAGAATGATTGAAACTTCGTCCTCATCCTTTAGACCAACCGTCACTCATTTTCCACCTCGTTTTTGGGTGCGAAATGCAGAAGATTTAATTCGCTTAATGTAAGAATTCTTCGAAAGGGTGATAACTACTTCTTCATTTGGAATCGTATCACGTGGATTAAATTCACCAATCATACCAGAGACAACCTCAGTACGTCTTGGATCAGAGAATTTCTCTCGAATAAGAAGTAATTCTTCTCGCATAATAGCCGTTACACGCTCAGGTTTTGCAAGAATATCAAGGCAATCCGCTATGAATGCAAGTTTCTCGGCAAGCTCATCTTCAATCTTTTGTCGCTCTAACCCCGAGAGGCGCTGAAGTTGCATTTCAAGAATTGCTTGAGCTTGAATCGTTGTAAGTCCAAACCGTTCACAGAGAAGAATATTCGCCTCTTCCCGACTCACACTCGATCGAATCGTCTTAATCACCTCATCAATATGATCAAGTGCTATCTTGAGTCACTGGAGAATATGTGCGCGTGCCTCTGCTATTCGAAGTTCATAACTCACACGACGAGTGACTACTTCACGTCGATGTTGGAGAAAACTTTCAAGAATCTCTTTCAGATTGAAAAGCTTTGGTTGCATCCCGCGATCATCGAGAGCAATCATATTATAGCTGAACGATGTCTGAAGTGGTGTGAGTTTATAAAGTTGGTTGAGGATCTTCTTTGGGAATGCATCTCGCTTCAATTCTATCACGATACGAATACCATCCTTATTTGATTCATCCCGAAGATCCGAAATACCAACAATAATTTTTTCAGTGACAAGCTCAGCAATCTTCGCAACAAATGTAGATTTATTGAGTTGGTATGGAATTTCGGTAATAATAATCGATACTCGCCCTTTTGAATCCTCTTCAAATACCGCTCGTCCACGCAACACAATCGAACCACGACCTGTTGCAAATGCTTGCGCAATATCCTTTCGATTATATACGATGCCACCGGTAGGGAAATCAGGACCCTTAATATATTGCATCAGATCATCTATCGTAACGGTCTGAGTATCACCACTGTCAAGCAGATAAATCAATGCATTGATAACTTCAGCAAGGTTATGTGGGGCAATATTAGTTGCCATGCCAACTGCAATACCAACAACTCCATTTAGCAAGAGTGATGGAACTCGAGCGGGCAATACCATTGGTTCTTCCTTAGATGCGTCATAGTTTGGACGCCAATCTACCGTATCTTTGTCAATATCTGCGAGCAACATCTCTGCAAGAGGTGACATCTTTGCCTCCGTATAACGCATTGCTGCAGCATTATCTCCATCAATTGAACCAAAATTTCATTGACCATCAACCAGAAGATAACGCATAGAGAAATCTTGCGCCATTCGAACCATAGCATCATATACAGCTGTATCCCCGTGTGGATGGTACTTACCCAGCACCTCACCGACAACTGTAGCGGATTTACGAAATTTTCCATTTGCTCGCAACCCTGTATCATGCATAGCATAAAGAATACGGCGATGTACCGGCTTGAGACCATCACGAACATCTGGGAGAGCACGTTGCACAATCACAGACATCGCATATTCGAGGTAACATTTTTGCATCTCATCAACGATCGAGCGTGATTCATCGCCTTGATAAACGATTGGGTGAAGATCTGAAGAAGAAATGTCAGAAATATCAGAAGAATTGGTTTCCATGTTTGAACAATGAGAATGAGAGAGTCTTATTATAAAAAAAAATCACCTTTTAGAAAGGCGATTTTTTTATAAAACTGTTACAATTGCAGCAATTAGGTTTACATCATTCCCTTCTTGTCATGAAAGGGAGGAAATGAAAAAGGAGATAGAATGATGGTGAGGTGTTCAAACCTTGTGTCTTATCATTATCTTATCATCCTATCTCCATGTGACCAAGATATCTTTGTTTTTCTATGTTGCAAATGAGAATAAAACTTCTTCAAGAAATTCTTGATGGAGCGAAGAAAGTCCACGAAGTGGCTTCTCTTCTTTCGGTCTCTCGTCAAAGCGTGAGTAAGTGGTTAGCTCGCTATCGTATAGAGTAAGAAGCTTGAGTAGTTCCAAAGCGATGTTGACCGAAGAAGAATATTCCAGTGAATCGAACCAATCAAGTAGTAGAAGAGATGGTAGGGAATCTCGCACGAAGATATCCAGAGCTTTGACCAAGGAGTCTCTCATGGAAGCTTCAAGAAGAAACAAAGATTTCTCTCAATCAATCCACCATCTATAGAATTCTCTCACGAACGTGAGTTCGCTACAAGAGAAAATGAGAATGGAGGCAACGACGTAAAACACTCTATGTTCTTGATCAACCAGGAAGAGAAATACAGTTAGATGTTTGCTTTCCTTTCTGACGCAGTAGAAGAGAAGTTCAATACGATGCGATCGATGATTGTAGTAGGTTTGTCTTCTCAAGAGTTCACAGTGAGCAATGTGTACGTTCGAGTATGGAGTTTGTACTCAATCTCATAGACGCTTCACCTTTTCCTATACAAACCATACGTACGGATTGTTGATCTGAGTTTGGAAAATGATTCACTGACTTTCTTGTCAGACTCTGAATACAACACAAAAGAAATGCTCCCTATACTCCACAGCACAATGGGAAGGTAGAGAGGTATCATAGAACTCTTTGGCAGAATCTTTGAGAATACTCATTGAAAATAGATATCCATGAATATCGATACAAACTCAAGCTTTTTACTGATTACTACAATCATAGAAAACCTCACAGTGGACTTGGTATGTTTGGTATGACTCCTGCTGAACGAATAGGATACTCTCTTATACAAAACTCCCTCGCTTACGCGAGAGAGTCTGAATCACTATTCGATGATGTATGAAGTTTCAGAAGTTTATGAAATGTAAACTTGACGCTGCAATTTAACAATTTTTTTATAAAACTTTTTCTATTCAAGACTCGTTGAATAGTCATTCGAGAGATTATCAAGAGAGGATGGGGAATTTGAATAACTCGATGGGGAATCGCTCAAAATTTTTCCAGAAATATCTTGCATAGTATCAAACACCATTCTTGGATTAATATATTGAGAAATTGGAAAACCAAGTACATCTCATGCTTTTGGTAGAACAAAGAGGAGAACAATGATGAGAAAGAGTCCTATAACCGCATATCGAATCATATTCACAGCACTCTTCATTTTATCCTCTTTTCCACCTGAGAGTATCATGAGTACCGCACCCCATACAATAAATGCTGCAGCAAGAAATCAAGCCACAAGTACTACTAATGAAACTCCAACTCGAATAATCTCCGGGAGTCCATAGACAGTATTTGCTGCGAGCACACTATTTTGAGATGTTGCGAGCAGGAATGCAGGAGATGCGATAAGAAGTGTGAATATTTCAAACATAAAAAGATTTTCAAGATTTATACACGCTTTTCCAAAATTTTCAAGCTTACTGGTAGACGATTTCGTGAACCATAGGCCCGAGCCATCACTCGCAAGGCAGCAATTGTCTTGCCTTGCGATCAAATAAGATACGCCAAGTCAGTTTTATCTACATGAATAATGAGTAGAATACCCAGAGAATCTTGAGTTTGAAGAATATCGGGAGTAACTCAAGAACGCAAAAGAGGAGCTATGAGAGAACCCATATACTCCTCCAACGAAGGGAGATCCATAGACTATGCAGCAAATTTTGCAACGAGTTTAGCAACAGTATCAGAGTACTGAGCACCAGTACTAATATATTTCTTCGCTTTCTCAGTATCAAGAGAAAACTCCTTAGAAATAGGATTATAAAATCCAAGTACTTCATTATATCCATGCTTTGCAGCTTTTGTATGTTCAGTGAGAACTATACGATAGAATGGAAGATGCTTGCGCCCAGCTCGAGAAAGACGAATTTTTAACATATTTTTGAAGACGAGTAGAAATTGGTGCCTCGAGCGGGAATTGAACCCGCACTCCGAACGGAAGAGGATTTTAAGTCCTCCGTGTCTACCATTCCACCATCGAGGCACGTGATGGATGGTCAACCCTTCTAGAGAAGACCTTCCTTTTTAAGAGTCTTAATTGCTTTTGCAGAAAGACGAATACGGACAGTCATTCCAGTAACAGGATCTTTGATATTACGCCAAAAGAGGTTTGGGTAGAATTTACGTTTCGTACGTCTTAATGAATGCGAAACGCTATTACCGACAGCAGTGTGCTTGCCAGTGAGCATACAAACTCGTGACATAGTTGATTAGGGTAATTTGATATCAACTCCAACACCTGATGGTATATGGATATTCTGAAGAAGCTCAAGTGTTTGGCTATTTGATTGAGTAATCTCGATGAGTCGCTTATGGCGACGAATCTCAAATTGCTCACGAGCATTCTTGTTTACGAATGTAGAACGATTGAGAGTAACTTTCTCAATCTTAGTAGGAAGTGGGATTGGACCAGCAACTGACGCTCCAGAATCACGAGCTGTCGAAACGATTTTGCGAACAGCCTCGTCAATAAGTTTGTGTTCGAAAGCCTTTACGATAATTCGGATGGCACCAGATTTTTTTTCAGTTTTATTAGACATGTGCAAGAGAGAAATATTCTAAACTCCTGCCTCCCCTTCATAATAAAGAGGAGAATAGGAATTCACAAAAGCGAAGTTATAACGAGAACTAGGCAATAATTTGAGCAACGACACCTGAGCCAACCGTTCGTCCACCTTCACGGATCGCGAATCGGAGACCTTGAGTCATCGCAATTGGAGCACCAAGCTCAACTGTAACAGAGATATTATCACCAGGCATAACCATCTCAACACCTTCTGGAAGTTCAATAGAACCAGTCACATCAGTTGTTCGGAAGTAGAATTGAGGCTTGTATCCCTTGAAGAATGGAGTATGACGTCCGCCTTCCTCTTTTGTAAGCACGTATACCTCAGCAGTAAATTTTGTGTGAGGCTTGATTGATCCTGGTTTTGCGAGAACTTGTCCACGCTCAACATCAGTACGCTCAATACCACGAAGAAGAAGACCGGCATTATCACCTGCTTGACCTTGATCAAGAGACTTGTGGAACATTTCTACTCCAGTAACAGTTGACTTGCGAGTATCGCGAAGACCAACGATTTCAACTTCATCACCAACCTTAATAATACCCTCTTCAATCTTACCAGTAACTACTGTACCACGACCTTTAATAGAGAATACATCCTCAACTGACATGATGAATGGCTTATCAAGAGCACGCTCAGGAACTGGAACATATGCCTCGAGAGCATTAAAGAGCTCAACAACACACTTAGCACCATATGGCTTGTCCATATCAGTAGGGTTCTCAAGAGCAACGAGGCCTGAACCACGGATCACCGGAAGATCATCACCAGGAAACTCATATTTTGTGAGAAGATCACGAATCTCCATTTCCACGAGATCGAGCATTTCTGCATCATCAACCATGTCACACTTATTCATCCAAACAACGATGTACGGAACACCTACTTGGCGAGCAAGAAGAATATGTTCACGCGTTTGGCTCATTGGTCCGTCAGTTGCAGCAACTACAAGGATAGCCGCATCCATTTGAGCAGCACCAGTAATCATGTTCTTAACATAGTCCGCATGTCCAGGACAATCAACGTGAGCATAGTGACGGGCTGTTGTTTCGTACTCAACATGAGCAGTATTAATAGTAATACCGCGAGCCTTTTCTTCTGGAGCAGCATCAATTTGGTCGTAAGCTTTAGCTTCTCCACCAAACATCTTTGAGAAAACAGTAGTGATAGCCGCAGTAGTTGTAGTCTTACCGTGATCAACGTGACCAATGGTACCTACATTCATATGTGGCTTGGATCGATCGAATGCCATATAGTGCAAATTATTGGAAAATAAAACAGTAAGATTTTATTAAAAATCTCAAAAAATCAAATTTTTGTGCTATCGAGCGAGAGTCTTGCGAGTCTTCTTCTCGATGCGAGCAATAGTTCGTCCGAGTTTTCGGCGAGCATGAGTCGTGAGTCGTGCCATACGCAAGTATTTAGGAAATCTTAGAAAGAGGAATGCTGTACTTCTTGAGCTTTGCCTTGACAAAGACAAGAGCATTGCGGATCCAAAGAGTTTCTCCTTCTCGCTCAATGCGATTTTGGAGTGTCTTGAAGTGCTTGATTGCATTCTCAACCTTCTTTCCAGAGCGAGGGCCTTTTACGTTAACGCTGTAGTTATTACGGCGAGGACGCTTATTATTCAATCACATAGAAAGAGATATAAGTCCGGCTCTCGGAAAGTAGCCAGAGAATATAAAAAATGGTGGAGACTAAGGGAATCGAACCCTTGACCTCCTGCGTGCAAAACAGGCGCTCTAGCCAACTGAGCTAAGTCCCCACAAACGTGGATTCTCCGAAGAGACTATGTACAAAATGACATAAATTGCAATGGCGGTGCTAACGAGACTCGAACTCGCGACCTCTGCCGTGACAGGGCAGCGCTCTAACCAACTGAGCTATAGCACCAAAGCGAGAGGGAGTATAGAGACAATCTTGAAAATTGCAAGAGAATTTTTGAGAAAATATACGAAAGAATTATTCCTTCTTTTTTTCCTTCAAAGAGGGAATATAAGATTTATATACAATGCTCCACTTAGATAAGAAAAACACACTCTGACGGAGTGTGTTTTTCTTATCTTCATGTATAAATCTACTGTATTGACTTCACCTCTACCTCAAGCGTGAGAGATTTGCCTGCGAGAGGATGCGGTCGTGGATAGGAGATAGTGACATATTCTCCTTGTATCTTCTCGATACGCATCTCTCACCCATTCCATGAAGCCATTGCTCCTGTTTTGAATTTATGAGGAGAGAATGGTGCAAGGCTGTCTGATTCCTCGCCTTTGACGAGTTGAGATCGGCGTGCTATCTGCTCGGTTCGTTCACTTCCATAGAGGTACTCAGCACTGAGTGGTAGAGACTTCTTATCGCCGATAATCATACCAAGTACTGCGTTCTCCAGACCAGGGAATGGCTCGTGACTTCCCATCTTGAGAGTGAAATTATCTCTTAATTCGAGAATCTTCCCTGATTGAGTGAGTCGATAGTCGAGTATAACAGTATCACTCATAGTGATGATGTGTGCTGGTGGTTGCTCAGATGTCATCTTATCTTTATTTTGATATCATGGCATACTGCAAGAAGAGAGTGTACAAGAGAGAAGGAGGATAGGGAGGATGAGTGGTTTCATAGAGAGAAAGAAGTGAATAAATATTACGGTGTAACGACATAATTTGAAAGATTCAATTTATCAAATTGATTATCTGAATTGTATGTGTAAATATTCTTCACATACCCAGAAGATGGTCCGTAAACAGTACCATTGGATGACTTTTGCATGTAGAATGCTTTGTCTCCAATACTTGTCACACTGTTTGGTATGGTGACGGAGTTGAGGGAGTTGCCGTAGAATGCATTATCTCAAATCGTTTTCACACTATTTGGTATGGTGACGGAGGTGAGGGAGTTGTAATGGAATGCTGAGTCTCCAATACTTGTCACACTGTTTGGTATGGTGACGGAGGTGAGGGAGTTGAGGTAGAATACCTGATACTCAATCGTTTTCACACTATTTGGTATGGTGACGGAGGTGAGGGAGTTGTTGGAGAATGCTGAGTCTCCAACACTTGTCACACTGTTTGGTATGGTGACGGAGGTGAGGGAGTTGTTGGAGAATGCATGACTCCCAATACTTTTCACACTGTTTGGTATGGTGACGGAGGTGAGGGAGTTCTGGGCGAATGTATAGTCTCCAATACTTGTCACACTGCCTGGTATGGTGACGGAGGTGAGGGAGTTCTGGGCGAATGTATAGTTTCCAATACTTTTCATACCGTATAGCATGGTGACGGAGGCGAGGGAGTTGTTGGAGAATACTGAGTCTCCAATACTTGTCACACTGCCTGGTATGGTGACGGAGGTGAGGGAGTTGTCGGCGAATGCTAAGTCTCCAATACTTGTCACACTATTTCATATGGTGAGGGAGGTGAGGGAGTTTTCGTAGAATGCCCAGTCTCCAATACTTGTCACACTATTTGGTATGGTGACGGAGGTGATGGAGTTTTTGTAGAATGCATCGTTTCCAATACTTGTCACACTATTTCATATGGTGAGGGAGGTGAGGGAGTTGTAATGGAATGCTGAGTCTCCAATACTTGTCACACTATTTGGTATGGTGACGGAGGTGAGGGAGTTGAGGTAGAATGCATTATCTCAAATCGTTTTCACACTATTTGGTATGGTGACGGAGGTGAGGGAGTTGTTGGAGAATGCATGACTCCCAATACTTTTCACACTGTTTGGTATGGTGACGGAGGCGAGGGAGTTGCTGGAGAATGCGAAGTCTCCAATACTTGTCACTGTAGTACCATCAATCGTACTTGGAATAGTAACAAATTTTGAACATATATCGTGATAATCTGTAATTTTTCCCTGTTTTGCATCGAATGTAAAACAACTTGAAATCACCGTGATATACACTGACTGACTACTACTCACTGATCCATTGTAGCATGTAACCGTATAGTTTCCACTGACGGTTGGTGTGAATGTGCGACTACTACTTCATGAGAGACTCGTAGCTGCCCAAGTACTCTTGTCACCTGAAGGACCGGTGGTGGTACAGCTCGTTGCAGGAGTTGCGCTCCATGAGAGACTCACAGATGATCCTGTCATGAACGTACTTGGTGATGGAGCTGGCATCAATATTGTTGGTGTTGTTGGTGTAGTTATTGTGATATTCACTGTCTGTTCAACAGATGTCCCTGCGGTATTTGAACACGTGAGTGTATATGACTTGTTACTCGTGAGAGCAAGAGTCGTAAAGGATTGATTTACCTGATTTCCTATCAGGTCTCCTGACCAATCTCATGATTTTGTACAAGTTGATACATTAGTGGTATCCCAGTTGAGAGTTGCAGGAGTGTTAGATACAATGGAAGTATTCGTTGCCGTAAAGGTTAATGTTGGTGTAGTTACTGTGATATTCACTGTCTGTTCAACAGATGTCCCTGCGGTATTTGAACACGTGAGTGTATATGACTTGTTACTCGTGAGAGCAAGAGTCGTAAAGGATTGATTTACCTGATTTCCTATCAGGTCTCCTGACCAATCTCATGATTTGGTACAAGTTGATACATTAGTGGTATCCCAGTTGAGAGTTGCACCACTACCATTCATCACCACAGCAGGAGCTGTAAAGGTCAATGTTGGTGTTGTAGAAGCCATAGATCCACCAAGCAATGTTGTCAGATCAGGAATCGATATACATCTTGGAGTACCGTCCGTTTCAAATCCTGTGATAAGACCACTCCCACTACAACTTTTTCCTGTGCCGGTTGCTGGATCTCCAAAGGCATTGTAAAAATAGGTCATTATTGTTCCACCAGTTGCCTCTCCCGCAGGAGCATTTGGCCAAACTATTGCACCCACACCACCAATAGCAAAGGTCAGCCCACTCACGAGGAGCGCACCTATTCCAGTGATGGCAAGCAATCGAGATCGGAGTGAGCTTGCTTTCCTACTTGAAATGAATGTTTGAATAGATCTTTGCACCAACCTTCGGTACCAAGGATCTCTCTGAAAGAATTTCATAATTCAAAATAAATAATATCCTGCGTATAATAGGATATTATTAGGGTCTAAACCAGTTGACAGGATAAATTATCCCATAAACTTGGCTCTATGATCAGTAAAACTACCTATAGGAAAAAATCACGAATTTGAGATGCAAAAATAAGAGAAATTGTGAAATATTTTTCTCTGGATTTTACTTCAGATAAAACAGCGGTATTAACAGGTCTCAATCCAAAAACAACACAGGATTGGTATAGATATATCAGAAAGGCGATAGCCTTTCTCTGTGAGAGAGAAAAGAATGAAATATGGACTGGAAATGTTGAGATAGATGAGAGTTACTTCTGACCAACAAGAGTCCGATGAAAGAGAGGAAGGTGAGCTGGTATGAAGACAATAGTCTTTGGTTTACTCAAAAGAAACTGAAAAGTATATACTGAGATAGTTCCTGATGTAAAAGCAAGGACTCTCGTGCCAATCATTCGATGAAAACTTCGTATAGAAGAGTCTGAGATTAACAGTGATGGATGGTGAGCTTATGATGGGCTTGTAGATATTGGATATGAGAAACACTACCGTGTTCATCACGGAGCAAATGAATTTGCAAGATGAACTCAACACATTAATTGAATAGAGTCATTTTGGAGTTATACCAAAAGAAGACTCTCTCAATTCAATGGAATCAAGAAAGTCTACTTCTACTATTTTTTGAAAGAATCTGAATTCAGATATAATTGTCGTATTCAATGAAAAGATATTTATAAGGAAGTGCTAAAGTTACTTCGTCAATATAACCCGTAACTGGTTTAGACCCATTATTATACTAAATGCAATTAATTGAACTTATTTTCTCTTGTCAAAATTCAATAAATATTCAGAAAATGAATGTTCTGATCGGATAGATAGATAATTAGCTCAACTCGATCCTCTCAAACAATTGCACTAAGATATCCCCATGGATATCATCGATTGCCACAAGATCGACACTGATTTGTGATTCATTGAGGTGATAACAACTCATATAAAACATAGTACTCTTCCACAAGGATCGTCGCTTGGCACGTGTGAGTGACTCAGCTGCTGAACCGTATCATACACCTCGCTTGGACCGCACTTCCACAAGATGAATAATTCCAGAACTATCTTGTGCGACAATATCGATTTCTTCGCTTGAGAGATGAAGGTTGGTAACGAGTATTTTCCAACCTTTCTTTTGAAGATACTCAACAGCGATGAGTTCATATCGCTCGCCACTCGTTCGACGATTGGTCGCATTATTCGAATTATTTATTTGCTCCATAGCCAAGTTCTGTTGCAATATATTCACACCATTCTTTCGCTGATTTGACACCATCTGGAATACTCCAATCAAGATTCATAATCCGCTCATAAACATAGGCAATGATCGCCTTATCCCGTTCTATTTCACTCGATTGTGGAAAAAGACTATGAGAAATCAAGGGTGCTCAGTTATGACTATGGAGTGCGTCGAGAACAAATGACTTGATTGGATAGGACGCAAATCGTGATGAGAGTGAGAAAATGACACTATAGAATCGAAGTTGAAGTTCATAGGAGGGTGACATTTTCGACAGTTTGGAACTCTTGTAATCATGCACAACAAGTGTACCATCATTCGAGAGATCGATGCGGTCAATCTTTCCTTTAAGAGCAATATCACCGAGAAATACCTTCTCTTGCCCACTTCCAAGACCAAATCCGTACTCAACAAAACTTTGATCACGACTCGTCGCCTTTATTTTTTCAAATACCATAGGAAAATGCGTTGTGAGCTCACTCTTGTAGTATACGCGTCTTGGATCGAGCAGATCACTCTTATCAAGTAATTCAAATGCTGCGGTAAAAAATTTCTTTTCATCATATATTTTTCTCGCTTCGTAGTCTTGAACAAATGCTTCCAATCCTGCATGGAAAGCATTCCCATAAATCTGCGCCTCACTCTGTGCTCATGGGAGTTTGAGAATGTGGCGCGATATAAATTCCGCTGGACCATCTTCGGCAATCTGAAAGAATGCCGAGAAGAGTGTTGCATTCATAGAGAGATTCGCGATCCGAGAAAGCAAAAATTCTTTCTCATCACTACTGATATCAACCAAGAGTGAATCTGGGGATTTACGAAGAAATGGAAGATAGAGAGAGCGCTGAGCAATATTATAGGATGGGAGTGTGTCGAATTTGATATTTGCCAAAGACATAATCTGATTCTTTGGTCGCTCATCGAGACCTTGTCAAAGCGAAAGAATAGTGAGTTCATTCTCCGCTCGAGTAAAAGCGGTATAGACAAGCCTTCGTTCATCATCAATATCTTGTGGCTCTCTCGGTGGAAGTATGTATTTTGGCAAGAGACTTGACTGACTTCGATCACGATATTCATCAGCAGTCGTGTCGATCATAAAGACTTTCTTGTATTCTTGTCATTTTGCCTTGTGAATCGTGGACAAAGTCACACTCTCCTGTCCACCAAGGAAGAGTTTGGAGCTCTTTGCTGCCCATCCATACTTCTTCCCGAGGATCAAATAGTCCGCAACAGCAGAAAGAGAATACACGTTCTCCTGTCGAACAAAGTTCTTCAGATCTTTGAGAAAAACATCAATATTTGAGAGTCGATCTGCTGCAAGTGCTGGAGAAGATGACATAATGTCGAGAATTATGCGCTGATAGAATGGAGAGACACGTTCTTGCTTATGAGCTCATCAAAACAACACTATCTGTCCATCTGTAGTGATACCGTCTTGCTCAAGAGGAAAGAGAATCGGCGAAGCTCCTGTCACCATATCGAGTATATCATCAAGACGAACTGATTGATGAAGTGAAGCTATATCGAGGAAGAATTGAGCAAATTCTGCTGATGATGTGCCGAGGGAACGATCAATAATCCTGAGAAGGAATTCAGTCGGTGATAGAAAATGAAGTGATTTGTCGGAGAGAATTTCCCATATTTGTCGACGATCCAATCACCAAAGATTACTCACAAGCACATTGATACACGCAGACCTTGTAATATCCTGACTGATATATCATGCAAGACCTGTGATAACAGTGAGGATATCCACTAAGAGAAGAACACTATCATTCTTCGATATGTATTCATCCGCGGTTGTTTGCACGGGGATATTTGCATGTGTAAGGATACCAAGGTATTGTTGGAGTGATCGATTCTTGCGTGAAAGAATCGCAATGTCTGCATATTGTCCACCATTCTTAATATATTCTTGAATAGACTCCACAACAAAGATAGCTTGATCAATCGGATTCTCTGCAAGAATATATTCAACACGTCATCCCTCCTCGCCCCCTATACCTGATCGATATGATAAAAACGACTTGGAAACATCCTGGAAAAGCTTCTCGATTGGAGAGACGAGATCACTCATGAGTGATCGAGAGTGTTCTATGATTGGTGCGAGACTACGGTAATTATACTCAAGTACGATGACCTGAGTATCACTATATTTTTGAACAAATCGCTCAAAATTAATACTGCTCGCACCCTGAAATTTGTAGATTGCCTGATCATCATCACCAACCACTAGGATATTGGGGGAATCTATATCTTCGAGAAATGATGTAGCAAGTGAGAGCTGAATATCATTGGTGTCTTGAAATTCATCAATCAGAATCCATTCATATCGCTCAGCGAGTTCTTGCCGCAAGAGAGGAGATGCGAGGATTTCTCAATGTGCTTGCAGAAGAAGATCATCAAAATCATGATATCCTCGCTCATTCATCATATCCTGATAATGACGATAGAGCGTGAGAAATTCCTGTGTTTTTCGTAATTCCTTATCCCACAGAAACGCATCGCTCTTCTCATCAAAAAGATATTTTTTAATAAAATCTGAGAGAGGACTGATTGTGAGCTTCTCATTTTCTGTCATTGCCTCAATAGTGTTTTTGACAATCTTCATCCAAGCAGTTGCAAATGATTCATGATCACCAATCAATTTTGGTGCATCTCAGAGCGTTGTCTGCAGATCATGAACATAGGATTCAAAAAGACGAAAACGTGCATCTTTGTCAGCTTGTGATCGCACACCATATTGATCCAACGATCGAACGAAATTATAACTCAGATCTCGAATCATATCGATCCCCGAAGACATATCTCCAATAATTACTTCAAGGGTTTCTCAAGAAATATTTGATTTCTTGAGATCACCAAAAGTTGATTTGAGCTTGCGAATCGAATTGAGACGATCATCCCCAGGAGGATTGAGTATTCCATACAGAGGACTCGTCGATGAGAGACTCGAGAGTAGATCATCAAGAAGTGCTACAACACGGAGATCACCTACAATTTGAGCATCAACAAGTGATTCACTATCGAGATCGTTCTCAATCAGTACACCTCGAATACGCGCCAAAAGTTCAGCTCAAAAACTATGAAATGTATGAATCTCCACCCGATAAGCGAGAGCTCCGATTATCTTCATGAGGCGCTTTCGCATGGTCTCTGCAGCAGAATGAGTGAATGTAAGACACAAGATTGACTCTGGTCAACTATCAGCAATCCTCAGAATATTTGCAATGCGCAGTGAGAGAAGTTGGGTTTTTCCTGATCCCGGTCAAGCAATAACCATAACCGGACCATAGATCGTATCTACCGCCTGTTTTTGAGCATCATTGAGACGATCGTATTCTTGCTGAAAAAGTTCTTGATTCATATTTTTCGTGTATTTTACTTTTAATTTTTAAAAAATAGGGTCTAAACCAGTTACGGGTTATATTGACGAAGTAACTTTAGCACTTCCTTATAAATATCTTTTCATTGAATACGACAATTATATCTGAATTCAGATTCTTTCAAAAAATAGTAGAAGTAGACTTTCTTGATTCCATTGAATTGAGAGAGTCTTCTTTTGGTATAACTCCAAAATGACTCTATTCAATTAATGTGTTGAGTTCATCTTGCAAATTCATTTGCTCCGTGATGAACACGGTAGTGTTTCTCATATCCAATATCTACAAGCCCATCATAAGCTCACCATCCATCACTGTTAATCTCAGACTCTTCTATACGAAGTTTTCATCGAATGATTGGCACGAGAGTCCTTGCTTTTACATCAGGAACTATCTCAGTATATACTTTTCAGTTTCTTTTGAGTAAACCAAAGACTATTGTCTTCATACCAGCTCACCTTCCTCTCTTTCATCGGACTCTTGTTGGTCAGAAGTAACTCTCATCTATCTCAACATTTCCAGTCCATATTTCATTCTTTTCTCTCTCACAGAGAAAGGCTATCGCCTTTCTGATATATCTATACCAATCCTGTGTTGTTTTTGGATTGAGACCTGTTAATACCGCTGTTTTATCTGAAGTAAAATCCAGAGAAAAATATTTCACAATTTCTCTTATTTTTGCATCTCAAATTCGTGATTTTTTCCTATAGGTAGTTTTACTGATCATAGAGCCAAGTTTATGGGATAATTTATCCTGTCAACTGGTTTAGACCCAAAAATATACTTTCTCTGTTTTTTTTCCTTTTTCACATATGTATCCAGATAGTAATTATTTCGGCAGTATAGGAATATCTTCTTTTATCCTGCCACTTATTTTCTTTATTTTCTACGCCTACTGCCAATATATTCTTTCAAAAAAGATGGAGATTGAAAATAGTTGGTTTGCGTTTATTCCTATCCTTAATTGGTTCAATAAGCTCTGGATTGCAGGGAAAAGTTTTTTATGGGGAGTGAAATGGCTCCTACTTCCAGCACTTATCTTACCGATCACTCTCATTATACTTATGATGGGTGCTGGCCTGAAAGAATGACTATCACCCAGTCAATGAGTGTTTGCTCTTATTGCCATACCAATGAGTTGTATCCTATGATTCATAGGATACGTAAAACTGAATCATGGTATTTCCAAACGAACTGGGCATGGAGGTTGGTGGACAGTATGACTCCTCTTTGCTGGCTTTATTATTTTCCCTGTTACAGCATTTCACTATGAAAAAGGTGATGATACTAATCCAAGACCTCTAACCGGATGAAAGAAAGCACTTGTAATCATTGCAGCACTTATTATTCCCCTCTTATTTCTCTTTGGAATTATAGCTGCAGCGCTCCTACCAACACTTACATGAGCTCAAGGAAAAGCTCGCGATACAGGAAGAATTACCCAAATTGAGAGTATTGCTATCAATCTTGAAGTCTATCTTATGGATCATGGCAGCTATCCAGCTGAAGATTCTTCTGGTTGTATTCCTCTCAATATTTTTGAAAACATGCCGATTCCAACAAAAGTACTCGATCCATCTTGAACAAAATGACCAGGATGTGATGGATCTAACGGACAAACCTATTCTTACAAAACAGGTACAAGGGAAAATGGAAAACCTTATTTTGTTATTGGTGCTACTACGGAAACCAAACAAAGAGCCAATAGTTCTGATTCTATAGGAGATATTACCCCTGAAACTCCTCTGATCCCTTGAAACGGAAGGTACTACTACAAAGTAAGCAACTAAAAAACATATCCAATGGATATGTTTTTTTAGAATTGTTCGAATTTCACACATTCTTTCGGCACTCCCAATTCCTCGAGTCTTGCACGAGCGTCCTTGACCATAGCAGGACTTCCACAAAGGTAGAATTCTTCAATCCCACTAATATTTTCCCCAGTAATCCAATCGGTCACATAACCAGTATGCACTGAGGATCATACTATCTTTGGACGTGATAGATAGAAGCAAGATGAAAATTGTGAGGAAACCTCAGAAAGATGAGCAATTTGATCCAGGTAGAATTGATCTTGTTCACTTCGTACACCATAGACAAATATCTGCTTCGATCGATCTCCACGCTCAACACTCGATCGTGCCTGAAAATAGACGGGGGCAAACCCTGTTCCGGTACCGATATAGGCACGAGTCTTATCACCTTCACTGAGGGTAAAATGTCCAATAGGTCAGATGGTAGGGACACAAGACTCTAAGGGGAGATCGCATATCTCTTTGCTTCCACCTTGTCCATCTTCGAGCCTCTTGATGATACAAGTATATTCTCCATTCTGATAACTTGCGAGAGAATACGAGCGTCGTAATTTAGTCTGTAGCAACACAAATATGATGTATTGACCAGCCTTCGGGACATCCCACACTGGACCAGAGAATACAAGCTCAAACACATCATGGGTGAGTTGTGTTTTGCGAATGAGACAAAAATCAGTTGTCTGGAGTGCCATAGAATCAATAAAAAGAAAACAGTGTAGCAAGCTACACTGTTTTTTCAACTTTATTTCAGATTATTCTGCACTCATTTTCTCGCGTGCATGACAATATCATGCATTTTCTTTGGATCCTTACTCAAGATCAGAGCAATCCAGAGCTTGAGCGTATCTACAAAAGAAGATGATGATTTTTCTGGAAGTTGCATTATAGAAAATTATACGAATTGAGAAAGGAGACTGTAGCTATAGCATAATCTTTCTTTTCAATTTTGTCAAAATTTCAAGTGTATCTGAAAATTATGCATCATAATTTCGACGACGTGGTGGTCGACCAATAGAACCACTTCCATCACCACTACGATTATCACGATCAGAAAATTGTGAGCGGACCCCTTGTGAACGAGGTCGGTCATTAAATCTCGGTCGCTCTGCATATCCTCCATTGTCGTCATTTCGTGGTGCAAACTGTCCACCACCTTGGTAACCATAACCTGACTGAGGTCGCTCGGAACGAGCCTGGTATCCATTATTACCTCCATTTGATCGCCCTTGGTATCCACCACGACCACTCATACCTCCTGCAAATCCTGATCCCTCATCACGGTGAGCATTATAGTGTCGAGGATTAAATTGACGAGAATTACCATACCGACCACGACCACGACCGAAGCCATTTCCAGCACCGCGAGACTGTGGAAGGGCGAGCGTTCGAGTAATCTCAGTACCAGTACGATCTACCTGACGAATAGTGATTTTGTTGCGCTTCTCAATCATAACGAGAGAACGTTCCTCTTCGCGTGCAACGAACATAATAGCTTGACCGCTTGCATTTGCACGACCAGTACGACCGATACGATGAATATATGCTTCTGGATCTTCAGGAACATGGTAGTTTACCACGAGATCAATGGCATTCATATTAAGTCCACGAGCTGCTACATCCGTTGTAACGAATATTCGAACATGACCATCTTTGAATGCTTGAAGTGCGCGCATACGATCACGTTGCATCATATCTCCGTGGAGGAATCCTACACTATATCCATCGCGATCAAGATATCGAGCGATCTCTTCTGCTTCACGCTTCATGCGAGTAAAGATAATCGTTTTATCTTCTTTGTGCTCCGTCAAAAACGATTTGAGATAATCATACTTTTCGAAATGTGGAACCTCCACAAAACTATGATCAATCTTTGCAACAGTAAGACCTTCTGTTGCCTTGATATGCTCATACCCACTATCAAGATATTTTGAAAGGAGATTTTGAATTTCTGGAGTGATAGTTGCCGAGAAGGTATATACACCTCGAAGATCACCGAAAGATTGCCATATACGGTCAATATCGTCAACAAAACCCATATCAAGCATACGATCTACTTCATCGAGAACCATATAGTTCACCTGGTCGAGATAAATATAACCACGATCAATAAGATCAATGAGACGACCTGGGGTAGCAATAACAATTTGAGGACCTTTTTGAAGCTCTTCACGTTGACGACGAATTGGGGATCCGCCATAAACAGCTATAGATTTCATTCGAAGACCTTCCGAGAGTTTGAAAACTTCTTCGCGAATTTGATATGCGAGTTCACGAGTTGGAGCAAGGATCACTGCTTGTACTGCTCGTTTGCTTGGATCGATCTTCTGAAGCAGAGGTATAACAAAGGCGGCCGTCTTACCAGTACCTGTCTGAGATTGACCAACAATATGTTTGTCTTCAAACGAAGCACGAATTACCTCTTCCTGAATTTTGGTTGGTGAAGTATATGCATTTTTCTCGAGCGCTGCGAGAATTTCAGGACGAAGGGGAAAGTCACTAAATGTGGACATGAAAAAAAGAAAACAATAAATTCATCGCTTTTCGAAATGGACAATGATCCAATTGGGAAAAATCCTCAGTCAAAAAATAGGACATATCGTCCAGGAGCTCTAGTACTACTCGAGAGAACTCAGTAATAAGAATGTTCAAAAGTAGGAGTATTGCAACGGGGGCTTTCGAAAAAAGCGAGAGGTCATTGTATAGATTTTTAAGATTTGTCAAACTATTGCAAAAGAAGACTAAGTGTATAAACTACAAAGAAAATTATATGTCAAAATCCCTCAGCACTCAGACTCTTCTCGATTTCATTGAACAAATCCCTGAGGAGCAAAATGTTTTTCTAGTGGATTTTTGTCGCGCTATCCAAATCAGAAAACAACAAATTATTGATGAATCCATCAGTAGTCTAATTTTGCTACAATCTACAAATCAGCAGAATGAAGTTTCAAATACCCTCAATAATAAACAACTCATTCAAAAGATGGTAAAAGCTTTGTTGGGTGATGGTTTTGAAATTAGGCAGATTGATGCAAAAGCGAATACAACCATAGACCTTCTTGCCTTAACAAAGAAAAGGAAGAACAAATATGGACTAGAAATGACTGATCTTGAACAGGAGCTAGATGATATTAAACTAGGGCTGAATGGTAAGGATATAGAAAAGTATCAAGGAGCGAGATATGAGCATCCCGAGCATGGAAAAGAGGATGCAGTGGAGTTTTTCAATAGGGTATATGGAAAATATAAACAGGATAATTGTATTTTCCAAGATGACTTGCTAGCAATTGATCAAAAACTATACAGAAGTTTAGTGAATCTACTGGATAGAAAAGGCGTTAAGGACAAAAGGTATGACTATAGCTTGGCAGAGCTTTTACCCACATCTAGTCATAGAGTTGCCTTGATACAAGGGAAAGTAGCTAAATCAAAGGAGCAAGAACTTAGTTATTTTGCTTCAAGATTAAAAAGCATAGCTGTATAAGAAATCATTACCACACAATCAGAAACTTCCTGTTACACTATAAAAGATAAAACTAATTTTATCTTTTATAGTGGATTCACCAAGCAACAATTACCTAAAGCGTTGGGGCTTATCATGGAATCAATCGAAAACAACAATGCCGAAGATGGTTGTCCACCGCCGCAGATTGAATTAGCTAAGGCGATACTTGAATAATGGGTGGAGTATCAACGACAGCAAAAAATGTTGGCTGATTTAGAAGCTGAATTAAGTGTCGGAGGTTGAAATGAATAGTTTTTTGAATAAGCTCAGATCCAAAAAAGTACCAACTTTAAAACCTAAAACCATTGATAAACTATTTGCAGATACCAAAAAAGCTAATCGTATGCAAAGTCAAAGGTTTGATAAGCAATTTACCGAGCTTACAGTCCCCAAAGTAGTACGTGTGAAAAAAGCCCTGTTTTTAGGCGGTGGTGCATTTGGTTTGGTAAGTGCTGGATTAGTAGTCGCCTTTTTACCACTGATTGTTAGGATAATTGGCTACTACTGACCCACAGGATTTGGTAAAACAATTTGAGCAACAATCGTACCATATGGTTGAAACTAAAGATCCAGCTTTCCCATTTTTGATAACTGATGACGTACGCACTGGTGGAACAAAACGATTTTTGCCATTGTCTGTGGAAGATATGAGCCCACTCCATTCTTTAGAATTGCAAATCTGTTCTCCTTTTATACAAATAAAAAATCCCTTCTTTTTGAAGGAATTTTTATGCCTGAACAACTGATATGTAGAGGTCTTTGTAAGTGCGTCCGTCGAAACGAACACGCTTCTTTTCAGTAAACTTTACCATGCCATCACGAGTAGCGAAGAGTGTAAAGTCAGAACCCTGACTCACACCTTCTGCAGGCCAGAACTTATTGCCCTTTTGACGAACAATAATGTTACCAGCAATGGCAGGTTGATCACCGAAGATTTTTACACCAAGTCGTTTGGCGTTACTATCACGACCATTGGCGGTCGATCATTGAGCTTTTTTGTGAGCCATAGTAGTTGACGAGAGAGATAAAAACTATCGTTTTGCAAAACGAGCAAATGCCTTGTTTGCCTCAGCCATCTTGTAGACTTCAAGCTTTTTCTTTACAGCATTTCCAGTCTCCTGAGAAGCTTCGATAAGTTCTTGTGCAAGAAATGCAGAGAAGTTATTTCCACTTTTTCCACGTGCAGAAGCAAGAATCCATCGACTTGCAAGAGCAAATTGACGACCAGATCGTACTTCCTGTGGCACTTGGTAGATAGATCCACCAACTCGCTTTGGACGAACTTCGATCTTTGGCATAACATTATCGAATGCCTTTTCGAAGACATCCTCAGGATTGTCGAAGCCTTTTGTCTTGATAGTCTCAAAAGCTGATGAAACGATCTTGAGAGCAAGAGTTTTCTTGCCACACTTCATGACATAATTTACAAACTTCATGAGTTTTTCATTATGCACATTGAGAGTGATTGTACCTTTTGTACTCATAATTTCAGAATTTTATACTATTTTTTAGCAGCTTTTGGACGTTTGTTACCGTAGAGCGAGCGACCTTGACGACGCTTATCAACTCCTTGGCAATCAAGAACACCACGAACGATATGATATCGTACACCTGGTAGATCCTTTACACGACCTCCACGAATAAGAACAACGGAATGTTCTTGGAGATTGTGTCCTTCGCCACCGATATAAGAGATCACTTCTTGACCATTGGTAAGACGTACTTTTGCAACTTTTCGAAGAGCCGAGTTTGGCTTTTTTGGAGTCGTTGTATATACCTTTGTACAAACACCTCGTTTCTGAGGAGCCACTTGATCACGAAGATCTCGTGCAATAGAGTTTTTGATATATTGAAGCGCCGGGGACTTGCTCTTACGAGACTTGTCAGTTCGAGGCTTACGAATCAATTGATTAATAGTAGGCATGCAAAGTAGGGTAAAATACTAACGCTTTGACCAAGAAGGGCCCTTGCGTGCTTTGTGGAGACCAGGTTTTTTGCGCTCTACCTTTCTCGCATCTCGACTCAGAAGGTCTGCACCCTTGAGTTGTGGACGAAGAGCAGGATCGAGGAGAATAACTGCACGAGCAAGACCGAGTGCAATTGCATCAGCTTGAGCAGAGATTCCTGAACCATTTACCTGAACCTCAAAGTGAGTACTATCAAGCAAAGATGCAATTTTCAATGGACTAAGAAGTCGAGCGAAAAGGTCTGAGCGAGAAATATACTCATTGAATGGACGTCCATTGATAAGAGATGAACCCTTATCAGCAAAGAGACGAACCTGAGCAGTTGCCGTCTTACGACGACCAATTGCGTAAAAATATTTCTTTTCCATAACGAATGACAGGCTTAGAGAGTGATAGTTTGAGGCTTTTGAGCATCGTATGGATGAGTTCCCCCAATCTCAAGTCGAAGACGTTTAAGAACGTCTTGACGCTGTCGATTCTTTGGAATCATACCTGAAATTGCATGTTCAAGAACGAAGAGAGGCTTTTTTACAAGCATTCTCTCAAGACTCACTTCTTTGAGTCCACCCATGAATTGAGAATGGCTTCGGTATAGCTTCTGTTGCATCTTCGATCCAGAAACACGAATCTTTGCTGCATTCAGAATAATAACGTGAGCGCCATTGTCATTGTGCGGAGTATAATCCACACGATTGCGACCAGTAAGCAATCGAGCAACCTGAGTTGCAAGTCGACCAAGAGTCTTACCTTCAGCATCGATGAGAAACCAAGGGCGGTCTTGGGAAGCAATTTGAGGTGCTACAAGTGTTTTTTGCATAATAATTATGATACGAATTCAATTTTAACAAGTTTTGCACGATCACCATCACGATACTTGATTGGAGTGATACGAGTAAAGCCAGAAGATCGACCGATCATTGCCGGAGCAACCGTTCCAAAAAGCTCTTCAGAAGATTCCTGAGTGTAGACAACCTGCATAACGGTACGAATGGCATTCATTTTATTGTCAGCCTGTGCCGCATGAATAAGCTTGTCGACCATTGGAATAATGGCACGAGCTCGCTTTTCAGTTGTGATGAGCGATTTGTGAGTAAAGATAGCAGTCACCAAGTTGCGAAGCATAGAATCGCGATGGGACTGATCTTTATTTTTAAATTTAAGAAACTTGCGTTTTTGATGGCGCATAATATGGAGTGTTAATCATCTCAAAAGAGTTTGAGGCCGCGTTCAGCAAGTGCATCACGAACCTCTGTCATAGCTTTTCGACCAAATCACTTGATACTTCCAAGCTTTGCCTCTGTACATTTTGTGAGCCCCTCAATTGAGAGGATTTCACCATTGACGAGTGCATTGAGAGTTCTTGGAGAGAGTCCGAGAATCTCGATCGGAGTATATGCTTCACGTTCAGCATCGTGCACGCGCTGTGCACTCTCATGTTCGAGAATTGCCTTTGGATCTGCGAGAAAACCCGGTTCCACTTCACGTGCATTCTCATTGAAGAGTGCGACGTATGATTGGAGCATATTTGCTGCAAACTTTACGGCATCATCAGGAGAGAGAGAACCTGTTGTCTTCACAACCATGTCAAGACTATCAAGATTGATCACTTCACCAGAACGAACACTATGAATATCATAGGTAACTGATATAACTGGAGAGAAGTTTGCATCAATGAGAATCACTGATGGATCTTCTTCTCGAGCCTTAAGTGAATCAACACTCATATAGCCTGTGCCTTTTTCTACTCGAATAGAGAGTGAGAATTCAGCATTTTTTGAAGCAAATCCTGGATCAATTTCGGTAATGTAGAGATCTGGATTCTTGATTTCTACACCGGAAGGTGTCTTGATATCTGCTGCTGTTACCTTACCTGCTTCTTTCTTATTAAGCTGAAGCCAGATAATTTCAGAGTCATGCATCTCAATGATGAGTGACTTAAGATTGAGGACGATGTCAAGTACTGAATCTTTGATTCCAGGGAGAGTCATGTACTCATGAGTCGCTCAAATCACCTTAACGCCCGTTACACGAGAACCTGGAATAGATGAGAGCATGACACGTCGCAAAGAGTTTGCGAGTGTTACACCAAATCAAGCAGGGAGGGGTGCCAACACAAATCGAGCTTCATTGACAGAGGCTTTCGACTGTGTCAATTTTGGAACACCGATTTTATTATGGATAATATGCATACCGGTGAAAAAGAATTTAGTATTATTTTGAGTAGAACTCTATGATACTCTTAATATCAATAGATTGATCAAAATCGCTTCTTTCTGGAAGAGCAAGAATCTTAATAGTAAGATTCTTTGCATCAATCTCAAGCCACTTTACAGGAGAGGCAACTGCTTGTGAATTTTTGTTCGCAAATTCTTCGAATTCTTGAACAAGTGATTTGTAGAGAGGAGAATCTTTCATTTTATCTCGGAGAGCAATAACATCACCGACGGAGATAAGAAATGAAGGAATATCAACTTTCTGCCCATTTACTTGAAAGTGTCCGTGATTGACAAATTGTCTTGATTGCATAATCGTTCGAGCGAAGCTTGAGCGGAATACAACGTTATCGAGACGTCTCTCAAGAAGAGAGAGCATATTGTCACCCGTTACACCAGCCATACGTATGGCTTTCTTGTAATACATGGCGAATTGTTTTTCAGACAGACCGAACATTCGTTTTGCTGCCTGCTTTTTTCGAAGTTGTTTTCCGAAAAGAGAGAGTTTACCAAACTTGCTTCCAAGTGGTTTTCTATGTGATTCAGAGAGATTATATTTCTCACTTCCGAAGAGATTAATTCCTTCTCGACGGCACAATTTCATTTTAGGTCAGATGTAGCGCATGGTTTAGAACGATGAAAATTACAATTTGCGAACCTTCTTTTTGCGACAACCATTGTGCGGAACTGGCGTGATATCAAAGATAGCAGAGATATCTACACTAGCGCTCGCAATACCACGGATCGCTTGCTCACGACCAGCACCGATACCTTTTACGTATACGATTGCTTTTTCGAGAGAGTGAAGAGTTTTTGCCTTGTTAAGTGCATTTTCAGCAGTAACTTGTGCAGCATACGGAGTTGCTTCACGCGCACCACGGAAACCAGAGCTTCCACCTGTCGCCCATGATAGGACATTACCATCCTTATCAGCAACTACCACATGAGTATTATTGAGCGTCGCCGTAATATAAACGACCCCTTCTGTCACAACGTGACGAGTTTTTTTCGAACGCTTGAGAACTTTAGCCATAAATTAAAAAGGGATAATCAAGAATTATTTCTTCTTACCTGCGATTGCCACTGCCTTACCTTTACGAGTACGTGCATTCGTCTTGGTTCGTTGTCCACGAACTGGAAGACGCTTTTTGTGACGCTGACCGCGATAACAATTAATTTCTTGGAGACGTTTGATATTCCCCGCTACTTCTCGGCGAAGATCACCTTCGATAAGATAGTTTTTGAGTTCTTCACGGACCAAATCAAGTTCTGATTCGGAGAGAAGCTCAATCTTCTTCGTAGGTTCAATACCGAGTTTTGTGAGGAGAGCGACCGCTGTTGGGCGACCTACACCATATATATAGGTGAGAGCAATCTCGGAATGTTTTCCATTCGGCAGATTAACTCATGAAATTCGTGCCATTGAGTGTATGAACGAGAGGAAATAAAAAGAAAATGTTATCCTTGGCGCTGTTTGTGCTTTGGATTTTCGCAGATAACGCGAACAATTCCCTTTCGGAGAATAATTGCACACTTATCGCACATTTTTTTGACGGAAGGTCGTACTTTCATAAAGAGAGAAAAGAAAATTCTTATTTTTTACGAAATTTTATTCGTCATTTGGAGAGATCATACGGGGAAAGCTCCACAAGAACGGAATCTCCCGGAATAAGAGAAATGCGATTCTTGCGCATTTTACCAGCCATATAACACTCAATAACGATACCTCCATCTCAGAAGTCTGTAATCTGAGTCTTGAATTTACCACCGGGTAATGTTTCGAGAACAACGCCAGTTACTTCGACGACTCAGTCTTTACTCATAGAGAAATGGGGATAGGTAGTTTCTAAAAAATGCCACGGTATTGTATGAAAAGACTCTATTATTGCAAATCTATTTTCATTTTGTGTTGACAGGTGTGATAAATTTCATCTTGAGAGGATTTTTAAGATGGGATTTTTTTGTTTTATCAGAAGATCCGATGAAATTTATGTCATCCTGAAGCTCATTCAGGATCTTCAATTTACTGTTGCCCAAAATAAGCAAATATAAAATATAAACCCCTGCGAGAATGATACAAAAATATTAATCTGATGCCTCCGAGGGTGGTAAATTTTTGTCATTCCGAACAAAGTGAGGAATCTATTACACTTGAAGTTCCGTGAGAATATCTTGTATAAGGGATCTCTCGCGGAGGCAGGGATCTACTTCTATAGGTCACGGGATTCCCATCTGCACGGGAATGACAACTAATTAAGAGGGGCTCTTAAACTTATACAGTCAAGATTCTATCATTTTTGACTGAGCTCTTTTGAGATGTAATCCTTCTTTGTATTTTTAGATTCTTCTGGTATATCATTTCGCTGCGACGATTAACTATTGAATGATCGTTCCACCCCACTCAAGTACATGAAATCATGTACGATTGAATTTTTCAATCTTTTGAGGTGGTACAGCTTGGAATACATCAAGTGGTTTTGCTACCATAAAAACACGGAAAATATTATCAGGCGTTGGAGTAATCGTGAGCCTGGCTCTATCGGTGTAATCCTTACCTGCAAAAGTTATCTGAACATATGGATAATCCTGAAGTTTTGGATACCAGAACATGATAAAATCACTGTATTCTTTTGGGCTGAGATTCATCTCTCGGAGTGTTGTATAGAGAAAATCTCGCACCTCTGATCATCGTAGCACAAATCCATGAGACAGATCATATGGAACATTTGAAAGTTTTTTTCATTCCCAGAAGAGTCCATAGGTCTCTTGTCCCGTTCATTGATCTTGTACGATACTCTCAGAGGAAGCCTCAACCGACCAACCTTTCTTGAGAGGAGAATATTCTGGAAAGGTCGCCACAAGCTCACCATCATAGTCTAATCTCACATCAACATGAGTTGGTTTTGTTGGATAGAGAAGAATAAGTGGCTTTAGCACCATATCGTCAGCATTTCGATAATTTTCTTTCGGTATGCAGGTTAAATGGTCTTTTGAGAAATCAAACCGACACTTATTTTGTACTTCGTAATAATTGAGACCAAAAAAAACCGATCACCAAAACACGAAAGCAGCAGGAATCAAAATAAGAACTTTTTGATACGTTTTCATATAAAATACTTATAAACAAGAAAAATCACCCTTTTCAGAAAGTGATTTTATTTTTTTCTACTTCGAACGATCGCCTCGAATGCTTGATAGATGGATGGATGATCTTCAGAAAGATCCATAAGAGCGGTATCAACGAGAATTCGTACCGTCGCGCCATCGATACCAGATCGGACGCTCGCATTGCGAATCTTATCAGCATCCCTATCAAAGAATGCCATCTCTCCACACACACTGCCTCATTCAATGATTGCCTCCAGGGCTACACCTCATTGAGGAGTATTTTTATACACCTCAAGTTTGCCATCCATGACAATATAGAGAGCATTTGCCTCATCACCCTGTCGAAAGAGCGTCTCGTGTGGTGTGAGAATCTGCTCCTCGCTAAAGAGCGTGAGAGTCGCAATATCATCAGATCAGAGATCACAGAAGAGCGGATGTGTTTCGAGAGTATAACTCATAGAAATTATTTTTTGATAACAAGTTTATATGCTTCAAATGTATCTCCAACTTCTGGCTTGGTATCACCCTTGTAGGATATACCACAATCTTCACCTGCCTCAATTTCATGTACATCAAGCGGACCACTTTTGAGATTAACAATTTCACCTGATCCAACTTTCTTTCCATCACGGATGATACGAAGTCGAGCTCTGTTTTCAAGTTTACCCTCCTTAATACCAAGACCAATAATTTGTTTCTCTTTTGCTGAGTAGAAGATAGCTTTAACAATCGCCGATCCAAGCTCGATCTCTTCATATTTTGGATCAACCATACCCGTCACAATTCACTCGATGCGTTCAAGAATATGATAGATGACCTTCTTATCAATGAATTCAATTTTTGACTGTGCGAGCGTAGTTCGTGCATTTGGAAGAACTCCCACATTATAGGATACTAGGAGTGCTGCTGAAGTACCAGCCATAAGCACATCACTATCTGTTACATCACCAACGCCTGCATGGATAATACTTACACTTGTTTCATTTGTGGAGAGTTTCTGAAGTGCCGCCTTGAGTGCCTCGAGTGATCCATTTGAGTCACATTTAAGAACAATCTTGAGTTGTTTGAGATTTCCACCTTTGATACGATTCATAAGAAGATCGAGCGACGCTCCGTCAAATGCGTGGATCGAACGACGTCCTTTTGCAAGGATAAATTCACGCGCTCGTGTATTTGCAAGCTCAGCAGAGTCAACAACTTGAAGAATATCGCCACCTCCGATAACATCAGAGAGACCAGATATTTGCACTGGAACTGACGGCCCTGCTTCATCTACATTTTTTCCACGAAAATCCTTCATAGCACGTATACGACCAGACAAACCCGCAACATGAAAAAAATCACCTTTTTTGAGAGTACCTGTATTAACGAGTACTGTTGCAAGAGGACCCACTTTTGGATCAAGATGTGATTCGATCACAGTTGCTACAGCACGCCTGGTGGCATCAGCTCTGAGCTCCATAATTTCCGTTGAGAGGAGAATCATCTCAAGAAGTTGATTGATACCAAATCCAGTATGAGCAGAAACTGGCACCATAACGGTTGTTCCACCCCATTCTTCAGGATGAAGGCCTTGTTCTGCAAGCTGACCCTTTACAAAATCAGGATTTGCACCCTCTTTATCCATCTTATTGATGGCTACAATGATTGGCACCTCTGCTGCTTTTGCATGATTAATAGACTCTATCGTCTGTGGCTTTACTCATTCATCTGCTGCAACAACTATCACTGCAAGATCAGTCAATTTTGCACCGCGCGCACGCATGATCGTGAATGCTTCGTGACCAGGAGTGTCGAGAAAAGTAATCTTGGATCCATTATGTGATGCTTGATATGCTCCGATTTTTTGTGTAATACCTCCCGCCTCACCAGATGCAACATTTGCCTTGCGCATATAGTCAAGAATCGATGTTTTTCCATGATCAACATGACCCATGATAGAGACGATTGGTGCACGAGGCGTGAGTTTCTCACGATCTTCTTCACCAATCAATGTTGTGAGATTCCCATCCAAAAGATCCGTGACTGACACTTCAGTCGATGCTTCTTTCAGAATTTTTACACCGAGTGCCTCTCCAATGAGAAAACATGTATCAAAGTCAATCTGACTATTGAGTGTCACAAGCATGCCATTTTTCATCAGTTCCTGGATCACTCGTGCGAGCGGAACTCCCACTTTATCAGAAAATTCTTTTACTGAAAGCCCCTCAGGAATAGATACTTCTTGTCCTGTTCGATCGACGAGGGTTTGCGTGATATCTTCAATAGATTTCTCCCGCTTTTGTTGACCCTTCATCTGTTTTGATCGACGAAATGTATTCGTGTCAACAACATCGCCTACTACTTTAATAGCTTTTTTTGCTACCCCTTCTTCTGGTTTCTTTGCTCCGTGTTTTGATTTCTTGGTTCGATGTGGTGCATCTTTATGTGCAGCCGAGTATGAATCAAGTTGCGTATTGAAAACGGGTTTTTTCGCAGATGTATCGCTTCATTGAGTACTGTTGCTTGGAGAGTTTGTTCTTTGTCAATTGTTACGATTATCACCTCCAGGGCGCGAAAAAGATGGGCGATCACCTTGACGTTGACCTTGTTGTGGGCGTGATCCTGATGTGCGTGTACCACCCCCCTGATGCTGACCTTGTGGGCGTGCATTTGGAATATTTTGGGTGCCACTTCCATCTGCCTTCTCAAAAGAAATAGTTGGTGATGGTGATCGACGTGGATTTTGACGATTTTTGTTATCAAAATAATCATTGAGAGATGGTCGTGGATTCTGACCCTCTCCGGATGAAGAAGTATTCTCAGAATTTCGAGAAGATCGATCACCTCCGTTTCCACCACGCGAATCATCGCTGCGTGCACTCGTTGATTTACGTTTTTGGGATTGAACAAAACGAGATGTATCTCGTGGAAGTCCAGAGCCACTTCGTACACTCATATTTGGACGTGGTGGAACTACCTGAACCTCCTCAAATGATACAATATTTTGCCCTGCTTTTGGAGCCTTCATTTTATTCTTTTGAGCAAGAATTTCATCAAGCGTTAAGCTTTTTGGAGCATCGGATTTTTGATGCTCTGATAAAGATGGTTTTGGTGTTTCCTTCTTGTGTGTTTCACTCTGAGGAACAACTATTTTTTCCTCTCGAACATTCGTTGGAGAAGGAGTCCCATCCTCTGGCCTTCGTGTTTTGATCTTGAGAACTTTTGGCTTTGGTGCAGCTTCTTCTGAAGGAGAACTCTTCATCTGAGCGTAATAATCGTCGCGTGGTTCTGTTGGCTTGGTCATAAAAAAAAGAAAAAGAGCCCTATTGAGCTCGCAAATCTGGATCGAGAGGCGAGTCCTCAGAAGGTATACTTCTTAAGTAATGTGAGAATTATAGGAAGCAAAACGACCTTGTCAAAAGAAAACAAAAAGACCCTTGCTAAAGGGGTCTTTTTGACATTACACGCTTTGATTATTGAGCGATCGATACACCTCACGAATGATTGCCTTTTCACGAAGCTTGCGCTTTGATGGTTGGCGTATTGCGTGCTTCTCGGCTCGAAGTTTTTGAGTTGTTCGAGTTTGGAAGAAAAGTTTCTTGTATCGAAGAATGACTTTGTCATTCGTTTCACCCTCTTTGCGGAGTGTATAAGCTATCATACTCCTATCTCCCAGAGTATTAAAAAAATATTAGCGAAAGGATTGTATAGAAAATGATGTTATTGTCAAAAGCTATGCTCTCTTTCCGAAAACACATACTTCATCCCCAACTTGTTTTGGTTCATAGGCGAATATTATAAAGTATTTTTCTTTTTCAGAAAAGAAAATACATAATCAGATGCATTGAAGACAGATTTCTTTAAATTATGTATTTGCGAGAAATAGTAAACAAAACTCGCAAGAAATATATCACCAGCGCCAATCGTATCTGTAAAGTTACCTGACATAATTGGAATCATCTCTGAACCATCTTTGGTAATAATTTCAATAGAATTACCACCATCTGTAACTATAAAAGTAAGATGTGACTGAGGAGTATTTAGGAGATAACTATACTCCTCTCGTGTTGCTTTGATATATATATGTCCCTTTGATCGGAGAATGCGACAATCAAACATATTTTTCTTCCCAGTATCACCACGGAGAAATCATTGGATATCAATAAAAATATCATTCTCACAATTTCACAAATTCATAAGATCAAATTCTTGCTTCAAGGTGGATACTAATATAACATCTCATGTACCCACACGAGAAAATGGTATCCCTGATGTTGATACTATAAATCACCGATCTTCATTATTTCCATCTTTCTCAATCCGAACAATACCGGATGCACTCCCAGTATGTAGAGTATGGTCAATGACTAGATCATTGAAAGTTTGTTCTATCCAAAGAGCAGGACCTCCTAGGATTACTTTATTATCCTGATAGGTAATAATATCATTTGCATACGATGAAAATATTTGAATCATACATTAGAGAAGTTTTAATAAATCTTTTGGTCATGTAACATGGAGAGTCTGGATTCCTAATTCTTGAGCTGTTATAATATCAGAATATATTTGATCACCAATAGAAATCAATTCTCTTGCCATTGTATCTATTTTTAATTGAATCCTTGCAAAAGCCTCTTTTTTTGTATTTCAATAATCTTCTAGTATTAATATATCATTAAAATAATATTTTATTGTCATAAATTCCAAAGCCTTGATTGCCCATATTCTTGGCGCTGCGGTAACTAAAAATAGAGCTTTCCCCTCTTCTTTTAGAATAGGAATTACTTTCTGAGTTGGAATAATATTTTCAACAATACCATTTGGATTGATTTCTCACCAAATAATTTGCAAAACTTCTCCTCGCGTTATTCATAATCTATCAGCAAGTTGCTAACTTATTCAAATGCCAATAGTTGATTCCAGATCAACCATTTCTTTATAAATATGATTCGGGTCGCCAAGCTAATATTGCTCAATATTCAGAAAGTATTGTTTCTTTACTTCAACTCCAAGCTTTGACCCAGAGAATGACACTCATCAAAAATCATAGAGTGTACCATCCAGATCAAAAACATATCATTTTGGTGTATTTGGCATAAGCGATTCGATTAAGAAATAATCTGCCTGAGTTCCCTAGTCAAATCATCAGTATTATCAATTCCCTTACATATATATCTCTTCGGATCAGTAAGATACCTCTCATCAATGTATTGATCTGCGAGCTTATCCGCCCACCCACCAGTTCACTTCATGACAAAAATTGGTATCTTTTTTTGGTATGCTACCGTCATTTCATTAAGAGTGCCGCTTCATCCCCCAACCACCACAATAGCATCGCACGAAGATACAAGAACAAATTCCCTTCATCCACCACGTTCCATACCTGTACAAACCATACAATCTGTGAGATCAAGCATCTCTCACCAAACATCAGGAGTCTTCCCATACGTTACTCCCATAACAAATCATCATACTGATTTAGCACCACGAGCAGCGCTCGTTGAGAGACTATCGCTATCTTTCTCAGCTCCATAGACCATCACACAGCCAAGGGAGGCAATGATTTTACCAATCTCAAATGCGAGATCAGATATATTTTGTTCATACCCAAGGTCTGCTGCGGATCACATCACACCAATTTGTAGTTTTTTCATAAAAACAAGTTTAAAAAGAATTAAATTTACTTTATTTTATCTCAATACATGTACATGTATTTTCTAGATCTGTAATAACCTTGGTTCGCAAACGAATAGTCCTGATTGCTGATGAAAAACATGGGTTAGCATTTGGCGCATCATCAAATTCATCAATTTGCAAATCTTGAATGTTTTGTTCAAATTTCTCAAGTGATTGCTCACATGTATCACCTCGTAAAATTTTTACTACTAAACTTGCAACGGACCATTGAAAACATCAACGAAATTCCATATCTAATCAAGACATTATCTCTCGAAACAACTTTCGCTCCACAGGGAGTAAACCAAGCTTACTTACAGGAACAAGAACGACCATTTCATCCTGAAGGATTTTGCGCTTCGCATATTCTCGCATAAACAAAAAAGTGAAAAAATAATCCCTCTTATCGAGGGGTTATTGTCTACTCTATAAGAATACAATCTCCAAAAACCCCACACTAAGATGCAAGTGGGTGATGATGGAAACGTGGGTACGATGAAATTGGAAACATACGTGAGAAAAAGAAAAAATATCCATGCAATTTCTTGCAAGGATATCAGAATTTCTATTGTGTGTATTTCTCTTTTGAGATTATAGCCCACAACAAACACTTCATATTCTGCAAGATGCAATGAATATATGGTGATGTGAAGTGAGAATAATTCAATTCATAGCTGAATGGATACATACTAAGCTGATAGTACCAAAAATAAGATTCCTGTCAAAAATATCCTTCTGATGTGACTCTGGAAAACTATAATTTGACTACTCAATCTTCTCTTGTTAATATTTATTCTTGTGACTAATGATCTCTTTATTTTCCGTATATACCAGTTTAAAGCTCTTATTCTAAGACCTGGAAACATTTCTAATATCAACCGGTCATATTAGTGCTATATTTTTTCCAATCTTCCATTGAGAAAAATTTGTTTTCTACAAAGTCATATACCGCTTCTTTATTTCATCTTTTGATATATGCAACCACTCTATCATTTTTAGCTCATAGACTATTACCTAATACGAACTTTGCATCTGAAGTTTTGAATGGAAGAATTTCTCATGTACTTACATCTATGATACTCTCCCCATCAAATGAAATAATCAAAGCAGTATGTTCACTAGCTAATACATGTGATTTTCATGGAATCCATTTATTACCATGCAAATCAATTTTTTTATAGTTGGAAAAAAGGGAGTATGTATATATATTTCCATTCGATATAACTATACTATGATCAATGCGATTATTTTGACGATATGGAAATGATACTTCTCAGCTGCTACCTTCTAACCTTAGAAACCTTGCATCATTATCCATATATTGCACATATGTTGCATTTTTATCTACAAAAAAACGATTATCATCCGGTACGGCACGAAAAGAATTTACATCTATAGTTGCATATATTGTTCATGTTCTCTTTCATACAACATGTCAATAATCATCAACCTTGAAGAGTTTTCAAATAATCTTGTTTGCTTCAACCACTCACAAAAGTTGATCCAACTTTCCTTTTGTTTCATCACGCTTCCCAGGAGAGGCTTTATGAGCCTCCATTTGTCTTGAACTTCTATCTTGTTTCTGTGATGACATATCGCCATTACGTTCTCATGACATAAAAAATTGTTAATGCACCACTACTAAATCATAAATTCTTAGTTTAGTCAAATTTTCTCACTAAAATCCACTCTGCAGCTCCAACATTTTTGCATAGTACCCATTTTGGCTTACCAGCGTTGTGTGGTTTCCACTCTCAACTACTCTACCACCTTCGATAACGAATATCTCATCTGCATGTTTGACCGTCTGAAGCCTATGAGCAATAATGATAACCGTCTTATTGTGAAAGAGTGCTGAGAGTGATTGTGAAATTCTCTCCTCGCTGAAGCTATCGAGTGCCGAAGTAGGTTCATCGAGGATGATGATCTCGGGATCTTTGAGAAATATCTTTGCTATTGCAAGTCTTTGCTTCTGTCCACCGGAGAGACGAACTCATCTCTCGCCGATCTCTGTGTCCATTCCATGTGGCAGATCTGCGATAAAATCACATCCCGCTAAGTGAAGTGCTCGTTCTAATGCCTCATCTGATGCTTCTGGGGAAGTTCCCAGAAGATTATCTCGGATCGTTCCATCAAATACATTTGGTTCTTGTGGAAGATATCCAATACTTTTGTAAAAAGATTGAAGTGATACTTTTGAAATATCTTGATGATCTACAAGAATAGAGCCTTTATTCGGATGTAAATATCCGAGAATAAGCTTCGTGATAGTTGACTTACCTCCACCACTTGGACCTACAAATGCAGTAGTTTTTCGAGGAGTTATTGATAATGAGAGATTTTCGAGCACCAGATTATCTCATGAATGATAGGAGAAATCAACTCATTGGAAATCGATGGAACCACCTTTTGGTTCAAACAGATCCCCAGATGTAAGATTTGTCATCTTAGGTGTTGTGCGAAAGAAATCCCATAAACCGACTATTTCGGCAAGCTCTTTCGTGAAATTCTTGTAGAATAAGATACACTCAACAAGTATCTTCTCAAAATAGCCAAAAGCTACTGACAAGGATATGACGGTTGCTAAACTCATACCACCTGAAAAATATGACTTGGCTGCTATGGTTATAAGAACAAGATGAAGTATAAAAATACTCGTCTCTGTACCACGAAAAAGAAGAGTCATCCATACATTTTGTCGTATGTTCTTTGCAATCATTTCACGACCCTCATACTCAATACGGACAATTTGTTTTTCACGAAGAGATTCAGAGAGCATCTCGCTCTTTGACATGATCACTCGTGTCACCACCGACGATACATTCTTCTTGTTCTCATATTTCTCCTTACGTATTTGTATCTGCTTCTGATCAACAAAATACATATACATACCAAGACATCCAAATACCACCACAGAAAGTAGAACATATATCCAACTCACCTGCGCTATAAAATAGAATGCAACTCCTGATGCGAGGATAAATTTGGTTCCATAAGAAAAAAGATCTGTAAGCGCTGATGCATGCGCCTTTACTCCATTCTGGATCATGTAGAGAAGTTTACCTGTACCAATGATCTCAATACGCTGAGGGTCAATATGAACAAAATCAGTAATATATTGACGATAGAGAATAGATTGAATGGTCTCAAGATAGCGTACCCATCAAATTCGATAGGTCAGAGCAATGAAAATGTTTATTCAAAAGAAAAATCCAATATACTGAAGAACGATTCCATAAAATGCATCGATATCACCAGATTGTAAAATACGTGTCATGCTTCCCACAAAAAATACACTAATCGTTGGGAGTAGTGCCCAAATGGAGAATTCTAGTATTAACGTGCTTGTATACAGTTTTGCTTGGAATATTGGAGCAAGGAATATACGTGCGTATTGGAGGAAATTCATAAGATAGCTACTAAAACGTTTCGTTAATACAATTATATTACATAAGAATAAATAAATCCCCAAACAATTTGGGGATTTATTTATTCGAAATACTACTGTAGCTCTTTCTCAACCTCGCCTGCAATCTTAATAGACGGGTTGAGCGTCTTAGCTCCAGGAGTCCATTTTGCTGGACATGCTACACCAGGGTGAGCAGCCATGAACTGAAGTGCTTCGATCTTACGGAGAAGCTCAACACTGTTACGACCGAGTGGACCAGACGTCACCTCAATGCCACGACATACACCTTCTGGATCGATGATAAATGTTCCGCGTCCAGCAATGCCAGTCTCTTCATCGAGGATATTATAGAGTGCGGCGATCTCAGTCGTATGGTCAGCGAGCATGAGGTAAGGAAAATTCTTCATGAGGCCCTCATGCTTTACCCATGCACGATGAGAGAATACTGTATCAGTAGATGCAACGAGCACCTTCACTCCGAGAGCATCAAACTCTGCTTTTGCTCCTGCCATATCCTTGAGCTCTGTAGGACAAACAAATGTAAAGTCAGCTGGATAGTAGAACAGAACTGTCCATGAACCACGAAGATCAGCAAGAGCAATCTTGGTAGTATCATCCTTAATGGGATCATATGCTGGGAGATCAAACTCTGGAGCACTACAATCGATTTTTGCTATTTGGAATGAATATTCGCAAGAAGAGTCGCAAGACATATGTGAAAAGAAAAGAAATATTATTTATGGAATGCTCGTATCATCCAGAGGCGTTTATCGAGCATGTTTTTGTAACCGATATACATATCTTGAGTAACAGCATCCTCTTGATCGAGTGATATGAACTCAATGAGTTCATCAGAGACAAGCTGATATGCTACTTCAAGAAGTGCGAGAAGCTTTTTAGAATCAGATTCTGTATCGATCTCTGTCAAAATCGAAGTCTGAACATACTGTGCAAGTGAGGAAATTGGTTTTCCACCAAGTGCTCGAACACGTTCTGCTATATCATCGATAGGACTCTGGAGCTCATTATAGAGCATCTCGAAGAAGAGATGAAATTCATAAAATGAAGATCATTCAATATTCCAATGTGCGGAATGTGCCATCTGACCAAGCACTATAATATCTGACAAAAGTTGATTCAGATGATCAATCGTCTGTGGAGATGATTTCATATATTTTTGTATTAAGAAATACACAAACAATGTAGTGTAAAAATCTGTCCTGTCAAAATAATTTGAGAATTATTCTCATTTTTCTATAATAACCTCAAAACTCATCTTTCAATATGGCAAAACGTATACCCTACAGAGACTATATTATACAAGAAACTACCTGCGCCCATAAGAGCGCACGAGATATTATTGTGTCACTACGACAAAAATTCCCCCATGTAGGAATAGCTACTATCTATCGACATCTTGAGCAACTTACTCTCGATGGCACGCTTCATAAGATCTATGAACATGAATGAATCGCATACTACGAGCACGTAGAAATGCCTCATATGCACCTTATCGATATTGATACTTGATCCATTCAGGATCTCCCTATTCAATCTGAGCTATGCGTAGCCGGATATGCTATTCAAAACATCACTATTACCGTAAGAAAACAATCCATACATCCAATCATCCCATCCCTCTAAACGCCGTCTTTTCTTTTTTGCTTATTTCGTATACTAGGGAGCATAAATTACCTATGAGTACCAAAAATATTATCGATATCAAGGATGTGTGCGTAGAAATCAATGGTGATGAACTCCTTCATTCCATCAATCTCAATCTCAAACCACATTCTGCCTTTGGATTTCTCGGACCAAATGGTGCCGGAAAGACAACAACCATGAAGACTATTCTTGGTCTATTGACCCCATCAAGTGGGTCGATATCAGTACTCGGTGGAACCACTCGAGATAAAGGCGTCCGATCTCGTATTGGTTTTATGCCGGAGAATACGTATCTCTATAAGTACCTTACTGCGGAAGAATTTCTACATTTTAATGGTTCATTTTTTAACATAGATAAAGAAACACTGCAAGAACGAATCACAAATCTTCTTGAAAAAGTAGGTCTCACACATGCTCGTAAAAAACGCCTCTCTACTTTTTCAAAAGGCATGCTCCAACGAGTGGGTCTTGCACAAGCGCTCATTAATGATCCAGAGCTTGTTTTTCTCGATGAGCCCATGAGTGGCCTCGATCCAATCGGACGAAAAATGGTCAAAGATCTTATTATTGAATTAAAAAACCAAGGGGTTACTGTGTTTTTTAATACACATATTCTCTCTGATGTAGAAAGTATCTGCGATGAATTTGCAATTATCCATCAATGATCAATCATAGCACATGATCATGTAAAAAACATCAATGTGCCACTCGAACAATACTTTATGCAAAAGATTAAACTCGATGATGAATACGAAGTGCGATAATATATCGCACTTTTTTTGTATAAAAATGATGATTTATTCGCAATTTTAGAAAATATATGGCAATATAAGTATGTAATTATCTGATAAAACTTATGAGAAAGAGAATCAAAAATAACATTCGCATTGCTGTAGATATTGATGAGACGATCATATCCTCATTTTCTGGGGTTCTCAATATTCTTGCGAAGAAATCACCGCACAATATTGACTACAATGATCTCATCGATCATGAATGGCATAAGATTGAGAATATCCCATGGACGCAAGCCGAAACAGATAAGGCATGGGAAGAGGCTCATCGAAATTTTGAATCATTCAATCAATCCACACCACTCATTGATGGCGCAAAAGAATGACTCATCAAGCTCAAATCAGCAGGATACTCAATCGTTGCTATCACTGGAAGAAGCGCTTCATGAAGAAAAGCAACGAAAGACTTGCTTGAAAAATATTTTCCTGGGATTTTTTCTTGGGTATATTTTGGTGAATACCACAGCGTTCGAGCACGAAGTAAATGAGAGATAGGACAGGAGCACCGAATTGATTTTGCTATTGATGATAATCTCACCTTTGCAGAATCATTGGCGAAGGCTGGTATTCCAACCTATCTTCTTCCTCGTCCATGGAATAGTTATCAAAATCTCGAACATACGAACCTTATTCGTATGAATACATGGGAAGAAATCAGTGAAGATATTATCCGAAGAGTTGAACTTCAAAAAAATACAAAGAATACCTCAGGAAATATATCCCTCGAGACTATCCATATCCATACCCTTATGAATCCACAAACTAACAAAGCGATTATAACACAATCGAACGAAGAACATCATCTTATCGTTCAAGAACCTCACGAACTCATGGTTATTGAACATAATCTTCCAACACTACAACCGGAACATCAAGAACTTGTAAATACTGAACATCATGCCGCTCTCGAAAATATTTCTAACCATACTGCTCTTGTGAAGAAAGCAAGATCACGTGGTCTTGCTACCAAATCAGCAGATACGTCTCTCGTTAAACAAGACGTGTAAGAATTATTTTCCTATTTGGAAAGTCAAAAGAAGTCTTTATAATAGACTTCTTTTTTGATATGTTCTCTTTTGCCATTGATTTTGATGAAGTTCTTGCGGATAGCATGACCTATGTACTACAAGAATATAACACAATGTATCCTATAGAGACTCTAACGCGCGATCATATCGTATCATTTGACTGGGAGAATCTCACGGAGTGTGTATTTACAACAAGAGAAGAAAGTGTTCTTTTTTGGCGAGAAATCCTTGCACGTCAAAACCTTGATGATCTCCTCCCGGTTGAAGGTGCTGTTGCATGACTTAGGCAACTTTCTCAAATGTGACATCAAATTCACATAATCACCGCTCGCCATCACAGTAATTATGACAATATTAAACTATGGTGCGAGCAACGCTTCTGAAAAATATTCACAAGCTACCATACACTCTGAAAAGATGATCCACTTCATCGTTTTTCAAAGGGGATCTATGCAAAAAACCTTGGAATAACTCATGCACTCGATGATGGATGACATAATATCGAAGAATATTTCAAACATGATATCCAAGCATATTGCCTGAATACTCCTTGGAACAAAAATCACTCTCTTGATCCAAGTATACGAGTCGATTCTTGGGATGAATTTATTGTAAAAATACATCATGAAATGAATATATGAAAATACTCGTAGCACTCTCAGGATGAGTGGATTCCAGTGTGGTCGCAGCACTCCTCCAAGAACAATGACATGAGGTACATGCCGGATTTATGATCAACTACCTTAGCAACAGTCCAAATTGTACAACCAGAGCGGATTTGGAAGTAGCAAAGTCCGTTGCCACACATCTCTCTATACCATTCTACACTTTCGACTACATCGAGGAATACAATGACCGTATCGTGTCGCTTATCTATGATGGATATTCAAAATGACATACGCCCAATCCTGATATCTGGTGTAACAATTTGGTAAAATTCGACCTCTTCGCATCTGAAGCACAACAAGCTTGATACGATATGATAGCAACAGGACACTATGCTCAGATTCAATATCATCACGATCAACCAGAACTATATCGAGGAGTAGATCATCTCAAAGACCAAGCATACTTTCTCTCACGACTCAGCAGAGAACAACTTTCTTTTGCTCAGTTTCCCATCGGAAATATACCAAAATCGGAAGTTCGCGAACTTGCAAAAAAATTTCAACTTCCAAATGCACTCCGCCCCGATAGTCAGGGACTGTGTTTTATTGGCAAAGTGTCAATGCAAGATTTTCTTGCTGAGAGACTTCCATCAGTTCCTGGGGATATTTTTGATACAACTGGTAAGAAAATTGGCGAACACCAATGACTTTGGAGATATACTCTTGGTCAGAGAAAAGGAATTGAAGTCGGAGGCGGTCCAGCACTCTATGTGATACAAAAAGATCAAAAAAATAATATCCTTGTTGTTTGACCAAAAGATGATTCACTACGGCGACAATACCGATTTTTGGTTGGAAATTGGAATATCCTTTGTTCTGAAACTGAGTGGCTTGATTTTCATCGTCATCCTGAGTCCTTGAATGTTGAAATACGGTATCATCAAATGCCTCAGAAAATATATCAAACTATACCAAATGACAACTGAGCACTAGAAATAACATTTGTTGAAGCACAGACAGGGTGAGCACCTGGACAAGCACTTGTTATTTATCACGAAGATCGGGTGCTTGGTAGTGGAATTATTGAGTTGGTGGAATAAGTCAAAGCTGTCTACGAAAAAAAAGAACAAAAAAAATAATTGTAGAAAGGAGAAATGACGTCAATACTCCGACTATAAAACCTATGAGTGAAAACTCCTGAGATGGTGATAATGCGTTGAGAATATGAGACTGTGTGTTAGGTGTTCACGTGAACATATCCCATATCATCACAAATACATAAAATCAGCGAGTAACCAACGCGTAGAAAAATCCAAAAAATAAAGCCGTAAAAAATGGCTGAGCATACTGATATTCTTGTTTTCGTCTCAAAAAGAACACAAGAAGTCATGATAAAATAATAGACTCAAGAAGAAAATACCATAGAGAAATATATTTCTGAATATCAAGTTGTAATCGTAAAAAAATTGCAAGCCCCACATAAACCGTGCCAATGAACAATGCTAAATATGCCGAGAGTTTGAACGAAGGTCCAATCGTAGTATCAAATCGCATAAATTTATATGAGAAGAAGGTTCGAAACAAGGAACATTGTCAGTATACCAGCACCTACGATAAGAGCACAGACACTCATAAGGCCAATTTTAAACGGTCGAGAAGCAAATGATGCTGCAAGGAATATTTTGGTGATTGTATTCGCTACAACAGCGAGAAAAATGGAGGTACCAGCAACCATAATAGACACCTGTCCATTTTTTGCGAGTGATGTCATAGATACATTAATTGCATCAACATCCGTAAATCAAGCAACAAAAGAGACAATATAGTTAGCATAATTTGCTAATTGACCTGGAAGATCTTGAGAAAAGTTTTGAACAACTGCCACAATCCATTGAATCATAATAAGCAACATAGCAAATTTAATTGCTGGTAATATTTGAAATGGACTCTTCTCAGTATCAGTTTTATCTTGAGATTTTTTTTGTGAATCACTTTTTTCATTTTTTCGTGCAATTCCAAGGAAAACGATGCAGCTCAATAGAGCAATAGCAATAGAGACCAACATAGGATAAATAAGGTATCATGTGAGCACTGGTATATGGAACAATGCCACAACAATTACTACACGAATAAACATAACCGCATTTGCCAAGAGAGTTGCAGTAAGATAGGGGTATGGATTGTTTGGATCATCTCGACTTGCTTGCGCCATTGCTGAAGTCACTGCCGTTGATGATATGAGACCACCTATAATCCCAGAAAGTTGAATACCGCCAGTATTTCCTACAATTTTTTTAAGCAGATATCCGATATAACCAATACCCGTCATGATAACGACAAATTTCCAGGTACTATAGGGATTAAAAAATGCATCATTAATCGGGGATGCGCCATAATAAATAGTATTTCACAATGCATCCTTATATGGAAGAAGTGGTAAAATAATAAAGAGAATTACTGCGAATTTGAGTGCATCAAGAAGCTCATAATGATCAATGCGATCAAAAAAAGAACGAATATGTTTTTTGGTTGCAAGAATCATAGTAAGTGCAATAGCTACTACCGTTGCGATCGCCTGATATTTTCAATTACTCACTACAGAGAGAACTCCAAGAAAATAAGTGAGAAAAAGTGATATGGTCGTAGTAATTCAAGGTTGTTTTCTGATAAATACTGCATATCACTCAACAATAGCAATCATGATTACAAGAGCAGAAAAGCCAATTGCAACAGAGAGAAAGCTACCAGGGATATCGATGGATGCAAAAAACCCCATGAGTCCCCCAAAGAGAGATATGAGTGCAAAGCTTCTTGTTCCAGCGAAAGCACGCCCACCAAATTGGTCATCTTCTTCATCTTGCTGGTCACCCTTCATACGGTATGAAACCTCCCGCTCACAACCAACCAAAGCTCAAAGTGCAAGTGCAATGAGAAAAGGAAATAACTCTCCAGAGGTGATCGTAAAATTAATCATATCAATCAATAAAATATTATCCTAAGAATATCATGAATGTACGATAAAATCCAATCTGATGATAGAAAAAGCCTTGCTCAATAGCAAGGCTTCGTTCTGATTAAAAAAACTTAATCCAAGTTGTAAGTATCTTGTATCTCTTTTCAATAAAATTTTCCTTAAAATCAGTATACCCTTGCTGATCTTTTGCAAGTGGGTTATCCCGAAGATGATCAAAGTTGAGATATTTAATGCCTTTTTCTTGGCAATGTGTGAACCATCGATCCATGAGTCATGTTCCTACCTGCAATGGTTTTCATTCTTCTCGAGTAAAGGCGACCATATGCACACTCGAATTTACCTCTTTCTTCATACCGTAATCATAGACTGCGAGTCCTGCAACTGGCTTATCACCATGATATGCTATCCAAGCCTGTGTGTCTTTTTGATTGAACTTTCGCATTGTTCGAAAGTACTCAATAAAAATATCTTTTCACCAATATTTAATATAGGTGCCCTTAAATGCATCACAAAATTCATCTGTCGTTGCATTCACAATTTTTACTTCTCATGCTACTTCATATTTCTTATAACGTGCCAATGCTCTCTTAACTCGAGTCTTCCAAAGCGAATGATAGTCACGTCATTCTACTATTTCTGTAAATCAAGAAGTGGTATTATGTGTAGGTGGAAGCCAAAATGCATGCCAACCTTGTGGCTTGATGACGTTTTGTGACCATGGCACCCAAAGAATAATACCATGTCCTATAATACCACTCTCTCGAATTTGTTCAATCGTAATAGGTGTATCGATCTTTTCAGATTTGATAATCCATATACCCAAAAGTTTTTTTGCCCAAGCGAATTGTCCATGCTTTCCAACTTTGATGACGCGGACATTCTTAGAGCAGCTATGAAGGTATGAAAGATAATCCGAAGAGATAGTGCGATAATAAAAATAATCTTGTGGGAGTTCGCAGCGATTAATATCTTGCATAAAAATTGAATAGATCAAGATATTACTAGAAAAATTGAAAAAATGCGAATAATCTTTATTGACGCTTTATGTTTTTAAATTTATATAAAATTTATCTCCACCTTACGGTATAGATTCTCTTATCTCGCTCAAACGGAATAATTTCAGAAGTAATTCAAGAAAAGCTGTATACAACTGATATACCGTATCACTCAAGTGTCTCAGGGAATGGCTGATCAAAGAGAAAATTACCAACACTATAATATATTTTGACTCATTGGTACTCACCAACATCTTGGACAACATGTGGATGATGTCCAACGATTAAATTTGCACCATAATCAATAAGAAATTTTGCAAGACTCTCCTGTCGTGAGGTATGCTTCCCTTTTGCATATTCCTCTCACCAATGAATATTCACCGTTATAAGGTAGCCATCTTTTTTAAGTTTTTCAAATTCTTTTTGCACCTTAGAAGTATCGATTTTCATATCAACATCATTAAGTGATACAAAGGCAAGTTTGAGACCATTTATTTCTTTTTTTATGATCGACATGTCACCAGATCGATTCATGCCAGCTGACTCCATGCCATACTCTCAAAATATTTTTCCAGATTTTTCAGCAAGAGCACTTCCACAATCATAAAAATGATTATTTGCCGTTTGCACCATATTTACTCCTATCTTTTGAAAAAGTACAAGACGACTTGGATCCGTAGCTAAGACGATCGATTTTGATGTTTTTGGACAATCAGATTCCTTTGTCAGGGAACTTTCAAAATTCACTGATACAATGTCATAACCTGAAAGTGGTCGATGATAATATTTATCAAATGGAAACTCAGAACTCTTTCACATTTGTGCAAATGGATCAAGCCACTGTTGCAGATAATCTTTTTCACGAGCAAGATAGTATTCATATCATCTTGCAAAGTGGGTATCACCAAAATAGATTGCTGTCACTTTATTTTGATTTTGACCTTCAGAAATATTTCAAAAGTGTCCAAATATATGTGAAGTATTATCAAATGGTTTTTGTGATATACCAAGACTTGCGACACTTGTTCTCTGGTCCTTGATAAAATCTGGCTTCCCGGCAAGCTTTGCAACATTGTCGACAATCAGTAGACAATTTCGACAATCAACTTCGACATTCTCAAAATTTCAAGACTTAAATGATTCAATACTTGTTATGTCGTGTGCTTGAGCAAATCTCTCATCAACATGATGTGAAAAATCCACTGATCCAATAAGAAGAACTCTCTTACCTTGTTGACTATAACTACGAAGCTCCGAAAATAATTGATCTGAAAGATCTTTGCTTTTTTGGAATCAAGATAATTCTCTCTGCACGATCAAAGGTGATATGCGAGCATTTAGATTATATTTGTGGATATAAGGTATATGGACTCCTACGCCATGTTCATTAATAGATTCATTTTGCAAAGATGAGAATAACGGTATACGAACAGATGTATTATTGGGGGCAAATTTCAGAGGAGTAACACCTTGACATACTCACTCAAAACAAATACTTCCATCTTGAGAAACTCAGAGAACAAATTGTCCGCGAAGATTTGCAAAATGGTCAGGCGAAAGAATAACAATCCTATCATAACTCCCATTTTTCTTGAAATAATCGGCATACCATTCGTTAAGTGCCTGGCTTGCAATAGCATGATGAGGAAGGATTACAACATCTATTCATCCTCATTCTTTATGAAAAATCCTTTCACTTATCTTATCACCACTTCATTCTTGAAAAAAAGAGCCCCATAGCAAAACTATGAGACATCATAGAATGATTCAAAGAATTATTTGAATTCGTCTTTCTTTCATATTTCTAATGAGTAATGATATTACCATTTTGACGTAACAATGTTCCACCCCACTCAAACACATCATGTTGAGAGCGTTTTAATGATTTTATATGTTTCTCATAACCGTAATGTGATCATTCGTAATAAGATCGTACATCAGATCCTCGTGGTAACTCCTGAGCTTCAAGAAGTACACGATTTATTTGATTTACTGGCTTTTCAAAAGAAAGTGGAATAATATTATTAACCGCTTGATTATATCGAAAAGCTATTGCATAGAGCTTTTCAGATTCAAATTCATTCTTCCAATATTCAATAAATTCCTGTTTCTCCCGATCACGAAAACCTATATCTTTCAAAGATTTTTCGAAAAATCTTTCTATATCGCTACCACGAACGACGATTCCATCATTCAACCATGTATATTGTGGTACTTTGATACTGTAGTAGAGATATGGGTAGATATTTTGGTTTACTTGCACCTTTCCATCAAGCAATGCATCATACTGCCAACTCGTGCCATGAGTAAAATCTGGAATGAGCTTCGTAAACTGAGCGCCAAAAGGTGGATGAAGCGTAACGGTCTGATTTTTCTCAAGAGAATAGTCATAAATTGCTGGCTTACAGAGTTCTGCATAGTTACCTACCTCATATCCTGGGAGCAATCGAATTGCAGCAAATCAAGCCCCTATATTTTCAAACTCAAAAATTGGATCATCACCTTGTTTCCACTCCTTAATATCCAGTTTTTGTTGCTCTTCATAGCTCATATCTACTCAGCTGGATGTGATTTTTCTAATATAGCCTCAAATTATCGAATCTAAAAGAAGTTGATTATTGAGTGCTACATCTTGTACTATTCCATCATAAATACTACCACTCGAATAGTCAGCTACTCGAATAAAACGAAAGATATTATCAAAATTGAGTGCATAAACCTTTGCTGGACTATTGAGCATACCGCGCTCATCGAGATCTTCTTGGACGATGTACGATGGTAGTGATTTTATAGGAGGAGTGAGTTTTATAAGTGAAGAGAGAATATTTTCTGATGTAGCTTCTCATGTAAATGATCAAACCCCCCACATAGCAAGCATTCTCGTATACTCAAAAGAATTCCATGGGAGAGGTCTCATTCGCATCTTTCCGAGGATAATATCATGATCAATGGTATTTGTTGGATTTTGAATAATTTGTGATAAAGCACCAGCCCCACATCACATAAATCGCTCGTATTCATTCTTTTGTGAGTATTTATAATCAATTCATCCAAAATCATTATTTCGGAAAGAAGAGCTATCCGATGCGAGGTCAAAGAGAATATCCATTTCTGCTCCATCTTTTTCTACTTGAATTTTCTTATCTAATTTCTTCGACGAAGACAGCTCATCCACACAAATACGACCGAGACATGCGTATGATTGTGAAAGGGAAGATCTTGTGTTATAAACAGTAAAATAAGCAGATATATCATCAGCAAGCTCTTCCCCAGAAGATGTTTTGGTAGTTATTCTCCCTATTTGAGATCAAGCATATGATCGAGGGAAGGCAACATCCTGAAAGGAAAAGGGGAGTACATAGCTTCCATCTCATTGCTGTTCTCCTTTCTTACATGGAGCCTTGATATCAGAAAAACAAAACTCCACATTTTTTACTCATGTATCCTTTGGAATAATACGATATGCATAACCCGTGGATGTAATATTTTCAAGGTTATATTGACCCATTGATCCAGTAAAATCAGAGAGGTTCTCTATCTGGGATACATACTCACTCCCTGAGAGATTTTCCAAAATATGATCATCAAAAAATGAAGGCTTATCAGAAGCAAGATTTCAGGAATTATTCAATCATGAACTCGTACTACCAGAAAAAATAATGCTGCCAGTTAAAAATCATTTATTATCATCTGGCGATATTTTATTTTGAAAGCTACATGCACTTAATAAGAAACTGAAAAGAATAACAAGAAAAGAAAGATTTTTCATAGAAAATAGGTAGTTTGTTCACAGTGTACAGGATAGATTCTTTTTTCAAAAATATTCACAGAAAATCCCCATTCACATTGAATGTGAATAGAGGATTTTTTATTGTATATATCTATGGTGGATCATACTGGATTCGAACCAGTGACCCCTTGCATGTCGAGCAAGTGCTCTAACCGGGCTGAGCTAATGATCCATAGTTATTCATCTTTTGTCTTATCCCCTTGAGAAGGGGGAGATAGGGGGTTTGTATCCTGTATCTTTGTCTCTTAAGATTGTCAATATAGGCGGGGTGGAGCAACCGAAGGAAGTCCAGCGAGTGGAACGAGTCGGATATTCTGTCTTATCTTTCATTTCGATCCTAAATCACATATGGTGCCCGAGACAGGGATCGAACCTGTGACCTTGAGCTTAGAAGGCTCCTGCTCTATCCAACTGAGCTACTCGGGCAGGGAAGTATATATGCAATAACTTGTCTCTATATAACTCGCTGTATCTATTCAAGAACGGTTGGTATTATATGGAAAATTGGAGGAAAGCGAGGGGAATTTTGACAGAATAGCTAGAGTATGCTAGATTCACAGTAAATAATATGTTTAGATATATGAAATATAATGAAGTATACCAGCAAAAATTAGATGATTTATCTTCAATCATTATTCAATGAGTAAAGTGTGATGGTAACAATATTACTACACTACAACAATATCAAAAAATGAATGCTTGATTAGTTTTTATCTTTTGCATGATGTTTTTTTGAACACTTTATGGACTCTTTTCAATAATTTCTCATATATATGCATTCATTAGAATTACCGATGAAGCATGACACATTCTTTTTGCTTTCGGGATAACATTTCTAATTATATGGACCTATCTATTCTATAAAATATGGCTCTAGACCAGAAGATTTTAGAAATATCTAAGATTTTCTGGATTTTTTATAAAAGATTTTAATCATTGTAAGAAGTTCCTGCTCAAGTTCAAAGCTTTCTTTGGTATATCTCCATTCACATTCTTTGAGATGAAGGTGAAAGTTTACTTTCACGCCGTTGAACTTGTTCAATCGGCGCTTTGTAAAACTCCAGAAGTTCTCAATCCCATTGATGTGAATTCCATTCCCAAGTGAGAATTCACTTGTACCATGGTTGACTCGAAAGTGCTTGTCGATTCATACATCTACGAGACCATCGTATCCCTTCCAGCCATCCGAATATAGGATAGAATCTTCTATACTGACTTTTCCCTGTATTATAGGGCGGAGTGTTACAGCTTTGCAATTCGGAATAATCTCTGTATATATTTCTACTCTTCCATTCTCATCTTTTCTCTTGATGAGTCAAAATACTGGCTGTTTGAGGGTTCATCTTCATCGTTTAAGTTTTCCTGCAAATCATCTTTTTCGCTTGGCTCAGAAATAGCTTTCATCTACTTCTATTTCTCAACCTATCTTTTCTTTGAAAGCCTCAATACGATTCGTGTAGATTATTTTCCTAAAGATAGAGAAATAATGGTTAACGGTCTTTCGATTATATCCCAAAAGCTCGCTTGTTTTTGTGGCATCAATATCCACACAAAAGCACTTAATAATCTTTTTAAGTTCGTGAACTGATATTTTGCTGTATGGGATCATAAGAAGAGAGTATATGAGTTACTTTCTTCTGGTCTAGAGCCTAACTATTACATATCAAAATGCTGCAAAATTATCAACGGTAATTATAAACGAATAACTAATTTTAATGAAAAAATCCAAAAAAAGATAAAAACTTTGGGTAAACAAGAGCAATCAGCGGAACAATCTAAAAAAGTAAACAACTACAATGAATATATACAACATGAGTTGTGAGAATTTACGCAATGTTCTGAAGATATAATATGTAATCTACAAGATTGGCTCGCAAATCATGCAAAAGAGTTGAAAACTTTGGAAGACGCTTTAAATGAAAATGTTACAATATTAAATCTTACAAAAACAAGAATTCAACTTCAGAGAACAAATATTGAAAAATCCTTACTAATAGGAAATCAATAAATAGATCATGTTACCATCCACCAAATAAAATCCCTCACTCTTTCAAGTAAGGGATTTCTCTTTACAATCAACATTATGGTGGGTGATATTGGATTCGAACCAATGACCCCCTGCTTGTAAGGCAGATGCTCTCGCCAACTGAGCTAATCACCCATAGTGTGTTGTATCTTGGTGCGTATCTCTTGAAAGAAAAAGGGAAGCGTCTCTATCGACGGATGTCGGGAGTGGCTTCCAATGGTTTCGTATTCTTTTGGTTTGTACTTTTCATTAATCTTTCTCCATTCTATCAAGTCTGGATTGTGTATCAATGATTAGTGCTGCTTTCTCTCGAGTATGTTCATCTCTCAAAAATAGCATCTTGGCGTCTACCGACTCTCCCACCGCTTCTAACGGAAGTACCATAGGCACGACGTGACTTAACTTCTGTGTTCGGAATGGATACAGGTGTACCCCACGCGTTATAAACACCAAGATGCTGTCTTTGAGAACCACAAAGTATAGAACGATTAGTTAAATTACTTTCCAACTGAAAAGTTGTTTGAGAGAAGAAAGGTAGGAGATATATTTTAAGGTATATTCTTTGTTGTTTTTTCTCTCGTTTTTTGATGATATCAGTTCTTATTGCTTTCGGTTGACGAGTCAACAAAAAGAATAAAAAGCTTGCATAAATATCATTCGTGCTATTAGTATTGCTCGGCTGAGAACATCGCTGTTCGTACACCTGCAACCTATCAACCTTGTAGTCTCCAAGGGCACTTATCAAGAATAAATTCTTGGAGGAATCTCATCTTTGGATTGGCTTCCCACTTAGATGCTTTCAGTGGTTATCCATTCCGAACGTAGCTACTCGGCAGTGCCGCTAGAGCGACAGCCGATCCACCAGAGGTTCGTTCACTCCGGTCCTCTCGTACTAGGAGCAAATCCCATCAAATTCCTAAACGCTCACAGCAGATAGGGGCCAAACTGTCTCACGACGTTCTGAACCCAGCTCGCGTACCGCTTTAAATGGCGAACAGCCATACCCTTGGGAGCTTCTCCACCCCCAGGATGCGACGAGCCGACATCGAGGTGCCAAACTCCGTCGTCGATGTGAACTCTTGGACGGAATCAGCCTGTTATCCCTAGAGTAACTTTTATCCGTTGAGCGACACCACTCCCACATGTTGGTGCCGGATCACTTTCACCTACTTTCGTATCTGATCGACTTGTTGGTCTCTCAGTTAAGCATGCTTATGCGAATACACGACCATCCCGATTTCCATCCGGGACTAGCATACCTTTGTGCGCCTCCGTTATCTTTTAGGAGGCAACCGCCCCAGTTAAACTCCCCGCCAAGCACTGTCCCCCAATATGGGGTTAGATGTACACAGAGTGAAGGGTGGTATCTCAAGGATGACTCGGGAAACCCCAGAGGGTCTCTTTCATAGTCTCCCACCTATCCTGCGCATCAAACTGAATACATCAGTGCCAAGTTAGAGTAAAGCTTCATAGGGTCTTTCCGTCTTGCTGCGAGTAATCGGCATTTTTACCGATATTGCAATTTCACCGGGACTATGCTTGAGACAGTGCCCAGACCGTTATGCCATTCGTGCGGGTCGGAACTTACCCGACAAGGAATTTCGCTACCTTAGGACCGTTATAGTTACGGCCGCCGTTCACCAGGACTTAAGTTCAGAGCTTGCACCCCTCCCCGTAATCTTCTGGCACTGGGCAGGCATCACCCCCTATACTTCCACTTACGTGTTTGCAGAGAGCTGTGTTTTTGGTAAACAGTCGCCTGGGCTCGTTAGCTGCGGCCTGAAGAGTGAATTACTCTCCAGGCAGGTCTTATCCCGAAGTTACGACCGCTGTTTTGCAGAGTTCCTTAAGCATAGTTATCCCGTCCACCTTGGTGTACTCACACCAGCCCACGAGTGTTCGATTGCGGTACGGTTTCATTTGTTCTCCTTAGTGGCTTTTCTCGATACCAAATCATTGTAGGACTTCTCATTGCTCGGGCTTACGCCTTCACTTTGAGAGAAACTATACTCTTTCGTAATGACACCCGGATTTTCCTAAGTGTCCGCTGTTGTATAATTTGAGGATAATCTATAACCCTCTCCAATGACCCGATATGTCCCCACGTCGTAATAACGAACATTTGAAGTGCAGGAATATTAACCTGCTATCCATCGGTTTCCCCTTTCGGGTACACCTTAGGACCGACTAACCCGACCACGACTGACGTTGGATCGGAAACCTTGGGCATTCGGTGACAGAAGTTTTCATTCTGTTCGCGTTACTCATACCAACATTTTCACTCCTCGTACCTCCAGCAAGCCTTACGACTCACCTTCATCGGCATAGAGGACGCTCCGCTACCACTCCAATAAAATTGGAGTTTCCGTCTTCGGTAATACACTTAAGCCCCGTTGAATTTTCGGCGCAAGATCACTCGACCAGTGAGCTATTACGCACTCTTTGAATGAGTGGCTGCTTCTAAGCCAACATCCTGGTTGTCTCAGTAACCTCACATCCTTTTCCACTGAGTGTATATTTGGGGACCTTAGACAGGAATCTGGGCTGTTTCCCTTTTGACAATGGCGCTTCTCCGTCACTGTCTGACTCTCATAATACTTGGCAGTCTGCATTCGAAGTTTATCAAGGATTGCTAAGTCTCGCGACCCGCTCACCTTATCAGAGCCCTACCTCAGACTGTTGCTTTATGAGGCTATACCTAAATATATTTCGCGGAGAACCAGCTATCTCCCAGCTCGATTAGCTTTTCACTCCTACTCACATGTCATCCAATAGACTTGCAGCTCTAAATGGTTCGGCCCTCCAGTGTGTGTTACCACACCTTCAGCCTGCACATGAGTAGCTCGCATGGGTTTCGGGTCTAGTGCATGTGACTAAAATCGCCCTATTCAGACTCGGTTTCCCTACGGCTCCGGGTATACTCTCCCTTAACCTTGCCACATACAGCTAACTCGTTGGTCCGTTCTACAAAAAGTACGCAGTCACCCGTATAAATACAGGCTCCTACTCTTCATTGGCACAGGGTTTCAGGATCTATTTCACTCCCCTCCCGGGGTTCTTTTCACCTTTCCTTTACAGTACTTGTTCACTATCGATCTTGTGTACTCTTTAGCCTTGGAGAGTGGTCTCCCCAGCTTCACACCAGATTTCTCGTGTCTGATGCTACTCAAGAAATTATTGCAAATAGATAATAAGGATTTCGGTTACGGGGCTTTCACCCTCTTTGGCGGACCTTCCCAAGTCCTTCTCCTATCCAAACTATCGCTTTGTCCGTCCTTGCAGAAGACGGTAAATAACTCTTACAACCCCTGCGTTCAAGGTCTGCACCCATAAGTTTACGCAGGTTTGGGCTGATCCCGTTTCGCTCGTCACTACTTAGGGAATCTCAATTGATTTCTTTTCCTTGCTTACTAAGATATTTCAATTCAGCAAGTGTCCTTCCATTACGGATTAAAGAGGTTCGCTCTTTAGGGTTCCCCCATTCGGAAATCCCCGGTTATAACGCCTGTTGACGGCTTACCGAGGCATATCGCAGTCTCCCACGTCCTTCATCGGATACACAAGTCGAGGCATCCACTCTGTGCCGTAACCATATTTATACCAGAATAAGATAGAAGGAGATATATTTCCGTATGACGGGAAGTATATCTTGAGTGCCTTCTATCTCTAGATTAGCTTTTTATTCTCTTTGTGTTTGTTGTTGATACTCGTTTAGCGAAAGAATTCAAACTGATAACTATTCTTAGGAATAATAAGAGTATTGCTACTCATCTATTCTAAGAGTTTTGGTGAAATTGAATAGAAAGACTGGAAATATGAGAATTTGAAAAGACTACTCTTTTTTGGTTCTTTTTATTTCTTTGTTTTTCTTTACTCATTTTCTTTTTTATTTTTCAGTTAAATTGCTTTTTAACTAATCGTTTTATACTTTGTGTTTGTTAATGAACAGAGTCATTGACACTCGGCACCAGAAGAAAACATCCATCATCATATGAGACTATTGAAAGGAGATAGTCCATCCGCACGTTCTCGTACGGATACCTTGTTACGACTTAACCCCAGTCAGCACTTCTACCATGGACCCCAATATTACTTCGGGGGCTTCCAGTAAAAGCACCTCCCATGGTTTGACGGGCGGTGAGTACAAGACCCAGGAACAGATTCACCGTGACATGTCTGATTCACGATTACTAGCAATTCCAACTTCATGAGGGCGAGTTGCAGCCCTCAATCCGGACTGAGATCGGCTTTATAGATTGGCTCCACATTACTGTATTGCGACTCTTTGTACCGACCATTGTATCATGTGTGTGGCCCCAGGCATAAGGGCCATGCTGATTTGACGTCATCCACACCTTCCTCCTGATTAACTCAGGCAGTCTCGTTAGACATAATAACTAACGACATGGGTTGCGCTCGTTAACGGACTTAACCGAACACCTCAAGGCACGAGCTGACGACAACCATGCAGCGCCTGTCACCGAGTTCCCTTGCGGGCACATCCAACTTTCATCGGACTTCTCGGGATGTCAAGCCTGGGTAAGGTCCCTCGTTTATTGTCGAATTAAACCACATGATCCACTGCTTGTGTGGGTCCCCGTCTATTCATTTGAGTTTTAACCTTGCGGCCGTACTCCTCAGGTGGATGACTTAACGCGTTAGCTTATAGCACCGGCTTACGCCGACACCTAGTCATCATCGTTTAGGGCGTGGACTACAAGGGTATCTAATCCTTTTCGCTCCCCACGCTTTCGTCTCTGAGCGTCAATACTGTTCCAGGAAGCTGCCTTCGCTTTTGGTATTCTGATGTGTATCAACGGATTGCACCCCTACTCACATCATTCTGCTTCCCTCTCCCAGATTCTAGCTGAGCAGTTTTCGACACAAACACGGGGTTAAGCCCCGGTCTTTCATGCCAAACTTACTCTGCCGCCTACAGACGCTTTACACCCAGTAATTCCGGATAACGCTTGAAGCCTACGTATTACCGCAGCTGCTGGCACGTAGTTTGCTGCTTCTTATTCTTCTCCTACCGTCATTATCTTCGGAGAAAAAAGGAGTTTACACCAACAAAGGCTTCGTCCTCCACGCGGTGTCGCTCCGTCAGGCTTGCGCCCATTGCGGAAGATTCCTCACTGCTGCCTCCCGTAGGAGTATGGGCCGTGTCTCAGTCCCATTGTGGTTGGTCATCCTCTCAGACCAACTACCCGTCATAGCCTTGGTGGGCTTTTACCCCGCCAACTAGCTGATAGGACGCAGGATCCTCCCAGAGCAGATTGCTCTTTTACCCTCTCGGGACTATGCGGTATTAATCCGGATTTCTCCGGGCTATCCCTCACTCTGGGGTAGATTCCAACGTGTTACTCACCCGTCTGCCGCTAATCAAGAAGTGACACAAAGGATACAAAGGAAAAACATGCTTCGCATGCACTTCTCTTATCTCTTTTGTGTCACCCCCATCATCGCTCGACTTGCATGTGTTAGGCGCACCGCTAGCGTTCATCCTGAGCTATGATCAAACTCTTTAAAACGAACGATAGCTTTGAATCGCTTGCGCGATTCGCTGTTATCTTGATTGTGAGTGTTTCGCTTACGCGAACACTCGATATTACTTAAAACCATCTCTTGTATGAGATGGAGTTTTCTTCTTGTGTTGAGTGTTAATGACCTTTTCGATGGAGGGGTTACCTCTTGCGAAAGCGAGGGGGATTGTATAGAAAATGATTGGGGTGTCAAAAGAAAATACAAGAAAAAATTCCTCTAAAAAAACAAGTCCCAAAGAAATCCTTTATGTATAAGGAATTCGAATTTTATTTTCAAAAAAATGAATAAGAAATATAGTTGAAAAAAGAAACCTATTTCCTATACTTGTCCAAGACAACTTTGTCATGTCAAAAATGTCTTAGTGCTACGGTAAAATTATCAATAACAATCATATGAATAAATATATTATTAAAAACGAACACAGAAAGCACTGGGTTGGGGATGGCTTCCTCGTGCACAATCTCATTCCCAGATACTCCCAAGAAATCGGAATACACTCATCTCCATTTCTGATGTTTGATTATGAGTCGCCTACGTATACACCTCCACAGAAAACAAATCATCTTCTAGAACAGCCGAGAAAACGATGAGTCGGACAACATCCTCATAAAGGATTTGAAACTGTCACCATTGTATATTCTGGAAGCGTAGAACATAAAGATTCTGGAGGAAATGGTGGTATTATCTGACCAGGAAATGTTCAGTGGATGACTGCCGGACGAGGAATTATTCATCAAGAATATCTAGAAACCACATTCAATAAAACTGGTGGATATTTGGAATTTGCCCAAATATGGGTGAATCTTCCAAAGGATCAAAAAGAAATCTCTCCTTGATACCAATCGATCACATCAAAAGATATTCCTACTATTAAGATCAATGATAGCACTATTATGCAACTCATGGCAGGAGAATATCTTTGAAAAATTGGACCCGCGAAAGCACAAAGTCCGATTTTTATGGCAAATCTCTCTTTTGATGAGAATAGTAATCACAAGAGTACACCTCTCGATATTCCGCTCACTTATAAGCTCTATATTCTTGTAAGGAATGGAAAACTCACCGTGGATAATTTCCAAGTATCCACTGGAGATTTTCTCGAAAGTGTGGAATTGAATGAGGTTATAACAATGCAATCAGAATGAAAATCTGAGATTCTCATATTCGCATGAGAGCCAATCCAAGAACCAGTATATCACTACGGACCATTCGTTATGGATAGTGAAGAATGACTCGAGCGTGCCTTGAGAGAATATCAAAATGGGGAATTTGGAAACATCTAAACAAAAACCTACCGTTCATTAGGTAATTTTTTGATTTTTTCTATAAAGTATGCTAGGCTCAATTTTTTATTCAATAAATTGAGCTATGGAAACAATAAAAATTATAAAATCTGACTTTGAGAAAGCTGTAAATCAAGGTTTTATTACGAATGAGCAAGCACTTTCTCTTTGGAATTTTTTTACAACAAAAGAAGATTCAAGAAGTGCAAAGTTCTCATTTATAAATATTCTCTACTACCTTGGTGGAGGAATAGCTATAGGTGCTATGTCGTTTTTTCTTGGAATGGCCTGGGAGTCTTTTGGTGACTTTGTATGATTTATGATTGCAACTTTATACTTATTTGTTGCATTTTGACTTGCAGAGTCTCTTAGAAAGAGGAATTTTACAGTTCCTGCGTGAATTTTTGCAACATTAGGTATCGCACTTATTCCTCTCGCAATCTATACTATACAGAAGTTAATGGGATTATGGGACGAACCAACATTCTATCACTCATATCATACTGAAATTAATGGAAAGTGGCTTACTATGGAAATTGGGACACTCATATGATCTTGCATAGCTTTTTTTCGTTATAGATATCCTTTTATGCTCATGCCACTTGCAATTACTCTTTGGTATATGAGCATGGATGTTTGAGATTATATCTTCCGAGATGTGTCATATGATTCTTATGAGTTATGATATGAGATAAAAAGAAATATATCTTTTTGATTCGGGATACTAATGATAATCTGAAGTTTAATTATGGATATCTACAATAAAAGAAAACCCGATTTTTGATTTTGGTTATCTCTATTTGGTACAATTATATTTTGGTGATCATTATCCATGATGAATTCATGATCATTTTGGTGACCGATAATTTATTGCATCATAAATATTGGACTCTTGTTCTTAGGTATGATTTTTCTAAGAAGAGTATTTGTGGTGTTTGGGGCTCTCGGAATATTTGGTTATATTAGCCATCTTTCATATACAGTATTTTCAGGAAGCCTACTTTTTCCTTTTATTCTTTCTAGTATCGGTATAGGAATTATTTTTATAGCAATTTATTTTAAAAGAATGGAGACAAAAATAGATGAGTTTGTTGGGAAATTATTCCCAACCTTTCGAGATTTTCAAGATTAATATCCATTCAATATATTCTCAAAATAGAAAATAATATTTAAAAAGCTTCAACGAAGATGCTGAAGCTTTTTAAATATTCATTGATGGTGGGCCCACCTGGGATTGAACCAGGGACCAATCGGTTATGAGCCGACTGCTCTAACCACTGAGCTATAGGCCCAAAATTTGAATTTCTTGAAATATGTAACTGGCGGTGGGTCGGGGATTTCCGACTCGCTTCGCTCGCTGGATCTTACTTCTCATCCCCGAAGGGTGTATTATCTTGAAAAAATGGCGGTGGGTCGGGGATTCGAACCCCGGCGGCACATTGCTGCGCCCTACAGGTTTAGCAAACCCGCCTCTTCAGCCACTTGAGTAACCCACCATATATCCGAAAAGATACTCGGGGATTATAAGAAATTTGATAAAATGTCAAAAGAAGTTTTCAGTTTTCTTATGGGGATTTTATCTTGTTTTTTCTCAATTAATTTAAAATAAGTTAACTTCAAAATTAGACATATTTTATTTTTTATGATAGGATTTATAAAGTATAATTAATGTTTACTGTATGGAAATAAATCAAAATGAACCTCATTCAGCTACTTCAATATGAAATAACGCTGCAGTATTACAGAATTCTGCACAGGTAGTTTGCACGGATATGCATCAAACAGTATCTCATATTATCCAAAATAATAGTCACGAGAGATCTTTAACTCCTCAGCGAATTCTAAAAATCACCGAAGAAGCTCTGAATCGACAAATATCTATGTTATGAGTAAGTGAGCATGAGAAACAACTCATTAAAACAAATTTAATTCCTGTCGCTGGAAATATTATAAAATACCTTAAAAATAACGAATGAGAAATACTTGATGATCCTAGTGTATTTGGATATGTATATACACAAGACATAACGGAATCAACTACTAAATCAGCATATTTGGAAGGTTTGTATAGTCCGAGTAAAACCCATATTGGTATATATTTATGAAGAATACCAAATGAAAACGAGCTTATTAATACCCTCAATCATGAAATTAATCATTGGTATTTTCGATATATCACCACATTACGCTCATCTTATACCCAAAAATCATTACTTCAGATAGGTTGATCGAGCGCATATAAAATTATCCTTGAATGTTTTGGACACTTAACTGGTGCCGAAGCAACCATTGTAAAATGATCTTACACTCATGATGATGGAATAAGAAGAGCTGGTTGATGATCTAATGGAGATATTATGGACCAATATACCTTAGGATCTTTATTGGCACAAAAACTTTTAGCAGCACAAATTTTACTCGGAAAACAGTCGAGAAAAACCGATTTTATAGACTTTTGTAATACTTATAGGGATCAACTTATGAACTGTGTATATACACCTGAGCGACTTACATCATTATTTCATCTTTTGCATATTACAAATCCTGATTATAAAGTGGATAATAATACATTACTGTCTCTTTTAAACTGGGTAGAACAAGGTAGATAAACTTAAAACACTGAAGAAATTTCTTCAGTGTTTTTGATAATAAAATGGCGGAGGAACAGGGATTCGAACCCTGGAGACCTTTCGGCCTGCCGGTTTTCAAGACCGGTGCATTCAACCGCTCTGCCATCCCTCCATAAGATCCTTGAGCGCGTGATGGATTATAAGAATTTCCGAGAAGAGTCAAGCAATTTTGAAAAAAGAACTCAAAAAATCTTTGGGTACTTATTAATCTTGCTTATACTATAGGGAACTTTGATGAATTATTTATGAACACTTTTTTTCTTCGAATACTACTTTTTTTATTATCATTATTTCTTTTATGAGGATGTGTTTGATCGTATACATGAGTGAAAACCCTGAAAAATGATACTAGTCCAAATCAATCCGAAAGTTGAATAACTATTCACGAGGAAGAGGAAACGAGTCTCATGGATAGAATAACCCTTGCACGTGGAAGATACGCGAATAGAAACCTGAGTGAACAAGGGGATCTTGCGATGTTGGAAGCTCGGTATGACGAAGCAGAGAAATATTACTCCGCTGCTCTCTCCAAAACCCCGAATGATGCAATTTTACTAGAAAAATACACAACCAGTCTCTACAATCTCAAAAGATACGACGATGTTATCACGACTCTGACACCAAAAATAGCTTCTCTTTCATGACAAACTAAGACTATTTTTCTCAGATCCTACACAAGAAGCGATACGATAAAAGATGAAACTCTACAAAAAAATATTCCTCTATCAAAAAATGAAACAGAATATCTTCGAGTTGCTCGAACCTGTATCACATGAGTAGAAAACTGTATTGTCACACTCAATGAATATAGCTGATCATATGAACCACTAAAGATACTCAAAGAAAGCTACGCACGTAGTAATGATGTAACACAAGACCACTACTATCGTGACACTATCATTGCTGGCGCATGGTACAAAATAGGCGAACCTTATGTGAGCAACAGCCTCATCAAAACTATTCTTACCAATCGCCCGGATTATACTCCTGCAAAGAAAATTGCTGCATTTAGTGTATATGATATGTGATCATATAAAGAAGCAAATGATTTATTCGTATCATATCTCTCACAGAATCCTCTAGATACAGCATCACTTTTTGCTCTTGGACAAACAAAAATTGAACTCAAAGATTGGATTGGCGCAAGTGATGTACTCAATCGATGAGTACTTGCATGATATACGCCAAAAATTGATATTGAGCGAAAAATTATTCATGTTGATGCTCAGCTGAAAAACTATGAACATATGCTCACAGTTTTTGGATATATACTCAAGGATGAGAGTGCTACAAGCAATGATTATACTACAGCGCTTCTGATCGCTATTCTACAAGATTCGAAGCTCGCGATGGAAAGGTGGAGTGAGGATGCTTATAAAAGTTATCCAAATGATCCTGATATTATCTCATACTACGTTGCAACACGATATCTTCTCGACAAAAAACAAGAAGGTGATACACTTCTATCTCAGGTAAGTATAGAGAACAACTCCTCTATCATCATGGATTATGCAAAACTCTTGCAAGCAATGAGCGATCAGAAATATAGTGAAGCTCAAACAATATTCGATACTATCAAGAAAAGAGATAGAGAAAATATCCTCGAATGAATACTTATGAAAATCCAAACTGATATTATTAAAAACACACCCACAGCCGATACAAATATTGCTAATTAAAAAATATTATGGACAATCTTCATGAGCGCCCCCAATGAGATAATATTGAGAAATCTGAACTAACAGAGATTATCGAAATAGAAAATCCCAAGAAACAGCTTTGAGATCTAAAAAAAATTGTTATTGAACACAACCGTAAAAGAGCAGATCAATCATTAAGAGAACTAGAAGAAATTCTTCATATAACAGAAGGTAAAGAAGATAAAAATAATGATGAAATAGCAGTTGCATCGGTTGATTCTCCTCACAATCCATTAAATAGAATGTCAGTAGGTATGTCTTCTTCAAAAGAAATACCACCACTGATAGAAACAGTACCAACTTGAATACAATGAGCCGCTCAATGAACCAAAGAAAGTCTTATAATAATTGGAAAATCAATAAAGAAACTATTCATTGATATCGCATTACTCCCATCTGATATTTACCATTATTTCAAGAAACGCTCAAAAAAAATCGGTTAAACCGATTTTTTCTGAACTATTGTAATAATATTCTTTTCTGTTTCTGGTGTAGCTGTATGAAGAAGAATATTCCAGTATTGTGGATCAAATAATTCTTGTAGTTCTTTCATGCTCCATGCAACATACCTACGGTGATTTCCATCAAAAGGAATATTATAATAGACCTGATTATTCTCTTCCGTCCGGTATTTTCCATATTTTCACTGATACTGCTCATGGAACAAATTCCAATTCGTCATAGCAAAGTATCCACCAGGAAGAAGATGATTAAAAATCGATAGAACAGCTTGCTGTGAATCTCACTTTCAAATAATATGATGAAAAGAAGCGATAGCTGCGATTATATCAAATTGACCAAGATTCAAATTCTCCATTGATTCAAACGATCATTCTAGCCAAGTAATATTTTTTTGATGATATTGTTTTGCATGTGCAACATCAAGAAGCTCTCTACATGGGTCGATTCATACTAATGGTATATCCAATGGTATAAAATCTATGATATTCTGAAAAAAGCGACCCGATCAACAACCTATATCAAGAATATTTTTAGGGGAATAATTTCAGCTGAGAATACACTCAAGAATCATTGCTATCTCAGGCCAAACAAGTCATTCTCGTGTCCTACTAAATTGCTCTGCAAATTGAGAGTACTGTGCCATAATGTCGAAGTTACAAAGACTCTATTTTCTATTACCGAAAACAACTTCACTGATAAATTGCTCATTCTTCCGCCAATTTTTGACAACTTTGACACGTAGAAAAAGTCGAGTATGTCGATCAAATACACTATTGAGGATTAATCTTGCTTTTTCACGAACTTCTACAAGACGAGATGCCTGTTTTCCAAGAATAATACCTTTTTGAGAATCACTCTCAACAACAATATAGGCAAATATGGACTGTGCTCGACCATCCTCATCAATATCAAATTGTGTTACATCCACCGCAACAGCATGAGGAAGTTCTTCTTGGAGATTTTCTATCACCTGTTGTCGAATGATCTCACTCGCTCTGATAAATATATCTTGATCTGTGTAATAATCTTCATCATAGAGAGGTTCTCATTCACTCAATTTATCCTTAATAGATAAGAGAAGTGGTCAGAAAGTAGATGGCTCGTGTGAAGAAATCGAAAAAACTGTATCTCATGTCGGTATTGTTTGTATAGAGCGTAGATCTGATTTCGTATAAACAGTAAGTACGGGTGTCCGAGAAAGAAAACTCAAACGTTCTTGAAGTGATGATTGTTCATCACCAGCTGGTCTCGAGGGATCAATAAAATGAAGAATCATATCTACACTTCGTAATCATGACTCAAACTCTTTCATAAGAGCACGACTGATAACTGTCTCACCCTTATGATATCCCGGAAGATCAATAAAAATAATTTGGGAGTCTTCATCCTGGTATATACCTTTGATTGATCTTCTTGTCGCTTGAGGTGATGATGCAACAAGTGAAACATTTTCACCAATAAGAGTATTTAAAAATGTACTTTTTCCAGCATTTGGACGACCAACTATTCCAACTATACCGACTTTGATTTTTTTTGTCATAATTGTGTGAGGAGATGTTTAAAAATTTTACTTGCTTTAATAGGATTTGAGCGAGTATGTTCTATTTGAACTTTATCGTCATAATGTTCAACAAGAATAGGGCCCTCTTGACAACGTCCACGACAGAGTGTAGGAGCAATTTCTATGTTTGCTGGCTCTCCAAGAGAACAAAAATCATTTCCAAGACGCTTCAATATATATTCACTTTGTCGCTCGCGACAGCTTCTTCCAGTACATACAAGGAGTGAAAGATCTTTTTCTGATTCTTGAGACATTCTTCGTGTTATGAATACAAGATAACTGGTAACTTCCATATATGAAATCAACCGTTTGATACAATCATAGATATACCTTCATCATAAGAATATTCCCAATTTTCCCAAAATGAGTTATCAGCATAATACGAATCTATGAGTGATCCATCATGAAAAAGAGTAAACAAAACACTGGAATATTCTCCCCTTGCGCTATATTCTCATTCACCATCTACGCGTAATGAAATCATATCATTCTCATCCCGAGTTATATATGGGAAAAATCCTATTTGACGAGAGCTATACTCATCTATTTCGATTGGATCGACTTCTATAAGATCGAGAGAATTATATTCAGCGCAACAAACACAAAAAAGTGCCGGTATTTCTTGATCAGGCTCAGCAAAAACTTCAAGATTACCCTTTGTTTCTTCCTGAGAATCATCATTATCTTCCTCACCTCATTCTCTCAAATGTGCTATGAGTGAGAGCCGAGCACAAGATTGACACCGCCACGTCCATACTTTTCCTGACATTGTTTTGACAATTAGATGCACAAAATTATACTCAAAAAGAGGAAAAACCTCTCTTATTTTTCAAATTATCCAAATGCTCACCCCCATCATCATCTCTCTTTTTGTGAGTTGAATGATATCTGCAGGAGCAATTTTTGTGTATAGTAAAAAACTCAAATCTGAACAAAAACTATTTGAATGACAAACATACCAAAAGCTCCATAAGGATTTCAACCAGAAACATCTTCAGAAACAAGAAGAAATTCGACAGCAAGAATCACATCTTAAAAGTCTCAAATCAGACCTACAAGATCGCATCAGTCAACAAATACAAATAGAATCAAAACTTCAAGAAAGAGAAGAAAAACTCACGAAGAAATTCGAAGAAATTGATAAAAAATATACAAATCTACAAGAAGAACGAAGTAAAATGCAAGATCTTGAGATGGAACTCAGTAGGGAAAGAAGTTCCTTACGAACCTCTCTTGAAAAGATTGCTCACCTGAGTATTGATGAGGCTCGTGAACAAATTCTTCAGGAAACTGAATCTATTTATGAGAATGACATTCTCAAGCTTATAGAGAAGAAAAAGAAAGACCTTCAAATTCGTGAAAAAGAAATTTCTCGTGAAATTCTTATCAAAGCCATACAAAATTATGCAGGTGATCTTACTGCAGAAGTAACACAAACAATTGTCAATCTTGAAAGTGATGATATAAAATGAAAACTTATTGGGAAGGAATGAAGAAATATTATAGCATTCGAACGGATAACATGAGTATCACTCATCATTGATGATACTCCTGATGTTGTATTTCTCTCGAGTTTTGATCTTTTTCGTCGCTATATAGCAAAAAGATCACTCGACGAACTCATTGCTGATAAAAGGATACAACCAGCTCGTATAGAGGAAATTGTTGAAAAAAATCAGAATGAAGCTGAAGAACTTATCAAGGATCTTGGACAAAAAACCCTTGAAGAAATGGAAATATATGATCTTCCTGAAGGTATTGCACCACTCATTGGCAAACTTCGATTTCGAACAAGTTATGGGCAAAATATTATTCTTCATTCCAAAGAAGTTGCCTATATTGCTCGATCAATTGCACAACTTATAGGGGCAAATGAAGAACTTGCCTATCGTGGTGGACTGCTGCACGACATCGGAAAAGCACTTGATCATGATATAGAATGAACACATCCGGAACTCGGTGGCAAACTTGCTCGTAAATACTGACTCTCTGAGGAACTTACCAATATTATTGAAGGTCACCACGATGGAGTACCATGCATTTGTATTGAAACAAAAATTGTCCAAATTGCCGATGCAATCAGTGCTGTTCGTCCTGGCGCGCGACGCATGAATAGTGATGATTATCTGAAGCGAGTACAAGAAATGGAGTGAATTGCTATGAGTTATTCTGGTGTCGATAAAGCATTTGCACTTCAGGCTGGACGAGAAATTCGAATTTTTGTCGATGCAGATGAAATCAATGATATTGATTCACTCGCTCTCGCTCGCAATATTGCAAGTGAAATAGAAGAAAAACTCTCCTATCCTGGGGAGGTAAAAGTAAATCTTATCAGAGAGAAACGCGTTATAGAATATGCCCGCTAAACAATAACTATATGTATCCGTATATAACTCTTGGTAGTACTGAGAACGAAATTCATATATTTACCTTCTGAATAACACTCATCATTTCAACATTTCTTTTTGGGTGGATGTTGAGAAAACTTTCAAAGAAATGAGGTGTAAACTTTCGGTTTTTTAGCAGAAACTTTCTCTTATTTATAGTAAGTATATTTGTATTTGGAAGACTCTTTTATTTTCTCGAACATATTGATCAGTGGAGCTATAGCATGAGATATGGACTCCAAACTCTCTTATTCAGCACTAATTACAATCTTTCGCTTGTTGGAAGTATATTTGGTTTTCTCGTAGTTCTCTGGAGTAAAGTTGAAAGCTTTGGACTCAATAGAGATAAGTATCTCGATATATCTGTACTTTCATTTCTTTTTGCATCATGGGTTGGATGGATTTGATGATTTATAAGCGAGGTTATTTATGGACAAAATACATCTCTTTTGATTGGAGTAAGCTATAATAATCCCGATACAACTGTGCCAATTTGATGAGATCTCTTTCCACTTGGAATTACTTATGCTATTGTTACGTTCTTTCTTTTTTTCGTTATCTATACCATGAATCAGACATCAAAAATTCATGGTCTAAGTGCTGCGCTTGGTTTTATAGGTTTTTCCATCATGCTTTTTGTATGAGAGTTTTTTGATGGTGCACGAGAAAATAATAATCTTCTCTTTTGATATTTTTCGATTACTCAAGTTTGTTGTGTATTACTATTTCTTTTATGATCTCACGAACTTTTCAAATTCGTTATCAAACCATTGCAAAAATAATTCTAACTCTTTCTGTCTTTTCCTTCTTTGGAGGGATTTTTTGTGTATATTTTAGCCCTATACTAAGTTTTCTTCTTGGTAGTATTTTTATCTTAGGCTTATTTTTAAGTCCTCTCATTTGTAGATCAAAGCAGTGGATCTGATATAGTATTCTTTTCTTATTTGGATCATTTCTTCTTGGTTGATATGTAATACACGATGAAGTCAGGGATACGAACATATCTATAGAAAGTATTTATTCTCTTATCGGAAAAAATAGAAAAATAAATGTTTATGTCGTTCGCATGGATGGTGGTAGTGAAAGTAAAAATAGAATTATTGGCGAACTTCGACAGGTTGACGATATATCTCTTTCTCATAATTTCCTTATCAATATTAATGTAGATAAGAATATTAGTCCAAAACCTGGCGATATTGTGTCAAGTGTTGTCAAACTTGAGATCCCAAAAAATACAACGGAATTTCGCTATAAGGAATTTCTTCAGGCAAAGAAGATATATCTTAGCACAAATATTGATACATTTGAGATTGTATGAAAAAATAATTCTTTTTTCTCGAGTTTTACTATTCGGGAATATATTTATAAACAACTACGATCACTCTATCCATCAAACCAATCATGACTCCTTGCGGCAATGATTTTTTGAGATAAACAAGGCATAACGAAAGAATACCAAACACTCTATCAAGAAACATGAATCTCTCATATTCTTGTGGTATCTGGTTCAAATATTACTCTTGTGCTCATTCTTTTTAGTGGAATATTCACTATTTTTCCACGACGTTTTCGGATATTCACGACTATAACAGCACTCTTGATTTTTGTATGGATTGTATGATGAGGTGTTCCTGTTATACGAGCTGCTATTATGTGAGTTCTATGATATCTTGCCTTGCAGTGAAATCAAAAAATAGATCCTCTCATTCTTTTATTTCTTGTAGCATTTGGTTTTGGTATAGTCATGCCTCATGAAATCATCACTGATGCGAGTTTTTACCTTTCTTTCTTTGCGACATTTGGAATGATTCTTTTTGTGCCATTTTTTCAAAAATACCTTACATTTATTCCAAATGCTATTATTGGTCTTCGTGATACTTTGATAACGACTCTTTCAGCTACTATAGCAACTATTGTTGTTCTAATTGTTTCATTTTGACAATTTTCTCTCTACTGACCTATAGTAAATATACTCATTTGACCATTTATTGCCCCTATTACTATTTGAGGAATATTCTCTCTTGTGATAAATGAAATAAATCATTTTTGATGAATTCTCTTAGCATGGTGGGTCCATTATTGACTTAATATAGTTTTATCTATTGCTGAATACGCACACTCCATGCCATGAAATCTTCAAAATTTTAGCCTTTCAAAATATGAAAGCTATCTTATATGTATTGTTTGTTTTTTCTTTTTTCTATTTGTGAGCCTCTTATCATTTATTCATAAATGAACTCTGAGTCTAGGTTTTCTAAAGTGAAAATAAATCATCAACAAACTTTTATTCATTCTTTAATAAAAAGCTCTGATTACAAATAGCTTCTAATCTCTTTGAAAGCTCTTCAAAAATAATTATTGAATATTTCCTCATCTTTTCATCGTCAAGAGAGTATCGTGCTAATGAATATACAAACACATTGGAAAATGCATTTTGATATTCATTGATATTTTTTTGTAAAAGGAATTTTTTTGCCTGTAAATCACTAAAATTTTTTATCTGTCAAAAACTCATAACAATCCAAACATGCATAAATTCATCAAAATCCCCATTATTCCATTTATCAAGCTCATATACTCATCAAAGATCTATGAATGATTGGTATTCATAGAGTGAAACAAGTAACATAATAATGCTACTTGATGTTCCAAGTGATAGAAAAAATACAGCAGCGTCAACAAATTGCTTATCTGTATCATTTGGATTTTTGAGTATTCGCTGAAGAAAAGCTATCAAGAGTGTATCATAATTTTTACTCTTTTTCTCATCAGATTTTGTTTGTTTGATGCCTGCAATACTTTTTGCTACTGCCGCTCGAAAAACCTCGCTATCTTCGGAGGTGGTATTACTAACTGATGGTGCGTTAAAAAAATCAAAATCGTCTAATGACATATCCAACGAGGAGAAAATATTGGAAGACTCGATGAAAAATTATGTATTTCTTCTCAAAGAGACGCTAATATAGCATTTCTTTCTGTATTTTGCAAAGCAATATCAAGATATTCTGCTATTTTCTCCATATCATGAGTCGTACAACCGCGTGTCGTGAGCGCTGGCGTACCAATTCGTATACCAGAAGGAGAAAGAGCGGTTCTTATATCATTTGGAATCATATTTTTATTCACAGATATACCAACACCTTCGAGAACATCCTGAGCGCGATCACCAGAAATTCCATGACTTGAGAAAACATCAATAAGAATAAGATGTGTGTCTGTTCCACCAGTAATAAGACGAAATCACCTTTTCAAGAGTGATTCAGCAAGAACAGCTGCATTTTCTTTTACTTGTCGAGCATAATCCTGAAATTCAGGCTTTAGAACCTCATGAAATGCCTGGAGTTTTGCAAGAATAGAGTGCATATGAGGTCAACCCTGGACTCAAGGAAAGACTGCTGAATTAATTTTCTTTTCTAAGTCTCATCGACAACCAATGATTGCTCATCTTGGTCATCGAAGTGTTTTATGAGTAGTTGTCATAATAATATCAGCATGTCCAACCGGAGATGGAAGTATTCATCCAGCAATTAACCCTGCAGTATGAGAAATATCAGCAAGCAAGTATGCATCTACCATCTTTGCTATGCGAGAAAATCATTGCCAATCTATATCTCGAGGATATGCAGAAAATCATGCAATGATCATTTTTGGTTGATATTCTCGTGCCAAACTCTCAACTCGATCCATATCAATACGATGTGAGTCTTGATCCAGTGTATAACTCACTATGTTATAGAGTTTTCCAGAATAATTGAGTCTGTGACCATGAGAAAGATGTCCTCATTGATCGAGCGAAAGAGAAAGTATCGTATCACCAGGCGATAGAAGTGCAAGTTGTATTGCTAGATTTGCTGGTGATCCAGAATGAGGTTGAACATTTACAGCCTCAAATCCGAATATTTTCTTTGCTGCATCAATCGTTGCATTTTCGACATAGTCGACAAATTCTTGTCAAGAATAATATCGTTTTTCTGGAAGTCATTCACTATATTTGTTCGCAAATGGAGTCGATAAACAAGCCATAACATCAGGTGAAATAATATTTTCTGATGCTATCATTTCAAGTGTCGAAGTTTGTCTCTTTGTTTCTCATTCGATCCATTTTTGGATATCTTTATCGATCATAAATGTAAAATTATTGAGTGAGTTTTTTTGCAAGTTCAAGAGCCTTACTTTTTTCCTGACCAAGGAGTGAGAGAATTTTTTCCATACTTGCATCAATTGGTATTGGTTCAAGTGTAATATCTGGTGTTATTCCAAGTTTATCAATAGAATGATTAAGTGGTGTAAACCATCGTGCTATGGTAATCTTTATTTGACTTCCATCACTGAGTTCAAATGGTTGTTGTACTGATCATTTTCCGTATGTTTTTCTTCCTATTACCTTTCAACGCTTAAGATCCTGTATGGCTCATGCAAATATTTCTGAAGCGGAAGCGGAATTTTCATTCACTAAAACTACGATTGGAAGATTCGTCATTATTGGATTTGTATTACTTGTTTTTACTTCTTCTTCAAACAATCATCATGAGAGATATTTACCACCATTATTTTTTCTTCAACGATCACGAAGAACTACCGTATCTTCCTTGAAAAAATGAGAAAGCATTTCTTGCGCTGCAGAGAGAAGTCATCCGCCATTATCTCGTAAATCTATTACAAGAGCCTTTATTTCTTTTGGATTATTTTTCAGGAGAATTTCTGAAAAATCACGTGCAGTATCTTGTCAAAACATCTTAACTCGTATATAGAGAAATCCATCTTTTGTTTTTTCTGATTCGATTGATGGCACTTTTACGATAGATCGTATAATATTTATCTTGTTTATAAGACCTCATCTTCGATACGTAATATCAACTGCTGTTCCTGGTTTTCAACGAATAAGATTCACCGCTTCTGTTGTAGTTACTCCACGAAGTGATCCGGTATTAACCATTGTTATAATGTCACCAACCTTGAGTTGTGCTTTATAAGCTGGCGAATCTTGAAGAACCTCACGAATAACCACTCCATCATCAACACTCGTAATTACGGCCCCTATACCAGCGAAGTTTCCACGAAGTGATTCACTAAAATATTCTAATTCCTTTCCATTTAAATATTCAGAAAATGGATCTTTCAGACTCGAAACAAGTCATTCAACATATGCTTTTTCAATATAAGAACCACTCATATCGATCGGTTCAACATAATTCTTTTGAATAATTTCCTTCGTTTCATCGACAATGCTATTTTGTTTGGCTGATACAAATGATTTATAACTATCATAGGATTGATATTTCCCAAGATGATTAGATTGTATATCACGAAGTGTTGGAAGTGAGTAAAGTCCAAGAACATGAAGAAATACAAGAAATATTAAGCTCAATGAAAGTCCGTGAGAGATTGCTCAAAACTTGTCAGTAATTTTCATACGTGTCAGAATTGTCTAAAAAAATATTTAACATCCACATAATAGAATCAAACACAAAAAACTCAAATCAAGAGTAAAAAGTTTTTTACAAATAATAAATGTTAAAAAATCTCTTTCTTATTATTCATAAAAGGAAACCAAGCGTGTCAATGTTAAATAACTTTTCTTTTTTTCTTTCTCTTTTGTTCAAAAAAAGATTTTCCAAAGTTTGAATTACTACTAAAACTAAATAAATTTATATATTATCTATGTAGAAAGTTTTTGTCATGAAATGTCGAATATGTCTGGATTTATTAAAATAAAATATATACTGCGTGTATGCAATTTTTAGAAATATTTCGACAGTTTCGCCGCAAGAGTCAGATGCAAGTCGTTCTTCGAACACTTATTTCATCCATGACACAGATGCCTGACACAGAAAAACTTCTCTATCTTGAGGCCGTTATGGTTCTTGAAGTAGATGATCTTACCGATCTGTATGATAAAATTTCTCAAATAATTGCTGAATGAGAACAGCAGAAAGAATCATTAATTTTTGATATTTCTACTCATGTCTAATGAAGAATTTTGATACAAAAAAAATGATATTTCATGAGAAAAATGAGATATTTTAAATAAAATTTGAGTTGCAAAGCATGAAATGCAAAAAACTTTAGCAGAAAAATTACCATCTTCTGAAATTCAGAAAAATATATCCGATTTTGTATCTAGTTTTACATTGGAAACAATATTTCTTAACGATATTTATGATCCAAATAGAAGAGAAGAGATGAGGCAAACATTAAAAAAATTACCAGAATTAATTACCACTCTAGATTACAAAACTACCCAAAGGATTTTTCAGTTATTAGAGCGTCATTTAATGAAACATTAACTTTAGTTTACTTGATTTATGCCATACTTTCGAGTTCGTGCCGCTCGTGGTAGTGAAAAACTTGATTTCCTTATACGGGCATCGGATATTTGAGAAGCGACAAATGAAGTACATAAGAGCGGTTATACAATACTCTCGATCGAAGAACAAGCAAATCAATCCAACGAAAAAAAACAAATTTTTTATTTTGACGCTTTTGTTATTCTCCCAACTTGAGCAAAAGAGAAAAAAACTGGTCAAATTCAATCAGATGATGCATTTCATGCTTATCAGACACTTGTTGAACAATATAATTGTCAAATTGAGAGGATTTATACTGATATTCATTCGAGCGATGAAGATAAGCTTCTTGTAACTGCAAAGGTTGCTGATGCATATCATGTGTATCTTGAACAAAAAAATACAAAGACATTCATTCAGAATATTGGATCCAATCAATCGAAAACTCCAGAAAAAAAAACCGGAGGAACACAGAGTTTAGATGATGATCTTTCTCCGGTACTGAAGAAAGAAATAGCTCTCTACCAAGGACTTATTGATACTGTTCTTTTTAAGATTGAGAATATAACATCAAAGTACAATGATGTTCTCTCGAGTGAAAAGCGAGCCACACTCCAGCTTCTCTATAGTACTCTTAGACAAACCAAAAATATCACTAATATTGCTAAATTAAAACTTGTTGGTGAAACAGCTCTCAAAAAAATCTGAGAACTTGAAGTTGATATCGTTCGAAAACAATGAGGAGAACAAAAAAATGAGCTCCTTAAAGAAACAAATAATCTTTTAAAGCAGTTTTGATCAAAAACGAGTGTTGGTTGAGTTGATAATGATGTTTCAAAAAAAGTAGAAAAACTTCTTCGATCTTGGACTCGAGATATCACTAATTTTTTTGCGCTTTTGAGTGCCTCGGAAGAAGGTGATAAAAAAACATCAACATGATCAGTTGGATCATGAGATTATGGTTATTATAATCAACTTCAAAGACTTGAGCTTTATCGAGAAAAACTGGCTGTGAATCAAAATCTTTACAAGCTCGAGAAAGATGAAACACAAAGAGATCGAATTTCTGCAAAAATACGTCTCATAGAACAAAATATAGCACTCATTAACGCTCGAGTTGGATGAAAAGAAGTTTCTTATACACGTATTGTAAAAGGAATCTATTATTATCAGGAGCTTTTTGTGTTTTTCTTTCAAACTCTCTCACGAGTTGGTATAGCCACAACACTTTTTTATTCCCTTTTCTATTTTGGATCTACGATTTTCTTTCACGATTTTCTCATACGATTAGATCTTAGTCTTCCTTATGCACTTATATTTCTCTCTGTAGGCTTTGTTTTCTCATTCGTTCGTGGTTATAAGTCAGGTATTCTTAGTGTTTTTTGAGTTGTTCCGATGATTATTTTTATTCTTGTTAATACCACTTCATGAATTGGATAATTTCTCTTTTTCATGTTTTTCTTCTCGTACTTGCATTTTGGTGAGGGTATTGGTGATTTCTTTTTTTCCTTATTCCGTTTTTTTGTATATCTCTTTTTCTTTGATTTCATTCAACATATTGCCCACTTTGATGATTGCTCCAATTTTTTCAAAAAAGCAGAGGAAATTACGAAAAGGTTCAAATAATTCATAATATCAGTACTCCACAAAGTATTTATATTCTCATTCTTCTTGGTTGGTATCTCCTTCTCGTGAGTGGATATCATAGTTGGATTGATCCGACACTACAGGTCTATGTTCTCAGTATTCTTTTTTCTGGGTATATGGCATCCATTGGATATTATTTTTCTACTTTTCTTGAATTTTCTTTTGGTGAAAAAATAGATCACATTCTTTTGAATGTGGCATATGTTGCAAATATGGTTTCTCTCTTTCTTTCATTTGTACTCATAGCTCTTTCATTTTTTCAAAATAGTTTTTCATTGTTATTTATTACAGGTTTTCTTTTTTGAGTTCTCTGCCTTACGACTATAGGTATATATTATCGTTTCTTTCGTCTTCTTCGAGAACAATGGCTTATATTTTTTCATTTTATTGCTCTCTTTCTCTTGGGTTTATTTTCTCTCCACTTATTTGGTATTCGTTTTCTTTTTGGTGCACAGTTTTTATCTTTGATCTTTGGAATGGTTTCCCTCTTCTTTTTCCCTTCTTTGCGATGAATTTCTCGATTGAGTTCTACTTTTTTTGAAATTGGTTATTACAGCGTGACCCTTTCTCTCTTATTTTGATTGAGTGTATTTCTTCTTTCTCCCGATCTTTTTGTTCATTCGAGTTTACTACTCCTTCTCTCATTTTTTTGTGGATGGTTTCTTTATATTCGATTTCATGTTTCTCAGGTATTTTTTACTTATATTACAGGAAGCATTCTTTTTCTCCTTATTTTTCTCTTGCATTTTAATATCTCTGGTGCTGGTTTCTATTTCTTTTTTACTTTTTTGAGTTTCGCATTGATATCTTTTACTCCGTCTTTTTTTCCATTTCTTTTGCGATCCCAGGAACATCTTTTTTTGATTATTACAAGTCTTATCTTGTTTTTCTGATGATTCCTTTTTTCGGCGATATTCCTAACATGATTCAGTCTTTTTGGTATAGCATCCACCTTGATCTTGAGTTGACTTCTCCTGGCTCTCGTATATGGTAAGATTAAAACTTTATTCCCACATTATGATTTCTCTTCGTCTTCCTTTTTCCATCGTTGATAGAATTGATTTTTCTTCCTTTCTTGAGGTGACCATTTTTATCGATAAAAATGTTGATATTTTGGATTTTTCAGAAGTCTCTTCCCATGATTTCCAGAAAAATGGTTCCTATGTTGTATATAAAAACTCTCAAAAATATATATTTACTCATGTTGATTTTATTTCTCAAGATGAAATAACACGATGGATATCAAGCGCTGGAAAGAAAGTGATGTATGATTTTTCTTTTGTTGATGGGAATAAGTCTCATTGTCTCCTCTTACGTCTTGGGTGTGCTCTTTATTCTTTTGATTATTTTCGCTCTGATCGTACTACAAAAGAGGTTCCTTTGATTCTTGTGACATCAATTGATTCAGCTATTCAAGATACTCTTGCAAAAATTACAGCACTTACTCTTGCGCGTGATTTTGTGAATTTGCCACCAAATGCAAAATCACCGAAGCAATATCGGGCTATGATTGAAGCTCTCCCATGGAAAAATACAAGCATTCAGTCCTACGATGACAAAGCACTTCGTGATATGGGGTGTGGACTTATTACGGCAGTTGCAGCTGGTGGAAGTGATGGAGCTCAAGCGATCATACTTAAATCAAAGGACTCACAACAAATTGATCAGGTATTTGTAGGAAAATGAGTTATTTTTGATGCTGGCGGTTTACAAATCAAGCCTGATACAGGAATGCTCGATATGAAATGTGATATGTCGGGCTCTGCTGCTGTGATTGCAACCCTCTGGTATCTTGATAGTATGAATATTTCACATAACTTTGCATGAGTTGTTGGTATTGTTGATAATCTTACTGGTCCAAATGCGTTCAAGCCGCTCGATATTTATATTGCTAAAAATGGTGTAAGTGTTGAAATCCATCACACGGATGCTGAAGGTCGACTCGTTCTTGCTGATATGATGTGTCTTGCTATTGATGAGCTTGCTCCAAAGAAGATTCTGACTGTAGCAACACTTACTTGAGCTTGTGTTGTTGCCCTTGGTTCTCGCTATAGTGGTGTTATGTGAAGCGATGAACAAACAATAAATGCACTTGTTCATCCATGCCCATCATTTGTCCTTGAGAGGTATTGGAGATTGCCATATGAGGAGTATTATCGTGAAAAAACAAAGGCAACCATTGCAGATATTAAGAATGTGACATCTGGTGTAAAAACATGATCAACCATGTGAGCCGCATTTCTTTCAAACTTTTGTGGCGATATTCCTTATACTCACGTTGATATTGCTTGACCTGCATATCTTGAATCTCCTCTTGATGTATTTTGAGCTTGAGCTACTGGTGCTGGAGTAGAGGCTCTCATTTGACTTGCAATGAGAGAGAGAAATGCTTAAACTCTATTTTCGTTCTTTCTTCTCTTCTTTGTATTGACATGCTCGTCTTTGGACGAGTGTTTTTTGGTCATCACCCCTCTTTCTTGATCGGTATTTTTCCCTTCGTGAGAGATCTACTCATTTCAATAATGAAGTTTGAGAGACTGTCTTTGATTCTGTTTTTATCGCCTATCGTTATGAAGGTGACTTTATACAAGTTCTTCACAATTTTAAATATTCTGGACAACGTCATAACATACAATCTTTTTCCCCTGGACTCGATGCTCTGATGTCAGAATGTTTGGAACAGTATAAAAATGATGATATTATTGTGAGTTATGTTCCGTTTGGTTGGTATCAAATATTTACTCGGCCCTATAATCATTCGCGCCTTCTTGCTGAATATATTCAGTATAAAATTTCAAAATCTTGAAGAAAAATTCCAAAGCTCAAAAACCTTCTTTTTAAGAGGAAAATCACTGAACATCAGGCTCATCTCTCCAAAGATGGGCGTATTCTTAATACTCGAGATGCTTTTAGGCTTGCGCCTTGGGTTAATCCTCGTACAATCGAGGGTCGAACTGTTTGTTTAATTGACGATGTGATTTCGAGTGGATCTACACTTCAGTCTATTGCTCATATTTTTCGATCCTATGGAGCTCAAAAAATCATTGTTCTTGCTCTGGCAAGTACCTTGGTCTAATCTTTCGTATCATTACTTTCTTCGAATATGTCTGATCAACTCGAAATAATCAACGCAACAACACATAATCTCAAGAATGTATCACTGAGTATACCAAAAAATACACTCACGGTGGTGACAGGTGTTTCTGGCTCTGGAAAATCATCACTTGCTTTTGATACGATCTATGCTCTTGGGCAGCAAAAATATCTAGAGTCCCTCTCAACATATGCTCGCATGATTATTTCATGATGAGAGCAAGAAGCTCAAGTTGAGGAAATTAAGGGACTTTCTCCGACGATTTCTATTAATCAAAAAACCGTATCTGCCAATCCAAGGTCTACCGTAGGAACGATCACAGAGATTTATGATTATTTGAGGCTCCTCTATGCAACAGTTGGTATACAATATTGTCCAAAGCACCCAAGTACTCCTCTTGTTAAACAAACAGTAGATGATGTAGAAACAAAGATAGATACTCTTGCGGATGGTTTGAAACTCATGATTCTCTCTCCTCTCGATTATGAAGATGAGATTACTTTTCATCAGCTTGAAGAGCGAGTCGTTCGAGAGGGTTTTGTTCGCTACAGTGTTGGTGATTCAGTATATCAAGTTGGTGACCATGCAAATGATTCGACTCGTATCGATATGTCTTCGAGTCCGTATATAGCTATTGTTATCGATCGCCTCTTGACTGGTAATGTTCTTCGGGATGATCTCTCCAAGCGTAGACGCCTTCGAGACTCGCTTGCTCTCGCATTTCGAGTCGGTATTGAGCGAATGGCTCTTATGGTAGAATGACAAGGGGTGATTGATATATTTCATGCTCAGGCATCTTGTCCTGACTGTGGATATAGTGCTCAGAGTTTGTCATTACGAGATTTTTCATTTAATTCTCATCATGGTGCATGTCCTGATTGTCATGGTTTGTGAGTGAAGACGGATTTTATTGAAGAAATGGTAGTGAATCCTCGACTTACTCTCGCTGAATGAGCTTTGCTTCCATGGGCATGAAGCACCTATTATATGCCGGTGATGAATGAATTTGCTCATCACATGGAGATCCCTGTCAATGTTGCCTATCATACGCTTACAAAAAAACAACGTCATCTTATACTCAATACAAAGAGTGTCATGATCACACTCCGTCAGCCTCTTCGAGGTTTTAGTGGTACGGTACGTGAGAATATCAAATACGAATGACTTCTTACATTCCTACGTCGTAAATTCTCAGAGTGAACCGATAAAGATGCTCTCTATAAAAAGATAGCTGCTTATGCTACCGAGACAACATGCTCTCTCTGTGATGGATATCGACTCAAAGAATCATCGCTTTTTGTACGTATCAATGAGCTTCATATCGGCCAAATGGCTGCACTTTCCGTTCGGGAATTGATTGATTTTTTCGCTGCTTATATTGCGCCATCTGGTATGCAAGAGGCAGTTGATAAGATTCTCAAGAACATTATTGAGCGTCTTGATTTTCTCTCTGGTGTTGGGCTCGAGTATGTTACTCTCGATCGTCGCTCACAAACCTTATCCGGAGGTGAAGCTCAACGAATACGCCTTGCAACCCAGATTGGGTCCAAACTTGAAGGTGTTATCTATGTACTCGATGAACCTTCCATAGGTCTGCATTCCCGAGACAATGATCTTCTCATAGCCAATCTTCATAAGCTGGCGAATCTTGGAAATACCGTGATTGTCGTCGAGCATGATGAAGATATTATGCGAGCCTGTGATTATATTGTGGACATTTGACCTCGTGCTGGTGTTCATGGATGACAGATTGTCGCCCATGGTACGTACGATGAGATTATCAAAAATTCTGAGGGTGATACAGCACTCTACCTTTCTGGGCGCAAACATATCAGGCGTGACAACTATGTGTCGAAGTTCGACGAATCTATGTCGATCAAAAATGCTCGTGAAAATAATCTCCGATCTCTCGATGTTGATATACCGACTCATGGACTCACTATGGTGACGGGTGTATCTTGATCCGGAAAGTCATCGCTCATTATGGACACTCTTGCAAAATTCGCTGAAAGTCATTTTGCTCGTAGCCCAAAAGAATATGGGGCATGTGATGCGATTGAGGGGATCGATATTTTTGAGAAAGCAATCATTATCGATCAATCTCCAATAGGCAAAACACCGCACTCCAATATTGCTACCTATACTGGAGTATTCACTCTCATTCGTGAGGTCTTTGCAGCGAGTGTTGATGCACAGAAGCGATGATTTGGTCCGGGAAGATTTAGCTTCAATACACGATGAGGAAGATGTGAACATTGTGAAGGATCTGGAACCAAGAAGATTGAAATGTATTTTCTTCCTGATGTCTACAGTGAATGTGAGCAGTGTCATGGCACAAGATACAATCAAGAAACACTTGAGGTGACTTTCAAGGGAAAAAACATTGCTGATATTCTCTCGATGACGGTTGAGGATGCTCTTGAATTTTTTGCAGCATTTCCTCGTATATCACGTGTACTTCAAGTGTTATTTGATGTAGGACTTTGATATATTACTCTTGGTCAATGAGCGCCAACTCTCTCAGGTGGTGAAGCTCAACGTATCAAGCTCGCATTTGATCTTGCGAAGAGGTCAAATGATAAGACTCTCTATATTCTCGATGAGCCAACAACAGGACTTCATTTTTCCGATGTTCAGAAGCTTCTTGATATTCTCTCAAAACTCGTTGATCGTGGAAATGCCGTTGTCGTTATCGAGCACAATCTTGATATGATTGCTCATGCTGATTGGATCATTGATATTGGTCCATCTGGTGGTAAGGCTGGTGGACAACTTCTCTACAGTGGTCCGTTTAATGGATTTCTCCAACATGATACAGCAACCTCTCGCGCACTCCATCGTTATTTTGGTTATCATCCAAATGAGAGAAAGTAATTTTGACTTTGTTTTCTTACCCCTTTTTCTATAATCTCCTGGCTCCCATTCCTTATGGGAGTGGGAGATTTTTATCTCCTTAGTATACGTTTATGAGGAATTTCCTCAGATATCTCCTCGCCCTTTATGGATGTGAGATTCATCGAGTACACGGAAGAGCTCGAAAGATGCTTATCCGCAAGCTCCGATGAAAATAATAAAACCCCTAGCCGGGGGTTTTATTATTTGGGAGATTTCTCTTCCTAAGCATACGTTGGTCTCTTGCGAGATCGAAATAAGTATAGCAGATGATAATAAAAATGCAAATTTCTTGGATGATTTCATCTTCTCATTACTATGGTGATGATTTTTGGAATATTTATGACTTCAATACTCTCTGAATTGAATGACTGTTGAGTTCATCTGCAAGAATATGTTGATATAACGAAGCTGACTTCATTTGGTACTCAGGCATGAGCACGATACTTTCTCGAGCTTACATCACGCTCTGATATACTGTTACTTCCTGATATTCTTCGTTGGACTACAAAGCATTGTATACCAGTATTTTTTCTTGGTGGAGGATCGAATACACTCTTTGCAACGGATTGTTTTGAAGGACTGGTTATTCTCAATCATTCAAAAGGAAAGCAATCACTTGGTGATAATCGTTTTTCTCTCGTTTCTGGTGAAATGGTTTCGTCTTGGAGTATTGAGATGACTCGGGATGGTCTCTCAACTTTGATGCCGTGGATTGGACTTCCTGGCACTATAGGTGGTGCTGTCATAGGAAATGCTGGATGTTTTGGACTTGAAACATCGGATATTCTTGAATCAGCTGAGATACTCGACATATATACATGACAAGTTCGCCAATATAGTGTCGAAGAGCTTCAATATGTATACCGTTCGTCTCTTCTTAAATCCCATCCAGAACTCTTTGTTGTATCTGCAGTGTTTGATCTCACTCCACCAGATCATGAGATCATAGATGCTCGTATTCATCGTAAAACCAAGCAACCATGATGACGAAGTTGTGGTTCGTTCTTCAAAAATCCATCTCCACAATATGCATGAGCTCTTCTTGAGGGTGTATGAGCTAAGTGATGCTCATGTGGTGGAGTCAAAATATCTGAATCTCATGCGAATTTTTTCATCAATGATGGTACGGCCACATGGCAACAGATCATAGCGCTCGCTCTTCATGTGAGATCTCTCGTACAACATCAACATTCTATCTCTCTTCACCATGAAGTTGTCATCGTAGGCAGCCATGGAATTACCAATCTTTCTCATTATGAAACTTCAAAAATATCTCTCCCAGCAGTGAGTAGCATCGCGTAGGCATGCTGAAGAACTCATTTCTCTTGGTCGCATCAGTGTTAATGGGGTCAAAGCTCATATCGGACAAATCATCGATCCGGAAATCGATCGAGTAGAGCTCGATGATGCTGTCATCAAAGAGCAGCTCGCATATGTTTACTATGCTTTCAATAAGCCTCGTGGTATCGTCACAACCTGTGTCTCACGCGGTGAGACAGGTATTCTCGATATTATTGATATCCCCACACGTATTTTTCCTATTGGTCGATTGGACAAGGAGACGACGGGTCTTATCCTCCTGACAAACGATGGTCGTATCGCTCATAAGCTGATGCATCCAAGCTTTTCCCATGAAAAAGAATACCTTGTAGAGATATTCTGACCGATCGAAGATGACGAAATAGACAAATTGTCGCAAGGTGTCGATCTTGGAGACGTTGTGACACGTCCTTGTGTCGTAGAGCGCGTCGCATCAGGAAAGTTCCGCATCATCCTCAAGGAGGGGAAGAATCGACAAATTCGACGTATGGTCGAGACACTTGGCAAACAAGTCAAGAAACTCAAGAGAATTCGTATAGAACACATAAATCTTGGTACTCTGCAAGAATGAGAAATAAGACCGCTTACAAAGTCAGAGAAAGAGCATCTACTAGCCAAAACTTGACTACAATCTGGAGAAAATATGTGAATATAGAGTGAAGAGACTCACAAATCATTTGACGATAAGGCGCTTTGGATATAATAGCGGGGCATTTTGAGGCAAAAGAAGCCACAGAATTAGTTCTTTAACATCGACGAAAATTTCGATTTTTGGTACTTTTTGTACTTCTTTTGCTTTTGCCCACTGTTTCTATTGATACAACGAGGCGAGAGGATATAAAGGTTATTCAATATTATTTGTCATCCTCGCGAAGGCGGGGATCTACCATCCATTACAAAGATTCCCGTCTGCACGGGAATGACAGTTTGGAACTCTGACAAAAAATAGTTATGAAATATACTTTGTATCCTCTTGCTTTGTTTGTAACAAAACAAAACAGAGGTTAAAGCTTTAACTTCGCCGAAGTTCAAATCGGCACTTTATCTTCTTGGGCCTGCTTTTCAACAAGCCTAGCTTCTCGATAAAGGTGTTTTATTTTTTTTTCTGTTCTCATTTTATGAGTAATCTTTTCAAGAAAGTTACTTCTACAGTGAGTGTTCTTGCTATTGCTGCATCTGCAATGGGTGCTACTGCATCTGTTAGTGCTGCAAGCGAGTTCCTCACATATGCGGATATGCTTGCGAAGGCTGGAGTTATCAACTCTCAGACTGAAGCTGGCTACCGTCTTGGTGACAATATCACTCGTGCTGAGGTTGCAAAAATTGCAGTCAAGCTCAGTGGTGTAGAGATGTACGACTGTGTTGGAGATGTATTCTCTGATGTTGGTCCTTCTCTCGGTGATCTTTGTTCAGCTATCGAAACTGCAGCAGCAGAAGGTTTTGTCAATGCTAACGCTGACAAATTCCGTCCTACTGACAAGGTAACTCGTGCTGAAATGGTTAAGATGCTTCTTGCTGCAAACGGTGTTGAGTCTTCTGACAAGGCATCAAGCTTCAAGGATATTGCATCAATCGGTGATCTTGCTGGTTATATCAACGCTGGTGTTGAGATCGGTGCGATCAAGGATGGTGAGTATTTCCGCCCTAATGCAAACGCTACTCGTGGTGAAGCATTTAAGGTATCGTCTGTTGTTATGGATTCTGTAGAACCTACAACTCCTCCTACAAACGGAACTGGAACTACAACTCCTCCTACTACTTCTACTGGAACTACATCAACTGGTGTTGTTACTGCTGGTGGTCTTACTATCAGCAACGACGCTATGGGAATGCAATATGTTCCAAAGGTTGGTACAATCAAGGCTGGTAAATACTCATTTGCTGCTGCATCTTCTGATGTGACTCTCAAGTCTATCAAGATGAAGCGTGGTGGTCTTGGTCAACGTGATGGAATTGATTCAGTTTGGTTCGAGTACAACGGTAAGCGTGTTACTACACAAGCTTCTGTAAACTCAGATGAAACTGTTACTCTTTCATTCACTCCAGCTTGGAAGATTATGGCTGGTACAACTGGAACCCTCGATCTTATTGTTAAGCTTCGATCTCCTGGTGTATCTGGTGCACAACACAATTTTGCAATCGTAGCTGCTAAGGATATTGTTCTACTGCTTCTACTCTTACTGCAGCATTCCCTCTTGTATCAAATACTCTTGTTACTACAAACTATACTACTACTCAAGGTAGATTTTGAATCTGTAAGTGCACCTACTCAAAAGATGTTAAGGCTGGTGAAAAGGATGTTATTCTCGGTGAATTCCGTGTAAAACTTCTGGTAGCCGTGATGTTCTTCTTAAGAATGTTACTCTTCTACAACGAAAAAAACCTCGATGTTAAGTACCTTGCAAATCTTGCAATCTACTCTAAGGTAACTGGTGCTAAGGTTTCTTCTGATGTTGTTGTTGATGGTCGTAATATTTACATTCGTGTTGAATGACACTATTGCTTACACAAACTCATCTCGAAATTACCAACTTAAGGGTGATATTACTGGTATTGATAAAGACAAATGATGTCTCTTCAATTCTCATTTTGATAATCGAATGAGAACATGTAATTGCTGAGGAAGTTGCTACTGGATACCGTGCTGCTACAAGCTTCAACTACAACGTTGATGCAAGAAAATCTTCTATTCATTAAGTAGAGGCTGGTTCTCTTTCTCTCTCACTACGTTGGAAATACTGCTAATGTTGATGTTGCTGCTGGTCAGAATGATGTAATTCTTGCTAAGGGTACTATCACTGCTAAGGAAGGTGTTAAGCTTCGTGATCTTACTCTCATTTGAACCTTCTTACTACAGGTGCTCTTGCAAAACTTGATGCAGACAAGTATTCGTGTAAATATTGCTGGTCAATCAATTAGTGTTGATGGTTCAAGCTCAATTTACAGCTGGTGTCACCTCTTGAGTTATACTATCAACGCAATCATTTGTTGTTGATGCTGGTACAAGTGACTTCACTGTTACTGCTGATGTTCGTGCTGATGCTGCTTCTGGTTCATTCCAACTTGCTGACTGTATCTCTTGCAACTGGTAATGCAGCATTAGGTAACGATATTCGTTATACTTCTTCAGATCGTAAGGTTGAACTGATGCAAGTGGATCTCTCTCCTATTAAGGTAACTGTTAAGGGTGCAGGTGTTACTATTTCAAACAATCTCCAGTTGCTTCAAAGTAGTAGGTGGTGCGAAGAATCTCTCTTCCTCAAGTATACTCTCAATAACAATGATGTTTCTGACATTACTGTTACTTCTGAGTCGATTTGCTGCAACTTCAGTTGAACTGCTTCTGGTACTGCAGATAAACTTAAGGATCTTCACGGTTGCTCTCTACATCAATGGTACTCTCGTAGGTTGCTTCTGTTGCCAAGCTTCTACTGTAGGTAGATGCTGATACTGGAACTGTTGCTCATTCTCTACATTCAAGGTAGAAAAGTCTTCAAGGCTGCAACTATCGAGCTCAAGACTGCTCTTCCTCGATTTGCAAATGGTGAAAGATTACAACTGTTGACTCGCAAGACTGATCAAATGTATCTGATGTAAATGGTAACAATGTTGTTGTTTCAAATGCAACTATTGCTGGCTACGGTCTCACTATCAAATGCTGCAGCTTGATATTGCTGTTTCTACTGATGATGCTGCTGATATCTTCTTGTAATGCTCAAAATGTTCTATTGAACTTGGTAAATTCGTGTTCGTGCAACAAATGATGATCTCTCTATGTTAAGGAGCTCTATCTTTCTCTTGCTCAATTAAGGTGGTTCACTGAGTGGTTCTGCAAGCTGATAAATCAGCTTGCTCGTCTTATTCAAGTCTCCTACTCTCGTAGATGCTGCTGGTAAGGTTGTTGCTTATGGTACAGTTATTTACAACAAATGGAGTTGCTATTAACGTTAAGTTTAACAACTTCGTTGATTCTTCATATATTGTTGCTCGCAATACTGATGCAGAGCTTTCTGTTAAGGCTTCTATTGCAAAACTTGGTGTTGGTGATTCTGGTCTTAAGATGTTAAGCTTGAATGCTGGTGTATGCTAATGGTGTTGATGTGACGTGATGCTCAAGGTGGAAATGTAAATGGTTTTGCAGATCAATGCGATCTCGTCTTGAAGGTTCAATTGATAGTTCTTACTGATGCTGACGTGTTGCTTCAACTGGTACTCTTACTAAGGCTGATCTTATTACTGCTGGTAAGCTCGTTGTTGCTGCTGCTGGCATCTCTATCTCTGATGCTGGTGCAGGTAAGGTGAAATTCACTATTACTAACAATGGTACTGACGCAGTAATGGTAAAAGATCTCTTCGTTTCTTCTTCAACTGGAACTGTAACTCTCTATAAGGGTGAAACAGCTTCTACATCTGAGATGATCTCTTCAGGTGCTGTAAGTGCTACAAATGGTCTTGCTATTCCTGTTAATGGACAATCAACAAAGCTTGAAATCCTCGCAGGTCAAACTGTTACGATTCTTGCTGACTTCGATGGTACTGCTACTGGTGATAACAACACTATTAACACTTCAGTTAATGATGTTGCTTACTTCGACAAAGAGCAAGGTGACTACGCTACTTCAGCGATCACTTCTATCAAGTCTTACAACGGAACTGGTCTTCCAGCTTCTACTTCATTCTCTCGCTCTGCTGGTACTTACTAGTCTGATCGTTAGATACAAAATTACTCCTTCCCTCACGGGTGGGAGTTTTTTGTTGTCTGTTTTTCTTATTCAATTCGTCATCCTGAACTTTGATTCAGGATCTTCTTCTTTTTATATATCTTACATTCATCAAGAAGTGTGCTCTGATAGGCGGACAAGTTTCAACAGTCCAGGGAGCGATATAGTCATCGCGAGTCGGACAAGTTTCAACAGTCCAGGGAGCGATATAGTCATCGCGAGTCGGAGATTTCAAAATATTTGCATTTCCTGTGCCATCTGCTATACTTACTCTGATCTCGCAAGAGACCAATCGCAGTAAGGAAGAGAAATCTCCCAAATAATAAAACCCCTTGCCGGGGGTTTTATTATTTTCATCGGAGCTTGCGGATCAGCATCTTTCGAGCTCTTCCACCCACTCGATGAATCTCATAGCCCAGAAGAGCTGTGAGATATTTGAGGAAATTCCTCATAAAATCGCAGTAAAGAGATAAAAATCTCCCACTCCCAACGGAATGGGAGCGACGAGAGTATATGAAACCCAATTCCAAAAGCAAGAATCCAAAATATTTGCATTTCTAGAGTCATCTGCTATACTTGTATTGACCTCTTCGGAGGCCTCATACTGTAAGAAGGGAAATAAGCCTCCCAAAATAAAAGACCCGTTGACGCGGGTCTTTTATTTTTGCTCAGAACTATCGTCATAGACCTTCATTCTTCGCTTCTTATCAAGCTGTATCTCAATACTGAGACACCACATCTTGATCCAAAATTCTCGAAAGAATTTCATACAGTAAGAAGTTTACCAAAATAAACCTCCCACTCCCAACGGAATGGGAGCGACGAGAGTATATGAAACCATCAAAAAATAACAAGCATCCTGAGTCTAGGCTTTATATATGGATATTTGACTTTTAATTTTTTAGTCTATAATCCTCCAATCCCTCTTTTCAAGAACAACAAATATAGGAGAATGTCATGAAAATGGGTATGTTGATAATCGGAGGAGTTCTCGCTTGCCTTTCTTCTATGCAAGTCTTTGCGGGAACGGACAAATGGTGTGCAGTTGATACACGCACAGGTGTGCGGATCCAAGGGGTAAATGCTCCTATTCCGTTTGATGTCGTGGAACAACATACTTGCGGGAAACCAAAAGTAATGAAATTCCAATACAGTACTACATTATACAGTTGTGTTATACTGGTTGAAAATCCAGATAATCCAGATGAACTGTATCAGTTGGATGTTCCCTGTACACGGCAAGTGCAAAAACTCACAAAAAACTAAACGGAGGCAATTTTGTCTTATCGAACGTAAAATCCCCACTATCATAGTGGGGATTTGTTGTAAAAAATCATCAATCATTACAAAATACTATCGTCAAGCCAACTATTATAAAAAATGATCATTTTTTTCGTAATTTTTCAATAAATACGATATAGTAATATCAATTCACTCTATGGATATTACTTTAATGAGTCCGCTCATTGCATTTGCCGTTCTCTGATTTCTTATTTTTCTCTTTGTTCTGAGATTTTTTCTGAAGCTTTGGTATTCGAGACAACTTGTTTTTATCCGAGTGCTCATGACCCGCAAGGATAGTGATGCTGATGAACGCAAAGACACAATCAAAGATTTTCGAGAACACGTTAGTCTGATGGAGCAATTTCTCACCAGTTTTAAGCAGTTTGAGAAAAGCAATATTGTCTCTCAATTTTTTCGGGGTGATTTTCTTTCATTCGAATATCATGCACGCGAAGGAGAGATCACGTTTGTTATTGCTGTGCACAAGAAATATCGTGTATTCGTAGAGAAACAACTTGCTGCTATCTATAGTGATATTATCCTCGAGGAGATCGAAGAACCACAACTTTTTTCATCTAATGCGCACGCGGTTGGTGTGAATATTAAGCTTGATAAGAGTTATTTTATCCCTATCAAATCCTACAAGGAACTAGAATCTGATCCTATGAATCCGATTCTCTCGAGTCTCGCAAAACTCGCAGAGCATGAACGAGCGATCGTTCAGATTGTACTGAAGTCCTATCCAGACACTTGGCAAGACAACGCTCAACGCTATGAGAAAAAACTCTCGAAAAAATGAAAGCATCATCCATGATTTCTCTCTCATCTTCTCTCTGTTTTTTGGTCGCCTGAAAATGCATCTCAAGACAAAGAATCCCCCCAAGACGATCATAAGAACGCTGACGCTGAACATATTGCTGAAAAAGCCAAAAAATCTGGTTATTCTGTAGCTATACGCCTCCTTGTTACGGGTGATGACCGTTCGCTTGTTCTGACGGAGATTGAACATCTCAAAGCAGCTTTTGGTCAGTTTGCATCTCCGGGGTACAATCGATTTAAGGCATCAAAATATATTGAATCGGTAGGATTTTTTCAGAAGTTTGTTCTTCGTTTTCCTCAGAGCAGCCTCCTCTCACCCTCGATTTTGAGTCTTGAGGAGATAGCTTCGCTCTATCACTTCCCTCATTCCAAATATAACCGTGTTCATGAGATCAAATGGCAACGATTCAAGATTGTTGGAGCACCACCAGATATGCCAAAAGAAGGAATTCTCATTGGTCATAACGAATATCGTGGAACTCGTCGGGAAATTCGACTCAAGAGAGAAGATCGTTTTCGTCATTTTTATGTGATTGGGCAGACTGGTACTGGTAAAACGACAGTATTAACTTCCATGGCTCGTCAGGATATCCGTGCAGGAGAAGGTCTCGCTGTGATGGATCCGCATGGAGATTTTGCACATGATCTCTTGCCATTTATCCCAAGAGAGCGCGCAGAAGATGTGATTTATTTTAATCCCGCAGATCTTGAGCGTCCGATGGGACTGAATATGCTGGAATACAGCACTGAGGATGAAAAACAAATGGTGGTACAAGATGCACTTTCTATCATGATTCGACTCTTTGGTGCTGAGATATTTGGGCCTCGCATTCAGGATTATTTTCGAAATGGTGCGATTACGCTTATGGACTATCCAGAAGGCGGTGCAATCACAGACATAGTACGCCTCTTTACGGATGATAATTTTCAGATGGCGCGGCGTCAGACTGTCAAAGATCCAGCAGTAAAACAATGGTGGCAGGGTGTGTATTCCAAACAATGAGACCGCGAAAAGGCCGAGATTATCCCATATTTTCAAGCAAAATTTGGTGGATTCATTACGAATCGAATGATGCGTAATATTATCGGTCAAACAACCAGCTCATTCGATGTTTATGATAGTATGCAATCAGGAAAGATACTCTTGATCAATCTTTCAAAAGGTTTGCTCGGTGATTTTAATTCCAATCTGCTGGGTCTCATACTCGTGTCCAAGATGCAAATTGCGGCTATGCGTCGTCAGTCTATAGCAAAGGAAGATCGACGTGATTTCTTTCTCTATATTGATGAGTTTCAGAACTATATTACAGAATCAATCGAATCTATCCTCTCAGAAGCTCGTAAGTATCGACTCTCTCTCAATGTGGCACATCAGTATATTGCACAGCTTCAAAAATCAGACTCACTTACAAAATCAAACCTCAATCTTAAAGATGCTATTTTTGGTAACGTTGGTACGGTTATGTCATACCGTATTGGTAGTGATGATGGAGAGGCAATATCAGAGATTATGAAGCCGAATTTCTCGGACTTTGATCTCGTGAATATGGATAAATTCCGAGCTGTTATTCGACCTCTTGTTGATAGTCAACCAACACCTTCATTTTCGATTATTCCGCTCAATCCATATCTTGAAGAATGAGATAAAAAATATGCTCATATCTACACGGAACTTTCTCGTCTCAAATATGGACGCGATCGAGTATTTGTCGAAAAAGAACTTTCGTATAGAATAGGCGGGTAATGCTACAAAAGATTTTTAGTTCGTTCTTGATATTTGGTTTTGTGTGCCTTGGATTTTCTTCCGAGGTTTTTGCTCAGGTGAGTGCAACGAATCAATCGATATACGATACATATTTGGGTGATAACTCAACTCTCTCAAGCTGACTCTCAACTTGTGGCGCCCCAAACCCCTGGTCAGCTGGTGATACTGATACTTTTCTCAAGATAAAAGATCTCAAATTTGCTCCCATGGGCGATGAGGCAGCACTTCAATCGGTGTGAAAAATGATTGGTGATTTTGGAGGAAATGTTCCAAATATGGGTGGGGATCTTGGCGAAGATACCCCGACAGTAAGCTCACCGAAGATGCTCGACTACTTTGAAGCAAATACCGAACTCTATAATGCTGTATTGAACAATCTCTTTGCCTGCGCTCTTGTGAATTCAAAAGCTCAAATATACAATGATATCGAAGCTGCAAAGTCAAACGGCGGATTTCGATTTCTTCAAGAATCATCTCTCAAAGATTATCTCCCACCCCTCAAACAAAAGAATAATGAAGATGCGACTCTTTATAAATGTCGGGCACTTGGCACACAGTCAAATAATGAGCCTCTCAAACGAAAGGTAATGTCGGAACGACTTATCAATACATCATCCTATCTCACTTGTCGTTATCTTGCTTATACGCGTTACGTCAAGAATGTAGCAGAACAAGAGTGAGCTATCCTTGATGGTGCTCGCAATACGAATGATCTCGTGAGTACTCGACAAATACTTGAAAGCCGCATTGCTGCAGCTCCAAGCCTCGCTACTCAAACCATATCTTCAACATTTGATTCCTATCTCAGTTTTGAAAGTGCTTATGAGCTTCATATTTATCTCTTGCTTATTCGAGATAGTTATATTGTCATGCGTCAGCGTCTGGATGATGCTCTGGCTCCGTTTAGCCAATTTATATACAAAGCTCATAATGTAACAGCTCCCGGTCGTTAGACAAGGAGCTGTTTTTTGAATATTGTATCAATTATTCCTGTTATTCCTATGCAAAGAGAGAAGTACTAGTAGAGAAACGGAAGATCCTGAATCAAGTTCAGGATGACCTAGTTAGATCTTGAAATGCTTTCAGAATAGTGATCACATCTTACTGATAGGATAAATTCTTCAAAGTCTTTTGGGTACGCAGCGATGATATTGAGTTGTTTGCGGGTTCTCGGGTGCTCGAAGCTCAATCTATAAGCATGAAGAAGTTGATGGTCGATACCATAAGTTCGCTTTGCAAAGCTGTTCTCTCATTTTTCTCCATAGTACCCATCTCCTACGATTGGGAGTCCGATGCTTGAGAGATGTACGCGAATCTGGTGCATTCGTCCTGTCTCCAATCGACACTCGATAAGTCTGTATTTATTCGAGAGATTCTTGAGAGTAGAATAGTGAGTAACACTCGGTTCTCATACTTCACTTACACGAACCTTGCTTCCACCGCCTGCATCATATCTCTCAAGTTTCGATCGTATAGTATCTCGTGATTTTACCGTAGAGTTCTCAATGGTGATAGTATGATAGGTCTTCTCAATTTGTTGTGATTGGAGTAGTGCGAGGAGTGCATCAAGGGTTGGTTTGTTCTTAGCTATCAGTACACAACCAGTTGTCTGTCGATCGATACGATGAACGAGTGATGGCTTGAAGGTGAGAGAATTGTATTTTCCTTGGTAATAATCGAGGGCGAGTTCTATGAGTGAGACTTCTTTCGTCTTATGATCTCATGGATGTACGTTCAGATGAGGCGGCTTATTGATGCATACAAAGTCGTCATCTTCGTAGATGATCATACTACGAAAGCTATAATTCTTCCTTTCAGAATCAGGTTTTCTATCTTCGACATTGTTATGTCGACCGTTGTCTATCATTGTCGATGTAGGATCCTCTCGATGGAATATCCGGACACTATCACCTTGCTGCAATACATAGTCTTGTTCACTCTTTTTTCCATTCACAACGATATCTTTTGAGCGTATCATCTTATAAATACCCGCGAGAGGAGTATCTATGAGAAGTTTCTTTGCAAATTTATCGAGGCGTTGATTGCTGTCGTTTTCGTTGATTTCGTAAGTGATTCTGGGCATTGATATGAGTTGAAGGGTAAGTTTTTTGTTTTTAAATGATGAATAACTTGAAAAATACTAAAGAAGTAGATCCTGAATCAAGTTCAGGATGACAGTTTTATATTATTGCAATACCGTAAAATCAAAGGCCTCGTTGGTGGTGAATCGTTCTACCTCTCGAGTGACCGTCTTTGAGAATGGTCCTTGAGTTCCGGTAGAGGTAAGCGTTGCGTATTGGAGAGGAATGGTGAGATTCCCAGTTGTAGTAATTTGATATTCAAGATAAGGAATTCTTTTTCCATCATCAGTTTCTAAATCTCGAATGAGTGAGATTTTGAGTGTGCATTTGTATCAAGTGCAATCTGATGCATTTGATGAGATAAATCCTCATAATCAATTATCTTTTGTCCCATCATTTTTAATTCACTTCTCTCAATTATTCCCTTCAACTGCAAATATTGATGTTAGATTATTAAATTGCAGAAGAGCACCACTCTGAGATGTAATACTCTTTGCTGTTCATGGAGCTGCTGGATTTGTTGTAAAAGTCCATATAAAGTAGGGCTTTGCATCATCTTTTAATTTTCTACTTAATACGCCACCACTAAAAGCTTCAGGCATATGAAACTTTACACTAAAACCTGAAGTTATAGTTCCATTTGTAATTGGTATTTGAATTGGTGATCCAGGTCGAATGATATTATAATTTGAGTCAGTTGGACTATTTCATTTTCATGGTTCAGGAAATACGCATGGCCCACTAGTGCATTCACGTTTAATCGATCCACTTACACTGTAAATACCAATTGAACCGGTGTCTACGTCTGCAACGGGATTGCTTCCACTGAAGCTATTCAAACTTGCCTCGATACCACTCTCAGCGTTGTAGGCTGCTACATTACTCTGCTCGATCCCTTTGACATTACGAGCACGTGGAATGACGATCTCATAGAATACCGTCATGATCATCGAGAGGAGCACGACTGATACGAGTGCGAAGATGAGACCAACTCAGCGTTTGTCCCGAGCAAAAGATGTTATTGTTTTCATACATTGTCGAGATTAATGAGTGTTGAAAGAGTGATAGTTTTTTCTTTACCATTTTTAAGTGTCTGCTTGTGGACATTGCTCCATCAGAGCGTTACGGTGAGTCTCACACTCTGAGCCTGTGAATACTGACGCTCTCGCCAGCTACGGTTACCATCCTTGATCGGCGCTACATCGAGCTGCCAGTTCAGAACGCTGATGGTAGGTGGGAGGAGTGGTACAAATTCTGATCCTGTTCCAAGTGGGAGATTATTAGGTCAAGCACAGCTATAATCTGGATGACAGCGCCATGTGTCGATAATACCATCGTATTCCCCTGATTTATCAGAATTGGTACTATCATGATCTAGTCCTTCATCACTTCCTTTGAGCTTGAGAATCTCAAGCTGTCATCGACAATTTACTCATGTCGCATCATTACACACTCATCAATCGTTTATTTTAAAATTTCGTATAATCAGTCGCTCGACTCCAGAGCTAGTGCGTTTGATGAGATAGAGCTCTTTTGGTTTTCCATTGTCAGGAATGGCTACTGGACCTAGTCCTGGATCTTCATCATCATAGTCACCTATAATACCATTGACACCATCTGCATCAGTTTTGTATGTGTAAAAATTTGCAGCATACTGACCAAAGCGTTGAGGTTTCGTTGAGGTATCTGTTGCTCCTCATGCTTCTCCATTGAATGAATTTTCATTACTATCACAAGCATTAGTTACTGATCCGCTTTGATAAGCACATACGTATTTTCCAGATCAAAAGTTCGTGTTCGTATTATTAATAGCCCCCGCATTGTATCCATAATTCCCAAATCCTGTTGCGCCACTATAGACTCAAAATTCTACCCCAGTTCCCACTCGTGATCGATTCCAATATTCTTCGTAGTCGATCGATCATCCATCTTTGATCGTTCGGGTGAGTACTTCGAGAGCGAGATAACTCTGGGTTGAGAGATCGAGTTCATCAGTGGCTTGTTTGCGGAAGGCGAGCGTTCCGCTGATAGCCTCGAGCGTGACAATCATGATGGATGAGAGCACGGTGATAGCGAGCATAATTTCGATGAGCGTCATGCCAGAGCGGTGGGAGAATTTGTACATATTCTGAGTTTAGTTGGATACTCGGTAGGAGAGTGCTTCAGCCACGTGAGGGAGGAGTATCTGATCTGAATCTGCGAGATCAGCTATGGTTCGAGAGAGTTTCTTCAGTCGATAATAGACACGTGTCGAGAGATCAAGTCGAGTCACAGCCGATAGGAGGAATGCCTCGGCATCTGGGTGGATATTGAGTATTGTTTCAAGATCTTTGTTCTCCATTTCGCTGTTGAATGTCTTTTTTGTACCGCTAAATCGTTTGAGTTGTCGTTCTCGTGCTTTGTCGATTTCTCGACGATATTCTTCAGATGTCTTTCTTCACTCGCTCTTGCTTTGTAGGTCACTCTCGAGGACACGTGGCACTCGAATCATGAGATCTATACGATCCATAATAGGTCAGGAGAGTTTTTTACGATATCTTTCAATGGTTGTTGGACTACAGACACATTGTTTGCTTCGGTCTCAGAGATACCCACATGGACAAGGATTCATCGCTCCTATGAGTACAAATTTTGCTGGATAGGTGTAGCTCGCATTGATACGATTGATGGTGATTTCTCCATCTTCGAGTGGTTGCCTGAGAGTTTCGAGGAGATTGGAGTCAAATTCGAGGAATTCATCCAGGAAAAGCACTCATTTGTGAGCGAGGGATATTTCTCCCGGACGAGAATCTCGGCCACCACCGATCACTGATACGGTGCTCGCTGAGTGGTGAATGGTTCGCATCGGCCGAGTTGTCACGAGGGATGATCCTTTTTCTAATTTTCCGGCGACTGAATAGATCTTAGATACTTCAATCATTTCATCAAAATTGAGATCTGGAAGGAGTGTTTCAAATGATTTTGCAAGGAGTGTTTTGCCAGATCCAGGGGGTCATTCGAGTAAAATATTGTGTCCACCGGCCGCAGCTATGGTGAGGGCACGTTTTGCATGATCCTGTCCGATGATGTGTGAGAGATCGTATCGATCCATTTTCTCTTTATCTTTCTTGATAATCTCAAAAATATTTACTGGGAGTACAAATTCCAATGCTTTCTCTTTTGTAAGATAGGATACTGCTTGTTTCAGATTTGATATGGCAATCACAGATATATCAGGAACCATGGATGCCTCTTTTGCATTTTCTTCCGGAACAAAGAGGTATTTTTTTCCGATCGATCGTGCAAAAAGAGCTGCAGGCAGGATTCCATGAACTCATCGAATACTTCCGTCGAGGCTGCATTCTCCAACAAAGAGTGATTCTTTTAAAAGTGCCTCATCGAATCAACATTCTCATGAAATAATTCCAAGTGCAATTGGAAGATCATAGAGCGGTCATTTTTTCCGAAGATCCGCTGGTGCAAGATTCACAGTGATGCGAGTTTGTGGGAATTTATACTCGCTATTCTTGATAGCTGCTCGTACTCGTTCTTTGCTTTCTTGAATGGCTGTATCAGTGAGTCAGACAACATTAAAAGCCGGCATGCCATTTGATACGTCGATTTCGAGAGTTACCAAGTGTGCTTCGAGCCCAGAGAGGCACACGGAATGAAGAAGTATAATCACGTTTTTCGTTATAATACTCAATTTTTTTGACTTGCAAAGATGAGTATTTGGACGATTGAGAGAATGTGTGTTACTCTTGAGGGGTATATACCAACTATGTTCCCATTTTCTCGATCAAATCGCCCTCTTCTATCTTTGTTGTGATTGATAGTTTTTGTGCTTTCTTCGCTCTGTATTCTGACGGTGACGGTTCATATTCCGAATGCTTCCGCCGCACTGATCGATAATGCGAATCGTGCAACACCAGCAGCAGGAAAACCATCCACCGTTGAAACGAAAGCCCTCTGTAATTCAGGTAATTCAAAAGCGTGTGCACAACAGACACAAACGGATGATACGAATATTTTCTCAAAAATATTTCAGTTTATCATCTCACTTCTTGCTATTATCGTTGTCAGCATTTTAATGCTTCATATTATTCGCTTGATGTATGAGGTATTTCATGCGAAAAATTTGGTATACATACGTGTTATGCTCCCGAGAGCGGATTCAAAACTAGATAAAGAACGCGAAACACGCAAGGATTTCAAGGAAAAAATATCTTCTATGACGGTGTTTTATAATTCTATTCATAAGCTCGGGAATATTCAATTCTGGGACACGATGCGCAATTGGATCCTCAATCGTACCAAAATTTCACTGGAACTTGTCTACGATCACGGCGAAGTGTACTTTTTTGTCGTAACGTATGCAGAGGATGTAAAAGTGGTTTCTCAGCAAATTACAGCACTCTATCCTGACGCCGAAGTTGCTATCATTAAGAATGAGGACTACCCAGAGACCAAGCCACAGTGATATACTCTCCGTGTGTCGTCGATCTTTAAATCCAAGGATAATGTTTACCCTATCAAGCCATATAAAGTTTTTGAGGATGATCCACTCTCAAGTCTTACCAATTCATTTGGATCACTCAAAAAAACCGACATTGCCGTTATGCAACTCACTATGAAACCAGTATGAAAAGGGTGGAATAAACAGGCAAAAAAAGCAGCTGGACTCATTGCAAAAGGTACCTATACGAGTTGGTACTCTGGAAATTTCTTTTTTCATATGGTGAGTGTCTTTCTGAAGCCAATATCATGGTTTGTTGATCTTTTTGTGCAAAATGATACCAGCGGATCGAATGCTCCTGGTGCTTCGAGTGGTGATTCATACAAGATATTCAACCAAGCCGAGACAGAAGCTCAAAAACGTGTAGGTGAAGCTGCGAGCCAACTTGCTTTCCGAGCGAGTATACGATTTCTGGTTGCATCCGACACTCCAGAATCCGCGGATGTTGGACTTCAGAGTCTCGTTGCAGTAACATCGAGTTTTAGTGATGAATACAACAATTCTCTTGATAATCATCAGTTTGAAGATCTTTTCAAAGTCGTATTCGTCCCAGTTCGATATTTTGCTTTTCAATGTCGTCTTCTTTCACTCATTCAGACAACGAGTGTGTATTCGACGGATGAACTCTCAACTATGTATCATTTCCCTGATATCAAGTATAACCTATCACCAATTATCAAGTGGCTTTCGTACAAGATGATTGCACCACCTCCAAACCTCAGAACACCAAAGGATCCACTTATCATGAGTGATTACAAACGTGATAAAAAAGGAAATATTTATACGGAAGATGGTTCTATCCTGCTTGTAGATAAGAATAAGAATCTCGTACGAGCAGCTGATCGATCATTACAACTCATTACAGGTGAAGTGGTTCCAGTTGTATCAGAGGGTGAAAACACTGGTAAGCCGATAGATCCTGGAAAAAATCCTATTGCACAAGATGTGCATCGAACTCTTGGTGGATTCCCTCTCTACCGTGATGCAGCTCTTATGGGTTGGAATGAATACCGCAATCAAAAAACGCCGATTTACTTTAGCAAAAAAGATCGAGGTCGTCATCATTATATTATTGGGAAGTCAGGTTGAGGTAAATCAGTATTTGTAGGATATATGGCGCGCCAGGATCTCTGGTGTGGAGATGGTCTCTGCGTTATTGATCCACATGGTGATCTTGTAGAAGATGTTATCGCATATACTCCGAAATCTCGCGCAAAAGATATGATTATCTTCGATCCTGGTGATTGGGAGCGACCTATGGGCATGAATATCCTTGAGGTCATCAGTGAAGACTCTACCTTGAGAGCGATGGAAAAAGATCGTGCAGCACTCGATGCCACAGCAATATTCATTAAGATATTTGGCGATGAGGTATTCGGTCCTCGTATTCAACACTATTTCCGCAATGGTGCCCTCACGCTTATGGAGGATGATGAAGAGGGCGGAACACTCATCGATGTGCCACGTCTCTTTGTGGATGATGCCTTTATGAAGTATAAGGTTTCAAAGGTAAAGAATCCTGTTGTAAAAGCCTTTTGGGAACATGAATATGCTTCAACTGGTGATCGTGAGAAGCAAGAAATGATTCCATATTTTTCAGCGAAATTTGGTCCATTCATTACTAATACCATCATTCGTAATATCATTGGTCAGACGAAATCAGCGTTCAACTTTCGTCGTGTTATGGATGACCAAAAGGTTCTCATGGTAAATCTTTCAAAAGGTACGATTGGTGACCTTAATGCCCAGCTTCTTGGTCTTATCATGGTTTCGAAGATCAATATGGCTGCTATGAGCCGTGCGAATATTCCTGAGAGCGAACGTAAGGATTTCTTTCTTTATGTTGATGAGTTTCAAAACTTTGCAACAGATACATTTGGTGAGATTCTCTCAGAAGCTCGTAAATATCGTCTCGCTCTTATTATGGCACATCAGTTTATTGCTCAGATTGGAGGATCATGAGATAAGAATGGAAAGGGTGGTAAACCATCTATCAAGGATGCAGTATTCGGGAATGCTGGTACGATTATGTCGTTCAAGGTGGGTGCGGATGATGCAGAGTACCTTGAGAAGGAGTATGCCCCAGTACTCTCACAACAAGACATTATTGGTATCGCCAACTTTACGACGTACTGTAAGCTCAATATCGACAATGCATCGAGCCGTCCATTTGATCTTAAGACCCTTTGGGATAGTACTTATCGCAACGATGAGGTAGCAAAAATCATACGTGAATATTCTCGTAAAACTTACGGACGCAAGAAAGAATATGTTGATATGGAAATCGAGGCACGTCTTGGACTTGGACAAACAAATACATCATCTTAGTTTTGTATATGAAAAAAATTCTTCTTACCATTTTCACTCTTCTTACTTTTTTTGGATTTGGCACATCTGTATTTGCCGTAACTACGAATTACAGTGATTTTAATGTGGATACAAAAGATTCATGAGTTGGAGGGGTACTTCGAGGTTCAGATCCTAATTTAGAAACCAAAAAAATTCTTGGTATTGGGTCAGGGCAACTGGTCTATGATAGCGAGGTGACCAATCTTGCTTGAGCTCGACAAGCCGGATGGAATATTGTAAAGAGCGTAAAAAATGTCATTATCATTCTTGCTTCCGTAGTACTCCTCTTTATGGTCATCAAGTTACTTGGTGCTGGATCGACGGAAGAAGAAGTTAAACGTCTCAAGTCAGGAATTGTGAGTGTTGGTCTTGGTATATTTCTTATGCAGACTGCTTATAGTCTTGTGATGTTTTTTACCAATGCAAACGCGGTAAATGGAAGTCTCGCTCTTGATATCAATCGTGGCATCCTCTTGCCTTTGACAAACTTTTTACTTACATTTTGACAGATTACGTTTCTCTTTATGGGCACATGGGCTGCGTTCAAACTTACAACAGCACTTGGGAATGATGAGAAAATCAAACAAGCAAAATCAATGGTCACAGCAGCTATTATTGGATTTTTACTTTTACAAATACCAAAGGTATTGGTCCGAGTATTCTATGGAGATGTGACAAATCCGGATGTATCGGGTAGTGAGATTAAATTAAATCTTGGAAGATTGAGTGAATTAAGCGGAACTCTTGTTAAAATCCTTGAATATGTGAGCAGCTTTCTTTGAATTGCCATCGTCCTCTTGATTATTTATGCTGGTTATCTTCTCGCGGTCAGTAGTGGACAAGAAGAAGGTGTGAAGAAAGCAAAGGCCATCCTTATGTATATTGTTATCGGTTGCATCCTCCTTATGGGAAGTTATCTTTTGCTTCAATTGATTCTCAATGGGGTGATACTTTCTTAATGTGAGGTACAAAAAATAAAAACTCCATATGGAGTTTTTATTTTTTGAGTGATTCAGCTTTTGCTTGGCGAGAGTAGAATTTATCGAGTGCTGAAGTTTTGAGGAGTTTCTGTTCTCCAGTATAGAACGGATGACATTTACTGCAGGTTTCTACTTTGAGCTCACCACTTGCGATAGTTGATGATGTAGTAAAAGTGTTACCACATGAGCATGAAACTTTGAGCTCAAGAACTTTTGGATGAATATTTTTTTTCATAGAGAGAATAATCGTTGCGATCGCTTGATACGAACCAACTCATAAGGATATAATTGTTTTTGAACTGGTGCCGGAAGAGGGACTTGAACCCTCACACCACTGGTACGGGCTTCTAAGACCCGCGTGTCTACCAATTCCACCATCCCGGCAAATTGGTTTTGAAACTATCGTAGCATGTATCTTCTATTACTTGGGAAACATATGGTGGGCCGGGCTGGATTCGAACCAGCGAAAGCAAAGCTAACGGATTTACAGTCCGCCCCATTTGACCGCTCTGGAACCGACCCGAAGGATTTCTACAAAAAAATGGAGCCACTTGTCGGACTTGAACCGACGACCACCTGTTTACAAGACAGGAGCTCTACCAACTGAGCTAAAGTGGCTTGATTGCGAGGGCATTTTATAAAAAGCCCTCGATGTGTCAAATGTTTTTTCTTTTTAAGCCTCGTCGCCTTTAAGTTGATATAAATTACGACCAACTCTTTGTATTACTTTTTTGTTTTGAAGATTCATATAAACAGTCGATGCTTTTACCTTGCGAGTTTCGAGTACGCCAGCAATAATCTCATCGGTTGAGAGTGGTCCACCTGCTTTTTTGAGAACTTTGCGCACAACATCAAGAACTGTTCCATCTTCATATCCCCACTCTTTGAGTACATAGATACCGCGTCCAATGAGTACAAATTCCTCATTTCGAATCAACTCATTGTGAATAGTTGCTGTTTTTACACTCTCATGAAATTGCTGTGCAATAGCATTGGTGAGAGCTACAAAATGCATCGGCTCTTTTTGCTTCTTGAAGATATAGAGCGCCTTATCTTTGAGGGTACTTGGATTGAGAATCTTCCAAGATGCAAGACCAATGAATATCTCCTCGCCTTTTACAATGTCGAGAAAAACGTCCATCACACGATTGATGAAAGAACTTTCAAGCTTGCCAAATGTAGCAAAAAGATTCATTTTGATAATCTCGTAGAGTTTATCTTGCTCGATAATATTTGCGCGCTTCTTGAGAATCTTAACGGCTTCTTTGTGAATAGCATCAACATGTTTTTTATGTACATTTGGAAGTGCAAAGTACATGCGAGCTCCAAGTTGAGGCTTACTTTTTTCAATATTGAAGTCAGATTGGATAAGTACTTCTATGATGGCTAGGAGTGAAGCATCTTTTGCTGCTATTTCCTTTGCTACCATCGATACGAGATCATCACGAATCATGATACCACCCGCTTTAGCGAGAATATTGTTTGCAAGCTCTTGAATAGCAAACAGATTGTTACTACGGGTAACGCGTCCGATTTTGCGAATAGCAGTTTCTTCTATTTGTCGTACACGTTCACGAGTGATCTGAAATTCATCTCCAATAGATTGAAGTGTTGATTTGTCTCAATGAAGACCCATACGTCTGGATATCACAATAGATTCCTTTTCTGAAAGACTATCGAGTATTGCAGTAAAATTGCGGTTGATAGCTGGAGTATCAAGAGTAGTTTGCATAGAAGATATTTGGTTGCTTTATATCTGTATGTTGTATATCCAAATATTATTGAAAGTCAATTTTTTGACTCCTGTTTTTTCAGAAAGTATATTATTTTCCTGATTTTAAATGAAAATATTGGAACGAGTAATTTTTGTAGTTGCACTCTTTTAAAAAATCGATAGCATCAATCGCGTTCTATTACTATGAATTATGAATTCTCTCAATAAGGTTCAGCTGATCGGAAATGTAACGGCTGTACCGGAAATTCGCGAAACACCAAGTGGACAAAAAGTTGCAACATTCAGTCTTGCAACGAATCGAAGCTGGAAAGATGCAACAGGAGCGAAACAAGATCAAGCTGAGTACCACAATATTGTTGTATGGGGCAATCTTGCTTGAATTGTTGAATCTTATGTAACAAAAGGAAAGAAAATTTATGCGGAAGGGCGTCTCCAGACGCGTTCTTGGGAAGATCAAGCTGGACAGAAGAAGTACAAAACAGAGATTGTGTGCGAATCTCTCATACTTCTTTCATCAGGTGGTGAGAAGACTGAAGGATATGAAAGCTCATGATCTCCTTCGGATGGTAGTGCTGCGTATACTCAACGATCCAATCCAAAGATCGAAGAAGAGATTCATATTGATGATATTCCGTTTTAGTATTCATTTGTAATACACAAAAATAACACTCCGAGAGGGTGTTATTTTTGTGTATGTTTGATTTCAAGAAGATAGTATTTCCAAGTTTTCACTTGATTCTTGTTGTGATCATTCCATTGACCACTGACTCGCACTGCCTCTTTAATAGTATTGTCTTCTTCTGGTCGAATAATAATAAATGTTTCTTCTCATGGATTACTGAGATTTTGTGAGGATTTTGCTATTTGATCAACAAAGCTGGGGGTTGTTGTATATGCGAGCTCGTGTTCTTTTGTCTGAATCCTTTCTGATATGGTTGATGTTTGTTTCTCGAGATTTGCAATATAGGTGGTAATCTGGTAATCTTTGTACCGATCTTGCAGTATGAGAAACACGATGTACATACTCGCTATCACAAATGTACAGAACGTGAATATATAGATTCGCTTCATACTGGTTGAAAACCATAATTAAAAAAAGTCTCTCTAGTATAGTATTTTTTGTTTTTTCTCCAGTTTTTCTCAAAATTCCTTTCTTTTCTCATATGATTCACGTTGTTGTGTTGGCTGATAATTTTCATCATTTTCAGATTCCGATCCAAGAATATATAAAGCGAACTCAATCTTTTCTTCGTTTTCATGCTATTACACCATCAAAATTGAAAAATCCTCCAGAAATAGCCGAAGATGAGGCAAAAAAAATTGATAAATTCTTCAAGAATACAGCGATGCCCCGAGGTCAGAAGATATATCTCAATATTGACGCAATTACCTATTCCAGTGAAGAGCTCGCTGCTCGTCAAGAAAAGCTATTTCAATATTCTACGCATATTTATTATATCATTTGAGGTGCATATGGATTGCCAAAGGAATTTGTAAATTCATTCTTTGATGAGCAATGGTCGTTGAGTCGACTCACATTCCCACATTCTCTTGCGATTCTTATGACGCTGGAGCAACTCTATCGTGCTCATGAGATACAAAAGTGATCAAAATATCATCATGGTGATATCTAATAGAAGAATTATAAAATGCATTAAATAGTGATACTGTCTATAAGGTTTGTTGCGTTCCTGAGAAAAGTATGGAATGATGGAGGAAGTACATATCAATACCAATGATTCCTTCATCTCCAGAAATTTTTGATCCGCTCCAATCTTTCACTGTTTCTTCTCCTGAAGCAAATATATGAGAAGAACAGAAAGATACCCTTTCACAAGCTGCTCATCAACCACTAAAGCCGCAAACAAAAAGAAGCACTCTTTGATTTTTATGAAGATATTTCACTACGTCTGCTGCACTCTTCGTGATTCTCATGTTGATAACGAATTTTTCTGCTTATTCTCAGATGGTTGGATCGATACTTTCTCCAGAGAGACTTTCGCAGTCACAGGCCTCACTTTTTAGTGCTCTTGAAAGTGCGAATATTAGTGCTCTCACGACCGTACATGCGGGCTATAACATACAGTCATTGTGAGAGAACGATGCACTGATACAACGGAAAGCTGATGAGATCAAAGACAAACTTGAGTCACGTGGGGTAGAAATTGATCCACTTCGACGCATCAATCCAGCAAAATTTGACACAGCACCAGCACCCATAAAGGTAGATTTTGATGTTACGCCCTATGAAAATCGAATTATTATTCCAAAAATTGGTAAAAATATTCCTCTCGTTGATGTCAATATTTCCCATGATGTTGATTTCGATCATATGGAGAATATCTTCATGCAGGAACTTGAGAACGGGGTTGTACGATATCCTGGCACTGCAGCACCATGAGAAGATGGAAATTCGTTTATTTTTGGTCACTCATCAAATTATCCTTGGATCAAGGGTGATTATAATGAAATATTTGCACTTCTTGATAAGCTTGATCCAGGTGATGATATTATTGTCTATTACCAGCAAAAAAAGTATGTTTACAAGGTAACAGAAAAAAAGGTCGTACGACCAGGTGATGTAAAGGCATTATCTGAGCGAGATCCACATAAAAAAGAATTATCGCTTATGACTTGTTGGCCTGTGGGCACTACCTATAACCGTTTGCTTGTATTTACTGAACTTCAATAGTATGTCACCATTTCTCTATGATCCAACTCCGTACGATGTTATTCATATGAATCCTACTGATGCACTCTATGCTATGATCCCAGTAGTTCTTATTGTCGTGGGGATTATCGGAATATCTCGGTTTTTTCTCTATCGTGAACAGAAAGTTGAAGAAATGACGAAGATGAATAAAAAGAAAACACTTAAATCACTCATTATTATGAAAGATCTTGAAGATGAGCTTGAAAAAGAAATGTCAGAAGCTATTATCGCCCGAGCAATACGAAGTCGTCCGTCCTAAATGGATGTAACTCTAAATATAGAGTACATTCAGTATTATCTTCACTAACACCAAAGAGAGCAATATCTTGTATTGAAAGTATTTCATTGTAAATAAGTTCTTCAGCGAGGTGTTTTTTTTGTTGGTTATCCGATGGGAAAAGAATAGTTTTCACCATTCCATTTTTTACAAGAGTCGTAATCTGTTTGCTGAGTTGTTGTCCAATGAGCCCTCTTCCTCTATGGTGTGGAAATGGAAGTTGGTTTTTATGCTTTTGTGAATAAAGAAGATCATACGCATAGACACCGTATGGTTTGATAGGATGATATCGACGTGTTTCGCTATCATATAGACCTTTGTTTTCTTCCAAAAGAGAAAAATATGCTTCTTCAGTTTGAACTATTTGTATTTCAAGTTCTCATCTTCTTCGAATACTTATTTCAAAAATATCATTTTCAATACTATTGTCAGAAACAAATATATGCTTTGGTGTTACTCTATACTTCATGGATTATTCGAGAAAATGAGTAAGTGCTACAGCTATACTTGAGAGGGCAAATAAAGTTATTCCCAGCCCTCTTTTTATCGTGCTTCGGTGTATAAGTGGTAATATATCCGAAGTTGCCACATAGAGCAGTGAACCCCCAGCAACCGCGCTGAGTAGGATAATGGTATCGTTATTTGGTGCAAAAATATCAATTCCAATTATCGTGAGACAGTAGCCAATAATAGCGCTCATTGAAAAGATACATAGAAGTGTATATTGCCATTTTTTCTTTTGATTGCCTGTCTTGAGTAAGCTTGCGAGTGCAAAGGAAAGTGGTATTTGGTGAAGGATAACACCGAGGAGAGCACTCAAAATAACACTATTTTCAAGGTTTGATACTCACGCAATAAGAACGCCATCGAATATGGTGTGTAGTGAAATAGCTCAGAACCCTACCCATGTAATATGTTTGGTATGATCTTTTGGTGATTCATCATGATGGTTCCCATGACAGTTTTCATGTGTATGTGATGGTGTCAGAAGTTCCTCAATGATATAGAGTCCCAAGAAGCCAGAGAGAAATGCAAATGAAGCATACTCGTTCATCTCAAGTGCTTCTGGAAGGATATGCACTAATGCAACACTGACCATAGATCATGCACCAATAGCGAGGAGTGTATTGCGAATAGCATCACTGAGGGATTTTTTGAAAAAAACAACTCATCCGATGATACCAGAGATAAATAGACTGCTGACAATGAAAATATGATTCATATGATTTGATATAGAAAAAATAGCTTATGATTGACAACTTTGACAATGATCGACAATGATTTCTCTTCGATCTGAGAGAAGATTCTGATGATTCTGGCTACATTGATTATTGATTTCTTTGATTTCCTGACATCATATGCAGTAACTCACTGTTACATGTTCGTGTCCTTCTAGAGAGCAAAGATAATATATGGGTTGTCATTGCCACATGATTGAATGGAGGATGTTTACTCTTGATAAATCATGGATAGCCCGATAAATCGTTGCCTCATTCGCAATAAGTTCTCATTTTAGCTTTGCGATAAGATCACTGCCATCACATCATCCCACCGAGAGTTTATCAAGAATAGCTCGACGAATCGGAGTAGTCTTGAGTCAGTGTTGCTTTAGTCTTTCGAACATAGCAATTTCATAATTTGAATTCATCATATGATAATTCTTGCAAATGCAAGTTTTTGCAATTGATATAAATCGCAAATAAGAATTTAGAAAATCGACTTGTTTTTTGGCAGCGGGGGGGGGTATACTCCTTGTAACCTATACATACACATATGATTTTAGAGCTTCTTGTTGGACTCAAAACACAAGCATTTTTTGATATTTGGTCTATTGAACACATCCTGAGTGGTATTTCTGCTGGTCATGCCGTCCGAAAAACAAATCATCGAATGTTTCGAATAAAACTCAATCTTGATGGATTTCATGTAAGGACAAGATATTTTGATGTTGTTGGAGTTTTACTCATTGCCTATATCTGGGAAACTATTGAGCACTATATGGAGACAGGTCTGCTGTGATCCTGAGTGGAGTTTTGGTTTCAGGGGGTCGAATTCTGGGGAAATCGTATCATTGCTGATCCGCTGATGTTTGTAATTGGGTATTTAATTGCGAAGAAACATCCAATTTTGGTGCTTCCAGCTCGTATCGCATCTGCCGTATGGCTTATAATTCATGTCTTTGTATTTCCACACAGTATGTATCTACAAGATATGTTAATGAGGTACTTTTTGTAGATCCTATAGTTATTTCATTTTGACTTTTCCTCTCAATTGAAAACAATGATTACTCTGCTTTGTTTTCAATTTTGTATGCGGGTACTTATCTACGCTTTTCGAAATATCTGGAGAAATCCATTTCTTTCTTTTTCAACACTTCTTGTTCTTGTTCTTGTCACTTTTTTTGCAAGCATACTTCTTCTTGTCGAACATACAACAAATGTTCTGATTGAACGTGTGAGTGAGAGATTGTCACTTTCGGTCTATCTTAAGAAAGAAATTGTCCAAGAAAGTGGTCAACTTCAGGTATTTATGAGAGAGCTTCGTAGTATTGATCCATCGATAGAAGTGGAATATAGATCAAGCGAGGATGCTCTATCTGATTTTCAAAATAAATTCTGAGATGAACTCACGAGTATTATTGAGAACAAGGAGGATAATACGCTTCCAGGAAAGGTATTTGTTCAGATTAAAAGTGACCGGCAAGCTAAAAAACTCCCTATAATTTATGAGGGGATTAATAGTGTTGTAGAGAAAAATCAATCAATTCTTCTCTACAACGATCAAGATAGTCTTCATAAATCCCTCGTTGATTATCGCTCCCAATATGAAAGTGTTGCACGACTTGTTAATATATTTGAGATGATTTCTCGTGGTGCTTTTGCTATCTTGAGTTTGGTAATCTTCTCAGCAACAGCAATGATCTATAGTAGTATCGGAAATATGGTCTTCTATTCCCGTGAAGAAGTGAATATTATTGGCCTGGTTGGTGGTTCGAACTACTATCTCTACACACCATTCATACTCCAGTCTATTATTTACATTCTTGTAGCATTCGGGATATCAAGTGCACTTTTCTTTACAACACTTCAGGCACTCAGTATATCAATACTTGCTGGATATCCGGACTTTGTGAATACATTTTATGCAACGCGTTGATGAGAAATGATAGTTATATTCTCAGTATTTTTGTTTGTTGGTGCCATCGGCGGATATGTTTCTGTTGCACATGCACTCCGTCTTATACGTAATAATACTCGTTAATTTGCTATTTCTTCTTATTCTTTTAGAATGCAACCCCATTTGAGGAGTTTAGGGATTATGGTTACTTCGAAATATCTTCCATCAAGAGTGCATGCTCTTGCACAAGGCGCAACTATGTCCTGGGTATCAGGAAAAAAAGAACAAAAATCTATGGTTTATTTCCGTGATATACATGACTTTTTATTACCCACAATACGAGCTGCTCCTGAAGTGCAGCGCTGGCAACAAAATTTGTTACCAAATGATCTATCTCTCACAACATATGTTATAGCTTATATTATAGCATTATGTGGTGAGTATGATTTATCACACGATATTGCCCCTGTGGTAGTGATCAAGTCCGTATAGTTGTAGCAATTATCACACAAAAACCCGCTGAGGCGGGTTTTTACTTTCCAAAATTTCGTATGGTTCCTCAGAATTTCTCTAATGCTTTATCGAGTTCGTGAGCATCAAATTCCGGCCAGTATTTGTCACTAAAGTACCACTCGCTGTATTCGCTACCATAGAGCCAGTAGCCACTTGTTCTCATGGTACCACCTGTTCTTATGATAAGATCCGGCGAAGGAAATTTTCCTGATGGAAGGAATTTTGAGAATCATGCTTCATCGAGTGTTGTTGGATCCACTCATTGTTCTAGGCAGGATTTGACTCACTCTATGATTTCATCTTGCCCACCGTATCCAATAGCGACAATTACGGTCATTCCTTGGTGATTTTTTGTCTCTTCTTGGCAGTCGTTCACAAGTTTGACAATACTTTCTGGAAGGAGTTTTGGATTACCGATCCATACAAACCTGAGGTCTTTTTCATGTGCTTTGACTCTGAAATTCTCAATCATTTCTTCGATAAGCTTGTAGAGATAATTGAGCTCTTCTTCAGATCGTTCAAGAATGTTTTTCTTTGCGAGAGCCCAGAAACTTGCAAATTGGACATCACGATCGATACAATCTTGTACTATCGTTTCAAATTGTCCGAGACCTCGTCTATGTCCATCGAGTGATTTGAGCATATTGTTTTTTGCCCAACGACGATTACCATCCATGATAAAACCTATGTGCATAATTATTTATTACGAGAAAGATAATTTTCGAGAAGAATGCTTGCTGCAATGTCATCTATTTCCCCACCAATATCGTGTTCGTTCATGCTGATATGTGCAAATTGACTCGTATATCGTTCATCCTCAGCAATATAGATAATATGAGGATGAGTTTTTTTGATAAGCTCGATGAATTCTTCCACCTTTTTGCAGAGAGGAGTGTTATTACCACTCTGATCGAGTGGAAGTCCGTATATCACATGACTGTATTTATTACTCGTGAGATATGATCTTGCATCCGTGAGTGCCTCTCGGGAATACGAGATTCCTATTGGCAGCACGACCCCCATGATACTGTGTGCAAATCCTACTTTGTGTGTGCCGTAGTCGATGGCGAGATATTCCTTTTGATTCATGATGAGAATTTTTGAATTTCTGGTGGATTTTTTCGGAACTTTGTGATGCAATCAGCAACGCTTTTATCAAAGAGCGCGATACTTACCTCTTCTTTACTGGAAAAGAGTGTTCCTTTCTTGAAGCCCATCACGATCATGTACTTGCCATCGAGGAGATCACTATGATGTTGTTGTATGTGATCGTAGAATCTTCTTCGGAAGAAGTTACGGTTCACACTTCATCTGGTTTGTTTTCCAGATAAAATTATAGCAAATCCCCCACTCATTCATTTTGTTGCAGGAAGTACATGCATTACTCACATTTCACCAAAAAAAGGCTTGCGGAATTGCAGCGCCTTTTTGACTTGTTTTTCGCAGAGACGGTACTCTTTTGCGAGCATAGCTAACTAGCCACGAATTTTTTCATTCGATCCAGGAAGACGAACAACACGAGCTGTTCCACCTGCGATGATATGCATCTTTGATTTCCCGTTCGTGAGTTTTACACGATTTGGGTAGGATACTGTAAGGATATGACGACCCTTTCTGCGACGTGCAGCAAGAACCTTGCGACCACCGATAGATGTTGTACGAGCAAGGAATCCATGGCAACGAAGACGCTTACGTTTTTTGAGTTTTGCGATCATAAAAATGATGTGAAATATCGTTTAACCGCGGTATTGTATAGAGGGAGCTGAAAAAGTCAATTTTTGGTGAGATAATATTTCTATACAAGGGGGTTTCCAGTAGGTGCTGGACCATACTGATTATTTCCGGGATTTCATTTTCGGAGTTGAAGAATACCCCATAGAATTATCAATGTGAACATAGAGATAAATGTTAGCATGCCTATTCTATGCAGTATAGGATCATTTTTGTTAAAATCTCATCCCCAACTGTGCATGAATATATATGCCGTCAAGAAGAAAGGTGTAATAAAAGAGATGCAGACACAAATAAAGTACACTATGGCGTAATATAGACCGTTATAATTAAAGTCATTAGCTCTTTTATTTACGGTTATACATACGACATATATCATTGTTGGCACCATAAGTAATGATACTGGAATAATTATACCACCAAGTATGAATGAAATCAAAAAAGTTACTAAAATCAGTATATTTCGCACAAAAAACTGCATACGATTTATTCTTTGCTCTTTCTTGAGTGAAAAATATTTATCAGCTATACTGAGTTTTTCTGTTGAAGCATGGATTAATGAATTTTCTGTCATATAGATTTCGTTAAAAATGATAAAACTTCAGCATAATACTGGTTTTTCAAGAGAACTGCAAAAATTTTACCAAAATATTTCTCAGTTCAGTTGACACAATATTTATCACGTATATAATCTCGGTGCTAAATCTCAAACAAGTATTTAGTATTCAATTATTTTTATTTCCTGTATTTTTGTGCTATGGCATTAACTCCACTTTTGGATCGCGTAATCCTCAAGCCTGTTGAGGCGGATAATATTACAAAATCGGGAATCTATATTCCTGAAACTGCGAAGAAAGAAAAACCATTTATCTATGAAGTGGTTGCTGTCGGTCCTGGTAAAAAAGATCGTAATGGTGATATGATCGAGTCACCTGTGAGTATTGGTGATCGAGTACTCTGCGGACAATATTCTGGTGATGAGGTCGATCTCGATGGTGATAAATTCAAAGTTGTTGCCTTTGAGTACCTTCTTGCGAAGGTTGGATAGAGTGGTAGATCCTGAATCGAAGTTCAGGATGACGGACTTTTATTATTTCGAACGAATATGAGAAATCCCTTACACTGAAGTTTATAATTGAACCTTAATTATAAGGGGTCTCTCGTTCCTCGAGTTGACTATAAAAAAGTATAAATAATTATTCAATTTATAATACATATGGCAAAAACTATTCATTTTGGTGATGAGGCTCGGCTCGCAATGTTTGCTGGAGTTGAGAAAGTAGCGAAAGCAGTCACAGCAACCATGGGTCCAAAAGGACGAAATGTTGCATTTTCAAAATCATATGGAGCTCCTCAGGTAACCAATGATGGAGTGACGATCGCAAAAGAGATCGAACTCGAGGATAAAATCGAGAATATGGGTGCTGAGCTTATAAAAGAAGCTGCATCTAAGACCAATGATGCGGCTGGTGATGGTACAACCACTGCTACCCTTCTTGCATATGCACTTATGAAGGAAGGTCTTCGTGAGATCCGATCCGGCATCAACGCCATCGAGCTTAAGAATGGTATGAAAAAGGCAGGTGATCTCGTCACTGCATCTCTTGAAAAACAATCAAAGATTCTCTCTGGTAAGGATGAAATCACTCAGGTAGCGACTATTTCTGCGCAGGATGCAGAAGTTGGAGCTATCATTGCGGATGCGATGGAGAAGGTGGGTCAAAGTGGTGTGATTACCGTTGAAGAAGGTAAGACCTTTGGGCTCTCTGTGGAGATTACGGAGGGTATGAAGTTCGATTCTGGATTCGTCTCCCCTTATATGGTGAGTGATCCAGAGAAGATGGAAGGCCGTATTGAGGATGCATATATTCTCATCACTGATAAAAAAATCTCTGCTCTCAAGGATCTCATGCCGGCACTTGAATCACTCCTCGCAACCGGCAAGAGAGATCTTGTAATCATTGCTGATGATCTCGATGGTGATGCTCTCACCGGTATTATCCTCAATAAACTCAAAGGTGCACTGAATGTCCTCGCTATCAAGGCTCCAGGATTTGGTGATCGTAAGAAAGAGATGCTCAAGGATATTGCAATCCTCACTGGTGCAACTCTTATTACAGAAGAGCTTGGATTTAAACTTGAACACGTCACTGTTGATCATTTTGGTCGTGCAAAAGCTATCGTTGCAAAGAAGGATTCTACTGTTGTCATTGGCGGACAGGGTGAGAAATACATGATCGATGGACGTGTAGCTGAGATCGAGGCACAAATCCGTGCAAGTAACTCTGATTATGATAAAGAAAAGCTTGCTGAGCGTGTAGCAAAACTCTCTGGTGGTATCGCAGTGATCCGTGTAGGGGCTGCGACGGAAGTCGAGATGAAAGAAAAAAAACTCCGTATCGAAGATGCACTGAATGCTACAAAAGCAGCAGTTGATGAAGGTATCGTAGCTGGAGGATGAGTAGCGCTCCTCAAGGCAGCAAAATCGCTTGAAAACGTATCAGGATTGACAAGCGATCAGCAAGTCGGACTCAATATCGTTGCCCGAGCCCTCTCTTATCCACTTCGAAAAATTGCTGAAAATGCTGGTAAGGAAGGTGCGGTTATTGTTGATAATGTCGCTAAGAATACTGACGCTGCATATGGTTATGACGCAGCAACTGATACCTATGTTGATATGCTCGAAGCAGGAATCATTGACCCTACCAAAGTTGAGCGTCTTGCACTTCTAAATGCTATTTCAGTAGCTGGTATGTTCCTCACGACGGAATCAGTCATTGTTGATGTTCCAAAGCCAGAAGCTCCAGAACATAATCATGGTGGCGGTATGTGAGGAGGTATGGGCGGTATGTATTAATATTTGCAAAAAGAGAGTATATGTTCTATACTCTCTTCTCTTTTAATTCTTCCATATGAAAAAATCACTTCTTTGGCTTGGCTTTGGCTATATTGCTGGTGTAGCGGCTGCAATAGTTACAAAAAATGACAAGTTCCCATCGAGTTTTTCTGAATTTCGTGATGAGTTTGTCAATCTTCATAAAGATATCTGGAATCGTATCAATGAGCTTGAATTAAGTGATGAAGTTCGCACTCAGCTCACCAGCATACGCAATCGTCTCAAAGAAGAAATTGCGTATATGGAGGAGGATTTTTCTCAGGAAATCGCCCGTCTTAAAGAAATTGGAGCCCCAAATCTCGATGATATTCGATCAAAAATTGAAGATGTTTACTCACGTCGCGAAGAGCATATTAACACGATTAAGTCGGAAGCAGATGTGATTATTGAGAAATTGAAACGAGATGGAAATCATGCATACCAGATTCTCGAATCAAGCATTCGTGATATATTTGAGGATACTCGGTATCGCATTGAATCAAAAGCAGCAGAAGTCAAGAATAAACTTAAACGTTAGTCCTTAATATTTCTTTTAACTTTTAATACAAATTTATGACACAAGAGAATCAAACTCACAATGAAGAAAAACTCGATGATGAGAATATTGTCACAGAGAATATTTCTGAAGAAGCTGTGAGTCAAGAAGATGAATCTTCGTCTCAGACTTCTTCATCAGATGATGATCAAATTGTCATCATTCAGCGGCTCAAAGCTGACTATGACAATCTCGTCAAGCGTCATGCTCGTGAGCGAGAAGAGATGAAAACATTTTTCACTGCGAATATTGTTGGAAAAATACTTCCTGCCTATGACAATATAGCACGCATTGCTGATCAGTCGAATGAGTCTACTTCTGCGGAGACGCTTCTTGCTGGTATCAAGAGTGCTAAGGATATTTTCGAAAAAGGTTTAACTTCTGTTGGAGTGAATAAATTCGACAGTGTTGGTCAAGATGTGGATCCAGCTCGACATGATGTTATGAGTCAAGGTCCTGGACCACAAGGCAAAATCATTGCTGACTTTGAGTCAGGGTTTATGATGGGTGAGCATGTCGTACGACATGCAAAAGTGGTTGTGGGAATGGACGAGTAATCGATTCAATAAAAATCTCCGTGGAATATTCCACGGAGATTTTTGAGGTTCAAGTTGAATTTAAAAGAATTTATCGGATGACTTGTGCATAACAAGAAGCTCGGTCTCTAAATCATTTCATTTCCGCTGGATAGTTATCTTCTTTTGGTGATTTATACAATGTTTGTGCTCATGAGTATGATATGGATCCGAGCACAAGAGAGTCACATTTTTGGATGTTCTCTCGAGTGAGTGAGCCAGGAAAATAATCCGAGTACTCAATTAGATTCGTATATTTTTTAGGAGTTCCTGCACTCAATATAGGTAGTATCTCAAATAAATCACGTTGATCTGCTGTCCGAGATGTTCCAGGGAAAGTCATTTCCACTTCTCTACTGATGATCAGCTGTGTATTGAGATTTTTGAGCCATTGCCATTCATCTGCAGTGAAAGATGTACGTGGACCTTCACTGGAATCATCACCGAGAATAACCATTTTATAACTTCCTTTGGCAAGCGCCTCACGAATCGACAGAGGCACTTCAAGTATAAAATAGCCATTCTTGCAATCATCTTGAATATTGATCTCTATGATTGATCCAGACGAAATTTGTTCAATCACTTTGAGTGTCTCAGGAATTTTGGATGCTTCACAATGAATGGGAATATAGGTATATAGTAGAGAGGATGATCAGGCTAATATTTGTGATGAAGAAGAGGATGGTGTGTGAGTTCACGGTGTACAAGATGTGAGCACTATGCTACATAATAGATACACAAATGAAAAAATAGTTTTTTGTAGATTCATATGTATTTTATAAAAAGAAAGAAGGAGTGTAACACTCCTTCTTATGAAATGAGATTTTGTCTCAATGGAATTAATGGAATATTGATGTATGAAAATATTCAGAGATGCATACTTTTTTAAAGTTTGAGAAAACAGAAAAATAATATTTTACTGATCGATGATCCCTCCCATATATTGGGCCTGATAAACTATCGTATCACCCTGCTTTATTATTTCTTTACCTGAAAATTGCTCAATATTTCAAGTATAGGAATTTTGATAAGGGTCTAAACCAGTTACGGGTTATATTGACGAAGTAACTTTAGCACTTCCTTATAAATATCTTTTCATTGAATACGACAATTATATCTGAATTCAGATTCTTTCAAAAAATAGTAGAAGTAGACTTTCTTGATTCCATTGAATTGAGAGAGTCTTCTTTTGGTATAACTCCAAAATGACTCTATTCAATTAATGTGTTGAGTTCATCTTGCAAATTCATTTGCTCCGTGATGAACACGGTAGTGTTTCTCATATCCAATATCTACAAGCCCATCATAAGCTCACCATCCATCACTGTTAATCTCAGACTCTTCTATACGAAGTTTTCATCGAATGATTGGCACGAGAGTCCTTGCTTTTACATCAGGAACTATCTCAGTATATACTTTTCAGTTTCTTTTGAGTAAACCAAAGACTATTGTCTTCATACCAGCTCACCTTCCTCTCTTTCATCGGACTCTTGTTGGTCAGAAGTAACTCTCATCTATCTCAACATTTCCAGTCCATATTTCATTCTTTTCTCTCTCACAGAGAAAGGCTATCGCCTTTCTGATATATCTATACCAATCCTGTGTTGTTTTTGGATTGAGACCTGTTAATACCGCTGTTTTATCTGAAGTAAAATCCAGAGAAAAATATTTCACAATTTCTCTTATTTTTGCATCTCAAATTCGTGATTTTTTCCTATAGGTAGTTTTACTGATCATAGAGCCAAGTTTATGGGATAATTTATCCTGTCAACTGGTTTAGACCCTTGATAAATATATTCTTCATCTTTGTACTCTAGAGGTCCACGATATGGTGCACGCTCAGGTATATTTCTGAGTGCTCATTGGAGGATTCTATAGACTTCTCATGCAATTATATCTCTGCTTTTTTCGACCCAGCCATAGTATGTCATCATCCAGATTGGTTTTCATTGGAAGAGCACCACTTCACGACCACCGTAAGGTTCCCCACCAAAGTAATTATCGTGGTATTTCCAGTCTCCTTTCTCAAATATCATTGTAGTTGATTGGTCCGTTTCTTTGGTCCGTTTCGCACTATCCCCAGCCGCATAGGTAGAAGTTTTTGCTTCCACGAGAAATTGTGATAATTGCATAGTAAAAATTTTTATAAAATTTCTGTAATTTTTCCTAATAGTCGGAGACTATTATCATGATCTTCATTATTTGCTGCAATACAGCACGATGATAGTATCGTGACACTATAATCTCTATCATGCGCATCACGAGCAGTTGAATTTATTGCAAGATCAGTTGCACAACCAGCAAGCAGAATATGTGTCACACCATGCTCCTTTAAAATATTATCCAATTCTGTATGATGAAATGCACTGACACGATTTTTATGAATTGAAATATCATTGTCTTTATGATTGACCTCTTCATATATATTTGTTGACCAAGTTCATCGCTTGAGAATCCCAAATTTTGGAGCATTTTGGAAGAGAGGTGACGAAAGTGGACAATCTGCGTAGTTCTCGTGAAATCCGAGTGATATAAATACGACGAGGGAATTATTTGCTCTTGCATCTGCTATAACTTTGTTGATATGGGTTATGCTTTGGTGTTGTTCTAGAAAATTTCTGTATCCTTTTTGAGAGAGTTTGCCATCAGGGTGAAGCATTTCATTAATGCAATCAATGATTATAAGAGCTCGTTTTGACATAATTTTTTCGTAAGTGTATTGAGATCAATGATATGCGCAATATCCTTGATACTCTGAGGGAGAGTATATTCTCTTTTTGAGATTTTTCATTTGTCAATATAATCCGCTTCTCATTTTTGAATACTTTTTTCATGGCTCGTATCACTATCGTTGGGCGTCCGAATGTTGGGAAATCATCCCTCTTCAATGCCCTTATTGGACATAAAATTGCCATTGTGCATGATCAGGAGAACACAACCCGTGATATTCTCGAATTTAGCATGGTTGACCGTGAAACAGGCGGTCACTTTACCCTCTGTGACAGTGGGTGACTTGTTTCAGGTTCTCGTGATGAGATACTTCGTGATATTCGTGAGCGTGCTGAGGCTTCGATCGAACGCTCGGATGCTATTATCTTTGTTGTGGAATATTCGCATATATCCAATGAAGATCTTGAGATTGCAAAAGTACTTCGTCGCATGAAGAAACCAATCATCTTGGTTGCTAACAAGGCAGATAATGAGTTACGTGATACACAAGCTCTTGAGCTCATGTCTCTCGGTCTCGGTATGCCCATTGCAGTATCTGTGTCACATCGTCGTGGCTTCGGTCAACTCTGGGGTGAAATATCAGCTTTTCTCAAGTCACATGGTCTCGAGAAGAAAGAGGAATCAGAAGAAACTCCCATCAAGCTCGCCCTCATAGGTCGCCCAAATGTTGGAAAATCCTCACTTATCAATGCAATTACCGGGCAAAACAGAGCGATGGTGCGCGATATGCCAGGGACGACGCGAGATAGTATCGATACTCATTTTGAGTACAACGGTCATGAATATATTCTTATCGATACAGCGGGTATTCGTCGCTCTGGTAAAATTGAGCACGCTGATATTGAGGATTGGAGTGTACTTCGCAGTGAACGTGCTATCGGACGTGCTGATGTGATAGCTCTCGTGGTTGATGCGGATGAAGGAGTGACTCACCAAGATCAAGTTGTCCTCTCCAAAGCACTCGAAGAGAAAAAGTGAGTTATCTTGGTTATCAATAAGTGGGATAAAGTTCTAGCTCGTCCTGATACGGACAAAGATAAAATCATGGAACATTATCTGAAGTATCTTCAACGGGAACTTGCATTTATTGCGTATGTTAGTCCAGTTTTCACAGTGGCAACTGATGGAAAGCGCATTAATAATATACTTGATCAGGCACTCTCCATCTACAATGAGCGTCATAAGCGAGTGACAACTGGGGAATTCAATAACTTCTTGCAACAGATTATTCTTGATCATCCACCGACGGGAAATCGTAAGTCGCACAAACCAAAAGTATTTTATTGATCACAGGTTGAGGTGAATCCTCCAAAATTCGTGATTTCCGTGAACAATGCTTCACATTTTCACTTCTCCTATCCACGCTATATTGAAAATCGTATCCGTGAAGCATTTTGATTCCAAGGTACTCCGATTAACCTCGAGCTCAAGGGTCGAGTCAGTATCTTCAAAGAAAAGGAACGACTGGCTAAAATGGAACATAAGAAGAAGCAATATCGCGAAACCGGTAGTATCTATCGATGAGATAAAAAAGGCACAAAAACCAAAAAATCATCTTCAACTTCGGATAACGAATAGTATTTTCTCTCATTTCTCATTTTATGATTGATATTAAAATTCTTCGAACCAACCCTGAAATAGTTCGAAAAGCACTTCATGACAAGGTCGTCAAAGTAGATCTTGATTTGGTTATGGATCTCGATAAGAAACGTGTAAGTCTTCAACAAGAACTCGATGCCATGCGTGCTCGTCGCAATGAGCTCTCATCTCTGATGGGTAAAGGAAAACCAGATCCTGCACTTCTCGATGAAGCAAAATCTCTCAAAGAATCGATTCAGAATGCTGAGAAGGATTTTGGTGATGTAGAGAGCCAGTTTTTTGCCCTCTTTAAGAAAATCCCAAATATCCCAACTCCCGATACTCCAGTGGGTCTCACGGAAGATGAGAATGTTGTCGTGAAGCAATGGGGAACTATTCCAGAATTTGGCTTCCCTGTTCGCAATCATGCTCAGATTGCAGAGATCCGATGATGGATCGACAAGGAGCGTGCTGCAAATGTTGCGGGTTCAAGATTTGCTTACCTCAAAGGTAATCTCGTCCTTCTCCAGATGGCACTGGTTCAATGGGTAATGGCGACACTTGGGAATGAAGAAGTCCTCGCATCGATTATCAAGGAACATGGGCTCAATGTCTCAGCAAAACCATTTACCCCAGTGCTCCCACCACTTATGATCAAGACCGAGCCATACGATGCTATGGATCGTCTCGAGCCAATCGAAGATCGATATAAGATTGAGTGACAGGATCTCTGGCTCCAAGGAAGTGCAGAACATGTTCTCTGAGCTATGCATGCTGGTGAGATATTTGCTGAGGCTGATATGCCGGTGAGATACCTCGGGTATGCTACCAGTTTTCGTGGTGAGGCCGGTACGTACGGTAAAGATATGGAAGGAATTATCCGTATGCATCAGTTCGATAAGATGGAGATGGAATCATTCTCGACAGTTGAGACAGCACATGACGAGCATCTTCTCTTCTCAGCGATCCAAGAGTATCTTATGCAACAGCTTGGTCTTCCGTATCAGAAGCTCCAAAAGTGTACTTTTGATATTGGTAAGCCCAATGCAAAGTGATCTGATATTGAAGCATGGCTTCCAGGTCAAGGCAAATACCGAGAGACTCATACAGCAGATTATATGAGTGACTACCAATCTCGTCGCCTTCAGACACGAGTTCGCCGATCGAGTGGTGAAGTAGAACTCATCCACACGAATGATGCGACAGCATTTGCCTGCGGTCGTGCAATGGTTGCTATTATGGAGAATTATCAGAATGAGGATGCAAGTGTGAGGGTTCCAGAGGTGCTTCGACCGTTTATGGGTGGGAGAGAGAAGATCTAATTATGACTATTTTTGAGCAAACTGAAGGTTTTCTAGCATCTCTGATAGAATATTTTATAAGTAAGCAAATAAAAGTTTTATGTTTAAAGCAATAACCAGATTGGCATATGTTATTTCACTTGCTCTAGTAACTCTTACAATATCGTGATGTAGTACACAAGAAACTCCAAAAAAGGATTCTTCCAATAGGCAAGCCTTATATCTAAAAACAAGAAATACAGAACTTTCAAACGAAAAAACAATAGAGAGTATTTGGAAAGCTTACTGCAATATACATAAAATAGTAGCACTCTATTCTATCGCACCAGACCAAAATCACTATAATTTAACTACAGAGCATAATAGTGGTATACCTTTCCAGAAAACTATTGCACCTAAATTATTAGCCGAGAGAAGTATATTATGACAAGAGGCATTATTAACTGAGCTCACTGCTTCATCGGAATGATACAAACATACTATATCACTGATAAAAGAGTCAGATGCATATTTATTGAAATTTTTTCACAATATGCAATGAGTCAAGCATTCTGAGGACTTTCAATCTAATATGCTGTCAAATTATGTAATGAGTGTAAATTTACTTCAAAGTATTCCTCAAGAATTTGCAAAAGAACATCAACTCTATTGAAATCAACAGAGTTGAAATGAGATATTGTTACTCAAATCAGATAAAAATTGAACACTATGTGAAAATGAAATAAGCGTGACTTACTGGAGTACATACCTCACGCCTATTAATACCAACTTAAAAGAATTGGAATATAAAGAGATCCTGCAAGATATAAATTTTCGAAAAACCCCAGGAGTAAACTGAGATATTATTAAGCCCATTATTCGATGAGAGTATGTGTATATTTTGAATAAAATGATTGTCTGAAGTATGACATGGTATCAAATTAAACAAAATGACACTGAATGATGGATTTCAGAACTAGCATTTATTAATGATCCATCTAAAGCGTCAGCATCAAACTGCGATCTAATAAATGGGTATATCCATGATGATTATTGTGGATGTAATGAATGATATCAGTGGGATCGTAAGTCTATCTCCTGTAAACCCACTAGTATCATTAATTTCTCTGATAGAAAACCACTAACTCAATCCATAAGTATTGATAAGCCACTTTCAGTAGAAGCACTATCCATATCTCCCACATTAGTAGATCTTCCCACAACAAATTCTAATTTAGTTCCAGTAAATAGCTATGTTAAGTCTGATTGAACATATGTTGAATCTCATTATCGCACCGCACCTAATAGTACAATACTAGATAATCTTAGTTATTAAAGTCATTTAAAAATTTTCTAGTTTAGGCCTTTAAAAAAACACCGATCGGTGTTTTTTTTAATATCCGTATACCTCAATTTTCTCTCCATCTTTCTTCCCAAAATCAAAAAGCATATTCTCGACTTTGCTATTTTTGAAAAACTGCTCAATGACTGCTTTTCATTTTGGACCATCACCAGGTGGCTCTCATCGTGTATCGATGACGACCGGATCGGCAGAGACTCTCTTGGCTGGGAAATCTCCGAGTACTGATGCTGGATTCTCGAGGACAAATTGTATCACTGGAGCATTAAGTATCGAGAAAGAGAAATCTTTAATAACGAGATGATTTGGATGGCGATTGATCCATTTCTTGACATGAAGGAAGAATGCATCCACCGAGAAGCCAAATGGGATGTCAGGGAGCCAAATCCGGATTTCTATTTCTGAGTCTTGGGTGAGTCTTTCATCCATGGCATCAAAGAGCTCATAATAGTTTGCGGGAATACTATAAAACTCCAGCCGAATAACAGATGCCTTTGGGAGCTGTCTGAAAGATTCTTGAAAAGCTTTCATATCAATTGTTCCTGTACTTGCAAACTGGACCACGAGTTCTTGAGGATTATTTTTTGTATATGATTCCAAGAATTGTGCTTGTTCGGTGATGGAGAGCTTGAGAAATGCTGGATAGACAAGGGTCTTGACTAGCAAATAGTACTTCTTACACTATTTGCTTATGATCAAATACACAAAATTATCGACTTATAAAATTTGAAGAATTTTTTACTATTTTTTTGAGGATTTTACTGCTACTCAGACAGCAAAAATTATGGGGATAAATCGTAATAGTGTGAATCTTTGGTATAACCGATTTCGAGAGGCTATTGTGCGAATTTCCATTGAGGAATCAAAGAGTTTCAAAGAAAGGTATGAATTCTGATGAGAATTTGAACTGGATGAAAGTTACTTTGGTGCTCGTCGGGTTAGATGAAAAAGAGGAAGGTGAGCTGCAGGAAAAACACCAGTGTTTGGACTTCTCAAGCGAGATGGAAGAGTATTTGTAAGTATTGTAGAGAACTGCTCCAGAAGTGAACTTATGCCAATTATTCATGGGAAAATACTGGAATGATCTACCATCTATACGGATGGATGGAAAGCATATGATTCTCTTGTTTTAAATGGATATGATCACTATAGGGTATTTCACAGTGAGAATGAGTTTGCCAGAGGAAAGAATCATGTGAATGGTATTGAATCTTTCTGGAGTTTCTGCAAAAGAAGAATGGCAAAGTTTAATGGGATTGCCCCAGATAAATTTCATCTTCGTTTGAAAGGGTGCGAATTTCGATACAATTATAAAAATTTCAGACTCGCAAAAAAAGCTATTTTTAAAAATTTGCTAGTCTAGACCCTAGACAATATCTGACCGTACTCATGGCTTGTAGTCTCGATAGTCGAGAGATCGAAGTTCAGTTCGATGAGCAATAGTTGGAAGGACGTCTCCATCAATCGTTTGAGGGACATGTCCACCTATAATGGGATCTTTGATGATAACTTCACCCAGTGTATGGAGAAGTCCTGCTTGCGTGAGGTTATCGAGATCGGCATACTTTTCTTCATCTTGATAGATGACTGTGGGTGGGATATTCTTAGTTAAGACTGATTGATGTGAGATGCAAGCTGTGAGTAATAGGGCTGTAATAACAAGAATGAGAAAGTAATTCATGAAATATAGATGGGTTTAATATCACTAATATTGCGGGTGCAACAATGACTCTGGGACATTGTCATCTGCAAATATATTGAATATATTTTTAAATCTATTTATCAATAAACCACTTTTTTTATTACCATCTTCTTGTGCTACACCACCTGTATACATTAAAATAATGAATGTTATAGGTATACATCCTCTGTCAGCATCGTTAAATTGCATTTGTGAGTCTTTGAATTTTTCAGAGCAAGCACGAGGATGACCAGCAGCTTCATACCCTCGAACTTTGTTTACCTTTCCATGCCCAATAACCCAATGAATATCATCCATAGCAATACGGCGAAGTGTTTCAACTAAATAAATAGCAAGATCGTATGCGAGTGAACGAAACTCGATTGGAATTCTGAATAATCCTGATTCCACATCATGCTCATAGCCTCTCTCAATATGCCACTCTTTACCATCAGGCAAGTCAGGGATAATTCCATCAATATAACATTGATATATAAATGGTATGTACCACTTGTCGATTTCTTCGAGACTTTTGTAGCTAAAATCCATTACTATCTCTCGTGGTATAACTTTTCGCAACTCCAAAAGCCTCGATGGAAGCTCACACAAAAAATTCGTAAACACTTCATCACGAAATTCCTTGGGCTTAGCCCTCTCGCAAATAGGAAAACCATTTGTATAATCAAATGAGTGATAGTTTTTGAAAATATCCATGAGAATTTTAGTTAATTTTAAGAAGTATCTTTATTTTCAAACTGAATTCAATTTTAAATATTGTCATTCTGTGTTATTGAATATGATTATCTAAGTAATAAATCCTCTATGACCCTTGCCCTCGAAATATCTGATCTTGTGAAAGAATATAAGGCTTGAACTCCAGTTGTTCAGGGTCTGAATTATAGTGTTGAAGAAGGGGGTTTTTCCGCTTTTCTTTGAGCGAACGGTGCTGGTAAGAGCACGACTCTCGGTATTATTGGTTGACTCGTCAATAAGACCTCTTGAAGTGTGAGAGTGTTTGGTGTTGATCTTGATGAACATCCTGAACAAGTGCGATCACTGATAGGTTTTATGCCACAAGAAGTGAATCTTGCCGCTTTTGACAAGGTTTATGATATTCTCCTCGATAATGCTGGATATCATGGTATAGCCCGACCGCAAGCTCGAGCCCGAGCAGACGAGCTTCTTACTACTCTCTGACTCACGGAACAGCGCGACAAACAATCACGTATGCTCTCCGGTGGCATGAAGCGTCGCCTTATGCTTGCACGTGCTCTGATGCATCGCCCCCGACTTCTCATACTTGATGAGCCGACTGCCTGAGTCGATGTCGAACAACGAGAAATTATTTGGCAATTTGTCGAGAAACTTCGAGTCGATGAGGGGATTACCGTTATTCTTACTACTCATTATCTTGAGGAGGTTGAGAGATTTGCTGAAAGAGTGGTGATGCTTCGACATGGGACAAAGATTCATGATACGACTGTTCGCGAGATGCTTGATTCTCTTGGCGAAGAAGTATATCGTATGGAAGTCGCACAAAAAAGTAGAGATGTACTCGATGAACATTTTGTCTATTTGGAGAAAGAACGCGCCTATCTTGTCACGATAGATCCAAAGTTCTCTCTCATGCACGCACTTCGAATTCTTGAAATTCAAGAGTGTCGTGTGACGGGCATACGACCAGAAAAAAATCGTTTGGAAGCCCTCTTTTCTCATCTTTGATAATTTATGTACACACAATATATTATTTTTCAGACGATTGCACGTCGCGAACTGACCCGTATATTTCGTATCTGGACACAGACAATTATACCACCTATTCTCAATCAATCACTCTATTTTGTCATCTTTGGTGGAGTTGTCGGGTCAAATATTTCGTTTTCTTGATGAGTTTCATATGCGACTTTTCTCATGCCGTGACTTGTCGCTATGTGAGTGATTACGAATACATATTCGAATGTTGTGAGTTCATTGTTTGGAAGTAAATTTTCTCGCTCCATGGAGGAATTTCTCATATCTCCGACACATCCTGCCACTTTATTCCTCGGTCATGTGGTTGGATGAATGGTTCGCGGTTTTATCATTGCGTTCATTACTTGGGTAGTGTCATTGTTTTTTGGTGGTTATTTTGTTGTACATCCGTTTATGGTTTTTATCACCATTTCCCTCCTTGCTTATTTCTTCAGTGCTCTTTGATTTATCAATGCTCTTTTCGCAAAAACTTTTGATCAAGTCTCCATTATTCCAACTTTTTTCCTTACACCACTCTCCTATCTTGGATGAATATTCTATCCGATTGCGATGCTCCCTCACTGGGCTCAGATTATTAGCTATTTTAACCCGATTGCTTGGGTAATTACACTCCTGCGTTATGGATTTTTAGGTGAAACTCACACATCTATGGTATCAATCTGGAGTTCACTCGCTTGATTGATTATCGTTTCTGCAGTGACGACAGTTATCACTCTTCGTTTGCTTTCTCGAGGTTACGGAATTCGCTCGTAGTTTGATATATCAATTATTGATTCTTTTGGCTTCTCTATGCGAGAAGTTTTTTTATTGGACTAAAATTTTGAATATGGCAAATGAATGTTTATTCATTTTTTTGTTTTTTTTGCAAAAGAATGCTAATCTCTGTTTGTACCTTTCTTTATCAAACATATGGCACATAAAAATACCAATACAAAAGCTGTAGCCAAGAGCGAACCGGTTGCAACGTTTTTCCCTACTTCTGAGCGTCCAGGCACACTCATTATTGTTGAGGGATGTGATGGATCCGGTAAATCCACACAACTTATTATTCTTCAGAAACTCCTCGAAGCGAATGGGTTTTTCTGTCACCATACCGAATGGAATTCGAATCTCCTTATCAAGCCCCTTGGTAAAGAAATCAAGAAGCGAGATCCTCATTGTCCTGCGGTTGTATTTGATCTCGTATTTGCCGCAGACTTTATGGAGCGATATATCACTGAAATTAAAGGAAAACTTGCTGCTGGTATGGTAGTGCTCTGTGATCGTTATATGTATACAGCACTCGCTCGTGGATATGCTCGTGGACTCAATGTGGATGATCAACGTGCATTCTATGATATCTTCTTCCCAAAGCCTGACCTTGCATTCTACTTCCAACTTCCAGTTGACGTAGCTGCTAAACGTGCCATTGGACGTAACCCACTCAAGTGGTATGAAGCTGGTATGGATATGTCATTTTCTGATAATATCATTGATAGCTTTATGCAATTCCAAACTCGAGTTATTGCTGGATATGACCAAGCTGCACAGAGTGACCATCTTCATATTATTGATGGTACAAAGCCGGTTTATGAGACCACTCCTGATGTTATTCGCATCACAGCTGAGTACTTCAAGAAAAAATATCATGTTTCTCTTGGATCTGCGATGACAGCTGCAGCAGTCTAACCTCAATCTATCAAATAAATACAAATATATATGAAAGCAAATATTTCTTCCGTCAAAGATCTCTCAGGTACCCTTGTTGTTTTTGAAGGGGCAGATGGATGTGGTAAATCAACACAAATTGCAAAACTTTCTCGAAGTCTCAAGAAACAAGGATTCAAGGTTACGGTTTCAAGTTGGAAGGATGCTCCATTTATTGGTCCATTTCTTCAGTCAAATGAGGCTGCAAAGAAAATTGAGCTTATGATTACTTCCGAAGCAAATCTTATTCTTCAAGTTGCTGATCTTGTCTATCGACTCGAGCGTGAGATTATTCCAGCACTCTCTCGTGGTGAGGTGGTGCTTCTTGAGCGAGGTCTTGAGACGATCGTTGTACGTGGTATGATGCTTGGGATTTCTGAAGAGAAGATTCGAAAATGACTTCTCTGGTTTGCAAATGGTCTCTATAAAGAGGTTTTTGACAAAGCACTTACCGTCTATATGGATGTTCCTCTCAAGGAAACTCTTGATCGTATCTATGAGCGAGCTGATATGGTACGTAGCGGTAGCCTCAAGACACATTGTTCTATCCTCACACTTCATCTCATCAATAATCTTGTCTATTCTGATACAGGTGACAAACTTACTCGAAAGGACAAGAGAAAAATGATTCATATCGCTCAAAAGAATATTGTTGAGAATTATGCTCGTATCTATAAGGATAAAAAACAAGTTCTTACACTCAATGCTGAAGGCAAGAAGCGTCATATTGCCAAGGATATTACGAAGTCACTCTTAGACTACCTTGATAGTAAAATTATGGTGGAAAAAGTCACAGATAAGACTCGAACTGGTGAAGTGATCAAGGTTGATAAGCATGTAAAATCTCTTAAGAAAGCTGAAATAGTAACTACAGCAAAGAAAAAATAACCTTATAAGGTTATTTTTTTATTTTACTTAGATCAATAATTTCAAGACTTGGGATTTCTTCTTCATTTCGCTCAATATCAGTAATAGCAATAATTTTCTCGTTCGTTTTAATAGTTCCATTTTTCTGGAGTGTTTCAATAGCATTCCAGAGATTTGATTCATGGCTTCACCAATTTGGGAGGAGATTCGGATCAATTCCAAAGAGAATATTTGTATATCGTAATGTTTGTATATTTCCAGTAAAAGCATGAATGAGGTGACTCGGACGATACGCTGCGGCAAAGCGTGCCAGACGACCAGTTCTTGTAAAGAGAAGAATATTGGTGATACCAAGATCTTCTGCGAGACGGAGGGCTGAACGAATAAGGTATTTCTTCTCTTTGTCACGCTCGCTGATATTACTACTTTCATAATCGGGATGTCCGTATTCGAGACTATTTTCAGCCTCCGTTGTGATGTCTCTCATCGCTTCAACTGCCTCGAGTTTGTATGAGCCAATAGCCGTCTCTTCCGACAGCATGGTCGTATCAGTTTTTTGTAACACTGCATTGAAAACATCAGATACTTCTGCTCGCGTTGGAGTTGGTGCATCCGTCATAGATTTGAGCATATGAGTTGCTACGATGACAAATTTCCCTTGCTCACGACAAGACTTTACGATACGTCGCTGATACATTGGAAGACTGATCATGGGCACCTCAATACCGAGATCTCCACGTGCTACCATTACTCCATCCGATATGAGAATAATCTCATCAAGATTTTCGATCGCCTCTTGATTCTCAATTTTTGAACATATTTTAATATTCTCTCCACCGTTCTGATCGAGGAATTCACGTATGTCCACTACATTTTGACGATTGCGTACAAAACTCGCAGCGATAAAATCCATGCCTGCTTCTATAGCAAAGAGAAGATCGGTTTTATCTTTCTCGGTAAGCGATGGAAGTCTGAGCTTTACACCTGGTAGATTTACATGACGATTTGATCCTATGAGTGCATCATTTTCAGCCTCTACTATAGTAATACTTCCTTTTTTCGCAATGACTCGCACATGAAAAACACCTGAGTCTATCTCGATGCGTTGTCCAATATTCACATCTTCACTGAGATAAGGATAATCGATAAAAAGAGATTTCTCCCCTGATACATCAGCATTATCCGTAACGAGTTTTATATGATCTCATTTATAAAATTGAATCTTTTGATCAACTTTTCCTGTGCGAATCTCGATTCATTTGGTATCGAGAACGGTAGAAAGATATTTGCCACGACTGGCAATATTGGCAATGAGACTCATGACGTGACGAACTTTATTGGCGTCCCCATGGGAAAAGTTGAACCGTAGAATTCGAACTCAACGATCATAGAGATCTTCCAGAAATTGTTCATCTTCGGTGCCATCATTGATAGTGGCAATAATTTTTGTCTTGTTCATAAAATAAAAATGAAAAAGCCTCTCGGCTCCGTTTGAAATAGATAATACTGGACAGTCTATCTGGAAGTAGTGAAAGTCAAGATGATTCGTACGGGTACATCAGATGAAAACGATCGTTGCTACATATGTTTATGATGTTTAGCATGACAATCGTAACATAACACCTCAAAATTATCGGAAAAATTATTTCATTTGTTATGATCTTTATGATGTACATGCAATTCCCCCTTATTATTCTTATAATCCTTTCCACAATCCTGACATACCCAGTCTACTTTTTGCCTCTCATGCTTTGATATTTCTTCCCAATTAGCTGGATATTGATTTTTTGTAATGGTGAGAAAATTATATTTAGGATTTTTGACTCGATTTCTGTAATATTCATAGAAATCAAAGTATTTTTTAAGGGAAAAGGGGTTGAGTAATTCGAATGGAATATATTTATTTTCTCGAGCTTCTTTTAAACAATTACTACATACGCCCAGTTGCTTTTCTACTTGTTCATCTGTTCACATATAGCATACTTCCAGCTTTCATGTTTGTGTGTAAGCTCCAACAAATCTTTGTTTACCTTTTTCCATAAAGGTTCTAATAGTATCACATTCGTAGAAATGTATTTTTGTATCTTTATGTTTTCATTCATAAGGTATAATATCTCGTATATATACTACAATCCTTTCATTATCATTGTTAGTAATTGTATTATCTAAGGAATTGATTTGAATACTACTTGGATTCACGGGTACTATGCTTGCCTGCCGTGGCTCCCAAGGAATTGCTTTGTAATCTAATAAATCGGCTCCTATTCTCTTTCTTAGTTCAGACAGTCAGGAGGTGTGAAAATCCAGTAGTTGCATCTATTATTCTTTTGTTTGTAAAATAGAATTCAATCTCGCTAATTGTTCTGTAAATTTTTCCGTAATAGAAGTAAGTTCGCTTCATAAACTATCAAGAGATTTATTGAGAGCTTCTCCTATATCATTATCGAGCTGTAGGGTTCGTTCTCCTAATTTCTCTGTTTGTTTCTCAAGATTTTTTCCAATTTCCTCAAACTGTTCAGATACATTCTTGTTCGTATTGTCTACATTATTTTTCAAATCTTGGAGTATATCTTGGTGTGTCTCTGTTAAATTCTTTGCTTGAGTTGCAAAGGTAGTCTGCATATTGCTGATATGTTTTTCGCTCTCCTCAACTATAACTTCTGCTTTGGATACGAAATTATTTTTCAATACATCTATTGATTCAATTATCTTCTGGCTTGCCTCCTTGTTATTTTTAGCAATAGCATCAAATTCATTCAGTCCAGATTTGAGAAGAATGAGACTCTCGTTTAAAGAGTGTAATTCGTTCTTAAGAGAGTCAGCAACACCTATAAATGTTTCTGATTTTTCAACTGTAATCTCAAATCCCTTGCTAGATCTTTCAAGCGATTCCTTTGAGAGATTGAGTGCTTCCATAGAAGTTATAATATTAACTTTGTATTGCGCTTGCCACTCAAGAAGATGATCAATGGAGCTCTTAAGATCTTGGAAGCTTTGTCACAATTGATCGTTAATCTTTGCGTTGAAATCTTCCATAAATTGTTGCATACTTTCTGTGAGTGCTTTCATGTTATTTTCAGACATTTCTCGGGCAAACTCATCGAACGATTTTTTCAAGTCATCTTGCTTTTCATTCATCGAACTTTGCAATTGTTGTACTCCATTAAGTAAGCTTATGTTATCGTTTCATCAAATATGTGTATTGATAGATTCGAGTTCTTTGTGTATTTTTGGCAGCATTTCCAATGTCTTTATGCTGTTTATTGTCTCTCAAAAATTCTTTTCATTTGATTCTTTGATTTCTCTTTGTGCTTCGAGCATATCTTGTACTCATTTCAAGAGAGAAATATTTATATCTTGTTCTTTTGTTAGTTCCTCTCGGATCAATGGAAGATTCTCAAGAGTTTTTTGTTTCTCAATAAGCTCACTCATCTTGGATGATATATCTTTCAGTAAATCATCAGTTCACTTTCCCGATTCCGTCTCATTTTTCTCAAAGAAGAGATTCCAAAAAATCGTAATAGCTATCGCAAGAGCAGATGGAATAAATGCGACTGAAAGCCCATTAAGTAGTTTCGGCATACTTCCAGATATATTCACTGTGTCCAAACCTAGAAGTGCGTAAATAATACCACCAAAAGTACATAATATACCTGTCATGGTGATGAGATTTTTATCTCTCTTGAGAAGCCATACAAAAAACGTAACGAAGAATACACACAGGAGACCAATTATGACTTCAACTGTAAATGAATGTGGGACCATACAATATATTAAAGATAGGGTCTAAACCAGTTACGGGTTATATTGACGAAGTAACTTTAGCACTTCCTTATAAATATCTTTTCATTGAATACGACAATTATATCTGAATTCAGATTCTTTCAAAAAATAGTAGAAGTAGACTTTCTTGATTCCATTGAATTGAGAGAGTCTTCTTTTGGTATAACTCCAAAATGACTCTATTCAATTAATGTGTTGAGTTCATCTTGCAAATTCATTTGCTCCGTGATGAACACGGTAGTGTTTCTCATATCCAATATCTACAAGCCCATCATAAGCTCACCATCCATCACTGTTAATCTCAGACTCTTCTATACGAAGTTTTCATCGAATGATTGGCACGAGAGTCCTTGCTTTTACATCAGGAACTATCTCAGTATATACTTTTCAGTTTCTTTTGAGTAAACCAAAGACTATTGTCTTCATACCAGCTCACCTTCCTCTCTTTCATCGGACTCTTGTTGGTCAGAAGTAACTCTCATCTATCTCAACATTTCCAGTCCATATTTCATTCTTTTCTCTCTCACAGAGAAAGGCTATCGCCTTTCTGATATATCTATACCAATCCTGTGTTGTTTTTGGATTGAGACCTGTTAATACCGCTGTTTTATCTGAAGTAAAATCCAGAGAAAAATATTTCACAATTTCTCTTATTTTTGCATCTCAAATTCGTGATTTTTTCCTATAGGTAGTTTTACTGATCATAGAGCCAAGTTTATGGGATAATTTATCCTGTCAACTGGTTTAGACCCAAAGATAAACTAATTACGGCAAGCACTACACCAGTCATCCTCATCAGGAAATAATTCCATGCATGAAAATCAATATTCACTATGCTTACACCTTCTTTCATTTTCAAAATACCCTTCATCATCCCACTGGTCACTAAAACTATTTTCTGCTGCAATATTAATCTCAAGAATATTCTCAAGTAATATATTAAGATCTGATACACATGCTGCTAACTCATATATATAATAATCCCCTGATAAAAGAATTTGGATTTTGTCGATTACCTTTGTTTGAATTGATACATTGAACTCCTCACAAGATGTAATGCGCACTATATCCATTAGAATCGAATTAAGTTGATATTGTTTAATATCTCAGTCATTTAATAAGGCTCGCAATCTGTTAATTTTGGTATGAGTATTATTTGACATATTGTAAAAATAACGTATGAGAATTACTTTCAGAGACTATCAATTAGTGTTTTTGCGAGTGCTTCGCTATTTGTGACAATACGAAACTCGACCCGCCTTGAGAGCTTTGGATCGAGTTCATTTCAAGACTTAAATACGTATCGACCATTATTATCAAGATTTTTTCCATTGCTCATACCATTAGAAGTGAGCCAAAACTTTAGTTTTCTCTTGTTCACTTCGTCTATATTTTTATAATCTGAGTGACTAAATATATATCAAAGTACCGCGTTAGATCGCTCTTGAGAGAGCCGAAGACAAGTCATATATTCCGATTCATCACATTTTCCAGCATGTCATTCTATTCGCACCTCAACAATGGCATCTTTATATTTTTCATTATTTATGATGGATACATAAAGTGGAATAAATTCATCAAGGATTCATTGAAATTTCCGGGTCACCGTTGATACATTTGGATCGAATAAGACATCGGGATTGGTAAATTTAATACTCAGATCATCGTCTATGGTCATTTCCCATTCTTTCTCTTTATCTTGGAAAGCAAGTTTCAGGTCTTTAAGGATCTCCCCTTGTGTATTGTTATACTCAAGTAAAACTCTATTTTTGTTGTCTTCTTGCTTTTGCAAATCTGCCATAAAAGCTACAGAAATGAGCAAGAACACAAACATCAGTCCCGTCATTAAATCCGCCAGAGAAATCCATTGCGCGCCTCAAGAGTGTCACATGAAATCTAAAGTTGTAATGTGGTAAACCTTGTTATGGTTGCATTTGTATGTCTGAATAATTGTAAGAAGTTCTTTCGTGAATTCAATAGCTTATTGTAAAATAATACCATTTTCTTACTCCGATTCTTTAGCTACTTTTGAATACAATACAGGAAGCACGAGGAGTGTTAGAAGTGTAGATGCAGTAAGGCCAAATATAATAGAGAGTGCGAGTGGTGTCCAGGTAGGATTTGAGAGTGACAGTGGCACCATACCGAGAATCGTACAGACAGATGTGAGTAAAACCGGCTCAAGACGAGTACGTCCCGCATCAACGATTGCTTGATTCATCTTCATCCCGATAGAGCGATTGTGATTGATCTTATCAAAGAGAATGATTCCATTTCTCACCACAATACCAAAGAGTGCAACGAGACCGATCATTCCAGGAAATGAAAGTGGCTGTCGAAAGATTGTGAGTCCCACAAATACTCCAATGAGAGAAAGTGGAATAGTTACAAGAACAAGAGCTGAGAGTTTGTACGAATCAAAAAGGAGAACGAGTGTTGCAACGATGAGAAGCAATCAGAACATCATAGCTACTCAGAGTGATGCTACCGATTTTGCATTTTCTTCGTTTGCTCACCCATAGAGAAATTCTGTATTGCTCGGTAAATGGTATGAGACGATCTTCTTTTGAAATGCTGCTTGAAGCTCTGTTCCATTGGTTGATTTGTCTGCACTTGCGGTAACATTCACTACTCTTTTCCCATTATAGCGTTCTATAGATGCGAGTGCCGGGGTGGGTACTACACGAGCAATGGACGATACGGGAATATTTACTCCAGATCGATTTTGTATGTTGAGAGAAAGTATCGAATCAAGACTTGAGGTATAACCTGTCATGTAACGTGTGACTACTGGAATTTCTTTCTGAGTTTGTTTGATCTTAAATATTTCAGATCCAGCGGTTGCATTCCTTAAGAGAAGGGCTGCTTGAGAGACTGACAATTGATAGTTTGCTAATGCACTTGGATCGAATTCAAGGCGAAACTCTGAAGGTAGAACAACATTACTTGATCGTACATTCACAGCACCTGGAATAGATCGTACTATTTTCATTACTTCCTCTGAAACGGTCTCGAGTGTGTCACTATCTTCACTTGCTATGCGTAGAGAGAAGTCAGCACCAGCAGGAGGTCCACCAGAGAGTTCGGATACTGAGATTGTTGCACCAGAGAAGGTGGTAAATTCTTGTCGGAGCCTATCAGCAATACTCATAGAACTTTCCTTACGTCCATCTTCCTTTTTCACTAAATTGATTGTTACGGTAGCATATTGTCCTCCCTGTCTACTTTCTCCTGATGAGAGATCAGAGAGTTGTCCAACAGTTGTTGATATGGATGCAATTTCTTTCTCTTTTTGGAGTTGGGATTCGATAGCTCGAACGAGCTCAGAAGTTGATTCCAGTGTGGTGCCAGCCGGTGCCTCGATATTAACGGTCATCAATGATTGATCACTTTTTGGAAAGAAATCAGACTTGAGCAGTCCAGATGCTGGAAGAAAACACGAAAGTATAAAGAGTGTGAGAATACCAAAGAGAAGACAACGAGATTTCACCTGTGATGATAGGATCGATGTGAGAATGCGTCCATAAAATGCTTCGAGAGGATGGAGTGAATAAAGCCCTTTTGAGAGGTATGGATAGATTCTCAGCCATACTTTAAGGAAACCATAAACGCACCATCCTATAGGAATAATTGGGATAAGGAACGTGAAGATAAACATTTTTGTTCCCGCAAGAACTCTTTGAAATAATGATACATCTTTTAAATGAAGGGTAAACTTCATAAGATACGCTCGAAGTTTTGTGTCGAAGTTCTGTCACTCAAGCGAGGCAAAGAACAATGAAAGCGCTGGATTGAGCGTCAATGCGATAACAAGAGATGCTAGAAGCGTAACAGTCAGGATAAATGGAATTGAGAAAATAAATTTTCCAATCAATCCAGTCATAAAGAGCATTGCTGAAAAAATCCAAACAACTGTTAAAGTTGTCGAAATAAGCACCCTTTTAAAATCACGAATAACCAGAAGAATCGCTTCTTTTGTAGTAAATTTTCCTGATCGTTTATACTGATTAATTGCTGTAATCACGACAATCGCATCATCTACAAGAAGACCAAGTGACAGAATGAGCGCAAACATGGAGAGAAAATTCAATGTTTGTCCTGCAAATGCCATGACTGCAAAAGTGATGAAGAATACGATTGGTATGGCAAGTGCTGCAACAAAAGCTTCAATTACCCCGATAACTGCAAAATGTACAAGAATTACAATGGTCACGGTGATGAGACCATCGTGAATGAGCTGTTTAAGATCTAGGCGTATTCGCTCAGAATTGTCTTGTATGGTTGTGATACTGAGTGAAGGAGGGATTCTGCCATTTGTTCTCATTTCTTCGATCTTTTTATTCCCAAGATCGACAAGGTCGAGAATTGAGCCACCAGATCGTTTAATGATTGAGAGCTGAACTGAATTGGTTGTTGTTGCCAATCAGCCGCTTTTTGTCTGTGGTGCAAATCGAGAAATAGTACTACGATCAGCAGTGAGAGCGCGAACACTTGCGATATCCTTGATACGAATAATACCTTGGGAATTGGTGGTTGTATTTGTGAGTTGTGTGAGTGGGAGATTGAGAATTTCATCAATTTTGTATATACGTTCATCAATCGTAATGGCATGCTCTCAATCTGATGTGTTCACACTATCAAGAGGAAGGTTGATATTCTTTGATTTGAGAGCGGTATTAATGCTTTCAAGAGATAATCCAAATGAGCTGAGTGCTATAGGGTCAACATGTATCTGATATTCCAATTTGTCAGCACCTGTTACCTGAACATCTTGTACTCATGGTACTTTTTCAAGCTCGTCAGCAATCCGATCCGCATAGTCACCAAGCGTAATGCTATCCATATCTCAAGATACAGTCATTACCCATATTGGCTCATCAGAGAAGGATATTTCTTTCACAACAGGATCCTTAGCATCTTCAGGAAAATCAACCGCCGCTAAATCGACTTGATCCTTCATGGTACGTGTCACATCAGCAGCATCCGCATTGGATTTGAATGTTACCACTGTTGAGGATATACCATTTCTGATAGTTGACTCATACGTATCGACTCCTTTTACACGGGCAATTTCTTTTTCAACTGGTTTTGTAATCAGATCTTCGACCGTTTCTGGGGGTGCTCATGGATAAGCAACGGAGACAATCGCTTTCCCGATTTTTACTTCGGGATTTGACTCAAGGGGAAGAGTTTTTAATGCAAGGTATCATGCTACAAAAATAGAAACGAGAATGAGAAGTATCACTCGTGTACGTGAGAGAAATGCGCTATACCATCATTTTCCAAGCTCTGAGTCATACTCGATATGCTCGATAGAATCATGAGAATGTTCTCGAATTTTGTTATTGGAATCATTCATAGAGAAGAAGTCTAAAAAATTATCGAATAATAACACTATCACCTTCACCGTATATTCCATCACTTGTTACGACCATGGTATCAGAGGTAATACCACTGAGTACCTCAGCCTGATTACTCGATATTGCTCCAAGAGTAACTTCGCGCTTTGCCAGTCGACTATCTTCTATTACCCAGACTTCGTACCTTCATTGGCTTTTTGCCATGATCACCTTCATAGGAAGACTAATCGATCCACTTTGTGTATCTGATAGACCATGTATGATTTGAGCATGAACTTGTACAAATTCTCCATAGTGGAGATCTGTATCATTCGGTAGAGCAATATCAATACGATAGAGTTTTGTATTTGCATCTGGTGCACTGGCGATACGATTAATACGACCTGAGAAACTTATACTTGATGAGAGACTTACAAGCGAAACTTCATCACCAACTTTCAGAGCTTCAGCAATATTGAGTGGAAGATCACTCCGCACAATTTTTGTTGAATTGGTAGCAAGAGTAAAGAGGGGTGTACCAGGCGATACAGACATTCCCGGTTCAACAAGACGTGCCGTCACAACACCATTTACCGGAGAGAGAAAGTTTCCATTTTTTACACTTACGTTCGCAATGTCTCTTTGTCATTTGGCATTATCAACATTTGCTTGAGCTTGTGTTCGTTGGGCAGCAATTTTTGCTTCAAGGCTTTTGAGGTTCGCATCTGCAAGCTTGAGTGCGTTATCAGCACTTTCACGTGCTTGATTGATTTGTGCTTTTGTATTTTCGAGATTTTTTTCAGAAAGCTCAGCTGTTGCGACTGTGTCCGAACCAGCTATAAGACCATTTTGTTTTTGTGCGATTTCAAGTGCTTTCTTGAGAGACAGTTCTTGAGTTTCAAGATTTGCTCGTGTTGTTGATCGTTGAGTTTCAAGATCCTTTTGGCTATTTTGTAGACTTGTCAATGTGGATTCGAGTGGTATGAGAGCTTGTTGACGAACACTGACTTGTGAAAGTATACTATCCGATTGGGTCTGAGAAAAACGATTCACATCGATAACGGAGTTCTGAACAACTAGAGTGAGAAGTCGATAGAGTTCTACTGCTGCACTGTTTGCTTCTCGCGCAGCTGATAGGCGATATTCTGGATCACTCGCAAAGGTGCGTCGGTATGAATCGAGGAGTTGATTGGCTGTTAAAAATGCATCATTTGCTTGTTCCTTTGAGCGTGTGAGTTTACTGCCAAGATAGGGCTCATAGGAATCATTCAGATCTTTATTTTTATCAGTTACTCCGAGAATTTTATCAGCTGATTCAAGTGCTGGTTCAAGAGTTGACACAACTTGAATGAGACTTGCATCAATGGTTTTTGAGAGGGTGGATGCACGATCGTTGAGACTAGAGAGAGACTCTTGCTTTGTTTTTTGAAAATTTGAGAGCGCAAGCTCTGCTTGTTCAAGATTTGTCTTTGCTTGAGCAGTATTATTTTGTGCGGTTAACACTCAGAGATCGAGTTGTGTTTGGGTCGTATTGTAGACACTCTTTTGACTTTGCTTGGCATTTTCATACTGAATATGAGCTGCACTCAAATCAGATTCAAGACTAGCAATCGTACTTTCTGCAATACTACTGGCGTTATTGAGTGCTGTTTGAGCATTATTGAGATTCAAATTGTTGGTAGTACTTGATGTATCAATGGTCGCGAGTGAAGATCCGAGTGTTACATTCTCACCAATACGATATGATACCGATGAAAGTATGCCAGCACTTTGTGATGAAATAGTCACTTCCGGATCACCAATAACACGACCAACGATCGTTTGATCAAGAGATACTCATCCAGTCATTGGCTTCATAACCGATACTTCTATTGGCGTTTTTTCTTTTGTTTGTGCTGAATCGGTGTTTCCACAGGAAGTGAGAAAGACTGATACAAAAATCCACAAGAGGATAAGTTGTTTTTGAGAAGAATTAATCATGGATTTCATTTTGAAGATAAGATAGAAGTGCTGGAAGATCGCTATTTTTAATAAGACCGATAGCGATGCCACCTTTGGTGATTACTGTAAGAGTATCACCCGGTTTGATAGAGAGCTTATCTCGAACATCTTTTGGGATGACAATTTGCCCTTTTGATCAAACAATAACACTTGAGTGTATCTCTGTTTGAGCAAGAGAACACTCATCATGAGAATGAAATGACATACAAGTATGAATAAGAATACTTTTCATAGTATATTGATTTTTTGATTTTGACAAAAAGAAATACTAGGGCATAACCCTAGTATTTAAAGATAGAAATTAGCAGACTCTTTTGTTATGCCTCCTGAAAACGGAAGAGTCGACCAATAGACTGGATTGTTTTAAAATAATCTTGTCCATTTTTTTCGTGTCGTTCCTCTGCGGTATAGAGTTGGTCCAGGACCTCCTCCATAAGATGATCATCTTCGAGCATGTCTCTTTCTTGCAGAAGACTTACCTTTTCTTTTATTTTGGCTACTTGTTTTTGGAGTCGAGCTCTTTCCTCCTGGAGTGTGCTCTTCTCATTCTGGAGAAGCTGGTATTTTTGCGTATAATACTCCATATAGTAGAACATCGCTGTCTGTAAAATGGAGATATCAATATCATCAGCCACCAAGACGGTTGCCACTTGTTTTTGATGTCGCAAACATATCTGTATGCTACCACCATCCTTCATACCAATTTGCGGTATGGTGTGAACTCTCGCCGCTGTCATGCTATGAGTGATTCCATGTAAATGAAATACGAACGCTTTATTATTCGTCGTATTTATTTGGTGATTAATATTCGCGTAAGAAATACTGATAACAACCAAACATTTTTGGATATCCTCAATGCGTGAATCGTTACCCCATAACACCTTATCATAGGACAATTCAAAACATATCGGAGATTCCATATTTTCTCCTCCTTTGATCATGAGAAACAACACTATATTGTTTCTTTCGCAATTCTTTATATGGTATTTTGTAAAAAATCAATTTTCTCTTCTTGGAAAAATTTTTCACTCAGAGTATTTTCCATATAATTTTCCATCTTTCAAGGGGTTTCATGTACATTACGAGTCCGCACGCACTTACTACGATCGTTCATGCTTATTGCGATGAACGATCAAGCGTTATTTTGACAGAAAATGAGAGCGATACTCTCACTCTTTTTCGACTGGGAAGTCTTCTTTCTGGGTGAATAATAAAGGTGAATAATCACCATCATGCATTCACGGCGAGTGTGTTTTGATATCACGTTCTTCTTGAAGAAAAGAATATTCCGGTCGGGTCATGGCTTCATCCGTTGGAGCGAGATGCTCTTTGTCTCTCTTGTGATCAAGAGATTGATATTCTTCATGTTTCTTGAGAACTTGTTGAACATGGTTGGTTCTATGATGATACCCTCTCTCGTGAAAGGAGTTATAGGAAACTTGGAGATACCATACAACTCAGTCTTCGATGAATGGATTTTGACGTACTCTCTATTTCTTGGTTTGATTCATTGATTGAGTCGATAGTTTTGATGAAAAATAATGTTTCGTATGTAAAAAAGAGTATTCTTCTTCCAAAGATTCCATTGTGAGATATTGCTGAGACAAAGAATATGTCTGCTATCAAACCAAAAGAATCGGAGATTGAAAGAGGATACTCTGATCTTAAGAAAGCTCTCGATAAGAACAATATTCAATGCATCTCTCATCATAGGGATTTTTCGACAACTCTGAAATACACAAAGGATTGGAATGAATCTCTTCATATAGGGCGTACAACTTCATCGACTGCCGATATTTCATCGTTGCATATTGAGAGTATTCTCAGTCTCAAAAATACTTTAGAGAACGAGAATGTTGTGATTCTTTCTAAATATCCTGCAAAGATTGAAAAAAGATTGACCGATATTGGTTTGCCAATTGTTAAAGGTATCGAATTACCCCCCATGGCACGCGTTGAATCTCATCGAGTATGATGAAGTATGGCTAAAATATACGCACAACTTTTTCAAATACCTTCGAGTCCTACTACTATTACGATCCTCTCAGATGACATCCTCTCTCCGTTGATTATTAAACGACGATGAGATAGAGAAAAGCATGCAAATATTGACCTTCTTCTTCAGATTGAAGATGGTGATTATGTGGTTCATATCGATCACGGAATCGGTGTTTATGAATGAATAGAGGAAAAAACACTCGGAAATCTCACGAGAGAATATATTCGCATTAGATATCGGGAGGGAAATATGCTCTATGTTCCAGCGACCGAGGTATATAGGATTTCAAAGTATGTCTGAGAAGAAAATCCAACACTCAATAACCTCGGGTCGGGTGATTGGCAACGAACAATGGAGAGAACAAGTGAAGATGTGGAGAAAATAGCTCGTGAGCTTCTCGCTCTCTATTCAGAACGCAAAAAAATACAATGATTTGCGTTTCCAGAATTCGAACATCAAGAAGCAAATTTTCGTGAAGCATTTAAATATGCCTATACAAACGATCAACGTCAGGCGATCAACGATGTTCTCTCAGATATGGCGAAAGACGAACCTATGGATCGACTCCTTTCATGAGATGTGTGATTTGGAAAGACGGAAGTGGCTATGAATGCTATCTATCGATCTTTTCTTGCTGGAAAACAAACAGCACTTATTTCACCTCTGGTCGTACTTGCACATGAGCATGCGATTTCGTTAGAAGAACGTCTCTCGCCATTTTGAATCAAGGTCGGACTTTTGACTCGGATGGTGACGGATCAGGCTGCAAAGCGAGTGATAGCATGATTGAAATCAGGTGATATTCATGTGGTGGTATGAACTCATCGAATTCTCTCCGAATCGGTTGAATATAGAGACCTTGGTCTGCTTATCATTGATGAAGAGCATAAGTTTGGCGTGATGGACAAAGAAAAAATCAATCAACTCAAAACAAATATTGATATTCTTTCACTCTCGGCAACGCCTATTCCGCGATCACTCAACATGGCACTCTCGTGAGTCAAAAAAATATCGCTTCTTACAACTCCACCGAGAGAGCGTAAGCCGATTATGACAGAGATTCATCCATGGGATCATAAACATATTCATACTCTGATCGAACGGGAAATCGAGAGAAATGGACAAGTCATTGTTCTTCATAATCGTATTGCAACCCTTGCAATGGTGAGCAAAGAGATCCAAGATATCTGTGTATGAATCAAAAAATCATCGTGAGATCCGCTTCGTATTACTACTGTGCATGGAAGTATGGATCGAGAGGAACTCGAGAACCATATTTTTTCCTTTCGCGAAGGAAAAAGTGATGTTCTCCTCTCCACAACCGTTATTGAAAATGGTGTCAATTTCACGAATGCAAATACGATCATCATACGGGATGCGCAGGATTTTTGACTCTCATCGCTTCATCAACTCCGATGAAGAGTTGGCCGGCGTGACCGTGAAGCATATTGTCTTCTCACTTATACAAAGACGGATCTTGCAAATGATGCAAAAAAACGACTTATCACGCTTCAAGAGCATTCCTATCTTGGTGCTGGATTCGAGCTTGCCTTGAGAGATCTTGAGATTCGTGGAGCCTGAGAGGTTCTCTGAATTAAGCAGTCCGGCCATACTCGAGAGACCTGAATTCCCGTATTCATCAAGATGCTTGAAGAAAAAATCGTTGAGCTACAGACCGGAACAAAGATATTCAACCAACAGACCAAAATAGAACTCGAGCTCTCTATACTTCCAGATGAGTCCATTTTCTCATCGGAATGAGAAAAAATCCACTTTTATCGTCTTGCAGAGTCGCTTGGTAGTATTGAGGAAATAGAGGAGCTGGAAAGTGAAATGCTCTACGAAGGTGAAATGGGTGGACTATCGAACTTTTTCAAACTTCTCAAATCAAAAATTATCCTCAAGGATTATGGGGTAATAAAACTCTCCCGAATCGGAAATCATTATTTTTTTGAATTTCCCAAGGGGACAAGTACCGAGCAAATACGAAAATTTCTTGAACTTGATCCTCAAGGAAATATCATACTACTCTCTCTTGAAAAACTTCGAATAGAAGCTCGATATATCGGTAACCCTGAATCGATGCTTGGTTGGATTCTCTCGAAGAGACCTTAATTTAGCAAAAAAGTGATCTCCAAGACGAAAGATGGTTGATTCACCTCGCACTATCGCTATACTCCATATTATGATTCATCAGAAACAACGCACGAGCATACACGTCAATAAAAAGGCGAATTTTGACTATGAAACGATTGAGACTCTTGAGGCGGGAGTAATTCTTCATGGATGGGAAGTGAAATCTCTGCGAGAAAAATCTACCAATCTCAAAGGTGCGTATATCAGCCTCAAGAATGGCCTGCCTGTAGTCATCGGGTGGCATATTACTCCCTATAGACAGTGAGGTATTACACTTGGTCAAAATCCAACCAGAGATCGTACCCTTCTTCTCAAATCAAAGGATGTTCTGAAATTTGCAGAGAAAATAAAGACTGGTTGAGTCACCTTGATCCCAAGAGAAATATATTTGAAAGGAAATCTTCTCAAGGTGGAAGTTGCACTTGTGCGAGGACGAAAGGATTATAATAAAAAACAACTTCTTAAAGAGCGCACACTCAATAGAGAAGCAGAAGTAGCTATGAAACATTACTAAATGACACTCTATGAAATACTCAGAACTCATTAACGTTGCAACATTCGGCAAACAACGCCAAACATTCGCAGAAGATCGCTGAGAAGTGATTATCTATTGTCGGGAATGTCTCCATACCACTCCGTATAATGAAGAAGTAAAAAAATGTCCCAAATGTGAATCAGTTGATATCACGATTGGGACAAGAGCATCGCTGGAAGAGTTTTATAAGAGGAAGAGGAAAGGAAGTTAGTTTCATGTCGGGTTTGTAGGTCTCGAAGAGCAAAAATTATTGCTATATACTTTTGACAATCACATGTTTATAAAATGTGTTGAGAAATGAGTAGAATCTTTCTAGGCTAAATATAAAGGCTCTAGACCAGAAGAAAGTAACTCATATACTCTCTTCTTATGATCCCATACAGCAAAATATCAGTTCACGAACTTAAAAAGATTATTAAGTGCTTTTGTGTGGATATTGATGCCACAAAAACAAGCGAGCTTTTGGGATATAATCGAAAGACCGTTAACCATTATTTCTCTATCTTTAGGAAGGTGATCTATACTCATCGAATTGAAGCTTTCAAAGAAAAGATAGGTGGTGCAATTGAAGTAGATGAAAGCTATTTTGGAGCAAAGAGAAAAAGAGGACTTACAGGAAAACTCAAACGATGAAGATGAACCCTCAAACAGCCAGTGTTTTGACTCATCAAGAGAAAAGATGAGAATGGAAGAGTAGAAATATATACAGAGATTATTCCGAATTACAAAGCTGTAACACTCCGACCTATAATACAGGGAAAAGTCAGCATAGAAGATTCTATCCTGTATTCAGATGGCTGGAAGGGATACGATGATCTCGTAGATGTATGAATCGACAAGCACTTCCGAGTCAACCATGGTACAAGTGAATTCTCACTTGGGAATGGAATTCACATCAACGGGATTGAGAACTTCTGGAGTTTCACAAAGCGCCGATTGAACAAGTTCAACGGTGTGAAAGTAAACTTTCACCTTCATCTCAAAGAATGTGAATGGATGTATACCAAAGAAAGCTTTGAACTTGAGCAGGAACTTATTACAATGATTAAAATATTTTATAAAAAATCCAGAAGATCTTAGATATTTCTAAAATCTTCTGGTCTAGAGCCTTGCTATTTATAAAAAATTTGAGTTTCTCCATCATCTCTCTATAGTAGATTCGCTTTTAAACAAAATATTTTCTCGTATGACTGATAACAAAAAAGAAGCTCTCAAAGCAGCCCTTGCACAGATTGAAAAACAATTTGGATCTGGGTCTATTATGACTCTCGGAGAGCAATCGCATCTTAAGGTAGAGACATCTTCTTCTGGATCGATCGCTCTTGACCATGCTCTCGGTGGCGGTTATGCAAAGGGGAGAATCATCGAAATCTATGGACCAGAATCGTCCGGTAAGACAACACTTACCCTCCATGCTATTGCTGAGGTACAAAAGGTTGGTGGAACCTGTGCCTTCGTCGATGCGGAACATGCACTCGATCCGGAATATGCACGCAAAATAGGAGTCGACGTAGATTCTCTTATCGTCTCTCAACCGGACTATGGAGAACAAGCTCTTGAGATCGTAGATGCTCTTGTTCGATCCGGGGCAGTTGATCTCATTGTAGTGGATTCAGTTGCTGCGCTTGTACCAAAGGCAGAAATTGAGGGAAATATGGGTGATTCGTTCATGGGTCTCCAGGCACGTCTTATGTCACAGGCACTCAGAAAGATCACGGGAGTTATCAGCAAGTCGAGCGCGACCGTTATCTTTATCAATCAGATCCGTATGAAGATCGGAGTCGTATTTGGAAATCCTGAGACAACAACCGGTGGAAATGCTCTCAAATTCTATGCTTCGCAACGTCTTGAAGTTCGTCGTAAAGAAAAACTTGAAGCAGGTTCTGGGGAAGAGAAAGAGGCAACAGGAAATCGAACTCGAGTGAAAGTAGTGAAGAATAAAATTGCTCCACCATTCAGAGAAATCGAGATGGATATCATGTTTAATGAAGGTATCTCGAAAGTTGGTGAAATAGTCGATATCGGAGCGGAAAAAGAAATCATCAAGAAATCAGGTGCATTTTACTCCTACGGTGAGACCCGTCTCGGACAGGGTCGAGAGAATTCAAAAGATTTTCTTCGAACCAATTCGGCTATTGCTAATGAAATCGAAGCAAAGATTCGAGAGGCTCTTGCAAAATAGCTCTATACAAAAAATACTCAGCTGATACTGAGTATTTTTTGTATTCCCGAGTTCATTATTCCTGCGATATTATTGACAATAATATGTATTTGTATTTAATATTTCTTGTTCATAGCTTTTAGAAGGAGAATGTTATGACAATTATGAGTATGATTCGTTACTTTCTTGAGCTTCCTACTCGGCTCAATATCCGCAAGGATTGTAATGAGCTTGTGAAGAAGTCGGAAAATAAATATGCTCACATTGAAAATGATCGTGAGCGTGCAAAGTGGGTTCTCGAGAGCTTCAAACGTCATTGTTATGAGGATATTTGGCGTAAAAAATACCAGGATTCTCTGACTCTCTTTGAAGAGGAACGTTCGCGTATGATTCATAAAATCGCTAGGGTCATTTTTTCTGGAAAATAATTCTTGCACGATCCCCCTCGCCCCATATTGGGGCTTTTCTTATTTCCGATTTTTCCAACTTTCGCTATACTCTCAAAGCTCTCTCGACAACTACACGCGTTCGCAAGAATGAGGAAAGTCTGGACATCACCCGAGAGCATGGCAGTTAACGGCTGTGGGATAGAGGTATATTTGAATCTCTATTTACGGATAGTGCCACAGAGACAATACTATCTTGCTTTTGGCAGGAGAAAGGTGAAAAGTCCTACTCAGTAGGATCTCATATATTCTATGAGGTGGCAAACCCCATGTGATGCAAAGGGAATGGTACTACTTGAGAGATATGCTCGGGCACTCGATAGTATGTATACCCTGCTTGAGGTGTCGCGTGAGTGACATCCTAGAGAGATGTGTAGAGACATACAGAATCCGGCTTATTATCGAGAGAGCTTTAATATTCTTTTTATATTACAATGCATATTGTTCTTGTTGGCATACAAGGAAGTTGAAAATGAACGCAAGCACGACTTATTTGTGAGAACTATCCCAATTATGTATTCTTTGAAATGGGGCAAAAATTACGCAACTTTGCAAAAACTGGACATCCGATGGCTGCAAAGCTGGAGTGAGATATGAAAGCATGAAAACTTATAGATGATGAAATTGTTGGAGCAATGCTACAACATTATAAAAATGAGCACACTTGATGACATATTCTCTTTGATGGAATTCCACGAACTTTTGCCCAGAAAGCATTATTTGATACGATATTTCCAGAGTATCTCGTTGTATTTCTTGACCTTAAGCAAGATATCGCCATAGATCGTCTCTCCAATCGTCGTATTGATCCGATTAATGGTATGAGTTTTTCAAAAGATTTTGAATGAGATTATTCTCCATTTACCGGAAACAGGTTGATCAAGAGAGAGGATGATACTCCTGAAGCCGCAAAGATACGTATCGAAGCTTTTTATGAGAATACGCTCCCACTTCTTGCAGAGTGGGCGAGCGAAGGAAAAAGAGTATATCGTATTAACGCGAGCGGATCTCCAGATGAAGTATTTTCGCACATTCAAGTCATCTTAAGTGCTTATCTTTAGAATAAGTAGGTGATATAAATTTGCCAAAATAGAGTTTTTTGATAAAATCTCGCAGTTATTTGTATTTTTCACAATTTTCTTATGCTCGCAATCGTTGAAATTGGAGGCAAGCAATATACCGTAAAAGTTGGAGACAAGATCGTTGTAGACCGCCAACAAGCTGATATTGATGGTAGTATGAATGTTCAAGCGCTCCTCACAACTGGTGAAGATGGTTCTGGACTTAGTGTTGGATCTTCAGCAAAGATCGTTTCACTCAAGGTACTCAGTCATACTCTCGGGGACAAGCTCCGTGTATTTAAAATGAAATCAAAGAAGCGTTATGCTCGAACTCGAGGTTTTCGAGCTCACCTCAGCACACTTGAGGTTACAGCAATCGCATAAAGATGTTTGAATCTCATTTCTTTGAGATAGAACAACTTCTTTTATATCCAAAAATTCTACGTGAATAGTTCCAAACGGAAGTATTGCATAACATCCGCAGGTCGTCGAAATGCCACCTCAATTTTGCAAAAAATTGGGTGATTTTTTGCAATTCTCAAAAAATATCATGTTATTAGTATTCTTGTTATTTTTCTCCTTCCGGTATATCCAACATTTAGTAACTACTTGCTTCTGACAAGTACAGCTCAGGCACAGGAAGACAGTGAATCTATAACTTTGTCCGAATATAGTGTTGATGATTCGGAAGATATTCCACCTGAGGAAGATAGCCTCTGATGAAATCGTTATATTCGTGCAAATGATCCGAGTGTCGGTCAATATGCAACAACGAATCTCACTAGGCTTCATGTGTACAGAACTCAAAGTGATACAACCCCTACGAAGATCGCTGAGGTTTTTCGTGTGCCTACATCAATGATTCTTTGGGCAAATAATTTTGAAGATCGTGATATACAAATCAAAGCTGGGACAGTGGTAAAAATTCCACCGGTTTCATGATCTGCGTATACGATTCAATCAGGAGATACACTCGAGAGTATAGCGACGAAATTCTGAGTCGAACCATCACGCATTCTCTCTGATTATGGAAAACTTCTTGAGTGAGAGCTTCCAGTTGGCGAAGTGGTTATTGTTGCAGGTGCGAGTCAGCCAGTCAGTTTGATAGCTCAAAATAAACAAAATCAACAAAAAAGTCAATCTCTGAAAGTTGCTGAAAAACCTCCTGTAAAACCAGTAGTCAAAGTTCCCGAGAAAATAACCCCAAAGGTTGCCGATAAAAAACCACCGATAAAAAAATCCGAGAGTCTTCTTGAGACAAGCACTGCTGCTAAGAAATGAGATAAAACCTATAAGGTAGTCTATACCGGACTGAGCCGATGATTTGCCTGGTGAAACTGTACCGCCTATGTCGCACAGAACAAGACAGTCACCTGGAGATGAAATGCAAACCAATGGATACGAAATGCAAAAGCACAATGAGTACCAACTGGTAAAACCCCTGCAGTGGGATCTATCATCCAATTCGAATGATATGGATACAATCCTTACTACTGACATGTCGGTATCGTCGTATGAATCAAAGATACCAAACTCATCATCAAAGACATGAACTACCAAAAACTCAACACTGTTACCATCAGAGAAATCCCCAAGGATCATCCTGCTATTAAGTGATATATCTATGTGGATTAGAAGAAAAACGCAGCTTGCTGCGTTTTTTAAGAAATATATTTTGTATATTTCTTGTGTCGATATTATTGACAATATATAAAATATATCTATTGTGTGTAAATACTAACAAAAATATATATGAAAAATATTCTCACATTCATTTCATTGGTTCTCGTTGGGTTATCAAGTTTGTCCTTTACTTCTCCTGCCTTGGCATATGGATGAATTCGTGAGAATATCATGAGTACGAGCAGTAGACTTTCAAATCTTGATGGCTATCGTTTGGAGAAGGTGAGATTTTATGGGGAGACATCACAGTCCTCATATGATAGCTCGAAAAAAACTCTCAATGCTATTCGTCTGAATATCAAGTCTGCCTACCGTGATGGCTATATGACGAACTACGAATATACAGATATCGCAAATGAATATCATTATCTCGTCTCTGAGCTCAATACATATTATGCGTATCTCTCTGTAGCGGAGCGATCGAGATCAAGAGATATGTATGTTGAGGCCCACAAACAGTGAGAGTTTGTATTTCAATCGCTTGATCGCCTTTCCACTAAAACACAAGGATACAATATCATTCCTCGCTAATATCTATGACATCTATTAATGAACTAGAGGTAAAAATTCTTGAAATCAACAAGGAATCTCTCGTCCGAACTCTTGAGACCTATGGGGCTGTTAAGGTATTTGAGGGAGATCTCTATTCGAGACATTATGCAAATTCCAGTGGAAAAATCCGAATACGAAAGGCGGGTGATATGGTATATATCACCAAGAAGACTGCCTTTGTGTATCATGATATCAAACATGCACTTGAGCTCGAGACGTATATTGGCGATTTTGATACCTTCTGTCATATGCTAGATCTTCTTGGATTCAAGATGATCAAAGAAATTCACAAACATCGTACATCTTATATACTTGAGGATATTCACTATGATATTGACACTTGGTGAGATATACCAACTTTTATCGAAGTGGAAGGTCAATCTGAAGAAACGGTTGTTCGCTGAGTGAAACTGCTCGGGTATGAAATGAAAGATACAGTAGCATATGGGAGTGATGAACTCTGGGATGTGTATCATCCAAAACTCATCAAATCAAATTAAAGAAAGAAGATATATCTTCTTTCTTTTTTGATATTTTGAGTTCTTTCATATGCTCGAAATATCTTCATAACACGAAATATGCAGGATTTTGTACGACTATTTTCTTGGATGAATCTTGCCAAGAAAGATATAGTGTTTTTTGCTCTTCGAGAAACATTTATCTCCATCACCATGGTGAGTGTCAGTATTGTGCTTACGTATGTAACACTTGCTCTCCAACAGAGCAATACTCACCTTCTGATCTATACGTTGGTAGCATATAGTGTATTTATGTTGATTTCCATTGTTATTCGGATCATGAGCCATCGATATATGTTTCAGACGGTCAAGCATCGTCTCGATACTTTGGTGCGTGACGATACCACTCTGAGACAAGTTCTCGGGAGTCATCCACATGATGTGGAATTCTATGGTACCGGTCGACTCATGTCGATCTATCACCGTGATGCAAACCTCTGGATTACTACTTCCCTTCGAGCAATTATACAAGGAATACAGTTTATGGTTACTATGGGTATTGGCATGTATTTTTGTATTAAGATTTGATCCTTTTGGCTGCTTATTGCGATTATGAGCATTCTTCTATCAACTCTTCTTCTCAGTATCTTGACACATACATCAGGGAAAAAATGGACATCAAAAATACACGCTTTATTTAAGGAATGGGATAGAAATGCTACGAAAATATTTATGTCTTATAGTGCAATACTTCAAAGCAATACACAAGATGAAGCACTGATCAGTCAGAGGAATATTGCACAAAAACACACGGAGTTATTTGAGCCATATTCGTTTCTCATGGTATCTCGTAATTCTTTCCTCACGGTAATACTCGTTGCATTCTACAGTCTCGTTGCTTATATTCTGGGTACTGCCTCGATCAAAGATCCATCTCTTCTTCCATATACACTTTGAATACTTGGATTTTTAGCAGGATTTCATGGAAGAATGCATGATCTCATGGATTTTATGAATGAATTTCTCTCCAATTTTATTCAATTGCAACAGTGATGGAAACTTATTGATGGATTAGCACCTTTTTCACAATATGAACAAGGAAATGAATTCAGACTTGGAAAATGAGAAATAAGCCTCAAAAATGTATGATTTGCATATCACGAAAATGAGGAAGCTGCCATTAAGAATATGAATATTGTGTTTGCTGGTGGCAAGAAAACCGCTCTTATCGGACCATCTTGATCTGGAAAATCAACGATCATGAAGCTGATAGTGTGATTTCTCTCTCCGACAAATGGCATGATCGCTATTGATAATCAGGATCTTAGTAGTATCGCACTTAAGACGTATTTCTCTCATGTATGATATTTAACTCAAGATCCTCTCGTATTCGATGCGACGATTCGTGAGAATCTTCTTCTTGGTCTGTCAAAAGATACATATGAATCAGATCTTCTACGTGCGCTTAAGCTTGCACAATGTGATTTTATCTTGGATTTTACCGATGGAATTGATACGGAGATTGGAGAAAAATGAGTCAGACTCTCTGGTGGACAAAAACAACGTCTTGCTATTGCAAAAATATTTCTCAAGAATCCTGAAATTATACTCCTTGACGAACCGACCTCTGCACTTGATAGTTTCTCGGAGGAACAAGTATCGCATGCCCTCCATAAACTTTTTGAGTGAAGAACGGTTATCATCATTGCTCATAGGCTTCAGACGGTAAAAGAAGCTGATGAGATTATCTATATTGAAAACGGCGAGATTCAAGAGCGAGGGAATCATGAAACTCTTCTCCAAAAGAAGAGTCGTTATGCTCGGATGCTTGAGTTGCAAAGTGGATTTTAGGGAAAAAACAAGGCTCTAGACAAGAAGAATTATCTTCTTACACTAGTTCCATATGATTAAATACAGTAAAATCAGCTCTGAGAAAATACGAGAAATTTTGAAGCTATTTTTAGGAGACTTTACTGCTACTCAAACATCAGAACTTCTCGAAATATCTCGTAACACTATTAACAGGTACTATGCTATATTTCGAGAAGAAATTGTGAGAATATCTATTGAAGAATCATCAAAGTTTTGAAAAGAATTCTGAGAATTTGAAGTTGATGAGAGTTACTTCGGTGCAAGACGAGTCAGAGGAAAACAATGAAGGTGAGCGGCTGGAAAAACACCACAGTGTTTGGACTTCAGAAAAGAAACTGAAATGTCTCTGTAAGTATTGTTCCAGATTGTAGTAGAGACTCATTAATGCCTATACTATACAAGGAAAAGTTCTGGAATGATCCACGGTCAACTCTGATGGTTGGACAAGTTATGATGGGCTTATACTCAATGGATACGAACATTATAGAGTGTTTCATTCACACAATGCACCACAGGCATACACTTCGTTAAGTTTGCGAGATGAAAAAGTCATGTAAACGGTATAGAGGCATTTTGGAGTTTTGCAAAACAAAGAATGATCAAATTAAACTGAATCCGAGCAGACAAATTCCATCTTCATTTGAAAGAATGTGAGTTTCGGTATAATTATCGCAATAAGAAAGAAGAAGCCTTACGGCTCCTTCTCAGAAGATTAGCGAAACGCTCAATTATTCAAATGTTTGCTTGTCTAGAGTCTTATTAAATGTTGCAGTGAACACAAAGGCTCATGATCCAGTCAAGAGCAGAAATAGTGGAATGAATATATATTTTCGAATTTTTTGTTTCATAAATAGTGGGAATTTACTTGTTTCATTCTCTCACATATTTTATGCCGTTGCAACAATATGTATTGACGATTAATAGTATTAATTCTTAAATAATTTCTGTGATAAAATAAAATATTTTTCTTTTCTCATGGTACAATTTTCGCCCAATACAAACAAAGTTTGACAGAAACTTCTTCGACAATATTTTGACTGTCTCAATTTCTCATTTTCATGAATATTTTCTTGGCGCCTCTTTCTCGAGTTTTCCTGTTTCTCAATATTTTTATGAGTTTTTCTCTCGGATCATCAGTGTGTGCAATGGATGTATGCACCTCAATAGATGAGACTCTTGGTATTAAGAATCCATTATTTTCTTCGATGCTTGAATATATCTCATCACCAATTGTATTTGCCCGTACAATCAATACGGACAAAGATAGGAGTTCGACGACCTATACTGGGACAAATATTCTCCTCAAAACTTATCATGAAAAACAGGAGTTATCTCTCTCTTGTGAGGCGAACAGTATGACAGAGCTCTACAATTTTATCCGTGCAAAAGAAGATAAATATCTTGTAACAGAGTCATTTATTCGCTCAAAGATCATAAGAAGTGAGGGTTTGCCTATGCAAGTTGGAAAAAATGAGATTCTCTGGGGTGATCCGGATTGGTATTTTGTCGGAGATATCTATGGCAAACAATCAAGTGTGATCAGTCGTATGAGTGGATATGGTATTCATGCACGAGGCATACATCGTCGAGTGAAAAATATATTCGATCGAATGTGATATGAGCTCAGAATTGTTCCTCGATCCAACCAAATAATTCTTGATTCTCTCTCTGCTGGATATCCAATTATGGTATACTATATTTCCACGCTCTATCCCGAAAATACACCTTATTTTCTTGATTGGAAAACAGCAACTGGAAAAAATATTCGCTGATATATTGGAGAACACACAGCGCTTATTATTGGCGCAAGGACTGATGATAACGGTAATATCACAGAGCTTACGTTATCGGAGTGACGATCTGAGGCCCCAGTGATTATGGGTTTTCAAGAATGGAGTGAGCGATCAAGATGGTTTCCGGAATATATAGTTGCAACTCCAAAATTATCAGGAGAGCCTATAAAAAATACATCGAACTAGTGATTTTTATAGACTTTTCTTGCTTTCATTTGACTCTTTTGTCTTTTTTCATACAATTTCGCGGTATTTCTTGTCCATCTGGACTCTTTTCAACTCACATTGTTTTGATATGCCATTGACTTCATCCGCTAAAAAAGCCCACAAGCAAAGTCTTGTTCGAGCTTCTCGCAATCGTCGCTTTTCTGATCTCTATAAAGAAACTCTCAAGACATTTGAGCGTGCTCTCAAGGCTGGAAATGTAGAGGAAGCAACCACTACTCTCTCTAAGCTCTATAGCCGTGTTGACACTCTTGTGAAAAAGAATATTCTTCACAAGAACAATGCTGCACGTAAAAAATCGTCTTTTTCGAAGACACTAAAAGCAGCTCTCACAAAATAATTCCCACGAATGAGAAAACGATCGAGTCCTCAACCACAAAAAAAGCCCGTTAAATCAAAACGAATCAACCATGAGATCATAGCATCTCGAGTTCAAGTTGTCACAGAAGAAGGTGAAAACCTTGGACTTCTCTCTCTCTCAGAAGCGATAGCTCGAGCTGAGGAAGAATGAATGGATATCGTTGAAATGGGTGAGCGTGACGGTGTTGTCATCACAAAGATGATGGATTATGGTAAATACGTATTCCGAGAGCAAAAAAAGCTTTCTGTGAATCGTGTGAACTCGAAGCAAGCTGAAGTAAAAACCATCAAGCTTACCTATCGTATGGGTGATCATGATCGAGATATTCGCTTGAATCAAATCCGTAAGTTCGTAGAAGATGCTCATCCGATCAAGGTTGTCTTGCAACTGCGTGGACGTGAAAATAATTTCGCAGAACTCGCTTCTGGAAAAGTACGTGAGTTTGTGGCATTTCTCTCTGATATTTACAAAACAGATGAGGCGCCAATAACCAAAACTGGTAATACTTTCGCTGTGCTCCTCTATCCAAAAAAATAATTCTCTTATATTTCTGTTATGAAAGCAAAATCTCACTCAAGCGCAAAAAAGCGCATAAAGATTACCGGTTCTGGTAAGTTCATGCTTCCAAAATCAAACAAGAGCCATCTTTTGATTAACAAGTCTCGTAAAGCGAAGAATCGTAATCAATATGGGCAAGTTGCTGATGCATCCAATGTTGTTGCTCTCAAGAGACTTCTTCCAGGTGCATTGTAGTATACCGCAGAAATCTTTCACTTATCTTTTCTTACTTATTCTCTATGGCTCGCGTAAAACGTGGTCTCATGACCAAGAAGCGTCATAATAATCTCCTCTCTCTTACGAAGGGATATCGCATGATGCGCGGCAATGTATTCACTGCTGCAAAGATTGCAATGATGAAAGCTGGTACGAATGCATACCGCGATCGTCGTGCAAAGAAGCGAACGTTCCGTGCTCTCTGGATCGTTCGTCTCAATAATGCGCTTCGTCCACTCGGATTTTCATACTCTCGCTTCATTCACGCAATGGCATTGAAGGGTATTGAACTCGATCGTAAGAATCTTTCAAATCTTGCTATCTCTCATCCACAAGCATTTGAAACTCTCGTAAAAGAAGTAATGGCGTAAAAACCTTACAGAAAAAGCCTCTCAATGTTTTGAGTGGCTTTTTTATAAAGAATTGACTATTGTCTTTTAATTCAAGAGAGGATACGATTATTCTCTCTGGTGCTATCTTTTCCATAATAGTGGATTGTGCTGTATTTCCGAAAACCGCACTTGTAATTCTTGGGATTATGTTCTTGTTCGCTAGCTTCATTGGCTACATAGCCTTGAAGGAATATTATGGACAATGGAAAATGGAGCACGATTCTACTTGGGTAATGATTAGTTATTTGATCCGCGCAGATACAATCAATCAAAGTTTTACGTATTCCTGAGCAGCTGTATTTTTCTTCTCGTCTCGAGAATCATCAATGTGCTCTTGTTTCTCTAACTTCCCAACAAGCACAACGATGGTAATCAATATCTATAGGAACAAAAGTGAAAATCACGGTTTATAAAGAAGACGAAGGAGGTTTATTCTTCTGTAAATCACCGCCCGTTATTGTGGGCTAAATCTTAAAATACCGTCTCTCTAGAGATGGTATTTTTTTAATCTTGAAAAATTATTGATTAATATCTCTGTAGGAATAAGGAACGCGAGGATCATGATGGATAATTCCTTTGATTTGATTATATGCAAGTCTCCGCATCGAAAGAATTCCAGGGCTGTAAATTTCTCCCTGTTGATGATTGTGTCACATGGTAGAGAATATTTCTCCAAACATGAGTTTCTGCAGATGATCCATTTGAGAAGGTTTTGGTGTGATCGCTCCATCAAGGTCACTGAGATTGGTATCCCAAAAATAATCTTTTGTGTTTTGTGTCATCGATGAAATGTATGAATTGATGTACTTATTCTATAGGCAATACATATTTTGCCTATTTATTCTGCAATGTATAAAACCCCCGCCTCTGGTGGGGGAAACACCTAGGTTCTACCGTTCCAACATGTACAAGAAAAAAGGTTATGATAGTATCTCTCAAGCAGAGAGTCCCCAGAAGAAGGGTGCTTACTATCATAACCTTTTTTCATTCTTCACTTATGGCTCATACTTCCTTTGATTGTAGCTACCATATAGTACTTTGCCCAAAGTACCGCAAGAAAATTATATATGGAACTTATAAAACTCAACTCTGAAACATTCTCAATGATCTTCTGAGAGAAATGAAAATAGAAAAACTCGAATGACATCTTATGAAAGATCACATTCATCTTCAGCTCAAGATACCACCAAGTCTCTCAGTAGCAAAAGTCATAGGTACTCTTAAATGAAAATCTGCCATACGACTCCATAATAGATATGCACCAAGAAGAACAGCTCTTGGACACAAACACTTTTGGTCACGATGATACTTCGTACGAACAACAGGACTCGATATTGAAATGATCAACAACTACATCTGTAACCAAGAGAAAGAAGATATAATTGAGGATGGTAATCAACTTGATCTTCACTTCTAGTCTCACGCTATCCTAAGTCTCACTATACTTCCCATTCAAGACCCTTCTAGGGTCTCTCTGCTAAAACCCCCTGTTCTACAGGGGGATATTTATTCAATTTTTTGGTAGAGATCAAGCCAATTTTTAATACTCAGATCTTCTGCTCGAAGATTCTCATTTAGACTGAGTTGATTGAATATTTCGAGAAGTTCTCATTTTTCCCATTTCCCGTATTTTGCGAGATTTGATACGAGTTTCTTGCGTGGCTCTCTGAAACCGTGACTTGCCAGTTGGAGTATCTTTTGACAATGTAATAATTCTTCACTATTCAGTCATGCGAGCGTGAAGAGAAGTACACTGGAATCTACCTTTGGTGCCGGTACAAATGCGCTTGCTGGAACATTTGTCACGAGTGATATATCGCTACAGAAAAGATGGCATGAAATGGAGAGGTAGGAATGTTTTGACTTCTTCGTGAGGATTTTCTCAGCAACTTCCTTTTGCATCATGATCACCATAGCGCCAACATATTGATGGAGATGTATAAGAAAATGAGTGAGAATTGGCGATGTGATGTAGTAGGGTATATTCGCCACAATGATACTTTTCTCAGGTAATTGAGTTAGCTTGAGCACATCTTGATGAAGAATTTTGGTTTTTGTCTCTCCGATGTGAAATGGATATACTGATGATGACTTTATTCGATCCTCGAGAATCGATATCATATCTGGATCAAGCTCGATAAGATCGAGTGATTTTGGTTCCTCGAGGAGAATATGTTCTGTTAGGGCCCCATATCCAGGTCATACCTCCGTTACACTCCGTCCATGTAGTGTGATTGCTTTGACTATTACTTGTAATTTGCTCTCATCTGTCAAAAAATTCTGCCCAAGTTTTTTCTTAGCAGAAATTTGATAATACTCTCGAAGAAGTTGTGACATAATTATTGAGGGGGAACGGTCACAGGTGTATAATTTGGGAATTTTGCAATGATTCTCGCTACCGTACCAGCATAGAAATTAACTTTGTTCAAAAGGTCTTCGTATGATGCGTTCACCTTAGTGAAATATTCGTTACGCGTTTTTTCTTTTTCAAGAGCCATTCGTTCGTAGGCAAGCGTCAGTCCTATATCTCGGTATGCGAGAATTCGAAGTTGCATATCATTTTTACATGTTTTGAATATTCCTGTGTCTCCATCTTTGGCTTTCAATGCTCTGCTCGTTGTATCCATTGGTGGAAGTATTACTTTTGTAGCATTTGCAAAAGCAACCTGAAATGCTTGATTGTTAGTAATTCGTATTATATCGAGAAGATTATTTTGTTGGTCACAGGTTCCGAGAAGAAGATCTCGATAATTTGCACGGTCACTCGGATATTTGTCTTCCAGTGGTATTGCATCGAACATAGCTGAAATACGCGCTGAAAGGAGCGTATGATTACTTGTTGCAGAGTTCATTATTCCTTTGAGATCTTTTTTAATTTGTTCTTCAATATCGTGTTGTTTGGATGTGACGACGACGTAGTAGATGAGCTCATCAATATTACTTTTTTCACTGGGGCAATAGTACTCTTTGATTGCTGCTGGCTCCGTACTATTATAACAGGAGATAATACTTCCCTGAATAGCACTATCATTTGCTTCGGTTGGTGGAATAGTCTGAAAAAAAGCTATTCCCGAAAGAAATAGTCAGAGTATGAGAGCGATTTGGTGAGAATATCGCATCTATATTATTTTTTCGTTCTATCTTTTGTTCCGAATACGAGCCATTTTATTGTCTTTTTCAAAGATGCTTTTCCATTTTCATCATGAATTTCTTCTTTTGGTGCTTTGGAGATTTTATTGAATCCGTAGAGCGAAGCAATAATTCCCCCGAGTACAAAGCCCGTAGCAATCTTATCAACTTTTCTTGCACTCTTTTTTGCGAGTAGTGTTGGGATAAACGGTGTTTTTTTTGGGCGGAATGGCCACATACAATAGTTTGTTAGGATTTTTTCGTAATTGGTACCGTTTTGGAAGGGAGAATAATCTTTGGGATACGAATTGTTAGGAGATTATCCTGCATTTCAGCAGCAATTTTTGTGTATTCAAGATTTTCCGGAAGGATGACACTTCGGGAGAAGAGGCCGAAAAAACATTCCGAGAGAAGTGTTTTTTCCACTTCTTCGGTTATTTCTGGCTCTTGTCGTTCTCATGAAATAGTGAGGATATTTTTTGAGAGAGTAATGTCAATATCTTCAAGTGCAACGCCAGCGATAGGAGCAATGATGATCATAGAAGTTCGTGTCTCTACGATATCAAGTGCTATTTGTGCTGTTGGTAGTTCATTGACGCTTGAGGATGTATTGTGGTGTCCGTCATTATACTCATGTCATTCATCTGAATGATTATCATGATCATGGTGATTTTTGTTCGGCTTTTCCTCATTGATAGGATCAAATGTGACAAACATAGATGAGAAATTAATCAATATTTTTTCCTTCGATACGTGAGAGTTGATCTACCTGATCTTGTGTTGCAAGTGCATCAATAATCGGAGCGAGTCTTCCCATCATAATCATAGGGAGATTTGAGAAGTTTGCGCCGATACGATGATCCGTGACACGATCTTGTGGAAAATTATAGGTGCGAATCTTCTCAGATCGATCACCTGTTCCTACTTGAGAAAGCCGAGCCTCCCCAATCAGAGCAGCTCTTTTAGACTCTTCAAGCGCATAGACACGAGCTCTCAGAATCTCGAGCGCCTTCATTTTGTTCTGAAGTTGTGATCGTTGATCTTGACACTCAACGGCAATTCCTGTTGGTTTATGTACCATACGAATAGCGGACTCTGTCTTGTTTACATGTTGCCCCCCAGCACCACTTGCTCGAGCTGTCATGATATCAAGATCTTCATCTTTGATATCTACATCGACTTCTTCTACTTCTGGAAGTACAGCAACAGTAATAGTGGAGGTATGAACACGTCCTTTGCTCTCTGTCTCTGGAATACGCTGTACTCGATGAGTACCACCTTCATATTTAAATCGTGAATAGGCACCAAAACCTGTAATTTTGATAATCATTTCTTTGATTCCTCAGACTCCACCTTCGCTTTCCTCCAAAATCTCTGTATTGAATCCTTCTTCTTTTGCAAAGAGCAGATATGCATTAGCTAGTTCCCGTGCAAAGAGTGAAGCTTCATCGCCACCAGCTCAGGCTCGAATTTCGAAGAGAATATTTTTCTCATCATTCTTATCCTTTGGAAGGAGTGCAATTTTGAGTTCTTCTTCCAGTCTCGCTATTTCTCATGTTGCTTTTGTGAGTTCCTCTTTTGCAAAAACCAGCATCTCTGGATCTTTTTCTTCAGAGAGCATTTTTTTTGCTTCTTCGAGATTTTCAAGATAGCTTCGATAGCTTCGATAGAGTTCTACGGGGAGTTCAAGGCTTTTTTTACGTTGCATAAGCTCTTTGAGCTTGTTTGGGTTTCCATAAACTTCCGGATCGCTTAGAGCTGATTCGATAGTGAGAAAATCGTTTTCGAGGTGGTCAAGATCAAATTTCATTGGAGAAAAACAAAAGAGTTGTTATTGTATGAAAAAAAGGGAAAAAGTCGATAAAACAAACAAGAGTGACAAAATTCATCTCGTCTAGTGATTTTTCATTCTTTCCCTAGGCAATCGATAAAAGCTCTCTATAATTCGCTATCAATTCCTATGGCAGAACTTTCAAATCCACAAACGCTCCTAGCTCTCGTCCAAACACCAGTTCATGGTGACGGTGAGTGATTTGAGCGTGAGCTTTTTGAGCGACAAAAACAAGCGATTCTCACACATCAGTCGCCTACAGTTATTTCTCAACTTCCGGTTGAGAAGGTCGAGAGTGAAGTAATAGCACCTCCAGTAGAAGAGGCTCCTCCAGTGACTCTTCCTCCTATCTCCAATCAGACTACGGATCTCGAAGAAAATCCAGATCGTAAGCTTACAAAAGCTGAGATGGACGATATGCGGCGCGGTGAAAAAGAATATCGGGAAGCGCTTTCTTATGTAAAAGATGCTATTGCACCGAGTATTCTGAAGGTAGATTCCACTAAGCTCGTATTGGGAGATACGTTTGTTCGGTCATTTTTTTCGCATGCGTATCCGGATTTTCTTGAGGGAAATTGGCTCTCACCTCTTATCAACTGGGATATAAAGTTCGATATGTCGATTTATATCTATCCGGATGAGAATGATCGTGTGATGAAGTATCTCAAAAAACGTCTTACGGAGCTCGGATCACAGAGAGCGATCAATATGGATAAATGACTCATCTCTGATCCAGCGTTGGATGCACAGATTCAAGATGTTGAAGAACTTCGTCAATCGCTCGCAAGATGAAGTGAGCGGTATTTTCATTTTAGTCTCTATGTTACTCTCTATGAAGAGAGCGAAGAGGGATTGAAAAGGCTCTCGAATAATCTCGAAACCCTTTTAGGAGGTCGAAATATTCTCACAAAGCCCACGTGGCTTCGCACTGAGCAAGCGTTTACCGCAACTGGTCCATTTGCTCGCGATGAAGTCGGTGTCTATCGTAATATCTCTACAACCGGTCTCTCAACATCTTTTCCTTTCACGAGCTCCACACTCACACACGAAGATGGAATCCTCTATGGCGTGAATACTCACAATAATTCCCTCATTATCTTCGATCGATTTCGTTCGGAAAATGCTAATATGACCGTATTTGCAAAATCTGGTTGAGGAAAGTCATTTGCTGTGAAGCTCGAAATCCTTCGTGCACTTATGCTCGGTATCGATGTGATTGTTATCGATCCTGAAAATGAATACAAACCTCTTGTAGATACTGTTGGTGGCGGATATATCAATATCAGTTTGAATGCTCGAGAACGTCTGAATCCATTTGATCTTCCAAAAGGTCTCAAAGATCAGGAATCATATCCGGGTGATCGACTGCGTGAGGCAGTCGTCGGGCTTATTGGTCTCATGAATTTGCTCCTTGGAAAATGTACACCTTCAGAAGAATCCATTCTCGAACGTGCCATGGTGACGACGTATTCTCTTAAAGGAATCACACTCACTGACGATAGTGTAGAGGGCAAGGAAATACCGCTCATGAAGGATTTTTATTCCGTACTTGAGACGATGGATGGCGGAAAATGACTCACTGAGCGACTGGATAAATATGTGAATGGAGTATTTAGTGGTATTTTTTCTTCTCCGACGAATGTAGAGCTTGGAAGTGGCTTGCAGGTATTCTCCGTGCGTGATCTTGATGAGTTTTTGCGCCCCGCAGCGATGTATATCATGCTTTGATATGTGTGGAATCTTACTCGTTCAAGCCTTAAAAAACGCTTACTCGTCGTGGATGAAGCATGGAATATTATGCAGTATGAGGCAAGTGCAAAATTCCTTTTTGGTCTCGTAAAACGAGCTCGTAAATATGGACTCGGTGTTACGACTATCACACAAGATGTCGAAGATTTTATGAGTTCTAATTATGGAAAAGCAATTGTAACGAATGGATCTATACAGCTTCTTTTGAAACAGTCACCAGCTTCCATCGATGTGCTCCAAAACACTTTCAAGCTCACGGATCAAGAAAAATATATCCTTTTGAATGCAGCAGTTGGTCAATGACTTTTCTTTGCTGGCACAGAACACGTTGGTATTCAGGTACTTGCCTCAGCATTTGAGGAGTCGATTGTAACAACGAAGAGGGCAACATAGTTATTGTATTTTGGTGATCATTGGTAAAAAGAATCACTCTATTATTGCTGTGATCGTATGAAATATCACGTTGCTGTTATAAATAACTGTTATAAATATAAGTGTGAAGATCAATAGAAATCTTAATTCTTTGATGGGATTTTTAGCTTTTGGCGTTTCTAGTTCCATTATCTCAATAAAATCTGGGAGGTACGATGATATAAAAACTACTTTTATACGATGAAAAACTCCTGATTTTCCAATTACGGTACTTGGTATATAAAGTGATTCACAGAGTGCTCATAGTTGTGGATTATCCTGAAGAGAGGAAAATTTAAATTTTCCATTTCATGATATTTCTGCAAGTGGAAATGAAGATACAAGTGCGTCTTGAAAAACGGTGCGTCATTTTGCTGTTTCATACCAAGACTGTATATATGTCTCATAGAGTATACGACAATCATAGTCAGTTTCGTATCCATAGCTTTCAACTTGAAAATCTTTGATATATTTTTGAAAAACACCTATTTTTCATGGAAAATTTTCTTTTTTGTGAAATTGAATCTGGTAAATAGGAAGCTTATCTTTTTCTGTAATAAAATATATGATGTTTACTATAGCTATGGTGAGGAGTACTTTAAATCACATCATGAATTCCTCCCCATAGACAGATTTTTCGACTATAGTAAGAATAATAGCAACTGTCAGTATCCCAGCCAAGCTACTCATAACCATAATAAATATGTTCCTTGGAGTTATTGTTTTTGGTAGCAGGGAGAATAACGAGGTCCATATACGATATCTCAATGATTTCTTCTTGATCTGTTCATGAATGGGTCTATAGACTTTATCGTTGCCAATGAAAAACGGATTTATAAAATCTTCTGCCTTTCATGTTGGTATTTTGTCTATTTCTAATGCTGTAGATGGATACTTTTTGTTCGCTAAGATTTCCATATATTCTTCCTGTGCTTCTTTTTGTGATGACATGGAAGATGTGACCATACCTAAATTGAGTTTTCTATCATTGAGTATTTGATAGTACAGTTTAATACTGGGTGATACTTGACTCATATCAGGATATTGCATGGTAATATTCGGATAGGCTATCATGGAAATATCATCAATCGACCAATCTTGATCAATTTGAATTTTGATGATATTGATGAGTCCTGCTCATTGACCAATAAGATCTGGTGTTTGAATAGGAAAATGAAAATGAAAAACTTGAACAATTCATGATTTGAATGCGATTTGTTCACCAAGTAACTCAATTTTTACATTCCGTACATCGGCATTCAACTTTCTGTCAGAATAGAAAGATTGTTTCAACGAACATGTGATTGATTTGATGATGCACTCTTTTTCACTGATCACCTCAAATTTGATAGCTCCGTTTGTATCGTGAGGGTAGGTATATTCATCTTTATTAAAGCGAATATTCTGGATCTTTAAGGACATAATAGTTAATTTAGAATTTGAATTTCTTGAGTTCAGTCTATCTTAATAAAACATATTTTGCAAAACTATCATAACACAATCTCCCTTTTTTATATAATTAAGAAAAACCATGTATATTGATATCCTCATTCATGTCTGTGATAATCTCGGCGATATGTGATTTGCGACAGAACTTACGAGTCATCTTGCTTATTCCAGCAAGAATATAGATTTCCGTTTCTATACGGATGATCGTAGTACACTTGAAAAGTTTTTTTCACTTCAGAACATCAATTATCCCATTTTTTCAAAATGATTGTGGCATCAGCATGATCATAGTGAGACACGACTTTTTCTTATACTTTTCCGTACCGACTTTGATGTTTCCTATGTTGAGAATTTACCGATTGGTGTAGCTACTCTTTGGGTTGATTATCTGACGTTTGATCCGAATATTGCCCTGCTCAATGGACAAGAACATATACGTTCGTCACGAGATCATCCGATCATTCATATTGTAAATAGTCCTCTTGGTGGTGGTCTTCTTCCTTTGTTGATAGCTCATCATTCATCTCAGGATAAACAAGCTCGACTTATTGCTTGTCAAGAATGGAAAAATCATCTCCCATATACGCTTGATCTAGAGATACAACCATCTTCCAAAATGGTGACGATTTTTAGCTATAACACACAGAAACATGTTCAAGAGATATGCGGATTAGATTGGTTTGTTGTTGGATTTACTCCCATTGCCTTCCCGCAATTTTTACAGTCTTGATCCTGGGTACTCCCATATGTTTCGATCGATCAATTCTATACATTGATAGGTCTTTCTGATGTGGTTATCGTTCGTTGAGAGGTCTCATTAGCTGCCACCCTTCAACTCTGAGCGCCTTTTTATTGGGATATGTACAAAGAAAAAGGTGGTTGGAATGTTCACGAATTTGAATCTTTTCTCTCGTGGATTTCTCTCAGTTTTGATCATTGTGGCGAAAGTGAACTCTTTCGCTTCTATAACCAATCGAGTCGAGTATTAAATGAACAATGATATATTGGTCCAGATGATATCGAGATACTCATGACGGAATGAGCAAAAAAAGTATTTCATCATGCTGCAAAGCGGGCGAGTGAACGTTCACTCGCCCAGACAATTCTTGCTTTTATATGAAAAGAATAGCGCTTTGATTTGGCAAAGTTCAAAAATTGTCTATAATTTCCCGGTATTTTTTGATTTTTTGTTATGAAAACGGCTTTTGAAGCACGTACTGGAACAGTACTTCGTATGTGAAACGATCTTCTTCTTGTTATTAAACATGAATTTCATCGTGGTGGACGTGGATCTACAACAGTGAATATGCGTCTGAAGAATCTCGTGTCAGGTGCAACCATGGACCGAAGTATGGATAGCGAAGAAAAACTTGACGATGTTGTTCTTGATCGGTCAAAAGCGGAATATCTCTATGAGAATGTTGGAACATATGCATTTATGCTTCAAGATACGTACGAGACACTTGAGCTTTCTGCTGAGAATGTTGGTGATGCTACTAAGTATCTCAAAGAGGGGCAAATTGTTGATATTCAACAATTTGAGGGGAAATTTATCGGAATCCTTCTTCCTGCTCGAGTTACACTTCAGATTGTTGAGGCTGAGCCAGCAGTAAAGGGAAATACAGCTGATGGAAAAGTAGACAAGGTTGTTAAGCTTGAAACAGGTCTTGAGCTTCGTGTTCCAGGTTTTGTTGAACAGGATGACTCTATCGTTGTTTCCACTGAGACTGGAGAGTATGTAGAACGTGCAAAATAATTCTTTGACAAAACAGTGTTTTTTCATAGAATTTCGCCCATCTAGATTGCCTATTCAAAATTTATGTCAAATTCAACTCTTATTCGAGCTATCCAACAGCCATTTATGGCAGAAGGACGACCTCAAGTTCGTACTGGTATGGAAGTAAAGATCGCTCAACGTATCAAGGATGGTGATAAATCACGTACTCAGATTTTTCAAGGACTTGTAATTGTTACTCGTGGAAAATCTCCACTTGAGCAAACTATCACCGTTCGCAAAGATGTTGGTGGTATTGGCGTTGAGAAGATTTTTGCTGTTCATTCTCCTTCTATTGAGAAGATAGAAGTTCTTCGACAATTCAAGGTTCGTCGTAAGAATATTGGATTTATCCGAGCACTTACTGGACGTGCAGCTCGTCTCAAAGAGATCAAAACAAAATAATTGATTATGATCTGCAAAAATCCTAGTGTTACTGGGATTTTTGCTTTTTTAGGATTTATATTGTATTGTGGAAATATAATTATTTTCTTTATGAAGAATGTAAGGCAAAATGTTTGAATGGTAACACTGTGAGCAACTCTCGCTCTCAGTGGAACGTATCTACTCTCAAAAGATAACGAATCAAAAACTGACAGAATCTCTCAATCTCAGAATATTTCAGCTCCTGTAAGTCATACTGCAGGAGTCTCATCCGCTCAGGTTGCGGATATTCTCCATCCGCCCCGTGAGCTGGAGCAAAAGGCAAAAAATGATACTCTTCAATATCTTGCTGACCATCCAAATGTGCGGGAACGAGTTTACTCTATGTACTGGTTCACATCTCAAATGCGCTGAGATTCCGCTTATAATTGGTTGCAGATTCAACAATTTGTAGCAAATGTAGGGGCAGTAGATATATATTTATCTGAGAATCCCGACATAGAATCAACTCTTGTAAATGTGCAATGGTGGAAGGATTATCAGAGCGGCATTCTCGTTCCATCACAAGAGAGCGATATTGTTAATCGTATCCAAATTCATAAGCTTAATGAGGCGAAAATGCGATCATTTCCAGAATCAACAAGGAAGAATATTATTCAATCTGTGTGGTATCAGAATATGGACCCAGTGACGGCCATGACAGCTATTAGCTCTGTTGATGCTACCATTGCCACCATGAAATCAAACCCACAATTTTCGCAAATTCTTGCCCATTATAATATATCTCCTGATACTCTCTGAAGAGATGATTTGAGTAATATAGAAGTATGAATGTGAAAAACAATCCATACTATTTTAGCTGTTGAAGGACTGAAAAACAATCTTTCAACAGAAACACTAGCGATGCATAGTGCTACTATCGATCAGTATAATAATGGAAGTGTAGACCCTGAGAATATGCGCCAAATTCTTGCTGTTTATTCACATAATCCTGAAGATGAAAATGATGATTAAAAAATAACCAGAACTTGTTCTGATTATTTTTTTAGATGAATAATTACATTCCAGGAAGCTTGAGTCCGAGATCACCCATAACTCCCTGCATTTTTTGTGCGGCAATTTCTTGGGCTTTTTTCATTCCCTTATTGATTGCCTCAAGTGCAGCAGCTTCGAGTTTTGCTTTATCTTGGAGAAGTGTTGTATCTTCGATCTCAACTTTGATAGCTTTGAGTTGTCCATTGAGTGTCACGACAAATCACTGACTCTCGGCCTCGATATGGATATTATCAAGCTCAGCCTGAACTTTCTGTGCTTGTTGTTGGAGTTTCATGAGCTCCTGTACTTGTTTCATGTCCATAGTTTGTATTAAAAAACAGACGGTAGTATAGAGAGAGAGGTATTTTTTTGCAAATTTTTTATATATATGATACCATTCTTATGTTTTAGTATTTATTTTTCCATTTATGTGATTCTTTGATGATGCATTTACTACTCCTACGACAGGTTCCAGTACTCAGTGAGGTAGTTCTACCCAATGAGATGACTCTACACAAACAAATGAAGCTTTGGCAGTAGCACCTCTTGCGACAATTAGTGATACTACGGTTGATTCGGAGATTGTTGCTCAACCAACAACTGATGTTGTGTTTGAAGCACCTATTTTTTCTGCTGGATCAGATGCGAATATCGTCGTTCATGAAGGGACTCCAACGATTCTCTCACAAGAAGTGACCCCTGATGCATCGTTTGTAGCGGTTACTCCGACTATGGAGGCAGTATTTACTCCTACGATCGAGACTCCTCCCCCAGAGGAGGCTGTTGCGGTATTTGAACCGATCGTTGCTACGTCTATTGTTAAACAAGAGGTTATTCCAACGCCTATCATTGAAACTCCGATTTCTGTTGCAGAAATACAAGTTGAATCTCCTCTCAGTGTGCGAAATCCTGAGGATATTCTCGATGATACTGAGCGTCTCTTGCGTCAAAGTGAAGAGGCCTTAGAAAATCAAGCAAAAATCCTCGAATCAGAAGCTGCTCTTCATCAGGAAAAATCAGACGAAGAGAAAAAAGCAGCTGACTCTGCGCTTCAAGCTGCACAGTCAGCTCATGCAAAGGCTGATAAACTCGAAGCTACTATTATAAATATTCAAAAAGAAAAAGAAAAACTTTCCGCGTCCGTTTAATCTTCCACTTATGTCAGCTCTTCTCAATCAATATCTCACACTCCTACAGCAAACAAAATGATCTGATCTTCATTTTGTAGTCGGAGAGCTTCCTATGATTCGCGTGAATGGTCGTCTTGATCCAATTTCAGACAACATTCCTCTTACGAAAGAAATCGTTGAGGAAATGTTTTATACACTCTATCCTGATGCGTCTTCCAATATTGCACTTCAGAATGCTCAAGAGCTTGATTTTTCTTATTGGTCTGATATTGGTATCGGTCTTCGAGTTAATGCATATCGATCGCTTTCTCGACGTGCAATAGCACTCAGACGTATCAATACAACAGCCCCTTCTATGAAAGAAATCGGTCTTCCCATCGGTGCAAATAAATTATTGACAGCTAAGCAGGGTATGTTTATTGTTGCGGGTCCGACTGGTTCTGGTAAATCCACTACACTTACTGCTATTGTTGATGAGATCAATGCAACTCGCAAAGAGCATATCATATCAATCGAAGATCCTATCGAGTTCCGGTTCACTAATAAACAATCATTTATTACTCAAAGAGAGCTTGGTCGTGATACGCCGTCTTTTGTCTCTGCTATTCGTGCTGCTATGCGCGAGGATCCAGATATTGTTATCGTGGGTGAGATGCGTGATAAAGAGACAGTAGAGGCTGCTATGAGTCTCTCTGAGACTGGTCACCTTGTTTTCACAACTCTTCATACTTCCGGATCGGTAGCGAGCCTCAACCGCCTTATACAATTCTTTCCATCTGATGCGCAGGAACAAACTCGAGTTCGTCTCTCAGATGCGTTGCTTGGCGTACTTTCTCAGAGACTGGTACTCAACAAACAATGAAATAATCGTATTGCACTCTTTGAGCTCATGTACGTGAATAATGCCATCCGTAATCTCATAACGATCGGTGATTTTATTCAAATTGATAATGCTATTGAAGTAGCTGCGAAAGATGGAATGATTTCATTCAAATCACATATTTATTCGCTCTTGGATGCTGGTCTTATCGATGAAGCATCTGCTCGGGAGTATCTTCCTCATCGTAGCTAATTTCACGTTTCTTTTCTTGTATGATTACTCGATTTCTCATTACTACGCTTCTCGGAATTCTCTTTTTTACCCCACTTGGGTCTGTGGGTATATTATCAAATACTGCGAGTAATTTGGTTCTATCGAGTGTCTCTGCTGAGAATCTACGTGTTACACAAATTCCAGGATTTGATGTATGAGGTGTATCTCCTGAAGCAATTGGTAAGAAAGTGTCTGGTGACAATTTTGAAGATAAATCCAAGAATACATTTCTTGCAGTTCTTAAAATTGTGAAAATCATAGTATCCATCATTGCGATGCTTTTTATCGTGATTGCCGGTGCACAACTTGTATTCTCACAGGGTGATGAAGAGGCTCTCAAAAAGGGAAAAATGCAACTTGTTCATGCTTTTCTTGCATTTGTCTTTTTCACGGTTCCTGGAGAAATACTTCGTATGTTCACATCGGAACGTTGTGATTCAGTCACGAGTGACACGGCAAAATATACCGATGTTGGATTTGCAAATAACTGTATTGTGGGTAAGTCAGGATTTGAGCAGACGATCGGAAACAATCTTTCTTGATTTCTCACGGTATTTATTGGTGGCTTCGCAATGCTTATGTTTACTTATGCGGCTTTTCTTTACTTGAGATCTGGCAATAATGAAGATCGTCGTGTTGAAGCAAAAAATAAGCTTGTTTATGGAACACTTGGTCTTATACTTCTTGGGTTTACTCAGGCGTATATTCGTATCGTATCGATTGGTGATTTTACTGGCGATACGATACAAAATGCTCTCGGTACAGCATTTGGTATGGCAGCATATCTTATTGTACCACTCGTAATTGCATTTTACCTCTATGCATCATATCTCTATATATTCTCTCTTGGGAATGAAGAGACGGTCAAGAAGGCAAAGTCTGTATTTCTGTATGCAACTATAGGTTTATTCCTCTTCTTTGGAGTGTATAGTCTTCTTGCTGATCTGAGTGTGTTTAAGATTACAACACCAATCTAGTCTCAGAAAATTATTATTGTATGAAATTATTTTTCTTCCGAAATTTTACAAAAGTGGGTATACTAGCTATATTTATTTCTTTTGGAATTTTTGCTGGTCTAGAAGTTGGCTTTGCATCAGATCCAACAAGTAGTTGAGCACATGTGTTTACTACAGAAGCTATTCCTTGAGCTGATTGCAAAGCAGTTGATGAAGCTAAAAACAAAAACGTAGAAACACGTAAATTTGATTGTACCGTTCCTGAGGCTAGTTCTGCCATCAAGTCGGTTATTTCTACCATGATTCAGTATGTTGTCTTCATCGCAACGCTTTGTTGAGTTCTGATGCTTGCGGTATGAGGTATTATGTACTCGATCGGTGGCGCGACGGATGAAGGAAAAGTAAAGGCAAAGAAATTCATTGTGAGTTCGATCGCTGGACTCATACTTCTCTTCTTTGTATCGGCGATACTGTATCTTGTTGCTCCTTGGGTGTATTCATAGTTTATTTTCTGCTTAGTTCGTGATTCCTCTCTCTATTGAGAGGAATTTTTGATTTTTCTCCCATAATAAATGGGGTTTGTGTTTTGTTTTGTCATCTCGAATTTATGAGAGATCTCTTGTACAGGAAATTCTCACTGAATTTTCAGTCAAAAAGATTTCTCTCTATCGTTCGAAATCACAAATGCAGGAAATACGAGATCCCTGACTTTGCGAGGATAATAAATAAAAAAAGAATAGAACTTTCCCTAAGTCTATTAATGAGCGGAAATGGGAAAATTTTGAACCCTTACCCTCTTGATGGATGCCTGAAGGGCGGGGTGGATGTATGTATCATGGCTCTTGTCGAGAAGAATCTCTTCCATTGGAATACATAACCTCACTTTCAATAATGTCATTCCCGTGTAGACGGGAATCTTCATCATAAAATAGGAGGATCCTGAATCAATTTCAGGATGACAAATTTTTGTATATGTTGTTTGATGAACTTTATTGAATTTTATAAAAAATTTTCTCTAAAAAAATACCGACTTTTTGACAAAGTTAAAAAAAACAATACAAGTGTAGCTCAATATGTTGTTTTCTTTTCCTCAATCGCTCCCTGACTTTGTTGAATGTTTGGTTCGTCATGTGCGACATCAAGACATTCTGACGTATTTTAAGAAGATTTCTCTTGTCTCTGTATCGGAGAATAGTATTGTTTTTGGGGTTGGTTCGAGTTTTGCCGCAAAAGCACTCAATAAAAAATTTTCTCTCGCCATTGTTGATGCTCTTCTGGATCTTGGATGCTCTCAGAGTGAGGTGAGTTTTGTGGTTGATGATGGTGAGCTCTATGATTTGCTGGTATATCTTGATGACAAGATGAGTTCAGATTGAGAGAATATCTCTTCAGAGGTTTGAGCACCAAGTGATAAATCATTCTCAACTCCGGCAATCAAGGAAATTTCCCCAAATGAAGCGGAAAATATCTCAAGACGAACACTCAATCCACGCTATCAGCTCGAGAACTATGTCGTAGGTCCATCGAATCAGCTTGCATTTGCTGCTGCAGATGCTGTGAGTCGACGACCAGGTCAGTCTTATAACCCACTTTTTATCTATGGTGGAGTAGGACTTGGCAAGACCCATCTCTTACAGGCCATTGGAAATGCGACAAAAAATCGATTTCCTGATAAACACGTTGTCTACACAACAGCTGATAAATTCCTCTCTGATTACGTTGATAGTGTCAAGCGTCGAAATACTGATAATCTCAGAGATCGATATGCAAGCATCGACGTTCTTATTATTGATGACATACAGTTTCTCGCTCGAAAAACACAAACACAAGAAGAACTCTACAATATCTTCAATATTCTCTACGATGCAAAGAAGCAAATAGTTCTCTCTGGGGATCGTGCACCACGAGAGCTTGAGGAGCTCGAACCTCGACTCAAGAGTCGTTTTGAGAGTGGAATTATTGTTGATGTTGCGATCCCTGATTATGAGACAAAGCTTGCTATTATTCAAGGTAAAATTTCTGAGCGTGGATTTCGTGTGGAAAAAGAAGTACTTGAATACATAGCATTTCATGCAGGAGAGAACATACGTGAACTTGAAGGGATTCTCAATCAAATTGTTGCTCAATATGAACTCACTGCTGTACCACCAACTCTTGATAATGTTGCAAAGCTTCTTAATCGTCATTCTGTAACACAAGTTCGCCTCGGATCAACTCTTGTTGAACCGGTGAGTAAAGTGCGTAGCTACGAGGATCTTCTTGATCATGTTGCAAAACATTTTTGACTCGAAGCAAAACATCTTATCGGTCAAAATCGTCAGAAGCAGTATATGATTCCTCGTCAGATTGCTATGTACCTCCTCAAAAATCGTATGCACTATACACTTGAGAGAATTGGCAATATTTTTGGTGGACGCAATCACTCAGCGGTTCTTTATTCTTGTAAAAAGCTTGAGACTATGCTCAAGAAAGATCAGAATTTGCACTATGAGGTTAATGTTATCCGGGATAAACTTTGACTCTAGAATATTATGCTCTCCATCGTTGCAACACCTATTGGAAATCTTGAAGATATAACCTATCGAGCAGTACGAATACTCTCTGAGGCGGATGCTATACTCTGCGAAGATACACGAACGTCGAGCAATCTTCTCAATCATTACGACATCAAACGTCCGCTTGTGTCTTTTCATGCTCATTCCTCACCCGCGAAGATTGAAGTAATCATATCCAGGCTTCTTGCTGGAGAACATCTGGCTATTATCAGTGATGCTGGAACGCCTGGTATATCCGATCCGCTCTACACTCTCCTTGGTCGTGCTATCGAGGCATGAGTCGATATTTCACCAATTCCTGGACCATCAGCTGTTATCACGGCACTTTGTGCGAGCGGTCTTCATATGCATGATTTTCGTTTTCTCGGATTTATACCTATTAAAAAGTGACGCCATACCCTTCTGACAAGCCTTAAAACAAAGGATTATACCGTTGCTATATATGAGTCAGTACATCGTATTGATCGAACACTTGAAGACATCGAGGAATATTTTGGGGGAGATACGCCAATAGTTATTGGTCGTGAACTTACAAAAAAATTCGAAGAATTTCTCCGAATGAGTGTAGCTGATATGAGAAAACATTTTCAAAATCATCCGCCAAAGTGAGAATTTGTCGTAATGTGGTAGCTCACTCTTGCATTTTTCGTGAGAATGACTAGTATCAAAGCATCTTTTATTATTTTTCATTTTGTTATGCCTGCTGCAAAAGAACCAAAAGCTACGAAAAAAGAAGAAACCGTAGTTGCTTCAACAGAAACGAATGCTCCTGAAACTCTAGTTGTTGCTGAGGTAGTCACAGAAACTCCCTCAGAAGATGCTCCAAAAACATCTGAGGTAGTCGCTGAGGAAAAGAAAGAGGATCACTCGAAAACCCCGGCAGAATTACTTTTTGAAAAGGCTCAAAAGATCAGTAAAGATGTGCTTGAGGAAGCAAAAGACAAGGCAGAAGAGCTTCAAGAGGTTGCGATGGATAAGATGCATGATGTACAAAAAACTCTCGATGAAAAGGCAACAAAAGAACCGAAATCATTGCTTGGTGGAATCTGGGCAAAGATTATGAAGAAATAATTCAGTCATAATAAAAAGCGTGAGAAATCACGCTTTTTATTATGACTTCACAAGTATAAAGATTTCTCGTCCGACGTTTTGTGTTGAACGACGGTAGATAAGAGATCATCGTGCTGTATACGAACGATCTAAGAGTGGATGCTCGATGCGTTCAATAGCAAATCAAGATGCGCTCAGAAGTGATACTATTTGTGGAATATAGGTGTATTTTTCACTGTAAAACCAACAAGGCATACAAATACAGGCTCGCTCTCATTTTTGTAGATCTTTTGCAAGTTGTTTGATGAATCCATGGGTAATGGGAGTTGTCTCATCGAGAGCTTCTTCGATCGCACGATAATTGCTGTATTTTCGAATAATAGGACCAAGATATCACTCTGTAGCAATAGTCAAGGATCGATTTGGATAGCGTTTTCGAATTTCACTAAGGTGATGTGATGGCTGTAGAGCATTGCGCGTGAATGTCTCAATATGATGTGGATTGTGATGATCTTGCATTTGTTCCAGGTTGGATTGTGTCTTTGTAACAAGATTTTCTTCTATATCAGATCCGATAATAAGTATGTCTTCATAACGAAGAGCTTCTATTGGAAGGGTTCCAAGACCACAGAATGGATCGTAGAATGCCTGATGGGGTTTGAGTTCAGCGAGATTGAGGAGTATTTGTGAGAGTTTTGGGGGAAGCATACCAACTTGCATATCTCGACTTTTTCCCATATCACGGTCACTATAACTGTCTATGTCTTGAAAGGCAATTGTTTCGGCGATGATACATTCGTCATTTCCTCGATCGATAATGTGCCACTCAAATGCTTTTATTCCGATGCGCTCCTTTTTCGCAAGTGCTGGAGATATTGGAGAATTGTTTTTATTGATGATTCGTATGCTTTTTCCCTCTTTGACGAGCTGCTTTTTAAAGTTCATGGCTATATTTTGTAGCTCCATGTGCTTGTTGCTTGAGAGTGCGAATTGATATTTATTATCACCCATAGTAGAATCTATAGCATCCAAGAGAGCTTGATCTTGATCTCTCCACGATACATGATCTTTGAATATCTCTGCAATAAGACGTTGTCCACCGAGGGTTGGAAATTTTGCTTGTACCTCGCTTCGATTGTAGATACTTGAAAAGCTCAGATATCCACCATGGTGGATAGTCATATCAGTTGCCTTGAGAGCTTTGTAGAGTTCTGCAATAGAGAGTGCCTGGTTGTGACCAAGATGAGAAATGTAGTATGGCATATTTTTCCCAGAGTGTATCCAAAAAGTCAAAAAGAGCGAACTTTTACGTCGCTCTTTTTTGGTGATTATTTGAGGATTTTCTTGATTTCCACCTCAAGATTGAGAGATTTTCCGGAAAGTGGATGTCCTGTCGGGTATGAAACTGTTATGTATTCTCATTCTATTTTTTCAACTCTCATTTTTCCGCCGTTCCATGCTTGATCCGATTCTTGTCCAATAACAAGAGTATCTCAGAGAAAAAGAGGTGATGGGTTAGTTAATCTGATGGTTGCATTAATTTTTGTCTTATTGATGACAATAAATTTCTTCCCTTCAAACTCAGTTTTATACTTTTGTAGATCTTCTATTGGTATCGTTTTTTGTGATATTTCTAGGAGTTGTTCCTCTCGAAAGATACGATTTTGACGTTCATCTCCATAGAGCTTGCTTGCTGGAAGTTTTAATATCTGTTTTCCACCCTCTTGCATTCCAATTAGGACTTCGTGAAGACCAATGAATGGTAGAGATCCACTTCAGACAACTAATGTGATATTGTCACTGCTATCGACAATTTCATTGGCTTCATTGTGCAGTTTATATGAGATATTTACTCTGTCAGAGTTTTTAATGCTTGGTTTTTTCCATACTTCTTTTTGCTCTGGGGATGGACCAGGAGATATTTTTGAATTATAGCAAGAACTCAGACTAATGAGGCTAATGAGACATAGTATTAGGTAGTTATATTTCATATATTGAATATTAAAAATACTGATTTTTCATTTAGTGGAGACTGTCGAAGTTACAAAGTTCATTACTCAGTGCTCTTATGTTTTCTGGACAAGGAATTTTTTCTCAAACTATACCAACTAGTTCATTGTTGCTATATCAAGCACTGTATTCAGAATGTCAGCATCAGTTCCAATAAATACGTCTTTTTTTTCAATCTGATGCAAATATATCGAATATATCAAATGCATTACTACTTTTAAAACAGAATAGAGGGTATGAACATACTCAATTTGAGCCATGTTGATGTTCTGGGCATACAGAATAAGACTTGATAGTTGGCACTTCGGTATCCACGATAATATGTTTTGTTCAATCATCAAAAGTATTTCCTACTAGGTCTCTACAGATTAAATAGTAATCTGATATTCATTGTGTTGTAGGAATAACAAATTGCCCAACATTCTCATGGTTATTATCCGATGTGTTATCTACCTTTTCCACCATCGTATTATTACTAATATTATATATTTTACAGTTTGAAACATTTTTCGCAGTCCAGTTTACTATACCATTATTATTGTATACCCAATATTCTCCATTTTTCATATTAGAGCTTGCGTTTGATATATTAATACTCAATGATGCTTTTGGTATTGACTGAGGGTCTACCGTTATGGACTTGCTTACTCCTTGAAAGTAAGATGAATTAGAGGTTGTTTGATTATCAATACTACAATACATTGTGTATACAGTTTCTGTTGTAAGTAATTTTGGAATAATATAACTTCAGCTTGCTTTCTGTAAACTATTCCAATTTCATGAATTATCACCGTCCTGTCCATGACAAATTACTTCACTTTTAGTATCCCAACTCATTCCCGATATATCTTCCGCATTCCAATTAATTTGTGTTTTTGGTATTCCATCAAAACCTGTGAAGTAGGTAGCTGTAAGACCTACAGAAACATGTGGCTTGATAGTGATTGATATATACTCCGTGGTGTATTCGTTTCCTTTCCAGCAAGTTAATCCATAGGTAGTAGCAAATGGAGAACGTATTGAAATATCACCAATAAAACCTTCTGTTTGCATCCATGAGTCGTTAGAGCCTAAGTTGCCTCAAGTTGCCCACCATCACGATCTTTCACATCGATCGGCATTCGATACATTCCAGCTTATAGTTACCGAATCTCACGCTCTTTTATAAGCTTCACCATTTTTGATTCCAAGTAGAATAGTGGGTTTTTTTGAAGTAATAACACTTACTGTTACTGTTTCAATTCTTTGAATCCCATCTTTTCCACTACAAGTAAGTGTATAGCTCTTGTTGGATGTAAGTACTGGTGTCGTATATGATCCACTCGATTCTTTTGTACCACTCCAATCCTCAGAAGCCGCACATAAGTCTACAGATGTTGTATTCCAATTGAGCGCTACTGTTTGACCAGAAAGAATTTCAACATGGCTGTATTGATTATTGCTATCAATATATGTTCCTACGAAGGTTAAATATGATGATGGCTCTAGATATATCGTAAGATTTTCTGTAATTATCCCATTTTTTGTCTGACAAGAAATACTATATTCTTTTGCACCATCTCCCAAAGTATATGCCTGTGTTTGACTTGATATGATGCCATTTTCAGCATTTGTTTGCTTGGCGCCATTGATCGGATTCCATGAGGTTGAACAACTTTCTATATTTTCAGCTTGGTATGAAAGCGTAATAAATCACGGATTTTTGTATGATATTTTCTTTGTTGGATCATTGAAATGATAGTATGATTCATTATCAAAAGTTGCCCAAAATGTTTTTATTGCTGGTGTTCATCATGGAGAAATTGATGATCATACAACCTCTATTTTTATACTTTCTTCAATGATAGATCCATCCCCTTTTTTGCAACGAAGGATATATGATGTGGTTTGAGAAAGTTTTGATGTTACAAAGCTTCCACTCAGTGATTTATCTCCAATCCACGTACTTTCATCTCACAGTCACACACAATTAGTGACATTTTGCGTCGACCATAGTACTGTTCATGTATTATTTTTTGTGATACTTGTTGGGCCAATAAGGGTTATTTTTGGTATTGTTTGATCATACCAATTGAGATCGATTGATTTTTGAATGGATGTTCCACTATTCCCATAACAAGTAATGCTATATTTTTTACTGTTCTGACTATTTGATAACTTATCTTGTAGGGTATATGTCATTGTTTTGTATGTTCCTGCTTGTATATTCTTTGATCAATATACAGGATCCCATGATGCTTCACAGTGTTCAATGTTTTTTGCAGACCAACTTATATTGATGTAAGGGTTTGTTGTTTTTTCAAAAGATGATAGCGCTTCCACTCGGGTATTATCGTAAGTCGCCCAAAGATACTCGATCTCTGGTGTTGGATTTGTTGCAATAGTTGGTGATGGTATAAAAATAGATAGCTCTTTTTCTACGAATTTTTTTGTTCCTGCGTCATGACAGCGTAATGTATATGTTCTGGATGTATCGTTTGGTCAAATAGTGAATTTATATGAATTATCGTATGATATATTTGTTTTCCCAAGTATTTCACATCCGTCGTGATAGTATGCTCCCCAATTAAGATGTACCTCATCCCCTGATGCGTATATGCGATTCATTCAATCTTGAGTATATGGTCGTTGATACCCATTTGCATCATAAAAATAGTCTATACGTGTATTTCTTGGTGCAGGAGTTACTTTTATTGGTCAGACAGATCGCTGTACCGAGGATCCATTACTTAAGAAGCAACTGATATTATAGCCTAAATCATTCGCAACCGTTGCTTGCACGAGTATGCTACCGCTTCCGCTCACTTTCTTTCACGTAATATTGTGTCAGAATTCATTTTTATTTCAGCTTATTCCAGGTCAGGAAATTGTACATGGAAGAACATTGCGTGTTTCTACTTGATTTGCGGTATTCATACCGGATTGTACTATTTCTGATGGTATGTACTCATTACTATTCCAACTGAGTGTTAGAGTTTTGTATATTTCTATACTATCGTTGATATCAGATGTGAATGATAGTATAGGATTGAGTGTATTTAATGCGATATATTTTTGCGATTCTTTCTCTATTCAGGATGTAGTTTTTTTACATTTTAAATAGTAAATATCATTCTCATATACAGATACTGTCGTAGTTCATGAAAAACCCTTTGCCCCATACCAACTATTTTCGCTCGCCATCTGTCTATTTCCTACATTGGATGCAAAGCACGTATCAGCATCAGATACATTCCAGCTCAGATCAATTGTACTTCATACATACCTTGTATCTGTTCAATCTTTAATCTGAAAAGTTATATTAGGTGTTGGTACGGTGATAATATCTACAGTAATTTGTTTTTCGATAGATATATTTTTTTCATCGAAGCATTGTATTTTGAATTCTGTTTTTTCTGAAACTATGAAGTATTGAGTCCCATTTGGACTAACTGGCTGATTTTGTAATTTACAGTTTTTTGTATTCTGGCTTATCCAGCTTATCGTTATGCCTGATCCAGATATAACTTGGTTATTATCACTTGATATATTTAGCTCTCAAGCTTTAAATCATATAAGATCATCAATATTTTTACAGATTAAAGCGCCAGTATAAGTAAATCCAACGAGCGCATAGTTTGGATCGCATGAATGATTCAATATATTTCCAAAAAATCCTGCAATCCTACTATTTGGAATACCCATTGCTTGCATTACAACATTTGGAGTCGAAATTCATGCTGGAATTATTCATGCTATTCAAGAAGCAGTCCCCATATTTCGTATTACTTTTCCACATTGTGGGGTGCCATCATGAGTAAAACCTACGATTGCACCGCTATTGGTACAAATTTTCCCTGTTCCAGTTTCAATATTCCCGAACATATTGGTAAGGGTCTAAACCAGTTACGGGTTATATTGACGAAGTAACTTTAGCACTTCCTTATAAATATCTTTTCATTGAATACGACAATTATATCTGAATTCAGATTCTTTCAAAAAATAGTAGAAGTAGACTTTCTTGATTCCATTGAATTGAGAGAGTCTTCTTTTGGTATAACTCCAAAATGACTCTATTCAATTAATGTGTTGAGTTCATCTTGCAAATTCATTTGCTCCGTGATGAACACGGTAGTGTTTCTCATATCCAATATCTACAAGCCCATCATAAGCTCACCATCCATCACTGTTAATCTCAGACTCTTCTATACGAAGTTTTCATCGAATGATTGGCACGAGAGTCCTTGCTTTTACATCAGGAACTATCTCAGTATATACTTTTCAGTTTCTTTTGAGTAAACCAAAGACTATTGTCTTCATACCAGCTCACCTTCCTCTCTTTCATCGGACTCTTGTTGGTCAGAAGTAACTCTCATCTATCTCAACATTTCCAGTCCATATTTCATTCTTTTCTCTCTCACAGAGAAAGGCTATCGCCTTTCTGATATATCTATACCAATCCTGTGTTGTTTTTGGATTGAGACCTGTTAATACCGCTGTTTTATCTGAAGTAAAATCCAGAGAAAAATATTTCACAATTTCTCTTATTTTTGCATCTCAAATTCGTGATTTTTTCCTATAGGTAGTTTTACTGATCATAGAGCCAAGTTTATGGGATAATTTATCCTGTCAACTGGTTTAGACCCTTGGTAAAATACTGCTTGAATGCCCCACCTGATATTTCACCAGTTGGTCATGTCTGATCCCCAGAATAAGTAATACTTGTTGTTGGATTTGAAATGAAGGAATTGTCAGTGATATTTTCTAGACATTTGATGCCACCATTCGCATCAAATCCTATAATTACTCAACTATTGGTACAAATTTTCCCTGTTCCAGCTTCAATATTCCCGAACATATTGGTAAAATATATCCCTGCTATCCCACCAGATGATTCTGTTGTTGGATTTTGTGTCGGCCATAGTGATGCAAAGGCGGATGAACTTAAAATAGAGAATAGGCCTACCATAAGAAGAAAGATCTTCTGAGGATGTTGAAAAAAAGACATAAACGAAGATTTTATTTGTATCTGATAGTACCCTATGTATAGGTTTTTTACAAAAATAAAGGCGTTTTTTTTGTATTTTGTCTTGACTTTGCATATATTTGTGTATGATGAGATTTCTTTCCAAAAATAAATTACGAGAAAGAAATATACAAATTCGTCAAGAAATTAGGCAACAAATTGAGTATGCTTTACTCTCTTCGGAGTGGTGAAGTGACTCACAGGAAATATTTCTGATTGTCATTTCTTAAGGTAGAAAACTACCTCCACTTCTGCTTCGGTACGAAGTGGTTTTTTGTTGTGTTCTTTTCTTTGATTCTCCTGGGTTATTTGGTATAATCTAACAATATTATTGTTTTTCTCATGCAACGACTCACCTCTACGGAACTTCGTCAAAAATATCTTGATTTCTTTCGATCGAAAAATCACGCGATTATCCCATCAGCACCACTTATTCCAGAGAACGATCCTTCTGTGCTTTTCAATACGGCTGGTATGCAACCTCTTGTTCCATACCTTCTTGGTGAGCGGCATCCACTTGGGAAGAGAATTGCCGATGTACAAAAGTGTGTACGAACAGGTGATATCGATGATGTTGGTGATAATACGCATCTGACCTTTTTTGAGATGCTTGGGAATTGGTCACTTGGCGATTATTTCAAGGAAGATTCGATTAAATGGTCATATGAACTCTTAACAGACCCAAAATGGTTCGGTATTAATCCTACTTGGCTCTGTGTCACGGTATTTGAAGGAAATGAGGATGCTCCTCGTGATGAATTTTCTGCGGGTGTTTGGTCTTCTCTTGGTATTCCTGAGAGTCGTATCTGCTATATGCCCAAGGAAGATAACTGGTGGGCGGCTGGACCAACCGGACCATGTGGTCCTGATACGGAGATATTCTATTGGGTTGGAGAAGGAAATCCTCCCGTTGACTCCAATGTTGCGAAAGAGCCAAAGAAATGGATGGAGATATGGAATAACGTCTTCATGGAATATAACCGTCTTGCTGATGGTACTCTTGAAAATCTTCCAGCTCAGAATGTGGATACTGGAATGGGGTTGGAACGAATCACTGCAACCCTTACAGGAGTGCAATCTGTATACGATACAGATGCATTTATTCCAGTGCTTACTCTCATCAAAGACATTGTTGGTGAGGACAACTATAACGAACGAAGCGCTCGGATCATAGCAGATCATCTCCGTGCAGCTACTCATATGATCGCTGATGGAGCAGCACCGAAAAATGTTGATCAAGGATATGTTCTCCGCCGCCTGATCCGTCGAGCTATTCGTGAAGCATACAAGATGGGTTATGAGTCTCCTATTACGACCCTTGTTGCAGAGAAATATATTGAACAGTTCTCATTGGTTTATGAGAGTATTGCTAAGAATGTAGAAAAGATTCAATCCGAACTCTCAAGAGAGGAGGAAAAGTTTACTCGTACATTAAAAAATGGACTGAAAGAATTTGAGAAGGTGATACTTTGAAGTCAATCAGGTGACCAAATCAATAAAGATGATTCTTTTCGTCTCTTTGATACATTTGGTTTTCCTATTGAGATGACGGAAGAACTTGCAAAGGAACGCGGGATGACTGTTGATCATCAGGGGTTTGAAGAGAAATTTCGAGCTCATCAAGAGCTTTCTCGTACAGCATCTGCTGGTATGTTCAAGGGTGGTTTAGCTGATGGCGGTGAGGATACCACAGCACTCCATTCTGCAACTCATATTATGCTTGCTGGGCTGAGAAAAATTCTCTGAGATCATGTTCACCAAGCAGGATCAAATATTACCCCAGAGCGACTCAGGTTTGATTTCACACATTCCGCAAAAATGACTCCTGAGGAGATCAAAGCAGTTGAGGAGTATGTAAACAATACTATAAAATCAGGATTCAATACTATTATTACGGAAGAGTCAAAAAATCAGGCTCGAGATCGTGGCGTAGAGGGGTCATTTTGGGAAAAATATCCAGATATTGTGAAAGTCTATACTATGAAATGAATCGATGGAACTATCTATTCACAAGAGCTGTGTGGAGGTCCTCATGTAGTGAGTTCGCAAGATATGGGAACCTTCAAAATTATCAAAGAAGAAGCATCGAGTGCATGAGTGCGACGAATTAAAGCTGTTCTTGAGAAAAAGTAAAAACACCAACCGAACGGTTGGTGTTTTATTTTAAGAAATTTTCACTAATCTCTGTTGTAGAGATCAACGATTTTTCTGGCTTGACTGCATGGAATACTTGGTGTATTCGTACTTTCCATTGGTGAGTTGGCGCTCACGAAGCATTTTGCAATCCATTTATCACCATTCTTTGTGGGAATAGTTTGCCGAATTCTCCAGTAAAAGAGTTCGGCAATTTGTGGGTTTGCACATTTTTTGACCACCAGAGGTTTCCCTTCTTCATTATAGGTGAGAATGATACCAGTGTGTTCATCCTCGAAGCATTTTGCTTCGAGGATGAAATCAGCAAAAGCATCATTAATGATGAATAATCCTATAATAAACAAAGCCTTCATATTTGCTCCTTATTCACAGTCGCTACTGTCAGGTATCGGGGTGATACGGATTCAGGAGCGAATGGATTTGCAGGATATGTATTTTTTTCGGAAATCAATTTTCTTTTTCTTGACATTCTTCTTAAGTATTTCTACTTAATGCACTTTGCTGTTTTGAGGAGTGTGAACGCTTCATCTGTATTGCTATTGAGCGAAAGTGCATAGGTGAGTAAATAAATGTTGTCCCCACAGATTTTCGCTGTCTGCACAAAACGTCTTTTTGGTAATTGATCACTGTATTGAGCATCAAATATACTTGTAATTCATTCCGTATCATCAGCAAAGACAGTTTTTTTATCCGCTATGAGCATGTGACTCAGGTAGCTTGACTTTGCACTTTCAACAGATCGAGCAAGATAACTAGCTTGTGTCGGAAGGGTTTGACCACTTCCGCTTGTATGATATGTTTCTTTCAGGATGGTGAAATTTTCTTTAAATCCTGCATATGATTTATCAGCAACAAAGGTTGCAATGAGCTCTCATTGTCTTGGTGGGGGATTCATATTAAGATCCACTCATGACCAAGCCGATGGTACTTGAATTTCGAGTGGGGCAAAAGTTTTCGTAGCTGCTCATGTATCTTGGGAAAGCGCATTATTATTACTTGATCCACAACCCGTTAATCCAATGAGGAGTCAGGCAAAGATACAAATATGATGCCATTTATGAGAGAGAAACATATCAAACAAAGAAAATGAAATTAGAATGAAAGAACATGACTCCAATAGAGTGTATATGCCAGAGTAAGGAGAGCTGATATTCAAAGAGTTACAAATCGTATGGATGCGAATCGAAGAGAGGCACTTACTGCAAGTTTTGCTACCCACTGACCAAGATAGAGGCAGACCAGAAGAAAGAGTCCGGGCTCCAAATAGAGACTGTATTTTGCCCACTCTTGACTCATGATTCCCGATAGCACCATCATTCGTGTCCCAAAGTAGAGAAGTGCAATGATACTAAAAAGAAGACGAATAACATCAAGTGTACGGTCAATCTTTACATAGATACCTCCAGCTAATACTGCTTCATGCAGAGGTGGTGGTGTGAGTTTTTGAAGAATTGGTGATTCTCCTTGATTTGTAACTGTTGGAGTTGGGGGCGGGAGTCATTCTTGAAAAGCCATTCTTGATTTGAGAGAATAAATCCTATAATGATGGAGATTATAAATAAAAATTATGCTTACTCAAGAAAGAATCGAAACCCTCTTTCGTCTCTCTGCTCTTAACAGCAGTGTAATTGATCCAACACCGTATCTCAAGAGTCTTAATGATATGCTTGATTATATGCAGGAATTATCATCAGTTGATACGAGTAGTGTGGATCTCTCGACTGTTAAATCACCACTTTTGATGAGAAATGATATCCCATCAGCTCCGGATCGGTCCAAATGAGATATACTTCTGTCTGTATCGCCACAACGAGTTATTGCTCACCAAATTGCTTTACCTGCGATCATCTAGCGCGTGTTTGATATTCATCTGTCTCCTTTTGCTCATAGATCATCAGAACTATTTTCCTGCTCTCCAAAGAGCAATATTCTGATAGGTCCCAATGGATCTGGCAAAAGCAAATTACTAGAAGCAATATTTCTCCTGACAAATGCTCTTCCGCCAAAAGAGCGTTCGTTTGGGGATTTTGTTCCGGAATGAGGTGATATATTTCATATCCAAATGAGAGATGCTAGTATGATCATACCTCGTGTATATGAAATTTCTTATCAGGCGAATGCCACATACTATCTCCAATGACACAAACTCTCTCGAGCAAAATATCTTGAAGAACAAAAATATAGAAGTGTGTTTTTTACACCGCTTGAGATGAATATTCTCTACCTCTCACCAAGTTTGCGTCGAAATTTTATTGACCAAACACTTCTCATATCGCATCAGAGTGCAGCTCAGGTGATAAAAAAATTTGAGACTGCACTCAAATCTCGCAATACCCTTCTCAAAAAAATACGAGATAAAGGCCAATCGGAAGATCTCCTCGATGATTGGGATCAAATCTACGTTGATGCTGCATGGGATCTCAAAATGCTTCGGGATCGTTTTTTTGAACATATTTCCCTCTCGAGTGAATACCTTCAATTGTTACTTGGAAAGACTCATTATGTTAGTTGGCATCATTCGGGTGATCTAGATGCACACGATAATACCCAAACTTTTCTCAAGGCACTGAGAAAAGAGCGAATACATGATATTGCGAGCGGACATACAAGTATTGGACCACAGCACGATGATTTTTGATTTGTTGTTCATTCCCATCATGGAGAGATTCAAAGTAGTGATTATTTGTCCCGATGAGAGAACAAAACACTACTTCTTGCTCTTAAATCTGAACAAATTCGCTATATTGCTGCAAGCCGTCCGGACAAGAAGATTATTCTCCTCTTTGATGATATTTTTGCTGAACTTGATAAGGAGCATATTGCGACACTCACATCGCTTTATGAGTCATATTTCACCTTTTTTACGACACAACATGAATTTCTTGTTCCTGAAAAATTACTTCATGATGGGAATATCATTTATATGAATGCATAATAACTCATCGTCAATCGTTTTTTTGAAATCCTATTTTTCTTTTTCTCTCTCGAGAATACAATCCCTATAAAATCTCTTGTTTTTATGAAAAGAATACTTGCCCTCTTGAGTCTCATTTCCCTTGTGAGTACTCCATTTACGCCATTTGCTTTTGCAGATAGTGCTGATCATTTTGAAATTGAAGCGGTCAAGACTACCACTGTAGGAGAAGCGATTGATATTACGGTTAAAGCAGTAGCAAAAGATGGTTCCATCGATAAGAATTATGATGGTAGCATCTTCATTTTCGTGGATAAAGATTCGAAAGCTACGGTGCCATATGGACAGGATGGATATACATTTACCAGTGGTGATGCTGGTAAAAAAACTTTTTCGAAGGGATTGTCTTTTACAAAAGAAGGGAAAATGTTGGTGAATATTGGTGATCTCGTGAATACCTCTCTCAACGGAACCTATATTATAGATGTTGCTCCCAGCTCGTGAACCCCAAAGAATTCATCAACGCTTTCGGAAAAGGTATCAATTATCTCTCCAGAGAGTGGAACGATACTTTCTTCTGATTCCATTGAGGTTGTTGGTGCGACAAAAAAGAATTCAAAAGTACAGATATGGCTCAGTAGTGCACTTCTAACAACTGTTACAAGTGATGAACAGGGGCAATTTATAGCATCTCTCAAAAATATTACTCAATCTGAAAATGTTCTTCAGGTAAAAGTTCTTGATGGTAATGATAAGGTTATTGGTGAGAGTCAGAAAATTGTTGTGAAGAAGTGAGAGGATGTTGGGTTGATCAAGAATTTTAATGTTGAAGGTGGTTTAACTATATGGCCAAAATGACTATTGAAAGTTTCGTTTGAGGCACAACCAAAGCTTTCAGAGGTCCGAGTGATGCTTGGTGACTTCGTAGAGAATTTTAAGGAGACAAAAGAATGATTCTATGAAGGTAAACTCGTTGCTCCATCCGCAACAGGAAGTTATGATATAGCTGTGACCATAAAGAGTGATCTTGGTAAATCAAATACGATTGCAAAAGCGGCAACTTTATCAGTTAAAGATGGTATTCCTGGTTGTATTGGTTGTACATTACCAAAAATAGAGACAAAATTCGAGAATATCAAGATCGAACAACAAGGATCAAAACTCAATTTTCAATTTAATGTGACGAATCCTCCCGCAGAACTCTCAAAATTCAAGATTCTCTATGGAACAGGCAAGGATGCACTCACGAATGAGCGTATTACCTATGATCGATCGAAGATAGGATCCGGTGGGCTCTATACTTGGTATATCGATGGTATCACCCCAGCAACCTATTTTGTAAAAGTATCTGGTCTTGATAAAGAGGGAGCTGAAATCTCTAGTCTCATGTCTAATGTGCAAGAAGTTGCGATGACACTCAATGCTGCAGGCCCTCAGGCGTGTGTGGTGGGGGATGTTGGTGATATCAAAGTAGTAAGCGAAAAATGAGTATCTATTATTAGCTGGAAGAGTGTTGAAAATTCCAAAGGATACAAGGTATATAAGAGGACATGAAGTGGGGAACTCGAATTTGTTGCTGACACAAAAGAGCCAATGTATAAGATCTATATAGCATCCGGTGCTATTAAATATGAAGATTTTGCCATCAAGGCTATTTGTAGTGATGGGAAAACTCTTTCTCCAAATGTTGGTATGGCAACAAAGGTGCAAACAGGTCCAGGACTTATGGCCGCAATGCTTCTGATTGCACTTATCGGTGGATACTGGTATGTTCGCAGACAAGAACAAGCATAATCCTCTCGACCAACACGTGAAACTCAATACAATGCAGGAAAATTTTCCTGCATTTTTATGTTCTCTCTTCTTGAGGAGTCACAACGATTTTTATCTCTTGCACACTCTAATGCTCCACTCACACTCTCCGATATTGAACTGCTTCAAAAGATAGTTTTTGAAAATAATCAGAGATATTATGTTGATTCCGATCCAATTGTTAGTGACAGTGAATACGATCTTCTTTTTTCCTATCTTGCTCATTCAGAAGAACTGAGTGGTATCCAATTTGAAAATTCTCCAACGAATCGAATTGCTGTTGCTCTTTCGCGTCAATTTTCAAAAGGTGTCCATGATGAACCCATGATTTCCCTTGCGAATACTTATAATGCAGAAGATCTCTTCGACTTTAATACTCGCATTCTGAGTGAAATTGGAGAGTGAGATAAGCTTTCTGGATATAGCGTTGAGGTAAAACTTGATGGACTTGGACTCTCTCTTCTCTATGTTGATGGTATACTCAAGCGTGCTTTGACTCGATGAAATGGTCGTGAAGGGGAAGATGTTACCGCTAATATTCTTGGTTTGTCCAGTATACCCTTGTCTATTTCTTACAAATCTCGAATAGAGATCCGTGGTGAAATTGTTCTTCCTCGCTCACAATTTGAGCGTGTTAATTATGAACGGACTCTCGCTTGAGATAAACTCTTTGCAAATCCGAGAAATGCTGCCTCTGGAACGCTACGACAGTTGGATCCGCAAGTTGCCAAAGATCGATGATTACTTTTTTATGCCTATACGAGTGAAACGAGCAAGATTGATATTGATGGATCTACGACGTATCGAGAGCTTGTATGACTATTCACTTCTTGGGGGTTTCTTGTTTCACCATTTCTTGAAACATATACAGATATGACGGCGTTTGTATCTCAAATTGAAGACTTAGTACGACTGAAAGATGCTTTTGATTTTGAGATTGATGGGCTTGTACTTAAAGTTGATGATCTTTCGCTTTGGAGACATCTCTGACACACAGCGCATCATCCACGTTACGCAATAGCATATAAATTTCCAACCACGGAGGCACGTACAAGAGTTCTCGCAATTGAGCATAGTGTTGGGCGGTCTGGCATTGTGACTCCTGTGGCACTGTTGGAACCAATTGATCTTGGTGGTGTGACTATATCTCGTGCAACACTTCATAATTATGATGAAGTTACTCTCAAAGATGTGCGAATCGGTGATATGGTTTTTATTAAACGCGCCGGTGAGGTGATCCCTGATATTGTGAGTAGTATTGTGAGTGAACGCACTGGGACAGAGGTGATCATATTGCCGCCACTCACATGTCCATCATGTCAGCACTTGCTCATCAAAGACGAAGGGAAGGTTGCGGTATATTGCCCTAATCGTCATTTGTGTCCTGCTCAACGACTCGGTGCACTCGAAACCTATGCGAGTAAACATGGTGCAAATATAGAAGGGCTCGGCACCAAAATTCTCGAGAATTTTCTCTCACTTGGATATCTCACCGATATTGCCTCAATCTATCATCTGGGTGATCATCGGAGGGAATTGGAATTGTTGGATGGATTTGGTGCAAAAAGTATAGGAAATCTTCTCTGAGAAATTGAGAAAGCTCGGTCTCTTTCGCTTGAGCGATGGCTTATTGCACTCAATATTCCTCTTGTTGGAAGGAGTAGCGCACGATCACTTTCGCGATTTATTAGCGAAATGCTTCATCGCGATGGAGTTCATCTCCTTGTGTTTCTGCGTTGACTCGCGGATGGAATATACAGTGAAGATCTTCTTTTGGTGAATGATTGCTGACCTCAGACAATCACTTCACTTGTGTCTTTTATAAGCGAAGAATTTGACCTTATATCACGACTTCTTCAAGAAGTAACTTTGGATATTCCAGAAGTATTGCCACTCTCAGAAAATCAACGTCTTCTTGAGGGGAAGAGCTACTGTGTAACAGGCGGTTTTGAGAATTATAATCGCGATGCAATTCATGATCTTATTCTCCAACATGGCTGACAAGTGAGAACATCCGTATCAAAAGAGTTAGATTATCTTATTGTTTGAGAAAAGGCATGATCGAAAATGGCAAAAGCAGAAGAACTTGGGGTATGAGTTATTGCTTTAGAAGAGTTTTTAAGGAGTATTGAGGTGTAGATATTCGAGTTGTTGGATGAGTGCTCTTTTAAAAATGAATATACTACAGCTCCCCCTAGCCCCCTCAACGAGGAAGAACTCACTTGGGCTGCTGAGGCTTGCCTGCTTTCGCGGGAATGACAGTTACTTCAAATATAGGATAACACATCCATAGACCACAAAATAAAATCTCCGTTATGGAGATTTTATTAATTTTTTGGAGTTGGGACTGATAGTGGTAGTGGTAGAGTTGGAGGAATTGGTGGCATTGGTGGCATATCTTGATTCATCTCCTTTTCTCGTTCTTTCATTGTTTTCATGAAGTTCTGACAATTGGTTTTCCCTTCTTCTGTTTTCATTTTCTCACATGCCTTGTCATTTGGATGAATAGCATTTATTGATTGAATAACGCGCATGCGACACATCTCACTATTTCTATCGTTGTTATCATGCGAATTACTACCCGTTGCTGTTATATTTGCACCAGTCATTACTCCTGCAACCACTCCGGATGCTGAGGTTGTCGTGAGCGTATCACAGAGGGTTATGTCTTGTGCTTTTGTTGCTTTTGCTGAGACGATTTGTGATCGGCACATACTTTTCATTGTATCATCAGCGAGATCCTTACAAATATTTTCATCTTGTGCAGTGATCGCATGACTATAGATAACGCTCGTTTGACATGATTGTTTTGCTTTTTCATCAGCAATGAGGTTGCACCAAGAGAGATCATTTGCATCTCTTGCTTGGATTTTAGCACTTTCTTCCCCACATGTCTTCACACTTGTTTTTACACATGATTGAAATTTTTCAAGAGATTGGATTTTTGGAGATACACCTGAAAAAGCTTCATTTGCTGGACTTCCAGTTGGTGTGGTAGTATTGGTAGGCTTTGCAGTACAGCTAGCAAGGAGTCCGAGAGTCATAAGACTGATAATAATTCGCACAAGAGAGTTTTTCATAGAAAAAAGTTATTTTTGTAATGATAGGGAATTTTCAAGTCGATCAAGTCGTTTCTCAATTTCTTCTTGACGATGAATGATTTCATCTTGTTTTGCTATAATATTTTCAAGTTGACGTAGTACATCTTGCATCGAGGCAACAATAAATGGTATGAATTCATTGTAGTTGAGAAGCTTGGTAAATATTATATCGTTTGATGTTTTTACGAGATCGGGAAGTATACTCTCTACTTCCTGTGCTATGAATCCATATCATTGCGGATCGAAGGGAGTAGAATTATTCCATCGAAATTGTACAGGCCGAAGTTGACGTATGATATCAGTGGAGCCTGAAAGTGTCTCAATATCATGCTTGAGTCTGCGATCTGAACCATTGAATGCGTTTCGTTGTACATAGATATCTCTCCAGCGAAGAGAATTGTCACCGAGATCATAGGTATCGTTGCTTGTTGGTGTGATACTTCCAGTGATTGAGAGGCTTCATGAAAGTGAAAGATCACCATTGAGTGAAACAGTATTTGTGATAACACTGATGATTGATCCGGTGAGTGATCCACTGTTGCTAATCATTGGAACACTTCCAATCGTAATATTTGATCCGACATCGAGATATTCACTCTTGATGCGCCCGAATTTATCGCTCGTATATCCGCTATCACTCGGAGACCAGAAGAGTCGAGTGAGAATATAACTAATAAGTCCTCGTTTTTCCACGAGCGTTGTTCCTGGCAGCCCACTGGTATCAACTCATTGGAGATTATCGATTGCTTCAGGGAGCGTTGGATCGGTTGCGTAGAGTGGACTACCTATGCAGAGCACCCCGACAAGAATAGTAATAACTGGAGCAGAAATTTTCATAATTTTTCCTCATTCTCTCATTCACATTGCTTTTGTCAAATGATAACTCTTGCAATTACTTTATATCTCTGATCTGTCAAGCGAACTGAAGCGCAAATATTTGTGTGAATGAGAAAAATATGAGAGTATATCGTTGTATATTATATTTTTCCTATGGCACCAATTGAAAAACCAAAAGATAAGGAAGTATCATCGATTACTCTTCCACCAGATACGGTACAAGCCCTCCGTGAGCTCCAGTGAAGTCTTACAAGTCAAAACCTTGCCCAACTTAAAAATGATGTTGAATCAAGGAATCTCGCATCAAAAATGAAGACAGTATTTGCTCAGTTGGATTCATTGAAATGAGAGCATCCCGAATTGGAGGATAGTATTGAAGATATAAAAGCATACCTGATACTTCTTCAACATAACCAAAAACCTGAAGTCAAAGATGCAACAGATGTTGCTTTTGAGTTCACACGTTCATATCAATCAAGACACGTGCGGACTGCCTCAGTTGGGGAACCAAAGACCGCTGGATGAATTAATATTCCTGTACCTACTACAACATTTACTGGTACGGATGCGGCTGGAAATGTAGTTGTGGATTACGGTCGTCCCATAGAGCATGGAGACTTACTTTCAAACCCTGAGTTTTTAGCTTCAGCAGAGAGGGGGAAGGGGTATTTAAGGACGATTGCTATTTGATCTACCGATGGAACGAAGGGAAATTCTGGAATCACTTCTTCAGAAGATACAAGTGTCAAAGAAATCGAGGAAACCCTCAAAGAAATCAATCCAGAGACGCTTGATAAAGCAGTGACTCTCAGTGAGAAATTTATTAATCTGGTGCCTGATGCTCAGACAAAAGCAACTCTTCAGGGTGTTCATGGTGCTATCATTCTCAATATGTTGCGTCAAGCTGGACACAATCTCACTATACGAGATGGAAAAGTGGAGATTCAGCCAAAACCGGGTGTGAGTGTGGTAGAGCTTCAGACAAAATTACAAACACTTGTCAATACCGGACGTCTCTCGATCGATACACTCAAAACTGGACTACTCTACAGTTCACCTATATTTAAGAAATATGCCACGGAACTCGGTGTCACAAAAGATGCTCAAGGGAATATTGTGGGTATTGATCCAAAGGCGAGTAGCAAAACCTTTCTTGAACATGTAGCTGATCTGAAGAAGGCAGGTCAGAATTCTCCTGATATTACCTCACTACTTGCTTCAGCAGGCATGCTTGAGTCAGTTAATTTCAATCAAGCTATGAAGGGATTTCAAGATCTTGGTCAGGTAAGCGCATTTGTTGAAAAAAATCCCGGACTCCTTGCTTCGGTCGGTGCTCATGTAAATACAAGTACTCAACATCATTCGTCAGAGTGATCAAAGGAAACAAATACAACCATTACTTGATCCATTGCACAAGATGGTGTAACCTGATGAAAAATTACATCCTCTTTGTCGCTCGCTGGGAAGGGTTTTACTCAATGATTTAGCGATATTATGCGTCTTGGTAAAGGTGATCCCATTGCTATGCTTGGTATTGGTTGATTTCTCTTTTATGCCATCTACAAGATGTTTCATTTATGAGCAGAGGGAAAGTTCAGTTTTTTACGGGGCTTAACTGCTGTATTGGGCTTATGAGCTATCAATAATTGGGAGAAAATTGGTGACAATTTGAGTGGTTTATGAGATGCTGCCAAGAAAGTTGCCACAAAAGTGGAGGGTGCCGCACAAGCCTTACAAGAAGCAACGTGAGATAAATTACAGCAGTGGTTTGAGAGTCGTTTTAGCGCGTCTAATATTGATCAGACAACGATTGATAAAAAGATTGCAGGTAAAAATGTACTTTTAACACAAAATGGAAAAACGCTCGTTGATAGTTATCAAGGACACTTGAATTATCTTAAGAGCGATGCTCTTCTCTCGACCCTTCGTGCAAAAGATCTACTTCTCGGAGATCCGTCCAAGTCTCTCTGGTCTAATGAGGCAAGCCTCTATGCGGCTACCCCAGCTAATATTGACTCAGCACTTCTCAAATCGATGTTGCGTCATGTAATTCTCTGAGAAGATTCAGTCCCCTCAGTATTGAATGGAAGTTTGATTGATATGCGAGCGAATAAATCAAGTATCCCAATGGATAAGCTCAATAGTTGGCTTCAGAAAAACAACCTTACCGAGAATGATCTTCAGACCATGACAGTCAAAGATCTCCTCAAGAAAATACACGCTTAATATCTAAATTATCAATACTATGACTCCATTTGAAACCATTGTTCTCTCGGATGATGAGAAATCTCACCTTGCACCAGAATTTAGCTTTCTTGTTGATCTTCCGGGTGATATTACCCAAGAAAATTTTGATTTGCTGACTTCTGAACAAAAGGAGGGACTTATTCAGGCACTGAGCCCCGAAAAACAGGCTGCGGTTCGCCGATATCAGGCAGATCTCAACGTTGCATCATGAAGGCGTGACGTAGCACAGGATGTGCAAGCAGGCGTGGCTAGTGTAGCTGCGACCACGGTTTTGACGCCTGCCGCAGATCAAGATACATCTTCTTCCTCTTCAGATTCATGAGATTCTCTCCCGAGTACGGCTGAAGCTCAGGGGTCAGGAAGTATTACTCAAGAAGATGCAACAAATGCTTGATATGCCGTGATGAATCCAGAAGATCTCCCAGAGACACCTAATACACTCATAGCAGTCTTTAAGCTCATGGCTATGGGATATTATCCTGCTGAAGCCGTAAAAGTTCGTTGGTGGAAAAAAGGAGATCCAAGTTTTGCAAGTAAATGGATATTCCAAGGTCCACAGAGGCTTGGGGCTCATGGAAAACAGTGGCGAGATTGATTGGTCGATTCACAACAAGAAGCAAGACTTGCTGCCATTACTGGTGCTAATAAGGCTCAGTTTGAACGTGATTTAGCAGCAGCTGGACAACGTATCACGGATCAGTTAGATCGAACGATTGGTGGACTACCTCAGAATAAATCTCTTCAAGATCAACTTCAATCAACTAAGAATATGCTGATGGATATTGTTCATGAAACTGATCCAGTAAAACGAGGAGTTCTTTTGAGTGAATTTAATAATCATGTATCTGAATTGGCTCGCGTTGCTCGTATCGATCCAGCTAAAATGAGTCAAAAACTGAGTAGTGCTGATCGTAATCAGTTGGTTGCAGATCTTACGCTTGATCAACAACAAGTTGATGCTCATCATGCAGATCTTCAAAATCGAAAAGGAGCTGCAGATCTGCTGTGAACCACTCTTGCTGAAGATGATGCAAAAGTAGTAGCTGCACAAACCGAACATCAGAATGCAAAAGACGCTTATAATACTGCACTCAGGAATGCTGGTATTGATGCGCAATATCACGGAAAGCCACTTGCTGATATTGAGATAGCGCTTCAAACACGACTCGCAGAAATCGGCGATCCAGCTCATCCCCGTGTTGGTAGTGAGTATCAGAAAAATGAAATTGAGCACCAGGCTGCGACCAGAGGTAAACAAGCTATTTCAGTTTTATTAGATCTAACTCCTGCGAATTTAGGGTGTGATCCAGAACTAAAAAGACTTGATTGAGTATTTCAAGGGGAAGATCTTAAATTAAATAACTATATAACTTGAAGAAATCCAAAGAAAAAGGATCCAGCTGTTATTCAACTCTATTTGGATGAGAGAAATAAAGCTCAGGCAGCATTTGATGCACGAAAAACTCATATTGAAGCGGGTCCGCCATCACTAGTTAATCTTGAGGCAAAAATCCAAAGCACGGAGGCAACAAGAATTGCATTAACTGATGAATATCGCAATAAAATTCCGACACAAAGATGAACCGTATGACGTTTAATTGGAAATCCAGCTGATCCTATTCATAATCTTTGGGGTGATATAGCTGTGAAAGAATGACTATTACATGCTATTGAAGCTCAGCGAACTGCAAATAAACGGATTCGTGACGCAGCAACTGGTATTTCTGATGCTGATGTTCAAGCTGCCGAGGGTAAGGCGAAGTGAGTAAAGTGACAACTGGACACTGCTACAAGAGCACAAGATCGTATCAGTACTCATCCAGCTAATTGGAAATCAACTCTAGAAGATTGGTTCACAAAAAATGGTATGACAACAAAATCAGCCCATGCTCTTATGGTGGTACTTCAGAATAAGCCTGATCCTGCAACAAAGTTCCTTTTGGATCAAGTAGAATGAGCAGTAAATCATGTTCCCTATGATGCACACCGAGCTTCTGTTGCAATCAATAATCTTGACGCACACCTCAAAGCAAATATGCGACAATACAGCGAGTCGGTTGCTGCTATTGAGAAAGTACGTGTTGAGGCTGAGGCGAGACGCAATGCGATCAAAGCAGAGATGACTCGGATTGATTCTGGATCGTTGACACCATCTGAGATTGATACCGCAAAGAAAAAAATTACACAGCTTGTATGAGAGTACAATACATGGGTAACCGTACAAAATAAAGCTATCTTAAAATATGGTGCTCAGATTGAGAGTGTGCCATGAGATCTCATTAAAGCGATTAAAGGCACATCATATGCAAATACTGCTGCTATCGAGTCCGTAGAAAAACTTCATGCAAAGATGTCCGCAACTGATAAAGTTGCAGGACGACTCGGTGCTGGTATGATGGGTGTAGGAGCTTATGAGATAGGAAAACTGATGCTGAATGCTAAAACAGAAGAAGATAAGCATAAAGCAAACATGTATGCTCTGGATCTTGGTGTGAGTGCTGGATCTATGGCTATACCTATTTTTGGCAATATGCTTGCTGGAGGATGGGATATCGGTCAAGCAATTAATATGTTTGCATATGGTGAAGATATTGCTGGCAATAAGGTGACAAATCGTGATGCAGCAATACGTTTATGATTATGAGCTGTAAGTTTTCTCCCATTTGTTGGTCAGTCAATGAAATACTATGTTACGTGATCAAAGGCAATCAAGGCTGCAAATACCATGATTAAGTGAGGTGAAATTGTCGGCAAGACAGCCGCAATAGGGTTTCCTGTTCTTTATGCGAGTGAGAAACTCTCTATGACACTTTTTGAAGTTCCAGCACAGGCCATCGCTGCAGCAAAACCACAACAATCACACTAACATTTGTATATTATGTCTCCCTCAATAGAAACACAACGCACCTTATCTTCAGAAAACACACTTCTTGAGAAACTCAAATCTACCCTCACGGCACGATGGGAGGATTTTGATCATCAACTTCCTGCCGGGAAGTTTGTGTATCCCGCATATGTAAATATCAAAAGTTCGTACGAATGACTTCTCGCAGATCTTCGAACTACCTTTACTGATGATGCACTCAAACATGATCCCAAGATTCAAGGGAAGATCGATACATTTCTCACTCAGTTGAATAAATATCTCCAGAAAGAAGATCGTGATAAAAAATACGATGCGACTCTGACTGAGACAAATCGACTTGTTTCTGAGTTGCGTAATCAAATCTATGCACAGACTATTGCTGAAACACAACAAAAAGCGGCTGATCTGAAGCAAGATGTAGTAGCACGTACCCCAAAAACAACTCCCGATGTTAAGACTGAATCTCTTCCAACTACAGCACAAGCAGCTGTAGCGGTTGCAGGTGGAACTGGTGTTGTAGCTACTATTGAATCTGGCGGCAAGAAGGCTGAGGAGGCGGTCAAAGGCATTATGAAGCCACTAGAGAAGATCAAAAAATGGTCTTCGGATATCGGTGATGCTTGGGATGCTGGATGGGAGCTCGTCAAAAAAGGTGATATTAGCAAGGGTATATGACTCTTTTTTGCTGTGCTCTTCGGTGGAAATCTCAAAGATGCTCTCGCGAAGTATACGGGAAAGAAGGATGATGAGAAGAAAACTGAAGACAATAAACCAGAGACATTAGACAGTACTCATCAGGAGGAGATTGAGGCTCAACAAATACTCACGGCGCAACAGGCAAACTTTACTGCAAAATTTCTGATTCAAGGAACGAATCCCATGATATACTCCAATTATCTATGAGCTCTTTATTGAGGCATGAGAGATGCAACAACAAATAAAGATGAAGTTGCTTTTCGAACGGATGTTGAAACAGATGCTGTATCACTTTTAACTGCTAGTGAACTCCAAAACCTTAGCTATAAACAAATCCAATCATTATCTGTTGATGATCTCGTGAGACGAAGCGGAAAAGTAAGTAACGTGGACCGATCCAAGCGACAATCGGCTTGTAAACTTATTAAAGAGATGTTTCAAAAAAATGAGTTGTACTTTGCTCAAACATTCGGTATGGATCCTAACTGGAAAGATATAAAGATTATTTCACTTATATCAACTCTGTATACGAAAAAATGATATAATTATTTCTTGCAAATGAGTGAAAAAATCTCACACTTATCTATTAATAATATTACGGATCTTCCATCAGATTTATTTCTTGATCTGAAAATGCAAGATGGGAAATTTATTCTTGGAAAGTGATCATTAATGGACGAGAGATTTGAGTCATTTAAGGCACGTTGATTATCACCTTCGCTTACACAAAAAATGTTCTTCCTGACAACAAGAGATCTGACGGTTACCCAATTTCTCAATACTGTTACTGATATAAATTCCTGAGAAAAGCAATTTGTTGTTGATATGGCTAATCCGGAAAAATTCCTCAATCCTTTTCGAAATTCGATAGCGAGAGAGTTCGGGTGCACTCAGGATCTTCTCAATCTTCTTGGACCTGATACGATGACGATGAAGGATTTATTTGAAATTTACATGATTACAGGTGGTAATCCTAACGCATGAGCACTAAGTTCCTGAGAAAAGCCGATACTATCTCTTAAATTGTTTGCATACTTTCAGAAAAAAAATCCAGATCATTTTGGTCAATATATTTATAATCTTAGGAATAGTGTTGATAAGTATCCTATCGTAGCACAAACAGCTGCCATGTTGGACTCGATCTTGAATAAAGCAAGTTATACAACATCGTATACCATAACTTCGGGTATTATGAGTGCTGTTAATACTACGCTCGCATCTTTTGGTATTGACACAACCGTTGAAAAGATATTGACGGGTGTCGCTGGTGCTGGAGTAGTAGTTGCAGCAATCAAGGTATTACCATTCACAAAAACTATTTGATTAATTTCGTTGATTATTAGTGGTCTTGCTGTTGTATGAGTAGCATGAGCTCAACAATCAGCTCACTCAAAATAATTATCTATAGTTTCTCCACTCCATCCTCTTATCATCAGGATGGAGTTTTTGTATTCATCGATTGATAACAATTCCCCAAGGCGTTTTGATAGGAGTTTTATTGAGCGTTGTCATTCTTCTTATGAGCGAGTATATTCCGTATATGAGAAGGTCTATATATCATATGATTGGACGTATCAACCTTGATACACATGATAGTTCTTCGATGATTTGTGCTTTTGGAAATGGATTTTCAAATGGAATTCATACCCATTGATTTGATGTTTTCCATTTCTTATAGAAATGATCGGTCATAGCAACAGGGACAATTCGTGATGTCCAGAGTGCGAGATAAGGATCACTTCATTCGAGTGCTATCTTCGACATGTCGAGATGACCAGTGTCGAGGAAGAATGAGAGACAGAATTTGCTAATATCATTATCTCATCGTCGAAGTTCGCCACGCCACTTGAGAAGGAGTGTAAGTATGATTCGTGTCAACATAAGATGTCATGGTTTGGTTACGACGAGGAGATCAATATCGCTCTCAGGATGAGTAGCACAAAGAGCGGTACTATTAACAAGTGCTATACACTCAATACCAGGTGTCAACTTTGTGAGAATCTTGGTAACAATCTGTGTACGTTGAAAGAATCCAAGCTCTTGACTATTTGGAATAGCACGCATTCACATTCGGTGCTTGATTTTTTCGGTGATTTCTGTATAGTCCATGCACGATTTGTATCTAAATACTTTTAAAAATCAAATGTCATACGAATATTACAGCATTCTTGGGGTTGATCGAAATGCGACAGCAGATGAGATCAAGAAAGCATATCGCAAAAAAGCTATGGAGCTCCACCCAGATCGAACTGGTGGCGACAAAGAAAAGGAGGCACTTTTCAAGGAAGTGGGCGCAGCATATGAGACACTCTCAGATCCTCAAAAGAAAGCGTACTATGATCAGACTGGTACACCTCCTGGTCAATGAGGCGGCTTTGGATGATTTGAAGGAGGATTTAGCTCACAAGGTTTTGGCGGATTTGGTGATATATTTGAGCAATTTTTTACAGGTGGCAGTACCCGTGAACAATCACATGGTGGTGAAGATGAAGAAGCTGAACTCGTTCTCGATTTTGCTGATAGTTACAAAGGGTGAAAATTTGAACTCAAATATGAGCGATATGATCTCTGCGGAACTTGTGATGGGTCTGGGGCAAAATCAGGATCCAAGCCGGTAAAATGTAGCCATTGTCATGGATCGGGACAAGTGCGTGAACGTGTGAGGACAATATTTGGTGTCATGGAACAAGCCTCGGTTTGTGGCGTATGTCATGGATCAGGAGAGACTATCTCGGATCCGTGTGGTACGTGTCATGGCAAAAAACGCATTCGAAAAAAGACAACTCAGGCGGTCGAAATTCCCGCAGGAATTTCTGATGGAGTAAGTCTCAAAATGCGAGGCGAAGGATCAATCGATTCGAAGCGTAAATCTCGAGGTGATCTCTACATTCATATTAGTGTTGTCGATGTGCCTCATGGTATGCAACGTGAGAAAGATGATATTCATTTTGTTCTCCCTCTTCATCCAGTAGAGCTGGTTCTCGGGATTAAAAAAAGTGTAAAAATCCCAGTAATTGGGGATCGTAGTGTTGATATTACTGCTGGCACTCAGCCAGATCATGTCATTAGACTCAAGTGAGATGGATTTCCATCGATTTCTCGACGCGATCATCGAGGTGATCTCTACCTTCATATTCAGGTCGAAATCCCAAAGAAACTTTCCAAAAAAGAACGGGAACTCTACGAAGCGATCGCTCATGAGCGATGAATTTGAAAAGATGAAGAAAAAGGATTTTTTGAGAAAATATTTTGTGATTAATTATTTGATAAATTGATCAAAATAAGGCACTATAGTGGTGTTTTATTTTTTATATGTGACGTTTGGAAAAAGTACAAGATATCACATCGAATACATATGAATCCTTATTTGCCAATCTTTGATGGTCTGTGGTAAAGGATGGGTCTTTTTATGTGATTTCTGAGTCTCCAAAAGGAAATTCTTTTGAAAATCGACTCATCTCACAAATCTGGATTGATGGAATCCAGCAACGTCTCCCACTTCGATGTAAGATAGATCCAAAAAAAGTCGTGTCTGATGGTATTAATATCATTGAAATAGATGGGAAGAAGAAGCATTTTCGAATTATACAAAAATACAGTCCAAACAATCCCCAAGCCTATGATCGATTTATATCCCAATCTTTTCATATTGGCGGATGACAATTTATCAAACCACACGTGTTTGTAGAACGCATCGGTTACAGACTCATCATATGAGAATGACATGGTGAGATATTCATATCTTGTGAACAATTTAATCTTTTGACAGAAGGGAAACTGCGTTTACAAATAGGGTATTTTGAGCTCTCGAATATTGACGGCGCGTATCACTTTCTTGTAAATCCGATAAAAAAGATCCAACAAGAAAAGTATAGAATGCTTTTCAATGGAAAACCCATTGATGATATTCGCGATACTATTTCAATACCAACAACATCCGATTTTTTTCGATTTGATGGAAATGGTTGATATTTTCGTATTACCGATTCAAAATCGATTCGTTTTGATCGTGGTGGCAACATTATTTCCAACCAAGAATTCCATATTGATTTCCTGGATGTCCTGAGCTTGAAGGTGTTTGCTTGATTCTATCCATTTTTCCGTCGCTTTACGAACCTCACAACGGGTACATATCGCCTGATAGTTGACACGCCTCGTAGAGTCATTGAATTAAAGAAAATATAGGATATAAAGCTTTTATCTATACGATTTCTATTGGTCTGATTAAAAGAGAAATGTTTCTTATTTTCTACCATGATGATCATTCCGATGAATAAAGGAAAAGTAGATCTCCACTAAAATGGAAAATAACACAAAAACAAGAGTGTTATACTTAGAAAGATACCCCACACCAATGGTGTGGGGTATCTTCTTTGGAAGAGAATTACCTTGTTTCCGTCGAACTTTTTTCTTCATTTCTCCGCTCCTCTCTCATATCCTTTCGTACTTCCTTTCGGATTTCAGTTCGCTTTATTGGTCCAACTTTTTCTCCACTTGATTTTATTTCCTCAACTCGTTCTTTTACTTCTGACTTACGTTCTTTTCGCTCAGCAAGCATCACTTTTGCTTCTGCTTTTTCAGCATCGGAGAGTGATTCTCCTGCAAGGAGTTTGTCGATGATAGTGTCGCGCATTTGCCAAAGAGCTTTCATTTTTTGCTCCTTTTCTTGTTGAAGTTTTTTTCGTTCTTGAAGCTTCTCTTGTCTATTTTCTCAAAGAGTTCCATTTTTCAGCTCAGTGCAGCGAACACTGCCCGTATCAGATGCATTTTTATTGCAACGTGGCTTTATATTTCCAGAGAATGTTTCTGATCCACTTGTAGAATGTAATTTCTCCATGTTCATAATTTTGTCGGTGCGCATCTCACGAGAAGATGGTGCGTCCATCATGGCGTATGCTGCAAGTGTACTAGAGAGTGTCATGCCAGCAGCAACGAGAAAAAGAACACTGTATTGTTTCATCATATTGGTATTTTTATTGATAAAATGTTTGAAACGTCATTACTCTATCATAATTATTTTAATATTGCAAATATTAAAATAATTATGTCAATAATTTTACGTAAAATGAGCATTGTTTAATGAAAGAGAAAGGAAAAATTGCTTTTTTTCTACAAATCTTACTATATTCTCCAATAGTGATCTTGATGTTTCTGATGTTTCCAAATTTCTCGCTTCGTTCCTTCAAAAAATCTCGCATTTTGGTAGCAATACTCCTTCTTTGTGCTTCTTTTATTGTAATTTTATGATGTTTACTCGGATATCGATGGACTCAACTTTCTGAAGAAAATCAATCTCAATATACACCAGCCAGTTACGGCTTGATGGTGATTCAATGAGGTATACGCTCAACTCTGTCATATGTTGTTTTGTGTATTCATTTTCTTAAATGAGAAGTCCTCCAACTTGAGGAACCTATTTTGTTCAAGACAAATGCAGAGGAAGGACATATACAACAATCGCAGAATTCAAATCTCTCTTCAGGATATATTCCCCAAGAAAATACTGAAATTGCTTCTGATGTATCATGAGATGATGATTCTGGATCCATGATTCCATTTCAACAAGAAGTGCGATCAGCACTACGAGCATCTGAATCAGCTCAAAGGGTATTACTCGTGCAAAAAATCCGCGCACTCGAACATGAGATTAATTTTCTCGCTTCTTTTTATCGCGTCAATCATGATGGTGAACTCTCTTTTGATGAAGTGACTATCTTGCAATCATATCATGATATATTTTCCGAGGAGAATTTAGCTAATGTTTCTTATCAAAATCTGAAGGAGTCATATGAGTCTTCTTTTCGTGTACTCCAAGAGTATCGTGATGAGTCTGAGAGGCTTCGTAATATTGCACGTATCAAGCGACAGGATCTTGTTCTCTCTGAGAAACAAAAATGGGGAAACAATACTCCTCCTGCCGCACCATTTTTTGATATATACTCACAAGTATTTATCTCACTCTTGGATCAAAAAATGTACGTTTATGAAGATGGGGAATTAGTCCTCTCAACACCCATTACAAGTGGCCGTAACAAACATGAAACCGTAACAGGGGTATTTCAAGTGTACAATAAACAACGGAATAAAATCTTAAAATCTCCTTTTCCAGATGAAAAATACGAACTCTGGGTTGATTATTGGATTGCGTTCTATGGTGCCTATGGTATTCACGATGCCTGCAATAAGCATAATTGTTGGCGTAGAGAGTTCTGAGTATCGAGCTATACATCTGCAGGAAGCCATGGATGTGTGAATACTCCCTATGAAGCAGTAAAATGGCTCTACGACTGGTCAAAAATTGGTACAACGGTTTATATAGATTAGGGTCTTATGCCTTGTATTTAATAATTTCTCTTTGATAAAAGATAAATTTCCTGAAGTAAAAAATTTTTTACTTCAGGAAATTTTACTATACTAACTTTGTATCATTTCCTTTCATTACTATGATAGTTCGAACAAAGCTTCCTGAGTGAGTTATGCTTGAGTATAAGACAGCTGGCGCGTGTGCTTTTGATATGCCCGTGAGTGAGACAAAAACGATTGCTCCGGGTGAATATGCGCTTGTGGAGACGGGTGTTGTCATTGCCACACCCCCTGGTTATGTACTTATGCTCTGCCCAAGATCGTCTACTTTCAAGAATTTTTGACTTATGTTTGTGAATAGTTTTGGTATTATTGATCAAGACTATTGTGGTGATAACGATACGATCAAGTGCGCTGTTATAAATATGAGAAAAGAAAGCATTACACTCAATCCTGGAGATCGAATAGCACAAGCTATGTTTGTTCCAGTGGAGCGTGCAGAGTTTGAAGTGGTTACATCCATGAATACATCAGATCGTGGTGGGTTTGGTACTACTGGTAAAAGCTAATTTTTCTCTATGAAAATCACGGCTGTACTTGCTATGGATGAGATGTGTGGAATTTGAAAAAATAGCACACTCCCTTGGCATATCCCTGAGGATATGAAACATTTTCGAGAGCTTACGATGGGTGGAGTGGTTGTTATGGGTTCGCGTACTTATGAGAGCTTGCCAGAAGCATTTCGTCCTCTTCCTGGTCGTCAAAATCTTGTCTTAAGTAAAAAACCTATCGATGGAATTCAGACATTTGCATCCATCCCAGAGCTCCTTGATTTTGCTGAGTGAAAATGAATTGAGAAACTTTTTATCCTCGGTGGGGCTATGGTGTATAATGCTTTTTTTCAACAAGAATTAATCGATCAAGTAGAGCTTACGTTGGTTGCTGGTGATTATCAAACAGATACGGTAGTGAGTGATTTTCGATCGGATTTTTCTTTGGTGTCTTTTCGGGAACATAGTACTTTTTCATTTCTTACATATGTCCGAAAATAATATTGTCAGCGGCGAGAGTGCTTATCTCTCTTTGCTCTCTCGTATCCTTGAATCTGGGAATGATCGTATGGATCGTACTGGTATTGGTACACGAGCATTGTTTGGCGAAACGATGCGTTTTGACCTTTCAAAATGATTTCCACTCTTGACCACAAAAAAGGTATTCCTGCGTGGCATCATTCATGAGCTTCTCTGGTTTATACGGGGTGAGACGAATATTGAATCTTTGGTACAAAACAATGTTCACATCTGGGATGAGTGGCCATATGCTGTATATAAACGGAATGGATGAGAGTTGTCACAGCAAGAGTTTATTGAAAAAGTTGCGAATGATCAAGAGTTTGCTCGTGAACATGGGTCACTTGGTCCTGTCTATGGGCATCAATGGAGGAATTTTAACTCTGAGTGAATTGATCAGCTCCAAAATGTGATCGATACCCTGAAGCGTGATCCGTATTCACGTCGTATTCTGGTTATTGCGTACAATCCTGCACAGGTAGGGAAGATGCTTTTACCACCATGTCATATGATGTTTCAGTTCTTTGTGACGGACGGTAAACTGTCTTGTCTCATGTATCAGAGATCAGGTGATATGTTTCTCGGTATTCCGTTCAATATTGCATCGTATTCACTTCTTACTATGATGATTGCCGAAGTCGTGGGACTTGAATATTGAGAATTTGTCCATGTGATCGGCGATGCACATATCTATCATAACCACTTTGATGCCTGCCGTGAGCAACTCTCACGAGACATGAGAGCGTTCCCAAGTATGAAATTTGTAAGGAGAATCACGGATATAAATGATTTTCAATATGAAGATTTTATCCTTGAGGGTTACGATCCTCACTCAAGTATTAAGGCAGCAGTTGCTGTATAAAAAAGCATCTCGATGATCTCGAGATGCTTTTTTATTTCCCCTTTTTATCTTAGAATGAGTGATTAACTGATGACAAGATGAGAATATTGCATTTATCAAAAAAGCATCGTATCATAGATCCGATATTTCCAAATTTATCTCTATGACGGTATTACCATCACAAAAACTTGATGAATCTATCCGCGCAGCAGCTTCACCAATTGTACCTGCGCATAGTTCTTACTCTCGAACACTCTTTTTTTCTGGGCTTCTTTTTGTCTTAGTGCTTGCTGGTACAGTAGGTCTCTATTTTATGAACTCTTTTTCACAAAAAGATATTGCAGCTATAACAACGGACAATCAGAATCTTGATGCTGATATTGCTCTTATTCAGCAAGATCGAACAGTACAAGGTGCTATGATCTATGAAAAGAATGAAAAGAAAATCAATACGCTTATTGCAGATAACAATCCTGTACGAATTATGGATCTTGTGTCGGATCTAGAAAAACAGTATAGTGTCACTACCAAGTGATTTAATTATAATGATGGACGAGTGATGACTGTAATCACGGCAAATAATGTCGGTACTCCAGAAGGAGATGCCTTGACTCGTGTGATTGATTTTATTGCTGCTTTCCGTACTCAAGCATCACCTCTTGCGGCTGTATCTGGAAGCGGAACTCTCCTCAATCCAACAGGTGTTCTCAAATTGCAACCCATTTCAAGCGTTGCTGGTAATAATGAAACTCGATCGTTCTCTGTTGAATTTCTTACTCGATAATTTCTAAGAATATGACTCAAACTACTAAATATCGTGCTTCCTCTCAAGATGTACTTGGAGTGTTTCTTTTTCTCATCACTCTTCTGATTTGATTCTTTGTGACGTATGATTACTTTCAACAGTATATCGGGCTACAAAATACCAAGAATGAACTTCAAACAGCTCAAACGGTAAAAAAAGCAACGAAAGCAGAATTAACTGCTCTTCAAGAGCGCTTGAAAGATGAAGCTTTCAAGAAACAAGTAGCTCGTTATGCTGGTGCATATCGTGAAGATGAACTCCTTGCTAATATTCGATCCATAGTTGGTGCCTCAGCAGAGCTCAAGGATATTAGTATGTCTCGCTGAGCACAAGATCCAAGTGGCCTCTCTCGTGCAAATATGAATGTTTCTTTTCATGTAAATAGCGTGGTTGATCTTCGCCAACTTATCAATAATTTGCTTGCATCTGAAGGTGAAAATCGTCGAATTCTTCTCAAGAGCTTCACTATGCCTGAATGAACTGGTCCATTTGATTTGAGCCTCGCACTCGAAGTGTATTATCTCGATGCAAAATAAATATCTTCTATGGCAATCTTTGATTTGAGTGCAATAGCACTTCGTCTCACAAAAATAAAAACCCAAGACAAGGCATTGTTCTATGAGCATATTTCGAATCTTGTCGAAGGTGGTGTGACCATTCTCGAGGCACTCTCATCGTTCTCTGATAAAACTGACAATCTTCGACTCAAACAAGAAGTAGTCACTATTACCGAATTTGTTCGCTCTGGTGATCCGCTCTCAACGGCCCTCAAGAAGCTTCCTCGAATATTTGATCGTGGTGAAATTGCAGTCATTGAAGCGGGGGAGCAATCAGGAACTCTCCAGAGGTCTCTCGTCTCTCTTGCTGTTGAACTTCGTGAAATGCAGGATATCAAGAACAAGATTAAGGGTGCAATGACGTATCCAATTATGGTATTTGTCGTACTCATCATCGCAGTGATGGGTGTGATGCTCTATATTGTTCCTCGACTTATGCCGCTTTTTGAATCAACTTGAGCTACACTACCATTTGTCACAAAGATGCTTATTGTTTGCAGTACTTTTGTTCAGAATTGGTTCTTTGTACTTTTTATTATTGGATCTACCGTTATTGTCTTTTTTAAGGTGTATTTTTCGAGCTATGAATGAGCTCGAGCGAGAGATCAATTTCTCCTTCAATTTCCTGTTATTGGTGTTCTCCTACGAAACTACTTGATGGTGCGAATTACTGGCATGTTTTCACTCCTTTTGTCTTCTGGTATTCCTATTGTTCGTACGCTCCGTCTTACTGGAGAAGCATCTGAGAATGTGGTGAGCGAAGAGCTCCTCGAAGATGTTGCAAAGCGGGTAGAGCAAGGCGATCGTATTGCTGAGAGTATCGAGGGTGCTGATCCAGAGCACACTATATTTCCTCGTGACTTTGTGCAGCTTGTAGCTGCTGGTGAGAGAACATCTACCATTAATAAAGTTGCTGAACGTTCCAGTGCTCAGTACAAACGAGAGGTGGATATGTCCGTGCAAATGTTGGTGAAATTTGTTGAACCGCTTGCTATTATCTTTGCATCTGTATTTGTACTTTGGTTTGCGATTGCGATATTTGCCGCTATTATTCAGATCACTCAGAGTGTTGGTGGGTAATTCTTCTTCTATGTTTTTTTCTGGTTCTCGTTCCCAATCAGCTCTCTCATCATCTCGAAGTGGCTTTACGCTCATTGAGATGATGATTGTTATTGCTATCATTGCGATTCTTGCAACATTCGCTGCTGCCCCCTATAATTATTTTAGTGACAAGCAGAGGGTTCGTACGCAGGTCGCACGGTTTGAACAACTGGTATCTCAGGCGAAGAGTGAGGCAAGTAACGGTTTTCTCTTTAAAGGTTGAAGTATTGAAGAAACAGCAAGTACGGCGATCGAGATTAATCCAAATGGGGGCATAATGGCTCCAACGGTGAACTATATTCGATATCGCCCTTCGTCTCCAACGGTATATACAAGCTGTAGTTCTTCATTCTCAAGTTGTAGCCTCTCTCCCATAACTCTTGTGGATCAAAGAATTCGTATTAAGGCAATTGGATGAACCACTGTAACTTCTTCTACGTCCACTTGATACATCTTCTTTGAGGCACCGAATGGATCAGGCTCTCAAACACTTTCTTGATGAATCTCTCAATCTGATGTCAAACTTCTTCTTCAACTCGGTGATGATCCAACACTGACAAAAACCGTTACCCTCTCTCCTCGATAGTTATGTATTTTTCCACTACTCGTTCTTCTCTCTCATCCAATCAATGATTTACGCTCATTGAGCTTATTATTGCGATGGCAGTTTTTAGTATTGGACTCGTTGGGGCGTATATGATGCTCGAACGAGCGAATTTTCTCTCAGCATCGAGTCAAGATGAGATTATTGCTTATAATTTGATGCGATCGGATATTGAAGAAGTTAAGAATATGCGTGATACGAATTGGGTCGCATTGAGAGCTTGGAGTGGTAGTAACGGAAACATGACGCCATCTGAATACTTACTCAGTTGAAAAGATTATCTTCTTAAAGAAGAGCTTGATTCAATCCATAATCAATTCAAACTAAAGGTCACTGAAAAAACACCAAGTGATAATAACAAACTTTGTCGTGAAGCAAATACTCCACGATATGGCTATTGTGACAGTGCTACCTACAAAACTCCTACGAAATTTCGAAAAGTTCTTAAGGTGGAAACTATCTGATCTGATGATGGGAGCCTGTCTATGCCCGATACACTCAAAATTACTTCTGTTGTATCAACAGAAGTTCCGAAGAGGACATATACTCTCTCAACGCTTATAACCGACTGGAAACGCTAATTATGTCTCTTTTTTCATCTCGCTCTCATACTTCAGTTGCTTCTTCACGAGGTTGATTTACTCTTATCGAGCTCATGATTTCAATATCGATCTTCAGCTTGATGATGCTGTCGGCTTTTGAGGTATATACTCAGGTTATGACTCTCTCACGCAAACTCGAGGTGCAGCGTGAAGTGCAGGAAAGTGCTCGCGCTATTACCGAGGCTATTGCGAAGGATGTGCGGGAGAAGGGGTTTTTGTTTACTACAGCCGAAGGTGATGTATCAAATATTGATACATCTACAAATAAGTATCGAACGAGTTCTGGTTTCTTGATTGGCACAGGTGGTACACCAATAATATCCCTTGGTTATTATCCAAAAATACAAGATTTATCTGCTCCATGCATTATAGATGGAATAGCTGATTGTGCTCTTGTGAAAACTGAACTTGACGGGAATATTCGCCTTACTTCTGACCGTGTACGAGTCACATCCCTCACATTTGAAGAAATGGGGGAGAATGTTGGTGGTGCTGGTGGTATTTGAGGAGGGATAAATGTTGGTATATCGACTCTACCAAAGGTGCGACTCCTTATGACACTCGAAGCTCGTCCTGGAAGTGGCATATCCCAGGAACTTATTGAGAGCACCAAACTCCATATTGATACAATATTTAGCACCAAGATGTATAAGGCCGACTAATATGACATCATCTTTTTTTTCATCGCGATCGCGTTCTCTTCAAGAAGACAAGCAATGATTTGTTGCTATTATTGTCGTGCTTCTCATTGGTTTTTTGACGGTGGTTACAGCAAGTCTCCTCTGGCTCTTTGTCGAGGAAAACAAAATCACTCGCACGCTTTCATCAGGTATTGCAACCCAATATGGCTCAGAATGAGCTCTCGAGTATGCTCTCCTCAAGAAAAAGCATCATGACCATGGTTTTGAAGACACTCTTAAACGAGATGATGCGTGTGATATTTCCAAGGTATTACGGAGTGATTCTGGAAGTATTGATATTATGAGTCATTCGCTCAAAATAGGATATGAAATGAAATCACAAGAGACGAGTTACACTGGCACAATTGCAGGGGGTGGATATGAAATTATCCCGTTGTATACTGACACCGGTAGCGCTTCGTCTTTGCTTACTTGTTCTTGATTAAAAACATGGTCTTGAAGTGATACAGCAACATTTACAAAGAATTTCAAACTTAATCTTACAGTTCCATCTGCATCAACTGCATCCACATGAGCATTATCATGGAATATTCTTGTAAGTAGTGGATCTGAAACTATTGGTCTTGCTGGTACGGGAGAGATAGCTGGTCCATCTTCTTCAGGTGCTCTTCGTATCCTCAATGGAACGATCTGAGAACAATATGTAAAGGATAGCCCTGATACCATATCAAACTTTCTTTCAGGTGGGACATTCACATATACAAAGCCTTTTCTTGTTCTGTTCAATAATCAATCAGATAGCATAGAATATAATCTCACTTCCACGTCCGTTGGATCAGCTTCTGCTATTCCTTTTTCTTCACCAAAACCTTGTATTTACGCAACAGCGGAGGTGGGAAGAGGCAACAATGCACGAGGTCAGTTCTATAAATTCTGTCAGAATAACTCGGATCTTCTCGATGGACTCAAATACAGTGTATTCAGTAAATAATCCTCGCAATTGCGAGGATTATTTCTGTGTTTGCGTTCCAATCTGTTCTATAATTTTAGAAATTCTTTCCTCAAAGTTTTCCCCTACTCGAATATGATGTATTGGGAGTCAGACTTCATTGTAGAGATTATCAACAAAACTATCTCTTTTTTGACGCTCAAGATTCATGTGAGACAGTCAGTCTATCTCTATAGCAACTAAAGGCTTTCCATTTTCATTGCATATAAGAAAATCAACATGTCTTGATTTGATTCTTGAGCGAAGACCGTATGTTTCTTTGGCTCAGAATCCTTCTTTTACTCTGATGAAATCCTCGATTCGTGTTTTTGAAAAAATCATGAAATTATTTGGTAGTTTTGATTTGATTATTTGATAGAATATAAATTCTGATCGGTTAAAAAAGTCAGCACGTAGTTCATACTTTTGTTTTTTTCAGGTTTTTGCAAATCGAAAATACAGGTACAGACTAATAAATAGAACTATACATATTACGAAAATAAATATTCATTGATTCATATTTATTTTACTCCCGTCAATTTCACCACTTCCTTCATAATTTCATCGAGTCGTTCATTCATGATCTTTGCTCCTTGTTGGAGTTTTTGTTCGACAAGTTCTGGATTTTTGAGGATTTGTTCTCGATTTTCACGGTATGGTCGCAAATATTCTGTGAGGATCTCGAGAAGCTCGAGTTTTGCATGACCATATCCGTATCCTGCATTCGGTGTGAGGTATTTCGCTCGGATAGCCTCTCGTCGTTCTGGAGTAGCGAATACATTGATAAGTGCAAATACATTACAGGTATCGGGATTTTTAATATCATCCACACCGAGTGAATCTGTAACTATCGACATAACTCGCTTTTTGAGCGTCTTTTCATCGTCAAATAACCCTATGAAGTTACCATAGCTTTTACTCATCTTTCTTCCATCAATTCCAGGGAGTGTTGCAAGTCACTCGGTCACGATTGCTTTCGGTTCGATAAAAAGGTTACAATTGTAAGTCTTATTGAAATTGCGCGCAATATCGCGAGTCATCTCAAGGTGTTGTACTTGATCTTTACCTACAGGTACAGCCTCAATCCCATATCCGAGAATATCAGCTGCCATGAGAATAGGGTAGTTGAAGACTCCCATGTTCAAATCTACATTCTTTGCTTCGCTGTCCTTAAAACTATGAGCACGGAGCATGAGAGAATAAGGAGTCACATTTGTGAGTATCCACATGAGTTTGGTGATGTTGTGAATATCTGATTGTCTGAATATCTTCGTCTCCGTATCGAGTCCATAGATAGCAAAGTACTCAACAGCGAGTTCAAATGACTGCTCTCTCAATATATCACCATTGGTAACACTGGTGAGCGCATGGAGATTAGCGATAAATATTGCTGAGTCAGTTCATTTTGATGCTTGATAGGCCGGAAAAACGGCTCACATAAAATTCCCAAGGTGCATGGATTCACCCGTTGGCTTCACACCGGTAATAATTTTTTTCATACTTCAAATATTTCTCCCATACTACCCATATTTCTTTTTTTTCCAGTATTTTCTCTCTTGGAATAAAAATCTCTTCGATACTTGCATTTTGTGGTTTTTCAATATAATCTGTCCATTGTTTTCAAAAAAATCGATATGTCATTCGCACCAAAGAAAAAAGCATCGAAAGTTCAGACTCGCAAACGTCATGGAAAGTGGCTTTTTGAGAAGTCTCGCAAGATCGCAAATGGTATTGTTCTCCAATACGATGCTGATGGTAATGCAACAGGACTTGCACATTTTGCATCTCCTCTCACTGGTCAATACAAAGGTCGCGATGTAATCTCTGTAAAGACTGAAGCAAGTAAAATCCGTACCGTTCGGGCGTAATTTGTTTTTTGCAAAAGGGGCTTTTGCCCTTTTTTTCTCTCTGTATTCCCTTTTGGCACGATAGCCTTCTCCATCCGTATGTCAAAAGTTACTCGTCGAGAGTGCCGAGAGGTACTCTTTCAATGTTTATACAGCGCCGCTTTTAATCGTGATGCATCTCTCGATACTTTTTTGCATACTTTTTTTCATAGTCCACGATTTGTTACTCTTCTCTCGGATGCTTATTTCCTGGAAATGTATAATGGGATACGTGCGAAGAGCAATGAACTCTCACGACTTATCACACACTTTGCTCCAAAATTTGATTTGTCCCTTCTATCCATAGCAAATCTTCTTTCGGTATATATCGCATCTTATGAGATGCTCTATCTTTCCCCAGAACTTCGTCCAGATACTCGCATCAGTATCAATGAGGGTATTGGTCTATCGAAGATTTTCTGTGATGAGAGTAACAAGCGTCTTACAAATGGTGTGCTTCATTCGATCAGTGCTGATCTTGATGTATCAAGAGCTATTACAATCAATGGTGAAATAGCATCTCGTGATATTTATAGTGAAAATTTGGAAGCTGATGCTTCACAGACTGCTTCCGTCCGCCTCGAGGATGCGTTTCTAGCACCAACACAAAAACAGCTTGATCGTGCTTCGAGACGAGCATTTGATATTGATTCTCTGAGTGTCACACAAAACATTCGCCAATCACAAAAAAATGTTTAATATGAACCAAAATTTGGTTCTTTTTTATGTCTCGATTTACATCTTCTGATCATCTTGTCCAAGTATCTGACGTTCTCTCTCGACTGCAACTTGCTCATTATCCTAGTGAACGCTTCGTACAGGCTTTTTTTCATCGCTCAGCACTCAATGAATATGAATTTCTCACTTCTTCCAATGAACGGTTGGAATTTCTCTGAGATGCGGTACTTGAGCTCATTACAACAGAATATCTCTACAGTCTCTATCCAGAAAAGAATGAAGGAGATCTTACGGATCTTCGCTCTGCTCTGGTGCGTGGAAATAATCTTGCTCTCGTAGCTGCAAATATCGGCCTGGGAAGTGCTATTGTTGTATCAGTCTGAGAAGAAAAAAATAAAGGACGGGAAAATCCCTATATTCTTGCGAATGTACTTGAAGCATTTATAGCAAGCCTCTATCTTGCTTGAGGTATCGATGTGACAAGAGAGTTTATATCAAAACATATTTTCTCAACACTTCCTCAGATTCTCGAAGAATCTCGTCATATTGATCCAAAATCATATTTGCAGGAACTTACACAACAATATTTCAATTGTTTGCCAGAATATGTCCTCACGGCAGAATCTGGTCCAGATCATGATCACATTTATGAGATGAATATTGTATTAATAGGAAAGGTGATTGGACAGGGTTCATCTTCATCCAAGAGAAAGGCTCAGCAAGAGGCTGCAAAAGATGCTCTCTCAAAAAAGAATGAATGGATGAAAGAGAAAATATAGAAAAAACCCCATCGTATGAAATCGACGGGGTTGTAAACACCTTGCGGTGCAGGGCAGAATAATCCAATCCTGACCTGGATCCTTACCTCATTTTGGCAAGAACAAGAGTATTATTGCATATAATAATTTATTTGTCAAATATATTAAATATGAGTGTTTAAAGGATAGTATTTTTTCTGGAGTGTTGAGAGCTTAAAACTAGCAAATTGCTAGTTTTTTGTTGAAAATTGGTATTCAACTCAGTGTGACCAATGCACTTCGTTGGACGGTTGCTAGCTTGACCGTAGCACATAGACACGATGAACTGTGAAGCTATACTTTTTGCTTTTGTTCTGTCAATTTTTATCCCATAGAATTTAGATTAATGTATAAAAAATTATAACCATTAGTTGTCTATATAATTTTCTCGTGTTTTTACACAATATGTGATGTAATAGAAAAAAGTAAATTCTGTATATGAAACAAAACCTTCGAAAGTATATTTTTCCGCTCATAATGACTCTCTCTATCGGCGGATGAGCGCTTGCTTTTGCATCTTTCTCGAATGATTATCTGCTGACACCTTGAGATTTCCCGACCGTTCAACCATCTGGTGAGAAGAGCGGAGGAGTATTTCGTGATAATTTTGATCGTTTTTTCCGAGAGTGTGGATCTGGTAGTATCTCACTCGGTTATGACCCAAATACTAAATCACAGAACTGCATAACAATGGATGAGCTTCGTGATCTCTTTGCGCTTCAGGCACAATCTCAGACGAATGCACAAAAATGTGATGAGGGATCGTTGTTAGTGTGATTTACCTCGACTGGAGGGAAAAAATGCCAGAAACTTCAATAAAAAATTATATGAAACAATATTTCAATTCCACTACTCTCTTGAGTGCTGTGACTCTATTCATCTGAGTATCAGGTACATGGATATTTGCTGATGATATTGCGAGTCTCTGGCCAGAGACTCCAACCGGTGAATCAACTGGTGGTACACTCAGTACACATTTTACTTCGCTCTTTCAAAACTGTAATTCTACAGGAGTAGCTCTTGGATATACTGGTAGTATGAGCTCTGGCATTACACAAAACTGTATGTGAATTATTGAGTTTAAAGATAAGGTTCTGAGTGGAACTACGCGTGATAATATCAAAAACAAAGAATGTGATCCGAGCAAGATAAATAATTTTCTGGTTGGATTTAGTTCTACTGGTGCAGTGATTTGTAATGAAGTTGATTAATTTTTTGTATGATAAAATCTCTTTCTCGTTCTCTTTGTTTGCTTGCTTGATTCCTTGCAAGTGTGTTTATCAACACATCTGTATTTGCTCTTGATACTCCAAGTGTAGCACAACCAATAAATTCTCAGATTAACGCTCCGATCGCTTGATTATTCAGTTGAGCTATCAATGTGTGTCCGAGTGATTCTGTATCTATGGGATACACTCTGACTGGCGGTGTATACAAACTTAAGTGTATTACTATCGATGAGATCAGGACAAAGCTCAATATGACTACTTATCCACTCTGATGTGCTCCAGATAAGGTAGCATACGGAATCACGGGTGAGAATAATGTTCTCCTCTGTAAGGCTCCTCGTAATCCTGGCGACTGTGGACTCAATGATGCTCAGGCATCCGAGCTCAATCGTCTCTCGCGAGAAGTGAGAAACTGGGATAAATTCAAGTGGTGTAACGCAACTACTTTGGATATATCAGATCGTGGTATTTCTTCTCTCCCAACAGGAGTATATCGACTCAAAAATCTTGTCACACTGAATGTATCGAGAAATAGTCTATTGAGTCTCTCTGGTACAACACGACAGAGTATTGGTCGACTGATCAATCTTGAAACACTCACTTTGCATCATAATCTTCTAACAACACTTCCAGATGATTTTTGAGCGTTGAAGAAGTTAAAACCACAACTCGATCTAAGCTACAACCGATTTAGTACTCTTCCAGAAAGCATTGGTGAACTCACTCAAATTACGAGCATTGATTTGAAAAATAATAATACTAATAACACTGGTTACTGGTATTACTCTTACACAGGTGGTAGTGCTGACTGGCTTAGTGCTATTCCGACTTACTGTCAGCCATATGGCACCTTTACAAAGCTTCCTGATTCGATCAAGAATCTCAAAAATCTTGAATCTTTTGATGCACGTTGTAGTGGTATACAGGATCTCACTGAGTGATTTGGTGAACTCACAAAAATCTCGAATCTTCAGCTCACCTACAATCGACTTGCAAAGCTTCCTCAAAATATAGGCAATCTCTCGCTCCTCTCAGGATCATTCAATGCTTCATATAACTATATTGATTCTATCCCAGATTCCTTTGGAAATCTCAATCTCTCATGAACACTAGATTTTTCCTCTAATCGTATTGCTTCGATGTCCGGATCGATTGGTAAGTTGACGAATATTCAGATATTATATCTCCAGAATAATAAACTCAGTTCTCTGCCTTCAGGTATAGGAGATATGTCGAATCTTCTCATTCTTGATCTTACTAATAATCGTCTTACGGGTTTTCCAGATGATTTTGGCAAACTCCCAAAGCTTTATACGCTCATCGCACCATCCCAAAATGGACAACTCTCACGTATCAATGAGGCATCATTCTCTTGACTTCCGAGCCTCTCAACGCTTACCCTTCAGAATAACAATCTTGAAGCACTTCCAGAGAGTCTTGGTAATCTTCCAAATCTTGCATACATTGATTTAGCTAACAACTATCTCCGCACTTTTCCCAATACATTCGGTAATCTCAAAAAACTTAGAAATCTCAATGCTACAAATCAAAATGGAAAACTTACCCAACTCGGTGAACATTTTGGTGATCATCTTGGTGAAATGAGTTCCTATGAACTTAGCACTATAAATCTTTCACAAAATAATCTGAAGAGTTTGCCGGATTCTTTTGGATCCATACGTTGATTTTCAACTATTTATCTCACGAATAATCCTCTTGAATCGCTTCCAGATATTTTTGATAGCAGTATCAAAAATTCATTAACGATACTTGATATAAGTAATAATCGTCTTCAGAAATTCCCAGATTCTTTCACAAAATTATCCAAATTATCATATCTCTACGCCTCTAATACTGGTACTCTTACGAGTCTACCAGGCGCATTTGGTGATTTACAAAGTCTCTATTATCTCGATATATCAGGGCATGATATTCATGCTCTTCCAGATTCATTTGGATCACTCAAGAATTTGAGTGTGTTCAACGCTTCATCGCTCTGATCATGACGTGGTCTCACTCAACTTCCAGATGCATTTGGTCTGAGTGCTGGCGGATGACTAATGAAACTCACAACACTTAATCTCTCTAACAACAATCTTTCGACTCTGCCGGACACATTTGGAGCGAGTAGTACTTGAGGATTGAAAAGCCTCACAACACTTAATCTCTCTAACAACAAACTTACATCTTTTCCTGAGACATTCACGACACTTTTTGCTGCGCCAATATATGTTAATAATTCTTACTGTGATTTTTATTATTGATGCTACTCATACTCTACTCTTCAGTCTTTTACGGTGAATCTTGCGAACAATAAACTCAAGACTCTCCCAGACTCGATTGTTACACTTTCAAATAAGTTATCGAATTTGAATCTCTCATGAAATAACCAGCTGAAAAGTCTCGCGAGTAACTGGCAAAAGTGAGTATACTATGCGAGTAGTTCTTCGAATGAGTCAGATATGACTCCAGATGGATCGCCTGTAAAGATAACACATAGTCCTAATGCTATTACTATTGAGGTATGACTTCTTGCTTGTGAGCTCAAACGATCTGAAGTACGAAAACTGAACGAGCTGACATGAGAAACAAGGACGGCTGATGGATGGTGTACTGGCACAGGTGCTATCAATCTCTCAAGTGGATCACTCACTAATGCGAATATTAGTACGACGGGAATACAAAAACTCCGAGGAGTAACCGATCTCAATCTCTCATACAATCAGTTCACTCATTTGCCGGAACTTCCACGATCCGTAACCAAGATCAATCTCTCACATAACTTCCTTGAAGTCAGAAATTCTTATTACGATTCTTATTTTATGGGCATCCAAGCAGTCTGATGCTGGAATTCATGAATGACCGAAATTGATCTTTCTTACAATCGGATCACAACTATAGCTGGTGGATTTTGGGCTCTTAATGGTCTTGGTGGCTGGCAAGCGTGTTCATTTCCATCTCTCAAGAAGCTAAACTTAGCACATAATAACATCACTCGAATCAGTCAATCACTAACCAATACTAACTATTGAGGTTACTACTGACACTACTACGATACTTATGATAGATTGAACCCTCGAATTCATTCGATTGATTATTCTTTTAATAATATCAGCCATATCCCAGATCAGTTGACTAAGTATACAAATCTATACTATTTTGATCTCTCTTCGAATACTGGCCTCAAAAATCTCTCTCGTCTTTTTGAAAGCTCTGGTAGTCTGTATGCTGAGCAAACAGGATCGGTATGGCGCAATAATAGTCCTTATCCAACGATTGGTCGTCCAAATGAGCTTATGAGTATCAGGAGTGCTTGAGATGGCACTCCACTACAAATTGGGTTTGGAAAGACATCGGATAATGAATGTGGATTAACAGAATCTGAGATAAAAACCGTAAATACATTCTTGACGAGCAATGCCTATGGTTATTATGGAAATGATGATGCATACTGACCACGAGAACTCTGTGCACTTACTTCCGTCACTATTCGTCATAACAAGGCAATACCTGATGCTTTTTGGAAGCTTAAAAATTTAATGAGTTTAAGTTTTGCTGATGCTGGTTTGACAGCCCTTCCTGAAGGAATAGGGAATCTCAAGAAACTTCAAACGTTGAATCTTGATAATAATTCTATTGGCAATTTGCCAGCATCATTTTCTGGTCTTACCGAGCTCGTTACTCTCAGTTATAGAAATAATAGAATTACTACTTTTCCTGAGGTTATAACCAGCCTTCCGAAACTTAATAATCTACAAATGTGAGGCGACGGCTTATCTAGATCTGCTTTCACTTCGCTGCCGACATCGTTTAGTCAACTTACCAGCCTCATCTACCTTGATCTTTCTTACGGATCATTACGAGAGCTTCCGAGTGATTTTGAAAAACTTGTGAATCTCAATACTCTTTCTCTCAATAATAATCAACTCACGAGACTTCCAGAACGCTTTGGACAACTTTCTCAATTAATATCACTCAACCTTACAAATAATCAACTTGTGTCATTATCGCCAGATTTTGGGAATCTTCATCTCACTGGCTATTTGGATCTGAGTATCAATAAGCTCACGAATCTTCCATCGTCTATTGGTTTATTGAATGTATCCTCAATGATTCTCTCATACAATGATCTTGAATCCTTACCACTTGGTTTTGGGGATAATATTAGTCTCACTACTCTTACTATTGTTGATAATCGTGCTCCTCTCACTCTCTCACCTGATTTTGGTAATCTTGCAAATCTCACCACTCTGATTATCACGAATAGTAAGCTTCTCTGATTCCCGAGTACTCTCACTGTTCCACTCAGTGGTCTGAAGAGACTGACGACGATTGATTTTTCTAGCAATCAAATCAGCTCACTTCCTGATTCGTTCGGTGGAATGGAGAGTCTTGCTACTTTGACTATCAATAACAACATTGTTCCTCTCACTCTCTCACCAGACTTCGGTAAACTTGCCAATCTTGTTACACTCACGATCACCAACAGCAAACTTCTCTGATTCCCGAGTACTCTCACCGCTCCACTGAGTGGATTAAAGAAGCTCGCAGTTATTAATTTTTCTAATAATCAGATAAGCTCTCTCCCAGATTCGTTTGGTGGCATGGAGAAGCTTACAACTCTTAATATTAATCGTAATAACCTTACCACACTTCCAAATGCTTTTACTGGTTTTACGAGCCTTACAACACTGAATTTACAATACAATCAACTTGATAATCTCGGCAGTGGATTTCTCTCCGATCGCAAGGGGACAGCTATAAATGTTTGTCCGCCACAACCTCCAGCTGATAGAATATGGGTAACATATCCTTATGTTCTAACGGATGAATATTGGGCATGGGCAAACTGTGCTTATGGTTTTTTGGTCGATACTACGCCATCTGTATCTATCTATCTTAATAATAATAAGCTCACTCGATTGCCAGATCATTTTGGAGACATCAAGATCAATGAGTTTATGCTCTATGATAACGATCTCAAGACACTCCCAGATTCGTTCTACAAACTCAATCGTACAACGATAGATCTCCACAATAATACGCTCTCACGATTGCCTGATACATTCTCCAAGATGTCGAGTCTACAAGTTCTGAATCTTTCTGATAATGCTCTTACGGATCTTCCATCGAATTTTGGTGATCTGTGATCTCTCCGTACACTTGATCTCTCTAATAACGCTATTGCGAGACTCCCTTCCTCTTTTGGAGAGCTTACATCCCTCACTGATCTCAACCTTTTTAATAATAGTCTCGGCGCTGGAGCAGATAATCCAAATCCTCTCCCTGAGAGTTTTGGAAAGCTTCGATCTCTCCAAACTCTTGATCTCGGGGAACAATGAACGACTCTAAAGAGATTGCCAGCATCATTTAGTGGACTGACTTCGTTACAGAGTCTCCAACTCTTTCATGTTTGATTGGAGCAACTTCCTGATAGCATTGGAGATATGACATGAATAAAGACAGTCGATGTTCGAAAAAACAATCTTCTATCTTTGCCTGAGAGTATTTCACGAATGACATTACTCACTCGGCTTCAAGCTGGAAATAATCCAAATCTGACGCAGTTACCATCCAATTTTGTTGATTTGACCAATAGATTATATCAAATTGATCTTTCAAATACTGGACTTGGATGACTAAGTAAAAACTTCAATTCTGATAATGCTTGAATGAATGGTTCTCAGGATAATGTTACTTCAGATAGCAAGAAAATTACCATCCGATCAAATGGTGGAACATTCTCAATTACAAAAGAATAAACTGATGCTCTCAAAAACAAAGAATGTGGAAATTTTTCCACATTCTTTGTTTTTGTGTACAATTTCACATAAATGTATCTTCAATTTTCTATGTTTATCATGATCAACGACACTTTTGATTGCCAGTTTTGTGGTCAAAAAGTATCTCGTCATCCACAATGATCTGCTCGTAACCATTGCCCATACTGCCTCTCATCACTTCATGTTGATCTTGAATTCCCTGGCGATCGAGCGAGTGATTGCGCTGGAGAAATGCGGGCTATCGGACTGGAATCTCATTCAAAGAAAGGATGGATGATCATTCATGAGTGCATCAAATGTTGAGCAAAAAATCGAAATATTGTCGCGAGTGATGATATGATAGACAAGCTTTATTCAAAAATGAATCCGGATATTCCTCAGAATACAAGTCGATATGCATAAGTTGCAACAATATTTTCTCGATATTCTTAGCAAATATAATATTATTCCGTCTTCAGAATCACCACTTTTGCTTGCCATATCAGGAGGCAAGGATTCTATGGTCTTGCTTCATGCTGCGTATCTTACTCTTCCAAGGGGCACATACATAGTTGTATATATCAATCATGGGATTCGCCCAGAAAGTACAAGCGATGGTGAATTTATAAAGGTATGGTGTGAAGGGCGGGATATTGCATTTTTTGAACAATTGCTTCACCTCGATCTCTCAAATATGAATAATTTGGAATCTCGTGCACGTGAAGCAAGATATCAAACATTGCGTGAAGTTGCTAAAATTCATAGTGCATCTTGCATCGTTACTGCTCATCATCAGACAGACCAAGCAGAGACAATCATGATGCGTTGGTTGTCTGGTTCATCTCTTGTCGGTCTTGTTGGAATGCAAGTCTTTTCAGATGGTATCCTACGGCCATTTCTCTCTCTTTCGCAGAATGAGATCCTTATCTATATTCGTGAGCATAGTATTGAATGGAGAGAGGATAGTACGAATAAAGATGTTTCTTATCGAAGAAACTGGCTTCGAAATAAGATTCTTCCACAGGTTCGAGAAAAATACCCATCATTGGATCGAAAAATGAGTGAATTCTCAGAATATGCTCAAGATATTAATAATTATATCGAAGTACAGGTAGAAAAATTTCTCCAAGAGAACCATTTTGAAGAAGATAGAGGTTTCAGTGTGGTTTGATTTCAAGAGCAACACAGCACGTTAAGAGACTCCATCATTTCTTATCTCTATTCCAAGGCACACCAATGAAGCCGACAATGATTGAGTCGTGGAAACATCACAGAGATCGAGAGATATATATTGACTGCTGACGGTGGAACCAAGAAACAAATAGGGAAGCTCATACTCACAAAAAAACAATCAAGAGTGTTTGTGATTGAGTGATAGCTTTCGAAATAAGTAAAGGGTATAGCTTCAAACATTAAAAATCCACGTCTCTTTGAGGCGTGGATTTTTAGAATTTTTTACTTTGTGCCAATAACATATTCTGCTCTCACGGTAATAGTTGCTCGCTTCTCGCGCGAATCCGTATTGAATGTCCCATATTCACTGTAATCCTCATTTGAATTCTTTCCAAGAATCTGGAAGACACCCATATTTGCATCTTTGAGTCTGAGGAGGTTGGTGTGTGAGTTCTCTGCAAGCACTTTCGCTCGTTCATTTGCTTGTGCCGTTGCCTTCTCGAGGAGTGAGAGTTTCACATCTGAGAGTTTTGTATAGTAGTACGATGGTGTATATGATGAGAGGGTAACACCTGATTCTATGAGACTCGAAGCTTCACGTGATACCTTTTCAATCTGATCAACATTATTTGATTCGACGCTCACGCTTTGAGAAAGTCTGTATCCTGCAAAAATAGATGTCATTTGTCCGTTTGCTCCGTATTCGTTGTTATACTCTTTGTTGACGGTTGGTGGATTGATACTGATAGTTGATCCTGTGAAACCGTTTTTCTCAAGAAAACTACGAATTTTTTTCTCATCATCTTTCATAAGATTGTAGGCTGTTTTGAGATCTCCAGCTGATCGTTCAAAATCACCACGCCATACAGCAAGATCGCTTGAGAATGATACTTCAGCACCACCCGTAACACGAACTGTTTCTTGGTCGAGAATTCGACTTTTGTATGCATCACGAGCAATCATCCCTGTGCCGAGTATCCCACTCATAATAATGAGAGCTATGAGAATATTTCGCATAAAGAAAAAAGAGAAAGTAAATATTTTGAACTATATTTTTGTAAATGCTGACGTACTCATAATAGACGATGAATGTGTTTTTACAAGTATTATGATATTTTTGCTTGAAAAGAGATTTTATGATAGGATGAAAACGATTTTAACAATTTATGTATGGATAATCAAGATATACTTCTTCCAGCTTCACTTCAATCTTTTCCGCAACTTTCCCAAATACCATCACAGATTTCTGATGTTTTAAATGGAGAAAAAATTGTGACTTCTTTCAATGACTCAACTATGAAATATATTATCCTCTTTTGTGCTTTTTCACCAGCAGTATTCGTTATGTTCTTTATGTGAATACTAACATATAATTCTTTTTATGAAATATTTTTCAAATTTGTATGAGCATTTTTTATATGATGTTGAGTCTCATTTTTTTTCAGGTTATTGTGATGGTTTCAGCCAGCAGTGTATGCAATTACAAATACTCGTATCATTTGTATGAGGTATTGAGTCATAGAAATAAGAACATTTGAGGATGTATATTACCCATGAATTCATTATGAACAGTTTTATATTCATATATTGTTCCAAAAATATCGATATTCTCGAGGTAGAGATAGTATTTTGCTACTAAAAATACCCATGTCTCGTGAGATTGGTCAATATATTTCCAATCAAGTTCAGCAACTTCAAGGGAAAGTTGATGAGAAGATCTAGAATTTTCAAAAAAACGAGTCAGTATGACTCGTTTTTTACTCTAACAGCCTCGTGATCTGAGCCACTCTATGAGATCATTGATCTTCACAGTATCTTGCTCGCCTGAGTCACGATGACGGATAGTGACTTCACCCACTTCGGTATGATCATAGTCGACACAGATAGAAAATGGAACACCGATTTCATCCATACGATGATATCGTTTTCCGATGGTACCGGTCTCATCGTACTCACATTGCATATGAGGAGAGAGGAGGTTAAATATCTCGATTGCTTTTTCAGAAAGTTTCTTCACGAGGGGGAGAATAGCTACTTTGATCGGTGCTACTTGGGGTGCAAATTTCATAATGACGCGACTTCCTTCTTCGTTCTCTACTTCCGTGTAGGCATCTGCCATCAGTGCTAATGTAAGCCGAGAGAGTCCAATGGATGGTTCAATCACGTACGGTATGTATTTTTGATTCGTGAATGGGTCAAAGTAGGCAAGATCTTGCTTTGAGAGATTCATATGAGCTTTGAGGTCATAATCAGTACGATTTGCAAGAGTGGATATCTCGCCCCATCCAAATGGAAAGAGATATTCGAAGTCACCAGCTCTCTTGGAGTAATGAGGAAGTCCATCTGCTGGAATCTCCACAAATCTTACTTTTTCTTTTGTGAGACCAAGAGATTGCGTAAAAAATTGTTCTTCATCTAAGAGCCATTTTTCAAAATGCTCACCATCAGTACCAGGCTCACAAAAGTATTCAATCTCTATTTGTTCAAATTCTCTTGTTCGGAATATTGCATTTTTTGGAGTGATTTCATTACGAAATGCTTTTCCACATTGTGCTACCCCGAACGGAACCTTTTTACGAGTGGTTCGAGCAATATTTGCAAAGTTTACAAATATACCTTGTGCTGTCTCTGGACGAAGGTAGACAAGAGAGGATGAGTCCTCTGTGACACCTTGGTGTGTCGAGAGCATGAGATTGAATCTCTGAATATCCGTCCAGTTTTTTGCTCCACAGTTTGGACAAGTGATGTGTCCCTGTTGCATATAATTATTGAAGTCTTCATTGGGGGTCTTATCTGCTGACCAGTTTGCAGGCACTGGGAAGTTTGCATCTTTCTCAAGAGCTTCTTCGACGAGTTTGTCAGCACGATGTCGAGTATGACATTCTCGACATTCCATAAGTGGATCAGAGAATGATCCAACATGACCTGAGGCAACCCAAACTTGAGGGTTCATCATGATTGCCGCATCGAGAAGAACCATGTCTCGGCGTTTTTGAATGAGATCTCGAGTCCAGAGTGTCTTGATCTGTTCTTTGAGAAGAATACCCAGTGGTCCATAATCCCATGAGTTTGCAAGACCACCATAGATCTCTGAACCCTGATAGATAAATCATTTGTTCTTTGCGTGAGTAATGAGCGTTTGTATATCTGTTGCCATAGATTTATTTAGTATTAGTAAAAGTAAGATTTAGTGCCTGATGTATGTCTGCTATAATGTCTGCTATATTCTCCATTCATACACTAAATCGTATTAAGGTATCAGATATCCCCAATATGTCTCGTTCTTCCTTTGCTAACTTATAATATGTGAATACTGAACATTGCTCAACCATCGAGATAGTCCCGCCAAAATTTGTTCCCATATAGGGTATTTTAAGATTATCAATAAATTTTTTCCCATCTTCCATATTTCCATCAATCTCAAAGCTCATGACTCATCCAAATCAAGAAAATATAGATGCTGCCAGATGGTAATTTGGATGAGCGGGTAGTCATGGATAAAATACAGTCTTAATTTTCGGATGTTTTGCTAAAAATTCTGCAAGCGCTTGTCCTGAGGTATTCTGATGTTGTATCCTAATTTCTAAGGTTTCAAGACTACGAGCTAGTAAAAAAGCAGCATGCGCATCAACTATGCATCCAAAAATATTTCGCAAATTTCTTATGATTTCTATGTATGGACCTTCTCATGAAACACTTCATACAAGAATATCTGAATGTCATCAAATATATTTTCAACAACTATGGATGACGAGATTCGCTCAAAAATCTTTTGGTTTATAATTAATCGGGGTAATTAATGTAGAATCAACTATGAGTATGGTGTCATTTCGTATAGCATTTCGAATTTTAGAAATATCAGCAACATAGAGATGTGGATTTGATGGCATCTCCACGAAGATAACCTTTGTGTTTTCATTATATACTGCTAGAATATTTTCTAAATAAGTTTCGTTTAGCTCAAATGTACTCACTTCTATACCGTATTTAGGTAGAGAAGATGTGCAAAAATTTCTAACATTTCGGTATGTTTTCCCATTAACAATAACATGGTCACCTTTTGTCAAGAGTGCAAGTAAGGTTGTTGTTATTGCTGACATACCAGATGGAAAAATTAAAGCATCTGAAAAGTTATCAAGTCGGGCAAGTTTTTCTTCACACTCTATCCAGTTTTGATTGTCATATCTTCAGTACCTTCCATATTGTTTGCTACCCTCATGATATTCAATAACTTCTTGAGTATTACGAAAGAAGTATGTTGCTGATTGATTTATCGGGGTTACAAGACTATTGTTGAAGTGTTGCACTTTTGTATTAGCCATATGAGTTTTATTTATTGTTAATTTAAATATTGATAACCTTTTGAATCTCAGCCACGATCTTGCTTCTTACGGTATCGTTTTCTGCTATATACTGTTGGATATTGTGATCTGAGTCAATCCAGTGTATTGTGCTATGAGCACTTGCTTGGTGTAATCTTTCTGGTATTTCTCTTGGTATGACTTGATCTCTTTCAGCTCAAAAAATCAGAATTTTTCATTTGAGTTCTTGAATTTTTGAAAAAGCATCGCTCCCCCCCCAACTATTATGCTGTCGTATAGCTTGACTAAATTCAGGTCAGAAAGGAAGTTCGTACGCATTAGGATTATACACTCCGGGAACAAACAAGGAGAGCTTTTTTATATTGAGTCTTGCTCAAGCAATAATAGCGGTATATGCACCCATACTTGTTCATAAGAGCATAGTAGGTGTATTCAGAGAGAGCTCATTAGCTATTATTTCGACTTGTTCAGTCCGGGATTTTAACGTTGATCACAAGAGATTTCACGAGCTGTCACCGTGTCATAAATGATCAAATGCTACGCTTGTTATTCCATGTTTTGCTAAGTCAAGACGTAACTTATGAAACCGCTTACGATTGCTTCCGAGTCCTCATCAATGAATCATAAGTATGTCAATTTGTGAGTCATCGCCTATGATATCAGCGATTATTGATTCACCATTGTACTGAATAGTAGATTCCTTTATTTGCATAGTTAAGTAGTAGTAAACGATATATAATCTAAAAATCAAAACAAGTAAAATTTTTGGTTTTCTCTTTTGCGAGAAAATATGTATGAACTGTATATGAGCAAACTATGTCACCACGTACAATCATGTTTTCAAGCTCTTCAATTGTGTATTCTCCAAGGGATATATCTTCCCCAAGATGTGTATCTTGATTTTGAATTTGTTCAACCCCAGTTATGAGATAGAGATGGAGACTGCCTCGCATATAGTAGCTGTTTATGCATGTGCCAATTTGGACGCAATGAGATCCAGAATATCATGTCTCCTCCAGACATTCCCTTATGGCAGCCTCTTTTGACGATTCATTTGCATCTGTCGATCCAACAGGAAAGTTAAACATATATTTTTCCGGACCATATCGAAATTCTTTGAGTAGCAGTATCTTTTTTTCTTTTGTGATTGCTATGATCATAGCACCGTTTCCATCGCCTTGAGAATTCCCATATATGAGCATATCGATTTTATTTCCGTGACTATCTTGGTAGTCACTGCGATAGATCTTTCTCCATCAGTTATCGACCACTATTTCTTCCGAGATTTTTTTCATAATTTAGGTATGAAGAATATATCATTGCTCGAATCCTCCTCGTTTCTCACATTTCTCAGTGCGAAGAGATTCGATCTCATCCCAAGTGATTCCTTGAAATTGGGTGAGACTCATAAGGACCTCCACAAGATCGGCAATTTCACTTGGATCTCACTGACTCTCCACAACTTCTTGCGCTTCCTCAAGGACTTTTTCGAGAAGAAGAGCAAAGAGTTCATTTCAGTCTTCCACGAGAGTAATGTTCGCTACTTCTCAATTGGATTGGATAATTTCTGGGATTCTATCGCGAATAAGTTTTCTCATATATTTTCAATCAGAAAAAAAGACCAGACAATATATCAGGTCTTGGGGTCCAGCGATTCTGGACGGTTCCACCCAAGTTTTCTTCTCGTACGAAGAACACTCTTGATTTCACCTGTTTCAAGGATTCCAACTCTTGATGAGACCGATTCAAATCGGACAGTAAAATCAAGTTCATTCTATGTTTTTGAAAACTTGTGTCAAATATTCATATTTCTCGCAAATAGACTTGCAAAAATCCTATTTTCTCTATACTGTCTTGGCAAATATTTGTATATACGGCGGTCGTAGTTTAGTTGGTTAGAACGCCAGATTGTGACTCTGGAGGTCGTGGGTTCGAGTCCCATCGTCCGCCCCATGTGAATTTTGCAAGTTACTTCCTCGATCTTGAGGATCATTTTTATGTAAAAAGACAAGTGCACAGTTTTTTTACAAGCTTACTTTTTATTTTATTATTGTAATTTTATGTCAGAGTCCAATGTAATGGAAGGAATTCCAATGATCAATCCACCAGCTTTTGGTGAAATTGTTTCTGGTACAGTTCTTCAAGCAAACCCTCGTATGATCCTTGTTGACCTCTGTGATGGTCAATTCACGGGAATTATTGCTGGTGCTCATATGACATCATCGACGGATGATATCTCTATTATTAGTGCTGGTGATCTTATCGAGGCAATTGCTATTGGTGATGATCGACATTCTGGATTGATCCACCTTTCTCTCCGAAAGGCAAGTCAACAGAAACTTATCAAGAAACTTCACTCGAATTTTGATACAAAGGAAATTATTACTGTGATTCCAAATGAGGCAAACAAGGGTGGTCTTCTCATTGATCTTGACGGTATCAAGTGATTTATTCCAGTATCTCAACTCACTCCGGTGAACTATCCTCGTGTTGAGGGTGCAAATCCAGAGCGAATTCTTGAACACCTCAATAAGCTTATTGGTAAGCCATTTAAGGTTCGTGTTATCAATGTAGATAACGATGGTAAGAAGATTATCTTCTCTGAAAAGGCAGCAATCGAAGAGCAGCGCGCAGCGGCTCTCGTGAATCTCAAGATTGGCGATATTGTTGAGGGTGTGGTTTCAGGTATTCTTACCTACGGACTCTTTGTTACATTCGATGGTCTTGAAGGTCTTGTTCACGTTTCTGAGATTGATTGGGGACATGTTGCAAATCCTCAAAAGTTTGCAAAGCCAGGTGATAAGATCAAGGTTCAGGTTATTGGTGTAGATTCTGACAAGATTTCTCTCTCAGCAAAGCGTCTTAAGCCGAATCCTTGGGCAGGTCTCGCAGAGCGATATAAAGTTGGTGATATTGTGAATGCACCAGTACTTCGCGTATCTCAATTTGGAGTGTTTATGGCTCTTGAGGGTGGTGTATCAGGTTTGATCCACCTCTCTGAGATCCCAGATGAACTTCTCGAAAATATTGAGGAGAAGATTCCAGCTGGTGAGAATCTCGAAGCAAAGATCATTACTTTTGATCCAAATGCAAAGAGAATCGGTCTTTCTATCAAGGCTCTTACAGCTGAGACAACTTCCGAAACCCCAGCAACTCCAACTGTTGAAGCTGTTGAAGCTCCAGCAAAGAAACCTCGAAAGAAAAAGACAGAAGAGACTTCTCCTGAAGCTCCAGCTGCAGAATAGTAAAAAATCCTCAGAAATGAGGATTTTTTATTGGTTTTCTGATTTCTTGGTTTCTTGGATTGTTGGTTCTGGAAATATGACTATAATTCGTCCACTCAAAAAATCTTATGCATATTGTTACTATTGGTGGAGGGAATGGTCAGTCGTACCTTCTACGTTCTTTGAAAAATTTACAGAAAAATCATTCATCTTTGCAGCTTACATCGATCGTAAGTATGAGCGATGATGGAAGAACGACGGGTAAACTTATGAAAGTTTTTGATAAGTATCTCTGAGTCCATCTGCCACCACCCGGTGATCTGCGTCGGCCCCTGTATGTATTATCTCAGGCTCAGAATGTCGTTGATCTTGAGACTTCTATGGAAGAAGTGCTCAATATTGATAGAAAATTATCTGATATGACACTCAAAGATTACCTTGATTGACTTCGTGGTATTTCGAATGACCGGCGAACAGAGATTGAAAAGCAGTATAGTGAGATTCTGGGTGTGAGCATTGCTATTGAGGATGAGAAGGTTGAGTGATACAAGCGATGAAATCTTCTTATGGCATGTCTCTTCTGTGCATATGCTTATTCTCTTGAGAAAGTGATGGATGCTATGCATGATATTCTCGATGTAGATGGTCAGGTAATTCCGGTGACGTGTGACAAGGCTCTCATCCAGGCAATTACTCGCGATGGTCAGATTATCAAAACACAGGATGTTATATCGAATCACCCTGAGCTTTATACGGGGCCTATTGATAAGCTTGAACTTATGGATGATTCGAGAAATGCAAATATGAATCCGATCATTCCTGTTCTTACCCAAGATGCAAATTATATCATCGTTACACCTGGTGACATCTATACTTCACTTGTTGCCAACTTTATCGTTGATGGAGTACGCGAGTGGATAGGAAAAAATCCTGCAAAACTTGTGTTTGTGATGAATCCGACTAATAAGGGTTGAGAAGCGGAATGATTGTCAGCTGATTACTTTATAAATATTCTTGAACGATACATTGGGCGCCCATTTGATATTATCCTTGCAAATAACTTGCAGTCTTCGACTGACGGATTCTCGGATGATATTAGTGTGAAATGAGGAGAATATATTTATTTGAGTGCAGAAGATAAGAAGAAGCTGAAGGACAGGTGAACTCAAATTTATGAACGAGATCTGATTGATGAAAAGAGTAATACGTATCGATTTGATCAGGAAAAAATTACGGATGTAATGAGAGAAGTTCTTCTATAAGGAACCTCCTCTATAGAAAACAATAAACCAGCGAATGTTCGCTGGTTTATTGTTTTCTATATCTTCATAATATCTGTTTCCTTGGTCTTGGTGAGTTCATCGATTGTTTTGATGGTTTCATCGATCGATTTCTGTATATCCTCTTTGCCTGATTTGAGAGCATCCTCACTCATAGAATCTTTGTCTATTTCGAGATGTTTGATAGCATCTTGACGGATTGTACGAATAGCGACTTTTGCTTCTTCTGCGAGGCGCTTTGCGACTTTTGCGAGTTCTGCTCTCCGCTCAGTGGTGAGAGGTGGAATCTTGATCATGATCGTCTCACCATTGTCTTGTGGATTGAGTCCGATACCTGAGTCAGTGATTCCTTTACCGATAGCACGAAGAAGTGATTTATCCCATGGTTGTATGGAGAGTGTTTGTGCATCGAGTACACCCACATTTGCGAGATTTTTGAGGGGTTGGATCGATCCGTATGCATCAACTGTGACACTCTCGATGATAGCTGGGTTTGCACGTCCTACCTGGAGTTTTGCAAATTCGTTTTTGAGATGTTCGAGTGATTTTTGGAGTTCTTGTTTGAGTTCCATAAGGAAAAGTGAGAAAAGTGAGATTGAGTATAGAGAATATCTCTAAAAATACAACGATTTTCGTTTTTATTTACATATTATCAAAAATAGTTAAAGTATAATAAATATATTATTTTCTTATGGATAACGATTGAGAGGGGGTATCACGAGTATATGATGATCTTGGTGTTCATGGGGGGCATGTTGATGATCGAGAAAAACTTAGAATGGCATTTGTTTTGTCTGGTATTCATATGCAGGATGATCTTTTTCGAGAGATGCAACAATTGAGTCGACAGGCCGAAGTATTTTTTGCAAAAGTTCGTACACGAAAGATTCAAATTGACTCATATATTTGAGAAGTTGAGCAGATGATGGCTTATCTCCTTATTCATCAAGAATTATGTGAGCAATCACGATGATATGAGTGATATCCGCTTCTCAGTAGCCTTCAGAGCAAACTTAACACAAAAAAGATCCTCACATTGTGGAAAAGTGTAGAATATATAACCTTTTGTCAAAGGCAAAAATATTATCCGTGGCTGCGTAATTGTGTCTGTGGAGATGATTCACAAGAAGCACTTCATGTTATTGTTGATAGTGTTTTTCAGGAACATGTTCATAAGGTAGAATCTTTGTATGGATGACATGGCTGGACACTCTATCCCGAGGAAAGAGAAGATGAATAAAACCCTCAATATATATTGAGGGTTTTTAGGTATAAAAAAATCTGGACCTGTCTTGGTAGATATGGTTCCAGATTTGTATGATTTCGCTCTGGAGCACTTACCCGTAGGTATTAAATAGGCTCATCAGAGTCGATGAATTTGTTTGCCTGCCAGGGCATTTGCGAAGCTGGATTTGGGTAGTTTAGATTATCCAGGACTAAGTTCACCCGTTCCTGTTTTTTGGTACTCAGACATGAGGCCTGATATACTCTAGTTTGCATTATATTTGCAAGAATTGCAGATAACTGAAGTAAAAAAACTTTGTTACCTATTTATTTGTATTGGTATGATATTGGTAATATAGGGTTTCACCATATGGCGTATGGTGGCCCATCTCACCCAGCAACGATTATATTAATTTGTTTTCAGGGAAGTATTTGTGTATTTGTTCCCGACACATGTATCTTAGCAAATTATGAGAAAAAATGCACAGCTCTTCTGTAGACAAATATATATAATATGTTTTGTATAGAAATAATAGGTGATTTTCCTTATTAGGAAAGGATTATTCAAAAAGAAATAGAAAAAAGTATTTTTTAAATATTTGTATGCATAATCTGTACAGTTTTTGGGGTTTGTACTCAATTTGCATACGAATTACGCTTGTAAAACAAGCCATTTTTCATATTATCTCTCTTAAAAAATATGCAAAAACTCATTCAATCCCTCCTTTCCTCGCTTTCTGTTGATGTATCGCTCATTGCGGGTGGACGTCCGCCGAAAAAGGAACATGGTGATATCATGCTGAATGTTTTTGCTCTTGCAAAGTCTCAAGGTATACATCCAAATATCTGTGCGGAGAATATTGCCAACTCGCTTTCAGGACATTCATATATTGCGTCCCTCTCAACTATAGGTGGTTATGTGAATGTTATTCTCTCTACTGATGGTATTGTGGCACTTACAGAAGAATCACTCGTGCTCACACCACAAAATTTACTCAGTGGGACTCATACAATCATTGACTACATTGGTGTCAATGTCTGAAAGCCTGCGCATATTGGGCATCTCTGTACTCCTGCTCTTGGGCAATCTATGATTGAGATGACTCGGTTTCTCGGTGGTCGCGTGACGAGTGATTCTCACATTGGTGATTGGGGTGGCATCTTCGGTAAACTTATTGTCGCATTTGAAAAATATGGAAATCGAGAGGAGCTTGAAAAATCACCGATCGATCATCTCTTTCATCTCTATGTGAAGATTACAGCTGATGTGGAGGCAAATCCTGAAGTAGATCAGGAATGTCGTGATGCCTTTGTAGAGCTATCAAAAGGGAATCCTTATCATGTAGAACTCTGGAGAGAATTCACGAATTATACCAATACGGAGGTTGATCGCATGATGAATATTATTGGTGTGAAATGTGACTATCATATTGGTGAGAGCTTTTATCAGTGAATTACTGAAATTAATAAGGAGTTGAAAAATATACCGCTTCTCACACATACCATGAAAATGATTGTGGATGAGTTAGTGGAGAAGGGGATTGCTACACGCAACGAAGATGGAAGCGTGGCTGTTATATTCGATGAATCGCTCAAACTTCCATCAACGGTCATCCAGAAAAAAGATGGTGCGATGCTCTATATCACTTCTGACATAGCGTGCGTCAAATATCGGCTCACGAATGGTTGGAAACCGACAACGATTGGATATTTTGCTGATATGCGCCAATCACTTCATTTTCGACAGGTCTTTACTATTACTCACCTTGCTTGGCCTGAACTCCTTGAGTGAGTAGATTTCTTCCATGCTGGAAATGGTGCTATACGATTGAAAGATGGTGCTATGAGCACAAGAAAAGGAAATATTATCCGTCTTGAGACTCTCATAGATGATGCCTTTGATCGCGTTGCGTCCGTGCTTAAGGAAAAACATCGCATACTCTCAGATGAAGATCTCCATGCTATTGCTGTCGGAGCTGTGAAATATGCGTACCTCTCTCAAGACAGGGAAAAAGATGTTGTATTCGACACTGATAAGGCAACAGCACTTGAGTGAAATAGTGGACCGTATATTCAGTATGCCTCTGTTCGAGCTCAAGAAATTTTACGACAAGCTGGTGACGTATCATTTGATTATTCTCTCTCTTCAGAGATGGTATCATCGTATGATCGTGAACTCCTTCTCATATTGAGTGAGAGTCTCAAAACTATCATTGATGCTCATAGTCGTGTGAAGCCTCATATGATCGCACTTCAGGCTTATGCTATTGCGAGTATGTTCAATGCATTCTATTCTCATAGTGGTAAGATTACGACTGAGGAGGATCTGAATCTCAAGGCGTGGAGATTGAGTCTTGTACGAGCATCATATGAACACCTTCGTACGCTCTTCGCACTTATGGCTATTCCACTTCCTCAACATATGTAGACTATGTCTTTTCATAAAGTTGTTCTCTACGGTATCTCCATTATAGGATTGATTTTGTCGGTTGTAGTACTTGCTCGTGAAGACGTAATGGTTGGATCAAATGGATCTATTTTCTTTGGAAATTCTCGATGAGTTGCTTCAGAGCCTTGGGAGATGCAAAGTTCCTGAGTACAGTTTCTCAATCAAGAGATTGAAATGAGTGGTCCTAATTCACTTTTCGTGCTTTTTTGGAAACCTATAAATTCTCCTCAGAGTTATTCGGAAGTTCATTTTGATTGCCCGATGGCAAGAGTGGTTATGGGTGAATATCAAGATGAAATACGAAGTTATCAGGTTGTTCGTTATACCCCTCAAGATACGACTTGTATACGAGTGTTTCATGCAAATGATAAGTATGGATTTTCATGAAGTGTCTCGGTGCTCTCTGAAAATAATTTTGCCATACGATCTACATTTCTCACAACATTTGCTCTTCGACAACTTCTCTCTCAGTATCGAAAAGATATCAGCTCATTGTCTGGAACCACTGATCTTCTTTCACAAAGTAGTGCGAGTATGGGGAGTTATATTACTCAGAAATATAGGAGAGAAATAGATGTTCGTGATATGAGTATGAAGATATGATTTCTGCAAGATCTTCTTCGTCGAAGATGAGATGAGGACACATACCTGAGTCCGGTACCATGACATCGAGTTCCACTCGGAGCGAATATTATCCCAGGAGCCGGACGTCCGTATCGTATGGATACGACTGATGGTATTCATCATGGCTGGGATATCTATGCAGATATTGGCACTCCAGTTGCTGCGATTGATGATGGATATATTCTACGTAAAGTGAGTGCATTTGATGAGAGTGACTTTGCTCACATCGATCGATCACAACCGCTCACGCCTGAGAAACAAGCCATGAATCTCGATATATTTCGTGGAAATCAGGTATGGCTCCTCACGGATCGATGAGAAGTTGTATTCTATTCGCATCTGAACACTCTTACAGATTGAGAAGTAGGCTCTCGTGTGTCTCGATGAGATATTCTCGGGTCGGTTGGTGTCAGTGGTGTTCCTGAGAAAGATTATCCTCACTCTCATCTGCATTTTGAAATCCAGACCCCAAATCTTGCATCTTTACCAAGATTCATCCCAAAGTTAGAGACGATACTTTCTTGGAGCTGGGTTGCGAAGGATATGAATACGAAGGAAGTTCAGAAAATAACAAAAAAAATGTTTTACTGAGAGAAGTAGGACATTTTTTGTAGGAATAATGATGATATTTCGGGATTGCAAATCCCGAATAACGCTGGACTAAGTAGTTAATGGTTGGGGGAGAAATATTTGTAATGGGTGGCTCAGTCGGTGGTGGTTCTGACTTAAAGTCAAAATCTTCGGTTTTAGCTTTAGCGGTCATGATCGTCATCCTCGTGTTGGGGGTGCTGATAAAAGTGGCCGTCAATGTCACCCTGCTTGTTTCTATGGATTACAGAATCTTTGGGGGTGCGGTGGAGAAAAGCGTAAATAAAGTCACTAACGTTTAAATAGATGTCCATGGGACTCACCAAAGGAAACTTTGGGTTTCGGCGGTTCGTTAGCCAACCACCAAATGCAGGGAAAATGCTAATGCACAATGCTAGTCGTATTGCGGTTTTGATTATGTTCATTATTTGCCATCCCATAACGTGTCGATAATCGACAACTCGTCTTGGTAAGAATCATTCATCAATTGAAGTGCTATCAATTCGGCTTGGCGGCGAATCTCAGCCTGAATGTCGGGATGGTTGATGTCTACAGGGATATGTGCTGGAGCGGTCATAACAATCTCCCTTGTAAGGGTGGGTTTTGTTTTCCTCTTGTTAAAGTGAGTTTATTATTGTTTTGATATTAAATCAACAATTTTTATCTAAAAAAATTATTCCAGTCTACCAGCGACTTGCCCAATCCTTGCTAAATATGCTCTTGGTACTGAAAAACTATCTATTTCAGCTTCAAGTCGCTTGTCTTTAGTTTGGAGTGGCTGCATCACAGACTCGTCTATATGCTCTAAAAGATTCCTTAGTCTTAGGTCTAAGCCATGTAGGTGGTCTTTGTACAATAAGCCTGTATCCCAATGTCGCCCATAAGTATCACTCTGCTTAATATAGTCGGGTGCAAGTACCTTTTTATCAATCCGTTCTTTATACAATCGTGGTCTTGGTGAGTATTGCTTGTAATACTCAGGGTTTTCTTCCCGATCTTTGTCAGAGACAGTCCATCCTTGTATTTCTTTTTCCAAAGCTAAACGGCCAAGAGATATAAATATATCATTACCACCAATTTGGAGCTGCAACGGTTTTTTGGTGATTTTATCTAACATATTGTGTTCGGCTAAAAACTCGATAAGTTTTTCCGTAAATTCGCTGTTTTCATCTGTGTGGTTTTGTAGCTCTTCTGGTGCCCAATCAAGAATAGACAGTACATCACGAAGAGTACGTACTGGGCGAGGTTCTTTTTGAGTAGCGATAGATTCTATGGGGCGTGGAGTGATATTGTATTGTTGCTGAAGCTTTGTAAAACATGCAACATTGTTATTGGCTGAACCTTCCTGATCTTGTGTCAGCTCCGAAGCTTGATTGCTCGATGTTTTTTCTTGATCAATCAGGTCTACGATTTGCCTAGCGGTATTACATAAAATATCACCAATGATAGAAGCGTGTTGTTCTGATTGATTGCGGAGCTGGAGCAGATGACTCAGTACATCTTGCATTGCTGCAACATGCTTTTGAATCTCAGTATCGTCAATCGTCACTGTCTCTTTTTGATGCGCCATAATCTGAAGTTTATAATTATTAAATATATGTAATATATTATGTATGTCAACTAGCCTACCAATGCGATAGATTTTTCGCTTTCGATGATAGGAGAATGGGAAACTATGAGTGAAACAGTAGTGTAAGGGATTCCTCTCTGTGTTCGGAATGACGATCATAGGAAGTGTAGAATATAAACCCTCTTCATTCCCGACTCATCGCGTCTATGCGATTCACTGGATTGGCAAATCTGACCCATTATCAAAGGGAAAACAACGAATGTACAGACTCCCTATTGGGTTTTGCTACTCTGTTTACTTACTTCTCTTCAGCTCCATATATAACCCATTTCCCTCCGAATACTCAAATCAGAATTGGCTATAGAATTCTGGCAACCAATCAATATTCGGATCAGCTACGAGGCTGATATACTTTATGTTTTTCTTTGTACAGACGCTGACAGCTTTTTCCATGATTTTACTACCGACTCATTTTCATCGACAATTTGGATCGACTAAGAGATTGATCATACAAGCGTACATGAACATGTCTGATGCTATCCTCATGGCTCCAACTATTTGTCCATCATAGAGTGCAACGATGACAAAACTACTTTCTGCAAAAGATCTTTTGTATTCTTTTGTTCTCTTCTTCTCAGGATCGTAGAGTCTGAGAAGCTCTTTTTGATATACTCTTCTTTCTTTTTGAGAAAGTGATTTGATAGTAATTTTTTCTTTCATAGCACTAGAAGCTTATTCAACAACAAATACCTTTTTTCCATATCGATAGATCACTCCATCTCATTTCTTGATGCGAGAAACCTCAACTCGTACTTTCCCTTCTCGAATACTGGTAATTCTCGCTTGGAGCTTGAATCCTCGCAGATATTTCTTAATTTCTGATTGATTCATGATTTTCATACCATCTATTTCAAATATTTCTTTGGCTTCTCGGTCGTAGTATCCGAGCTTGATTGGAGTGGATTCTGTAGTTTTTAGGAGGATGAATTTGCTTTGAAGCACCCGGTCAATGTTTAGATTAGTAGATATTTCTCTGCGGTCAATGAGTTTTGCTTCGCTATCTTTGCATTTGTAGAATGATAAATAGTAATCAGTTTGACCTTGATGTATGAAGAAAATACTATCTTTCGTGATGATAAATCATTTGTCACTCAGAATTTCTTTTCCGCCGAGTGTAAATGCGATACTGTATGGATACGATCCGTTTCGTAGTGTGCACGCTGTATTTAGATCAATCTTTGTGCTCTCGGTAGCATGAGCTGTGCTCGATACGAGGAGAAAAATGAGAAAAAGAATATATCTCATGTATGAGGATTATGTGGATAATTTCTTGATGGGTCTTGCTTCTACGCGAGAGAGGAGTGAGTTGATGTGTGTTATTTCGATGTGTATTCTGTCGGTAATGCGATATAGTTTGCCACTCATCATAATGCTGTTGTCAGCTTGTTGGGTGAAATAATCGCCAGATATACTCACCTCAAGACCTGGATCGATTTCTACAAAGAGAACATTTGGGAGAATTGATGTGATGCGTGCCTCGTATTGTTGACCAATTCTTGATGAAAAATATTGTGTCCGGTAGATATCAAATACGGCTCGCTCGATCTCGATGGCGCGACGTTCTCTCTCACTCGATATGAGGAGAAGTTTTTCAATCTTCTTGATATGCTGGTTTGGTTTTTGCTTGTCTGAATGGAGATGTTCTTTGATGATGCGATGGGCGAGTAAATCAGGATAACGACGAATCGGAGAGGTAAAATGAATATAGTGGGGAAGTGCTAAACCAAAGTGCCCCTTCACATTCGCAGTATAGTATGCTTTCGAGAGAGTGGAGAGAATCTTTCGCTCGAGAATATCACTCTCAGGAAGAGTACGAATATGTGTGAGAAATCTCTGAATCCGAGCTCTATCTATCGGAAGTTTTTGAAGCTCTTTTTGGAGTGATTCTTCGAGCATTCCTTGCTCGAGCTTGGTATATATTTCTATTTTTTCTGGGCTTGGTCATTGGTGGACTCGAGATGGTACGATGAGTTTTTGGTCGTACATCCACTTGGCTATATGTCTATTTGCTTCGATCATTGCTGTCTCGATCATACGATGGGCTACGTGGCGATCTCGTTTTCTGAAATTCATTTCTCCATGAGTATCCATATCGACCGAGAGTTCATTGGTATCGAATTCCAATTTTCCAAGTTTTTCATGAGTCGTATTGATGAGTTGTGTAAGGGTATAGAAATCACCCAGAAGAGTGTGGGTTTCTGCTGGTGGTAGAGAGCCATCTTTTCGTTTTGGTGTGTCTTTCTCCTCTGGATGATTCGTTGCTACATATCGTCCGACACTATCATAGTCACCACGCCAGATTGATCGCATGATCGTCTCTGATATTCTGATTGATTGAAAATTACCGTTCTTGTCGTAATTCATCCATGCTGAGAGTGTGAGCTTGTCTGTTTCACTGTTGAGTGAACAATGATCGTTTGAGAGAAGTTCTGGAAGCATCGGAATAACACCCCCTGAGATATAGATTGAAGTTCATCTGTCAGCTGCTTCACGATCGATAGGACTTCACTCTGTCACATAAGCTGACACATCGGCAATGTGTACACCAAGCCTCCATCAGTCATTTTCGATTGATTCAATGCTAATAGCATCATCGAGATCCTTTGCATCGAGTCCATCTATCGTGATCACAGAAAGTGGGCGAATATCTTCTCTGTTTGCTCGTTCGCTTTTGATATTTGGTAGTACAATACTATCAATAATGAGCGGATCAAATGTTCGGCTCAGAGCATGTTGGTCAAGGAGGAGATCAACAAAACGGAGAGGATTATCTCATCTCGATACGAGTGATATGTAGTTCACTCATCGTGGAAGGAGTTCTTTGGGATTATTCACAAGAACAATGTCTCATCTGCGGAGTCATGTTCGAACTTCTGGTGAACTATGGAGGAGAATGCTGATATTATAGAGACTCTCGATAAGCCTGATGGAGATGCTCTTTTCATTCTTTGCGACGATTTCAGCGTATGTCTGATCTTTGAATCGTCGGATGATTGATATAATTCGTCATTGGAGTGTATTGAATCGTGACATATGTGAGCTGTATTTCACAAGATCACCCGTCGATGCACTACCAGCCATGTGCGATGGAATGACTACATTATCTCAGGATTCCGTTTTGATGATTCATGAGGTTTTTCGCATTTCAAAAGTTCCTACCTTTGTATTTTTCGAATAGGTATCATTTCTTTCTCTCTTTTCTCAGTATTTTTTCTGAGAAATTGGTTTTTTATAACGTTTTTTGTGCGGAGATTCGCTTTTTTTGTGTTGGTAGGGCATGAGAAGAGTATATCGATTTTTGGAAAATAGCACTTTTTTCCCCGTACCAAATTCTCATCGTCAAGGCAAGAGTTTGCTTCCATCAAAAAAATGTGTTATTCTGCTTGTATATAAATATCAATACCCATGGCACGAAATCTTCTCCGTCCAGCTCAAAAACTTGAGTTTTCCCTCCTTCTTCAGCGCAAACAAGAAATGAAAGAGGGGATTTTTTCGGAGTATAGCAAAAAAGAAATTCCCCTCTATACTCTGATTTCTATGAAAGATGACACACTCAGGGATGAACTTATCAAGGCTTTTGATATCCTTGGTTACAGGTATCGTGTATACAGTCCAAAAGAAATTACGAAGAATGATTTGTATTGATTTGATCTCTTTGTAAGTGATGATCATGTGGGTCTTAATCTTCGGGAGATATTTCGTCATGGTGTTGTTTCTATCCTTCCTGTAGAACATGAATATAGTGCGCTATTATCTGATTTTCGTCCGCTCGCATTTGAGGGGAATACTTTTCGTGTGCGAGAGGTTCATCTCTATCATTATCTTGAACGCATAGCACTTGCTCGTGAGAATCTCTCTTATCCAGGTGATCGCCGTGTTCTTTTGGAGAATGTATTTGCAACATTTGAAGCAGAAGCAGTCTAAAAACTCACCATTGGTGAGTTTTTTCTTGGATTTTTTGCTCCTTCGTATATGCTCGAAGAATATATTTGTTGTATGAAATTGATTGTCGGACTCGGAAACCCTGGAAATGAGTATGCTCTCACGCGTCATAATGCTGGCTGGATAGCACTGGATCATGTTATAAAACATCTGCATGGGAGTGAATTTCGTGATTCTCATCACAAATGAATGGTTGCGATTGGTGAGTATCAATGAGAGAAAATCCTCTTTCTCAAACCTCTCACGTATATGAATCTCTCAGGAGAGAGTGTGGTGAGTATTCTTAATTTTTATAAGATTGATCCCCGCACCGATATGCTTGTGCTGAGTGATGATATCGATATGGAATTTGGAAAAATTCGCTTGAGACAGACAGGTTCGAGTGGTGGGCAAAATGGTCTCAAGTCTATCGAAAAGTGTCTTGGAACTCAGAATTTTGCTCGTCTCAAAATCGGTATCGGACGCCACGAAAAATACAGTGTCTCTGATTGGGTTTTGTCACGTTTTACTCAAGCAGAACTTGATGAACTTGAAGGGAATATTGGAGATCAAATTATGTCTGAAGTAGAAAAATGGCTTGCAAATACTAAATAGTATTGCAAAAGGAAGAATGTAGTATATAATCCTCAAATCCTCGAGTACAAATTAGACTCTTGGTGTCTTCTCCATATACACATTGATCAGGAGAAAAATAATGTGTAACACATCTTCTATCATGGGTGGTATTCCATCCTCCCTCCCTTCCTCTGCCAAGCAGAATAACGACGGCTTCACGCTCTCTCAGCTCACGAAGCTTTTCAATGCTTATCGTCGTGAATTCGGGATTCGTTGCCATGATGAGGCTGACTGGAAACGGCAGCGTGATCAATGGACCCGTTCCCGTTATGTTCCCAATGGTGGTCGCGATGAGAGTGGGACTGGACGTAGTCAGCTCATTTTTGTGCCCAAGGTCTGATTTTTCTTGCCTTACATTAAAGCCCCCATTGGGGGCTTTCTTTTTATTTCCATCTTTGGGTCCAAAACCCCGTTTGCTTTCAAGCCGATTGTAACTATGTTGTCAATAGTGTATAGTTTCCACCTTTGGGTCCAAAACCCCGTTTGCTTTCAAGCCGATTGTAACTATGTTGTCAATAGTGTATAGTTACTCATGAGAAAAACAAGATTTTCATCTAGAAATCACAGTATAAGAACTTGCAAAAAAACAAAAGCCACGGTGCTTTAGACCGTGGCTAGATCGGGTGGGAGATTTTACTCTCTCTTTCTAGTAGAATTTCTTGTAATCAAAACTTTTGATCTCCGTATCGATACGTCTTACGATATCAAGAATCACACCAACAACGATGATGAGACCAGCACCAGAGATGAGAAAATCAATGTGACTTCCCTGCATACCTGAAGAGTCTATGAATCCAAACTGATTGTTCAACTTCGTAATCATATATGGAAATACGGCAATGAGCGCAAGAAACGAACCACCCCAGAAATTGAGTCGAAATGATACTTTTTGAAGATAATCAGCTGTCTGTGTCCCTGGTCGAATTCATGGAATATAACCACCACGCTTTTGAACATTCTCTGCTACTTCTGTTGGGTTGAACACAATAGAAATATAGAAGAATGAGAATGCAAGAATGAGAAGAAAATAGGTTCCAATCATCCACCAGGAAGGATTATTGAGACTGAAATGTTCTACTAAAAATGTACCGATTGTCGCGGCGTTTCCACTTGATCGATTCACAAGGAATTGCCCAATAAGACCCGGAAATGTAACAAGTGATACAGCAAAGATGATTGGTACCATACCTGCTTGGTTGACCTTAATCGGAAAATATGATCTCTCTTCGCGACCTGTACGAGTATAGATAAGAGGAATCTTTCGATATCCCTCCGTAAAGAGGATGATCACGTAGATTACGCCAATTGTAAGTGTTGTAAGAAGTACGAGAAGAGGATAATTTCCTGCACCTATAAGGCTAAGGAGGCTAGTCGGAACACCCGCGAGAACACCCGCAAAGATGATTATAGACGTACCATTACCAAGGCCGCTCTCCGTAATGAGGTCACCAAGCCATAGAAGGAGGTAGGTTCCAGCTGTTACAACGATCATTGCAGGAAGCATAGTTCCCCAGAAATCACTTGTATTGATGAGATTCGGTCCTTGACCACCAAGAAGGCTATTCATGAGGTAGATCATCCCGTAGCTCTGTGCCAGAGCGAGAGGAAGCGTGAGATATCGAGTGTAGATGTTGATCTTCTTTTGACCTTGTTCACCTTCTTTTTTGAGGGCTTCAAGCTTTGGTACTATCACCGCCATGAGCTGCATAATAATCGTCGCATTGATATATGGAGCGAGACCCATGAGAACAATTGAAAAATTCTCAAGTCCACCACCGAGAAGTCCTGAGAAGAATGCAAGACCGGGTTGTAATCGAAAATATTCCTGAAATGCAGCAAGAGAGCTCACATTTACTCCTGGAACTGGGAGAATAGAGAGAAACTTGTAAACACCGACAAGCGCAAGTGTTACGAGGATTCGCTTACGGATGGTCTCAGATTGCCAGATCCGTTCAAAATGTTTTAGTACCATAAAAAAGTGGAAAATCAAAATTCTGGTCAATTATAAGGAAAAGTTCAGGAAAGCAAGGTATTTCCACTTTAACAAAGTTTATATTTTCCTCTTCCTATGAAGTCCAAATAGCCATTATTTCGTAATAACTGGAGTTGTTGTCGGATTTTTGCTTCAATGTTATTGTTTCCTTGATATTTTTCTTGGAGTATTCATGTGAAGTTATATAAATCTTGAAGGGTAAATTCTTGCTTCCCAAGTAGTTCAATGCATCATATAACGTCAATTAACCATCATTTTGCACTCAGATTTGATTCTTCAGAAAGAAAATGTGTTTTCTTCCAATCCTTAAGTACATCTGATTTGTCACGAGATTCTCCATTTTGTATATAGTATATTTTCCCACTTTCTGGAATAAGGTTTAGAAGAATATTGCATCCAGTCCATCCCGCTCGTCTCGCGGTCGAGCTAAGTGGTTTTCTTTTTTCGATAATTTTATGAGTGAAATAAAATTTTGGTATCACAAAAAGGTTTGTAATTTCAAGATTTTTTGAGTATGTGAGTCCGAAAAAACTTGGATTCGTATCTGAATTTAATCTACTAATCATGGTTCCATAAGCTCCGTCAGTAATTTTTTTACCAAAAGAGAAATGCTTTGATTTTAACTCATACTCCTCATTACATTTTGAACATGTAAAATCGCCAACAGGATTATTTGCCCGAGATTTTATAAGAGGATTTCCACAATTTGGACAAAATCAATACTCCTCCACCCATGATTCAGTCATTACTCTGATTTTTTGAGATTGACTTACGTATGAGATAGCGAGTGAACTATTGAGATAGTATATAGGTTTCATTAAAGTCAGGCTGATATTTTTAGTTAATTTAACTCTTTTAAAATTTCCCTCTCAATACCCATCCATCCAGCTCAATAATCTTTACTTTCACGAGATCGCCTTTTTTGATAGGAGCAAAATCCCCCCTACCCCCCTTTATCAAGTGGGTATTTGGAATGTAGACTTCCTTGAAATTGCGAGTACGGCCACAGAGATTTCCATCTCCATCTTCTCCACTGATGAGTATTTCTTCTTCTCTTCCGATAAGGAGTCTTGATCGGTTTGCAACGGTTTCTCTGAGAATATCGTTGAGGATAGACCATCGACGTGCTTTTTCCTCTGCTGAGATATCATCTTCCATTGTATCTGTCGCTCTCGTTCCTGAGCGTGGAGAGTAGCGAGCAATATAAGCAAAGTCGAATTGGCACTCCTGCATTGCTGTGACCGTTGCCTGGAATTCTTCTTCTGTCTCTCATGGAAATCCGACAATTATATCTGTGGATATTGAGAAGAGTGGATCCTGAGATCGGAGATACTCAACCTGTGTTTTGAAATCTTCATAGGTATGCTTACGATTCATCCTCTTGAGCATACTGTTCGATCCTGATTGGAGTGCAAAGTGAAGATATGGACACATTCATGGTACCTCAAAATGAGCATCGAGAATATCTTTGGTCATATCATGAGGATTGGAGCTCGTAAATCGAATACGATCAAGTCAGCCTATCTCCCCGAGAGCATCGAGAAGATCACGAAATGGAGTGGTAAAATGTGTGTGCCCACCTGATAAGGGGGGATTAAGGGGGGTTTGTATTTTGATGAGTAAATCCTCATATACGCCTTCTGGGTTGTTCTGGACTTCTCTATTTGAGTATCGAATAACTCTCAATCCATATGATTCAAGTTTTTGTGTTCTCTCAATATCGTATTTTTCTTGATTGGCATGACTATCTCCATCGATTTCTATTACAAGAGAAAGTTCTGAACAATAAAAATCAACAATAAAATCGATGAGTGGCTTTTGTCTCGTGAATTTGTGCTGTCAAAGTTCTCCTTGTTTGAGAATTTGATACCAGAATATTTTCTCGAATAGAGTTTGATTTTTTCGTAGTTCTTGAGCTCGTTCTTTTAGGTCTGGATTGTATGGGATGTATTTTTCGTGGGATATGTTTTGTGGATACAAACCCCCTATGTCCCCCTTATCATGGGGATTTAATACATCCACCCCGCCTTCGGCACCCCTCAAGAAGGGAAGAGTTCCATTTTGTTTCTCGTTTTCAGCACCTTCTTTCCCAAAGGAGGCTATATTTTGTACCCATCGCATTTCTTCTTCGTTCCAGAGTTTTTTCTTGGTTTCTTTTCCATAGCTGTTTACATTCTGTCCGAGGAGGGTGATTTCTTTTGTTCACTCGCTTACCACGCGTTTCACTTCCTGTACAATTTCATCTTGAGAACGTGAGATCTCTCGGCCGCGGGTATATGGGACAATACAAAAACTACAAAAATTATCACAACCAGTCTGGATGATGATATTAGCAGAAGCGGGATTTTCTTGGAGTTGTTTGACTTGGAGATATTCGTTGAATTTTGCATCGTTTCCTATATGTTCACCACAAATTCGTGTAAGAATCTGAGTGAGATAGCTTACCTCCTCAATACGAAAGGTAAAATCAATGAGTTGTGTTCGCAGAAAAAGCTCATCATCATAGTTTTCGAGGGCATCACTTGAATCTACTCGTGTAATCTTTTGTACACCAGAACGTTTGATATCTTCGATATCTTTGAGTCTTTTAAGATGTTTTCGTGCGATGCCACTTTTTCGCACCATACAGCCAGTAACTCCGAAAAGAGGCATTTTATCTGATCATTTGTGGAATTTTTCGAGTTCCCTCATAAATCCGAACACTTTATCTTCGCCCTTTTGACGGACGCTACAGGTGTTCAGAATAACAACATCAGCTTTGGTTGGATCAACTACCTTGCGAAGTCATGCGGACATGAGGATCATATTTACTTTCTCACTATCCGCATAGTTCATCGCACAGCCGAATGTCTTGATGTAGAATGTTTGTGGTTTTATTAGCTTCATACACTGTCACACAAAATAATATCTCGTATCATAAACTGAAGACTTACTCGATCGTTCCAGACGTTTTTGGTGAGTTCACCTATCAAAAGTGCTTTTTGATCTTGATTATTGGGAATCAGACCTCGCATACTAAATCCAACTGCTTTGACTTGCTCTTCGAATTTCTTGGATTTTTTCAGAATAAAAGATATATGCTCTCACGATGAACCAAGATCTTGCATTTCTCGCAGATCGACTTCCACTCCGAATATTGGTTTTGGAAATCATACTCCATATGGACCAAGTTGCATGACTTGCTCATAAAAATCGAGTGTTAAATATTCTTCACTGAGGATTTTGTCTATGGCTGTAATTTTCGATGAAGTTTTTTGGTCTCCTTTTTTCTCTATCTCGCGATAGGTTGCACAGAGTGACTTATAGAGCTCGTCACTTTTTGCTTTGTTCACGCTAAATCCTGCTGCTTCGCGATGACCACCATAGGCAATGAAGAGATGGGCAGATGGAGTGAGAAGCTCCATGAGATCACATACTCCACCGCTTCGTGCCGATGCGACGAGCTTTTCTCATTCACCCTTGAGGACGATCGATACCTTGGAAAAATCATTTGCTAACTTTCCTGCGATAAGTCCAATGATGCCATGTTCGATGTCGTCTTTTGCATACCAGAGAATCTCTCCAGAAACATCCATTTCTTCGAGTGCTCGTTCGGTGGCAAATTTCGTCTCGTCACGGCGTGAAGTATTGAGCATCTCGATTTCTGCCACGATAGGATCGATCCGGGACTCACCGGCGAGGAGTAATGAGAGGGCGGTATATGGTGTATCCATACGACCAGCAGCATTAATACGTGGTCCGATATGAAATCCTACAATATCTCCATCTTTTTCATGTGGATCTTTGCCCTCGAGGAGTTTACGAATTCCGATTGATCCAGATCGTCTGAGCTCTCTGAGTCCGAGTGTAGCAATGATACGATTTTCGCCGATGAGTGGCATACAGTCAGCAATGGTACCAAGTGTTGCAATATCGATGTATTGTCTGAGTATTTCTTCTTGTTTTTTTGTGTTTTTTTCGAGTGCTATCGTCAGTGCATGCAGCAACTTGAATGCTACTCATGATCCTGAAAGTGATGAAAAAGGATAGGTAGTATCCGGAATCTTCGGATTGAGTAAGGCAATTGCATGTTCTGGTATGGTGTGTGGAACTGCATGGTGGTCTGTCACGATAACGTCAACGCCGATGGAATGAGCATGATTGATCACGTCAATGTCACGAGTTCAGCAGTCTACTGTGATCACGAGAGATACATCTTTTGATTTGAGTTCATCGATAAAATATGCTTTTAATCCATACCCATCTTTCACTCTATGAGGAAGTCGGTATGAGACCTCACATCCGATCTGTGTGAGAAATTTCACTAGGAGAGCGGTGGATGATACTCCATCAACATCGTAATCACCAAATATCACTATCCGTTCATAATTATCACGTGCCTTGAGGATTCTATCAACCGCCTCTTGCATCTGAGGAAACAGGTATGGATCATGAAGATGATGAAATTGTGGATGGAGAAAATCTTCCTGCGAGAGAAGATCCGTAGGAAGATTACGATGAGTGAGAAGAAGATGTTCTATTGATTGATTATCTTCTTGTAGAAGTACATACTGTTTCTCAAGGAGCGAAGAAAGAATTTTACTATCGCCCATTTCTTATGATAGTTCAGCTATTTGATCTCTGTGGTTGCATAAAGCACGCCATATTCAGGAGCGATACCTTTGCTCATTGTGCCGACCCCTCCGGTGCACTAATATCGATTGGTCGACATCCAGCATCTTGTACAGATGTATAGAGGCGTTTATAGGATGCTTGTTCTCATGCTTTCACTCCGAGCTCGAATACGTGATTTTTGAGGTAGAAAAAACCAATCACAGCACCCACGAGTAGGAGAAGTAGTGTGGCAATGATTGCCCACGTGAGAAAAATTCTCTCTTTGGTACGTAGACTTTCTACTTCTGAAACGTTCGTGCTTTCTCCATTAAGAAAAGGAATATGAAGAGAAGATTTTTTCTTAAATATCTGAAACATAGAGGTAATTATTATTGATAGATAGTACGAACAACTTCTCATTCTCGAGCATACTGATCTCAGGAATCGAGGAGAATAATATCGTTGCTCCAATATTTCCAGAGTCCACTATTTGCATCTCGCATCTCATCAATGAGTGGTGTAATGTAGATATCTTTTCATGATATATCCTTCATACGGAGAATGTATCGGATCTGAGATTGTGTATTTTGTGCTCATGATTGCGATCTGAGAAATACACCATAGAGATGATCTCTCATATCCCAAGAAAATTCATCCGCACTCGGTGTGCTGTCATAGGATAGATTGATGATACCTGTTGAAGTGAGGTATCCGTTGATTCCGCCAGTGAAACTATAGTTCTTGGTGGAGAGGATTTTTCTTGTTTGATTCTCCTTGTAGAGGGATTTATCGTATTCGATGATACGAAGATCGCTAGGCCCGTCAACTTCCAGATGAATCGCTCCACTCAGTACATCGCTAATATACATTCAAAGTGGTTCCGATAGATCGGTTGTGCCAGAGTGGTTATTTGAGTTTTTCTTGATGTAGGATTCTACTCCCGGTGTATTCCAGTAGATATTTATAAATCCGTCTCCATAACCTGCAAATCCTGTGATCATTTTGCGTCATTGGCTGTCGTCATCACTGAATTGATTTCCAAGTGTGCTACCACTCAATATTTGATATTGTACTCCCGAATAAGAATCACTGCGAAAATTGTCAGAATTGAGATTTGCATCGATATTTGACCAGGTGATAGCACCATTCCATGTGGCGATAGTTTGATCACTATCAGTAAAGGTTGCACTATATTCTCATCCACTGAGTGAGAGAGGTTTTATATCAATGCTTTTATAGGAGGCTCATGTGTAGCTTGTAAAATCATCGCTCAATTGTATGTAGAAATTTGCATGATTTGTGGAGGATGATGGATATATTCCAGCACAAGTCAGCATTGATCCATCATAGGAATGATGGGTTTGTATTGTTTCTGTGATTGTATTTCCTGAGAGAGTCACATTAGGACATGACGGTGTATTTGTGAATCATGATCCATTGGCATTAAGACTTGCGGAGAGTGCAAATGCTCGCTCCGCCTTTGTATTCATATTTCTCTCCAGAACCGATTGAATAGTCTGTTCTTCACTCATTTTGTGGATATTTGTACTAGTCTGGAAGATAAGGTACCCGAACATCACAGCAAGAAATGTCACGATCAGTACGAGTATAAAAATGGATCCTCTGCGATTGTGTAGTGGTTGCAAATTGCGCATATTAAAAATCAAGTACAAATGACCAACGATCGAGATCAATAGTATTGAGAGCTTCACCCGAGCGATTTGGAAAAAATTGTGGAGTAAGTTGAATTAGTCCTTCAGTGATAGCTCCGCTATTGTAGTTCTTCACATCAAAAGAGAGTGGAAAAAGATTTTTGACAACAAGAGCATCACTCATATCAATTCATGGTGTGCTTCCCGATCAGAAGAGTACTTCTTCTCGGAGTGACCCTGTCGCGGATAGAATAGTATTTATGGTCGTATCACCTACCTTCAGAAAACCAAATTGTTTTTCTCGATAGATATTGACTTCTGACGGGCGATCAAGATAGGATCCGGTACTTCCACTTTGTACTACAATACCCATCAGAACACCATTGATTGCTCACGAGTTTTCCCTGCGAGAGAAGAGGATCACATCATATCCCTTATTCTGCCCATTTTCATAGATAATCTCTGAACTACTATAGCTACGACGGATAGAGGTGATTGTATCGTTCAATTCTGAGAGTCACGATACGGTTGAATTTTGTCATTGGAGGCTGGCAATCTGACTTGCTGAACCGACCAAAAAATAGAGCAATGCTGAGAGTACCAACCCGGTAATGCTTATGCCAACAATGAGTTCGATGAGTGTCATGCCACGATGATTCGAGAATATCCGCATATTTCGTTTTGGCTTTTTGAGAGTATAACTATACTTGATGATACTTCAAATATCATCTCGATGTTTCGTCAAAATCGTGGAGAATCGCTTGTCGCTATCATTGTCGCTATTGCTATTTTGGCATGACTTCTTGTGAGTATCACTTTTTTTCTTGTCAAGAGTAGCCAAATGCAAACAGAATTCGAATCGTCGTATATGATGTTTCTCGTGAAAATGAATGCTCGTACCATTGCTCACAATATTGACACTAAGGGCATTGTAGAGAACGAAACTTTCAGTATATATAGAGATGATACGACACACAACTATACCATATTTACCGGTTCTTTGCTCGAATCTGGTGCATATATACTTGAGAATGGGACAAATATTGCGCCGGAACAAGTGAGTACTGCAAGCGGGCGTGTCTATAGGCGTATCTATCTTCTCGAGAGGCGAGATGATTCGCTCGGACCAAAGAATGAGATTATCAAATGATCGGTGAAAGAGATGATTCGGTAGCTCCCCCTAACCCCCGACTCATCGCGTCTATGCGATTTACTGGACTGGTGAACCTTGCCCTCAACGAGAGGGAATAAGTTCATTTAGCTGAACTCTGCAACTTTCATGTGTTCTTTGGAATGATAAATGTTGTCATTCCCGTGTAGACGGGAATCTTCTGAATGGATAGTAGATCCTGAATCAAGTTCAGGATGACGGTTTTTATCATTTCGATCATATGGAGAATCCTTTATATTTAAGGTATTCTCATGGAATTTCAAGAACCAAAGATTTACGATATGGTACGTTTGTGTGCCTCACTGTATTGCCTGTAGCCGACCTTTCTATCTTAGGGATACAAACCCCCTTTCATTCCCCGACTCACGACGACTGTGTCGCTCACTGGATTGATAAATCTGACCCCTTATCAGGGGGATAATAATCTAGAATATCTATCTCTTTCTCGTTTCTCCTCGTTGAGGGAGTTAAGGGGAGTTGCTCCAAGACAAAACTCACTCTTGACTTCCTCAATTGTATTGACGAAATAGAACTATGAGTATGATATATTTTTCCTAGAAGTAATATGTCTGAAGTACAAAAATCATTTTGAGAATCAGATCAAGAAATCACTCAAGAAGCACAGCAACATCTTGCGAATCTTGAAGCTCTTGTTCGGTTTCGTGAGCTTCATCCGGAGATATTCGCAACGATTGCCCCGAAGGTGAAAGCTGTCCTTACGAAAGGAAAGAATCCTATCATCCCAGTGCTCTCAGAAGAGCAAATCAAAGAACAAATTCTTACCGAACCGCGGAAGAATAAATATGGTCTTGTGATGGATCCGCTGGAGCAAGAATTGGAGAATATTAAGTTGTGATTTAGGGATATTGAGAAATTTGATCCGTACAACTCACAAAATGAAACTTCTTATGATTTCTTTATACGCGTTTATGGAAAATATAGAGATGCTGGTTTGATTTATCAGGCTGATTTAATGTGAATTGATAATAGGCTACTTAAAAATCTAAAGGACTATTTTCGTTATGGAAGAAATAAAAAACATGAGGGGCAAATTGAAAGCCTTCAGCTTCTTTTGCCAAGTAAACATATATATACACGTAATATTGTGAATACAATTATAGATAGGGGGCTCAAACGGAAAGAGGTTAGTCATATAGCATCATCTTTATTAGATAAACGCAAACATCTTTAACACGTCATCTAAAGTATTACCTTCTTTAGACTAAAATATTTTCCATGTCAGAGAATCTTCCATCATCTAATGCCCCCGATCTTTCAAAAATTACTCAATTTCAAGAAGAAAATCCAGAGTTTTTTCAGTTGCTCGTAGCACATATTCTCGATTCTCTTCCTGTCGATCAATCCTTGACTCCACTGGAAGCTCAGAAAATATTGGAAACATTTGGTTGGATTCGAGTTGCTCGCTATCGTGATGATGAAACTCTTTCTTGGGAGGAGCGTTACAATCGACTCGAGCAGCATCATGTTGAGGAGACGACTTTTCTGATTGAGAGAGTTCGTACTCTGGTTCGTGGGAATATTTCTTAGATGTGATTTCGTGCTGAATATAAAAACCGCATCGTACGATGCGGTTTTTATATTGTCGGTTATTCTTTCGGAAATTTTGAAATATCCATATAGAAAATCTCCCAAGCGTGTCCGTCAAAGTCTTCAATCGTTCTCTGTTGCATAAATCCATAATCTCGCATTTCGCTTGGTTCTATCCCACCAGCTTTGAGCCCATTTGTTACAATAGTGTTTACTTCGTCTACACTGTCAGTTGATAGTGAAAAAAGTGCTGCTACATTTGATTTTGTATCGGCAATGGGTTTGGTTGCAAAGTTTGCGAACTTTTCGTGAGTTAAGAGCATGACAAAAATATTATCACCCCAAACCATACATTTTCCACTATCATCCGAAAATTGAGGATTGTTCGTAAAGCCGAGCGCAGTATAAAAATCCATAGATTTTTTTAGGTCTTTGACTGCTAGATTGATAAAGATTTGTTTTGTCATTTTTTGAATTGTAAGATGCTAAAGTGAAAATCTAATTAGTATGAGAAAATAACTTTTACCTATAGGTAAAAGTTATTTTTATTAGATTGATTTCTTCTTTACAACGAGTACCGTGAGGAGTCCGAGGAGGAGGGCTGCGATAACAAGGATAACTTCCTGAGGTCCTGTCTGTGTTTGAGTTGCTTTTGGTGGTATTGGCTTTGGAGTTGTTGCAATGACTGGTGCTTTGTATGCCACACATTCGTAGTGCGTATCCGCAGCTCCTTCTTTTCCGAATGCATCGGTCTCGCGATAGACAACTGGGAATTTTGCAAGACCGATAAGCTCTCCATTTTTCTTGTCAGTCGAGACGAGTGTATAGGTTGATCCGAGTGCATCTGCCTCGATGAAGCTAACATTCTTTCCTGGTCCAAGAATAAATTGATCTCGTGCCACTGATCCACTTGCTGCTGGAGCCTTGGTCCAGATAACTCATTTTCCATAGGTCCAAAATTCGTTTGGATCTTTTGGATTCATACTCCAGAGTGTGTTTGATCCGCCAATATTCACAACATCTGGCCATTTTTGCTCGTCTTTGTATGCTATTTGATCGTTGGATCCACGATTTGTCCACGTGTCAATGAGGCGACCAAGTGTGTCACCTGCCTTGATAGTACCTCCATCAAAACATTGATCACAACTATTGGACTCAAAAGCCTTCTGTGTTGCACAGTTGATTTCAGGATACGCAGTCGCAAATGAAGTGCTTGGCGCGATGGATGCGATGAACACTACTGATGCAAGTATCATATGAAGACGATGTTGCATAGGAGAAACAAAAGAAATATGCGGAAATCATATGATAGAGCTCATACATGTCAATATAAATCCCTTATAAAGTGTCGGATATTGCCAAGATTCACTTGCTCATTGATCCTATATTCATTCAAATATAAAATTCCTCTCAGATCTGAGAGGAATTTTATATTGTGATCTTATTTTACAAGTTGCGCGTTGTAAGTATTTGTCGGACTTGTTTTTGATGTGTCAAATGTCCAAAGTTTGTCGTAGGATCTCAGAAAATATTGATCATCAGATCGAGCAATACGATCGGTCGAGAACATATATTGATATGAGCTGAAGCGGTTCTGTCGAACGTTGTCTACATTAAAATCTCGTGTACACCAGACAGGACGATCATCTTCATTTGGGTATATATCTTTACCACATTGAGTATCGAACCATGTTTTGAGATTGTCATCGGTATCGACACGGAGAAGATTTTTTATTACTATTCCTTTATCGAGTGATACTTGGAGTGTGATTCCACCTACCATATTTTTGCTTCGTTCCGTTCCAGTGTAGCTCAGAGTTGCTGGGAACGAGATCATCTTGGTGGAGCCATCCCAAATCATACCTTTAGGGTCATAGAATCCAAGTGAAGATCATTCTTGTCCGATGGTCTTGGTGGATATGAGTTTTGGAGTTGTTCCATCAACATTGTAGAGATCGAGCTTGATACCAAGATTGGTGGTAAATTCTCCCCATTCTCCTGTAGATGTCTTGGTATCCATACCTACAGCGAGGATATGATTTTTATCATATTCGATGAGATAGTTGGAAAATCCTGGAATTTTGAGTGCACCGAGAATCTTTGGTTTTGCTGGATTTGCAAGAGATACCTTGAATACTGGGTCTGTCTGTCGATAGGTGATAAAATATGCATTATCTCAGAGGAATTTGACTCCACCTAGTGTTTCACCTGGGGCAATATTACTCACCGTTCCGAGTCTCTTGAGGGTCTTGGCATCATAGGTTGAGAGGCGAGTTGCAGCCGGTCGTCATCCTATATTTGATTCTTCTGAGATGACAGTGAGAACATTGTCTTTCAAGTTCATAGAATAATCACTCCCTACTCGCCCAATGACACTCGCGCGAGCTTGGAGTTGGTAGATGCCATTCTTGAGTTCAAATCCGTATATATCAGTATTCATGATCGTTGGATTCCAGATCGTAGCACACATCTTTCCTGGGAGACAAGAGTTAGCTGTACTTCGATCTCGCATAAGATTTGCAAAAAGTCTGTCACCAGTGAAGTAGGTAGAATTTGGGGATCCAATGAACCCTGAATCCTTCACCGGTTTTGTCGTATCTGCTATATCTTGCGTGAGAATCGTTGTGAGATTCGGTAGACTTGTACTCTCGAGAGCACCTGAGAAGAATTGATAATTTCCACAGCTGATAACGCGAGTCTTTGTTTTACCGTCTTGTGTTTCGATGATTCGTGGAAGTGGGTACTTTCCTGTATCTGCTTGGTAGGTATTGGTACCATTTGTTGCTATGAGAAGTGTATCTTTATTGAGGTATACTTGTTGGCTATAGTATGGAAGAGTGATTTGTTTGAGGGGTTTCGGCGTTTTTGCATTGCTCATATCATAGATATGGACGACGCTTTTGTTTGCATAGAATATTGGCATCATTCTCTTGGTTGCGATATCTTTATTGTCTGATACAGTAGGCATATCACCGATAACTACGAGGCGATTATCAGTTGCGAGGATACTCTGAATCGAATAATATTGATCAGTTGGTACTTGAAAAAATGACCGATCAAGTCGACTTATGAGTCCACCTTTGTGATCGCGAATATCAATATTTGTATCACTTCCACTCTGAGAAATATTTGCAAGATACATTTTGGTGATTTTCATAGAATCAGCTTCATCAATACCAGTTGTTCTGGTATAGGTGGAAGATATGGAATCTCAGCCACCACCGATTCCCATGCTTGCATTTTCCATTTTTATCTGAGCATATGGCATAGGATAGCCACCGTAGTAGGTTTTACCAGAAGATGCTTTTGCGAGAGCTTGTGAGAGCACCTGACAAGAATCAATGCTCGTAACACTCTCAGCTGAGGCTGATGAGAATGATAGCATGGTAGCGAGGGTCATCACGACAAAAATTGGAGTCGTACGAACTATCTGGGCGATAAGAGATCGCATACGGAAATAGAAAAAAAGTATACCCAGAGAGTATACTCGAAAAAACAATGTGTCGAATTTTCTTATGCTTTCTTCACAGAAAAATCAGAAATATCTTTCGTTCTTGATTCAAATATGACCTGTCCACTCTGGACTTGCACATAGGCTTCGATGATTGGTGCATCATTCAGGAAATATTTTGCATGAATGGGGCGTACAGATACACCGAGTCCATAAGTATCGAGAAAGTATTTTTTTAGTGTACTTCTATGGTCCGTATCTCACGAGAGTGCGAGGGGTGGTATTGAAAAAAATATCTCATTATTCTCGGGATTTACATAGTAGAGCTTATGATCCTTGTGAAGTATAGCTCGAATCACAGAGTCTTTTGTCGGGAATGTGAATTTTTCTCGTATGGGTGCAATCTCGGTAGTTCAAAGACTCTCTTCAAATTGTCCGTATTTCAGCAAGAGTCATTCTTTCTCAAGAGTTTGATAATTCTTCTTATTTGCACTACTTCCATAATCCATGAGAGCATTATTAATGGCTCTTCCAGGGAATCCCATCTGTGCAAATTCCTCTTCTATCTGCTCTCGGATTCATGGTCGTAAGGGTATATATTGTGATCCATTGAGGATTCTTCGCATAATCTTTTCAACATTGGTGTCCCATGCAAGCACACTCTTATCATATGCAAAAGATTGTATCGCTCGAGCTGTGTAGTCTCCTACTCATGGAAGTGAGATGAGTTTGGTATAATCATTTGGAAATGTACCATCAAACTCACTACACACTTTCTTTGCTGCGAGTAGTATATTCTTCCCGCGACGATAGTATCCGAGTCCATCATAATACGGGTAAAATTGCTCCCAATCAGTATTTGAGAGATTTTCTATCTTTGGAAAGTCTGTGAGTATTCGTGTGTAATATTCACAAACTCGAGATACTTGGGTTTGTTGAAGGAGTATTTCTGCGAGGTAGACATGATAACTTCTCAATGTAACATCCTCATCGTACTGTCTCCATGGAAGATCGTTTCGACCATTTTTTTCATACCAATCAAGAAGAGAGCGATAAAATGTTGGGTTGATCATACTAGGATGGTACTGTTATTATTCTCATGAAGATGTGTATCTATCTTGATAGATCATAGTAGATCCTGAAATGAATTCAGGATGATAGAATACGGACTTCCCCTACTCGAAAGCTCGTTTTTCCCCTCGTTGAGGGGGAGTTGTATTCTATATTCTTCCCCTCTTGAGGGGTGGTGAAGCCGGGGTGGATTGTGGTGAGTTAGAAAATATCATTTGCGATATTTGGGTTGATCTTTCCTTTTGAGAGAAATATAATTTCTAGTTCAGTAGATACTCCCATAAATTCATCGAGTATTTGTTTGAGAAGCGCGTTGTTCCTTGGTTCTTCGAGTTTGTTGTATTCGAGTTTGTTAGCGTGAGAAATAGCGAGTTTCTTGTCATGAAAGGTGAATGTTGTTTTTTTCATGATTGCTTTCAGTGTTGGATGAACACTCTCATAGTTATCGATGAAACGAATAAATTCCATAACACTGAAATCTCGGACAGGAGCCCTTTTTTCTTCGTTGGATAATATTTCTGTTGATACAGGAGGATTTTTTATCGGTTCTATGTTCTTCTCGTTCATATTTTTTATAGTTTCTTGTTGCTCTGTTGGTTCGATTTTTTGAGGGATCTGCTGAGAGTTACTTGTTCATATGCTATTTCCTGATGGGGCAACCGGAACTATAGTTCCATCATTTTTCCCAAAGCATCGTTCTTGAATAAGGAGTTCAAGTGGAAGTTGGCTGAATGGGATTTGCTTGAGTCTCAAATTTGCTCGGATGAGATCCGCAGCAAGATTGATCACTTCATTTGTTACGGTTTTATTTGGATTTGAGCGAAGTATTTTACTGCAATATTCGATCCAATCTTCGATGAGTCGCTTTGAATTCACGACATTTTTCGTGACGAGTGATTGGTATTCAACAATATTTCGTTTGATATAGGTATTCGTGAGTTCATTGAGAACACTTCATTTGACGGTGCCAAAGCCTTGGTGAATCGCCTCAGTATCGAGCGATCACATGATACTATATTGCTCAAATATCGATATGGCATCTCGCATACCACCATCACTCAGACGTGCTATGAGTTCCAGTCATTCCTGATTGGTAGTGATTCATTCCTGTGATGCAATAAATGTAAGATGGTCAATGATTTCTTGGCGTGAGAATTTTCGAAATTCAAATCTCTGCACTCGAGATATGATCGTCTCTGGGAGTTTGTGTGGTTCTGTCGTTGCGAGTAAGAATTTGACATGAGCTGGAGGTTCTTCGAGAATCTTGAGAAATGCATTGAATGCACTTCCTGAGAGCATATGCACCTCATCGATAATGTAGACTTTGTATTTTCCAACACTTGGCATGAACTCCGCATGATCGATAATAGATCGTATATCATCAACACTATTGTTGGAGGCGGCATCAAGCTCGACCGTATCGATAAATGAACCTTCTTGATGTCCAATACAGTGACTACAGGTGAGACATGGATTTCCATTTTCTGAGAGATGCAGACATTGTATCGATTTTGCAAGAATACGAGCGGTTGATGTTTTTCCGGTACCACGTGGACCACAAAACAGATAGCTTGAGACAAGCTTATTGTTTAAGAGTGCGTAGGGAAGTGCTCGTTTTGCAAACTCTTGTCCGACGATTTCGGAGAATGTTCTTGAACGGTATTTTTGATAGAGAGTCATAGCCGATATTGTAGTCAAAATTTTTACGTGACAAACAAATTTGAAAATTCCCATCGAATCTTATAATGATATCAAATTTCTTCGCATGTTCGATTCTCTCGCCCTGACAATCTCGGATTATTTGCGAATTAGCATGAGTGATTCCTATATTTTGATATTCGCTTTTTTCGTAGCTCTTGGGGTGAAGTTCTGGATTGGCACCGAGAAACTCACTTCGTTCTATTTTGGTCTCGTTACGTGAATACTGATCTACTTTACACTGATAGGTATTGCTCATATCCCCGTTGATCCTACGGTTGTATCTTGACTTTCAGGTGAGTCGAACATGTGGATTTCTCGAGTAGCGTATGTTGTGCTTTTTGCTTTCCCCATTGGAAGTGTGGTCAAATGATTTGGCTCAAAAGAGCAAGCCTCTCATCCGACTGCTGCACTGATCGAAGATATTTTGACGTATGCTCTGACTTGAATACTTCTCCTTTTTCTTTTTGTATCACTCTCAGAAGGGCTCTTTATTTGGAGTGATTCCCCACTTCATGGAATATTCACGGGTTATTCTTGGTACCAAGAGACGCTCAAAACAAGTCAGTTGTATCTATTAGTTACTTCACATGCACAAGAAGTACTCCTGATCAGTCTTGCATTTTGGCTGTATCGAGAGTTCTTACGTCCGCTCGTCACTCTTTTGATCCTTACTTTTCTTGTTTCACTTCATGGGAGCGTGACATCACTTTCTCAGTCACTGAGTGAACGTCTCGGAAAGAATGATTCGCATGATGATCATGGTGACGGTGGACACGGATGAGATCATGGACATGATGATCATGGAGGTTGACATGACTCGCATGGGGATATTGTGGTGGATCATGGGCATGGTGGAGGTGGGCATCATTAATGTACTTTTTGTCTAAAATAAGATAAATCCTCATTTAACCTAGATTAAATGAGGATTTTGTGCATCTGTATGACATCTCGCAACGAACTTAGTAGCCGTTGCGTTCACGCCATTCACGGTCGCGTTTGAGGACGGCACGCTCTTCGGCAGTTAGACCATTTGCATCGGTCTTGCGGCTTTGATTGCGCTGCGAGTTCGTGTTTTTTCCCATGTCAATCCAACCATCGGACTTTCTGGCACTATTGTGATCAACACTTTCATGTTTATCACGTTTGCCTTTCCAGCTACCGGTCGACTGACCCTTTCTTTTGTGTGACATCGCACACCTCCCTACTTGGTATGTGTTGAATTTTGCTCGTAACATATTGATACAAAGCGAATAGATTCTACACACACACACACAGATTTTGCAAGTGAATATTGAAATTAAAGTTTATTCTCTTTTCTCGTCTTATATAATCCTTGGAAATTTCATGAAATAATTTGGATGAAACTATTGTGATTACAACGCGTGCATATATCCAATGATCGAGCGATTTCTTGATATATAGCATCTTCTTGAGTCATTGGATATATTATCTATGCGATGAAAGATTTTTTCTTTGATTGTATGGTTTTTGTTCCTTGTGAGCAAGTCCTTGATATAACTCATGATACGATCGATGTTTTCTTTCATCGTAGAATCACTGAGCTTGACCGTATACCGGATATGAGTAGTGCAAGTCAATATCGACTTTCTTCTTATGAAGTATTTTTCGAAGATGTTGCAAAATTACACAGCCAAAAGAGTATGATATTTGAATGAATACCCGACACGGATATTTTTGAATGTGCGAGATTTGTTTCATATAATCATGATTTACACGCGATCGTAATCAAACCATATAGTCAAACTGGTAAATGGCTTGCTCAAAAGTGACTTGATCTCAATGATATTGAAACCATTAAACTGCAAGATGACTATACAACGGTATTTGATGGATATTTTGCTGAGAAAGAACGCGAGGTAGCGTAGAACTTTTGACAAAATAAAAATATCTCTATAATACCCACGTTGTCGCAGACCGTAGGCAGATGTAAGTCCTACCGAGACATGGTATTGATCATTATTTCTTTTCTTCTCTTTTTTTGAAGAAAGATACAATCAAAAAACCTTAAGTCATTCGCGATACGCGGATTTTATTTTGTTCTTTTTCGCCACATGGCCATCACTCGTACTAAAAAAGAAGAAGTACTCGCAACTCTTGAGGCGCACCTCAAAGATGCTACTTCTATTGCATTCACTTCCAATCAACGTCTCACGGTTCTTGAGACTATGACTATGAAGCGTGAGCTTCGTGCACAGAATACTGTATTCATGCTTGCTAAGAAGACGCTTATTCGTATAGCATTCAAGAATATTCTCGGTCAAGATCTTGATATTGATACACTTCCAGGTCAAGTTGCGATCATTATCTCTAAGGGTGACAAGGTTGCTGGACTCTCTGTGGTGAATAAGTTTGCTAATGAGCGTGAATTCAAGAAAGCTGAGAAAATCAAGTTCGTTGGAGGTTTCTTTGATGGCATGATTGTTGGTGCTGATGAGATTGCAAAGATCGCATCACTTCCTTCTCGTGAGGTTCTCCTTGCAAAACTCCTCGGATCTATGATGTCTCCTCTCTCTGGACTTGCCCGATTCTTCGATGGTGCAAAGACTGAGCTTGAGACTCAAGGCAAGAAAAAGGTTGGCGATCTCCAAGGTGCTCCAAAAGCAGTTGAAGCAACTGTTGCTCCTGAAGCAACTCCTACTGCAACCGAAGAAACTCCAGCTGAATAGTTCGCTCATCATTTCTCTTCAGAATTTCTGGAGGGAAAAAATGAGAGAATCATTCTCTTAATTAATATATTTATTCTTATTTTTACGAATATGGCAGATCTTACTGCAAATGCTACAAAAATTATGGAGCTCGTTGAAGGTCTTACGATCGTTGAGCTTGCTGATCTCGTTTCTGCAATGGAAGAGAAATTCGGTGTTTCTGCTGCTGCTCCAGTTGCTGTAGTAGCTGGTGGTGCTTCAGCTGGTGCTGATGCTGATGAGAAAACTTCATTCAATGTTGTTATGACTTCTGCGGGTGGACAAAAGATCGCAGTTATCAAGGTTATCCGTGAGATTACTGGTCTTGGTCTTGCTGAGGCAAAAGCTCTTGCTGACAATGGTGGTAATGTTAAGGAAAATGTTAAGAAAGACGAAGCTGAAAAAATTAAGGCTGATCTTGAGGCTGCAGGTGCAACTATTGAAATCAAGTAATTGATTCAAAAAAATCCCTCCAAATTTGGAGGGATTTTTTAATTTCTTCAATTTTTCTCATAAATCCTTTGCAAAAATTCTCTTCATCTCTACACTTTTCATATTTTGTCCCTTTTTAGTGTAGAAATTAATAGCCCCATTTCATTTTATGCCACCTCTTCTAAAAAAAATTCTTAAAGTTCTTTTCTTTTTTGTAAAAGCCACCTGGTATATATGGGAGCGAGTATTCCTTGTTAGTTTGATGATTGCTCTCACGGTTGGACTTGCTTGGTGGCTCTCTCAGAAGCCTTCACTGTATCGTGACTGGGCCACAGATCATGCTGTACTCCCAGCTATCACCTTTTCTGGAAATCTTGTGGATGTGAAGAATGTTCGAAATTTTACCTATCGATCGACAACTGATTATACTCCATGATATTATAATCGTAGTTATAATCTCGATGAGATTGAGTCAGTTTACTACATAATAGAACCATTCTCCAGACATGATGGACCTGCTCATACCATGCTCTCATTCTGATTTTCATGAGGAGTGTTTGTGACGGTTTCAGCTGAAGTTCGCAAGGAAAAAGGAGAGTCATTCGATGTTCTCCCAGGACTGATGAATCAGTTCGAAATTACTTATATTGTTGGTGATGAGAACGATTTGGTAAAATTACGTGCAAACTATCGAAAAGATGCTGTATATATGTATCCAATCAAAACATCCAAGGATAAGATGCAATGACTGTTTCTCTCGGCTATGCACCGAGCGGACAAACTGACAAAGGAACCTGAATTCTATAATACTATCTGGAATACCTGCACTACGAGCATTCTTCGTCATGTGAATGCTCTCCGAACAGACAAGGTTGGTTGGGACAAGAGAATCCTTCTTCCATCGCATTCTGATGAGATTGCTTATGACCTTTGACTCATTGATACTTCATTGCCACTTGCGGAGGCGCGTGAGTACTATCAGATCAATGATCTTTCGGAAGAGTTTGCAAATGATAGTCAGTATTCGGAGAAGATTCGGAAGGAGAGGAGATAGGCTCATTTATCAAAGAATTACGAAAAACAATAATCAAGAAATCTTGGTTATTGTTTTTAAATATTAATTTAGCTATCCATTTCGATGTGGATAACTTTGTGAAAGTTTTCGTTCATTCTTTTTCGCTTTCTTTGCATTATTTGAGGCTTCTTTCCTTCCATGAACATTCAATGTGTCGTTACGAATATTAGCATGAATATGTCATATAAAAGCTCTTTTTGCCGCAGTTGGTCCATTGTGAGCGGCAGCTATATATTGTACAAGGAGATTTCGTGCTTTTTCCGGGGATTGTATAATATACTTTTCAAGTTTTCGTATTTCATTTTTATCTAAACTACGAAGGAGTCACTGAAGTGAAGATAACATGATAATGTAGATACCTTCGTAGTGATCTTGTTTTTTGATATCTCGCATATTCTCTGCAATAATATTAGCGCTAAGATGATCATCTTGAAATGCAATAGCACTTCCATCTTTTCCTATTGTAAACTTTGTAAACTGTGCTGGGCCATATGAGAGATACTTATCTCACATGGCTGGAAAAAGCTCAAGAAATTCTTCCCCCGCATTATTGAGAATAAAATTAAAGAAGGTATTTGCTTTTTTGGGATTCTGTGAGTCAATCATTTCACTGTACATAACAGCAATAACTTGATTGACTCCCATAATTTCTTTGATCTTCAGAAATGTTTTTTTTCGTAGTGGATCCTGAGAAAAAATGGTATTTAGCTCAAGATGCTTATCTACATTATTCAACGCATGGGAAACCTTGTTGTTAAAATCAGTTCGTGATATGGCTGAGAAATTCTGACCTCATCTTGTGAATGGGATAATACGTTCCTGATAGAATTTATGGAGTCATGGGTTGCGTGCTCCGTATTTTCGAAGTTTCATCTGCCATGCTCGGTCGAGGGCTTTGTAAAAATTGATAGATTCTATTTCGTTTACATCTATGCCCTTTTTCCGTCCAATATCTTCTTTACCGCCATTGAGCATCCATGCCATAACACTCCCTCGGCCAATACGAGTAATATCTGCGTCGAGGAGAGTTTTTTTGTTGATCGCTACACTTGGTTTTTTGTCTCACACACGTGCATCTATACTTGCTTGGTGCTTTCTAAGTTCTTCTCTCACATTGCGTGATGAAGGATTTCTTTCACGAGATTCTCTTCATTTTCTCTTACATTCAGAGTCTGATTGAGTGGGTTGGAAATTTTCAAACATAAAATAGTATATGAAAATAAGTAACAAAAAAATAATATCACACTATACTAAACTTAGCAATAAAGTTACTTGACAAGTATTTTTTAAATGACAAAGAACTTGCTATTTTTTGTAAAAAATAAAGAGTTATGCTATGATGATTGAAATTATTAGAATACGTAACAATGAAAAATCAACAAGTATCGTACGGGAGTGAAAAAGGATCCGTAATCCCTCATGAAATTCTCACAGATATGCCAGTAAATACTGCCTCCCGTGTTTGGGATATTCTTTCGTCTTTTCAGGATATATCTGCTGTGAATGAAAATAGTTCTCATGGGTATATTCCACCTATTAAGAGTATTTGTGATTGAATGATTAATGTTGGTGAAGGAAAAATCACGGTTAAGTATCCTCCTGATGACTATTACGTGAAATATCAAAAGAAAAGAACCGTGCCAAAATTATTTGGTCAGGTTTTTGATGATTTTGAGGCGGAATATAGGGTTCTTTGTAGTATGTATAGTGTTGATCCGTATCACACTGTTAGTCCAATAACTTTTCATGCAGACGCATGATTTCTGGTGACAAAGAAGGTTGAGGGTTGGCACATTACAAATCTATTGCAGATTCTCAATCGTAATGATTCGGAAGAATTCACTGAAATAACCATTCCACTCTTTCTCGAACAGCTCTCTGATACGATTGATAAATATCATCAAGCAGGTATTGCTCATGGTGATATTTTGTGAAATATCCTTATGCGTATCGATAATAACTGTTGAACGAGCACGATAGAATTTTCTATATTTGATCCAGTTGGTATAGATAAGAATAGTCCATATTTTGAGCAATGTAAACAGAAAGATTTGGATGATATATTATGGCTTTCGCAGGCAATAGTTGATCATCAGAACCTTCATTTATCAATAAAGGATACGACACCTATTGATACACCTACGAGAACACCAACAGAAATATCAATCAGAACTCCTCAGAATGAGGAATATGATGATTCTGATATTTCTGTCAAAGTGGAAGTTTGATGATTAAATTTTGCTGATTTCCCCGAGAATAATATATTATCTGTTATTCATGGTTCAGCACCACGTCTTTCTGGAGGAGTATCGGGGGATTATAGTGAATTTTGTATCAGTCGAATGTTAGAATTTGAAAATATTCGATTGGATGAGGATCTAAAATCAAAGGCAAAAATTCTCCATCTTCCTATTTCAGAAGTTATACTTCGGCAACTTGAACTGGGTGGTGCTATGGTTCGATTTATCCGATCATCTTTTGATCGTCAGCCTTTGTTACCGATTGTTGATCATATGACGTTATTCTTTAGTCAAGCCACCCAAGAACAACAAAGATTACTCACAATAACTATTCTGAAAATTGCTTTTGAATCTCTGGGTATATACCGAGATGGTTTTGAGAATTCTCTCGAAGCACTTTTATATTCCTGAGGTGATCCAAAGAAAATTCTTGGTTGAATCGATGGTTTTTGAGACCTTGCTGAGGTTACATCAAAGAATGCACGGTTATGTCTCATAGGGAATGCTGTTGGGGTAGTTTTTTCTGATCGAGATGCGTTTAATCAATCTCTCATACCAGAAGAAAGAGGTAGAATGGGCGCATTCGCAACGAGAAAATATCTTGATTCTTGAAAAAAATATAGTGTCATCATCACAACTCCAAACGAGAGAGCGCTCATACATGAGGCGAGACACGCCACCATCAACAAGGCATTATTCTCCGATGATAGGGAAGAAGATCGACTTCTTTGGAAACTCAAAGAGGAGATCATCGCTTATCTCTCGAATGGGGATGATATACGAGAGATAACAAGAATCTTTCTGATAGATGACCTCTATAGGGTAGATACCCATCCTCAGTTTGATGAGATCATGTTTGATATACTTACATATATTATGCGAGTATATGGCAATACAATAGAAGGAAGAGATAATGTTATTGAGATTCTTTCTTTTCTTCCAGTTTCTGATTGGAAAATGTTCGCATCTCTGATTGAGCGGAGAGCTTGGAGGAATCGTATTGACACTGAACCAAGTGATATTCTTGGTGAAGAGCAAGTATGGATGGATCGTATCAAGACGGAGCCAGCGGATGTTATTGATGAGAGTCAAGATAGAAATGATATAGAAAAATAGAGTGCCAATGACACTCTATTTTTTTGAGTAGCTTTGAAATATTTCTTATAGATTTGTGCTACTTGTTATTCCTGCATTGATTGTAGGTTGTTGATTGTGATCACGTAGATGACTTACTGCTCTTGCACTGTCTACAAATCAACGGATATCAAGTGGAATGTTTTTATTACCTGTAAGACCAAAGGTTGCTTTTCATCAAAAGATATCCTCACTTTTCATCACTTTCTCTCCTTTTACAATCTGTATTTTTTCTCTTTTTCCAGTCACTATTTCATTCCTTATTACTAATCCTTTTTCTGATTTTATACTACTATCATTCTTGATAGTATCTAGTGCTGTTGTCATAGAGTCACTTGCTCAGATAATGGTGATATTGTCTGGTGCTGACATTACAAGATCACCACTAAAACAATGATCAACAATAACAACTGCCTTTCTTTTTCCGATTGCCTCAAATAGCTCCACTGGACTGATCATGATTTGTAAAACGGATTTATCCATATTACTTATAACACCTTTTGTATAAGGTACAAAGTGTCCATCCACACCATGTCAGGACATATAGAGGAAGATATCTTTGTCTGATGGTGAAGTTTTTATGGCATTAAGAATTGCCTCTTTTGTTGCCATCTCATCATGAAGTTCTACTTTGTTTGATGATGGATATCACTCAATTTTTTGAGCGACAATTTTTGCGTCATCCACAGCACCACGCAACTCCCAATTTGGAATCGGCTTATTAGCTGTTAAGTATCTTGCCATCATTTGATTCATATTCCTATTGTGGTTGTATTTATTTACTCATACGAATATCATAGATGGCTTATTTTTGAGGAGCTGATCGACATTTTTTATTGTGTCGTCTATTTCCATTTCTGTAAGTTCTTGTTCAAGTGGTTCATAGATATATCATGGTGCTTTATCTTTTGATTCTAGACCTTTTTGAATAGACTCCAGACATAGTTCTATTTGTTCTCTAAGTTTTTGAGATCATTCGCTAATGGTTCATGAACCGATGAGATTGTGATAAGATTCTTGAATTGCTTGAAATTTCCCAAGAAATTGTTGCATTGTATCTTGATTTTGTAGTTTTGCGATGTTAATTTCTTGCGTGAGTGCAATAAGATAGCGAGTTGTCGTCTCGAGATTCAATTTGGATGTGTCAGTATTCAGAAGATTTGTACGTAAATCCGTACTCGTTAATCACTTGATTTTATCAAGTTTTTCCGTTTTTATGAGAGGATCTTTGGGTTTAGCTATTTTTTCTTCCACTTTCGCATTTGGGTCGTAGCCAGGACCTATTTCCGGATCGAACCCACGAGTTGCTTGATATGATGGAACTTCTGACATATATTCTAGATGTTAGTGATATTCTTATGCGCCTCGAGGACTTCTTGGTCGTGTTCGAGTGATTGTTCCAGCGTTATCGAGAGATGCTTGAGGTTCTCAAGTTGATCAGAAAGTTCGAGCTCATTGGTGAGCTCTTGTTTCTTCTCTTCGATCATTTTTTGATAGGTTTTCATAGGGAAATAATTATTTGATATTGTTCTTCTCATCGAGATTACATCCGCCCCATTCTACCACGGAGTATCCTTTTCGTCTCGTTTTCTGCAGCTCTACGTTCTTCGTAGCTACTATTTGTTCTGATCATTTGAAGACCATGAATATTCGAATAAGTGTTTCGGGTTTTGGCGAAATATGCAGCTTTGCCATATCAGTATATTCAGTCGTTTTCCACTCGATAAGACTGTATGGATTTTGTTCAAGTATTGGGAGCCAATATACCATAAAATCATTCATTTCTCGGGCATTGAGACCAAGGGTTTTGAGAGACTTTTCAAGATAAGTTTGTACATCGACATTTGCAATACAATCCGTATTTTCCGGATTGAGCGTAAAACTTGTATGTTTTGCAGCTTCCCAGAAGAGGTATGAGTATTTCTTCTTGTCATATATATCAACGAGGTTTCCTTTCGGTGATGCTTCCACTTTCCATATACCATTCGTAGTTCTTGGATATTCTGTGATCATATCAGCACCTGAGAGTTCAACTGATACTGAGATTTTCGTCTTCTTGATCGGATAGAGATAGATGACTGGCTTACGTGCAAATACCGTACTTGGGTTTATGTTATCCTTGTTGTAAACATGGACTCCGCCACCTTTACAAACCGTTGCAAAACCTTTTCCATCTGGATGTGGTATCACCATAACATTGTCTCATGAACGAGATTCTATATCAGCAACTGGTTGTATCCAATTATCAAGAACAAATCCTCGAGATGCAAGTTGCGCAATAATACTTCCTGATATTCGCTCGTCTTTCCATAGCATCTTTGTAAATGAATCTTCTTTAGTTGCATTAAAAGTAATTTCTCAAAGAACCTCATCAAATCACGTTGTTACAGCGCTCTTTATATTAAATGATCTTGTCTTAACACTCGGAGCTATTGTTTTGAGCTTGATCTCTAAATCTGTCGCTGAGAGAACCTGTACAGAATTTGGGGCATCATTTTTGAAATTATTGATCATTTCTTGATCCATCGGCTGGTTTTTTACTTCGGTAAGCACTGATGTCATTTTTGAACCATCTTTATCTATAAATGTGAATACCCCATTTTCAAAGGTTACAGATTTTGTCTTGTTATCTATAAAAAATTCCTCTCATACTTTTTTACTCACTGGCCATTCTTCGGTTTTGATGAATTTTCCACTCTTATCAAATGATGTATTTAGACCCATAAAATGTTTATTTTGATCAAAATCTCCATGGATACCATCGTCTTGTTTTGTGAGAGTAATTCCTAATGTTTTAAATTCAGAAAGAGCTTTTTTTGATATGAATATTTTCTCAGAATGCTGTTCATTTGCTTCAGAGTTTATTTTACCGTTCATCGCGTTATCAATTTGTTGTTGCAAATCTTTTTGCTTATTGTTTTGTAATAAATTGTATCTTATTTCTGAATCTGTGAGAGTATGATCTTTTGGAACTCAAGAGAATCATCAAAATACTTGAAGTCTTTCATTATTTTGATTCTTATACATTCTTCCTGCTTTACCGTCAACATAATCTAAGGAATATCACATTTTTTGAAGGAGGGTATCGATTTTTGTGATATTTTCTGTCCGTGTCTTATTTTCTTGTGATTCTGTCATTGTTCTTGCAAGTGATTCATCTATCCTTTTTTGTATTTCATCCCTTATTTCCTGAGGGGTTTTTATCGACACAAGGTGAATCTTTTCTACTGAAATTGTTCAAAGTTCTCGTCTTTCCTTTTTATTTTTATTTACGAGAGCAATTGTTTGAAGTTTCCCTTTATCAATATTAGGACGGCTCGCATTTCAACCTTTTGCTGTCAATTCGCTCGCTTGGTTTGTAAGGATGTATCATTTATCTTTGGCATAGTTTGATGCTTCGTCAAAACCTTCATACCAAGCTTTATCCACGGCTTCCTGGCTTACTTCTTGTGGTTTGACAGCATCATGCTTTAGATACTTATCAACCAAAACTTGTATATCTTTTACTTTTCCCTGAATATCAACTTTTCGCTCTAAATGTACAGGGTGGGATGTTCCTATTTTTTCTGCTTTGGTTTGCCCCTCTTTTTTTACGTAAATATCATAAATTTCAATCGGATTAAATTTTGATGCTCCCATAGATTTGACAACAGCACCTGTTTTCACCATTGTTAAAATCAATCATTGTTTCCTTGCATATTCTTCTGCTTGATTCATTACTTTGTTCCAGTCTGCTTCTATTGTTTTGAGATTATCATCAGAATCTTGCTCTGGAGATAGCTGAATTTTTTTGGTTTGTTCAGCCTTAACATCGATCTGATTTGACTCATTCGTTACGGTCTGTTTGTCTGTAGAAATTGCCTCCGTTTGTGTTGATATAACAGCTGGTGCACTGACTTTCTGTTTTGCTATATATTCTTCAAGAGCAACTCGTATATTATCCCAGGCAATATCTTCTGTCTTTGAGAGATCAATAGTTGCAATTTTTTGAAGTTTCGTATCGGAACTTCCTATCACATCTTGTCTTATGAAAAGATCTCATTTTTCATTGATTTGGACTCACAATCCTGGATAGTTTGCTTTTAGTAATGTTTTGCAACTATTTACTTTTTCTTGTATTGATATGGAAAAATCATTTTCTGTCGCAGACAAACTATCGCCTGATACTTGCGCTGGTTTTGCTGGTATCTTCACAGAGGGAATATCAATAACAGGTGCTATTGCAGCATCAATCTTGGCTCCTACAACTAATCACTCCTGGTAACCAGGGATCTTACTTTTAAATTTTTCCATTGCCAATTTCATGGCAGTTATAGTTTGTTCGCCCATTCGACCATCCACTGCAATGGTTTTGTCACAGACATCATGAAGCATTGTTTGCATAATGGATATGTCTATGGGTTTGTCCACGCTGAGAGTTCGCATGTATTTGAGTAATGCCTTGTCATCAGCATTGAGGGTGATGTTTTCAAGTACTGACTGAGCCATAAAAGTATCAGCTGCCTTTTTGACATCTGATATTTCTGATTTATGTTCTTCAAAAGATTTTGTATTAAAAGACTTTGCTCTGTCCTGCCATTCATTCTTTTTTCACTTGAGTTTCACTTTGAGCTCTGGTGGGCAATCTTTTTGTTCTACGGAGGGGCTATATTTGTCTGGTGATGCCATATAAAATATAAAATAAAATAACACAGAAATGATAGCACATTACCCCCCCTTCTGCAATAAAGCAGCTTGACAAATATTCTACAAATCAACTCATCACTTAATAAAGAATGAAAAAGAGATAATAAAAACCGCCGATTGGCGGTTTTTATTATCTCTAACGATTAGTATCGTGCAGGGCGATCTTCGCGAGGACGAGCCTCGGAAACGAATACTTTTCGACCGTCGAGCTCTTGCTCGTTGAGTGCGTCGATTGCAGCTTGTGCAGCCTCAGGAGTTGCCATTTCGACAAAACCAAATCCACGAGAACGTCCAGTATCACGCTCAAGTGCAACACTTGCTGAAGTAACATCACCAGTTGAAGCAAAAAATGCTCGAAGTGAATCATCGCTGGTCTTCCAAGAGAGGTTTCCAACGTAGAGCTTAGTACCTTGTACCATAAAACAAAAAACAAAACAGAGACCCACTCATTCCAAGTAATTAAACTCGGACCAAAGCTATCATGAGCCCAGTAAACACGGAAGATAGCCCTTCCTCACTTCAGATTATACACGAAATATGCAAAGCGCAAGCGAATTATTGTTTTTTACTCTTTGCTCCCGTTTTCTGTTCTTGAAAAAATTTTTCCACCTGTTCTTGAATAGAGAGATGTTTGTTTTCTTCATATGTTGTGAAGTTCTTTTCGGACATATTTTTTTGCGTTCAAAAATTTCAGTAGAGCCCTCAATAATCTTGTGTTTTTTGTGGTATTGCTTGTGGTTGAATTATACTGTTATGATTCTTTGATAATGTGCAGTCTATGTATGCAGATGGTTTTATCAAAAGTTGCGGATTGAGAAATTGTTGTATGAATATGAGTGGATAGAGTACCTGGTGATATCATTGAAGTCAGATATATGCTTCTTGGAATCGTTCTGGTTTTATATGAATATATGCATGCAATGCTGCGAAAAAATCACTGATTATACCACGCTTTTCTATTTGTTTTGACTTTTGTATTCAATAAAAAAGACCCACAAGAATAATAAAAAAGAATCCCTGTAATACTATCATCATGATAAATACTAGAATGATGATAAATACTAGAATGATGATAAATACAATGTAGGTGGTGTACGTTACTCGGTGAAGATGAATATTTTCTTGGAGATATGGTTTTTCAAGTATGTGAGATACTCTACAAAATTTTGCCCGTAGTTGACTGAATTCATAACATCTAGATTGTTCTGTGAAGAATATAGCATATTTTAAAAGAAAATACAAATTCCCTCTCTCCCATTTATTGCAATTTTTGTTCTCTGAAGTATAATCCGCTCCTCATTTTCCATCTCTCTCCATGACCGATATCAATGCTCATACCTCTACTGAATATTCGAGCTCGAATATTCAAATTCTTGAATGACTTGAACCAGTGCGAAAGCGCCCCGGAATGTATATTGGGTCAACTGATGAACGATGATTGTTGCATCTTATTTGGGAAATTGTTGACAACTCTATCGATGAAGCGATGGCTGGTCATGCTCGTAATATTGATGTTGTGCTCCACACAGATGGATCATGTAGTGTTGTGGATGATGGGCGTGGTATACCGACAGATATTCATCCAAAAACAGGAAAATCAACTCTTGAGACGGTACTTACAGTGCTTCATGCCGGAGGTAAATTTTGAGGTGAAGAGAGTGGATACAAGGTTTCATGAGGTTTGCATGGGGTTGGTGCATCAGTTGTAAATGCTTTGTCCAATCGACTTGAAGCAACGGTTGAGCGTGATGGTAAGAAAATTATTCAAGTGTTTCATCGTGGTATTCCAGAAGCCCCAGCATCGGTTGTTGGAAAGAGTAGCCGTCGTGGAACCACTATTCGATTCTATCCGGATGATAGTATGTTCACAACGGTAGTTTTTGATGCTCATGCAGTCGTAACTCGGCTTCGTCAACAAGCATATCTTACACGAGGTATCACTCTCACATTTCGTGATGAACGTATCTGATACGTATCAAGATTTTATTTCGAAGGTGGTATTCGATCCTATGTCTCACATCTTAATAAGAATGACGATTCCATCGGTGAGATCTATCATCTTGATAAAAATCTTGAAGGTGTTCAAGTAGAGATTGCCATGCAGTATCGTAAGGAAGAGTACAATGATCGAACTCTTACCTTTGTAAATAATGTTTTGACACCAGGTGGTGGAACTCACTTGATTGGTTTTCGAACCGCTCTTACACGAGTCCTCAATAAATATGCTCGTGAAGAAGAAATTCTCAAAGAAAAAGATGTCAATCTCTCCAGTGAAGATATGAGTGAGGGTTTGACAGCTATTATATCAGTGAAGGTTGGGGAGCCTCAATTTGAAGGACAGACAAAAGATAAACTCTGAAATCCAGAAGTTCGTTCTATTGTTGAGCGTCTTACTGGTGAGAGTCTCTATGATTTTCTCAAGGAAAATCCAAAAACAGGAAAAGAAATCATTGGAAAATGCCTTCTTGCATTTCGTGCACGTCTTGCTGCTCGTAACGCTCGCGATACGATTATTCGAAAGTGAGCACTTGAGGGAATGCTTCTCCCGGGGAAACTTGGGGATTGTTCATCAAAAGATCCACGTAAGACAGAACTCTATATTGTGGAGGGAGACTCAGCAGGTGGGTCAGCAAAACAGGGGCGTAATCGAGAGTTTCAGGCTATTCTTCCGCTTAAAGGTAAGATTCTCAATACTGAGCAGGCTCGCATCGATAAAATCTTTGCTAATCAAGAGATCAAAAATCTTATCATTGCACTCGGAACATCCATTGGTGAGACGTTCAATCTTGAGAAACTTCGCTACCATCGTATCATTATCATGACGGATGCGGATGTGGACGGAGCACATATTCGTACACTTCTTTTGACACTTCTTTATCGTTATCTTACTCCACTTGTGACGGGCTGATATGTCTATGTGGCACAACCACCACTCTACAAACTTCAGAAAGGAAAAAAGATTTGGTATGTTTATGATGATAATGAAAAGACAAAACTCATTGCCGAGCATGAAATCCATTCTGATGGAATACAAAGATATAAAGGTCTTGGTGAGATGAATCCTGAACAACTCTGGGAGACAACTATGGATCCAGAAACACGGAAGATGTATCAGATTAGTCTTGAGGATGCACAGGAGGCAGATGAAATATTTCGAGTACTTATGGGTGAGGAAGTTGCACCACGCCGAAGATTTATTCAATCACGTGCAAAAGAAGTTGAGAACCTTGATATCTAATTTTTGTTCATTTCATGGGTCATATTTATGACGCCTCTCAAGAATCGGATGATATTTTTCATAATATTGCATGATCTGATGTATTTGTGTTTGATATTGATGGTACTCTTACTGAACCAAATCAGGATATTTTTGGAGAGCATGCGAATATTCTCTCGAAACTCAGTCATGAAAAGAAAATTATTATTCTCACAGCTCGAGATTTTCAAACGGTAGAATCCCACATTCTTAAATATCTTCCAAAGGAAACCAATTGGGAAAATTGGCTGATTGCTGGTGCGAATGGTTGACAGACAGCAAAATATAGTGGGGAAGAATTTTGTGAATACGAGTCAATTTATGAAATGCCAAGAGACTTTCGTGCGAAGATTTGCTCTGATTTCGAGGCAATAAAACATTCGTGAATCATACCTCACCTTCATACATGAGCAAGTATTGAGGATCGTATCAGTAATTTGACGGTTGTTGTTGTTCCTCGATTTCGTACGGATATCCATACATGAGAGCAGAGTAAAATCTCTCGTGAAGAAAGAGCAGCAGCTGATCCTGATAAAATAGTACGCTCTGAGATCGTTCGTCTCTTGCGGGCACAAAATGATGAGGTTGCTCGTGAGTACGAATGGATGATTTCGGGAGCAACAAGCATTGATATCAAATCAATTGGTGCTCTCAAAGGTCATAATCTTGAAAAAATTCTCATGCTCGCACAATATCAGGGAAAGAAAGTAGTGTTCTTTGGTGATGAAATCACTCTATGAGGTGATGAAAGTATTCCTCGTGTTCTTCCAAATGTGATGAGTGTTGAGGTTCGATCGTTTCATCAAACATATTCATTTTTAAATCCATTTCTTTCTCATTATGAAACCAATTAAGAAGGCGGTAATTCTCGCGGCATGATATGGTACTGGTTTTCTCCCTGCGACGAAGGCGCTCCCAAAAGAAATGCTCACACTTATTGACAAACCTATTATTCAATATCTTGTTGAGGACTGTGTTGCTGCGGGAATTGAGGATATTATGATTGTGACTGGTCGAGGTGGACGGGCTATTGAAGAGCATTTTGATGCGTCATTCGATCTTCAGAAGAATCTTGTGGAGAAGGGAAAATATCATCTCCTCTCTCAAGTAGATGAAGTGTCTCGACTTGCAAATATTGCCTATGTTCGACAGCGCGAGCCTCGTGGTGATGGAGATGCTCTCTTGAAGACAAAATCGTGGATAGGGGATGAGCCGTGTGTTGTGCTCTTTGGTGATGAACTTATTGATAATAATAATACTTCAGTCCTTCAGCTTTTGAAAGGTTTTGAAGCTTCTGGATGAAATATTACGGCTGGTATTGGGGATATTACTCTCGATCGTCAGGGGAGTTATGGAGTGGTCGAAATGAACACGGACAATATTGTCAAAATTTTTGAGAAACCTCAGAATCATGAGACTGAAAGTACTCAGGCGATGATAGGAAAATTCATTGTTACTAAGCAAGTTTTTGATATTCTTGAGAGTATGGCGAGTGGACGAGATGGTCGAATTACTATTGCTGAAGCACTCAACGTTGCTCTCATGAATAATGTCTCCATTGCTGCATGCAGAATAGAAGGCAAACGTTTTGATGTGGGTGATAAATCTGAATATATTGCTGCATCGATTCATTATGCTCTCAAGAGGGATGATATGCGTCCAAAAATTCTCGCATGTATACAACCCCTTGCTCATTAGTTGTTCTTTCCTATGAAAAATTTTGTAGATAAGAACTTTGAATCGAGTATTGAAATACTTGTAAATGTTCTTCAGAATAAGAATCTTGACTCAAAAGAAGCATCTATCGTATTACCACTCATTGGATCTAAAAAAATTCGAGAAATTGAAACAAAACTTGTATCGATTCATCAGAATATTAAACATCTCATTATCATTGGTATTGGTTGATCTTCCCTTGGAGCGAAAGCGATTATGAAATTCTTGGGGCGGAAACGTAGGTGATACGCTGAATTGCATTTTTTTGAGACGATTGATGGTGACGCTACTTATGGGCGTCTTCACTCGATTATTTCATCAGTTACAAATATTGAAGAGCTCGCTCTCTGCGAGATATCCAAGTCTGGTGGTACTCTTGAGACCAAACTTCTCTCAGAATATATTTACGATACGCTCGAAAAGAATTTTTGATCGCGTCCACTCCGTATTGTCATTACAGGTCAGGGAAGTCAACTTGAGAGTTCGGCACTTGTACAGAACGATATTGTCTTTCATCTTGAAAAAATGGTATGAGGGCGCTTTTCTGTCTTTTCCCATGTTGGTCTCGTTCCACTCTATCTCTGAGGTTATAATATTGAGTTACTTTTACAAGGCGCTCAATCTGTCGTAGATGAGTTTGTAAGGGATCCTTATACTCATGCTGTTTCACGTGAGACTTTGTGGATTATGGATTGACTCTCTCGTGGAAGAAATTGGTATCTGAATTTCTTTTTCGATACGAGTTCTGTGCATATTGGTCGATGGTTTGTTCAGCTTTTTGCTGAGAGCTTTGGAAAAGAATCAAATCCTACTTATCTTTTTCCTGTATCAGCAACTGGCACAATGGATCTTCATTCGATCGCCCAGTCTGTCTATGCTCAAGGTCATCCATGGCTGATTGAGTGGATTCGTTGTATTCCCCAAGAGGATAATGACGTGTTTCGTGAGGCGCGAGATGCGCTCTATCACGGTGCACTTCACGCCGCAATTGATCAAGGGATTCCTTGTCGCAAAACATTCATTCGTCGTTCTGAATATGATATTGCAGAATGGATGCAACAGAAGATGTTGGTAATTATGCTCCTTTCGGCGATTTGTGAGGTGGATGCCTTTGATCAGCCGTTGGTTGAGCTCTACAAGTCCCGCGCTCGAGAGTATCTTGAATGAAAAAATACAATCTCCAATGAATAATTGGAGATTTTTTTGACGAATTTGAGAAAGTGTGAGAAGATGAGTAGGAACTAAATTTTTTTATTATGCCCGCAGAAAAACTATCGGATCTGTCTCAAATCTATCATAAGGCTGTAGAACGCACGTCTTCTTGGATTATGAAAATAGATACCTTCTCTCGTAATACAGCAGATTCTAATGAAAAGACGAAAACTGATACGCAAATTGCAGCACTACAAAATGGAAGCGAGAAAAAAATAATTGCTTCAACAACGCAAAAAAAGGCTCATCAACTCGCTCAATCTGCACAGGAATCAATTTCAGAATCAACAAAAGAGCAGTATCTCCAAGAAGCTTTCAAACATATTCAAGAGAAGAATAGTTTTCTCTTGGGTGCTCCGAAGAACTTTTCTGAGGTTCGCACGAGTGATCTTCTCTCTCACCTTCGTAACTTCCCTGAGGATGCTCGATATTTTCTCCTCTCTCAGAGTGGCCAAGCAGTTGAAGATCGTGGTTTTAGTGCAGAAGCAATTGGTCAGAAGATGATTGTAAATTTTGGTTCTCATGAAAATGTAAACGAACATGCAAATGAACTTCTTGGTCTTGGTGATCTACTTCCAACACGTGTGAGTCAAGTAGAAGTGGATGGAAAAATAGGAAATCTACGATCTACCCCGCGCCCAGGCTATTACTTTGATAAATGAGATAAAAACCACACACAGATATATTTACCAATTTATAACGGAAGCGTAGTAAAGATCTTGAAAATATGAGAACCGAATAAAAATTTGGCACAATCCCTTGTTCTGCAATGACAAAAACGAGAGGATAAAGTACGAGAGTTGGAGTATGAGGTGCTTATGCGATCCAATAGCAAAGATATTGCTCTTCTTGCTCATAAGCGAGGTGATGACGCGCGATATCAATCTGCGTCTCGTGATTATGAAACAGATGAAAAGATGGCACGAGATATGGAGAAGAAGTACCAAAAACAGGTGAAATGAGCAGAAGGTATTATGTCGCGTTTTGGAGAATATATAAACCATGCTTCAGCTCAATATCATGTTCCAGCCAGTGTCATAGCACAGATTATCTCGAATGAGAGTGGATGAAATCCAGTAGCCCATCCACCAAAATGATCTGCATATTGACTTGGTCAGATCACCGACCAAACATGGACACATATTCTGACAACATCAGGCAATCATAATTGGCAGAGGTCCAATCCGGAACATCAGATTCTGGCAATGACTTGGCTTCTACGTTATCTTTGTGATCTTCGAGATTGTAGGAATTGGTGAGATGTAGTTGTTTATTATCATGTTGGTGCTTGGGCATCTGAAAAACATCTCACTTCTTATATGCGTGCTAATCCTGCCGTCGCACGCCTTATGCCGTCGCAGACTTGGGATGGTTATCTCATAGCTACGAGAAAGTATTTTGGTGTCGATTTACCTGTTAGTTAAAGCATATGAACGAAACAAATTCAACAACCGTTGGGAAATTTACATCAGAGAATCCCCTTGCAGTTAAGGTACTTGAGAACATCAAGCTCAAAGATGGTGCTCAGGATATCACTGCTATGGATCTTGCGAAGAGTCTCTTTTCACAGTATGATAAAATGAAATCTCTTTTTGCACAAATTACATGAAAAACTCTTCCTGAAGAAACGGTGAGTCCAGATGGTAATATTGATGAAGATGAGGATTTTTCTCTTGCAGGTGGATATGATGATGAGATCGCAAAATTTCGGGAGAAAAATGATATCAAAGGTCTCGAAGAATATCTTGCTAAAGTAAGATCCGGTACAAAATGAATTGCTCTCGTTGGTGCTGGTCCTATTATTCAAAATAAGATGACCTACTGTGCAAAATCTGCACGTACTTTCGCTGAGGAAATGTTCGGCGTACAATTGCCACGTGCTGAGAGTGCTTATATGGTTGAAAAAACTAAATATTCATCTTCAGCAAAAATGAATATGAAGCAAGCTATCACTTATCAAGGAGAGCATAAATGAGTTATTTTTCATGCTTTTACTGATCGCCCAAAAGATGCTGGTAGCACAAAGCCTCTCGGCCATGCATGTCTCGCATACATTGATAAGACGGGCGTGATGATGATCTATGATCCATATTTTCAGGTTGAACCAGGTAAGCCTCGTGGAATGACCTTCGAGGCCTCAAAGCACCCGAGGTTTGCAAGTATGCGTTTTTATCCGGTACCTCTCGATGAACAACGTGTCTCGATCCAGGCGAAAAGTGCACTTTGAATCGATCGAGATGATAATGAATCTTCTTCTCAAAAACCACAAACACTCACTGCATAAAAATATATCCCTAAAGGGATATATTTTTTGAGAAAAACATTTGCCTCACACTCGCTATGAGATACAATCCACACATAATATGTTTTCATGAAACTCAATTGGATTATTAAAGTAGTGCAGTATCTCACAACATTTTTCTTTCTTGGACTCTTACTTTTAGCACTCTTTGAGCGTGAAATGATCAAAGATTTTGTCATGCAATTTTCCTGATTGATCAAATCTTTTGGTCTCTACTGAGCTGGAATTCTTGCTATTATTGTGCTTATAGAAGCACTTCCATTTCTCGGACTCTTTATTCCCGGACAACAACTTTTTGTTCTCACCCTTGGATTCAGTCATGGTGAAGTGTTACCTGCTATGATTCTGACCGGCATTGCTGCTATGTTTGTAGGCAATATCGTGTCGTATTTTCTCGGGCGACGTTATGGTGATTATTTTCTTACTCATTTCGGCCCTGGATTTGGTATAGGAAAAACAGAGCGATCGTATATCGAGCGTGGATTTGAGAAGCACGGATCATGGTTTCTGATCCTCTGAAAATTTCATAATCTCACTGCATCTATTGGTGCTCTCTTGGCTGGATCATCTGGTATGTCGTTCATGAAATTTTTTATTCCTAATTCATTTGGAATTGTATTATGGGTGGGTGTTATGAGCATTATTGGTCGACTTTTCGCTGAACATTATGAAAAAATCATCGATAATATCGGAAAAATTCTTGGTATGTTTGCTATTTGTGTGATTGCATATCTTCTCATATTCAAGCGTGAGAGTGTCAAACGATATTGGCGAGAAAAGGAATTGGAGATCGAAGAAATGGAGCGCGCAAAAATTAAATAACATATTGCTCTATGTTGGATTTCTTTGCGCCACTTTTGAGTCATAATCGTCTTGATTTTGGAAAATCATTGGAGACTTCTTTTGGAAATCTTAATTTTCTTTCAGAGCTTCTCCTCCTCTCTCTGTGTGCTACTTGTATCTTTGCGATCATCTTTGGACTTCTCTTTTTTGGATTTCGTAGAGTTGGACTTCTCGACCGTCCCGATAAATATGGGCTGAAACGTGCACCTGTGCCTTTTGCTGTTGGTTGTGGTCTCTATCTTGGTTTTCTGATCAACTGTCTTTTGTTTGTAAATATAACCCCGAAGCTTGCAATTATTCTTGCTCTTGGTGGATTTCTCGTTCTCTATACGTTTTTGGATGATTTGGTAACGATCGAGCACCCATTTGCTGTGAGAATACCACCATGGCTTCGACTTTTTTTTCAGATATCGATTGGGGTTATTATTGGCCTGACGAGTATCAAGATTGCATATATTTCGTGACTTCTTGATGGGATTATACCACTGACAGTTGGTGAGTTTTCTCTCGGTGGTATAATCATATATCCTGTTGCACTCTTGGTGAGCGTGATTTGGTATGTTCTTTTGCTTAATGTTATCAACTGGTCAGATGAGGTTCCTGGCGTATCAACAGGTATATCACTCATCACCTTTTTGGCGCTCCTTGCTCTCTCGATAAAATTATTTCTCATTGATCAGACTATTACTTCTCAGGCAAATTCTCAATTTGTGCTCGTGCTCTTAGCGCTTTTGATACCGGGTGTTCTGATTTATTTCTTTCTCTCGCTCAAACCAAGAATTTGGGGTGCTGATTCAGGAACTATGTTTCTCGGATTCATGATCGCAACTCTTGCAATCATATCTGGTGGGAAGATAGCTACTGTTGCTACAGTGCTCGGTGTATATTTTATAGATTTTTTCTATGTTATTGTCGCGCGATTGATGAATGGAAAAAATCCACTCAAATGAGATCGAATTCATCATCTCCATTTTCGACTCATTGCTCTTGGCATGAGAAGATCAGCTATTCGTCAAATCGTCCTCACTCTCACAACTTTTTTTGCTATTGCTGCTATATTTCTTGATAAAATTGGAAAAATCTTTTTTCTCCTTTTCATAACACTTTTAATCTTCTCGATCGCACAGATTATCGAATCAACTAAATCAAGAGAAGAGTAGATTCTGTGTTACATATCAAAAAATACCTTATGCAAGGTATTTTTTGCTCAAATTTTTGCAAATTTCCTCAATCTATATGATACTGTAGTGAATATCTATTTTTCTTCGTATGACACTACGGTTTCTATATTTTCGGGAGAGAAATCACTCGCACCATACAGTTGCGGGTTTTACTCTCGTCGAACTTCTTGTGATTATTGCAATACTTGCAATTCTTACAGTTGTGTGATTTTTGCTCCTCGGAAATACCACGGCCACAGCTCGAGATAGTCAGCGTATTGCTAATATACGACAGTTGCATGATGCGACTCGACTTCAAGCTGCTTCCCTTCATGTTCTTCCTATGCCCTATCAGGCTATTCCTATCTCTATCGGTGGTGGAAGTGGTACGATTGATCTGACTATATCGGGTGCCACGTCACAATATGCTGTGTTTGTAGATGGCAGCACACAGCTGAGTACTCTGACTGGATCAAGACTTTTAGCTCTCACACGAGATGGTTGAGTTGATTCTTTGCTTGCCGGATGAACCTTTTCAGGTACTCTCAGTAATCAAAATCTCGGTTGGCAGTGATATGCTGACTCTTCTATTGCTGGTAATCTCAACTATAGTGATACGGTAGATCCTCAGGATCAAACCCTCTTTACCTATCGTCTCTGACAGAATCGTGACAAGAGTCAATTTTTGGCGTATCTTGAGAATCCGGAACATGAAAATCAAACTCCTCTTCTCTGGAAGAATATATCCGATGAAGCAAATGCGGCTGATGCGGACTACACGAAGAGATACCCGTATGTTTGGGGAGATCGACTTGGCATCGTACTTGATAAAGGAACCAATGCTCCAGTGCAACAATGACTGACTCCACCTGTCAATAACAACACCGGGTCAACTTGATCGGGAAATACGATTGATACATCGGGAATGATGGTATGAGTTGGACAAGGTCATTCTTGTGTTCTGAAAGCAGATCAGAGTGTGGTATGCTGGTGAGATAATTATGATGGTCAAACAGATGTGCCATCAGGTCTCGTTGATGTGGTGCAAATATCAGTTGGGTATTATCATAGCTGTGCACTTCAATCGGATGGAGTAGTAGCTTGCTGGGGATATGATAATGAAGATTGACGAACTGCTGTTTGAAGCTTCTCTGATGTTACACAAATTTCCGCCTGATGAGAACATACCTGTGCCCTCAAATCTGATGGAACCGTAGAGTGTGTTGGAGCTGATTGGTACTGACAATCTACTCCGCCGTCATGATTGACCAATGTAGTTCAAATCTCCGCCTGAGAATACCATACTTGCGCCCTCAAATCCGACGCGACCGTCGAGTGTTGGGGTTCGAATGATAATGGTCAAATCGATATTCCTTTATGACTCTCTAATATTACTCAGGTATCAGCTGGTAAATACCATACTTGCGCCCTCAAATCCGACGCGACCGTCGAGTGTTGGGGTATAAATATGGAATGAGAAAACCCGGCTGCATATGTACCTCCATGACTTGCGGATGTTACACAAATTTCATCTGATTCTTCATATAATTGTGCACTCAAATCCGACGGTAGCGTCGAGTGTTGGTGAGAATATTGGAATAGTGATGGTTGGAGTGTGAGCTCAAATTATGTTCCACCTGATCTTTCAAACGTAGTTCAAATATCCGCTGGCAGGGAACACACTTGTGTTATCAAATCCGATAGTAGTGTTGTATGCTGGAATCTTTTTGGATACTTACCGGTTCCTGAAGAGCTTCAAAACTTTCCTGTTATCCTTAATTCAGTTGTTTTTGACGATCATCGCCTCACAACAGGTAATAACTTTACATGTGCAATTACCTCAACTGGTGGGGTAGAGTGCTGGGGTGCAAATGACGCATGACAGCTTGATATACCTATCGGTCTCGATAATGTTATAGCGATCAGTGCATGATATCGTTTTGCATGTACTCTTTCATCTGACTGAATAGTATCATGTTGGTGAGACCCATCGTGATGACAGACGGATGTTCCGGTATGATTAAGTGGTGTTGTTCAGATGAGTGTTGGCTATAATAATGTATGTGCCCTCAAATCTGATGGAACCGTTACGTGTTGGTGAGATAATAGTGATGGACAAACAAATGTGCCAAGCGAACTAAATCATATTGTTCAAATTGCAACTGGTTGGAATTTTGCTTGCGCACTCAAAGATACATGACGAATGCAGTGTTGGTGAAATATGTGATCGTGACAAGATAATTTCCCAAGTGACATTGGTACTGTGAAGCAAATATCAGCTGGTGATGAACATATTTGTGCTATTAAGACTGATGATTCGGTAGTTTGCTGGTGATCGAATGGGGATCTCTCAGGAGCTTCGAATGTTGCTCATATCAGTGCCGGAGAATATTACTCTTGCTTGGTTCATACTGATGGTAGTGTCGAGTGTGATGGGGATAATGGTGATGGTCAAGCCGACGTGCCAATGACACTTTCTGGTGTTACTGAAATTAGCACCTCTATGTGAGGATCTCATACATGTGCCCTCAAATCGGATAATACCATTGCATGTTGGTGACAATGAATGGATGGTCAAACCGAAGTTCCACCCGGGTTTGGCGGAATAGCAAGTAGTCCAATAACAGAACCAGTATTTGAGGATCAAGGTATGACGACTGGTTATCAGTTTACCTGTGCTCTCAAATCTGATGCTACTGTGGAATGTTGGGGTCTCAATGCTGATGGGCAAACTACCGTACCATCTGGACTCACGAATGTCACTCAAATCAGTGCTTGAGCATCTCATACCTGTGCTCTCAAATCAGATGGAACCGTCGAATGTTGGTGACTTAATGACGATGGACAAACCACCACACCTTCATGACTCTCAAATGTAACTCAGATTTCAGCAGGAGCAAGCCATGTCTGTGCTCTCAAATCAGATGGAACCGTCGAATGTTGGGGTCTCAATGATAATGGGCAAACCACTCCACCTTCATGACTCACTGATGTGGTACAAGTTGTAAGTGGGGACTATCATTCATGTGCTTTGAGATCTGATAGAACTCTCACATGTTGGTGATCTGATAGTGAGGGACAAACGGATGTTCCGACTTTGACTCGTGTTGCACAGCTTGCTGCATGATCTGCTTATACGTGTGCTCTCCGTGAGACTGGTCGAGTCTTCTGCTGGTGAACAATATCTGGTGATATCTGAGTGGATAATGTCGTGAAAATCAGTGCTGGAGGAGGTAATCTTTGTACTATGAAGGCTGATGGTAGTGTTGAATGTTTTACTCAAAGCACCTTCATACATGGTGAAAATATGATTCCATCTTCACTTTCTGCCATTGATATTGCTACGAGTCCTACTCATGTCTGTGCGAGAGATGCGAGTAATCAGGTTATCTGTTGGTGATCAAATTGGGAATGAGAGAGTGACTCCCCAGTTCCATTTGGTTCTGGATTCACACCACTTAATCTCGCCAGCACTCGTTATGAAGATCAGAGAATCTCTGCTGGACATGCATTTAGTTGTGCTATTAAGACTGATGAGACAGTAGAATGTTGGTGAAATAATTATTTAGGTCTTGCAACACCACCATCAGGACTCAATGACGTTATTCAGATAACGAGTGGTCAAACTCACACCTGTGCCCTCAAATCAGATGGAACAATAGAGTGCTGGTGATTTAATTATTCTGGTGAAAACGATGTACCCATTTGACTTACGAATGTAGTCCAAATCTCCGCATGAGATGGTCATACCTGTGCACTTAAATCTGATAATACGGTAGAGTGTTGGTGAAGTAATAATTATTCTGAAAGTAGTATTCCAGATGGTTTGAATCATGATATTATTGAAGTAGTTGCAGGCAACTATACTACGTGTGTTCTCCAAACAAATGGAAAAATGCAATGTATTGGGGGAAATTCTCTTTGATTTCGTAATGAGGTTGATACAATTTGATCTACCATGTTGGGTATAGAAATATGCTCTGTGCAATATGATACAAGTGTTATGTGTAACTCCGTAACACCTCCATCACCAATAACGAATGCCGTGAAGGTGGCAAATAGTAATACTGATGCGTGTGCACTTAAATCTGATGGAACCGTGGAATGTTGGTGAGATAATAGCAATGGTCAATGAAATATACCAAGTTGATTATCTAACGTTATTGATATCACCGTTGGATCGTATCATGTTTGTGTCCTCAAGTCTGATAATTCGGTCGTTTGTTGGTGAAACAATGATAACGGACAAACGGATATTCCAGAGGATCTTCGACCGATTACGATTACGAGTTTTGTTCATGAAGGTGCAAATATAAGTCTGTGAGCTGACCATACCTGTGTTCTACGATCATGATCAGCACTATGTTCTGCAAATAATGATACTATACAGAACAACGTTGTTCAAGTTGCTGCTGGTAGTATGAATACCTGTAACCTACGATCCGATAGTACTGTTGATTGTAGTCTCCTCGAGGTTCCATTATGATTGAGCTCTACAACTGCTGTTTCCGTATGAGATAATCATGCTTGTGCCCTCAAATCAGATGGAACCGTCGAATGCTGGTGAGATAATGAATATGGAAAAATAGATGTTCCTCCTGGACTCACCTGAGTTGTTAGTATTTCACTCTGATCCTATCATTCCTGTGCCCTCAAATCTGATAAAACAGTGGAATGTTGGGGTGACAACAGATCGAATCAATCGTTGGTTCCATGAGACCTTTCAGGAGTTATGGAGGTATCAGCTGGTTCGAATTTTACTTGTAGCTTGATCCAAACAGGATTTGTTCGCTGTTGGGGGTATAACGGCAACGGTCAAACAAATATACCATCATGACTATCCGATGTAGTAAGTATTTCTTCTTGATATGGACATACTTGTGCCCTCAAATCTGATAGCACCATGAGTTGTTGGTGATCGAATAGCTATGGGCAAAATAACACTCCATCAGGTCTGAGTGATATTGCTGAAGTGTCTGCCGGTTGAGCTCATACTTGTGCTCTCAAATCTGATAGTACTATCGTATGTTGGGGACGAAATGACCGATCCCAGGTTTCATTTCAAAATCTGCTCGAGATTCCACAATGAGTAACTGGATCGAACGTAGCTTCATATGATCAGAAGAGAATTGGTGTTGCAAGTGATCATAAGTGTGCTATTCGCTCTGATAGTACGGTTGCATGTTGGTGATGAGACAATGCTCTTGGGCAAAATAATGTACCGGGTTGACTCTCAGGTGTAATACAAATTCTTGTACTCAATGGGGAAACATGTGCGGTAAAATCTGACGGTCAGCTGGTTTGTTGGTGATTCTCTTGGTCAGCATCAAAGCCAAACTTTCCGATTGACTCGGTGCGACAAATATCTGGGTTTAATAGTGTAGATCAAGGAACAACAATGGTTCCAAAGATATCAACGTTGTGTGTTGTTCGCAACGATGGCAGTGTCGTTTGTTGGGGTAATAACCAATATGGCCAAACAAATGTTCCGTCAAATGTGACGAATGTAAAGCAGGTATCAGTATGAGCAGAGCATGTGTGTGCTCTTAAAAATAATGGTACTGTACAATGTTGGTGAAGTAGTTGATATAGTCAGACGCATGTTCCTTCGGGTCTTTCTTGAGTAACACAGATTACTAATACGGCTTGAAGAACTTATGCAAGAAAATCTGATGGTAACGTTATTTCTTGGGGATTTTACTCGAATAACTCATCAAATACAACCGATATATCACATATCAACGCTCTGTCTTTTGTTAATAACAATTGATCCATACCGAATACACTTATAAATAATATCCTTGACATCGATAGTGCTCCAAATTTTGACCATCATGAGACAGATATTGATAGTACGTGTGTACTAAAAAATGATGAGACAATAACTTGTTTTCATCCATTGACAGGTGCCCTCCAAGATGTGCCTTGAGAGTTTCAGATGAATCTACCAAATGTCGTGTTTAACGACCAAAACATGAGTAGTACAAAACAATGGAGTCCATGGTTTAGTCCTGTATATCCAGAAGTTTGTAGAATTAATTCTGACCAAAGTCTGACGTGTGGTTATTTAGATGATAAAACACTCTATGATATGAATGATGATGGAGTTCTGGACGATGATGGTAATGGTCATCCGGTTAATGTTCCTACTCCTATAAGTCCTCTGGATACCATGCTACTCACCCCAGATCAGTTTAATTTTGCTGAAAATGTTCCACGTTTCTGTAATTCTCATCACATGGAAACATATCTCTCTAATCATATTAATTGTGGCATCAATATATGGGCTGATACAACACCAGCGCTTTCTGGTACCTTTCATCAGATTCAAAATTGACAATATGGTGGGTGTGCCTTGAGCACCGATGGTGATGTTCAATGTTGGTGAGATATAGCTGCAAATATGCCATCTTGATTATCAGGTATTTTGCAAGTTGCTGTTTCTGAAAGTTATCCTGCATCAGCATGTGTTATTCGATCGGATCATACCGTTCTTTGTTGGTGATGATCGAGTTATGGCAATGGAACTGACCTATCTAGTACCTTTTATGATATTGTTCAGATAACAAATCTACATCATCTTTGCTGATTAAAATCAGGTGGCTGAGCGATTTGTGAAAACTATAATTCATACGCATCTGTTGTTCCATGAACATCTTCTTTGACCAATTTGGTTGGTACTCATTGGTGAACAACAAATGATGTTTGTGCTATTCAACAACCTAATTCTCGATTGGTATGTTGGCAGTATAACGTGAGTGGATCTCCTACTGTTGATTCCAGTATTCCAGCTATTACTAATGTGTCTAAGTTCAATATTGGTTATCAACATGGATGTGTAGTTAAGAATGATGGGACGGTGGAGTGCTGGGGTTCGAATGATCATGGTCAAACAGCTGTTCCAATCGGACTTTCAGATGTGACTGAGATTGCAATAGTCGGTGGATACCAGACATGTGCACTCAAAAATAATGGACAAACGACGTGTTGGTGACTTCCTTGAATTATTTATTCGGATACCTGTCCTAATGGTTCTTGAACATGTTACCGTTTTAATGGAATTTATGAGTAAAAATCCCCATGTGGGGATTTTCGAGTTCTGTTTTGACTTCTTTTCAAGTTTTCCTATACTCAATCGCAAAAATTCCTATGTCACAGAAAAAAGAAAGTTCTTCATTATTTTCACCTTTGACAAATTCTGTCAAAGAGTTCGAACATGTTGCATGGCCAAGTCGCCCTGATGCTATCAAATACCTCTTAATTACTCTTGGAGTAATTATTAGTATGACCATTCTTCTCTCAATTATTGGTATTGCTTTCCGAGAATCACTTTTTGGAGCTCGAGATATCATTCGTGAAAAATTACATATTCAAGATAGTACAACGCAATCGAATCTCCCAGAAGATTTTGATATTAACAAGCTTCTCTCGGCAAGTGGTGTAACTCTATCAACTGGTGCAATAACAGCAACAGGAAGCATGACAGGGGCCAATCTTGTATCTCCATCGTCCTCAACTGGTACACGTTCTAATTCTTGAGCACAATAAATATGTTTTTCGATAGCATTTCTGCTGAAGAGGGTGATTGGTATGTCATCCGTGTAATTTCTGGAACTGAGGAGAATGTTCGTCAGTCTCTTATGCAGCGTCGTGAGGCATTTGGTCTTGAGAATTTTCTCTTAGATGTATTTGTTCCGCTTCATGATACGATCAATATTTCTCAAGCTGGAAAACAAACCGTACGTAAGAAGAATATTTTTCCAGGATATATTCTCGTGAAGATGCTTGTGACGAATGAATCTTGGTATATTGTTCGTAATACTCCAAATGTAACTGGGTTTCTGGGTGCTGGTACTGTACCAGTTCCAGTTCGTGGTGAAGAGCTTGAACGTCTCAAAGGGGTGCTTTCTGAACAAAGTGCAACCTATAATATCAAGTATCAAGTTGGCGATATCGTGACAATTACAGTAGCTCCATTTGAGGGATCCGAAGGTGTGATAACCAAGATTGACGAGACTGTTGGAAAGGTAACAGTAAGCGTAAATCTCCTTGGACGTGAAACGCCAGTAGAGCTTGATTTTGCAAGCATTCGCTCTCACTAATTTGTTGAGAGAGCTTTTATTATCCACATGCGCACGGGAATTGTCCTTATTTATTCGCTTCTCGCTTTTTTCTTTGTAAACCTGCTCATGTCTTGGTTTTCACCAGATTATCGTAAGCAGGTTACTTCTCTCGCAGAGCGTCTCAGTCAACCATCACAACAAACAGGACAGATTCCTATAGGGTTTCAGGATGGGAGACAATCATTATTATCGAGTACAAGTAGTGTAGTACCATCAAAGACATCTGAGACAAAACCCATTGAGAACCCACAAAAACAAGAAAATAAAGAAGATAACACGAATGCAAAGTCCCTTGCATTACCACCATCACTCGTGAAAATATTTGGCTCAACAGAACTTCAAGTAGATCCAAAATGATCACGTGTGCTCCTCACACTATCTCGTCTCATCGCGACAACAACCTATAGGGCTGATAATGGACTGATTGTCACAGTCTGTTGAGCAAACTACAACACAGTACGTGAGAAACTCCCAAGCGCTATCGGTGAGCTCTATACAACTACGGAAACTACAGCACTCTGAGGACGAACGTTCTTTATTAATCCAGTCAATCCAGATAACCAGAGCATGGTGCGGTTTCTTACGAGCTTTGATGGAAGAGCTGTGATTATTGAGGTGCCAAAGGAATTGTACTACAAGGAAGTGAAACCCGCGATGCAATTGAGATAATCTCCGAGAATATATCTCCTTGAAAACACACCGTATCGGGTGATAAGATAATACTTACTAAAAACATACAAATCATCTTTTACAAGATGATTTGTATGTTTTTTTTGCAATTTCGATTTTCTTATGTTACACTGAGCAAAGTAGTATTATTTGTTTTTTATGAAATTCATCTGAAAGTGACGAAAATCGCAATGGACCAAATGACTTGTGGCATTTGGTACATGTAGTGTGGCTCTTGGCGTCGTATTTACCGGCTCCATTGTATGGGCAAATACACCGATTACCTGGCCAAATTCGGCTCCAGCAGGAGAAGCTGAAGGTGGCACAATGATGAATTATTTTCGAAATGCTTTTGGAGACGCAACCACCTGACAAAGTTGTCCCAACGGTGTTATTATAGGTTTTGAAGGAGATGGCACACCTCGATGTATCGTAAATGCAGCCACGCAACAAATATTTCAGCAAATAACACAAATCACACAACCGAACGGAACTCCGTCCACAACACAGAACGGAACTTCGTCCTCGACACAGAACGGAACTCCGTCCACAACACAGAACGGAACTTCGTCCTCGACACAGAACGGAACTTCGTCCTCGACACAGAACGGAACTTCGTCCTCGACACAGAACGGAACTTCGTCCTCGACACAGAACGGAACTTCGTCCTCGACACAGCCGAATCCAGATGAAATTCTTTTACAACCAAGCTCACCAATTATTGATAAGCAATCTTCCTTCAGTTTGTATTGGTCTATCGGTGAGAACCTCGAGTCTTGTTCCTTTATTCAATGATCGCCTGGATTAGATGCGACGAACACATCCGGATGATATTTGGTACCAAGTGGTGTTGCCATAAGTGTTTGATCCGCATCCGGTAATATTGGACCCTTTGTGATTCGTTGTATCAATAAGAATACAAAAAGTCAAGTCGATTCAACATCCGTGGTTGTCGCAACAAAGAATCTACCGATTGTTTCTTTCAGTGCGAGCGGCAATACTGTAGCATACAATTGATCGACTGTCCTGATATGGTCGACAACGAATGCTACGTCTTGTACGGCAAGTAATGATTGGTCGGGGTCAAAGGCTACTGGAAATTATGAATTTGAAAGACTCACAAATCTCACAAGCTCTCAAACCTATACGCTTACATGTATCAATTGAGAGTGATCAACATCAAAATCTATCACTGTACAAGTTCTTGACCCACAGAGACCAACTATTCTCTTGAGTGCAGATAGGACCGATTATAGACACTTCGTTAGTAGAGATCACATTCAGATGATTCCCGCTACACTTTCTTGGTCTGTCACGAATGCACAAAAATGTCAATTGAAGAATTTTAAGAGCTTAGTGAGCGACCCTTATACTTCTTATTCTTATTATTTTGTGAGTAATGACACACAGGAGATTGATTTAGTTAAGCAAGGAATAAGTGGGGTATATTCCGATAAAAAGTATTTTGAGATGCCTACCACAGGTAGTAGAACATATATGATAACTTGCTATGGACTCTGAGGTACTATGTCTACAGCGGAACTTACTTTACCTCCACCAGAACCCAAAATCAACCTTTTGCAAATAAACAATCTTGGCCTTGCGAACAGTAATAAAAGTGCAGAGATACAGTGGCAGTCAAGTTATACCAAGTATTGTAATCTCTCAGGTTATCAGAATAATGTAGCAACGACCGGTACTTATAGTGTAGCAATAAGCCACATCAATCCTATTGTAAATACAACACTGACATGTTACAACGATGATTGATCTTCTGTTCAAAGTACCATATCATGAACTGCTAATTATTAATCTTGCACTATGCATATCAAAACAACCACCCTTCTCACAATCATCGCCCTCGCCCTTGCCTCTTGTTCGCTTTCAGGTGGTAATTCATCGGAGAAAACGACTCTCTCGTCGCAGAAAGATGATAGAGTATCAAAACCCCTTATTGCGATTGCTTCAGGATCCGTAGCAATGATCGATTATCGTCTCTATTCTTCCGGTGTTATTGTTCAAGAAAAACTCTGAATACAGATACATATCGGAAAAGAGGAACAACTCGGATCTTACAACAAACTCCCGGAGCTTGATCGACAGTTATTTGGTATGAAATCCTGAGACAAAAAATCGGTACTTCTCGATCCATCCGTAGCATATGGAACTGCCGAACAAGAAGATATCGTCCGAAGATCACAGATCACTCGATCTGATGCTTCCGGTATGGAAGAATGGTTTGATCCAGACAAAATTGCAACTTGAGCCACTACGACTTGGAACAATCAAAAGTATACTATCAAACAGATTCTTGATGATGAATTTGTAGTCCTCTCACATCCGAGACAACATCCCCTTGCCGGAAAGTCTCTTACATTGGAAGTAGAGGTGAAATCAGTTGAGTAGGAATCAAGATGTTGAATCAAGTTCAGGATGACAGATAAAATAACCCCCGATAAGGGGGTTTGTATTTTGTTATTCAAAGTAAACTAAAAGATTCATCCTATCTTGTCGAAAGTCCAGGTAGATTAAGATTCTCACTGGTATGTGGTGATCAGAGTGCTCTCCAACCGAGATACCACATAACTCAGCCGATTGCACCGAAGAGGTGAGCTGTGAGTGATATTCCTCCAAAGAGTCCCATGGCAATATTGAGTACGACAAATACCCATGCTCCTTTTGCTTCTGATGAATGTATTTTCGTCAGATGCATGGCGAGAAAAGTGAGAAGTGCAAGTCAGAATCCACTCATTCCAGCAGTTGGTCATTGTGCAAACAGTGAGAGTCCAATGAGTGTCACAATGAGCGTGAGAATATATCCTATAAAATAACCATAGGTACCGATGTATCGCTCGATTGGTCCACCGAAATACCAGAGAAATAGGAGATTGCCCAGAAGATGGAGCACTCCAGCGTGACGTAGTGGCATAAAAAGACCTTGAACGATAGTATCTATGATATTATTCAACTGAATTCCAGTGTATTGCCAGAGTCCAAGATTGCTATAACCTGCAATTTCTGCAGTAGTGAGCATGGTAACAATAATGGCTGAGACAGTGAGGATTTTGGTGAGAGGTGCATTATTTTTTTCGATTCGGCGCATACATCAAAGAGAGAAGAAATAAAGATCCAAATATACACATCACGATGGAGAGAATTTGTCCCATACTCATTCCTCCAAGGAGATATCCTAGTTGTGCATCTGGTTCACGAAAGAATTCGGAAATAAAACGAGCGATACTATATCCAATAGCAAATATAAGAGCAAGTGTTCCACTTCGTCTTTGTTTTTTGAAAATTGATATACAGAGAATAATGGTTCCAAGGAGAATTCCTTCAAGTAACATCTCGAGGAGTGGTGATGGAAAATAGGAAATGTTATTGATCGCTACCGCAAGTGGTCAGGTATAGCCACTTGCTCCAAGGAGCTCATGATTCATATAATTACCAAATCTTCCGAGAGCAATCCCAAATGGCGCTATCAAAGCAAGATGGTCAATAAGTATCAGGAATCTCTCTCGAAATGACCTTGCATAATTGATCCAATCAGACTGTGGAAGTCAGCGAGCAATGAAAAAGGTTGCAATTATCACTCCAATGAGTCAACCGTGAAAACTCATTCCTCCTTCGTATATGGCAAATATTTTGAGCGGATGCTCAAGATAGTAGGCAAGATTGTAGATGAGGATATATCCGATACGTCCACCAAGTATGACCCCAAGAATAAGGCATATTACTGATCTCTCAAGTCCTCGTGGGTTCCAGAGATTTTGCCTTGAGAGAAAATAGTATCCGCAACCGAAAGTAAGGGCATACATGAGGCCATAGAAGTTGATCCCAATAGGAATTCCAGAAATTTCAAAAAGTTCAAGTTGCATAGCTTGCAGGATATATTCTTAAAAATCAGAATATTTCTCGCTCTCAATCCTATAGAGAGTATAGTCTGCTGTAGTAATTTTTTCGGGATCGAGCCCTGCTTTCTTGGTGAGTAGAAAGAAGATTTCATCACTTGTGGTTGCTATATTCGTGATATTTGGAAGGAGAATAGCTGCCTTGAGGTGATTTTGTGAGAGAATCATTGCTCCGTGATTTTTTGGATCGATATCCGTAATTCGTGCTATTACTTGCCTCTTTGAAAGTGGGATCACATCGACTCGAATCTGTGTTGTTTTGAGATCATTTGGCTCTGAGATAGCATTCATAAGTCGGTCATCACGGAGTGCAGATAGTGTTGAATCCAGGAGCTCTTCCCTTGGATCTTGGTGACGTGGTTGTATCGTACCAGCACTTGCAATAATCTCACCTCCATGGTAGAGCGTGACAAATATCATGCTACTTTCTGTCGGCCAAGTAAGCTCTTTTTGAAAGCTCTTGATATTTTCAATGGTCGGTAGTATTTTTGTTTCGAGGTATTTCTCGATGATTTCTCGTACGATAGTGTGCATAAATATTAGGATGAAAATCTTGTAAGCTTTGCCTGACTCTCTCGTATCTGTCTTTGTTCTTCTTCGACGAGATCATCGATCACGCGTGAGAGAGGATCTGTCCCAGTCATTTGATAGAGAAGCGAATAAATATATTCGAGAAAATATTTACCCGTATAAGTTCCCATAATTGATACAACGATCGCTCCTATGAGCGAATAGAGCTCTTTGTTTCCGTCTGTTTCACTCGTGATGTTGTATACAATGAGAAGAACGCCAGCTGATACCATCAATCAGATAATACTAGATCCAACAATAAGAAGAACATATCGATAATTCCCAAGAATACCTGTTACTAGTTCCGTGACAAATACTTGAAGAAGTACATGAAGTGCGAATATAAGTGTCACAGGAATAGTCTCAATAAATGAGAGTGCTAAGTAAAAGGGAATAGTTGCAATGGCAACAAAGAGTCCAGATAAGAGTATATACTTTACTCCATTTTCTCATCATCATACATGAGTAAGTCAAAGAAAGCCCCGTGCAATCAGACGATTAATCGAGAGGGTAATACAAACGATCAGGAAACCAAAAAGTGGTATGAAGTAGGTGAGAATCCCTGCACCATTTTCAACTCCTATTTTAGAGATAAATACTCCAAATACCACAAAAGAAAGAATAGCTCCGATGACTCCACTTACGAGAGCTCCGAGGGTGCCACCGAGAAATGTAAAAAATTCGTAGTGTGGAGGCGCAAGCTTGATTTCAAGTGCTATACCACTATTGATCTCGTTCATGGGTAAAAAATGAGAGAATAACGTAGAGGATTGCTCCAAAAGATATAAATATATCCGCAATATTACATATAGCAAAATAAGAAATATCTATGAAATCGATAACATATCCTTGCATGAATCGTTCGTATCCATTTCCGATACCACCACCGAGTATCATCGCAAGTGCTATTATTTCGATGATTTGTTCTTTCGTCGAGTGAGTACTTTTATAAATTACATATATCCATCTTGCTAATACACCTATGAGTAAGATGGTGGTGATACCCAAGAGTGGAGATCCAACAATGGGGAGAGAAAACGCAATACCACTATTATGATGGAGATTGAGGCTGATAAATGATCCAATCAATGGCATTTCCCTATTCATAAGATAGTAGGTTGCCCATGACTTACTCCAAAGATCGATAAGCACAATTCCCGAACTCAGAATAATACTGAGGATTATGAGGTATATTCGTTGCATATATTTTTAATGAGACGTGCATAATTAGTACATTGCTCTCTGAGAGAAACTTGAAGTTCTCATCAATGTGCAAGACTATTGCGGATTTTATGAAATCTCCATACTTCGTTGATATATCCTGCAAGTATTGGTGGATTTTTCTTGAGATTCGTACCGAAACTCTCGCTGTATCCGCTCTGTCGAACCATTTTGTCTACGAGTACATCTAATGCGAGAAAATATTCAAAATGAGAGCTTTCTTTTGATTCTAGAAGGGTAAGTTCTCTCATGGTTGATTTGGCAATTTTTTGAAAGAGTTTCTTCCTTTTATAAGGAATATATATACTGATGATACATCCTCATATTATTATGAGAGCAACAAGGCTTGCAATGAGCAGCATAATAGAATTCTCCATGTTTTTTCTCAGTATATGCAATCCAAACAAAAACTCCATAATTATGCAATCTGGTATATCGGAAAATATATGCCAAGTCTATCGCGTCTTGAATGTAAGCTCAGAGAGCGATGTGATGATTCTTCCATGGTGAGTGAGGTGCTTGATCTCGTGCGAGAATATATTGATGAACCGTATATCATTCGCACGAACATAGATGCGGGTCTGGGATTTGGTCTTGGGATAAAACAAATAGAGGCTCGGCTTATGAGACGATGATTTCAACGGGGTATGATACGAACTATATCTTCGGAAATTCTCGCTGCGAGTTCGACTGAAAACCTGCAAAGAGATATGAGAATTCAGTCCATGATTGAGCGATCGATCATCAAATGAGAGAGTGTTTCGTTGATTCGTATGAATCTCATAACAAAATATCGTGAAGTCCAAACGGTGATCGATCATCTTATAAGTAGTGTTGATGATAGAGAAACTTTGAGAATAATGTTTGAGCGAAACGGTGTTCCCTCATCTGAAAAGGAGCTTGCAAAACTCCAGAGAAAATGATTTCGCTATGATGATATCAATCGGGTGATACGAGAGATAAAGTGATAGAGCTTTTTTATACCATTTATATCATTGCTGTAAAGATCAATGATAGATAATAATACTATGAAATTTTGTCATTCCCGTGTAGACGGGAATCTTGTGACTGATAGTGGTAGATCCCCGCCTATGTGAGGATGACATATACAAGAATAACTACCCCAGTCACACAAACTCTCGCAAGTAGTTTTTTAGATAAAATTAACATAAATAGTATAAATGGCAAGTTCTTTTCTTGCACGGAGCGCAAAAGTATACTAGACTAAATATGTACTTTTTATTACATACATATGAATTCTATTCGTTCATTTCTCAAGATGAAGATTGCGGACTCTCGCAAGTGCCATCGTCAAACCCTTCTCTTTATGCTCCTCTTCTCTGTCGTTGTGATGAGTCAAGCTCAAGCACTCGGTCTTCCAAGTGTTCTCACAACTGATTCGGTAGAAGCGAGCTATATTGGTGAATAATTTACTATAATATAAAAGAGTCCTTGAGGACTCTTTTATATTTTGTTTATCTCTTTTCGAGAAACTTTGAGAAGATATAACAATCTTTCTCTGAGTAGTGCTGTTTAAGAATTGCAACCTATTCAAATCAGTTATAACGATAGAACTCAACTGCTCACCATCACTCGACTGTTTCAAGCCAGATTTTGTGACAATGATTTTCTTGGGCAAATTTTTCAATCTCACTCAGAAGTGCTGTTCCGACTCATTTTCATTGATGATCATGACTGACTTGAATACTGTCGATACAGAAGCAACCACTGTCTTGTATACATTCGGCATCACCTATAATATTGCCACATTCATCGTAGACTACAAAAGTGCTGTAGTATTTTGTAACGTCTGGAATTTCATTTCCCCAATGTTCCTTGTCAGCAATAGCGAATTGTTCTGTTTGAAACTGAGCAAGTTGAGGACTTTTCTCAGTCACTCTTTGTATTATTATATTCATAATTTATTGGACTATTTGAATTGAGTATAGGGAATAGTGGTTTTATTTCCATTTATCAAAAAAAGAGTAGAATTTTCCTGCGAACTTCTCTTAATATTTTCTCTATGTCCTACACATGAACGTATCTTAACTTCCCAAATAACACAGAAGAAGTTTTTCGGTTTTATCAATCTATCTTTGGGGGAGAATTTGTTGGATGAATCCATCGATTTGGTGATATTCCTGCTGCGGAAGGTATGCCAACATTGAGTGATGTGGATAAAAAATTGATCATGCATATAGCCCTTCCCATTCTTGGTGGTCATATGCTCATGGGTACGGATGCCCCTGCATCGATGGGATTTAGCGTTGCTATGGGAAATAATGTCCATATCTCTCTCCATCCTGATACGCGTAGTGAGACAGATCGCCTCTTTAAGGCGCTTTCTGAAGGAGGAGTTATTACTATGCCACTTGCTGATATGTTCTGGTGAGCTTACTACGGATCGGTAACTGATAAGTACGGTATCCAGTGGATGGTGAATTGTGAAGCAAAATAACTTGATTTGATAACATAAAACCCTCATGAATTTCATGAGGGTTTTTATTTCCTAAGATGAATCTTAAAATATATGTCATCCTGAACTTGATTCGGGATCTTCTATCATCCATCGCGGGACTCCAGTTTACACAGGAATGATGAATGCAGAATACAAACCCCCTTGATCCCCCTTGTCATGTGGAAACAATACACAATACCCGACGCGCAACAACTGTTCCACTCGCTGGGCTTGTATTTTCATCTTGAGCTTCTTTCGCGTGTTTCTTTTTATGAAGCTTATTTTTCTAAAAACTCTCGAAATTGCTTATAGAGATCGGGAGTGAGTGTGTAGCTTTGTTTTTCTTCGAAACTCATTTCTGCAAAAGTGAGAGATGCTTCATTTGGCTGTCATTTTGGTATGAAAATAGTATCCCAGTTGTATCAATACTCTCATCGCGGACTGTTTGCTATATTCCCTGCAAGAGATGATTCGAAAAAGTACTCTTGCTCTCCATCGTGGTATCCAATGATAGCACTCCATAAGCAATTTGTATCACCGTTTGATGCTACAAATTCACAAATGTTTTTGTCTCACATATTTTCAAATACGTCTTTAATCAGAGCCCCCGGGAAGTATTTTTCTTCTCAGTGCTTGCAGAGTCCGCTGATCATGAGAGAGCTATCCATAACAAAACATGGTTGTCTGATCTGTTTCATAGCACTTTGAAGCTTTGCATGAATTACCTCTCTTCCGTAAACGCTTTGTATTTCAGGAAGATCAATATTTATCATACTGAGTTTATAGTTACACAGATAGTGCTGTGCTTCCCGAAATTTGTTTTGATTTCCGGTTACGAAGATGATTTCTTGATTCATAATTTAACGAAATTAATGAAGAATTCTCTGGAGCTTCTCAAATTGCTCGATTTGTCTTTTTAATCGATTTGATTGTAGTTCTGATACTTGATTCAAATAATTATTTCCAGTGATATTTTCTTTTACTTCAAGTTGCTGTCTTTGGAGAATATTCTTCTCTTTTTCAACTTGTTCTCAAAGTTTTTTCTGAAGAGCTCTTAAAATATTGAGCATTGAGATTGAAGTTTCTTTTATGTAATTTCCGACGAGATCCTTTTGATTTGTATCAAACCAAAAGGAATATTTACGTATTCGCGATAAACTTAAAATATGCTTTTGTATTTGAGTGCTTTTTTCAATGATTTCATCGGTACTATATTTTTTTAGAGAAAAAACTCTTTGAGTTTCTTTTAGAAGAAAATCATTTATCGGTATGATTTTCTCTAGATACTCTTTTGAAATAATGTTAAATTTAAAGTAAACAATTTTCATAAAGCCATATACGAGTATCGGAAAAATCAACACAGATATAACTATATGTATATATTGAAATGGGTTATTATCATAGTTTGCAAAAATATATGATAGATACGTTGCTAAGATATATATTGAAAAAAAGATATAAGGTTTAATAAGGTAAGATTTCACAAAATACCGAAAATACCCTATTTTCCTCCATCTATAATTGTTCATTTTTTCGTAAATATTTTGTTTACTTTTCATATATTATACTTCTTCATTTCTATACGATACCTGCCAATTGTTAGTATGGTAGGCTTGTCCTTTTGATCCGTAAGGAGATATCGGTTCTGAAGTAAGAGGGGAGAAAAGGAGTTGTGCTATGGACATTTTTGGTCTGAGAACAATAGGGATCTGAGAGAGATTACAGAGTTCAAATACCATCTGAAGTGTATGTCCGGGATTAACAATTCCTGCTGTATTATGGATGATAAGGCCTATGCGCGCGAGTGAAGACTTGCCAGAGAGTTGTATAAGAAGATTCGATGAGCCAAAGGTTTCGTACGAACGTGCAAGAATGACGTCGTTTGGATGTAGTATGAAGACTTCATCATCATTGAGAGTGACTTCTTGATAGGTGGGAAATACCTTCATAACCGGGTCAACGACGGGTGTTCGATGTTTGTCCGGTATGAGAAAGTAGTTATCAAGTCTGATGTCGTAGCTGGCTGGTTGGAGGCGGCTGATATCGAAATCAGAAACAGTAATCTCACCTCGTTCGTAGGACAGGAGAATATCACGATCAGAGAGGTACATAGAACAGTGCTGAAAATAATACTCGTATGATATACTCAAGCATATTTCTTGCAAATGAGAATGAAGCTCGGTTCTTGCTTGCAATATTAACATGAGATACTACAATGGCAGAAAATTATCATCATGTCATTCAAATTTATTGGATTACGCAATCCTATTCGAAAGTTCTATCACTTTACTCGTGCTGTTGTTGCTCAATATGCTGCTGGATTCCCTTCTCGAGATATGATTGTTATCGGGGTTACGGGGACAAAATGAAAGACCACCACCACTAATCTTATCACTCAATGACTCATCGATGCTGGTGAGAGTGTTGCGATGTTCTCAACGCTACGAACCTATCTTGGTGGTGTATGGGAGACAAATAATACGAAGATGACCTCAGCAGATCCATTTACTCTTGTTCGTTTTCTCAAGCAGGCTCAAGATCTCGGAGTAAAGTATCTTGTCCTGGAAGTATCTTCCCATGCTATTTACTATCAGAGAATTTGGGGTATTGATTTTGATGTGGCTGCGGTGACGAATATTAGCCAAGATCATCTTGATCTGCATGGCACTATGGAACACTATATTCGTACCAAGCTTCGCCTTTTTAAGTCACTGGTCTACGCTCGTCGCAAGAGTGGAGTGCGAAAAGTCTCAGTTGTGAATCTCGATATGCAAGAAGCAGATAGATTTACTGGGGAAGTTTCTGATGCAGTGATGACCTATGGAATACGAGCTGACAATGCTCAGATACGAGCAAAAAATATAACATATCGAGAAAGGGGGGTAGATTTTACAATTCGCATGCCCTCTGTGTCATTACCCATATCATCCAAACTTCGCTGAGAATATAATATTGAGAATATGCTCTGTGCCGTGACGGTACTTGTTTCACAGAGCATATCAACCGAGAGTATCAAGAAAACACTGGAAAATTTTGAACCACTCGATGGTCGTATGGAAGAGGTAGAGAATGACCGTGGACTCGAAATATACATTGATTATGCTCATACGGAAGCCTCTCTTGAGAGTGTGCTTCATACTCTGCATATCTATAAAAAGCCAGATACGCAGCTTATCGTTTTGTTTGGTGCCACGGGTGATCGTGATCGTGATAAACGACCAAAAATGGGAAAAGTAGTTGATAGATATGCTGATTGTATCATCCTCACCGAGGATGATAACTATACTGAAGATCCACTCCAGATTATTTCAGAAGTGGCAGCAGGTATACCACGCAAGGAATGAGAAGATTTTTGGGTTATATTTCATCGTTATGATGCTATCCGAACAGCACTTACTCGAGCGCAGCCTGGGGATATTATTCTCTTGGCTGGCAAGTGAGCTGAGAATGTAATGGTAACTAATCAAGGCTCTATTGAGTGGAATGATAGAAAGGTAGTTGAAGAAATTCTTGCAGAAATGGACAAATCTGATATCAAGAAGTAATATGCAACGAATGTACTATCCTGATTTTCAGTCCTGATTTATTCCATCGGATCATCCACTCTATCATCAGATTACCCGTGTTCTTCGAGCCCGCGTTGGTTGAGAATATTTGTTTTTCTCGTGAAATGGATTCGAGTCAATTATCACTGTTGATACTATAGATAGAAAATGATGCACATACACGATTCTTGATACCACCAAGACTCTTGCAAATCCACAGAAATATCTATGCATAGCTCAAGCTCTTCCAAATAAATTTGAAAAATTAGAATATATAGTAGAAAAATGAGTGGAGTGTGGTGTGAGTGAATTTATTTTTTTTCCATCAAAATATTCTCAAATTCGTCACCTTGATGAGAAGAAGGTTGCAAGACTTCAGAAGATTGCCATGGAGGCAGTTGAGCAATGTGGCCGTTCCGATCTTGTCTCTCTTTCCATGTTGTCTGATTTTCCTCAATGTAGCAAAGGAAAATGTATTTTTCTCCACACAAGCGAACAAACTATTCCTATAAATGAAGCGGTGGAACATGTGGAAGATGAACAAGGCATGACGCTTTTTATTGGTCCTGAAGGTGGTTGGAGTCAAGAAGAAGCGACGATGTTTTATCAAAATCCAGATGCTTTGAGCGTCAATCTTGGAAGTCGAGTTTTGCGTCTCGAAACGGTCACTCCAGTTGTTGCTTTTATGTTCATGGATTGATATTAATATCTTGTCAAGGAAATATTTGTGCCACTTTTGGCATTTTTTTGTTTTTGATGAAAAAATATGGTAGGATTTTGATATGACTGACATTCCTCAAGTATCTCCTGGATCTACAGAATCTTCTTCTGTCACTCCAGCCGCTCCGGTTGATCTCTCTCCCACTCAGGTTGAGGAGCTCAAAAACGCTATTAAGAAACCATGAAACAGTTTTCAATCAGCGCGTTTTGATGAGCTTGCAGCACTTATTCATCAATGTCTCAAAGAGCAAGATTCCGACAAAGCACTTAAACTTATCACTCGTTGAGCACTCAGTCTACGTTCTTCTGATATGCATTTTGAGTGTTATGAGACGAGTGTTCCATTTCGACTTCGTATCGATGGTGAGCTTGTGACGGTTTTTCATTTGACCTTTACTGAATACAAACTCGTTATAGAGCGCATGAAATATCGTGCAAATCTCAAGCTCAATATTACAGATGTACCACAAGATGGAAAATATCGAATCGATGACACCAATGGTCATCTTGATGTTCGCGTGTCAACACTTCCGGTAAAATGGTGAGAAAATGCCGTATGTCGCATTCTTGATAGTGTGAAAAATATTCCAAGCATTGTTGATCTTGGAGTTATTTGGACAGCAAAGAGGCAAATCGAGAAGACATTTGAGAAATCCGCGGGAATGATTATCGTGACAGGTCCTACCGGATCAGGTAAGACAACGACGCTTTATTCACTCCTCTCAACTCTTAATACTCCCGATAAAAAAATTATCACCCTTGAAGATCCGATTGAGTATGAACTTGAGTGAATCGTACAATCTGAGGTAAATCCAAAAAATAACTATACCTATGAGACGGGCCTCAAGGCTTTACTCAGACAAGATCCTGATATTATCATGGTTGGTGAGATTCGTGATCATGAGACAGCAAATACAGCTGTACAGGCAGCTCTTACTGGACATCTTGTACTCTCAACACTCCATACCAAGAGCGCAGTCGAGACTCTTGAACGACTTCTCAATATCGGTCTTGCACCCTATTTGCTTGCATCCGCGGTAGATATTATCATTGCTCAAAGACTCGTTCGAAAACTTTGTCCTCATTGCAAGATAGCATATGATCCGGATATGGCAGAGAAAGAGTTGATTGAATGGGTTATGCGGGAAATTGGTATGGCATCTATGATCCGTGCACGAAAAGAGGGATACAAACTCTATCGATCAAATGGTTGTGAAGAATGTGGAAATACTGGATATAAAGGTCGTATCGGTATTTATGAGGTACTTGCATTTAATGATGAAATTCGCAAGGCGATTCGCTCTGGTGCAGCACCGCAAGACATTCTTGTCATGGCACGCAAACAAGATCTTATTCTCATGAGAGAAGATGGAATCCTCAAAGCATTGCGAGGAAAAATTGATCTTACGGAACTTTTTCGAGTTGTTGAATAATTGAAATATTTTTATGTCTCAGCAAAATTTCATAAAGCCTGATGATTTCTCATGAAGAGAAGGTATACCGGATGACCATATACCTCTTTGGGAATTTGTTGATCAGTGGCAAAAAATCCAATCTGGAACATCTCAACAGACTCATGGTATCCTTGAGCAAAATGATCTTCAAGATACTACAAAGGGACAGGAAGAGAAATTACCTCCTAGATTACTTTCACAGGAGTCTCTTGATGCTATTACGAGGATTTCACAACATTCTTTTGATAAGTTTCTTGAATGACTTCGTCCAAGGATACGTATGTGGTATGAATTTACGCTTCGAGCGATTCACTCGATAGGCTTACTTGATAATAGTGAATGAGACATAGAATCGGCTGAATTACGCTTCATCATGTATCATTATCTTTTTATTATTTTTGATACGCATGAATCTGTTTTTTCCAAGATTTTTTACCACTCAGAGATGTTGAGTTTTGCGGCTCATTTTCATCGAGATCCTCTTCAAAGTGTTATTTGGCAAAAAAATCAATTACCAAAAAATGATTTTTCTGATGAGACATTTGAAAAATGGTTTAAATATTTCGTTCAAATGAAGTACTCTCTTGAGCAATTGCGTCATTGGAGCCAGAGAGAAAAATGATTATGAGAATTGTCTGATATATCAGAAACATCAGAACCAGCTGAATTACCAGAACCGTATCAACCACTTCCATTTTGGGATGATCTTTCAGATAAGCAACGTGACGATTTTGTAAGTGACATGTTACTTACCAGGGCATATGATGCCGTATTACTTTTGGTTATAAAAGAAATGATTGTATGTGCTCACGCAAGGGAAGTGGCTATTAGTAAAAAAATCGATACATACAAAGTACTTCATCATAGAATTGTTGACCCGGTTAAAAAGCAATATTTTCGTGATTCGATTAAGACATTCAAAGATTCTATTAAGCATCTTCCGGATATTCCAGATAATCTTCATGATCATCATTTTTTTCTCGATTTTTTCCAAACCATGATTGAATGGGAAGATATTCAAAATAAAGCTGAAGCATTTGTTAGAGAGCAAATTTGAGATACTAATCAGAAATTACCACTACATTCTCATGCGATGATGGTGTGACCAGTATCGAATGAAGTAGATGTATTGGTAACATCTACAAAGACCTCAACTGATATCGAAATTGCAAAGATCGTAAAAAATATGGATAAACGCCGCGTTCGATGTCATAGCGTGGAAAAAACAAAGAAAATCCATGCACTCGCAGATCTTCAAGCTATAGAAGACGGTATAGAACATGATCTTGATATTCTTAAGAACAAACAACAACAAACTATAGCACAGGTTCAAGTGATTAATCAGATTATAGATGAGGCACATCAGATAACGGAGATGATTCATAGGTTAAAGGAGGAGCTTCACGTCATGGATGAACAAAGAAAATGGGCCCATAAAAATCGTGATCCACATCATCCTGCCCAGAATTCTCTTTTTAATGATTCTTTGGATATTGAGGAATCGATGGTATTAACCGATCTACAGAAAGAATATATTGCACACATCAAAATGGTCCAAAAGCTGTTTATAAGTTCTACTTTTGACAAAAATGACAGCAAAGGTGATGGTCGAACGAGTGATGCTATGCGCAATTTTCTCTATTTTTTCATTCAAAAAATTGAAGAGGGAAAAATATTGTCTGAAACTACAGAATTTTCTTGGCGAGAGATTTATCTGCTAAGAAAACAGGATCATCAAATGAATCCACACAATCGATCCGATAAAATCAATCAGAATCTGTTTGAAATACTTGAGCATGAAGATTCGCCTCTTTCGCATATTCCAGGATTATTCTACAGGGCGGATTTTTATCAGACATTCAAATCGCTCTATACTCTTGTTGAGAAATACGCTCAATCAAAACAAAAATCATTGCGAAGCTCAAAGCAAGCATGTCAGCTCTATCTTCAAAATCTCCGTGATGCAGGAATATATCATGAAGATATTGACAAGTAATTATATTTATATATAGTGATCTTGTTGGTGTGGGTTGCTAGGATTTTCTCTTAGTAATTTACATACAACAGGATTTATAACAAGACAACCATTACGCCTTGGAGGCAATCATGGGAATAGCGCAAAGCCCACAAGTGTGGGAAAAATTGCAGTTAGTGGGTCCGCATAGTGGATCCGTGCTCGAACTTCGAAACCCAATCCGCGCGATTGGGAACTTCTTCTGGAAACTCTTTGAGGAGAACCGGCTTTTGCACCAGCAAATTTCCGATCTTCTGGATGAGATCCCGGGGTCGCAGCAGATGGACCTGACGGTTATTCGGAATGCCCGGTCTTCCAAGGATGGGCGTGGGAAACTCTGGGTAAATCGTAACAACCCTGTTGCAGTTACTATTGCTACTGAGACCACTCCCGCGGAGTTTTTGGTGCTTGCTGGGGAGCGTACTGATTCAGTACTGTTCTTTCGGGGGGATGAAGGGGTATTACAACTCCTCAGGAATGCTCTGACAAACAAGAGTAACCAGGTTATGGATCTGCTTTGTGATACGTGGGTACCCAACACTCATGCTGAACGTGAGCAGCTCATGCAGCGTAAGCCACATGAAATCTCTCAAGATTGTGTTGCTCATCCTGATCATCCCCTGGCACGCCGGTTCATCGTGGCATTGAGTGAGTATGCAAAGCTGAAAAGCGAAGTGTGCACTCGAGGCGTCAACAGCATGATCCTTAGTGTTTTTCCACAGGTTGGTGAGAATCTGGAGTTGTGTCGCCATCACTGGTGTACAATTCAGGGGCTCGTTACAGCCGATGGGAAGATCGATAAAGATCTCCTCGGTATTCGTCTGGAGGAAGTGGTTGCTCTTGAAGCGATTGCGGCCGAAATCCGTGCAGCTGAAGAGGGTCCGTCTGATGAGGAGGCGGATCAGCCTATTAGCAAATTGGTTCACTATGAGCCGAAATTAGATCGAATTATTGGTTCCGCTGTAGCGGAGGAGGAAAATATCGTGAAAGAGAAGCCAACGCCACCAAGCCTCTCAAACAGCTTAGCAGCTGCCCTGTTCGGCTCGGTTCAAAAAAGTCGTGAAGCTGACCCGATCCTGCATGATCTGCAGGATCAGCTTCAAAAAGCCAAGCTTTTTGAAGGGGAGGTTCAAGCCCTCCTTGTTCAACAACAGCAAAATCTGACCTTAGCACATGCTAAGGTCGATGAACTTGAGCAGCAATTGCTTACGGCCCGTGAAGAAGTACAAACCCTGCAAGGGGCTGTGGAAAAGTCGAGTTTGGATCTGGAGCAATCTGGTGTTCAACAAAATCAGTTGCAGGCTCAAATCGCAGAAATCGAAGCAGCTGCTATACCACAGTTGTCCCAAGATCAGGTTGTGCAACTGGACGCCTTGATCGCTGAGTTTACCCGCATACGTAATCATCAAAAATAGTCGTGCCGTGGAGGCGGTGCGATACCAACACTGGACTTCGGTCCAGTGTTTTTCTTTTGTGCTTTTTTGATTACTTATATAATTTATACTCTTCTCTTTTCTCTATGATGAATCGTTCTATCCAAACCGGTCGCGATAATCAAATATTGCGTGTGGTAAGCACTCTTGTTGATTCAACAACACAAAAGCAAGCTCAAATACTCGCAAGAGAACTTGTCGATTGGGTCAAATCTAACGATACCGCCGTTGGTCTTGCTGCCCCTCAAACCGGTGTGAATCTCCGAGTTATTGCTTGTGCGCTCGGTACTGAAACGCCGGATGGATATGAAATTCGTCGAGTTGCTGGTATGATCAATCCATGTATTGTGGAAGCTAGTAATGAAATGTGTCGTGAAGAAGAGGCATGCTTCTCGGTGCCGTGAGAGAAATGAATCGTTGTTCGCTCTACTTGGATCGTACTTCACTATCTTGATGAGAATTTTAAATCTCAGAAAATCAAACTTACTGGATTTGCGGCTCGTGTGGTGATGCATGAGATTGATCATCTTGATGGGATACTTTTTGTGGATAAGTTGGATGAATCCCCACAGCCAATGCTATAGTTTGCTCTACTAAAAAAGACCTTTTGCAAACATTTCACAAGAGAATATACTGTGTGTATTCTCTTTTTTTGTATGCAAATTGCTTTTTCTGGTGCTGCTGGCACGGGTATTAATACGCTTGGGGTGATTCTTGGATGATATCTCTCTCATCTTGGTTATAGAGTTATGTGAGATCGTGAATATGCATCGACCGTTAAGGGGGATAATAATCTTTTCCTCCTCGCATTTGATCGAGATCATGCTCCTGCTCTCTCTCGCTCTATTGATGTCTTTCTCTCGATTGATACTTTTGGTGTTACGAAGAATGAGGCAGTGTATGACTTGAGTAAAACATTTGTGATGGATAAAACTTTGCCCTACAAGCGTAAAAATATGTATTTATTGGGGCAATCAATAACTCTCCTTGGACTGAATCTCTCGGAATTTGAACATTTTCTCGCAAAGACAGCACTCTGGGCAATCAATGATGAAAATCTCAGTGCACTGAGAGCTGGTGCTGTATCTATCGATGAGGCTTGCTATGATGGCGGTTCGTATCAGTCAAATTCTCGTGAATTTGTAGGTGGGAATGAAGTACTTGTAAGAGGGGCGCTTGCGAGTGGAATGAATTTTTATTCTGCCTATCCAATGACCCCTGCAAGCACCCTTATCGATGAAGTTGTCAAGCATCCAGAGATCACCTTCATCCAAGGAGAAGATGAGATTGCTGTTGCTATGGCGATGCTCGGCGCAAAATTTGCAGGTGCTCGCGCTATGTGTGGTACAAGTGGTGGATGATTTGCTCTTATGAGTGAGTCTCTGTCGTATTCTCATCAGGCAGAAATTGGTGGTGTCTATGTTCTCTCGCAACGTGCTGGACCATCAACCGGAACACCGACCTTTCAAGAGCAATCAGACCTACTCTATGCACTTAATGCGAGTTTTGGTGATACAAAACCGATAGTTCTCTCTCCATCAACCTATGAGCGTGGTTACACTTTGATTTGAGAGGCTCTCAATATTTCCGATACTCTGCAGCATCCAGTTATTGTGTTGGTTGATAAGCAGTTTAGTGAAAGTATGTTGAGTTTGGATGCTGAATCACTCGAACCTGCACCGATTTTTCGTGGAAAATTTGAAGAGCATCCTGATGAAAAATTTGCTCGCTATAGTCTCGCTGAGACCGATGGAATATCACCATATACTATACCATGATTGGCAAATGGTGAGTTTATTGCGACTTCATACGAGCATGATGAGTATGGGGCTACCAGTGAGAAACCTGAGATGAAAGAAGCAATGACTGAGAAGCGATTCAAGAAGCTTTCAGGAATTGAACATTGCAATCAACGCTACACTCAGAAAGGATACTATACGATCAATCCGGATGCAACAAAAATGTTTATCCTCTATGGGTACAATGCATATCTTATGGAGAGACTTTGCAAAGATCATCCAGAATATGGGGCGATCATTATCGAACGTCTCTCGCCATTTCCAGCCCAACTCAAGGAATATCTCATCGATCGATCCAAGGATCTGACTGAACTCATTTTTATAGATGGAAATATGAGCGGGCAACTCGAGTATTATATTCGTGCAGAGTGTGAGCTCACTCGCTACTATCGAGATGAACAATTACGAAATGAGCGTAACTACCACCTCTATCCGTGGTTTGTGGAGGATCTCATTTGATCATAACTTCTTCTTGATTTCTCCCTATTTTTTGCTAGACTCTCTAAAATCTCATCTATGGAAAGTACATACTCTGTTGATCGAGAGAAGGCTGCAACGCTTCTCGGTGTATCAACCCGATCGATTGATCGCTATATTAAGTCAAACAAGATTCGATCTCGTAAACTTGGTAAAAAACTCTATCTACATGATGAAGATGTTGAGCGTCTTCGTGTCGGAGGTATTCAGGAGGATTTTGTTATTATGACAGGTGATTCAGATTCTTATGTTGATACACAAGATGAAGCGGTTGTAACACTCCACTCCACTCCAAAACATACTATGAGAGATATGGTGAATTATCGTGAGCTTTATGATCAGGCAAATGAGAAAATTGCCGTAAAAGATAAAATGATCCAAGAACTTTCCTATCGACTTGGGCAATCTGAGACGGAGTTGAAAAATACGATCAGTATTTCTGAATATAAAAAAGCAACATTTCTTCTCGAGAGTGCAAAATCTCAGTGAGAAGAAGAAAAAAATCATATGATTGAGAAAGTATCTTTTCTTGAGAATTCTCTCAAACGAGAACATGTCCTCGTCAAGACTCTCGTCATCACACTGATGGTAACATTTGTGGTTTCTGTTTGTCTCTGGGTCCTGACGCTCACTCGATAATCCCTTTTGGGATTTTATTTTTCTCTCTTTCTCTTTTTATGAAAATCAAACGACTCCTCCTTAAACTCTCTGGTGAAGCACTGCAAGGTAGGCAAGATGGTGGCATTGATGTAGATTTTCTTCATGATCTCTCTGCAAAAGTTGCAAAAATTGCACATTCTGGTAACCAACTCGTGATCGTCATAGGATGAGGGAATATTTTCCGTGGAGTGAGCTGAGCAGCAAAGTGAATCGATCGAGCAAGTGCTGATTATATGGGAATGATGGCAACTATTATCAACGGCGTGGCTCTCTCTGATGCGATCGAGAAGGCTGGCTGTCAAACTCGTATCATGTCAGGTATTGAAGTGGACAAGGTTGCAGAGCCATTTATTCGACGAAGAGCACTACGCCATCTTGAAAAAGGACGAGCCATTATTTGTGTCGGTGGCACTGGCAATCCATTCTTCACGACCGATTCAGCAGCAGTGCTTCGTGGTCTCGAGCTGGATTGTAATGTTGTGGTGAAAGGTACGAAGGTCGATGGGGTCTATGATCGTGATCCAGTCAAACATAGCGATGCAAAACGTTATAATCGAGTGAGCTATGATACAGCTATTGAGAAGAATTTGAGAATATTTGATCAATCAGCGTTTGCACTTGCCCGAGATGAACATATACCTATATTTGTCTGTCGTATTGAAGATATCGACCAGTTTGCTCAGAGTGACGTAGAGCTTGATTTTGGTACATTGATTAGTGGAGACGGGGAATAATCATTTTTTGATTTTTTGGGAAATATTCCTATACTCTCCGGACCAAATTTTGGTATGCAAATAGGAGAAAAGAAATGAAAAGTCTGATTGTAGCTATGATATTGTTTTTCTGTCCGGTGATTGTTTTTGCGGGATTTGCTGCAGAACCGCTGCAGAGCAATGTTCCACCAGGCCAGATCATTGCACAAAATTTGAGCATGATCATGGAGATTCAAAATAATCTCCAGCCTCGTATTGATGATGGTTGTACATTGCAATATGGTAGTGATGGTGTGGCTGCAGATGTTTGCCGTATGATTGATCTTGCTGATGCTGAGGCTTCTATAGGTTTCATTGCCCCAAGCGATGAATCTCCACAAAGCTTTGCTATCGCTATCAAACATAAACAAGCAAAAACAGGTGGTGTTATCACTATTTTTAATGATAACATGGACGGAATACCTCAAGAAATTGATGGTTTGAACAATGAATCATCTGAATTAGATGGAATTCTCTTCTATCATGCGATTCTTAAAAGTATAGTAGATCGTCTGTCTACTCAACCGCTATCTTCCAAAGAGCTAGGAGCTATCTAGGAAGAACAAAAGAGGGTTAGTACCCTCTTTTTACTTGCATATTTTTCAAATGTCTCTATATTTCCCCAGCCAAAAAAGGCACAACAAGAGGAAGATAAATGAAAATACATGCTGCTATCTTAGCTGTTATGGCTATGATTCCAAGTATCGTGGTTGCGGGTTTTGTTGTAGAACCCACAGATCCTGTATATAGCACCATTGCGGATAATGTTCGTATGATAGAGGAGATTCGAGCAAATTTTCATGTCACACCCGACAAGGATTGTACTCCGTTCCGTGTTTGTCAGGTCATACATGGCGATAAAATATCTTTTTCAAAATCCGAAAAAGATATGTCCGAGGGGTTTGTAGTAAATACAGAACACTCTATCGGTCAGAGAATTACTGTTTATGATAATAACATGAATGGTGTACCCAATCGGATTGATGGATTGCAGCATGATGTGTCCCAAATAGAGGGTGCTTACTTGTGGCATGATATCCTTGTGAAGATTCAAGCACAGAAGGGCTCAACTGTTATAACGACATACACCAAAGACTAAGGAGATTTGGTGAAAAATAAAAAGGCGACTTTTAGTCGCCTTTTCTGTTTAGGTTGCCGTGTCTTGAAGTACGTCTTGTACTGGTTGTATAGCTATTTGCGCTTGTAAGGCTGGACTTATATTGGTATCAACTTGAAAATCTTGATGTAGCGGTATGTTAGAAAGATTCTGTTCAAGAGAACTCCTAGTATCAATTCCTGGTTGAATTGTATTTTGTTTATCTAATGTGATATTTCACAAAGTAATGTTAATGTTATTAGGTGAACTATCGTTTGTAGCTATAGGATTGATCGGAGCGGTGTCAGTAGCTTTATTTTCTTTTTTTGCTAGCTCCTTTTTTCCTTCTGTTTTATTGATCATGATTGTCACTGGTTCACCGAGTCATCCCTTTTTTGGGATTGTGGTACCCTCTATAGTTTGCTTTTCATCCTTAATAGCTTCTTTTAGTCCCAATTTATCAATCCTTACATTGTCTTCTTTTCAACGGATATTGAGATCGTAGGAGCTTTTGTTATCTATGATTTTATATGCGTCTCGGTCGATACCAAGAGTTTTCCAATCTCACTGTAATTCAAAATCAAAGCTATTATTCCCAAATATTACTTTGTTGCTATCCTTATCTAGTTTTAAATCTTTTGTTGGATCTGTTTCTGTCACTGCCTCTGTTATAACTGAACCTGTTATGGTTGGTTTATCATTTAATAGAACTGGGTTGGTTGGGGTTGTTGGAACGTCGATTTTTCTATTTATCAAATTATTTATAAATTCCTTGTAAGTTAGTTTTGGATTTTGTTCTTTTGACTTATCCCATTCCCCCTTTAATGCCTTAAACGTTTTTGGTCCGAGTGCACCGTCGGGTGTTACGTTTAAATTACTTTGTAGTGTTTCGATATCCGCTATAATTGCTGTGCTCTCACGTGATTCTCATAGTGGTGTACCAAGAATTTGTTCTACTTGTTTTTTATAATTTTGATTGTAAGTAAGTGCTTCTGTAAACTTCCTCACTCCATTTTTTTCTACTTTAACTTTGCTAATTTCTTGCTGAAGTTTTGTAAGATCTTTTTGTGTATCTGTTTTTGCTGCATCTAGTGCGTCTTGAGCTACCGTAGTACTTTCGACAGTTGGTTTTGGATTTACTTTTTCTTCCTTTACAGAAGGTGTGTATTGTTCTGGTCCTCATCCTCACATATTACGATTTTAGAAATATAGTGTGGAAATTGTAACATATTCTCTCTCTCTCTGACAAATATTTCTTCTTGACAAGTAGTGAATATTGAGGTATGTACTTTTGGTAATATGAACAAGGCTTGGATTAATCAAAGAACAATAAGATCAAAATAATGATATTTTTTCTTTGATATCGTTTGCGTTGAGAACTCTTTGAAAATCATTGACAATACAGGTCTATCACTATAATCATCCGATCCGCATAAATCGCACCAACCAATCATCACAAATATCTGTTCATCGGAAGGCGGAAACGGTGGATGGAATGGAGAAAAAAATGGCGAAAAAGCCAAAAACAGCCGCAACCTTCAAGAGTGATCTTGGTGGTCTGCATCGTTCCTTCGTTGATATATGCAAGACGCCCAAGGTTGTCACGAAGTGGGTTCTGGAGGAATTCCAGAAACTTGCGTATCAAAAGCTTGGTCGTGGATATGTTGAGCAGTTTGCTCTGCAGTTTGTGACGAAAGTTCGTCATTGGATTCGCGAACTCGACAAGCAGCTTGATGATGGCGCTGAGCGAATGCTCAAAACTATTTCTCCGACAGGATAGTGTCTTTATTCTAAGCCCTGATCAATACTGATCAGGGCTTTTTTTGAATATCTCGTATTACCGCATCTTGTGTATTTGCTCATTAAGATAGATTTGACAAGAAATCACAAAAAGATTAAATATATATTGTTCATAAAATCATCATCCAAAATTAGGAGAATGGATATGTATGAGACACAACAAGATGGTGTCACCTTGGCCAATATTCTCGAAGAACTTGAAAAGGATCTTGAGCATTTGAGCGATGCAAATCATCAAATGCTTTGGGATATTGTGAGTCTTTGGAAGGATAAGCAGTGGCAATCTGTTCGCCAGAAGATCAATACTGTCTTCAAAAATGAAGTGTTGAAAACTTCAACTCATAACAAGCGTCTCGCTGTGCTGAGTGAAGCACTCAATCGGATCAAGGATGAGGCAAAGCAAAATCTGCCAAATAGACCCTCATCTTAGACCTGATTTTCCCTCTCAAAAGCCTCACTTTGTGAGGTTTTTGTATTATATTGCATTTTCTTTGAAAAAGAGTACACAGGAGATGACATCGCGCAAAACCCATTGATATGTACTGACTCACAGACAAGAATGATAGAGTGTTTGATGGAATACAAGAAATTCTTATCTACCCTATAAAAATATGAACTCTCCCAATACACTCGCACCACTATCCTTTCTTGAGAAGACCATCGGAGTTATTTTTCTTGTTACTTACGTTTCTATTCCGCTGGTATTTGCTCATATCACTGATTTATTTGGCGTTTATTTACCACTCTATCCTATTTATTCGTATGAGAGCGTAAAGGTGGTACTTTTTCTTGCTCTTACGCTTTGTATTTGTTTGTTGGTTGTTTCGCAAATGATATTTGGAGAAAAAAAGATGCATATAAAACCAATTTTCCTCCTTATTCCTTTGAGTATTTTATTATCTCTATGACTGAGTGCCTATTCAATAGGTGCACTCATTGGATCATCTGAACGGCTTCAAGGTGGGGTGTTCTTCTTGTGACTTTTTCTTTTTGGATCAATTTTGCAATATATTCTTCGTCCAGCAATGTATGAAAGAATTATGAGGATGACGATACATACTATTCCACCTATTTTTCTCTATAGTATCATCCAATACTTTCGTCTTGATCCACTCTTTGATAACTATACTTTGACAGCTTTTGTACATCCAGTATTTGCTACTTTTGGAAATTCTGCTTATCTTGCAGGCTATGCTCTTCTCTTGATTCCAATAGTTTTTACTTCTTCGTTCTCTCCGTGGTATCGATGCATTATTGTATGTATGCTCTTGAGCTTGCTTCTCCTCACACAGAGCCTGACGGCGATTGTCTTATCTGTCTGATATGGCATCTATCGATGATATCATATGTTGCGTTCAGATCAGCGTTGGATTGGATATAGTGCTAGTGTTCTTCTCTTTGTCTCTTTTTTTGTAGGTATTTCTTTGTTTCCATGAAAGGTGTGAAATTTCATGACGAGGTTTGACTTGTGGCAAGCGGGAATAGTACTCTCGAGTGATAGTTCACTTCATTTCTTTATAGGACATTGACCAGATACGTTGGATCTCGTTCTCTCTGACCATCCTGTCGCATCCCTGCTTCCATATATCCAAGAAGGATGATCCATTCATAGTTTTCACAATATTTTCCTCGATATATTCTTCAGTTTTTGAGTTGTTTGATTTACTGTTTTCCTCTTCATTCTTGTGCGTTCATTTTGCAATATGCAGGCTCCTTGGCAGCGTGAAGTGATGATTTTGTTTCTTCTTTTTTTCAGTCTGAATATTGCGAGTGTGAGTCATTGGATTATTTTCATTTTTGCACTTACCACTCTTCCTCCTTCTCGTTATAAAATACCCGACAATGCTAGATAATTATCGGTTGGTTTCTTGAAGAGTGACTCCGTAGTGTTCTTCCAGTCCGAGTGTTGAGAGACTGGAGAGATCAGATTGAGTGTATCCAAGTTGTTTGGCAAGGGAAAGAATAATATCTTCGCTCGGTGCCTCGATCTCGAGAAGTGGTGGAATATTCGGGTATTCATCGATCTCTATGTGAATATTGTCACCAAGGGTATAGGTGGTTCGTATCTTTGAGAGAGTTCTTCACTCGCTAAATCCGATGCTCTCAAGTATTTGGATCAGTGCAGCGGGATCTGATACATCTGTCTCAAGCTCTTGTGCTGATTTGATACCAATATTCTCACTTACTGTCATAATCTTGCGGGTGAGAATATATCTATCTCCATCTTGGCGAAGTCTGAGAAAAATACCTTCAGTATTCTCAAAGAAGGTATTTTTCATTGTTCTTTTTATGATTCGTTGTGCTCCAATCGCTGTGAGTTTTGACTCGAGTTCAACTGGGTTAATGCCTAGAATTTTTGCTTCGATTTCTTGCATAATAAGTGAGTTAGATAGGATGAATAGGTCTATTTTTTCTCCGTTATTCTTTTGATCATATGATATATGCTGAGTGGAAAATGTGACTGAAAGAAACATTTTTCCTTGATGCTTCTGTATGAATATGGACTCATCTCACCTATGCCTCTTTTTTTCACCACGCGCATCAGGATATACTTCATTTTGCCATTTCATTGAGATATGTTCGTCATAAGTGATTCCATTTCAAAACTATGAAGCTGAAATGAGGTGAATAAGAGTGAGAGATATTTTTCGAGAGTGGTGTATGATTGTCGTTTGAGATGGTATATACTTGTATCAAGGAGCATTTTCTTTATATCTCTCGCATCATCAGGATTTTCGATGAGATTGTATTGTTCCTGAATTGCTAAAAAAGATCGGAGTCCATGGTATCGTAGAAGCTGCACTGTGATAAAATCGTAGAGCTTCTTCTTAAATTTTGTATGTTGTATGTTGGTATGGTGTAGCAATTCAACAATATTCCTCTCTGATTTCAGTGTTATTTGATCATAAAAAAGATCAATGTACTGACAAAAACTCCATATGTAGGTCTCGTTTGCATCAACAATGCTGACGAATTCTGTGAGTTCTGGAATACTCTCAAATATTGATATTCATGAGTCTCTCATAAGGCTCAGAACATTTTCTAGTCCTCCAAATCGATTTTCAATGAAGATTTTCCCTTTTCTTTTGTTCATTTGATTGAGCACGAATCGTAGGAAGTCATGTGATTCTCTACGATCAAATAGGAGTGTTTTATAGATAATAGAGAGATAAAATCTTTTTTCATTTTCGAGTGAGAGAAGGTCTTGAAATCCGAGGAAATGGATTCCATTGCTTCCGGTTGCATCGGCAAATCGATCGATAAAAAAAGTAAAGAGATCAAAATCCATGCTTTTGATAGCTGAAAAAATGGCATCTTCACCCAATCGCTTGAGATATGCAAGCTCTTTGTCTGATGATAATACCCTCTTTCCTCATGTTTTTGTGATGGAAAAATAGAAATCATAACCACTCTTAAGAGAGTAGTTAAAGTACTCAAATAAGATTTCAATTCTATACTCGATCAGATCATGAATTCTCTCTGGAGCAATCTTGGCGACCGTCTCAAGCGCTTTTTGAAAAAATGGAGTTTTTTCTTGAAGAAGAAGATTTTTGTGATAATAGCTTATAAAATAACTCACTAATCGATAGAGGAGATGTTCATCGAGTTTTTCTGGATCATGCCCAGTAAAACACTCAAGTGTCTGCTTGTTTGCAAAGAGAGCATCTCATTGATAGCTGTTCAAGAAGTCAGTAATGTAGCTATTGTGATTGGAGAGCTCTCGAAAATGAAGACAAAGATAGCGAATACAACCAAGTATCTGAGGGTGTACATAGTTCCACTTGCGAATACTTATCTCCGCATATTCCAAGAATATATGAAAATATTTTGGGTCATTTTGAATCTCCGCAAGGAGGGTTTGGAGTGTTGCTTCCTTTTCGATATTATTCTCAATCCAGCTTCTGATATTAGTATTATCGATGGATTGATTGGTAAGAATGTCATGGAGTGATACAAAGTTTGAATACATAGAGTCTGTACATGATGGTTGATATGATCACTCTACTATATTTCTTCAAAAAAAGAAAATATTTCTCTATGGAAATATTTTCTTTTTTTTTTTTGAGGATTGTCATATTCAAATTTGAATTTTCTCAAAATCTTGAGTGCATGATTTAGTATATCTCTTTCATGCATTCTATGATTTCTGCAAGAATCCTCTCTTGTATCGTGTCACGATCGAGGATAGAGAATTTTCCAACATAGTAATATTCTGATTTCCTTCAGAATCCAGATGTAGTGAGATCAATATCAATATATCCGTATTTTTCGTCTTTGTGATGATATCGAAAGACACAATTTATGATCATTTCAGTGTTGTGTTCATTCTCAGTGAGTCGGATTTTCAGATTGTGACCGCCAGCCATCACTGAATCTATCTCAAAGGCATCTTCTTTGTATTCTTCAATCGTTTGTTCCATAAGATCTATGGTTTTTTGGAGTTCATCTCGGAAGTTTCCTTGGAACATCACTGTTGATCGGGTTGGTTGTGTATAGTCTTTATTGGGTGGTGGAAGATTTCGAAATAAGCTATTTTTCATAGAGAAGACAAGAATTGTGATTGATTATATGAAATTCGTGAAATTGTACTTATCTGTTTTCTATTTTTAGAGAAGAAACATGGATGTACGGATTATTTGCTCGAAAATTGAGTATGTGATACACTCATTGAAATAAATAATTTTACTATGCTCAAATATTTTATGAGAATAATACGAAAAGAAAAAAATAGTCTTGATAGATGGAAAGAAATGAGCGAGGCTTTTATTGTGGCAGCTGGGATCATTCTTTTTTGGCGAGGAGTGTGGCATCTTGCAGATGTATTTGTATTCCCTCATAATTATACTCTCTCAGCATGGGTTTCCCTCATTATTGGCGGACTTATGCTTGTATTAACGAAAAATTTTGTGAAACAGTTTCTTCATAAAAATGAATAATATTCATCATATTCAGAATTCTCGAGGCAGAATTTAGATATATATGAAAAAATCCAGATTATTATAATCTGGATTTTTCTCTATTTTTTGGAGGCACCAATCGGATTTGAACCGATGACTTTAGAGCTTTGCAGGCCCTTGCAATTGACCACTCTGCCATGGTGCCGGAGGTTGGGTTGGAACAACGATTTGATTATAGGGAAGAATCAGATTTTGCAAGAGAGAGTTTTCGTCTATACTTTCTCTACGTTCCTTATTCTCTACTTATGCGTACTAATATTGTTGGGTCTAAACCAGTTACGGGTTATATTGACGAAGTAACTTTAGCACTTCCTTATAAATATCTTTTCATTGAATACGACAATTATATCTGAATTCAGATTCTTTCAAAAAATAGTAGAAGTAGACTTTCTTGATTCCATTGAATTGAGAGAGTCTTCTTTTGGTATAACTCCAAAATGACTCTATTCAATTAATGTGTTGAGTTCATCTTGCAAATTCATTTGCTCCGTGATGAACACGGTAGTGTTTCTCATATCCAATATCTACAAGCCCATCATAAGCTCACCATCCATCACTGTTAATCTCAGACTCTTCTATACGAAGTTTTCATCGAATGATTGGCACGAGAGTCCTTGCTTTTACATCAGGAACTATCTCAGTATATACTTTTCAGTTTCTTTTGAGTAAACCAAAGACTATTGTCTTCATACCAGCTCACCTTCCTCTCTTTCATCGGACTCTTGTTGGTCAGAAGTAACTCTCATCTATCTCAACATTTCCAGTCCATATTTCATTCTTTTCTCTCTCACAGAGAAAGGCTATCGCCTTTCTGATATATCTATACCAATCCTGTGTTGTTTTTGGATTGAGACCTGTTAATACCGCTGTTTTATCTGAAGTAAAATCCAGAGAAAAATATTTCACAATTTCTCTTATTTTTGCATCTCAAATTCGTGATTTTTTCCTATAGGTAGTTTTACTGATCATAGAGCCAAGTTTATGGGATAATTTATCCTGTCAACTGGTTTAGACCCTATTGTTTTTCGTATTTATATTGCAGTTGCTACTATCGTCGGTCTCGTTGGTTCGCTTATTTCTCTGGGTGTTCTTTTTTCTACGCTTCTCAATCATCTTGTTATCACTGATGAGGAGTATCTTACGAATCGAGGTGGCTATGAATATCAATGTACTCCTGAGAATCTCAAGATTGCGACAGGATCGACAGCTCCACAAAAAACCTACGATCAATGTATGGCGGATGCAAAAAAGCAATCGCTCACACAGAGATCACTGGAAACGAAACAAACAGGAATATCAAGCGCTGTTTGGGGATTGCTTTCTCTTCTAATATTTATTCCACATTTTCGGTTTATCTATCGATATCGCACCGAGGATGAAAATAAGGCCACTAAAAAAGAAGCTTAATTGCTTCTTTTTTCATCAAGAAATCATATGATACACACAATTTCTTTGATTCTTTTTGTATGAAGAAAATTGGTATTATCAATCTCTCTCAGAATCCCCCGAAAAATGATTATTTTTTCCATCATGGATTATATGTTATTGAAAAACTTTTTGATATTACATGTGTTGTGTGAGATGGTTTTTGGTCGTGTGTTGAATGAGTGTCACCGATGGAGCGAGCAAGAGATATTAATCGGTTTTTCAGAGATAGTGAGGTTGATATGATCTGGGCGTATAGTGGGGGAGCATGTGCGAATGAAGTACTGCCCTATATTGATTTTTCAAAGATTTCTCATCATAAAATCATCGCGTGATTTAGCGATACAACGGCATTACTTCTAGCAGCAAGTCATCATTCACTCCTTGAACCATGGCATATGCCCAATATGCGAACACTTATGAAATGATGATTTGGATCTCTCGAATCATTCTGATATATTTTTGAGCGATTTCGTGGTTTGAATGATTCTTATGAGCTGCATTTTGCTCATAATGTATTTGACTATTCTGCCGATGAAGATATCTATCCTCACAAAATTGTCTCACTTCCTGGCCCCATAGTTCTTCGTCATGGTGAGACAGATGGTCATATAATAGCTGGTAATCTCTCTACTCTCGATCTCCTCTATGGTACGTTATACGAGCCAAAATGGGATGGTGCGATCCTTTGCCTCGAGGAATGCAGTGAGCTCTCGCTCGGTGGTGTGCGTCGTGTGCTCATGAGTTGGAAATCTCGTGGGATATTTGATCGGATCAATGGAATTGTTTGGTGAGTATGGCAACAAGGCATTTTACAAAATTATGCTGCCACACTGACAAATCCATGGTTGACCCTCGATGATGTCTTTGCTGACTATGATTTCCCTATTATTGGAAATGCTCTTTTTGGTCATATAAGCCCTCAAATGCCAGTACCACTTGGAAGACATATGTGCATCGATACACGCACTTGAACAGTGCGTATTTTGCCAAAATAACAGAAAAGGAAATTTTCCCTTGATTTCTTGGACTATTCGTCGAGAATGTCTCGATATTACCTATATATGAACGCTCCAAGTGCCTCTACTCTTCTGGACGTAGATGCGAGTCAAACATCCAAAGATGTGTGATGATCTTATCAATCAAGTGAATCAAACATACTTTATCGGTTTAATGGACAGCTCTGTCGACTCTCACGAACCCAGGGTTATCTTCCTCTTCCTGTTCAGGGGGTTGCAGTGTTGACTCAGTCAAACTGTGATGTACTTCTTCATGATGAACAGGAAATTCTCAATAGTATTACTGATGAGATGGATCTCTATGCTCAACCTCCAGATGAATGGTGTTTCTGGCAAAACACTTTTCAAGCGAAACTTGCGCTCGAGGTATACCATATGAATTTCTGTGAATACTGTTCATCTCAACTTGGAATGACGAGTATTGCACGATCTTTGTTTGATACGTATCAAACAATTGGTCTCACGTATTCTCGGTTTCGAAACGAATTTCTTCTTCAATGTCCATGTGCTCAAAAAAATCCATCATAGCTATGATGGATTTTTTTGAGATATCCAATTGAGAATTGTTTTCTCATCAGTCAGATTTTCTCTTTGAATTTTGTGCTTTGTTTGTCAAAAATTGTTTCTTCCTTTTTCGAATTCTATCAAGAGATGCTCAATGTTTTCATAATTGAGTGTTTGAAGATCTGTGATAATGCCGTATCAGTATCACAGATCATTGAGTGTTACAAATACTTCGCGTGTTTTTCTTGCATAAGAGAGGCAGAGTGTGGGTATTTTGAGGAGACGAGCGGTGATCATCGCATGCAATCGAGTGGCTATCATGATATCAAGCGTTGGTAGTAGCTTGACGATCTCTGCGTGATCAATGATGATTTGATCTAAATTTAAGAGTTTTAGGAGCGTTGTATCGCTGATAATAGGATTGTCCTCTCGATGTGAATATGAGAGCCCATAAATAACACAATTTGAGTATTTTTCGCGTAGTTGCCCCACAACATCCTTCAAAATATCAATTTCATCATGGTGATACCCTGAACGCACGCTGATTCCAATATGAAGCTTCTCAGATGATTCTGATTTATTTTGTGTGAGAAGTTCTTGAAAATATCTTGAAAGTGTAATAACCGAATCGGTTGAAATGATTGAAGAGATTCAAATTTTTTCCAGTAAATCATGACTATGATGGTCACGCACGATGATTTGAGTATTGCTTCCAGAAAATATTGATCGATATTTTGCGATATGTTTTTTATCAACATCAATACCAATTCACCAAAAGAGTATAGATGTGCGAAAAGCTTTTGCGATCCATACTCGTAGCATCCATTGCAATCGTTGAATATGAGGGTTTTGTCCAAGTTCATTATCGTACCAAAGTCCACCCCCTCCAATAATGAGGAGATCTGATGTAGCAATATCAAAGATCATTTTCCAGAGTGCTCTTATATTACGAAATGGATATTTGCAAATATTCAATGGAAAATATGGCCTCATGCGTACTGATTTGTCTTTTTTTGCGAATTTTAAAAAAAGACCATTTGAATCTTCATAGTTGTATACAAAGATTTGTGTTTCTGGAAAATATTCACGCATACATCGGTACTCGCACCAAGCAATCAGTTCATCACCCAAATTTCATGCCCCGAGCGCGGTCATAAGGGTTATTTTTTTCATACTGGTATGTAAGGAGTAGAACAAATTTTGTGATAACCTTGCATATGCTCCTTTGACCTCTGTTCATCGAGTCTCAGATAGAGTCAGAGTTCTCGGTTTCGATCTATGGAATTAGCTGTATAGTTGATGGATCCTATATACCAGTCATATCCGTCGATGAGGAGTGATTTGGTATGAATATATGGCTTTTTCGGAGCACTTACTCTGATTCCTGATTTTATAAGTTGTGCGGCTACTTTGTGGTTTCATTCCACTTTCTTTGTGTCACCAAGGCATATGGATATATCTATCCCGGATTGCGCCTTTGACTCGAGTAGATTAATTATTGATTCGTCTGCAAGTGATTGCATTGTCAGTACGATTGAGGTTTGTGCGCTCTCTATTGCGTGTTCGATGGTAGATCGTGCATTAACTGGAGAGAAAAAGACTCCAGGTATGATTTCACGAAATATTTTATGTTCCTTGTCATTTTCAAAGAGACGAATGAGATAGTTATGAACTTCAACATTCTTTCAAATTATCAGAAATTCCTTGTTATCTTTGAAGCTTGAGTAGGCAAAGTTTCATGATGATACAATGTAGGCATCATCAATAATCATGAATTTTGAATGTGTGAATGTGAATTGTTCATGATCAGGCGCAATCACTTCTATGCCTGATCACATGAGCTCCCGACGACTATTGTTACTAAGCACATCGCTTCCATAGAGTTCGTTTTCGAGTATGACTTCCACTCGTACTCCTCTTGCCTTTGCACGTTTGAGCGCTGATTTGATCTCTTTTTCTGAGAGGATATAGACCTCTACTAGCACCTGTGTTTTTGCTTCATCAATTTGCTCTGCTATTTTCTTGATAAGATCGGTATTCGGGGTGGTATATATTGCATGATCACTCAAGCTGAGTGGTGCTTCAATACTATTTTTCTTGTTTGATGCCTCTCGCACTCTTTCCCCAAGTGGCTTGAGCTCTTGGAGGTATGATTCCTGATGTGAATATCCGATCCATCAACCTACAAAAATGATCGCGATAAAACTGAGCAATGACAGTATAATACGATGTTTTTGTGAGAGCCTTCGTGTCATAGTCACTAGAAATTAACGAAATGCAATTTTCTTCGGAGCATTTTTTGTATCACCATATTTCTTGAAGAGTTCTGAAATATTTTGCAATATAAGTTCTTGGGATTCTTTGAGAATCGTGATTGATACAGGGTTTCGGCAACTAATGATAATCTGTTCTCATTTGTGTTCTACACTTGTTGGTGTTATTTCTGGTGATGCTTCATGAATGGTTTTGACTACATCATGATAGATGATTGCTGCTTTTGCTTGTGGATTTTGCCACATATGTGAGAGATTGAGGTTCTTGAATGTCATAGAAGTGAGTGTAAGATGTGCAAATCGCTGCGTTCCAGAGAGATCATCAAAGGTTGTGTATGTTCCAGGCCAGTCAAGGGAAGCAAGAAAATCAGTTTTTTGATCGTGTCCATATTCAAAAAAAATATCGATTCTTGTGAGATTGTTGTAATTTCGATGGATATCCTTGATCTGTTCAATGAGTATACGATAGAGTCAGAGCCCGTCTGGATCACTCCCATAGAGTGCTATGCTTGGTTCATATGCTGTATCGGGGCTCATGATTTCTTTCTCATCATCTCGAATGTACGGAAGGTTCGCAAGGATAATAAGATGATCTGTTATCTGTATACCATCTGGGACTCTTGAGAGCAGAGATGATACAAGATGGCTACTCCTTGCACTGAGAGCGTGGAGTTCAATATTTTTATAAGCAAGATCAATAGCTTCTTGCGATATGTCGCTGATGATAAGCGAGGTGGGTGCGGTGTTTTTGTGATCCAGAGCTTTTAGTAGGCTAATTCAGAGAACTCACGTTCCAGCTCCGACATCCCATATGAGACTATGATGTTTTGATGTTCATGCTTGCTCTATTTGCTTGAGAGCATAACGTACCAAACTCTCGCTCTCAAATCGAGGGATCAGTGCTCGCTCATCACATAGAATCCGTACCCCGAAAAAGTCAACAAATCCTTGGATATAGGCCCAAGGATAATTAGAATCGTTCAAAGTTTTTTCGATTAAAGATCCAAGATGCACTTATTAGAAGAATAGTTATATATGCAAGTGCTATTCCCATAGCTATAAAGAGAGTTGATGATGAGAGATGTATAGAAGAGTTGAGAGCGTATTTTGGAAGTGAGAGTGCTTCCATATTTGGAAATACCACTTCTATAAATCTCCCCATCGCGACAATAAAATGATTTCCCGTTCGTATACCCATAGTGATAAGATCACTACCAGTATGACCTATCAAATACACTGCCACACTCGAGCTGAGTGCTATGAGTGGCGCAGTAAAGGTAGAGAAGAAGATAATAACTCCTATGAGGATAAGAAGCTTGATACTAATCATGAGCAGTGAAAGGAGAATCAAAGGTGAGATGGTCATGCCTTTGATTGCCATAATGATCAGCAGCGCACCTGATTCAATACCGACGAGTAAGAGCATCACCATAGCAAGCCCAAGAAATTTGCCAATGAGAAACTCATGTCTCTCAATAGGTTTTGAGAGAATGAGATAGATGGTACGTCCTTCGAGCTCACGAAAGAGCATTTGGCTCCCGAGAAATGCGACCGTCAAAACCCCAAAGAGTTCAATCATCTGAAGTCCAAAATCTACTACGAGTCGAGTTGATTCTCCCATGCTAATCGATGCAAGAAAGAGGGAGAAGCCAATGAGAAGAAGAGCAAAGAACGTAATGAGTGAGAGTATTTTGTTGCGAATAAATTCGCGAAAACTATTGATGGCGATTGGAAACATGACGTGTCGTAAGAAATGAGTGATCGTATTTTAGAGAGGAATGGGGTGAGGGCAAGTTTTTATGTGATATTCTTTCTTTTTGACATATTGAAGGAAGCCTGTTATTCTTGAATTGTTTGTTTTAGTATTTTCTATTTTAAATATGACCACCCGTTTTAATTTAAATAAAATATCTTTGTATATTGGAGTTGTTTGAGTTCCGTTGTCTATTCTAATTATGTGAATTCTTTCTAGTTTTTTATGCATAGATATTTTTAGTTTATGACCAAATGTTACTATGGTTAGTAATGGTTGTATATTAGCTAGGAATTTTTTGATACCATTATTGATTTTCTCAATGTTTTTATTTGCTCCAGTACTAATATATATTTGATACATTACCTTGATGTTGGTTATAACACAAAAATTGTACGCTCGATTGATCTTTTTTATACCTGTTTGATTGTTATTTCTATATTTACTAATTGCGAATATCTTATTATTATTGGGGATATAGTCTGTATTTTCAGAAATTTCCAGTTTAAACTTAATTGAAGCTCCTGTCCTCTCATTTGTATAAATAAAATCGATAACCATCCGTTTCACAAATTGTGAAACGGATTTTTTTAAACTTTCTTTCCGAGGTTGTCGATTGCTTCAATGACTTTGAGTCAACCATCACTACACGAGAGTACCCACTCTTCATTGATAGCGCTTGTTTTCTCGAGTTTTGTGAATTTATACCTCTTCCCGTCGATTTCTCCCCAGAGCATTGCACCCGGAGTATTTGCTCGCATGATAGCGAGATTTTCGTCCATGGTTTTTTCTAGGTTCCAACGCGCATCTTCTTTGGTGAATTTGCGAGTGTAGGTTGCTCTTGCATGATCTTGTGGAATTCTCTCAATCTTTCCTTGATGGTATTCTGCTATTGTCTCCACAAGAAGATTAGGCGATACGATGGCAAATTTCTCAAAGAGGCTTCCAGTTGTTTCAGCTTCATCGATGAGGATTTCTTGCGTTGAGAGTATATCTCACTCATCCATACCCATACTCATTTGCATGATAGTTACGCCAGTGATGGATGCTTGGTCGAGGATAGCAGTCTGTATTGGTGAAGCTCCTCGATATGCTGGGAGGATTGACCCATGTACATTGACCGAGAGCTTCTTGGGGATATCGAGATATCTTTGGGGAAGTATGGCTCCATAGGCGACCACGACAAAGTAATCTGGTCTCATAGAGTGAAGTGCATTGAATAATACTTCATCTCGTGAAGGTCGATCACATCGATAGAGTGCGATTTCATGATCAATGGCATACTGACTTACGGGTGTTGGTGTGAGTTTGTGTCCGCGACCCGCTGGCTTGTCGGTTTGAGAGGCAACCGCAAGCACCTCAAATCGTTCATCCATAACGAGTTTTTCCAGGCATGCGACGGAGAGATGATTGCTTCCAAAGAAGACAATAGAGAGCTTTTCAGAGTTCATATTTTTTGTATTACGCATACTATTTTCGAGGAGTATATTCGAATATTTGCATATATGAAATTTATAGAGCATGCTAGATATATGTAAGGGGCTTGTGGTAGGAGGACCACTCGATTTTAGTTCGAAAAGTATTCTATGAATAGTTATACGAGATCGATAGCAACGGTTACAACGACACTTATCTGTGTGATGGTAAGCTTTTCTCAAGTATTTGCCTTCCAGATCATTGAGTCCCATCCGGCTAATGTATGAGGTCACTATGTGACGGATGCTCCATCTTTTATGCTACCTGCTGAAGTGTATCAAACATGAGCCAGTATTCACTCAGAAATACCAAAAAAATCAGAAAGTCTTCTTGATACTGATGATCCTTTTACGGGATGATACAAGACGTATCGCATCAAAGATCATGGTCATAATCCCCGTTTTTCTTGGTGAAACTGTACCGCTTTCGTCGCACAGAACAAGAGTGTAACCTGGAGATGAAATGCAAACCAATGGATCCGTAATGCCAAAGCTCAATGAGTACCTACTGGTAAAGCCCCAGCTGTTGGTGCTATCATACAGCTTGAATGACATGGATACAATCCCTACTACTGACATGTATGAATTGTTGTCTGAATCAAAGATACCAAGATCATCATCAAAGACATGAACTATCAAAAACTCAACACCGTAACCATCCGAGAAATCCCCAAAGATCATCCTGCTATCAAGTGATACATCTATGTAGATTAAAGATTGATGATAGATCAAAAATTGATTATAGACTGATGATAGGCTAATGATAGACTGATGACAGTGAAATAAAAAACGCAGATTCCTGCGTTTTTTATATATTTCAAAAAAAATACAACTCCCCCTAACCCCCTCAATGAGGGGGAACAAAATACATAAAGACATAAAGACAAATACAAGAATACAAGATCCCCGCCTCCGCGAGGATGACATACTTTGATTCTCCGAACTATTGTGTTGTTACACTTTCTTGGACTGATTGAGGTTTGATAGGAACAAAAAAATTTTCTCATAGACCCTTCAATGATGGGGTAAACTTCAGTAGTCCAGCGAATTACATAGATGCAATGAGTCGAAAAAACGAGTTTACGAGCAGTGAGAGTTGTATTTTGTCATCCTGAACTTGATTCAGGATCTTCCTCGCCTCAAATACAAATCTCTGACTCGTTTTACTCTTTGGGCTTCTTTTTCGTGAGGATGATAGACGGTTATCATTTATTATTTTGAACACAAACTCATTTTTTGTATATTCGATTATTTGCGTAAGAGAAAAACATAGGGTAGTCTGGAGAGTGAACAAGCATATCGTACATATGATTGCTTTGTTATATATTACATCTTCTTTCATTGTTATTGTTATGAATACCAATACCAAGCGATTTATCGCCCTCTCTACCGTAGCAGCATTTGCTGCGTTCGGTGCATCATCAGCTTTTGCTTCTCAGATCGGTACCGGTACGGTTACCGGATCCGGTGGTCTCACCACCGCGATCAACTGGAATGATACCATTCCAGGTTCTGCCTCTGGTACCATCAATGGTATCATCGTAAAAGCAAAAGTACGCCCTATCCTCAATATGGCAATCTCCGCAGACACTATTGATCTCGGATACCTCAATCCTACTACCTATACATCAGGATCAGTAACTATGGAAATCGGTACCAATGCATCAGCTGGTGCATCAGTCACTGCTAAATCTCTCAATGGAGGTATGCTCTCTGCATCTGGTGATATCCTCAATACACTCGTTGCTGATGGTATTGCTGAAAGCTACAAGTGGACAACTACCCTCTCTGGTGCATCTGATAGTGTTGCTCCTGGATTCACTCAAACTGCCAATCTCAGTAGTGAGATCAACAGTACGGTCACTGCCTACACTCTCTACACCACCAACAAACCATCCAAGACTTCAGTTGGTATTGATGACTTTACTTTTACTGCATCTGCAAAGGTTGCTGAAGATACGCCAGCGACAAGCTATACTGATAAGGTAATTGTCACTGTAGCTGCTAACTTCTAGTAGTCTCTCTTTCTTATTTTTACTTATTCTTAAAAGTCACTCATAGTTGAGTGATTTTTCTTTCTCTTGAAGGACTTTTTTGTTACAGGATATCTCTTTGGAGTGATTCTTCATAAATCTTAGTCTTGTCAAGCTCAACTATTCGACAAAGTTGAGTGGAATATGGTAGTGTATTGGGGTATTAAATTCTAAAAATATTTATATGTCAGAAAAATTTGGTCCATATCGACCAGAGCCTATCAAAAAAACGGAAACTCCTCAAGTATGGGAGACATCTTTTGACCATCAAATGAATGAATGATTAAAGAAATTGAAACCAAATGAGAAGCAAAAAGATCAAAATGAGGTCTTGAAGGTTACCAAAGATAATCTCAACCAGGTAAATACTGAAATTGCAAAAAAAACAGATTCTGTAGTAACCATAACATTAAGTGCACAATGAGAAACTCTATCATGAGATAAAATCCAAGAACTTAAGAATCCTGAGCAAAAGTTTATCGCGATGGTTGCAAATCTTGACGGCGATAAAGCTGGTATTGAAGCAAGCAGTAAAGAAGGTCTCGGGACGAAATTCATCCGTGTCTTTAATTCTGATTATGGAATTGACTCTACGTCTGGATCTCAGAAGTTTGTTGTGGGTGAATCACAGCTCTATACTCTCATGAAAAATGCTCAAGCATATAATCCAAACTTTCTTCCTGATCTGCAGGAAAGATTCGACGTGACACAACTGGATACTGCTGGTGCTGAGAAACTCAGAAATGGTATTCTGGAAGCTACCAAAAAACTTCAAATGGTTCAAGACTTGGTTACCGATTCGCATGATACCTCTGTAGATATTGCAACAGTTCTTGCTGGTGGCGATCAAAAATACATTGAGGCACTTTTGGTGGATCCGGTCGCAATGAAAAAAATTGCTGAGAATGATCGTAAGAATCCAGAGGGTTTTAAGAAAAAATTAGCTGCTGTTGTAAAAGCTATACCTGATGTTGGTCATACCATCGCACTTAACAATGTTTATATGCGTGCCAACACACATGAATTGACGAGTGATGGTAAGTCCAGTGCTCTTGCGGAAAAAAGCGTTGGAGTGGGACAATATACGATAAGCGGTGGGATTGATGTTACTGGAGCTCGGGCCGGTCTTAATTTTAACGATGCTGAGCATAAGATGAATGAGGAGATTCAGGTAATGCGCAAAAAAATCGGTGAGACTAAAGATGTTGCATCACTCCAGAGTGTTGTAGATGGTATGATTACAGATGCTGCTTCAAAACAGGTTATTCGTGATATAATTGGTCAATTGTCACAAAAAAACGTTGCATTTGCTGATATTCAAGAAGCTTGTGCAAATCTTCTATCACAAAACAAAATGATAGAATTTGCTTCCACAGAGGGTTTCAATGTAAAGTGAGTTGAATGACTGGTGAAATGGGGCGGATTTAAATCAATCCTTCATGGTGAGTCACCACTTACGGTCTATGCCTGAATCGTTCTTGATAAATATGGAGTAGAAGTGAAAAATGGAAACAGATGACTTGCTGAGAAAATCGCGAGTGACATTAGTAATGTATCTATCGATTTTTCTTCAACTAAAGATGAAGACGGATATGTAAAACTTCCTGGATGAGTGGTGCGAGCTAAGGTGCTTCCTGATAACAAATATGAATATCGATTTATTAGTGGGGATATAGCAAGGACTACTTGAGTTACTGATAAACTTAATTTTACAACTCAGGCAAATGGTGAACAGGTGGTAGTGACTGATGCTCCACTCAAGATATCTTTCAAGGCTCGTGTTGCTCCTAATGGAACTCAAACCCTTACCTTTTCTATCAAGGAAGGTGAGAAAATAGTTACACCGAGTGCTACAGTATCTGGTGAAACGACTGAAGAAATTGCTGTCGGTGATATGAAAAAACAATCAGAGTCGTATAAAATTACTGAATGAAGAGCAAAAGAACTTCGGAGAGAGCAAACAGAGGCATTTGGATCATTTACACGAGGTTGGTTGGAGGGTGATGTTGTGTCTATTCAGAAATCACTCCAAGTACTTGCTTCAGGAAAAAAAGGAAATAAAGAATTAGCAGCTGACCTTGCAGCTGCATGAAACGATCCAAAGAAACTACTCCATCTTGCTGATACTCTTATTGCGATCAATATGGGCGATAGTGAGATGCGAAACGCTGGATCAAAGTCTGGCAAGAATTTTCAGGATATTTATCGTGCAAATCATAATAAAAAAGATGAGCAAAATGCATTTCAGAATAATGAAGCCCGTCTCTTTGGGGATATCAATGATACTGTCAGTCCGGAGTTAGCGACTGATCGCGTGCAGTGGAAACAGGGTTTGTCAAAATTAAAGTTTGAATGAAAAGATAAACCGGTTGAGCAGATTTCACCAAATGATGGTTATTTCACCATCATAAGTATGGCACAAAAGAATGTTGGAGTTCGCGGGCTTATAGCTGTTCCTATCGAAAAGGTTATCAAGGGTTCTCAGATGGAAACAACTGCTTTATCCCCTGAAAATAAAGCGGCACTTCTTGGTCTTGCATTTAGCCGTGAATCTTTTGCAGATCGTCGTGATGCTATTCTCGAGACACTTAAAAAAGCGACTGGAAAAGATGTTTCACGAGAAGATGCTATTGCTCTTCTGTCTGGTGCAAAGGAGGAAATCGATGGTGTAAAACTCGCAAAACCACTCAAATTCACACGTGCACAATTTTCTGTCTGTGCAAATGATAGTTTTCTCATAGGAAAGCCTGAATTTATCAAGCATAATAGAACGGTTACTTCGGTTTCTACTCCAACTATTGCTGCAGTTGATGGATATGTGGTAGCTGATGCTGGTGTGCAGGGTGGTCGAGAAACGAATATGGCTGGCGGTGCGGGTATTCAAAAGAGTATTCCTGCAACCCCTCCAACACCAGAACAGCCAAAACCAACTCAGTCTGAAACAAAACCAACTATTGAATGAGGCGGAGCTGCTGAGCCACGACCATGAGTGTCAACTACTCCAGCTAGTACAGCATGAACACCTGCTGTGGAAATCCCATCTGGTACTGCGGTTCCTAATACTGGTTGAGTTGATGTAAGTAGTGCTCTCTGAGCGACGGCTGAGCAACAAGCTAAAGATGCTGCTGCTAAAAAATTGTTGGAAGAAGAGGCTGCTAAACAATTACTAGAAAAGCAAGCTAAAGAAGAGGTTGCGAGAAAGTTAGCAGAAGAAAAAACAAAGGCTTCACTAGCAAATACAGCTTGAGAAACATCGTCAGCAATGTTATTATAAATAATTAATTTATGTATATGAAAAATACTACTATATTCACCTTTGTCTTGATTGTATCAACTATCATGCTGGTTTCTTGTGGAACAAAGGTGAATCAGACTGATAAGGCATGATCGCCTATCACAGCCATCCCTGGTGGCACTGTTGAACCTAGATCTATTCCTTCCAAACAAGCTGAGGAAGTAACTACTGTAGATGTTACGACCGTATCGGCTCAATAATTTCTTTCTTTTGATGTTATGAAAAACTTTTTCAAATTCATCACCCTTACAACGGTCCTATGAATAGGTGCAGTTACTTTTGCACCATACTGATTACTCGCAGCACCTGCCTATCCAGGTGAGTGAGTTTCTTGTGACCAGTCATTCTCCCCATTGTATCTTCGCTATGATCAGCGTTATAAGTTTGGAGATGAATATATCAATAACTCTTCCAACAGGCACAGGATTACGGACCTAGGTCGCGACTATATTTCCGAGCTCATGGATTTTAATGAGAGTGGTGGTACAGGCGGTGGTTCGTCAGTATTTGGTGGAACTTCTGATGGGACTGGTAATTGAAAGGGTGAGATTCTTTTTAGAACTCAGGAGATAGTTGATAGTAGTATGATTATTCCTGGGAATTCACGGTTACCAATTTTAACGAGCTATGCACCTTCGCGTGGCCCTCAATATGGTGGCTATTATAATGTTTATGATCATCCACTTAGTCGTGATACAACGGCTGATATTTTTATCAAATTTTTCGTACAGGCACAAGAAGAAGTGTCTGCAGATAATTGGGTCAATCTCCCTCGTCACACCGAATGTCAACCATATATTATTACTTGGTGTGGTGATGGTGTTACTGATTCAACAGTATGACCTGGTGAGACTTGGACAGCAGAATCCTGTGACGATGGTATAAACAATGGTCAACCATGATACTGTAATGCAAGTTGTACAGCAAAGTTACCACCTGTCTGTGGCTCTACTTCTGGAATACTTACAAATTCTATAAATTCTATAAATTCTAATTCACCAAATCTTTGTACATGAGGTTCGGTAGTATCTTTTAGTAGCTCTACTGGCATGACAGATCAGGGATTGAAGACAAATTATTCTTGGTCATGTAAGAATACATCAGGTACTCAATCTTGTTCTGCAAATTACACAAAAACTCCAGTTTGTGGTGATGGAAAGAAAGAGGGACTTGAGTCATGTGATGGTAATGATGGTGTAACCTCTGGCAAGATGTGTACTACAAGCTGTACTTTAACAAATATCACTCAACCATCACCTCAATGTTGAACCTCTGTTGGGGCTCTTAATGGAACTATCTCATCAAATTCACCAAATCTTTGTTCTGTAGGAAATGTTGATACCTTCAGCAGTAGTACTTCAGGTTTAACACAAAACTTTACTTGGTCATGTAAGAATACATCAGGTACTCAATCTTGTTCTGCAAATTACACAAAAACTCCAGTTTGTGGTGATGGAAAGAAAGAAGGAAATGAGTCATGTGATAATGGTACTAATAATGGTAATGATGGATATTGTACCGCAACATGTCAAACAGACATTACCTCTCTTGCGTGTAACCAGACATTTACATGATCACTCCGAGTTGGACAAACGTTTCGATTTACAGATAAGCTTACGAATAGAACGTGAAATAATCTTACTCTCAATAATTTTACCGCTATTTTTCGAGAGCCGGCTGATTATAATAGATCAAATGTAAAGTTTGAGTTTGAATGGACTCCTTGGATTCGAGATCGATCCTTTGTTGTCCCTAACAATACTGTAGATCAAGAGATTATTCAATCAAAGACAGAATATCATATCATTGATCGTCCAGCTGTTCGTTCTTTTGAGAATCTCAAAATTGACTATGGAATTTATTATCGAATAGGATCAAGTTCACAACAAGTTCATAAAGAATGTGCCAAGTATGAAATCACTTGGTGTGGCGACGGCATCGTAGATACGAATATCGACACAGATCTTGTTACTTCTGGTATTCAAGGTGAGCAGTGTGATCCAAACGATCCTTCAAAATCTGGTTGGTGAGTTGGTGGTTGTAATGCAACATCTTGTAAACCAATAACAATACCTGACACGTTCAATCTTTCTCTCAAGAAATATGTCGATAGCGTAGCTCCTGCAAATGATGCTCAAAATAATAGTAGTGCTATTGAAAAGACAAATTCTGCTACTTTCAGCTATAAGGTTGTTGTGACGAATAACGGCCCATCAAGTGTAAGTGGTATAACAACAGTGACTGATACACTTCCGGAAGGAGTATCATTCTCGGGTAATGTGACTGGCACAACATGGTCATGTTCTCAGGCTAGCAATAGTTTTACTTGTACCAATACTGGTAATATTGCATCTGGGTTAACATTTCAGACTATCAACATTCCTGTAGTCACCAGCACTTCAGTAAGCGGATATATCACCAACTCAGCGACAGTATCAAATCCTGGTGATATAAATACTTCAGATAACACGGATCCAGCAGTTATTCATATCTCCTCTACTCCAACCTCTCAAGGCACTCTCTCTATCAAAAAATATGCTGGAACTATGCCTGCCGGTGACTCTCAGAATGAGTCGAGTGCGGTGAACGTTACTCGTGATACAGAGTTCAACTATCTCTACCAAGTCAAGGTTTCGAGTGGATCGGTGAATGGTGCGATCGTGAAAGACGTACTTCCAGAATATGTGGAATTTGTGCGATTTGCATCAGCTCCAGCTGGATGGTCGACAGGATCGACAACTACCACACACAGTGGTCATACTCACTCAGTAGTGATGCATCAGACAGATAATGTCCTCGCGTCCGGTAGTACGTATAATTTTACGATCATTGCGAAGCTTCGGGCATCTGCTGCATCGGGATCATTTCATCAGAATATTGCCTATGTCTGTGCGAAGAAGATTCTCAGTGGTGGATCTCTCATAGACAATCCTGCTTGTACAACGACCATTCCACCTTTGCCTCCTGATACTGGATGTCCTGCTCGTGCAGCTGACACACAGAGTGATCCTGCTTGTATCAAAGTGAATGATGGATTTGATCTCTCGATTCGTAAGTACATCAATAGTGATGATGCAGAGACAGCGATCGATCTCGCAAACGGAGCTACCTTCAATTATCGTATTGTCGTTACTAACAATGGCCCGGCTGCTATCAATGGTACAACTTTTGTATCTGATACTTTCCCTGCTGGAGTAGAGCGTACATCAGCAGCTATCACGACGAATGGATGGAATTGTTCGGCAAGTAGTTGATCAATCCTCTCTTGCTATCTCAATGGTCAACCTTCTGTTGGTATAAATGTGTTGCCAGAGATTCTTATCCCTATGCGTGTAACTGCTGGTGCAAATACAACAGTGACAAATACAGCGTGTGTGGAGAATGCAAATGAATCTGCTGCAAAGACTCTTGCTGGTGGAGATACGACGAATTGTAATAGTGCGGTATTGAAGACTGGGTGTACAGGAATCTGTTGAGGAGGAAGCCAGCTTCAATGTATGTCTGTAGCAAAAATTAACAACACAACATTTGCTTGTCAGGGAAATGCTCAAGCTCGATCATTTTGAGTGGATCGTGATGGTGACAATGTGATTGATTATATTGGTGATTTCTCTCATGGCAATCCCGCGAGCTTTCCAGTCAATCCAGATCGTCCAGGTTCTCAAAATGTGAAATGTATTGTTTCAAACTATCCAGTTTTTCCAATCGCTGTAGGACGGAACTATAATGCTGAATATTCAAACTACGCATCATCGCTCGATACGAATGACACAACATGTAAGATCACAAATACCATATCAAATCCATATTGTGGAAATGGTACACTTGAGGTTGGTGAAACGTGTGATATGTGATCTGCAGTAAACTGGGGTGCCTGTGGACGTCCAGGAGCATTTAATCAATGTAAGACTGGCGGAGATCCTTCACTAGTATGTTGAAATGGTCGCCTTGATGCTGGAGAAGAGTGTGATCCTTCTGTCTATGCTTCTGATCCAAGCAAGTGGTGATATTGTGGTAAACCATGATCACCATCTCAAACTATAACAGCAAGCACATACGATGTATGTAATGGTGTTTACGTTGATAGATTTAAAACACCTGGAGAATGTAAGATAGGACTTGATATTAGTACTCAACCGATGAGCTGTACTTTGCCATCTATTACTATCAATCCTGCAGAAAGTCCATCCAGAGAGTTTACTTTGTTTAATGGGCAGAATATTACTTGATCTGGGACATATAGTATGATCATTGGGCAGAATACTCCAGTGTTTCGACAGAAAGATAAACTCAATCTCCGATCTCCTGGATATATCTTTGCTCCACCTACTGGATCTAAAATAGTTCTCAAGAGTCAATGAGATTTCATTACGAATGATGCATGGAGCCAAACGTTGAATCAAAGTTGTATAGGAAATGCAAATCCATGAGATCAGCCGAATCAATTTAATTCTCGGTGGAATGGTAGTGCGTGGGAACTTTGTGAGCCACTTATGAATTTCAGTGACTTTGAAAATAATTCAGCTCGTTTGAATCAACATAAATGATTGCCTATAGTTAATTGGCCATCTGATCCAAATCGTTGGAATGATGCCTGAAAGGCTGATTATGGACAAACGAACAATCTGAAAAATGCAGCTTATCGAACAGTCAATTACCCAAATAAACCATTTCTTGATTTTTATGTTACCTTGCAACAACCTAGTGATGATATAGATAACGATATGCGCTTACCTGGTGCTATCAATATTCGTGTAACTCGACCAATCATTGCAAACAATGCAGGTGGTGCCGGATACTTTGCAAATCCGAATCAAACAGTTGATATTGATACAGTTGCTAAGGATTTTCTTGAGCAACTCAAGGCAGCAAACTTCAATACTGGTAATGCTAAAAATACGAATACATCTAATTCAAATTTTGATTTGAAAAATATTACCTGAGCTCATCAGCCATGATTATTCTCTGGTCTACCTACCGGAACATCTATGGTACGTGCTGAAAATAAGGATGTAACTTTAAATACAGTGATAATCCCTCAAAAGGTTACCTATGTGATTAATGGGAAATTGACCATTAATGGCAACATAACAGCTGGTAATAATTCGGTTGCATTTATTGCAGATGAAATTGAAATTTGAACAAATGTGACACAGTTGGATGGCGTTTATATTGCGAACCATATTAAGTGACAACCATCATGATCTCAACTGATCATCAATGGTAGTCTCTATGGTAATGCTGCAGATCTGATAGCAGCTCGTACCTATGCTCGTGGTAGTAGTGCTTCAAGTGGTATCGTGACAGGAATTCTGGTGAATTATTCTTCCCGAGTACTCTCAGATCCACCACCACTTGTGAGTGACTTCCTCAAGCAGTACAATCTGACAAAAGTTACTTCGGTGCAATAGTATCTAATGATTCTTAAAATCCCTACTTATTTTATGAGTAGGGATTTTATTTATTTCTTCCCCTCTTTGAGGGGTGGCGAAGCCGGGGTGGAGTGACGTATGCGGATTTTAAATTATTTGTCATTCCCGTGTAGACGGGAATCTACTATTTTTGCATTCTCAATAGAGCTTTCAAATCAAAAAAATATCAGATTCAACCCATTTCAATGATAAGAACTTGCTGTGTCGATAGTTGTAGATCCCCGCCTCCGCGAGGATGACATAAAATTTGTGTCATTCCCGTGCAAGATGGGAACCTACAACTGTTTGTATTGTTCTCCGTCATTGAGTGGACTGGTGGGTTGCTCTCTCTTTCTCCTATCTTGTCTCATTATGTATGACAAACATTCGAATTTTCATATACTTTCTATTATGAATACCGTTCCTCTTTCTTCGCCGCTCACACTCTATACTGGGATTCATACGGATAATCTTTTTGCTCGTCTCGAAGCTGTTATCCAGGATTTTTCATGAGATTATGGTGAGCACAATGTAGTATCGCTTGATGCGCCAACTTGGGAAGATATTCTTGCTGAAGCAAGAGCCATGCCTCTTTTTTCTGATTGTAAACTTATTATCGCACGCTATTCTCTAGCGGTAAAATCTCCCAAAAAAGATATGTCTGATGAGGAGGGTGTTGATGATGAATCCAGCACAGGCCGATCAAAAACACCAGCTATTAAATATGATATTACACAAATACCTAACCATGCAAAGATTATAGTAGTAGGGGATAGTAGTTCTATCGAATCATCGTTTTTTAAGTGGATAGAAAAATCTGCTTATATCGAGTCATTTGATGTTCTCTCGGGTGTTGAGCTTCGGGCAAAGGCAAAATTACTACTTCCCAATATCTCTTGATCTGTATTAGATTATTTGATGTCTCTTCCATCTCAGGTGACGGAGCAGGCTCTCAATTTTTATCATCTTGGCTATCATGATGATGCATGATCGTTGACGATTGAAGAAGTGAGTCGAACATACAAGCCATCTCTTGATCTCAAAGTCTATGAGATGCTTGATGCGATACTTTGATGAAATGCTCAAGAAATTGCAAGACTTTGGTATGGACTCTGTGATATGGGTATGATGTGGTCTGTGTTACCCAGCCTCCGAACCCAACTTCGTAAATATATTGCAGCACTGGATCTGCTTGCACATGGTTCAAGAAGAGATCTTGACGGTGGGATTTTTGGTGTGAAGAGATATCCTCTCGATAAACTCATACAGCGAAAACACACTGTTAAAAGTCTCGCAAGACTCATGATGTGCGTGAATGATATTCAGAGACAGATGATCACGGGTGGTTCGGTTGGTTCCATGGAAGATTATGTATATATCAGGATCGTAAGTTCATGTCAAGGTAACCTGAGTCAGTAGGACTTGCTCTCATGACTTTTTTTCATAGCATAGGGGCGATTTATTTTTTCCTCGATCTTTATGAAAGCCATGCATTCTCTCATTTCTCTTATTTTCATCTCTGCTTTTGTTACTGGTTGTAGTCTTCCATGAATGAATAAAAATGCTTCTCTCGACCAAAAATCATCTCCTCAAAATACTTCAACTCAATCTGGAGCAGAAGAAAGCAAAGCAACTGCACAATCATGTCCAATAAAGCCTACAGATCTTGGCGCACCAACTGGTACTGGTAGTGGACCTGTTTCAAAAACAGGCTCACAGGTTAAGGTAGAGTATGCACTCTATGATACGTGTGGTACATCTCTTCAGGGTACACGAGAGAATCGTCTTGCATTTGATGCAGTAGTTGGCCAAGGTACTATACCAGGTTTTGCACAGGCAATGATGGGCATGCAGGCAGGACAAACTCGAGAATTTACACTCTCTCCGAAGGATGCGTACGGAGAAGGATTTATTGAAATTCCTATGGTTCGTGAGATGCTTGAGGGAAATATTGTTCGTCCTATGGATAGTAAGATTTATACGGAGAAGAAACCTATTACTCAGTCGCTTGGAGAGCCAGTCGATACAACGAAAATCCAGGTTGGAAGCGTGTATCCAAGTTCCGTCGATCCAAATCTTCTTATGAAGGTTACAGCTATTGACGGTGATAAGGTAACCTATGTTCTTGATACGACCAAGCTTCCATTCTACGACAAACCTATAGCAGTCGGCACAAAAGCCTCAAAGGATGGTATTGATTATGAAATCATTTCTATGAGTGGATCGGTTATCATGGTATCTGAAAAAATGCCAGATGCTGCAATTTTCGCAGATAATGAAATTAAAAATGGTGCGAAGAAAAAACTCAATGAAAAATCTCTTGCTCTTTTTGCACGCTTTGGCTTAAAAATTGGTGATGAAGTGGAGATTGCAGATGTTCGATCAGATGGAGATGAGGTGGTTTTGCGAATACCGAACAAGCAAGATCTTGCAGGGAAGAGTCTTGTGTTCTCGATTAAAATGGTAAGCGTTTCGAAATAATGAAGATTTTTATCGTTGGACTATTTCCAGAGACGCTCACAAGTGCTCTCGAAACATCGATATTGGGGCGAAGCGTCAAAAACGGGAGTATCACTCCCGTTTTTGTCAAACTCTCTGATTATAGTGTGCGCTCAACTCGCCGCGTCGATGATCGTGTGTATGGTGGTGGCAATGGCACCCTTCTTCAGTGTGAGCCGATTGCACTCGCAATAGATGACATTCTCGATAAGAGTCCTGAAAAACCTGAGATATTTGTCATGTCTCCCGGTGGTGAGCGCTGGGTTCAATCTTCCGCTCAAAATATTGCAACGAATAAGAAAGACATCATTATTATTTGTGGCCACTATGAGGGGATTGATGAACGTGTCATAGATCATTATCATATGCGTCGTGTCTCGATAGGGGATTATATCCTAACGTGAGGAGAGACAGCGGCTCTTGTACTTATCGATTCGATAGCTCGCCTCATTCCATGAGTAATCAAGGATGCTTCACATGAGGAAGAATCCTTCAGTGAATCATTCGATGGGAAGATGGAATATCCTCATTATACTCGTCCAGAAATATGGCGTAATATGAGGGTGCCTGATGTTCTTCTTTCTGGCAATCACAATTCTATTGCTACTTGGCGATTACAGTCTCTTCGATCACGGGAAATTTCTGATGAGAGATAAGATTGATTTTTTTTCCAGAGAAATACAATCTCTATAATTTATTCTTCACTCCTTTCTCTCATGAAGGCCGTCAAAAAATGTATAATTGCAGCAGCTGGATATGGCACGCGTATGCTTCCAGCAAGCAAAGCAGTGCCAAAGGAGATGATTACATTGGTTGATAAACCAGTAATTCAATACCTTGTCGAAGAGGCTGTGAGTGCTGGTATTGAAGAAATCGTAATTGTGCTCTCTCGGGGTAAGGATATGATTGTTGATCATTTTGATCGTTCTCTTGAGCTCGAATGAGTACTCGAACGCAAAGGAAAACTCAAAGAACTTGAGAGTGTTCGATCGGTTTCTTGCGGTGTAAAGATTGCTTATGTACGACAGCCGGAAGCAACATGAGACGGGGATGCTCTTCTCTGTGCTCGTCCTTTTGTAGGTGATGAACCGTGTCTTGTATTGTTCTGAGATGACCTGATTATGGGTGAGCGCACTTGAGCTCAAGAACTCGTCGATGCATATGAACAATATGGGTCATCTGTTCTTTTGACTCAGACAGTGAGTGATGAAGCGGTAAGTTCTTATGGTATTGTTGATATTGACAATACTCACCATCTGCATCGTGTAACTCAATTTCTTGAAAAGCCTCGTCCGGACGAAACAACTTCACGACAAGCCGTGATAGGAAAGTATATTATCACTCCGGCAATGTGGCGATATATCGAGCTCTCTGGGGTGAGTGCTGGTGGTGAAAAGCGACTTGCTGATGGCTTTATTCGTGCACTATCCGCACAAGAGGAGTTAACTGCTATCACGACGCAATGAGTACGCTATGATGCTGGATCAAAAATTGGATATTTGCAAGCAGTTGTTGACTTTGCTCTTGCTCGAGCGGATATTGGCCCAGCATTTCATGAATGGCTGAAATCTCGAAGTTAGTTTGCTCTGATATGAGTCAAAATAGTATGTAATAAGAAAAAGGAAGATGCTGAATTAAGTTTAGGATGACATATTCGGATTTTATCCATCTGAGAAAGGGGCTTAGGTCGGTTGCATTCTGTATATCTACTCTCTTGCCATTCCTATATAGACGGGAATCTCATGAATAGATGGTATATTCAAAAATGATATTAGAAGTAGATCCCCGCCTCCGCGAGGATGACATATTTTTATTATTTCGACCATAAGAGGTTTATATCTTTTCCACCCATCATCAATTTTGATTCAAAAAATATTCTCCAATATTGGAGAATATTTTTTGAATCTTGTCTACTGCCCGGTCTTTTTTTGTGCTTCTGTCTTTATAAGTCAGAGATCATCCATAAAATCATTTCCTTGAGCTGGCATTACTACACTTACTCAGGCGATGAGTGCTTCACGATTGTTCGCTATAGTTTGAATGAGGAGTGAATTGTATGATTGCAGTTTTGCATACCGTTCTCTCAATCGGTCGGTAAGTACAAGATAGGTCTGAGCATATCGTTCGTCTTCCTTTGCACTGATATACTCACCGACATACTCATCAACATCAGATGGATCAAGCTTTGCAAAAGAGTTGTCCACTTGAGTTCGAGCACTATTAACTCTGGTTGTAATTTCACCGAGTGCTGTTGTGATTTCCTTTCGAGAAATATCGAGTCCTTTGAGGTTGTCTTGTGCGAGATTATAGTGTTTATTGAGGAGCTCCATATGAGCTTTGAGAGTAGCTTGGCGATCCGGAGAGCTATCAAGCTTCTCTTTTATATCAATCTTGAGTATATCGCGGTAGGCCGCTATTTCATTAATATTGGATGCAATGATCTTTCGATGTTTGAGATCTTTTTCTTCGAGAGCTTGCTGAATGGGGATGACCTGGCCCGCGAGATTAACTACTACGTCATTGTCTTTTTTGCTTTTGTATCAAGCATTAAGACCGATAGCAACTCATACGTCGGCAAAATATGGAACACCCTTTTTTGTGAATTGGCGATCGTTTGACTCTGTTGCTTGTTTTTCGCTGTCTTGTGGACTGATTGTCTTTCCACAACCTGTCAGTAAGATACTTCAAAGTAATATCGTAGCGAGCAAAATACTACTTTTTGAAGGCTTTGAAGGGAGAGAAGAACGATGAATAATAGAATGTGATGTCATACTCAAGAGAGATATTTTTTTCTATACTACGATATATTTTCAAAAAATGCAAAAAGTTGACTCTTTTCTTGCATATTTTCGTAAAAAATCTTCTTTTCTTGACATATTTCTCTGGAGATATACCATCCATATCATGTTTTGATCTCACCCACGCCTCACGACTCTTGGACTTTTGACACTTATAGGTGCATCGAGCAGTTTATCGGTTCTCATTCTTCTTTTCTATACTTCCCCTGAAAGGAATCTTCCATTGATGCTCACACTTATGGTTGTATCGCTCGTTCTTGCTCTTACGAGTTATTTGACGATTGTGATTTATTTTCTGAAGAAACTCTACTATCGTGGAGCGATCAATGCGAGCTTGATTTACACCTCTCTTCGTCATGCGTTTTTTCTCGTTATTTACGCATGTATGATACGAATTTTTGACTATTACTGAGTGCTTATATGGCAGACCGCACTTCTTTTTGGTTTTGTACTTCTCTTTCTTGAGGCAACAATTTCTCAGATATCTTCTTATGAATAAATCTAAAATAACAATCTACTGACCTGAGGGAAGTGGTAAATCGACTACTGCAAAGCTTCTTGCTGAGAAGCTTGGATATGAGTTCAAATCCTCTGGTGCTATGATGCGTGAATGTGCTCACGATCATGGAATGGATATTTATGAGTTTGGTGAGTATATAAAAGATCATCCTCATGTGGATCATGAGATTGATGAACGGATTGTATCCTATGGTCAAAATACTGAAGGGTTTGTGTTTGAGAGCCGTCTTGCATGGCATTGGATTCCTGATAGTTACAAGATTGTACTTACATGAGATGATGCGGTTTTCATGGATCGTATCGCTTCACGTGAGGGCTTATCAGTCGAAGAAGCAACACAAAAGACAAATTCGAGAAATAACGCAAATGCAGAGAGATATGCACAAATCTATCCGCATATTCCATTTCCACCTCAAGAACATGTGTTTGACTTAGCAGTTGATACAACCTTGATTGCTCCTGATGAGGTAGTATCGACCATACTTGCACATCTTGATCCTCAGGTATGATAGACGGTCAGATGGTTGAAGTCTTCATTCAATCTCTCTTAAATGAAGATCGTGGTGGAAAATATGTTATGAGTTATTCTGGCAATAGTCAACTTATTGACCCGCCAAGAGAACTTTTTATTCCTAAATATCAGCGTGATTCACTTTTAAATGTACGTGAGTCCTCGGAGATTGGTTTTTGTCTTAGTCAAACAGATTCTTTTTTTGCACTTCAAAAGAGTCTTATTGATTGTATGGGATGAGTCCCCGTTGTTCTCTGCGATAATCATAATGCGGTAGCACATGCTTGGTGAATTGCATTTGATCAAGGATTGCTTTCAAAATGAGTTTGATGTATTCATATCGATGAACATTCGGATCTTTGGGAGAATAAAAATATTCCTAAGGACTTTTTCAGCCAATTCTCTCTTGATTGGTGGGAATACGCGCATAGGTATTGTAATGTTGGAAATTATATTCGGCCGCTTCTCGATCATGGTTATATTGGTGATTTTCTTCGAGTGGAATGAGAAGATGATTTGGAGTGCATTCGAGATATTTCAAAATGGCGATCTGGATATATTCTCAATATAGATCTGGATTATTGGAGTGAAGATCTTTCTTATATTCCATGGTCGCATAGCATACCTCTTGTACGGTCGTTGTTTGATAGGGCTGGACTTATTACCATTGCAACCTCCCCATCATTTATTCCTTTCTCGAGAGCTTACAAGGCTCTTGAAGCTCTTTTGAAAGAATAAAGATCGGGTAATTTTCGATTTTCAAGTCAAATCATAAAAATCTGTCATTCCCGTGCAGACAGGTGACCATAGGGAATGCAGCAAATCGCATAGATGCGATAAGTCGTGAATCTTCTGGATGGACGAAAATATATCTCAGACTTTGCTGAATTGGTAGATCCCCGCCTCCGCGAGGATGACAACAAATTATCTGTCATCCTGAACTTGTTTCAGGATCTTCCTCTTTTGGTATTTACATTGCATATATGATTGTGCTTAAATTATAATTGTGTGGGTGTATTAAAGGAAGAACATAGAATACTAACTCTATCATTCCCTGTGGTCGCAAATACTTAAGATTCCACCATTCATCAAGAGTGGAAGAAACCATAATTTTTTTACCAAAACAATCATAAATTCCTCTTTTTCCAAAAAGAATAACGTTTTTTTTGACACAATTTTCATTATCTGCCATAATGCCTCTGTACGCAGCGAATGCTACAACCTTCTACAATTTTATTTTTTTATCATTATATTGTATGAAGCTCTCTCAAATGCAGGCTCTCAAGAGTCAAAAAGGTGGTTTTACTCTCGTAGAACTTATCGTGGTAATTACGATTCTTGCAATTCTTGCAACAGTTGGATTCCTCTCATATCAGAACTATACAAAGGATGCTAAGTCCGCGAAGGTTCGTGAGAATATGGGTCTCCTCTCAAGTGCTATGAATACCAAGGGTGCAACAGCAGTTGACATGACTACGCTTATTGATAGTGGTTCAGCTACTGGTCGAACGATTGTAGTTGGTACTGGAAAAACAGTATTTGGTAATACCGGCGCTACTTCTATTACTATCAAGGCTGGAGCTCCACAATGGTCAGCAATTCCAGGTATTGCTCAGGCGGATATGGGTGATGCTACATCTTCAGAGAGTGCTCCTCTTGTTGGTTATGCTAGTACATCTAGTAATTCGGCACTTCAAGTTGCTTCTACAGTAATGAATGGTGATGTTGAAACAGTGTATGTAAAGGGTAATTTTACTGCTGATACAGGTGGTAATGGTGCAAAGGGACTTATTGCCCGAGCAAACTCTGCATCTGGTGAAATCGTGCATAATGATGTTGGTCATCATTCAACTTATTAATCATCCGATTGTTATTGTAAAAAACTCTCTTGAAAAAGAGGGTTTTTTAATTGCAAACAGATTATCTTCCTTTGCAAGGCGACATTTTGCGTAAACTAAGAAGATATGGTAGAATTCCAAGGACATATTACTCTTTGACTCTATGATCACACTACAACACATTCGGGATGAACAACAATTTGCAACGGTTGCTATCAAAACCAATATCACTGATACGGTGCGTTATACTGATGAGCTCTTTGATTTTGCTTTGCAAGGTGGTGCATCGGATATTCACATTGAGTGCACTCATGACTATGTACTTGTCCGTTATCGTGAAAATGGTGATTTTGTCTATATTGATAAGCTCAACTATGAAGAATACACCAAAATTAATTCTCGTATCAAGGTGCTTTCTGGCTTACGAATTGATGAAAAGCTCCGTCCGCAAGATGGAAAGATTGCATATATCTCTCAAAAAATGGGAGAGACAGTGGATATTCGTGTCTCAGTACTACCGGTTGTATATGGTGAGAAGATTGTAATGCGTCTTCTTCGACAGGATTCCTCTTTGCTGTCACTCGATCGACTTGATTTCATGGATCTTAACCTTGATCGTATTCGTGAGAGTATGAAAAGTCATTATGGCATTATTCTCATCGCTGGTCCAACAGGATCATGAAAGACAACCACGCTTTTTTCCATGCTCAAAGAGTTCAAGCCGCTTGAATATAATATTTCAACACTGGAAGATCCAGTCGAGTACAATATGCCTTTTGTGAATCAGAGTCAGGTCAAACCAGAGATAGGATATGATTTTGCCGCAGGACTTCGATCTATGATGCGTCAAGATCCTGATATTATTATGGTTGGTGAAATTCGCGATCGAGAAACGGCAATGTTGGCAATTGAGGCGGCGCTCACTGGACATATGGTTTTTTCGACTATCCATACCAATTCTGCATCTGCTACGGTACAACGATTGGTAAATATGGGAATTGAGCCATACCTCGTTGCTTCGGCTCTAAAAATGGTTGTCTCACAGCGATTGATTCGTCGAGTATGTCCCAATTGTGTAGCATATGCAAAAATAAGTGATAACGCAAAACAAGAGCTCATACGAGAGCAACTAGAGGCTATCAGTGATGAGCAAGTTGGTGATCTTGAATTTGCTGTAAAAGTCTGATGTGATCAGTGTGATAATACGTGATATCAAAAACGCATTGCTGCTCACGAGGTGCTCACTATCACCGAAGAATTGCATCCCCTGATTCTCGAGAAGATGAGTGCTATTGATATCGAGCGTAAGGCACGTGAACAAGGTATGCTCACGATACTACAAGATGGTCTCATTAAGGCAATTATGTGAAAAACTACCCTCTCAGAAGCTCTTCAATTGATTTAATCACCTTCATGTTTTTCTCTTTTCTTCATCGGTTTCGCTCAAAAAATGCTTCTCAGGAAAGTGTGAAGACTTTTAATAGTGCGCTTGAGTGGATCGAAGTATATATTCGTGCAAATGATTATGCAAATGCTGAAAAAGCTCTTCTTGAGATTCGTACAAAAATCAATCAGGCAATAGATTATCATCGTAGCATGATCGCATCGAATGAACCACTGATTTCTTCGAATATTCCAAAAATCTCCGCTCAAGCAAAACAATTGCTGGAATTGTCTCGTAATGCCATAAAGGATCTTGATAAGAATATTGAGAGGCTTGATTCTTTTGATAAACAAGTTTCTCGCAAGAAAAAATATTTTCTCGAGAAAGAGTTTAAAAAAAGAGAGGCAACTGCTTATAGTCGTGGAAAGAAGGTAGTGAAGAATTATGTGGGAGCAAAAAAATATCTTGAAGCGGTAAAGTATGCACAGCGTCTCAGTGTCGAGTTTCGTGAATCGAAGCTTATATTTTCACTGGTTGAATATGCACAAAAAGCACTTGAGAAAAATAAGAATACTCAACAAGGTTCTCAAATTATTGATGCAAAAGTAGATGCTCTGATCAAAGAGGAATTTAGTGATGATGCGATAAAAAATCCACTTTCTCTTTGAACAAGTGAAGAAAAGGAAAAAATTGGTTTTTTTGAACGCATAAGAAAAATGTATCATGACTTTCAGGAACGAAGGGAAAAATATCGTGATTACATTAGCCGTACGAAGAATCTACGATCTATTGAGGATCTTCTACGAAAGGCTTGAGCGTTGAACCTGATAGATGGAAACATCGATCCTAATAGTGAATCAGCACTCAATATTATCCAGCATGGTACTATCAAGGATGTGGAGTGATTCTCACTTCCAGGGTTTAATTTTGAGGGGCGCATACTTGGAAAAGATGGAGTCATTGGTGATACGTTTGGGTATTTTCACCGTAAGGATAGTACGATATTCTATTTTTGAGATGCAACATGACATGGGGTAAAAGCAGGATTGACTGTTGCAGCTCTCTCAAATCTCTTCTTTGATAAAGTTCGTTTTGAAAAATACTCATTTGAAGAGCTCGTGTTTGAGCTCAATAATAGCTTAAAAGCTACACTCAAATGATGAATGTTCGTTACAGCAATCTTCTTTGAATATGTGTACTCAGAGCGAGAGATTTATTATATTGGAGCAGGTCATGATCCACTCTATATATATCGTGCGAACATGAGAAAAGTGGAGAAGGTGATTCCTGGTTGACTTGCACTCGGTGTTCGAAAAATTCTCAATCTTGATTCCATCCACAAAAAGCCTCTTGTACTCCATCAAGATGATATTATTTTTGGTTATACTGATGGTATCCCTGAAGCACGTAATAAAAAATGAGAACTTTTCTGACTTGATCGTGTTCAGAAAATGGTTATGGAATTAGTGAAATCGAAAAATCGAATTGAAGATGCTCTTCTCTTTGTAGGAAAATTTATGGGTCAGGAGCAGTTTCTCGATGATGTATCTCTCTATTTTCTCGAGCGAAATGAGAAACGTGATATCGTTCGAGATGATGCCATATTCAAAGAGATTCTTCAATCATTGGATGCAATCAATCTCCGTGAAGCCAAAAAAGTGGAATTTCGCTGAAAAACTCAGGAAGAAATCACAAAGATGATAACAGAAAAGAAGCAAAAAGAGGAGCTTCGCATCCGCCTTGCCAAATGTACCGAACTTCTTCGTCTGTGAGAGTATACCCAACTGAAACAAGCTGTATTCAATAACTATCGTGATGGATTTGTCCATCCAAAATTTGTTTTCTTTCTCAAAGAGGTGGTGAAAAACGAAGAACATGCCCTTCAGAGAAAACAAGAGATCAAGATGAGGGAAAAATATAAAACTCTTCTGGAGCTCTACCACAAATGAGAGTATGACTTTGTTATCCGAGAGTGTATTAATCTGATTTCAAAAAATGGTACCACTCTCTAGTGTATTATCTGTAACTTTCTTGCTACTTTATGGAATTTCCTTTTGGTTCGCACAAGTTTTATCGCAGCGATGGTTCATTTGATCCAGCACTGTTTTATAAGCTGCTCAAAAATGCACGCAGCAAACTTGAGCAACCAAAAGGAAAATCTCTACAAAATAATAATATTGATTTTCAGATACAAATAGGCGGTATTAGTAAAAAAGAAGTATGGCGCTTTATATCAAAACTTGCGAGTTTTCTCACTTCGGGTATTGATATTAAATCAGCCATGGGAATTGCTTCAAAGCAGATCAAGAATCAAAAACTCAAGGATATACTCATATCTACTCATCAGAATCTTGATTATGGTATTCCTATATCAGAGTCTCTCAAGAACTATAGCAAATATTTTGATCCTATCATTATTTCATTGATCGAGGTAGGGGAGAAAACCGGTACTCTTCCGAGAGTACTCACAGATCTTGAAGAGACCCTCCGATGACAAATTGAGATTACTTCGAAGATTCGTGGTGCGATGGTATATCCAGCTATTCTCATCTTTCTTTCATTCTCGCTCGTGATCTTCATGTTGGTGTTTATTCTTCCGAAGATTACTGGGGCATTTGCAAAAGCAAAAGTGCAACTTCCTGCACTTACACAATTTATGATCGATGTGTCTGATTTTATGCGCAATCACTATATCATTCTTCTTTCGTTTTTTGTAGCACTGATCGTTGGTTTTCATTTCTTCCGACAAACGTATTACGGGCAGATATGGCTTCATCGCATTTCCCTCAAGATCCCAGTTTTTGGTTGGATGGAAAAGCAGATGAATGTTATTCTCTTTATTTCATCGCTTTCCTTGCTTCTCAATTCTGGCATTCTCATGCTTGAGGCTTTGGTTATTACTGCAAAGGTTGTTCCAAATATTCATTTCAAGCGTGATATCATTCGTATGAAGAATGAGGTAGAAGCATGAATGAAGCTCTCTCAATCCATGTGACTCTCTCGCGGTAAAAATGAGTTTAGTTTTACGAGTAAATATTTTACGGAGGATCTTGCTTATATGATCAATGTTGGTGAGGAAACTGGTGCGGTATCGAACAGCATCAAGAATACTGGTATTATTTATGAGAAAGAACTCAAACAGTATGTTGCGAATATCATGTCTGCACTAGAGCCTATTATCATTGTTGTTGTTGGTGGTATGGTTGGTGTTATTGTGCTCGCTATTATGATGCCATTCTTTGAACTCGGTAAGGTAGCTAAAAATCTTTAATTTTTCTTTTTATGTCTTTCCAAACTATCTTGAGCGAATATCCTCTTCGCGATGCACTTCTCTCAGTAATGATCGATAATAAATGATCAGATTTCTACTATACCGTAGGAGCTTTTCCATCTATCAAACTTGGTGGTGTGATCACGCCCATCAAAGATGGAATGACTGAGATCACGCAAAAAGAAGCGGAAAATTTTGCAAAATCTCTTGTCAATGAAGAGCAATATCAAAAACTTCTCACGCTCAAAAATCTTGATTTTGCATTCAGTTTTCAAAATTCTCGATTTCGTGGAAATCTCTCATTTCAAATGGGCTCACACATGGTAATTTTGCGTCTTCTCTCTGGAGATATGCCAACGCTTCAAGGATTAGGACTCCCTCGTGTTTATGAGGATATTGTGAAAGTGGGACAATGATTAGTGCTCGTCACGGGACCAACCTGATCTGGTAAATCTACAACACTCGCAGCTCTTATCAATGAGATCAATAATCGATATTACAAGCATATTATTACTATTGAAGATCCGATTGAGTATATTCACCCTCACAAACTCTCTATCGTAGAACAAAAGGATATCGGTCAAGATGTTCCTGATTATACGACAGCATTGATGGGTGCTATGCGACAAACCCCGGATGTTATTCTCTTCTGAGAAATGCGCACTAAGAATGAGATTGAAATGGCTCTCAAGCTCGCAGAAACAGGGCATCTCGTATTCTCGACTCTCCATACTCGAAATGCGTATCAAACTATCACTCGTATTATCGATGCTTTTCCAGGTGATCAACAGAATCAAATTCGTGTGCAACTTGCTGAAGCACTTGTAGCGGTATTTAGTCAACGTCTCCTTCTCAAAAAAGATCAATATGGTGTTAAAATGGTAAAAGAGATACTTATTCGTAATGCCGCGGTCGCGAATCTTATTCGTGAAAATGAGCTTCATCAACTCCCATCCGTCATGCAAACAGGACGAACTGAAGGAATGCAGCTGCTGGAACATGATCTTATTGATTCAGTGAAGTTCTGAGAAATCACTCTTGATGAGGCTCTCAAGTATGCAAATAACCCACAGATGATTCGTGATGGTGTGATGTAGTTTATAATATATGTTTTGTATGAAAATTCTTAAAAGAATCCTAATCGTTCTCTTGATGCTTCCAGCTCTTCTTTTTGTCGTTTGGCTTGGTATTTTTGCTTGGAATTCCAATGTGGATCTCAATATTCCTGATGTGGATACAGGATCTCTTATGCCTCAGGTACAACCAATTCCGGATGGTCAAAATGGTTATCTTCTTATCCAGAAGCTCTACTCTGAGGAATTTCAGAATATTCGCAAGAAGCATTGTAGCGAAATAAATATTGATCAGAAAATATGTCAAATGGAATGATCAGATCTTCTTTTTGGTGGAAGTACGAGCGTTGATATTGATAATTGAAGTGTTTCTCGAAATGTTCTTTTTTCTTCTGAGCCTTTTGGTGCACGTTCACCAAAAAATCGTTTCATAACGCCTGATGAAATTCGCATTATTCAGTCTCAATATCTCTCCGGAGAATACCAACAATCTTTTGACATATTGAACACATCTTTGGATGAGATCATACCAAAGATGGAGGAAATTATGAGTCAATATCAATTTGTTCCCGTTCTTCCAAAAATTGATATTCGTGATAAAGATTCTCTCTTGACTCTGGGCATGCCTCAGGAGTGAATACAGAGATTTGCGAGAAATGTGAGCTATAGTGCACTTCTGGATTGTCTTGCAGATCGAGAGGATGATTGCGTGAGAAAAACTCTCTTTCTCTACTGATTTAGTCAAAAAATGAAAGAAGGAACGACGAATATGGTTCCAACTATGATTATGATAGCTTCTGAGAAATACAGTCTCAATTTAATCTCTTATATCCTTCATAACATTGAATTGTCTGATGTTTCAAGGTCTCAAATCAAAGAAATACTCCTTGTGCCTATCGTCTCTAAGGAAGATTTAAAGCAGCGTGCATGGCAGTTTGAGTATTATCAGACGAATGAACTAGTGAATCAAACGCTTGATCTGGCAGGTGTGCCACAGGATTGGACCCGTGATTCAGATGTGTTGAGCGAGTGGTTTGGTCGTCTAACTCTGGATCGAAGAGAGACACAACAAATGCTTGATGCTTGCTATTTTCAGATTCTCTATGGACAAGATAATTTACCAGCAGATTCATGGCGGTGTCTTGAGTGGTCGGGTTTTTTCAAATGAAAAGCGTATATGCCTTTTATGGAAGAATATTCTATAGATCAAAGTTTTGGTTCCATATTTCAACGAAAGAATGTTGTTGGAATGATGATGGTTAATTCTGTTGTTTCTCCATGAGTTAGTATGTTTCAAAAAATATACGAAAATTATACTATTCGAGATAAAGTTCTTGAAGAACTTCGGTAGGGATTCTTTGCGGTGAATTTGTTATCCTCGCGTAGATAAGGGGACCTACTTTTTCTTCTATATTCGTCATCTCGACATTAGGAGAGATCCCTTATATATAATATTCTCACTGAAAGGTAATTCGAAGGGATTTCTCACTTTGTTCGAAATGACTCAGGCAAAAATACAGCCACCCCGCCTTCGGCACCCCTCAAGAGGGGAAGAAATAAAGAACTTCAACTTTGATCCCCCTCAATGAGGAAAAAATGAGTTTACGAGTAGGGGGGAGTTGTATTTTATCATCCTGAATTTAGTTCAGGATCTATATTGGAGTCATCAGATGAAAAAATCCTTCAGAAATATTTCTGAAGGATTTTTTAATCAAGATATGATTTTATGTCGCAACAAATGAAGCAACTGCTTCTTGCTCACTCGCAAATGCTGGGATAATTTGGAGGATTCCAACGAGTTCGAGTGTGTCATGAACTTCTGGAAGAATATTGGAGAGTGCCATCTTTGATCCGACGTCTTCAAGATTGGAGAAAATATCAGCGATATATCCGATGGATTTACTGTTGAGATACTTGAGTTCGACAAGATTCAAGATGATTTTCTTGGATTTAAAATCACCTATACTGCTATAGATATCAGTAAATGTCTTGTCAGCATTAGTTTCATCAAGTTCACCATGGAATTCAAATACCATAGCGCCTTGTTCGTTCTTGCTTTTAATTTCTATAGGAGTGTTCATATATTTGGAAAAAATCATTACATTCATATGCTATACTATCTTTTCATTCTTTGCAAATTTATGAGCATAAAAAAGTATAAACATCAATTTTATAACAAAACTTCTTTAGCTCTCCTGTCAATCCATTTGGATAATATTTCTCTCTGGCAAACGAAAGAATGGCAACAAATGGTGATCAATGCGGGTGATGCAACGAGTGAGAGTATCATTCTTTTTTCAGAATGATCAGGATGTCGAATATGGAGTGCTCTACAGATTCGCAGAATAGGACTTGGGCAATATGGATGATTTGTGATTGGCGGTCCGATCGTGATGTGAAATGATGATGAGTTTTTTGCAGAACATATGAAAGAGTTGCAATCTTGGTCTCTCAAGCATAGATTAGTTTTTCTTTCATTTGAACCACTTGAATGAGACGTTGAAGATATACTACTCAAGCAAGAAAACGTGAAAAAGTGATTTTGGAAGAAATTTATCGAACCATATACACGAATTATTCGTCTTGATGACTCATATGAGACGATCCTTGCAAACATGCATGAAAAAGGTCGATATAATCTACGTCTTGGTGAAAAACGTTGAGTCACTGTATCCAATCGCTTATTCTCAATGGAAAATATTAATTGATTTTACTGACTCCTTGCAGACACAGCAAAGCGAGATGGGTTCTCGATTAATTCACGTTCGATGTTTGAAGCACTAGCATCTTTGCAGTCAGATGCTCTAGAGGTACGTCTTTTTGAGGCAAAGCATCCATCATACACTGATCCTTTGGCGAGTGCTCTCTATATTGCTTGTTGAGATATGGCGTATTATTATTACGGTGCATCAGCTGGGGAGAGTGAGGCGAAGAAATTGATGGCCAGTTTTGTTATACAGTGAGCGATGATTTGATATGCGATGGAGACAGGTCGGAAAATCTATGATTTTCTCGGGATCGCTCCAGAAAACCAGAAAAAACATCATCTTGCAGGTGTTAGCTTCTTCAAATCTCGATTTGGTGGGGAGGTGGTGAGATTTCCCCAGGGATGCATGATAATACTTTCTTGGAAATATTATTTGTTGTGGATCGTAAGGTGGATGAGATTTTGGAGATAGATATGGTGGAATTGTTTTTAGGTGTTGAAATTGAAAATTCTGAAGAATGGGTGGGTCTTTGTATGTACTTGGAGTTTTCTCTCAATTTGATTTGCTTTACGCCAGTGATCATGAATTCTATCTTTTAGCATATTCATGTGCTCTATTTACTAGTGCTTGTATTGCTTCTTCATAAGATATCTCCCCATTTTCTACTCTTTGAGCAAGTTCTTCTCACTCTTGGGTTGGTTTAATGTTATCTACCGCCAAAATAGCTTTTGCTTGTTTAGCTGCCCATCTACCCCTTTCAGGGCTATGAGATATTGATCATGCAACATTATTATTACTCTGTTGTTCCATAAATTGTGTATTATATATCATAATAATAGCATAGGGTCTTGACTAGCAAATAGTACTTCTTACACTATTTGCTTATGATCAAATACACAAAATTATCGACTTATAAAATTTGAAGAATTTTTTACTATTTTTTTGAGGATTTTACTGCTACTCAGACAGCAAAAATTATGGGGATAAATCGTAATAGTGTGAATCTTTGGTATAACCGATTTCGAGAGGCTATTGTGCGAATTTCCATTGAGGAATCAAAGAGTTTCAAAGAAAGGTATGAATTCTGATGAGAATTTGAACTGGATGAAAGTTACTTTGGTGCTCGTCGGGTTAGATGAAAAAGAGGAAGGTGAGCTGCAGGAAAAACACCAGTGTTTGGACTTCTCAAGCGAGATGGAAGAGTATTTGTAAGTATTGTAGAGAACTGCTCCAGAAGTGAACTTATGCCAATTATTCATGGGAAAATACTGGAATGATCTACCATCTATACGGATGGATGGAAAGCATATGATTCTCTTGTTTTAAATGGATATGATCACTATAGGGTATTTCACAGTGAGAATGAGTTTGCCAGAGGAAAGAATCATGTGAATGGTATTGAATCTTTCTGGAGTTTCTGCAAAAGAAGAATGGCAAAGTTTAATGGGATTGCCCCAGATAAATTTCATCTTCGTTTGAAAGGGTGCGAATTTCGATACAATTATAAAAATTTCAGACTCGCAAAAAAAGCTATTTTTAAAAATTTGCTAGTCTAGACCCTAGCATTTCTCATAGAATGTCAAATTTTGTCTATTTCCAAACAAGCTATTATTAAGCTACGAAACTTCTCGAAAGATTTATAGCTACATCCCTCTTCTTTCCATCCCTCTCACCACTCAACTCAATCAAGATATCAAAACTATAATAATCCTTTATGAGATCTGACCATTCGATAAGTGCAACTTGTGCTTGGTCGAGGTATTCTTCTCATCAGAGTGCAACAAAATTATTGTACTCTTCGAGACGATAGAGATCAAAGTGTGTGACATTCGGATAAAGCTTGTAGTAGGTATAGGTTGGGCTTGTTACCTCAAGGTCTGGCTTGTTTTCGTAGGATCGTATGAACGCACGAGCAAATGTTGTCTTACCCATGCCAAGATCTCACTTGAGACCGATAATATATTTTCCTCAGGTTTCCTTGAGTTCTTGTGCGAGTGAACAGGCGATAGACTCTAATGTTTCTTCTCAAATATCTTTATAAATTTGATTTTTTGACTGTCAATAGAATTTTGAAATAAGTGGCTCCATAATTTGTCAGATGTGGGGTGTATATGATAGGCTGGAGTATATACACTTTCTCAGACATGCAAAATCGCCTTCTTCTTCTCAATATTCTCTCATATACTTTGATTGCTACATCTCTAGCTCATATTTTTCCAGTATCTCTTTTTGCTGAGAATTTTGTCAGTATAGAGAAATCAAGATCTGCGGTTATTCTTGATCGTTTTAAAGAATGAGAAAAAGTACTCCTTTTTGAGACATCCCCTTTCCCTCAATGAGTTGAACAGAAACTCTTTCTTGCGGAGCGCAAAGCAAATACACTTGCACAAATGCTCAATCGTGTCAATGAAACAAAAGATCAGTATAAGGAAATGAAGAGAAATGTTGTTGAAAAGAAAATGAGTCTTAAGGATGCTATTGCTCAGATCGAACAAGATATGAGCTTAACTCAGACTGAGATCGAAAAACGTGAACGTGACAGTGTCGGTATCGAGGCAAATATAAGATCGACTCAAAATCGAGTGAGTGCACTTCAGGAAAAAATAGCTGCAAGTAAGGCGATCCTCCTTCAATATCTTGAAGTTATTTATACGAAATGAGATGTTGTGTTTGATGTAAAAAATCAGGATGTTGATCTTCTCAAGACGATTGTGATGAATTCCAATGATGTTGCTCGTGTGCTCGATGACATTTATTCTCAAGCATTGCTCGAGCTCGCTGGTAAAGAATTTATCGATAATTATCGTAGTGCGGTCGCAGCACTCTATCAGGAGAACCTCAGTCTCCAAAAGCAAAAAGAAGACCTCGAGGTGGCAAAGAAAGACCTCGAGAATTATCAGATCACTCTCGATGATCAAAAAGACTATAAAGAAGCTCTTCTTACACAGGCAAAAGATGATGAATCACAACTTAATACTCTCATCATTGAACGAAGTGAATCGAGTGAAAAACTCTCTGCGCATCTCTCAGAAGTCAGTAATGTTTATCAGAAGACATTTGAGGAAATTGCTGCAGTAAAATGATGTAGTGTGAATGAAAAAGCATCGATTGTGCTCGATGCTCAAAGTAGTATTGAATGTGTAACGCTCGCATCGTATTTTGAGGCAGAGAAGAAAATCATGACTTCTGCAATGGCTGATGACTCGAGTAACCCTCTTTCTTGGCCCGTTGCAAGTTCAAGAATTTCAAGTTATTTTCACGACAGTGAGTATTACGAAGCGCTCGGATCGCATCATGATGCGATCGATATCCCTGTGGCTCAGTCAACTGATATTTTATCTCCAGCGGATGGATATGTCTACTATATCAACCCTCCAACGAAGACATGATATGGATATGTTGCGATCAAACATCCGAATGGATTTATGACCGTATATGGTCATATCTCGAGCGTGAATGTATCAAAATTTGATGTAGTTCAGCGCGGACAAATTATCGCACAGAGTGGTGGGGCACGTGGTACAGTTGGTGCTGGCTCTATGACTTCTGGTCCCCATCTTCATTTTGAGGTGTTCAAAGATGGTGAAGCAGTCGATCCGCTCCAATATATGAATATCTCGAATCTTGAACCAAAATGACTCACTGAGCGATATCTTGATAAATATGCCGCTGATTATTTTGCTCGGTTTGGATCAGCGCCGAAGATGGATTCGCCAAGCACGTTTATGCTCAGTGGTGCAACAGAAGTTGATCGTCAGAAATACCTTCTCAACACGTATGCAACACCAGCCTTCCAGAATTGGGATATGTGGACGGATGAGTCACTTGCTGGTGGTATTGACCCTGCATTTATGATGTGTGTTGGTCTTGCTGAGACAGGACTGGGTCGTCATCTCAAGACGGGATACAATGTTGGTAATATCGGTAATACCGATAGTGGGGATGTTCGAACATTTAGTTCTCCACAGACGTGAGTACGAATGATGGCAAAGACGCTCAATAACCGATATCTCGGGAATTATACCAAGGTATCAGAGCTCTCTCGCTATGGCAATCTTACCTGACCAATCTATGCCTCATCGAGTAAGAATTGGCATGCAAATGTCACTCGTTGTCTCTCAGCGGTAAAGGGTCGCTATGTGAGTGATGATACGATCTTTCGTATGAATGTATCGCTGAAGAAGGATGAGTAAGATTGTTGTGAATCAAAATATCTTGTTATAAAAATGGCACTTAAAGTGCCATTTTTGTTGTATCATAGTTGAGTAGTTCTTTTCTTATTTCACACCAATCTTGCCAACAGTTTTCTACACTGATATCATTATAACCACGAGATTCCCAAATTTCATTGCGAATTGTCAATGGCACTGTTACGGCAATTGAAATATCTCTCATATTGATAACTTCTTCTTCTGTCAGAGAGGAACCCTTTTTATCTTCAGCTGCTTTTAATTTTGCAACAAGACTCGGAATAAACAGGGGAACGATTGGATCTTCTTTATCGGTCATATAAAACGTAATGTTAATTTTTACTTTGATAATAATAATGGATTTAAGACTAGCAAAACTTTGCTACATAATCTTTGAGATATGGTATTGCATCCAGAGTGAGAAATTGATCCTTGGTTACCCATCTATATTCGGAGTGCTCTGAACTAAGCTTGATTGATCCGGATAGAACTCAGCATTTATAACCGATGAAGATCATATATTCATCGGCTTCTTTGTTGTAGACATTCTGTATTTCGAGCGGAACAATATTTTGTATTTCGAGACTTGTTTCTTCTCTGATTTCACGTCTGAGTGCTTCTTCGTGAAGCTCTGGGAATTCCAGTCCACCACCTGGTAGGTCCCATTTGAGTCATTTGTAGCTTGCTTTGAGCGTTAAAATCTTACCTTCGTGATTGAAGATGATTGCCTTTTGGTGAAGTTTGATATTTGTCATACTCTTATCTCAATGTAGAATTTTTTTTCAGATAATTCAATCTGAGTCTCAATATGAGAACAAAAACACATGCTAATAATTGGAGATTGATCACTATTATGAAGATTAAATTTTGCAGCACAAAAATGCCATAAAGCGAAGTGAAAAGTGTTGTGAGCGTCCAAACAATATAGGTAGATATATTTGCACTTGGTTTTCCTTTCCATAAATCCAACATAGTTGGGATAAATCCAAAAAAAGTCACTACTCAACCTATGGAATAGAGAAAGGTGAGAATAAGAATAAATGTTTCGTTCATATCGAAGTGGGGAAGAAATGAGATCATGATGAATAATATTCAGTATATCTTGAGATACAAAGAATTTAATTACAAAGAGTATTTTTATACTTCAATCATCATGAGAATTGCAGCAATCAAAGTGAGATTTTTTTATTGAGAATTTTTCCTCTCAGACTATAATCAGAATATATGAATAGCGTCTCTGCTTTTGAATCGTTCTTGTTCGGACGAATCGTTCCTGTCGAGCAGATAGTGCGTATTATTCGGCTTCATCCTTTTGAATTGATCGAGTCGATAACACCTTGGGTATTTTTTGGTATATTTCTCCCGATTTTTCTCTATAAATACAACTCATTTGGTATTCATGCGCTCCTCACTCCGATGAGTATGAATATGCTTCTCATCGCTATTTATATAGTGGTGCTCTATAATATCTGTCTCTGGTATTTTCGAGTCTGGATCGTGACGACCAATGGTATGGTAGACTTGCGATATTCGGGAATATCATTTGATGAGTCATACATCGATCCACAGTCGATCGTGAGTGTCTCAAGCACTTCATCTACCTTCTATGATCCGATTCTTCTTCGGGGCGATATTCGCCTTCATACGACGGATTCGAATCTTGATCCGATACTCCGGTGAGCGATCTTTCCAGATGATGGTGCACTCGCCATCCGATCTATTATGCGAGGAAACCATAGTGATCTTGCATCCCATACCCTTAATGATGCTGCAGATGCGGGCGCTATGAGCGATCAAGAGGCATTTTCACTTCTTTTGCGAACACTCACGGATGTGGTAAAAGAGAAGGTAACCCCAATTGAGCATCATTCCATCGGTTATCATGTCGGGGATGATAAACCACGTCACAAATATTTTGTCGAGACTGCAAAACTTCGTGTTGATACGATTGATCTCCGAGAAGATGTATGAAGTACGACTGTTCATCATGAATCACGCCATGGAAGCGATCCACCAAATCACTGATAAATCCATGGTTCGTTCTTAACTTTTTGCCTATGTCACAAACAATTATTATTCACGCTCCAGATTCTGCAAAACCTGCAACAGAACGTCTTGTCTCTGAAAATCTTGAGAACAAACTTGATTCCTACCTTCGTCCGTTTGCCGATAGGGAAGTACGTATCGATGTAAAAATTGAGCTCCATGCTGATGATGGTAGCTACTCATGAACTCTCAATGTGGATATCGTTGATCAGCATTTTCACTTTGATCGTGAACGATATGTGCATCTTGCAGATCTTATTAATCATCTCTTTGATAAACTCAAAGAAAAACTTGCACGTAAGTAGTTTCCAGTTGGATCTTTGATAAAAATCACTAGAATACCACTCTTCTTTTAGCGTGGTATTTTATGTTGATTTTCTTTTCTATCATTGTTACTCTTGTTCTTTTTCTTCTCGTGGTTGTCGTACATGAGCTTGGGCATTTTCTTGCTGCTCGATCGGTCGGTGTTCGAGTGCGAGAATTTTGAATTGGCATTCCTCCAAAAGCAAAGATTCTTGGAAAAGATCGATACGGTACACAATATACACTCAACTGGTTGCCAATTTGAGGTTTTGTGCGATTGGAAGGAGAAACCCCAGAAGAGCGATGACCGAAAAGTCTCCGATCAAAGTCACTCTTCACAAAGATATGGGTGTTGATTATGTGAATTGTTTTCAATTTTCTCTTTGCAGGCGTAATACTTTCATGATTATTTTTCTCGGGAGTTTCACCACTCATGATTCATAATTCACATCTGCCATTTGAGAGAACATCACTTCTTTTTCCATCTTTTACTCAGGCTCAACAATCTGGATTTATTTCTGCAAGTGGTGTTGTTCTGAATCCACTCGATTGAGGTTCTGCTATGCGGTCATGAGTTCTTTCTGGATCAACATTGCTTGCTGTTAATGGAATGAGTATATCAACTCCAGAACAAGCTCTTAGCGCTGTTGCAAAATCTGGTAATATGATATCAATGCAGATTTTTCAATCTGGCACACTCACAGAATTAGCGGTGCAAAAAGATGATAAAGGGAAAATTCAAAGCTATATTTCTTGGAAAGAGCTAGATTACAAGAAAGATTTTCGCTATAAAATGTCATTGTTCGAAGCAATAAAAGCAGGATTTCGGGAGACGTATGATCAGGTGTGTATAGCGTGAGAGTCACTTGCTACGCTTGCAAAACGCATTGTTGCACCCAAGAATAGTGAAGAACGTGCAGAGGCAGTAGAGTCACTTGGTGGACCGATTGCAGCTTGAAAATGAGTACATTCACTTATTGTATGAAATGTTGAATTTCAGATCTATATAATATTTGCTGCACTTCTCTCGATCAGCATAGGATTCTTTAATCTTCTTCCATTCCCAGCGCTTGATGGCGGTCGCATCGTTGAGGAGGCGTTTGCTTCTCTTCTGAGAATATGTGGTATGTCTCCAAAAAAATATGAACAATTTGCTCAATACTACCATGGATTCGGATTCATTCTCTTGATGATCCTGAGCGTTTTGATTGCTTTTAAGGATGTGTTTTGGTAAGTTTTGTATTCATAAACAGTCGCAATTTGCGACTGTTTTACTGAGCTAAAAACCACATAATTTCTTATTACCAAAGAGTAGATCCGAGAGTGTGTCGTCTTTGATATTACCATAAGATTTGCTAGCAAAATCACAATGGAGAAGATCGCCGTATGGTGAAATATAGATATATTTTTTTCCTCCTTGGCATCAGAGTGATGCAGATGAACTGATCCAACTGTAGTGGTATATGGGTGGGTAATCACAGTTCTGGTTATATTTATCCACCATTTTTTTGAGCGCTCTTCCACCGCTGATGCTCACTTTGAGAGGTTTATTTTTCAATCTTCACGTTGGGATCGCTGGGAGAAGAAGTACTTCATGAAATCCCATTTTGCGCGCGAGCTCCATATATCTGGAGAAATGAAAATAATTTCCTTCAAAGAGACACACGGACAGAACAAGATTGAAATTATACTTTCTTGCCTTCTCAATTCCACGTATCAATCGTTCTTTGAGTCATGGGAGTACTCGAAGTTTTTCATGCATGTGGAGATCTGGGCTATCGAGACTTACTGCTATGGTCGTGAGTCATAATTTGTTCAGACGTTCGACATTTTCCTCGAGAAAATATCCATTCGTAAAAAGTGTGGTAATTGATTTTTTGGTATCAACATCTGCGAGAATCTCAAAGAAATCTTCGCTCATAAGCGGCTCTCATCAGACAAATCCAATATGACTGATACCGATGGATTGAGCCTGAGATATCAATCATTTGTATTCGTTTTTGCTGAGCATAGTTCGATTTTCATCGTGGATACCATTGTAAAAACTGCAATGACTGCACTGAGCATTGCATATATCCGTGACGGCAACATTCATCTGAAATGGTATTTGTTTGTCTGCAACGAGACCAAAGAACGTTGCACCCATCAGATGTGCACTCGCATCGCTCCAAATAGGTGGGACAAAGCTGCTATAGATGGGAAATCCATCTCGCCAACGAACGATTTTGTGATGACCGAGGTATTTATCAAAAAAAGTTTCTACTATTTTCTGAGAGTATGATCCGCTATATCGGATCATAGTATACATCAGCTTCAGTTTCTCAATTTTACTTTTCATGAGATTCATAGCAGGAGTTTTGAAATATTTGTGTGCCTTGGATCATGAGATCTCATGATGGATCGGTGAGTTCAGCTCTTCCATTGAAGGTTATCTTATAGTGGTGGTGATCTTTTGCAATATGAAAACAGAGAAGTGTGGATTCTGGCACGTGAGCCTTGAGATAAAAGGCACCCACTCAGAATTTGCGATAGTGTATGCCTCATTCCGGAAATATCATCAGCGCCTCATTTTGACTTAGAAATTGTTCAGAAATTTGCAAACTGTGATTATTCCCTTGTGAATCAAGTGTATATGCTCTGTATCCTCAGACTATGCGAAGAAAATTTCATCGAAATACCTTATCCATAAATTGATTGGATGTCAGAAATCGAAATGGGAGGCATGAGAAAAATATGTTAAATGGAAGCGTGCCACAGATAAGAAATGGATCGAGTTGACTAATGTGATTGGATATGAGAATCTTGGATTTTTTCTTCTCAAATACCGTGTAGTTCGTTCATCGTTTCGTGACAAAATACCATATATATGGTCGAAATAATATCCAGAGAATGATTTGATTGAGAATGATTAATGGATTGCCAAAGTTGAGTTTTTTGATGCCTATTTTATAACACAGTACATCAATGATGATATGATTGAGACATCAGGCTATCAGAAGTATAAGATTTGTTTCGAGAGAAATAGGGAAGACAATATTTAAAAAGATCAGCAAGAAAACAATACTATCCATCGTATCGCCCATATATTGTACGAGTATCCATCCACCTGTGGCATATGTTCCAGGTTTGATATGAAAGAATCGCTTCATAGCACTATTCGGAAGTTCTCAGAGAATCCATACAAGACCAAGGCTCAGTGCAAATGAGAAATCAAAATAGGAGCTTCCGAGCATCCCAGACAGAAGTGGCATCAGAATGAGACCTCGGTAGGTTTTATTCTTTCAGAAGAGCTTCTCATATATTGGTGTTTTCAAAAATTTGAAGAGATCTTTCTTGATACAAATGATATGAATGATACCGGCAAGATCGAGAATGATAAAAATAGCAAGAATGTCCGTGATCGTCATACTCTTTAGGATAGATGGAAAATATAGGTGGAATAACTTCTATGGTATTTGGCGTCTTTGTGTGTGAGGTCGAGTGCATCCCCGGATTCTCTCATAAAAAGGTAGAATGCCTTTTTGATGCTGAGATGTTCATAAAAGGAATGAATATGCGAGAGGAAATGATTTCCATATCATTTTCCACGATAAACATCTAGTATTCCAATCGTTTTTATAATAAAACTCTTTTCGTCATAAAAAGTGCTCGCGAAGCCAATATATGATCCGTTGAATCTGAGTCAGAATATGTGCATATTCTTCGTATAGAGTTTTTTGTATACTTGCATATATATATCAAATTCTTCCTTTGATATCTTCGGTGCTCATACGAATATTTTCGAAGAGAGTCAAAAGAGTACTTCATCTTGTATTTCTTGTGGGATTTCATCTACTTCCAAATTATCCTCCAGTTCATCCAGGGTTATAAATGGATTGCTTTCGCGATATGCTGTTGTATATCCTTCATATTTGGAAAAGCCAGTTTTTAAGAAGATGTCCGGATATTCTGGATCCGTGAGATATTCGCCATATATTGCCGGATTGCTCGATATATGAGAAAAGCGATAACTCCCCCAGATGGAGAGATTGACTGGTGCGATCAATCGTTTGTATCATTTTTCTTTTGCTTTTTCTATGAGGTATTGTATGAAGTCCATTTTATCTGATACCTGATAGAGTTCGAAAAATCCTATAAAACCAACTTCCGATGAGATACGATCATCACAAAAAAGAATTCCAAATCCTCGATCATCTGCGATGATTTCTTTTTCAATGTGCGAAAAGCACACGTCATCTATCCTCGAGAGTGTGATATGATCAGAATGGTATCGGAAGGCATTGTACTTTGTCTCGATTTGATCGAGATATTTTCTGATGTGTATACTAGAGTTTTGCAACATCTCCTTGAAAATTTACGGATATATGATCTCCAGTCTGTATATGCAGTGTACTTTCTTTTGCTCCCATGAGCAGTGGAATATTGAGCTCTCGACACATAATACTCACGTGTGAAAGAAGATTGCCACGTTCGATAATAATTCCTTTGAGATTTCCAAGGAGACTCGTCCAGCCAGGATCAAAATTCTCAGCTACAATCACATCATATTTAAGAGCCTCTCTGTTGAATGACTTCATCACATATGCTCTTCCAGAAAATGCTTTACCGATGAGTATTTTATTTCCATTCTCTTGCAAAAGAGGTTGGTGCGAAAGTACGAGTCTTCCTACATCTTGGATACTGAGATCAAAAATATCTTCTTCTCTTGAAATACTTCAGAGTTCCCTTAATTTTTGCCCCATACTCACAAAAAGTAATCGAGTGATGTGAAAATTCTTTGCCCGATAGAGTCGAAATTGTTCACGATTCTTGATGAATGTAGAGAGGAATCCTGAAATAGGAGTTTCTCTGGTTTTTTGATCTTTTTCATACGGTGGTTTTTCTCGGTATTTGGCGATTATGTCCATCAGTACACTATCATTATCTGTCTGTGTATTCTCGAGTTTGAGCTCATCACCAAGGCGCGCGCCATATATCTTTTTGTATTCTTGAAGAGTCATTTTTCCATGCGCGACACGACTGAGGCTCTCAATTTGATTGGCACTTATGAGACCGTTGATAGCTCTTAGATCAATATTCTTTCACATTTTCATAATAACAAAGTCGTTTTCAATGGTCAGATGCCACGATGCATTGAGTCGTGACTCAAATTGTTTGTAGAAAAAATATACTTCGCCCAGGGTTGTCGTCTCAAGGTTCATTTTCTCGAATTTAGCATAAAAATCTTCAAGGTAATTCTCGAGTTTCTTCAGATTTCTTCGAAAAGTTGGTATCTTCCAGAGAACTAAAAAAAAGTATTTTATTCGAAAACAAAATCTAGGCAGAAGATCGATCATATCATCGAGTATTACATAGTTAACCTTTCATGAACTCCCAATCATCGTATCAAAAGATTTTTTGTGATCTCCCGGGAAAAGCAAAAGCATCTTGTACCAGTTGGTGATATTATAAAAGAGTTTCTTATCCTTGTAGACAATAAGATCTTGAAAAATATGATTGCATTGGGCGATCGTTGAGAGTGAAATCCCAGAATGATGTGCGAGTGATTGATAGACCTGACTATAGAGATGTGTTACAAAGCTTGCAGTGAGTCTGGAAACGGTTCCCGGAAAATTCTCACTGATATTACTGGAATCGAGGATACCATGATTGGTGAATGGGTGTGCTGTGAGTGGCCGAACCTGGAAGATGAAGATATTTCATTTAGATATTCCAAATTCAATATCCAAATTTCCCGTGAATATTCGTTGGATTTTTTTCAGAGTCTTTTGAATATGTTTCCTATATCTTTTTAGGTATTTGTTTTCATCGCTGACTAATTCAAATGATTGCTGTGTATAGATAGTTGCATCTGGTCGTGTTCCATTTACAATATTTTTCGTACCATTTCATCCGTGGGAATAGTGGAGTAACATTTTTTCGTCTTGGAGGAATATTACCCCGCCGCCATCTATTTCTTGATACTCCTGAACAAAAACATCAAAATCTTCATATGATTGTCCTATGGATGTGAGTTTGAATTTTGCATCTTCTCGGATCGTCTCAATAGCTTTCGTGATGGATTTGGTATCGTGTATATCAATTGGTCCTATGGATTGGAAAAATCCGGCATACGATCGATCATTTTCATCTTCGAAGCGATAAGAAGATCGTACGATCACAGAGGTTGTTTTCCATCAACCTAATGTATCCAAATCTCCATTGTAGAGAAACGATTGTGGAGTGAGAATATTTTTCTCTTGAAGTATATGAAGGCGTTGATATTTCATGGGATTTAGAGGGAAAAATGGAGGAGATTACTCATCATATAGAAGAGAATAGTGGCAGAGAGAACAGAGTATTTCAGTTTTCGGGTCTGTAATTTCTGAAACCATCAGAGGAGAATGATGAAAAAGCTAGCACTCAAACAGTAGAGAATCGTGAGTTGATAGCTGGTACCAATCTCTCCGCTTATGAGAACATTGATCAACGTAATGATGAATATGGTTGAGGTAAGGAGATAAAGATTTGTTTGTTCTCCAAGAAGTTCCATGTAACTATCACCGTGCCTTACATCTCGTCTGGATCGTATCTTGCGAGCTATCTCGAAGAGATGATTGTTACAATAGACCATCAGAAAAAAAAGTATTCCAGCATATGAATATGCGTATGATTGAATCTCAGATACACTGTAGAGTGCGAGCTGAATGAAGGCAAGGCTCAGACCATTGAGAATACTATAAAAAAAGATATGTTTGAATTTATAATCTCGACCGTATCAAAATCATAGAATCCCGAGGAGATTATTCGCGACTCAGAGCGATGCAAAAATGAATGGAAGTAGTCAGAAAAAATACCAAAGAAGTCAAAGTCCGAATATTATTCCAACCAATGCAATTTTTAGAAGGATCTTGAGGTTTATCTGTCCGCTTTGTATCGCTCTCTCGGGGTAGTGTTTGCTATCATGTTCACGATCTTTGTAGTCATCAATGACTCGAATAAAGAAGAGAAAAAGCAATGAAAATATCAAAAAAACACAAACAATATTGGTATTAATAGGTATTCGAAGTGCAAAAAATGTTCCTAGAATCTGTGAAAGAGAAGTACATGTTATGAGGAGAATCGGGAAGCGAGTGAGAAAGTAGTTTATCATATCAAGAAAAGACTCATACAGACGACAGCCGGAATCGTAATATTGTCTGTACCTTTGTATCACAGGAGTTCTGCGAGAATTGCGAGTGTAAGAATGGGAATAATCGTGAATGAAAATCAAAAATAATACGAGAGAATCAAGAGGGTTATCAGACTGAATAAGAGGCTTCAACCGTAGGTCTTACCAAAGATAATTTCCCCACTCCAAATATATTTTCCAAATGGTGCCAGTCCATCAGAGAGTGTAAGTATGAGAAGTCATATCTCGGTGATGGTTCGATTGTATTCCAGAAAAAGGATAGCAATAAGCTGTCCAATGATAAAATAGAGATCACCAAATCATCGTCATTTTTCGTCAAATACTCTGAAGAGATGGTATTTGCGAATGATAAGAAAAGAAAGGAAAAAGAATCCAAAGAGAACAATATAATCGGAGAGAATGAGAAAATGTGTTGAAGCAAATGTTATGAGACCTGTTCCGATATGAGCAATCTTTCTCCATAATTCTTTCATCTCAAAAAACCTATATCCACATTCACAGAAGATGTAGAGAGTGTTGTATATTAGAATCCAGATGAGAATACTCATAATGAAGAAAGAATATTGGTTGCCATAAGTATCACAAGGAGAACAATACCGAGAAAAATGCTTATTTTTGGAACATTACAATCACACACCATAAGCAGTGAAAAAATGGCGATATAGGAGAGACTCAATCATGAAGGTGATCCTATGAGGAGCAGGATGAAGAATATATGACTCAAATAGACGGGAAATCCTGGGTAATGAAGCTTTCCTCATTTAGTAATAAGTCCTGATTCTGTGAAATAGGCGAGTCGAAAACATCACGCGAGAGTAAATAGACTCAATATGAATCAAGAAATCAGATCATATCAAGAGAGTCGTCATTGTATGAGAATAATTGGAAGAATATAGAGGAATATATCAGCAAAGCTATCGAGAATGGATCACAATTGCGATTGCAGTTTGTATTTGCGCGCAATATATCCATCAAGCATATCACACCAAACTCCTACGATCATGAGAGCGATCCCAGTATGAATATTTCCATAAGTGATGTTCATACTTCCCCAGAGACCATAGAGTATCGCGAGAAATGTGAGAAGATTGGCACTATGAATATGTGATCTACGAATGAGGAACATCTTTTTTCTTTTTGAGAAATCGATCTTTAAACGGTTTGTATTTGTTGACCATACATGATGGAAACATTTTTCCATTTACGTACATCATATCAGGACATGCTTCGCACCAATCACCAAATTTTGATGGAGGATCGATGATGAGAATACTCTGGTAGTAGAATGCTTTTTCTTTTGACAGAAGATAGTTTTTGATGATCTTCATACCGCTCTTGGAGAAGATAATACCCGCGAAGAGTTTGCAGAGATTGACTCCACGCATGAGAATATGTCGCTTGGTGATGAAGAATTTTCACCATTTTTTGTAGTATGCTTCCATAAATCTCTGGTATTGATGTGCATTCACATCTCCAAAATAGCGGGAAGGATTGCCAAATCACACTGAAAGAAGCCAGGCATATTCCTCTTGTTTTCGAACCTTTGGAAGATAGCTACTCGGGTTATAATCCACTCTCTTGGCGATTTCTTCTGCGAGCTTCTTTGCATCGATAGTAGCAAGATTATCCACGTGAACATCACGAAATACCGTGAATACAATGAGATTGATTATATCAATATTTGTGCGATAGAATCGCATAATATCATCGAGATATATCAGATTGTTCACACCGATCGGCATAATAAAACCAAGATTGATTCATGGATTCTTGCGAAACATATCGACAAAAGATTGCCTGAGTACATTGAGCTCCGTTTCATTTTGTCCCATCCACCCTTGGCGATCCTGAAACATATCGATGTGGACAACAAATTCTGTGAGCCCCACCTCTTTCATTCTCTTAAGAGTTTTTTCATTGAGAGATATACCGTTCGTATAAATTTTTGTGAAAATCTTCTTGGAGGATATATATTCTACTAAATCGAATATCTGCGGATACATGAGGGGCTCACCTCAGGCAATCGAAATGGTTTGGACGTTCCGTTTGGTGATAAAATCATCCACCTGTTGTTTCATCTCATCGAGAGGAATATGCTGGAATATAACTTCTCACGTGTCGAGACCACGATAGCAGCCAGGACATTTGAGCTGACAATACGTAGTTGGCTCGATCCAGCCATTCGGGTTATCTTGTTGACTCCAGGGAAGTTTGTAGAGATTCATGATGAATTAATAAAAGAGAAGTTTTAGAATGAACCAAGGAGAACAAGAGTACAGAATGCGAATCCCATAAGAATGATGATTCCTATAAATTTGAGTATACCGCGGATGATTTTACCACTTGTACTGGACTTTTCTGTGAAGACAAGAAGCAGGAAAATAATGAAGAGAATGATGATCATAGGTTTAGAGTAATGTGTTACGTGTCACTATTTTTACTTCCCCACCTTCTTGAACAAATTGTTCGATTTTCTTTGAGAGTGTTTCAAATTCTGTTGGAGGAAGATTGGAGACAATATAGCTGTAAACATGATGGTAGATCTTTCGTAATTCTTCTGGGGCAAACACGATCTTTTTGAGTTTATCGGTAATATACACGACAAGACGCTTTATATTCTCTGTCTCCGATGAGAAGATGGTTCCATTTGCTCCGAGAAAAACAACCGATTCGATATTTCCTATATCCATTGACTCTAAACTTTGCATAAGATCAAGAGTTTCGGGAGACATATTATTTTGAGGAGTCACCGGAAGAATATCTTCAAGTATGTTCATACTTTTTTTCTCTGGTGAGGTTGTCTGATCTCATTGTTCCATTCATGATTGCTTCGTTCCGCTTCCGATTTCTGTTGCGAACGTCGTTCGAACGCTTTTATAGAGAATCCAGCACAATGCTAGTGGTATAATAATCCATGAAAGAGTCATAGCTAAATCTTCAGCACCAGATACGCCCACTATGAAGAATCCAATACAAAGAGTTAATCAAACCGCACCCATGAGAATTGGCGTGATGATCACAAAGAGAATAGTTCTCCAGATAATCCCCATTGGTTTTGCGGTTTGCACAATATTATTACTCTGGTTTCTTTGTACAACATTATTGCCCTTGTTTTGTTGCGTAGCAATCGCTATAATAGCTCCGATAATAATAAGTTCGATCATAGATTAGAAAGAAATTTTTTTGTACCATTTTCCGATGCGTATCTGGTACCACGGTTGTGGGAGAAACTTTGCAAGAAATACAATGATCTTTGCCCATGTTCCGAGTGTTTTGGTTGAGAATTTGTTTTCGGAATCAAGAAATGAAAATATGGATTCTGCCACTTTTCCCACTGGGTATCCATGAAAGTGTTTGATTTTTTCCATATGTGTTTTCACTCATTCTTTGTAGCGATGATCTCATGGGTTGATCTTATTTGCACAGAGACCCTCTGTGAGCGGTCAGAGCCTGAGGTTGAGATAGCGAATCTTGGTGTGTGGATTCTCCAGGTAGAGAGCGATGGTCTGTGATTCGAGTGCGATCTTCGATGCTCCATATGAAGCGAGAAATGGTGTTGGAATGACCCCAGCGATAGAGCTTATATTAATCACGGATCATTTACCCGATTCGAGTAAATCGTGACATATTTTCATCAACTCAAGCGGTCAGAAGAGATTGATCTCATAGACGCTCTGATCAATATTCATATCTCTCTTCCAAAAATCTCACCATCCGGATATGGCAGCATTATTGATGAGTACATCAAGTCTTCCGATTGCCTTGATCCGACGGAGAAGTTCTGATCGATCTTTTGCAGAGGTTACATCGAGTGATATCCTTTCATAGTTTTCATGAGGTTCTCTCTCTAACTCTTTTTTATCTCTTACACCAGCTATTACATGGTATCATTTTTGGAGAAAATCCTCTGTGAGAGCATGACCAAGTCATCATGAAGATCCTGTTATAACGACTACTTTTTTATTCATGGTCTTTTCTGACATAGGTTTGATTCTCTGAGAGAATCGCAAATATATCTTTCCCTACCGCGATCCCTGTTTGTTTCGTCTCGGCATTTTCAAGATCTATGGTGATGAGCTGATATATCTTGAGTGCATCCTCGAGGCTAAGAGAGAAACGAACATCAGGATCACCCACAAATCATGGTGTGACTATCCATTGTCCATCGATATTAGCTATTGTTACACGAAGACTCAATGGAACGCTGAGACGATTGATGCCTTCTGGGTGTTTGATCTCGATTTGCATGAGATCATCGAATCAGAATGCGGAGAGACTTCCATGTTTGTAGAGTTTTTTTGTTCGATAGACTCTCTCAGTCATTGCAGGAAGTATAACATCGGCAACTTTCAGCTGCTCTTCCGCATTGAGTTTTCAATCTTGGAGAAAGAAAGCCAATCCGTCAATATCTGCCTTTTGTACACGAAAGACAATACTTGGCGAGAAATCTTTTTCGGATGTTTCTATAATGGTAATTTTACCTTCCAATACCTTGATGAGAATAGGAAAATTGCCAAGATCTGCTATAGAGAGGTGGATTGATTCATTATTCATGGATCTACCCAAGAGAGATTCAATTTTTGGAAGCATTGCCTTGATTTTTTCTTTGTAGAGCTCTCATCCTGTTGATAGTGTGCCTTGTTCTTCTCATTTGTAGATAGGAGTATAGCGAAAATGGCTCACATATCGTGGTTCGACCCCACTCATTTTGAATGATGTTTCGCTTGATAGAAGACCGAATAATCAGAATTTATACACAAGGATGATGATGATTCATGATATGAGCCCGAGCAAGAAATTGTTTTTCATAGGAGCAATGATATTAAAATCTTTTTATGCAAAGTACTTTTATAAGTGTGGCAATGGTAAGTCCTGTTATTGCTTCGATCGGAAGACCAAAAAAATTGATACCCCAGAGATAGTCGTTCACACTTGGAGCGATACGCAAAATACCGATTTGAAAAAGAACGATAAAGAGTATGAGATTGAAGATGAGGATACCAAAAAATGAACAGATCAAGTCTTGGTAAATATCAAATCTTCCTTTTCCTATGAGTGTCAGAATGGTTGCGATCGCAAGTGACCAGAGGATCGTCACAAGCCAGTTAATATCTTGATACAAGTACGTAAATTCAGGAAGTCACGTATCCAAGAAAATAGGATGTACGATGATTTGGAGTGCGAATACTGATATAATCGATATTCAGAGTGTTTTTGTGAAAGATGATTGTGGTACGTTTTTCGTCTTTGCTTGGTCCACTTTCTCGAGAAAACTGTATATGCCAACTGTATAAAATGCAACCGCCAGAATATAGGGTATATTCTCAATTGGGAGCATCAAAAATGTACTCTGTGAAAGAAGATTGGAGATATCTTCTGTGTATGATCTGATCCCCATGGATTGTATGATCATCTCATTGACGAGAAAGATAAAGTACGTAAGGAGGAGAAGCAAAGTAAAACGATATTTTCTATTCATCTTGCATCGTTCGCTCAGGTACTTTGCAATTAGTAGTGTTCCTACATCGAGCATGCCAATAAAAATATTGATCACGCTTACGTCTGGATAGGTGTTCCCAGAACACATACAGGTAGAATTTCCAAAGAGTGAAAGCGTGAGATATTTATACAGTCCGACCGCAATGACTGCGAAGAGGATATCTTTGTAGGTGTGTGCTTTGAGAAATAAAAAAAGACTTACGCATACAAAAATGAATACATAAATCTCAAAGGAGAGAAAATTCCCTACCACTTGCATTCATCAGAAACCCGGTATAGGAAACATTTCAATCATAGATCAAAATCAGAAAATAATGTCTTGATTATAGATGAATTAGTTGAATTTCAATATATTTTTACTGACTGACCGATGTATCGTTACACTCCCCAACAACTGTTGCTCCACTTGCATCACGTAGATAATAATTTCCAGTGCCAATATAAGCAAGATGCAGTCCAAGCTCGCTACAGCTGTCGGAGATATATTTCGGAAGCTCCTTTACCTGAGGATTGGTTTGAGTGAGTATGTCTTCATATGTGGTTGCAGTTGATTTTGGTTGCCCAACATTAACATCATCTTTTCTGAGAATGTAGGGGATATTTTTTAGAGATTTATCAAGGAGTGCCGTTTGTTTTATCGTTGTTATCTCTCCTGTGCCGGTGGTTGCATATGCAAGAGATGGGAGAATGTCAACGCTCGCACGCTGATAATTGGTTCGCAGATAGGTTGATTCTTGTGCATAGGCAGCTTCAAGAGTCGCCGCAAGCATGTATTGATGTCTCTTCTGAGATGTGCTGTATGTGTATGATCGATGCAGAAGAGGATCACTTGGAATATTATTTATTCCCGTATCTTCATCTATGCTTCCCTGAAGTGCAACAATTTGTCCGCTCCAGCTAAATTCGAGTGGATTGATAGGTGTTGGATATGATCCACGCAATCTCTTTGTTTCGGAAAGAGAAGTTTCAAGGTTCGCCATATCAGCACTGCGAATAGCATCACGGGCAGATGCTTGGTATCATCCGTAGAAGCTGAATCCAACTGCAGAGAGTATCCCAAGAATGGTAATTACTACAACGAGTTCGACGAGGGTGAATCCTCATTTTTTCTGGTGCATATTTTTTCTCATTATGAAAAATTTTTTTATTTTTGCAAAAGACTTATACTTCGAGAAAGTTTTTTTATGAATTCGTTATTCATTCGACTCATTACCGTTTGGTTTTGTTTGGCTTCTTTTACATTTGTGTGATTACCTCCAAGTTCTGTTCTTGCTCTGGATACAACGATCTCACTTGCCTCGTCCACAGGATCATTTGGATCGAATGGATCACAAGTGATTTTTTCTCCGTCTGATAATGGTGCTACCAAGTATATCAATACCAATGGGGATGCAACAACGATGGATAATCGACTCGGATGATACTTTATCAATACGCTATATGGTCCATTTGTTTTTGACTGGGGGAGTGATACAAATTTAGGTGCTCATATTTCTGGATCTACCCCGCTCTGTAGTCAGTGATTTGGGTATAAATTCTCGTGATTTGTTCGATCTCTTGGGAACGTTGGGTCGAGCGTCTCACCACTCTGATATATTCGACTTGATAATCCCCAAGATGACGGAGTATATTATTGTGAAAGTGATGGCATGCTTCATGGATTTGCATACTCAGATCATCTTGGCCGTATCAATTTTGAAGGGATTCGTTTGGAGCGTTCTTATAGTGCTTTTTCTTCCAATCTTACACTTGATTCAAATCTTTCACATAATAACTCGAGTAATCTCCTAATCAATCTCTTTTCGAATGCCTCTGGATCGATCTTTGATCTCTCCAATAGCTCAACAGGTATACTTGTAGGATCATGAGAAAATCGCATCAATGGTGTAATAAATAAATTTTTTCCTCAGAAAATTATTGGTGGTGAATATTTTCAAAGTGCTCTTGGGGATTTTTGATCGTATAAGCCTGGTCAGGAAGAATTTTTCTTGGTGTATAAGTAGTTTCTCATGGATTCTACGATCATCTTCGCATCAATATGCTACATTTGCAATATTGGGATCTTTTTCTTCATGCAGAAAATATTCGTACTTAGGGCGTTGTTATGCTTGGGCAAGACGTGAAAATGCTGAGAGATTACTTAGTATAACGCATGATGAAAGAAATGAGCTCTTCGATATTATTATCCCTATCTGGTCGAGAGCGAATCAAATTCTCTGGTGAGAGTTTCGACCAAACATTGCTATTTTGAGTAACACTGTTCTACATTTGCATGCGCACTTGATACCAAAACAAAGGTCTGTTTCTGCTTATGGTGAAGAATTTTCCGATCCCCGTCCAGATGGGAATTATGCCCCATATCCCAAGAAACAATTGTCTCATAATGTGCTCGAACTTATTCGATCGGATATTCAGAAAGTGATTTTGTAGGTAATATCGAGATTAAAAAATAAAAAATATCCCTCAAGATCAAAGACTTGAAGAACATTTTTTGTTTTTATTGATGTGAATTTTGACGATATAAAATCATCTTAGTAAGGGTGCCAATTTTTAGCATCTGTACTTCATTGAATTCATTCCGTAGTCTCGTCGGTGCTGCATTATCAGTTCCTGTTCACTCAGTTCTTCATAGTCTTCTATTCGGATGTTTTTGCGTCCATATTCTTTCTGCTCGAGCAAGAGAATTTTCCGCTGCAAGATTTTCTGAATCTATTCCGCTTGGGATATCCATAGTGTTGATAATAAAGAATTGTGAAAGAGTATAATAATGTTTTTATCTTAGTAAATATAATATTTCATGTTTTTTCTACAGAGTCAATATATAAAAGCTATTCTTGTTAAACTTAAACAAGAATAGCTTTGCATTTAGATCATTTCTTACTGCCAAATATTCAGAATATATCCAGCTGCAAGCAGTGTAACAAGTCGGTAGCTGCTGGCAATAGCGATTTTCTTACACATCCATTCTTTTTTGTCGTTTCCCCATATTACGTTACTTGCTGTCATGGGGAGAATAAAGCCAAGCCATATTATGAATGCAATGTGTATGCCAGAATAACTTGGAAGAATTTGTATCAAAAATTCGAGTGTCATTACCATAATAAAAGTTGCAATGAATTCAGTAAACATGAGTTTCCACATCCCCTTCATTGCCTTTTTCATCTCAGATTCTGACATTCTATCGCTTCCATGATGGATTCTCATCCATGTTTTTCCAAAGATCGGTCCGAACCAGAAATTTCCAATAACAAATATTCCAATCGTAATAACGATAATCTCAAGCCAATTGAGTGAGACCATAGAAGAAAAGAAAGATTGTAAACTTCCGTGTTGTAGACGAAATATTTCTTGTTACAAGGCTTTTTATCATGTCATTCCCGCGGAGGCGGGAATCTTCGGAATAGACGGTGATAGATCCATGATTCGCGACGTCTGTGCTGCTCACTGGACTTCTTGAAGCCTATCGAGATTCATCTTAATTACAGGAACGTAATGGATTTGAAATGAGATCCCCGCCTCCGCGAGGATGACAGATATTTACTTCAGGATCTTTCTCTACGTTAGTATTTGTATAGATGAGGCTTAGTATTCTTATTTTTTTATAACTTTGATCTTCCTCTGATATATCTCTAAAAGTTCTTCATTGAGTTCTTTATTATTCCATCATTGTTTTGCTCGCTCAAAATGATAGCTGTATTTCTTCACGAGAAGATCAGTATTGATAAAATTAGCACCGAGTATATTCCAGAGTCTATAGGATTTTCCTCTCTGCATTTCGTGCACAAATACTGAATAAAGCTCTTGCTTTCCTTCGAGAAAATCAGCTATATCATCGAGAAAATATATCTCACTTATTCGAGAAATTTCGACGATCTTCTCTTCTCGTGCATATTTACCGGTTGCCCATGAGAATCCATAGACTGCAATGATATCACCATTTCGCGTCTTGAAAGCAATGCGATAGCGATGATCATTCGATGAGAGGATGGCTGCCTTGAGTGGATCGTTTGCAGATGCGAGCCCAAATGGGAGAAAGCGATGATTGATTAGTTCGAGTAAAATATCATCATTTATATATTCTTCTCTTTGTGATACAAGCGCTGGTCATGGCAATCTTTCAAGAAATCCAAGGTGCTTATAATCAGCCTTCGTTTTATAGAGCTCCACTTTGATGCTTTTGATTGTTGGAATTTCTTTGAGTCATGAATTTTTCATGAGCTCATATCGTTTGCCTGGCAAGAGAGCAAACGATGACTTTGGTAATTTTTGTCCCTTGAGTGTTTGTGATTCGACACTCGCGATGCGTGAAAGGGGGAGTGGATGAAAATTTGAAAGTCCTTCGTCTATTTCGCGAGGAACAGTGATACCTTGTCCGATCCATGCTCGAGTGACACATGATTCATAGCGAGGATCATAAAGTTCATAGTCATGGAGGTACTGCCACTCTTCGGAGATTTTTTCACTCCATATTTCTTCGGCATTTTTTACTATATCTCATCTCTCACTCATTTTTATCGTCTCAAGAGATCGTAGTTGTGTCTCAATCTCGTTTCCTGATTCTATGAGGAGAAGGGATTTTCATCTGTGAGGAGTGATTTTTTTCTCGAGAAGTTGTCTTTCACTTTCATTAAAAGGTGTTTTTGTATCAATCTCATGATAGACCATGCTTTCACTATTGCTCACAAAGAGCGTCATAACATCTTCTTCATTACCTACATCATTACTTGACCAGATCACTCATTCAATAGTGACCCCATCCTTCTGTATTTTTTCATTATTCCTCATGATCATCGCTTTTACCTCCGGCAGGTATTTTTTCAGAATATCCACGACAAATTGACATGTCTCTGGGATCAAAAGAGTAGGGGATTGGTATCTAAAAAATTCTGTAAGAAAATACGGATCAAGGTGATCAAGGTGACTGTGTGAAATAAAAATATAATCAATTTTTGGAAGCGTGTCATAATCGAATCTGACTCGCTCGCGCCGAGCCATAAGATCACCAACACATACATCTGAAAACCAACTGTCAACAAGAATACGAACAAGTTCGTTCTTATTATTGGGAATTTCGATGAGGCATTCCGTATGTCCAAGGGGGGTTATAAACATATTCGATTTTTTAAGGAAATTTGCTATAATGTGCACTATCTATGATTTTGTTTTTTATGATTGTTACTCGTTTTCCGCCGAGCCCGACAGGCCCACTTCATATTGGTTCGATTCGAACAGCACTTTATTCGTATTTGCTCGCAAAGCAAAATAATGGAACTTTTATCCTCCGAATCGAAGATACAGATCGGACTCGATTTGTCGAGTGAGCGAGTGATAATTTTCTGCGACTTCTGAAGCTTTTTGGTTGTACTCCTGATGAATGATATGGCATAGGCGGACCCAATTGACCATATGTCCAATCAGAACGCATCGAATTTTACCAAAAACATCTTCATAAGATGGTTGCAGATGGATTTGCATACTATTGTTTTGCGACGATTGAGGAGGTAGAGACTGATCGTGCTGAAAAAGAAGCTCTTTGACTCCCCACCCATTTTCAGTCGAAAGATAGGGAACTTCCCTATGATGAGGCGCGTGCACGAGTTGATGCGGGTGAGAGTTATTCTATACGTCTCAAAGTACCAAAGGGAGAAAAAATTATATTTGATGATATGATTCGCGGACGATTGGAATTTGCTACGAATGAGGTGGAGGATCAGGTGCTTTTAAAAACAGATGGCATACCCACTTATCATGGCGCAGTTGTATTGGATGATTATGCTATGAAAGTTACACATATGTTTCGTGGTGAAGAGTGGATATCATCTATCCCAAAACAAGTTCTCACCGCTCGAGCATTGGGTATTGAATTGCCACGGTACGGACACCTTCCTCTTATACTGGGAACTGATCGTAAGAAATTGTCAAAGCGAAATGGTGACGTAAGTGTTGATAATTTTCTCGAAAAGTGATACCTTGTAGAAGCAATCATTAATTACATTGCTCTTCTTGGATGGAATCCAAAGACCACAGAAGAATTTTTCACTCTTTCGGATCTGATCGAACGATTTGATGTAGCGAATATTCAGAAAGCTGGTGCGATATTTGATATGGAAAAGCTCACATGGATGAATGGCAAATATATTGCAAAATTGAGCAGAGATGAACTCTATGATCGTCTCGATGCATATCTCAAGCAGTATCAGAATGAATATGCTTCAACTACATGGATAAGTTTTGATCGAGAATACCACTTGAAGGTTATTGCAGAAGTGGGAATGAGGCTACCAACACTCTCTCAATTTAGCGAACTCTCAAAATGTTGTTATATTCGCCCAGAACACTATGTACTCGAGACATTTTGTAATGAAAAAATGAAAGTAACAAGTGTTGAGGAAGTTCTCATGGCAATTGATTTTGCAAGAGATATTCTCACAACATCTTCTCATGCTTCCGCTGAGGAATTGCAAAAACAATTTCTTGAGAAAATTGCATCTTCTGGTCTGAAAAATGGTCAAATTCTCTATCCAGTCCGTGTAGCACTTTCGGGTGAACAATTTTCTCCTGGTGCATTCGAACTGATTTCTATCCTTGGAATGAGCGAAAGTCTTGCACGTCTCAATGGTGCTTATAATTTTCTCAAATCTTCCTATGAACTACCTCGTACTTAAGACCATTCTTGCCAATGCAGTAACAACCTTTGCTTGCCCACACTGTCAATCTCGTATCAAGGATAATAATCTTTTTCTTACGGGTCTAACACAGGAGGGTATTGCTCTTGCTGTTGAATGTCCATCATGCCATCGACGCACAGATATTCAGGCGACACTTAAGTTTTTTCCTGGTGTTCCGTGATCATCTGATGCTACGTTTACCAATACTATGAGTTCAGCTATGAGTCAATGATCCAATCGTATGGATAAAAATATTATCAATGACTCTATGATTCGCTCTCTTCATCACGAAATTCGTGCTATTGAGTCTGTGAGTGATCTTTTTGCTGGTTCATCTTGAGAATAACCTCTATGAAATTCATTTCTTTCCTTATCGTTCTTCTTGTTCTTGTTCTTGGTTTGATCATATTTGCACCAGCTGTTGCTGATACTTTTTCCTATCGAATCTGAGGAAGTGGTGCATTGAATATTGGTAGCAGTATTCGATCGTTCATCCATCAATCCACCGCTATGTCGACACCGAATGAGTCATCAGGATCAACTTTGACTAGCATAACCCAATCTGGTATTATTACACAGGCGCAAGGTGTCCTCAAAGATACGAAAGAAACATTAGATAGCTGGATTGGTGTTGCTGTTGAAAAAACAAACCAGGCAAAAGAACTCAAAGACAATGTGGCTGAATTGAATGAAAATGTAGAAAAAGTACAAAAGAGCTACCAAGATCTTAAAACTTTCACATGAATAACTCGATAGAACGGCGTAAGCAAGCAAAATGAACTTTTCATCGAATTCCCCTTGAGACTCATCACCCAAGGGCTTTTCTCAAGAAAAAAAAATCGCATTATTTTCTACGTTTCTTTCTCTTTTTCTCTTTCCTTTTCTCTCTCGGTTTTTATATCAGTATTGTTCAGGTTGGTAGTATCGTATTGGATACAAACAGAATCGAGATTCCACCATGAGAGACACTCTCAACACTCATTGATAATAAGCCATTCAAAGATAAGGTTGCACCCTGGAGATATCGTTACTATCTTCGATTTATCGCTGATGTCCCGAGTGTTGTAAAATCTTGAATCTATCCAGTAGATAAAACAGCTACCATCTCTGAATTTATTACGAAGACTCTCTCAGCTTCCAAACCAATCGAGGCTGCGAACATTACCATCTTGCCAGGTTGGAATATCTATGACATTGATGCATATCTAACAAAAAGATGATATATTGCTTCATGAGATCTCATCTCATCTCAGGCAAATCTCGCACTCCTTTTTTCAGCAAAATATCCTTTTCTTCGCGGGATGGATTCACTTGAAGGATTTCTCTATCCGGATACTCATGAGATTGCTGATGGATCAGCACTTGAGACGATCGTTATGAAATTACTTGAAGGATTTCATAAAAAAATCTATCAAAATCTCTCTGATGCTGAGAAGAAAACAGTTCAAAAAGATATTATTCTCGCATCTATTCTCCAAAAAGAAGAAAGAAATCCTGCTAATTATATTAAGGTAGCAAGTGTACTAAAAACTCGTCTCAAGAATAATATTGCATTGTGAGCTGATGCAACTACATGTTATGCGTATAAAATCACATCTTCTGAGTGCACTCCAAATTTTATCGGTAGTCATATACGAGAAATAAATGAGTACAATACCCGTACTCTTCGATGATTGCCACGCTGACCAATCTCAAACGTGACTGCTGATATATATCGAGCATCACTCGATGCATCAGATAAATCTGAGTATTTGTATTATCTTCATGACAACGATTGAGTTCTTCGACTTTCTCGCAATCTCGAAGAACACAATGCTAAGGTGCAACAATATTTGCGATAATAGTCTTTTTATGTTTGATTTTCTTCTTACATTTGTTCCATTCGTTCGGGCGAACTGGTTTTTTATCATTCTTTTTATTTTTGCTTTCTCGGTAGATTTTACCCTTCGCCGTTATCGTGCTCGTGTTAAGGCACAAGTGTACGCAAAGCATGAGCAGGAACTGCAAGTAAATATAAATGAAGGTCAAAATAAGAAGCGTAATGCAGAGTTCTATATTGAGTACTATAAGAAAGTACAAATTTTGGATACTATTCGCATAGCGTTTATTGTATTTGTAATCGTTGTTTTTCTTGCTGAAAAAACATGATCTGCATTTGATTTGTTAGCGGTTTGAGTTTGAGTGATTATTTTGATATTCAAAGAAGTGATACTCTCTTTTGCTGCATTTTTTTATGTGATTTCACGATATAAGATCGGTGATATTATGAGATTTGGTTCGATCAATAGTATGGAATGCCTCGGTGAAATTATTGCCATTCATCCACTCTATGTATCGATGATTGCAAAAGATCAGAGTGGTAATCATACATGACGTGTAATATATGTTCCAAACTATAAATTCTTTACGGAAATCAATCAGCGATTAGATCTATCAAGTCAATGATATCGTCGTATTGATCTTGAAATTCTTTATAATTCAAACCGTTTTGAGGTAAGTTTTCAGGAATTTATGAATAAGCTTGAACATTTTCTCGATGATCATCTCTCTATACGTACGAGCAAGCTCGCTGAGAATTTTAAATCATACTTTGGTCTTAAATATAAAATCAGTCTTAATTATGAAGGTGAAAATGTACGAGTCAATCTCTCCTTCATTCAGCCAGCTTCGAATACAACGAGCAGCAAAAAAAACATCATTTATTTTGTCGAGAGTCTCAGACACAAGCGTGCATCACATCATAGTGAGTATGAAAAAGACATTGAGGGATGAGAAAAGATAGTCAAACGAAAGGCAAAAGAGGTAAAAATTTCTTCTTAATTTTTTCTATGAAGCAACTTTTTGTACTTGATGCCTTCAATCTCATCTATCGCAATTTTTTTGCAGTACCTACAATGCATACAAAATCTGGTATGCCGGTAAATGCGATTTATGGCATGACAAAACTTCTTGTTTCACTCCTTCAGGATGATCAACCAGATGGGATTGTTGTAGCATATGATGGTCCAGGGCCTATGATTCGGAGCTCAACTTATGAAGCATACAAGAATACACGAGATAAGATGCCAGATGAACTACGTTCTCAGCTTCCCTTCATTGAGGAGCTTTTTGCTTCCCTTC